>NZ_JAHREP010000029.1 GCF_019084545.1 Marinobacterium ramblicola
AGTCGGTTTATTGATGCCTCGGTGGAGGGGACATCTCAAGTTGCGATTTTGGGGACTTTAGCAACCGGCACTGACATCGGCTTGGGTAAGCCGATCAGAAAACTCATACAGCAAGCCAGCTTTCACCTGATCCAAGGTGAAGGCCGCTCCCGGCATTCTTTCTCGTGCAGCTTCAGTCAGTTCCTTTCGGAATTCTTCAACATCCATTTTCACTACCCTTTCATTCCTGACTAACAGGTCATACCGAAGCTTTAGATGCTAAGACGGTATCAACAGGCCTCGCCTAACACCCTAAAATGCCATTTTCTCTGTCTCAGGGCCATAGACTGAGCACTTTCCACCCATTTTAGCCGACTGCAACTGCCTTTTCAGGCAGTGTAGGCAGATCCACCCTCTGCTATCAACATCTGATCCACGCGCACTTTGGCCAGAGCGAACAACGGTAAGCGCCGTTAAATCGACACACTTCCCCTAATCGTACTGCGCCACATTTTTTGCAGCTGGCTCCAGCGCCACATTCCACGGCAGGAGGGCTTGAGAAGCACACTTAACGCTGGTCCTGACCGCCGATCAGGCGACGGATACCGAGTGGGTTGCCGTCCTTGATCGATGCGGGCAGCATCGCCTGCGGTAGCTCCTGGTAACACACCGGGCGCAGAAAGCGGTTGATTGCCGCGGAGCCAACCGAGGTAGTGCGGCTGTCGGAGGTGGCCGGTTTCGCCCATCGCCCGCTGTTGAAGCAAGGGTTGTCGGCAGCAGGCATCGACACGTTCCGCATCGAAACCAACGGATCTATGGTTACCCCGTTGGAGGTGAATTATGAATCCAGGTATCAGAGATTTACCCATCGATCAGCGTATCAGGCTGGTTGAAGAGGTGTGGGACAGCATTGCTGCCGACCAGGGTAGTGTCGGACTCACCGAGGCTCAGCGGATTGAGCTGAATCGTCGGCTTGATGCGTATGAAGAGGATGGCCAAGCCGGAGCAGACGTACAATCGGTGCTGGAAGGGATCCGTAAAAGACGGAATTCGGAACTCGGGGGTCAGAAGGGACATGTCACTCGACAAGTTTCTTGGCGACTTCGTTCAAACGATCCAAAGTACCGGCCGCTTCTTTGAGCAGTGAGGCCCAATTGTCTGGTGGATGGCCTGTCTTGAGCATTTTTTCAAAGACGCGATAGGCATCCTTTTTACTGTCATAGGCACGTTTATTTTTTTCGTCATTGACCCAGGCAAATACAATAATTTTTGATGCTGAATCAAAGCGAAAAAACAGCCGGTACTGCTGAAAGAATTTCGCGCGAAACCAATGCTTATGGTCGTTTCCTAATGTATCGCCCTGGCGATATTCCGGAAGTGATGGATCCTGAGGTATGACCTCAAATGCCAACCTGGCAATAGCGGCGAGGCGTTTGGTAGCGTTTTTCTTCCCAAAATTCTGAGGATCTTTTTCTTTAAGCGCTTCGACCTGATCAAGGAGTGAATCAAGCTCATCGAGAAATAGCGGGTGGCAAAAGACCGTCCACCCGTTGATAACGAGACTGGTTTGATCCGGCAAAATCATTCGTCCTCGTCATCTAACGGTGCATCCAGATCGACTTCGATGCCGCCAACGAGACTTTGGATACGGGAGGCGAGTTCAGGTGTTGCAGCCTTCAGTCTTTGGGGGTTGGCTTGAATGTCATTTGCCAGAAAGGTCAGAAAGCTACCCAGTACCGGGTCAGCTTCATCCTGATCAGCGCGTGACAATAGAACATTGCCATCAGGCTGTATGGTGTAGCGAATCTTTTCCCGCTTGCCTAAATGCAATGCTTTGCGAACGGCGTCAGGGACGGTGGTCTGATACCGGTCGGTCAGAGTCGATTCCGTGATGAGTATGGAGTTCGCCATGGTGAACCTCTCTGTACGTAAAATAAAACCTACCCGAATAGTAATGCAATTGCATTACCACATCAAGAATCATCAGACCTCGCTACCTGCGGTAGCTGGGTCACACCCTCTCTGAGCTTATATCCAGACATTCGGGATGAAAAAAACCCCTGCTCCATCGCTGGAGGCAGGGGCCAAACACCAAGCCAAAGGCGAATGGCTTGAGAAGCACACTGGAGAGAACTTAACGCTGGTCCTGACCGTCAACCAGGCGGCGGATGCCGAGCGGATTGCTGTCCTTGATCGCCTCGGGCAGCAGCGCCTGTGGCAGGTCCTGGTAGCACACCGGGCGCAGGAAGCGGTTGATCGCCGCGGAGCCGACCGACGTGGTGCGGCTGTCGGAGGTGGCCGGGAAGGGGCCGCCGTGGACCATGGCGTGGCACACTTCGACGCCGGTCGGGTAGCCGTTGCAGAGGATGCGGCCGGCCTTGCGCTCCAGCACCGGCAGCAGTGCACGCGCGGCTTCGATATCGGCGTCCTCCAGTTGCAGCGTGGCGGTCAGTTGCCCTTCCAGATGCTCCGCCACGCGGACGAAGTCGGCGACGCTCTTGCACTCGATCACCAGCGAGGTGGAGCCGAATACTTCGTCGCCCAGCGACTCATCGGCGATAAAGGCTTCGGCGCTGGTCACGTAGAGACCGGCGCGGCACTGGTTGGGCGCATCGCTGCCCTGCCCGACCGCCACTTCGCGCACACCGGCATTGCCCTTCAGCCGATCCACACCGCTGCAGTACGCGGAGAAGATCCCCGGTGTCAGCATGGTCTGGGTGGCCACCTTGGACAGCTCGGCGGCAGCCACTTCAAGGAAGGTGTCCAGTTCGGCGCCGGACTGGGCGATCACCAGTCCCGGATTGGTACAGAACTGGCCGGCACCCATGGTCAGCGAGCCGACGAAGCCCTTGGCGATCGCTTCGCCGCGCGCGTTCAGCGCTTGCGGCATCAGGAACACCGGGTTGATCGAACACATCTCGGCATAGACCGGAATCGGCTCGGGACGTTTGGCCGCCTGCTCCATCAGCGCGGTACCGCCGGCACGGGAGCCGGTAAAGCCCACCGCCTTGATCCGCGGATGCTTGACCAGCTCAACCCCGACTTCGTTGCCGGAGCCGAACAGCAGGGAGAACACGCCTTCCGGCAGTTGGCACTTGGCCACTGCGGCCTGGATGGCACGGCCGACCAGCTCCGAGGTGCCGGGGTGTGCCGAGTGCGCCTTGACCACCACCGGGCAGCCGGCCGCCAGCGCGGAGGCGGTATCGCCACCGGCGACGGAGAACGCCAGCGGGAAGTTGCTGGCGCCGAACACGGCCACCGGCCCGAGCGGAATCATGCGCAGGCGCAGGTCGTTGCGCGGCAGCGGCTGACGCTCCGGCATCGCCGGATCGATACGCACATCCAGATAGTTGCCGCTGCGTACCACCGAGGCGAACAGGCGCAGCTGGTTCATGGTGCGACCGCGCTCGCCCTCGATACGCGCCTGCGGCAGGCCGGTCTCGGCCATGGCACGCTGCACCAGTTCGTCACCCAGCGCCAGAATCTCGTCGGCGCAGGTTTCCAGGAAGCGGGCACGGGTTTCCGGGTCGGTTTCGCGGAAGCTGTCGAACGCGGCCCAGGCCAACTCGGCCGCCGCGTCGACGTCCTCTTTGCTACCGCCGCCGAACAGCGGTTCCAGATTTTCGTTGGTGGCGGGGTTGATCGCCTGTATCGCTTTGCTCGTGCCCTTGACGGTACGCGAGCCGATCAGCATTTCGCCGAGAATAGTCATCTGCATAATCCTCCAGTAAAGAGTGTCTGGCCCAGGCTACCGTACATCCTGTACATAACCGGGCACCGTTCAAACCAGCAATGTCTTGTGAAGCAGCAGTCGAGCGGCGCAGCTATGCCTTACTCGAACTGCTGACTGGTCCTGTACTTCTCGTACAGGTGATAGGCACGGTAGAGGTGCGTATGCATCGCCTTGCTTGCCTTTTCGGGCTCACCTTCCCGGATCGCGTCAAAGATAGCGCGGTGCTCCTGACGCACCCGCTCGAGATACTCCTCGGTGGCGGGGCGATCCAGGTTGGTGTTGACGATCTTCGCTCTGGGGATAATGTTTTTGTTGAACTGCTCGTAGAACTGTCGGAAGAAGTGGTTGCCGGTCGCGCTTGCAATTGCAAGGTGGAAGGCCAGATCCTCCTCCCGCGCCAGTTCCCCTTTTGCCAACGCCGCATCGAATGCGGACAGGCTCTGTTCGAGACGTTCGATATCCTGCTCGGTGCGGCGCATGGCCGCCATCTCCGCCGCCTTCTCCTCCACGCACATGCGCAGTTCGAGAATATTGAGGATATCTTCCACGGCCGTGGGATTGATGGTGTAGGCAAACAGCGTTTCCGCCGGCTGACTGCGCATCACCGTGGTGCCGACACCGCGCCGTGTCTCGACCAGACCCAGCGACTTGAGCTGAGTGATCGCCTCACGAATGACGGTGCGGCTGACGGCGAACATGTCGCACAGCTGCGCCTCGGTCGGCAGTTTGTCGCCCACCGGGATATGGCCCTGGGTAATCATCTGCTCCAGCTGCTTGGCGACATGAGAGGCGAGGCTCTCCGAGCGCCGAACCGGCTCGACGTTAAAGCTGCCGCCGGCGGCAGAGGGGTTACCCATGGATCGATCCTTTCATCAATTGTTTTTGGCCTGCCACATTATCCCATAAAGCTTGGGTGTTTCTACTTATCTCACCTGCTTACCTAACCTGCTTACCTAATTCGTTTATCTAACCAGGGCCGGACGTTTCGGATCGAAGCGCCAGCCCGGGATCAGGTACTGCATCGCCATGGCATCGTCGCGCCGGCCCAGGGTCAGCGTCTTGTACAGCGCGTGTGCCTCGTCCAGCTTGTCGCGATCCAGTTCGATCCCCAGACCCGGCTTGGTCGGCACTTTCAACTTGCCTTCGCGAATCTTCAACGGATCCTTGGTGATGCGCTGACCGTCCTGCCAGATCCAGTGGGTGTCGATCGCGGTGATCTCACCCGGACAGGCCGCCGCGACATGGGTCATCATCGCCAGCGAGATGTCGAAGTGGTTGTTGGAGTGCGAGCCCCAGGTCATGCCCCACTCGTTGCACAGCTCGCCCACCGCCACCGCGCCCTGCATGGTCCAGAAGTGGCAATCCGCCAGCGGGATGTCGACCGAATCCAGCCGCACCGCGTTGCGCAGTTGCTGCCAGTCGGTGGCGATCATGTTGGTGGCGGTTTTCAGGCCCGTGATGCGCTTGAACTCCGCCAGGGTTTCGCGACCGGACCAGGCGCCCTCCTGGCCGCAGGGATCCTCGGCATAGCTGAGCATATGCTTGATCGGGGTGAGGTACTCCACCGCCTGCTTCAGTGTCCAGGCACCGTTCGGGTCCAGTGTCAGGCGCGCCTCCGGGAAAGCGTCGTAGAGTGCCGCGATACACTCCGCTTCCTGATGGCCATCCAGCACCCCGCCCTTGAGCTTGAAGTCCTTGAAGCCGTAACGCTGGTAAGCGGCTTTCGCCAGGCGCGCGATCGCATCCGGGCTCAAGGCCTCCTGAGTGCGTACCAGATCCCAGTCGTCGACCGGATTAAAGCAGCTCGGATAGGGCAGATCTGTCTTCTTGGGATCACCAAGCTGAAACAGGTAGCCCAGCGCCTCGACCTCGTCACGCTGCTTGCCGAACTGACCGAGCAGTTCCGCCACCGGCAGCCCCAGGTTCTGACCGGCCAGGTCCAGCAGTGCCGATTCGATACCGGTGATCACATGCACCGCGGTGCGCAGATCGAAGGTCTGGTTGCCGCGCACGTCGTCGGCCTGCCCGGAGGTGGTGGCACGGACACGGCTGATGATCGCCTTGTAATGCCCGACGCTCTGCCCCTCCACCAGCTCGCGGCAGCGCTCCAGCGTATCGATGATGGCGGAGGTCGCCGGGATCTCGCCCAAGCCGATATTGCCGTCGTTGTCTTCGAGTACCACGACGACGCGGATGAACCAGGGCGCATGACCGCCGCTGAGGTTCAGCAGGAAGCCGTCATACCCGGCCACCGGCACCACGGTCATTTTCTTTACAGTCGTGAACATGCTCTGACCTCTGGAGAAAAGGGGATCGGACGCTAACCCCTTCGCTTCCGTCCGACCCCAAGGGGTGCTCGTTGCTTATCGGTTGGCGTTGATGATTGCCGCCAGCTCCTCTTTCTCCGCTGCGCTCGGCATGGTCAGCGGCGCACGCACATCACCGGCCGAGCGCCCGACAATGTCGGCACCGGCCTTGATCAGGCTGACCGCGTAGCCCTTCTTGCGATCGCGCAGGCGGCAGAACGGGATGAAGAAGTTCTTGATGATGGCAGTTACGGTGGCCTGATCGCCGCCACGCAGCGCGCTGTAGAACTTCATCGCCATCTCCGGCATGAAGTTGAACACCGCGGATGAGTAGGTGTTGACGCCGATCGACAGGTAGGCCTCGGCAAAGATCTCGGCCGTCGGCACGCCACCGATATAGACCAGACGGTCGCCGACGGTCTTGATGGTGTCGTTCAATGCGGCGATGCTGCCGACGCCGTCCTTCAGGCCGATCAGGTTCGGACAGGCCGCAGCCAGCGCCTTGACACTCTCGGCGTCGAGGATGCCGTTGCCGCGGTTGTAGTAGACCACCTGCAGCGGGGTGCTGTTGATCACCGCCTTGGCGTACTCGACGACGCCGTCGGCCGGACACTCGGTCAGGTAGGGCGGCATCAGCAGAATCGCATCGATACCGGCCTCCTCCGCCGCCGCGCAGTAGGCCCTGGCATCCGGGATGCTCTTGCCGGCGCTGGCGATCACCGGCACACGACCGGCGACGGTCTCCACCGCGATCTTGCAGATCTGCTTGTATTCATCCATCGACAGGGAGAAGAACTCCCCTGTGCCGCCGGCAACGAACACGCTGGAAACGCCCTGCTGCACGAACCACTCGATACGCTCGCGGTAGGTGTCGGCGTTGAACTGGCCATTGGCATCGAAATCGGTGATCGGGAAGGAGAGCAGGCCGTCGCTGAGCGACTGGCGAATACGTTCTACGGAGAGTGCCATCTTTACTTGTCCTCTAGTCAACCTGTCGTTGCGTAGCGATACACCGGCCCGGGACAGGATGATCTGCAGCCGGTTAAGTTGTAATACATCATACAACATACAACTCGACCTGCAACAGTTATATTTCGCATCGCTCAATGCCATAAGCGTTGTTTATGGAAGCGCCCCGGTGCTATTCCCTTGTCACCGGGTTAAAGGCATAGTGCAGCGACAACTCCAACGACACGCCAGCCACCCCCTTCCGCACCCGACAGCGACATAAACAGGGCAATTTCCGGTTCAACGATGCAGCAAGCAAGGCAACAACCCAGGCAAGGCACAGGGCAACGCGTAGGGCAGCAGATAGGTACCGAACTATCGGGATGGTTGCTGATGTGCACCGTTCTGCTTGCGCTGATATCGGCCCTTGGCGACACCCTCCCCGGTTACATGGCGGGCATTCCGATCTGGATATCGGCACTGATGCTGGTCGACCGCGTCAAGCCTTCGCAGCGTCGTCAGATCCTGCTGCTGTTTCTGATCGGGCTGGTCGGACTGGTGTTCGGTACGCTCAACGGCGCCGATCATCATTATCTGCTGCGCGCCCTCTCGGCCAATCAGATGGTGGTGGCGATGCTGATCGGTGTCAGCTTCCTGCGTATCGTCGCCCTGGCCGGGATCCGCTCCGACGAGACACTGCCCAGAGGCAAGCGCGCGCTGTTGAAGACGCTGCTCGGTACCCATCTGTTCGGTTCGGTGATCAACATCTCCTCCACGCTGATCGTCGGCGACCGCCTCAGCGCCCATCGGCCGATGCAGGCGGTGCAGGGGCTGACGCTGCTGCGCAGTTTTGCGGCCTGCGCGTTCTGGTCGCCCTTTTTTGCCGCCATGGGTCTGACGCTGGTCAGCGCCCCCGGTGCCCGCCTCGAGACCCTTGTGCTCTATGGCTTGCCGCTGGCGATTCTGGCGTTGGCATTGAGCGCCTGGGAGATCCATCGCCACCCCGATGCCGACTCGGCCGGCGGTTATCCGATGCATTTGGGCGCTTTATGGATGCCGCTGCTGCTGGCGGCACTGGTGATCGTCAGCCATCTGATCTGGCCTCGTGTCAGCGTACTGACGCTGGTAACGCTGATCTCGCTGCTCTTTACGCTGGCCTGGCTGACGCTGAAGCGGGGAGGCGCAGGGCTGTCGGAGGCGGTGAATCACGTCCGGGTCGGGCTGCCCAACCTCAGCGGCGAAGTGCTGCTGTTCGCGGCGGCGTCGATGCTGGCCGCCGGTGTCGCCGCCACGCTGTCGTCGCTCGATCTCAATCTGGCGCCTGCTCACTTCGGTCCTCTGCAGGCGTGTATCGTGCTGCTGATACTGGTCGCGCTGGCCATGGCGGGGATGCATCCGGTCACCAGCGTGGTGCTGGCCGGCAGCATATTGGCGCCGTCGGTGAACGACCCGAACCTGCTGGGCCTGACCCTGTTGATGGGCTGGTCGCTGGGTGTCGCGCTGTCGCCCTTCTCCGGCATACAGCTAAGCCTGCAATCCCGCTACGGCATCAAGGCGACCGAGCTACTGAAGCTGAACCTGCTGTACGCCCCGGTGATGCTGGTGATCTGCTCTCTGGTGATCTGGCTGTACGGGATGCTGCACCCGCTCGCCTAACAGATCCGCGGTAGCAGCTCACCATTGAGCCAGTCCACCATGCGGTTGCCGCCGAACACCGTCTCCATCTGCACGAAGTGGTGCGGGTCCTCGATCACCCGGCCGATGATCGCCGCCTCCCGCCCCTGCGGGTGGACCCGCATCGTCTCGAGCAGTTGTTCTGCACGGTCCTGTGGGCAGATCGCGATCAGCTTGCCCTCGTTGGCGACGTAGAGCGGATCCAGCCCCAGAAACTCGCAGGCGGCGCGTACCGGCTCGCGCACCGGGATCCGTTTCTCGAACAGCTGCATGCCGACCCCGGATTGTTTGGCCAGTTCGTTCAGCGTATTGGCCAGGCCGCCGCGGGTGGGGTCGCGCATGCAGCGGATCTGCGGCACCACCTCCACCATCGCTGCGACCAGGGTGTGCAGTGCCTGGGAGTCGGACTGGATATCGGCTTCGAAACCCAGGCTTTCGCGCAGCGACAGGATGGTGACGCCGTGATCGCCGATCGGCCCGGAGAGCAGGATCGCATCGCCCGGCTGTGCTTTATCGCCTGAAAGATCCAGCCCCTCGGGCACCACGCCGATACCGGTGGTGTTGATGAACACGCCGTCGCCCTTGCCGCGCTCCACCACCTTGGTGTCGCCGGTGACGATCGGCACGCCTGCGGCTTTCGAGGCTGCCGCCATGGAGTCGACGATGCGCTTCAGATCGGCCAGAGGGAAACCCTCCTCCAGGATAAAGCCCGCCGACAGGTAACAGGGCCGGGCGCCGGACATGGTGATATCGTTGATGGTGCCGTGCACCGAGAGCGAGCCGATATCACCGCCGGGGAAGAACAGCGGCGATACCACATGGCTGTCGGTGGCCATCACCACTCGCCCCGGCGGCAGGCTGAAGCGCGCCTGGTCGTTGCCCTGTGCCAGCCACTCGTTGTCGAACGCCTGGGCAAACAGCCGGTCGATCAACTCGGCCATGGCACGACCGCCGCTGCCGTGGACCATTTCGACGCGGCCGGTTCTCAGGTTTAAGCCAAGGCTCGGACGGCTCATGCGCTGACCTCCTGTGCCGGAATCCGGCTCTCGCCTTTTGTTGAATCGCTGAGACGACCATAGCTGTAGTAGGCGGCGCAGGCGCCCTCCGAGGAGACCATGCAGGAGCCGAGCGGGTTGTCCGGCGTACAGGGGTCGCCGAACAGCGTGCAGTCGCGCGGGTTCTTCACCCCACGCAGGATCGCCGGACACTCGCAGGCCTTATTCTCGCGGCCCTCCAGCTGGGTCAGCGCAAAGCGCTTTTCGGCATCGAACTCGGCGTAGTCGGCGCGGATCTGCAAGGCGCTCTCAGGGATCGCCCCCAGGCCGCGCCACTCAAAGCTCTTACGCAGTTCGAACACCCGCGCCACCAGTGCGTTCGCCTTGGCGTTGCCCTCGCGGGTGACGGCACGGGTGAACTCGTTCTCCACCTCGCAGCGGCCGTCGTTGAGTTGGCGGATCAGCATCAGAATCGCCTGCAGCACGTCGAGCGGTTCGAAGCCGGCGATCACCACCGGCTTGGCATACTGTTCCGGGAAGGGCTCATAAGGCGCGGAACCGATCACGGTGCTGACATGGGCCGGGCCGATAAAGCCATCCAGTTGCAACGCGCCGCTGTCCGCCTCCGGCGTGTTCAGGATCGCGTGCATCGCCGCCGGGGTCAGCACATGGTTGCAGAACACGGAGAAGTTGGTGAGGCCGAGCTTTTTCGCCTGCTCCAGCACCAGCGCCGTCGGCGGCGTGGTGGTCTCGAAACCGATGGCGAAGAACACCACCTGCCTGTCCGGGTTCTGCTGCGCGATCCTGATCGCGTCGGCCGGTGAATAGAGCATCCGCACGTCGGTGCCCTCGGCGCGCACCTTCATCAGGCTGACGCGGCCGGAGCCCGGCACTCGCAGCATATCGCCGTAGGTGCAGAGGATAAGGTCGGGCCGCCGTGCCAGTTCCACCGCCATATCCAGCCGCCCGATCGGCAGCACGCAGACCGGGCAGCCGGGGCCGTGGATCAGCTTGACGTTGTCCGGCAGCAGCCCGGGGATGCCGTAACGGAAGATGGCGTGGGTATGGCCGCCACAGAACTCCATCAGGTGGTAGGTGCGTGCCGGATCCGCTTCGACCCGGATCTGACCGGCGATGGCGCGCGCCTTGTCGCCGTCACGGAACTCGTCGACATATTTCATGCCTTGCCCTCCGATGAAAGCCCCTCTTCCGCCATGATCGCATCGCGTGCCGCCTGCAGCTGACCCAGCTCCTCGAACAGGGCCAGGGTCCTGGCCGCCTCCTCCGGATCCAGCTTGTTCAGTGCGTAGCCGACATGCATGATCACATAGTCGCCGACGGCCAGATCATCCACCAGGGCGGTGTTGATCTCCTTGCGTACGCCGCCGATATCGGCCAGCGCCCGCTCCTCGTCGATCAACGCTTCTATCCTTACCGGGATCGCCAGACACATGGGCTTACCTCTACTTGCTTCTATGTTTTTATTCGTGTGTGCCGGATAGCTTCATCCGCACCGCCCAGACCTGCCCCAGGCTGATCGCTGCATCGTTGGCCGGCATCTCTACCGGCAGCAGCACGTTCAACCCCGCCGCCTGCAGTTGGCGATGCAGGCCATCCCGCAGTGCCAGGTTCAACAGACAGCCACCGGCCAGCGCGACCTGTTTCCGTCTGCTACGTTTGGCAGCCTGGATAATCCAGTCGCTCAACGCCAGGATCAGCTCCTGCTGGAAACGCGCGGCGCCCCGTGCGGGATCGGGCTCATCCAGCAACGAGGCCAGCAACGGCAGCAGATCCAGCTGCAACCCACCGGCTACCTGATCGATCCGGTATCGGCCCTGCGCCTTTGGTGTTACGACTCCGGCAGCCAGTGCCTCCAGGCGCATCGGCGCTTCCGCTTCGTAGGATTGCCGCTGGCAGATCCCCAGCAGCCCGGCGGCGGCATCGAATACCCGACCAAGACTGGAGGTCGGCGGGCAGTTGAAACCCCGCTCCAGCATACCTGCCAGCGCGGCCGCCGCCGGTTTATCGGCAAACCGCGTCTGAATCAGATCACCCCTGCCCATGCGGTGCAGTGCGGCACAGGCCATGCGCCAGGGCTCCTTAGCCGCGGCATCGCCACCGGGCAGAGGCAAGGGTGACAGCTCGCCCAGCGGACTGAAACCCGCGCTATCGACCCGCAACAGTTCGCCGCCGCGCAACTGGCCATCCCAGCCCAGTCCGACGCCATCCAGCGCCACGCCCAGCACCGCCGAGTGGAGCCGATGCTCGGCCATCACCGCAGAGATATGGGCGTGGTGGTGCTGCACCCGATGCAAGGGCAGATCAAGACGCTCAGCCAGTTCGGCAGCCAAACGACTGGCGTGGAAGTCGGGGTGCAGGTCGCAGGCGATATGCTCAGGCTCCACCTTCAGCAGGTCGCACAGTTCGTCAACCGTGCGTTCCAGCGTGCGGCAGTTGTCCGGGTTGTTTAGATCGCCGATGTGGGGCGAGACAAACGCCCTGTCACCGTGGGCCAGGCAAAGGGTGTTTTTCAGGTAGCCGCCCAGCGCCAGTACCGACGGTCCATCATCTGCCAGGCGGACCTCTCGCGGCGCCATGCCACGCCCCAGCCGGATCAGTGCCGGTGGTTCGGAGAGAGCGTTGATCAACGAGTCATCGCAGCGGTGCTCGATCTCGCGATTGTGCAGCAGCAACAGATCGGCGATATCGCCCAGCTTCGCCCGTGCCTCATCATTCGAGGTGATCAGCGGTTCGCCGCTGCGGTTGGCACTGGTCATCACCAGCACGAGCGGATGAGCATTTTCGGTCCAGGCCATGCCCTCGGGTCGTCCCGCCGCCTCATGGAACAGCAACCAGTGCAGCGGACCGTGGGGCAGCATTCCCCCCAGCCGATCCAGCCCCGGTGCCAGGCTCGGTGCCAGCGCGTTATCGGTGGTGGCACGCTTGCGCTGCAGGACGATGGGCGCGCTGCGATCGCTCAACCAGCCGCGCCCGGCGCCGGTCAACTCCATCAGTGGTTCCAGCGAGGCGCTGTTCAACGCCATGACCGCGAAGGGTTTGGCCGGCCTGTTCTTGCGCTGACGCAGACGCGCAACGGCGGCCTCATTGCGAGCATCGCAGACCAGATGGAAACCACCGATACCGCGCACGGCCAGTATCTCGCCACGCTCCAGCGCGCCCACCGCCTGCTGGATGGGATCCAGCTCGATACGCTCACCGGTGCTCGTTTCCAGCCAGAGGGTCGGGCCGCACTCGGCACAGGCGTTGGGCTGAGCATGGAAGCGTCGATCGCTCGGTGCTTCATATTCGGCTTGGCAGGCGGGACACTGAGCAAACTCGGCCATGCTGGTGTTGGCTCGATCATAGGGTAGCGCGCGGATCAGTGTGTAGCGGGGGCCGCAGTGGGTGCAGTTGATAAAGGGGTAGCGATAACGGCGATCCCGCGGATCGAACAGTTCCGCCAGGCAGTGTGGACAGACGGCAGCGTCCAGAGTTAGCGACAGGTCCAACGCCCCCTCGCCCTGCTCGCTGGCGAGGATGCGGAAGTCGACGAACTCAGCTGAGGTGGCCAACGTCTCTTCGGTAAGCCAGTCGATGCGCGCCAGCGGTGGCAGCTCGGTGGTTAGCCGATGACGAAAGTTGGCCAGTTGTTCAGGCTCCCCCTGCAGATCGATCTGCACCCCGCGTCCGGTGTTGCGAACCGCCCCGGTCAGATGCAGTTCGGTCGCCAGCCGGTGGACAAAGGGGCGAAAGCCGACACCCTGTACCAGGCCACTGACCAGCAGCCGCACGGCAGGCATCACATATTCTCCAGCTCATAGCGTTCGATCTTTGCCCTCAGGCCGACCCGGGATAGCCCCAGCTCCTGCGCGGCGCGGCTCTTGTTCCAGCGGTGGCGGATCAGGGTTTCACGCAGAATCTGTTTCTCCAGCTGCTCCACCCGCTCCTTCAGTGTGCCACTCAGGTCCGCCACCTGGGCCAGCATCGGGGCCGGCTCTCCGTCTACGCTGCTGCGCAGTACGCGCGGGTTGAGCAGGTCCGCACCCAGATACGGCTCTTTTGCCATCACCAGCATGCGGCGGATCTCGTTCTGCAGTTCGCGCACGTTACCGGGCCAGGCATAGCTTTGCAGACACTCGATCGCCTCATCGCTGAAACCCTCCACCGGCTTGTCGAACGCTTCGACTGCGCGGTCGAGAAAGGCGTTGGCCAGCACGGGTATGTCCTGCTCACGCTGCGCCAGCGGCGGCAGCTCCAGCGTTACTTCGGCCAGGCGATATTACAGATCCTCGCGGAAGCGACCGGCACGCACCTCATCCTCCAGACTGCGGTTGGTGGAGGCGATCACCCGCACATCGATCGGCCGCCGCTGAGCATCGCCGATACGGCGCACCTCCCGCTCCTGCAACACGCGAAGCAGTTTGACCTGGAACGCCGGCGAGATCTCGCCGATCTCGTCGAGGAAGATGGTGCCACCATCGGCCTGTTCGAACAGGCCGACATGGTCATTGATGGCGCCGGTAAATGCACCCTTGCGGTGACCGAACAGCTCGGACGCAAGCAGCTCGTCCGGCATGGCGCCGCAGTTTTCCACCACGAACGGCTTGTCCGCGCGCAGGCTGTTGTAGTGCAGCGCACGGGCGAACAACTCCTTGCCGCTGCCGGAGGGGCCGGTCACCAGCACCGATATATCGTAGGGGGCCACCTGCGCCACCTGATGGCACAGCGCGTTGAGCGGACTGTCTTTGGCGCGCAGTATCTCGCTGAAATCGAAGCGCTGCCGCAGACGCGCCTTCTTTGCCTGCAGCTGCGATTCGACCTGTGGGGTGGTCAGCCGCATCTCGGTGGCAAGCAGCTCGTTTTCCGATTGCAGCGCCACCATCCGACAGGCGTTGCGCAGTGTCAGCAGCAGATGATCGGGGTGCCAGGGCTTGGTCAGGTACTGGAATATACCCGCCTCGTTGAGGCCGCGGATAATATCCTCCGAGTCGGTATACCCGGACAGGATCAGCCGCGCGGTCTGCGGCCAGCGCTCACGCACACGGATCAGGAACTCGACACCGGTCTCACCCGGCATCCGCTGGTCGCACAGCACCGCATGCACCCGCTGCTGCTCCAGCAGCTGCCAAGCCTGCTCGGTGCTGCTGGCGGTCAGAACGTCGAACTCCTCGTCGAGTGTACGCTCCAGCGTCTCCAGCGAGCGGATCTCGTCATCGATACAGAGTACGGTGGCACGCGGGTAGGACTGCATCATCAATTTCCCTTTCGGCTCCGTTCGATTCTGGACTCAGAGCAGCGCTTCAAGCGCTTGTGCCTGCTGTTTCAACGCCTCGATCCGCTCCCGAATGCGAGCGCTTCTCCGCGTCTCCATCCATGCCAACCAGGCCTCCATCCCCGCACCGGAACGAGCCGACAGCTGGATCACCTCAATATTCGGGTTGACCCGGCGGGCGTACTCGATACAGGCGTCGACATCGAACTCCAGATGGGGCAGTAGGTCGATCTTGTTCAGCAGCATCAGATCGGCAGCATGGAACATATCGGGATACTTGATCGGCTTGTCCTCACCCTCGGTCACCGACAGGATCGCTACCTTGTGCGCTTCGCCCAGATCGAACGCGGCCGGGCAGACCAGGTTGCCCACGTTCTCGATAAACAGCACGCCGCCCTCGAGATCGTCGAGTCGCTCCAGCGCGTGGCCCACCATGTGCGCATCCAGATGACAGCCCTTACCGGTATTGATCTGCACCGCCTGCGCGCCGGTGGCGCGGATACGGTCGGCATCGTTGGCGGTCTGCTGGTCGCCCTCGATCACCGCCAACGGCAGTCGCGTGCCCAACAGCTCGATGGTGCGGGTCAGCAGCGTGGTCTTGCCGGAGCCGGGGCTGGAGACCAGATTCAGGGCAAACAGCGACAGCGCATCGAATCGGGCACGGTTCTGCGCCGCATAGCGGTCGTTCTTGCCCAGGATATCCTGCTCGATCTGCACCATACGGCTCTGGCTCAGGCCCGGCGCATGGGCATGGGCTGGACCCCGACCGTAGTGCAGGTTCTGCCCCTCGGCGAGCAGTGGCGAATGACCCTGCCCTTGGTCATGGTCATGGTCATGGTGATGTGCATGACTATGAGCATGAGGATGATCCTGACCATGGTCATGATGGTGGTGGTGCCCCTCGATATGGGTTTCACCCTCGCCGCAACCGCAAACGGTACACATAACTACTCCACCTCCAGCTCTTTTATTCTCAGTTCGTCGCCCCTGGTCACCTGCAGCTGATAGCTGCCGCATCGGCTACAGCTGTCGTAGCGCTGGGTAATCGGCACCGTCGCCGCACAGGCCAGACACCAGGCTTCGCCCGGCAGCTCGATAATCTCCAGTTGCGCCTGCTCGGCCAGAGTACCGCGGGTCACCGCATCGAAGCAGAAGCGCAGCGACTCCTGCTCCACCGCCGCCAGCGGGCCGATCTCCAACCAGACCCTCTTGACCCGGCTATAGCCCTGAACCAGGGCCTGCTCCTCAAGCGTCTGGACTATACCTTCGGCAATCGACATCTCATGCATCGTGTCGCGTCACTCCAAAGCCAACGCAGGGATCGATCGACAATATCAGATCCCGGGCCAGCGCTTCGGCCCTATTGCGCTCGATTTTGACTCCCATCAGCCGTTGCCGCACTATCCCGTCAGTATGGAAGTTCCAATCGGTGGGGGCCAGTATCTGCCAGCGCCCAACCCGCTCGCCATCCAGCTCAACCCGGTGCAGCAACCAGCCACGGGCGGTCAGCGCCCAGCCGTACCCCACACCATCCTGACCCCGGTTGGCGCTTGGCGTGCTCTCCAGCCCGGGTTCGGCCAGCTGTGCCAATGCCTGGTCGGTCTGCGCCAGCAACGCCCCTAACGCCTTGCCGATCACTTCATCAGCGGCGGTAGCTTCGGCACCCGCTACCGCCGGCCCGCTGTGACGGCTTTGCCCATTGAGCATGGGCGCCGAGCAAAACCCATTCTGCTGTTCATTCCCCAGGGAACCAACCAGCTCAGAGGTCAGCTCAGGCATTAAACCCGGTACGGCAGGACCCAGTTCGATATCCCGCCAACGCTGCACCCTATTCACCAGCCAACGCTGCTCCTGCGCTGGCGTACACCTGAGCGCCTGCGACCAGTTTCGCAGCCCGACAATCGCCTGTTCAACGCCATCAGGGGTTTTATCCGACGGCGACTGCAACAGAGTTAACAAGCGCTGGCAGCGCCTTATGCCCTCGCGTGCATTCTTCTCGGTCGCACCCGGGTAGTGCCAATCCTGCAGTAATCTGAGCAGGCTTTCGCGCAGCCGTTCCACGGCCAATAAGCGCGCACGCCGCCGACATTCATATTCCGGGATCCGTACTCCCCGGGCCTGCTCCAGTGCCCTGGCGCCAGCAATGCGATGGGCTTGGCAACAAACCGAAAACAGCGCTCCGATAATCGCCAGCGCCGCGTCGGGGGCCTGACCGGCAAGCATATGACATATTGCGCCAACGGGCCGTTTCAGCTCGACGCTGACGGCACTGATATGTCCTTGAGCGTAGGTAAGCGCCACCTGCAGCTGTCCGGCCGGCGAGGAGTGCATCCTCAGCCTCGCAGGGCGCGGCGAAACAGCGCACGCCGTCCCGGATTATCCGGCTGATCAGCGCGGCTGTCCGCACTCGCTGGCGTGGTAACGGCGAACAGCAGATCGGCAATCTCGATCGCCAGGGCTCGGGCCTGCTCCTGGGATTCCAGGGCGCTGGTATCGGACAGCAGTGACGCGCTGGCAAAGCGCCCCACCCCCTCGGCTTGGGCAACCAGACCTTCGTACTCCCCCGAGGGGAGTGCCAAGATGCAGATCTCCCCTTTCTCTGGCAACACCTGCGCATCTACCGGCCGCCAGATCAGATTCAGACACCAGGGCGTAATCAGCACCCCCGCTTCCAGATCAAGATCCAGGCAGTGCCAGACCGCCATCTCGACACTAAGCAGGGCGTTGTAGAACGGCAGTCCGGCCATCTGTGGATCCGCAGCCTGATAATGCTGCTGCAGCTGCTGCATGAGTGGCGACATCAGCCCTCCACCACCATGAACTGATCACGCTCGCCATCGCACTGGGGGCAGCGCCAATGCTCGGGCAGTTCGGCAAAGGGGGTACCCGGCGCTATCTGCCATACCTCATCGCCCTCGGCGGGATCGTACTGATACCAACAGATCTTGCATTCAAGCCTGGTCGCGTCCGACAAGCGGGCACTGTCGCCCAGGTAGCTGCCCTCAAACCTTGCCCCATCGGATTGAGTACTCATACCAGCACCTCGCGCATCTCACGCAGCCGCTCCGCGGAGTCTTCCAGATCCTCCTTCGCCGCGCAGGCCACTTGCGGTACCTCGACCACCTCCAGGGTATCCAGTATCAGCTGATCGGTGCTGTTGAAATACTGCACGCGCCAGATCCCCGGTACCGCGGTGGAGCCGATCCGGCAATTACCATAGCCACGGGACAGGATCACCACCGATCCCTGGCCAAGACACCGGGTTAAAAAGGCGTGGTCCTCGGGCGAAAACGGCAGCAACGACAGGTTGATCACATGAGGCAGGTCCAGCGGACTGGCCTGGTGCCGGCGTGCCACATCGAACAGCTCGACCAACACCGGGCCCGCGTTCAATATCCCCTCGGGCAGATCCCCCTCGACGATACTGGGCACCTCGGTCGAGCTGAATGCAGCTCGCCGCGCCGGCTCAGGCAGATCCGCCACCTCCAGCCATTGCCGCTTAAGCTGGCCATTGCTGTCGACCTGCTGCAACCACCAGAGCCCGGCCAGCACCGTCTCCTGCGCCCGCACCCGGATATCCGCGCCGATCTGCAGTGCTACCTCACCCTCGCCCAGCACCTGATGCAGCAGTGCACGGTCGGTTTCGGCAAGTGAATCCAGAGCCAGACTACGGGTGGGCATACCGGGGCGGTATTCATCCAGCGCTTCCTGCAGCTGTCCAAGCAGCGCCAGCACCTGGGGTGCCTGGGCTATCTCATCAGATTCCGGCAGGCTCGGCGGCTCGAAGGTGTGCATCTCTTTCGGCATCGGCATATAGCTGAGGCTGTCCGCTTCCGAGCGGGAACCCGGGCCGACCGCCCCGGTCAGATTGGGCGTCAGGTCAAACAGTGGGATATCCGATTTCATGCTCATTGCTCAGTGTCCACAGGAGGTGGAAGCGGCTGCGGCTACCACCGGGATGCCGATGCCGGGATTGCGCTGCGGCTCGGTGGCGAGGATGCGCTGGATCTCGCGTCGATACTCATCCCAGTTGTGTACCCGCGACAACGCGCCGAGATAGCGGCCCTGCTTCAGGAATACCAGCGTCGGCCAGGCATTGAAGTTGTAGCGTCCCTGTAGCCGGTGTTCGCTCTCCTCGGCGATCAGCGCAGCCGAGAGTTGCGGGAACTGTTTGAGCAGTTCAGGCAGGATCACCGCCACATCGAGCGTTTCGGGGAATCGGTTCGGGTTACCGGCGAAAAAGAGTACGCTGTAGGACTGCGCCTCAACGAAGGCTTCAAAGCCTTGGCTCTCCAGCAGCGGATAGCCGTAGCGGCTGGTCAACTGATCCAGCAGTGGATGGGTCATCTTCCGTTATCCTCTTTTAGTCTGCCATTCAGGCCCGATTGCAGATGCGGGGGCAGCTGCGGCGTACGTTCCACCAGGTCGGCAAAGAGTGCATCGATAGCGGCGCTATCGCCGCGCGCACCGGCGTCCAACGCGGCCAATGCTTGAGCAACCTGGACGGCACGCTCGGCGCTGATCTTTTCCCGTGCGGCTCCCAGAAATACCAGCAGCCACTCTCCCGCCGACGGTGTATCGATCAACCGGATATCGATCCAATGCTGCTCGTCACCGACGGTGCAGAACGCCCGCGCCCCTTCCACTGCCGCCACCTGCATCGGAATGCCGATACACATCTCAGGACTTTTCCGCCGCGGGCGCGTACAGGTTCATGAACCGTACGTCGCCGTGTCGAAACGCCTCGCCACTGTCGGGGCGCCCCTGCTCGTAACGCTCAAGCGCCAGTTGCCGGGGCGATAGCGCCTCATGCGATTCAAGCTCTGACTCGACAGCCAGCGGCACCACACCCAGCGATGCGAGATAGTCGAGCGCTCGTTCGATAGCCGGATCGAGCTGGGCACGCACGCTGCCGGTCAAGCTGCCGCCAAAATCCTCCAGCAGCTCGGGTTGCACACCGATCAGCATCAGTTCGCGGGGATACCGGCCGGTCAATTCCGCCATCGCCAGCACCTCCTGAAAGCCGGTCTGGTGCAGGCTCATCCGCTTGGCGCCCATGAACTTGGGCACCTCATCATCACGTACGATCTTCAGCGTGCCGGGTTTGATGCCGTAATCGATGGCGTCGAATACGATCAAAACATCGGCTTCCTGTACATGCTGCACCAGGTAGATCCCCTGAGTGCCGCCGTCCAGCAGCTTCACCTGTTCAGGAAACCGATAGCGCTGATTCAGCCGTTCGACACAGCGCACGCCGAACCCCTCATCGGCCCAGAGCAGATTGCCTATACCGAGAATCAATATGTTGTCTGCCGCCATTGCTCTTATCCATCGCTAGAATATGCAAGGAACTACAAGTAGCGTGCCAGCGGGTACTCTGTGCGATGATGACTGTTACAGCAGGGGTTACAGCCGATGCCGCCATCAAGGGGATGAAAACCATCCTTCCACTCATAGTCGGATTTGCGCAGTTAATGACCACCTCCCCGACAGCACGGTTAACCTGAATGTAATTACTGGTCCCGACAGGAAGCGCAATCAGCTATAATCGCCCGAACATCATTCGGTTACGCACTGGCGTGTTCATCTTCATCCGACACCGACACCCCTTTATGACAAGATTTTTGCTACCGCTGTTACTGCTGATTCAGAGCCCATTGCTTTACGCGGACCTCTTTGACGTGTTCAAGGATGAACAGGGACGTACCAAATGGCAGTGGGTCGCCAACTTCTCCAGCGGCGTTCTGATCATCCTGCTGACCATTGTCGTCATCATCCTGTTCGTTACCTGGATGCGTGCACGCCGGTATAACCGTGCGCTGGAGGAGATCCGCTCGAGTCTGGAGCAACGCGTACGCGAGCGAACCGCGAAGCTGGAACAGGAGGTTGCAGAGCATGTGGTGACCACGCGCATGCTGAAAGCATCAAAAGCCTATATCCAGAACATCCTGCGCTCGATGCCACTGGTGCTGGTGGGCCTGGACCGTCAGGGCACGATCACTCACTGGAACCAGCGCGCCGAGGAGATCTCGGGCATCAGCGCCGACGATGCCATCGGCCGGAATCTCTGGTCGATCTACTCCGACATCACCGTATCGCCGCGTCATATCGAACAGGCGCTGGACAAGGGCGAAGCGATCACCCTGCGCCACAGTCAACCGGGCAGCTATCACTTCGATATCACCGTCTATCCGCTGCAGGATTATGATGAGCCGGGTGTGGTGATCCTGGTCGACGATGTGACCAAGCGCGTGATCGCCGAGAACATGCTGATCCACCACGACAAGCTCTCCTCCATGGGTGAGCTGGCAACCGCCATGGCCAACGATATCAATACCCCGCTGCAGGCGATCCTGTTCGACCTGCGCAGCTTCCAGGGCATATTGGCATCGGGCAAGCTGCTGCCCGAGGGTAGCCAGCAGAACCCGGAAAGCGAAAAGGTTCAGCAGATATTGGACAACGCGTCGAAAAGCGGCAAACAGGTGGAATCGATCATCCGCAACCTGCTGCAGTTCGCTCGCGGCCGTGCCGACAGGCCGCAACAGGCCAATGTGATCGATATCCTGGAGCACTCGCTGGAACAGTCACGCGAAGTACTGTCGCTGCCGGACACCTTTCCGTTCAGCGCTATTCGAATCGAACGTCACTTCGAAGCAGATCTGCCGCTGATTCCCTGTTACGTCACAGAACTGCAACAGGTGTTCCTCAGCCTGTTCCGCCATGCCTACAAATCGCTGACGGAAAAACAGGCCGCGGGGTATACGCCAACGATTGCACTTTACGTCGCCCGGAGTTACGACGCACTGTCGATCCGGATACAGCACAACGGTGTAGCGCTGACCGATGACGAGCAGATGTTTCTGTTCGAGCCCTTTACCCAGGACAGTGACGCGGGACAGGCAGCCGCCGGTGCCAACAAGCGACTCTCTTTCGCGCACTTCGTCATTACCGAGCAGCACCGGGGCCATATGGCGGTCACGTCGGATCCCGATGCGGGCACCACCTTCCATATCCAGCTGGACCTGGTCTGAACCGACTTTCTCGCTGACTGGAGTGATGGCTGATACCTTCGGCCATCACTCTCGTCACATTAATGCTGCCGCCGGCAACAACCTCGTTCACGGTCCTCAGCCTACAAACAGGCTCTGCCCCCCCTCTTCGACCAAAGACGTATTCGACACCGCTGTTGCGATATGAGAGCCGCAAGATCAGCGGTAAATCTTATTAGACTTATGGCTAGAACGGCCCTAAAACGGCGCTTGATCGCTTAATTTCGGTATATCGGGAGCCTCGCTTTCGGTACAATGCAACGCCAAAAAAAATACTTATAAAGTAGCAGTTCTGTTGATTAGGGCGATCACAAGTCACCTTTTCGAACATCTTCGGCCACATCAGCCATACAACACTGGGGAAAAGAATGACGACATCAAATCAGAAAATCGTTTACACCATTACCGATGAAGCGCCGGCGCTGGCGACGCAGTCTCTGCTGCCGATCGTACGCTCCTTCGCTGCCGCCGCCGGCATCGAAGTCGAAACCAGTGACATCTCCGTAGCAGCGCGTATCCTGGCGACCTTTCCAGAGCGCCTGAGCGAAGATCAGCGCGTAGCGGACGCCTTGGCCGAACTGGGCGCATTGACCCAGGACCCGTCCGCCAACATCATCAAGCTCCCCAACATCAGCGCCTCCGTACCCCAGCTGCGCGCCGCTATCGCCGAGCTGCAGTCCCAGGGCTACGACGTGCCGAGCTTCCCGGACGAAGCCACCACTGATGAAGAGAAAGAGATCAAGGCGCGTTACAGCAAGATCCTCGGCAGTGCGGTAAACCCGGTTCTGCGTGAAGGTAACTCCGACCGTCGCGCTCCGGCCGCGGTCAAGGCTTATGCTCGCAAGTTCCCGCACTCCATGGGCAAGTGGAGCAAGGCCTCCCAGTCTCATGCCGATTACATGCGCGGCGGCGACTTCTTCTCCAGCGAACAGTCGATCACCATGCCGGAAGCGGGCGATGTGCGTATCGAGTTCGTCGGCAAGGATGGCCAGGTCGAGGTCAAAAAAGAGCTGAGCCTGCTGCAGGGTGAAGTGCTCGACAGCATGTTCATGAGCTGCAAGGCGCTGCGTGATTTCTTCGAAGAGACGCTGAACGACTGCAAAGAGACCGGTGTCATGTGGTCCCTGCACGTGAAAGCGACCATGATGAAGGTGTCTCACCCCATCGTGTTCGGTCATGCGGTCACCGTTTACTACAAAGACCTGTTCGAGAAGCACGGCGAACTGTTCCACGAGATCGGCGTCAACCCGAACAACGGCCTGTCCAGCGTATACGACAAGATCAAGAGCCTGCCGGACTCCAAGCAGGAGGAGATCCTGCAGGATATCCATGACTGCTACGCCGAGCGTCCGGAGATGGCGATGGTCGACTCCGTCAAGGGCGTCACCAACCTGCACATCCCCAGCGACGTTATCGTCGACGCCTCCATGCCGGCGATGATCCGCAACTCAGGCCAGATGTGGGGCCGCGATGGCAAACAGAAAGATACCAAGGCGGTGATGCCGGAGAGCACCTACGCCCGTATCTACCAGGAGATGATCAACTTCTGCAAGACCAACGGCGCCTTCGATCCGACCACCATGGGTACGGTGCCCAACGTGGGCCTGATGGCGCAGAAGGCGGAAGAGTACGGTTCTCACGACAAGACCTTCGAGATGAAGGCCGACGGCACCATGCGTGTGGTCAACGCCGCGACCGGCGAAGTGCTGATGCAGCACGAAGTTGAGAAAGGCGATATCTGGCGTGCCTGCCAGACCAAGGATGCGCCGATCCGCGACTGGGTCAAGCTGGCCGTTACCCGTGCCCGCCAGTCCAACACCCCGGCCATCTTCTGGCTGGATCCCGAGCGCGCCCACGACATGCAGCTGAAGGCCAAGGTCGAAGAGTATCTGGAAGAGTATGATACCGACGATCTCGACATCTACATCATGGGCTACAACGAAGCGATCCGCTTCTCCATGGAGCGCCTGATCCGCGGCAAGGATACCATCTCTGTCACCGGCAACGTGCTGCGCGACTACCTGACTGACCTGTTCCCGATCATGGAGCTGGGCACCTCGGCCAAGATGCTCTCCATCGTGCCGCTGATGGCCGGTGGCGGCATGTACGAAACCGGTGCCGGCGGTTCTGCACCCAAGCATGTACAGCAGCTGCTGGAAGAGAACCACCTGCGTTGGGACTCCCTCGGCGAGTTCCTGGCCCTGGCGGTCTCCCTCGACGAGATGGGGATCAAGAACGACAACAAGCGCGCCCGCGTACTGGGTCAGGCGCTGGACAAGGCCACTGGCAAGCTGCTGGAGAACAACAAGTCTCCGTCACGCAAGACCGGCGAGCTGGACAACCGCGGCAGCCACTTCTACCTGGCGATGTACTGGGCTCAGGAGCTGGCAGCGCAGAGCGAAGACGCCGAGCTGGCCGCCATCTTCAAGCCGCTGGCTGAAGCGATGACCGCCAACGAGCAGAAGATCCTCGACGAGCTCTCCAGCGTCCAGGGCAAAGCCGTTGAGATCGGTGGTTACTACCACCCGGATCTCGCCAAGATGGCTGCTGTGATGCGTCCGAGCTCTACGCTGAACGGCCTGCTGGAGTCCCTGGCTGTCTAATCTAAGACCGGTCTATTTCAGACCTCTCGGCTAATCGCTGAAGACAAAACCGGACACTGCAAAGTGTCCGGTTTTTTTATGCCGGTCAGCCGAGTGATACAGCTTAGCAATCTTTTAAGTATTTATAAGCATACTCCTAACAGCACGGGCTTATTGGCGGCGCTACTCTGTGCCTGTCGATCACCGGATCGACACATAAGCATAGACAAACTTGGACGGAGAGGCTCCAGATGAAGGCTCTGATACCACTCGCGATGAGCGTATTGATCCTATCCACCGGTGTCGCCGCGCAGCCGGCAACCGACGAACTTGACCGTGGGCGCTACCTGATCGAGATCGGCGGCTGCAATGATTGCCACACACCCGGTTACTCGCAATCGATGGGTAAAACCGTGGAACAGGATTGGTTGCTGGGCAGTGACGTCGGTTTTGCCGGCCCCTGGGGGGTAAGCTACGCCGCAAACCTGCGCCTTACGGCGGATGCGATGACACTGCAGCAGTGGCTGGATCGCATTTCAGCCGGCGGGCTGCCACCAATGCCCTGGCCCGCACTACAGACGATGACCGAAGAGGATAAGAGCGCCCTCTTCCATTACATCCGGGACCTGGGGGCCAAGGGTACTGCTTCGCCTGCCGCGCTGCCGCCGGGCGCCGCCATCACGACGCCATACGTATCACTGGAGCCGGTCTTCCCGGAAGCGGTGGCGAGTGACCGCTAACCCTCTGCGTGCAGCTCTACGGGGCGACGTAGCTGAAGGCGCACCCGCCCTCGGCCGCTCTTCTCCAGCGAGATAGCAGCACAGCGTTCCTGCAGGCGCCTGGACAACAGCAGCAGGCGCGCATCGAGGTTGTCGGTTATATCCGGCAGCGGGATCTCCTGCGCGAGACGGAGTTCACGGTTACTGAACTCCGTGCGCCCCTGCTCTGCGTGCCTGGCTAGCATGTACCAGAGAATAGCCCCCGCTACCCCTTTGATCAGGTATTCGTTATCGAAGAAGATGCTGTGGTCACGCGGGTAATACCTGACCTGGAGCGTCTCCCCGCCCGCCGCTACCGGCTCAGGATTCGACGTCACCGCCTCCGGTGCCGGATGATCCACGAGCTGAAGGCGCAACCGCCCCATAGCCTCCCCCGCCTGTGCGCAGATCGAGACCAGCACATCTTCGATGTCATAACCAAACTGGCACTCCTGCTCGCTCTCCGCGTAAAGCACACCGAGCAGTTCGTCGTTACAGAGGATCGGTACGGCGATCTGGCTGGCTGGCGCTTCCAGCCCCGGCATTGGGATGCGCTCCTCCAGCTGTCGCGCCAGACCGTCACTGATCGCCTGATCACGCACCGTACGACTATAAACATACTCGGACGCTGCAAACATGATCCGTATCGGCACCTGCTCTCGGGCAGCGACGCCGATGACGCCGACCCCCAGCGGGATCTCCGCACCGACACCTGAGCGGCCGTAACCACGACTGGACAGGGTATACAACTTATTGCCCGGCAGATCCGCCATCAACAGCATGCTGTATTGGATCTGCAGATGGCGATCCAGCGCACCCAACAGGTTATCCACCAGATCCTCCAGCGAGCTGTAGCTGGTGATCGCGCCTACGCAATGGCGCAAAGCAGGTAACAGGGCAGGCCCGTATTGGGCCGGTGGCAACTCGCGCCCCGGCAGGTGCTCGATTTCGAGCACTCGGTAGAGATCGACACCACGCAGGTGGAACACCCCCTCCATCCCTTCGTGGGAGGCGATGCCGGCGAGCTTGGCCCGCATTCTCTCGAACAGAGGCCCCGAGGTTTCGGTTTTCAGATAGTGGATGGTGAGCTGGTAACGCGCTGCCGTGTAGGGATCCATCATCAACACCGATGCTATCGGATTGGCCAGGATGTTTTCCCGCGTCTTGTTGAAGAACTGAAACGATAACGCGATATGGCGACTGTCCACGTACATGGTCTGTGACACGTAGGTCACGTTCGGCATGCCGTCGGCGCCGCAGGTGGCCACGGCACAGGGCACAATGCCCTCCAGACAGTCCCGCATCTTCTCGAGCGTCCAGCTCATGACAGCTTAACTCCCAAGGGAACAGGATCACCGGCCCTATTGCCGGGAGTCTGCTTAAAGGCGGTGACCGGTGTGAAGCTGACCGACACCAGGTCGTCCGGTTCGCAACTGAACAGTGTACGAACAAAGATCTCCTGTACATTAAAGCGCTGAACCTTGGCCGCAAAGGTCTGGACGTAGGGTGCGAGCAATGCCCGATCCTCCTCAGTCGCTTCGGCGATCTCAGCATCGACGCCCTTCAGCTGCAGGGTTTTGTTATCCTCGGGATTACTGAATACTGCGGCGATTAGCGGGTTGCAGGCGAGCGCCCGAAGCAACTGCTCCGACCGGGAAGCCGACAGCAGAATCCTGACCCGCATTCGTTCTTCGTTGACGCTGCAAGCCAACCCTCTGGTCAGGGTCGGACGGGATTGTTCGGTTACCGCTGCCACATGGATCGACTGCCGGCCTGAAATGAATGCGGCCACAGAAGGGTCCAGCTGCGCAGAAGAAAGAGTAGACACCATGGGATACCCGACGGAATAGACACTCTGAATGCCCACATTATCCGTCAAGAATTTCCGGCTGGGAATCACCCCAGCCGGCGCTATGTCAAGCCGCGCTCTCGTCCTGCTCAGCTGTCCCTGTCATCACCAGAGCCACCAAACGATCGAGGCAGGTATCCTCCAGTCGACCACGCAGGGTAAGGAGCAGCTGATTGACCGCGTCGGGCGGTATCTGCCCTGAGAAGGCATGCAGCAACTCGATACGCTCGGAATGAGAGATATAGGTCAACATCCCGATCAACGAATCGAGCTACTCATCGGGTGTCAACGACTCCACCAACTGCTTTTCGATCGCCAGGATCTGCTCGTCGCTGAATTGCTCCCAGAGTATGCATGCATTCAGCGTCTCTTCCACATGCATATGTTGAAGATTTTCGGCGACAAAGATCGCCAGATTGCGATGATGTTGTAACGACCATATTGCATGTCGCACCTCCGCAATAATTTATCGACAGAGGCTAGATTAGGCGGAAGCGACAAACGCCGTTGTGAAGAGAAGGTTCGCGAAGTGCTAAAAGAATATTAAACGGGCAAGCGGTGCGGCGAACTCGATCTGGCCTGCCTTAACGGGCACGCCAGATCGGCGATCACTCCGCCAGGCGGGGATCGATCTTCGATATCTGCTCCGGTGCGCGATAGTGGTGATGACGGTTTAGCCGCCTCTCAAGCACGCGGAAGCCCCCGATCATCAGCGCGCTGATCAGCAGATACAGCATGCCGGCGGCGAAGAAGATCTCCAACGGCGTGTAGGTGCGCGCGATGATCGTACGTGCGGCGCCGGTAATATCGAGCAGGGTGATGGTGGAGGCCAGAGAGCTGCCTTTGAGCATCAATATCAGCTCGTTGCCGTAGGCCGGCAGCACGATGCCAAAGGCACGGGGCAGCACGATGCGCCGCACCTTGAGCCAGTGACTCATGCCAAAGACATCGGCGGCCTCCAGCTCACCCTTGGGTATCGCCTGGATAGCCCCGCGGATCAGCTCGGCCGAATAGGCGGCGGTATTCAGTGTGAAGGCGATGATCGCACACCAGTACGGTTCCCGAAGGATCGGCCAGAGCGCAGACTCGCGCACGGCCTCGAATTGGGATGAGCCGTAGTAGATCAGGAATATCTGCACCAGCAGCGGTGTACCGCGAAAGAAAAAGATATAGGCAAAAGGCAAGGCCCTGAGCCAGATCCTGGTTGATGTGCGCATCAGCGCCAGCGGCACAGCTAACAGCAAGCCCGCGATACCGGAGACAAACACCAACTGCAACGTAACCCAGACGCCATCGAGCAGGCGTGGGAGGTGCTCGATGATGACATCCCAGTTCCAATTCATGCCCGTGCCCCCCGCGCGGCCGGATCGGCCATACGCTCAAGCCAGGTATTGATCGACGTCGACAGTACGGTCAGTCCCAGATAGATCAAAGCGGCCGCCATGTAGAAAGTAAAAGGTTGCTTGGTGGATCCGGTAGCGACATAGGCCTGGCGCATGATATCGCTAAGCCCCACCACCGAAACCAGCGCGGTATCCTTGAGCAGCACCTGAAACAGGTTGCCCAGTCCCGGCAGGGCCAAACGCCACACCTGCGGCAGGATAATGCGGAAAAAGAGTTTCAGCGGCGTCATGCCCAACGCCTGGGCCGACTCCCACTGCCCCTTCGGTATCGCCTGGATCGCGGCCCTGAACACCTCAGTCGAATAGGCACCGAAGGCGATCGACAGTGCCGCCACCCCAGCGCCAAAGGCGCTGATCTCGATATATTCGTCGTAGCCGAAATTGGACGCGACCGCCATCAACACGGCCGAACCACCGAAGTAGATCGTCAACACCAGCAGCAGCTCGGGTATACCGCGCACAAAGGTGGTATAGAGGGTCGCCAGCGTACGGGCGAACCAGAAACCGGAGAGTTTGGCCGACGCCCCGATCAGCCCGAAAATCAGGCCGAAAAAGAGACTGGTCAGCGCCAGCTTAATGGTGACCCAGGTGCCCGACAGCAGAAGATCACCGAATCCGAGAAGATCCATTGAACAGCTTCTCTGCAACCCTGGCCCCGGTATTTACCGAGACCAGGTATACGCATTAATAGATGGAAAACGGGAAGTACTTGGCGTTGATCTCGGCATAGGTGCCGTTATCGACAATCGCCTTGATCGCGGCGCTGAACTTATCCTTCAGCGGGTCGCCCTTGCGCACGGCGATGGCGATCTTGTCATCGATATCGATATCCTCGCCCTTGAACTCGAAGCCTTTGCCATCCGCGCTCTGCAGCCAGTCATACGCCGGGAACTTGTCCGACAGCAGCGCGTCCAGACGGCCGGCGCTCAGATCCAGGTAAGCGTTGTCCTGGGTGTCGTACAGCTTCACATTGACCACGTCGGCCAGGTTATCTTCCAGGTACTGCCCCGCTACAGTGGCACGCTGGGCGCCGACGGTCAGACCTTTCAGCCCCTCTTTGCTTGTATCCAGCGCCTTACCCTCTGGGCCGACAAAGGCCAGCACGTTGGAATAGTAGGGCTCGGTGAAATCCACCACGCGCAGGCGCTCTTCGGTGATCGACATGGAGGCGACGATCGCATCGTATTTGCGCCCCATCAGACCGGGGATGATACCGTCCCAATCCTGAGTCACGATCTCGCAATCCGCTTTCATTTCGGCACACAGAGCCTTGGCGATATCCACATCGAAACCAACGGCTTCACCCTGCTCATTGGTCATATTGAACGGAGCATAAGCGCCCTCTGTCGCGATGCGAATCTTGTCACCGGCGCTGGCCAGCGAGGAACCCAAAGCGGTCAGGGTTACCAACGACAGCGCTGTAATCACTTTGCTTAGCTTCATAGTATTCTCACCGATTGTTGTTTTGGTTGAACGTGGTAGTTAAAGCCATCAGCCCGGCCCGTTAGCCGTGGCTGGCCATGAAATCTCGTACCCGTTGGGATTTCGGATGATCGAACACCTGCTCAGGTGTACCCGCTTCCTCGATCTGTCCCTGATGCAGGAACACCACCTGATTGGACACCTCACGCGCAAACCGCATCTCGTGCGTGACGATCAGCATGGTACGCCCCTCGTCGGCGAGGGAGCGCATGACCGCCAATACTTCATTGACCAGTTCCGGATCGAGCGCAGAGGTGGGTTCATCGAACAGCAGAACCTGAGGTTCCATGGCCAATGCCCGGGCTATGGCGATACGCTGCTGCTGACCGCCGGACAGGTTCGCCGGGTAGACGTTGCGCTTGTCGAGCAGCCCGACTCGGTCAAGCAATTTCTCGGCGCGGGCAACCGCTTCATCCTTGGACTGTTTTAGCACCTGCGTCGGTGCCTCAATGATGTTTTCGATGATCGACTTGTGTGGCCAGAGATTGAAATTCTGAAACACGAAACCGATCTGGGAGCGCATCCGCTCAAGTTGGCGTGTGGATTTGGCGTGCAGGTCACCGTCTTTGCCGGGAGCCAGTTCCAACTCCTCCCCCGAAACAACGATGCGTCCTTTGCTCGGCTTCTCGAGCAGGTTGATGCAGCGAAGCAGTGTACTTTTACCAGAGCCGCTGGACCCCAGGATGGAGATCACCTCTCCATCGCTCGCACTCAGTGAAACTCCCTTAAGCACCTCAAGAGAGCCATACGACTTGTAGATATCAATCAGTTCAAGGGCAGTTCTTTTTTCGGTCATGGGCTCTTATTCTGCACACTTCGTACCATTTTTGACCATGTGATCAGTTAATCTTGCGATTCTGCCACTCTCAGACAATCAGGTCATCCTTTTTATTGCAATTCAGCGACAGCGAAATCCGATCACTCTCGCTTCAGGGATGGATGCCCCTTAAGGTTAATGTTTTACAAATAGTCATGCTGGCTACAAATAGCAACACCATCGAAAACAATTGGTCGCTTTTTCAAAACAAAAGGGCCGGCAATGCCGACCCTTGAGTCCGTTAGCGCAGCGGCACCCGACCGGGTGTCATCAGAGCAAGATCATCAGCACGCAGGCAGCGGTCAGGCTACCCATACCGATATTGAACCAGCGCCAGTGCCGGGGGGTTCTCAGCAGGCGGCCGATCGCCACGCCAAAACCGGCCCAAAGCGCTATCGAGGGCAGATTGGTGATTCCCATCAACAGGATCAACACCGCAGCTGAGCTGATAAAGGCATCGCCGGTCAACGAAAACGATGCAATTCCCGAGACTGCCATCACCCAGGCCTTGGGGTTGGCGAACTGAAATGCCGCCGCCTGCCAGAAGGTAAACGGCTGGCGAACCGCTTTTACGTCGGCCTTTCCCGGTGCCGGCGCACTGGCGATCTTCCAGGCCAGCCAGATCAGATAAACACTGCCGATCACCTTCAGCGATGTTTGCAACACCGGCCATTGCTGGAACAGCGCACCGAGGCCCAGGGCCACGCCACCCATCAGGGCCATACAGCCCACAGTGATGCCCATCATGTGCGGTAATGTGCGGCGAAAGCCATGATTGGCACCGGAGGCGGTCAGCATCATGTTATTGGGACCGGGCGTTGCCGACATACTGAAGGCAAATGCCATGAACGGTCCAACCAGTGCCAGAAGTTCAGTGGTTGTAATCATGATGACCTCCTTAACCCGGAGCACTCGATATGGATGAGACCGATATCCACCTTGCGCATAGCCACCGCTCGCACATTCACCCTTCGCTTCGCCACGACAGAGTTCTGGCGGTTAGCATTCACAGGAGTACGAAACGTAGACATATGCACCTCCATGCATTCGATCACAATTGTATGGATACAATTTGAAAAAAGTTAGTTAATATCAGCCATAACAAGGCATACAATTAACTTTAAAGGCGGATTGTTTGGGTATCAATTGCAACTTTGCACCCCTCACAATCAATTGTCAGGATGACAATTAACTCGACAGCCAGACCCAAGCCCGACACCACGCCTAAAACCGGGAGAACAGCAGGTGAGCATTCAAGACAAAGCCCGTCAGCGCTGCAGCTGGCTTCCCTCTACCGAGGTACCGGAGGGCCCGCGTTACAAGACCCTGGCCAACCAGATCGCCACGGCGATCGCCAGTGGCGAGCTGAAGCCGGGCGAGCGTCTGCCGCCGCAGCGCCTGCTGGCCGATGCGCTCAAGGTAACAGTGGGTACCATCACCCGCGCCTACCGGGAGGCTGAACGTCGTGGCCTGGTAGAAGCACGTGTGGGTAGCGGTACGCGTGTACGTGGAGTCCAGGCGGACACACCGGATTTCCATCACCTGTCACGCGCCACCACCGACAGTATCGACCTGTCGTTGAGCGTGCCGATCCCCAACCCGCTGCGCACCCAGCAGCTCTCGGCAGTACTCGCCCGCGTCAGTGAGCAGGCTATTGAACTGGGCGACTCGCTCGATTACCAGTCCGAGCAGGGTAACCTGCGCCAACGGGAGCAGCTCGCTGCCTGGCTCACCCATCAGGGGCTGGAAACCGATGCAAAGGATCTGATCCTGACCATCGGCGGTCAGCATGCCGATTATCTTGCCCTGCAATCGCTGATCAGGCCGGGCGAGGCGGTCGCCTCCGATGCCCTGACCTATCCCGGTATGATCGCGGCAGCCCGGCAACTCGGACTGAAACACCTGCCGGTCTCGATGGATCGCGAGGGGATGCGCCCTGACGCGCTGGAGCGGTTGTGCCAACGCCAGCGTATCCGCTTGCTGTATCTGATGCCGGAACACAACAACCCGACGGCGGCTCATATGGGTCAGCACCGCCGTGAAGAGATTGTGCGCATCGCGCGCAAGTACGATCTGCTGCTACTGGAAGACGGTGTGCAATTCGTCCGCCCCGAACTGCGCGGCACACCCTTTTATCAGCTGGCGCCGGAACGGTCGCTGTATATTTTCAGCGTGTCCAAGATACTCTCGGGAGGCTTGCGCTTTGGCTGCCTGCGTGCGCCCGGCAACCTGATCCCCCAGCTCTGCGCCGGACTGCGCGCCCAGTGTTGGGCCAGCCCTGGACTGATGGGGTCGGTAGCCTGCGAGTGGCTCAGTTCGGAGGGCTCAAGCATGCTGATAGACTGGCAGTGGCAGGAGCTGAACGCCCGCCATGCGCTGCTGGAAAAGACACTCTCCGGATACGATTTTATCGGCCACCCCTGCGGCTTCTACGCCTGGCTGCACCTGCCCGAGCCCTGGCGTGCCAGCGACTTCATCGATCTGGCAGCACAGCGCGGTGTCACGCTGATCAGCCCAGAACCCTTCTGTGTCGGCAGCCAACCCGCCCCCCAGGCGATCCGAATCTGCCTTACGCCACCGGCTCACATCGAAGCACTGGAGATCGGGCTCAACCGACTGGCTGAACTATTGGCCGAAGGGCCGCGTTTGACGGCACCGCTGGTCTAAAAACCGAATCTACTCAGCTGAACCTGGAAAGAAAGCTGTGCCTAGGCACCTGAGTCCGGATAGCCAAGTCTAAAAACTGGAACCGGGCTGGCTAAGGAACTCGACCTCCTCTGCCGTCGATTCGCGTCCGAGGATCGAGTTTCGATGGGGGTAGCGTCCAAAGCGATCGATGATCGCCTTGTGTTTCAGCTCATAGTCGTAGGCGTCGTCCGAGCCGGCCGAGCGGAACAGCTGTTCGGCCTGGAGATGGATAGTCGCAGACTCCGAGTGCATGTAGGGCATATACAGAAAACGGCGTTGAGGCTTGGACAGTGCCATATCGGCACCTATCGATACCGCCTCCTGCGCCAATACCAACGCCATGCCATCCCAGGCGAACGCCTCGGGCTTGTCGCGATAGATGTTGCGTGAAAACTGATCCAGAAGAATGATCTCGGCAAGCCGCCCGTCGGCACGCTTGCGCCAGGTAAAAAGCTCGCCCATACAGGCTTGCCGGTGCAACTCACCGAACCGTGTCTCGACCGTACGATCGAATGTTTCATCCTTTTTCCACCAACTGGCGGGGTCTATCTCGTCAAACCAGAACGCCAAAACCTCTGAATACATTGCGACTCCCTGTTCCCTGCTGCTACTTCTGTTGGCAGGCTATGCAGAATTACATCCTATTTCAACGCACCGACCGGTATACCTGCTGACTCTCCAGCGGTGCCAGCACCAATTGCCACAACTGCCCACGCTTGGCACGAAAGAAACCGGCGCAACTCATCAGATAGTAGCGCCACATGCGGAAGAAACGCTCATCGTAATGCGCTGACAGCCGGGGCCAAGCGGACTGAAAGTTGCTCCACCAGGCCATCAACGTCCTGTCATAGTCGGTACCGAAGTTGTGCAGGTCCTCTACATGGAACTGCTGCTTGCAGGTAGCAAGCAGTTTATCCAGCGTCGGCAACTCGCCGTTGGGGAATATATAGCGGTCGATCCAGGGGTCGACGCCGCAACGCTCGTTATCGGTACCGATGGTATGAAGCAGGAAAAGGCCATCCGGTTTTACGCAGCGGGCGAGTGTAGAGAAGTAGGTGGCGTAGTTTTTACGCCCCACATGTTCGAACATACCCACCGAGACCACCCGGTCGTAGTGACCCGTTACATCCCGGTAATCGACCAGATCTATCGCCACCGGAAGTCCTGCACAACGCGTTCTGGCCATATTCGCCTGCTCTTTCGAGATCGTAATACCCCGAACTTCAACCCCGTAATGCTGTGACATATAGGCCGCCAGACTGCCCCAACCGCAGCCAACCTCCAGCACCTTCATGCCCGGTTCGAGTTTCAGCTTACGGCAGATCAGATCCAGCTTCGCCACCTGAGCGGCGTCAAGATCCGTCGCATCACGCCAGTAGCCGCAGCTGTAACACCAATGGGGGTCCAGCATCTCTGCGTAGAGATCATTGCCGATATCGTAATGCTGTTCGCCGACCTGAAACGCCCGGCTTGAACTCTGCAGATTTATCATCCGCGCACGCAGGTAGTGCAGGAAAAAGAATACTTTGGCTCTGCCAAGCGGCTTCTCGTCCAGGCGTGCACCCATCACCCGCGCCATCAGACCGGAAAGATCATGCGCTTCCCACAGGCCGTCCATGTAAGCCTCTCCGAAGCCCAATGTGCCGCGGGTCAGCACCGCCGAGTAAAGGCGGTCGTCAAACACCTGGATATCCCAGGGTCGGTCACCGTTGATCCGTACATCGGCCAATGCCAGCAGCTCGACGAGCGCTTTGGGCGGAGCGGTGCTTGCTGTCTCAAACTCTGCTGCAAGCCTTAACTGGCGCTCTTTCTCCATTACGCCCCCTGCTCTGATTACTGTGTATCCATTAAGCGTAGGCAGTGACGGCGAGAAAACTAAATAGCCATTGTTTATGGCATTTATTGATATCGCCAATTTCTGCTTATTGCATCGCAGCATGTGACAGCAACATCGACTCCCGCTAAGGTAGGCAGTCACACCATATAATGTCAGGCGATCAGGAAAGACCCATGTACCTAGCCATGAACCGTTTTCGTATCGCTCCGGGCAAGGAGCAGGATTTCATCGAGATCTGGAAAAGCCGGGAGAGCCATCTGGACGAGGTGCCCGGATTCAAGAGCTTCAACCTGTTGCAGGGACCGAGCACCGAGGAGTACACCCTGTTCGCCTCCCACAGTATCTGGGAGTCGGAAGAGGCGTTTATCAACTGGACCAAATCGGAAGCGTTCCGCAAGGCACACGCCAACGCACGCCCGGCCAAGGATATCTACCTTGGCCCGCCACAGCTGGAGTGCTTCAACAGCGTGATCTGAACCCGAGCTCAGCCCAGGTCATATTTATTGATCTTGCGGTGTAGCGTAGAGCGGCTGATACCGAGCAGTCTGGCGGTCCGGGAAACCACCCAGCGATTCGCCTCCAGCGCCTGTATCAGTTCGCTGCGCTCACGTTCTTCTGCTGCGGAGAGCTGAGGTTGAGGTCTGGAGAGCGATACCATCCGCTCCGGGGGATACTCGGACGGCTCGACCGGCAACAAGGCGTGCCGCTCTGCCGGGGCGGCAAACACCTCCTCCGGCAGATCCTCAAGCGCGACCCTGCCACCATCGCACATGCACAACGCAAACTGCAGTACGTTCTTCAACTGACGGATGTTACCGGGCCAGCGGTACGAATCGAGTAGCTGCTGCACCTCGGACGCGAGTTCCACTGGCGCCTCACTGATCTCCTGCAGAATCTTTTCGATCAATGCGCTGCGGTCCGCCCGCTCCCGAAGCGCCGGCAATTCGATCCGCACCCCACTGATACGATAGTAGAGATCCTCTCGGAATCCGCCCTGCGCAATCAGCTGCTTCAGGTCACGGTGGGTAGCGGTAATCACATGCAGGTCGATGGGCACAGGTTTGATATCGCCCAGCGGGGTGATCTCCCCCTCTGCCAATACGCGCAGCAGACGCGCCTGCAACGCCAGCGGCATATCCCCGATCTCGTCGAGGAACAGCGTGCCACCATTACTGGCCTGGATCTTACCGACCTTGCCCCCTTTCAACGCGCCGGTAAAGGTACCGGCGCTGTAGCCAAACAGCTCGCTCTCGATCAGCGATTCGGGAATCGCCGCGCAGTTCAGAGTGACAAAGGGTTTGTCGCTGCGCTCGCTGGACTCATGGATCGCCCGCGCCCACACCTCTTTACCGGTGCCGGTTTCGCCCTGCAGCAAGATGTTGATACCGCGGTTGATTATCCGGTGGCAGATCTCCGCATTGCGCGCCAGGCGCGGGTCCTGGCCGGCAAGCCTGGCCAGAGGGCTCTCCAGTGCGGGTTGATCCGGTCGTTTGATGCGTAGGTCAGGTTTGACCGACAGCCCCACCCCGGTTGTCGCGGCATCGGCATAGACCAGCCAGAACTCGCGCCGCAGCGGCAGATTGTCGCTCAGGCGAAGTGGTGCGCGTTGCAGCTCCTCAAGCGTCGCACCGAACAGATCCGGCAGCGCGCGTCCAATCATCTGCACGCGCTCCCGGGCACCGAGCTGCATCAAAGCGGCGGATGTGATGCCGATAATGACGCCGCGGTCGTTGGTAGCGATCAGCGCATTACTGCTGGCTGGATCGCACTCCCGCGCCCAGACGAGGGTCAGCAGATGCGCCGAGCGGAAGGTATAACGGAACATGGCCGCTTCTATCTGGTCGGCACTGTCGCACACCAGATTCTGCGCCAGAGCCTGCAGCTGCCTTTCGCCCTGAGCATAGGTGGAAATATCCAGCGCGCCGATCATCTCGCCATGAGGAGAGATAATCGGTGCCGTAGAGCAGCTGAAACGCCTGAGCTCACGGCCGAAGTGTTCATCGGCATAAACCGTCAGTGCTTCCTGTGTCGCCAGGCAGGTCCCCAGACCATTGGTGCCCACCAGCTCCTCGGTCCAGACGGTGCCGACTCGCAGACCGTTATCCGCCAACTCCTGTCCACGCTGGGTATCGATCAGCTGGCGCAACACAACGCCACGGGCATTCGTTACCAGTACGCAGTATCCGGAGTTGTCGCCGATCTGCCGTAAACGTTGGAATACAGGCTCAGCCACATGCAGCAGACTGTCCAGTTCGTTCTGCTCGCGTTTGACTTCACGGTCGGTCAGACGAGGCGGCAGCAGATCGCGGCCCGGCTCAAGGTGATAGCGCTCGATACAACGCTCCCAGGAGCCGCGAATCTGCGTGGGTATCTCCGCCTGGTCTCGCATCGATGGCAGCAATATAGGTTGGTCTTGATTGTAAGTGCCCATAACAACGTCGGGTGCAAGCCCCTCTTTTATAGTTATCGTTAAATCATAGAAGGTTATTAATTCACCTGTCTACCTGTTTATAGCCCCCGCTTAAATCGTCGCATTCTATAAACCAACCTGTTTCATTCAATTGCGACAGAGTGTCGCACCAAATCGAAGAAAAGAAAATTAATCATTAAATTTCAAACAGTTAAAAACTGGCACAGCCCTTGCCCTAATTTAACCAAAGGCGAAACGGGATTATTTCACGTCGCGCTATTCACCCCATCATAAAAATAAGGAGAGGTTTCGCCATGAAGCCGAGCCGGGATCAAAAACTCTGGATGTATGAGCAGATGCACACCAGCCGTTACTTCGAGGAGTGCATCGAAAAGATCTATATGGAGGGTAAATCGCCCGCCTTCAATATGGCCAACGGCCCCATCCCCGGGGAGATGCACCTGTCCAACGGCCAGGAGCCCTGTGCCGTGGGTGTGTGCGCTCACCTCAACGCCGACGACATCGTCACCGCCACTCACCGCCCCCACCACGAAGCAATCGCCAAGGGCGTGGACCTGGACCGCATGGCCGCCGAGATCTTCGGCAAGAAAACTGGTCTTAGCGGCGGCCGCGGCGGCCACATGCATATCTTCGATGCCAGGGTGAACTTCTCCTGCTCCGGCATCATCGCCCAAGGGATGGGACCGGCCGTCGGCGCCGCCCTGTCGCGAAAACTGCAGCACAAAGAGGGGGTCGCCGTTGCCTTCCTCGGTGAAGGGGCGGCCAACCAGGGCGCCTTCCACGAAAGCCTTAACCTGGCTGCAGTATGGAAACTGCCGGTGGTCTTCGTCATCGAGGACAACGCCTGGGGTATCTCCGTGGCCAAGAGCGCCTCCACCGCCATCGAGCGCAACGACAAGCGCGCAGCCGCCTACGGCATACCGGGGCACTACGTTCCCGACAACGATCCGCTGGCGATCTTCGAGGTTGCAGGTGAAGCGATCTCACGCGCACGTCGCGGCGAAGGCCCGACCCTGATCGAGATCGAAACCTACCGCTTGGCCGGTCACTTCATGGGCGATGCCGAAGGCTACCGACCGGAAGGCGAGAAGGAAGCGCTGTTTGCGCGCGATCCGATTCCGAAGATGCGCCGGCACCTGATCGATGAAGAGGAATGGAGCGACGCCCAGGATCAAGAACTGGTTGCTCGCACTCACGCTCGCGTCGACAAGGCGATCCAGTTCGCCCGCGACAGCGAATACCCGGCACCGGAAGAAGCGCTGGAGAAGGTGTTCGTCTGATATCCCGTGCAGGTTAGACCGGTTTACCGACCTTACTGAATAACAAGAAGGAGCAACACCATGACCGTTGCCACTAAAGAGAGAAAGCTGACCATCGCCCGCGCCATGGCCGAGGCGATTGCACAGGAGATGCGCGTGGATGAGCGCGTGTTCGTGATGGGCGAGGATATCGGCCCGCTGGGCGGCGTGTTCGGCAACACCCGAGGACTGCATGAGGAGTTCGGCAGTGAGCGGGTGCGCGACACGCCGATCTCGGAAACCGCGTTTATGGGTGCTGCCGTCGGCGCCGCTGCCGACGGCATGCGACCCATCGTCGAGCTGATGTTCGTCGACTTCTTTGGCGTCTGCTTCGATGCCATCTATAACCTGATGGCCAAAAACACCTACTTCTCCGGCGGTGAGGTTCAGGTGCCGGTGGTGCTGATGACCTCCACCGGCGGCGGCTACTCGGACGCCGGCCAGCACTCCCAGTGCCTGCACGCCACCTTTGCCCACCTGCCGGGGATGAAGGTGGTGGCACCATCCAACGCCTACGACGCCAAGGGGCTGATGACCGCCGCTATCCGTGACAACAACCCGGTGATCTTCATGTTCCACAAGGCGCTACAGGGGATGGGCTGGCTCGGCACCGAGAAGGACGCCATCGTCCACGTCCCTGAAGAGAGCTACGAAGTACCGATCGGCAAGGCCGCCGTGGTGCGCGAAGGCAGTGATGTCACCATCGTCGGCATCACCTCCGGCGTACACCACGGTCTCAAGGCGGCCCGCCAGCTGGCCGAGCGCGGCATCAGCGCCGAAGTGGTCGATCTGCGCTCGTTGGTTCCGCTTGACCGCGCCATGGTAATCGAATCGGTACGCAAGACCGGCCGCCTGATCGTGGTGGACGAGGACTACCACAGCTACGGCGTCAGCGGCGAGGTCATCTGCTCCGTCGTGGAACAGGGTGTACCGCTCAAGGCCGCGCCACAACGGGTCGCCTACCCCGATATTCCGATCCCCTTTACCCGCCCGATGGAGCAGTGGGCCCTGCCCAATGCCGACAAGATCGTCGCCGCCTTTGAAACGATGGAGAAAAACGCATGAGCACCGAAGTACGTGTACCGGAAAACCTCTGGGAAGAGGATAGCGAAGCCGTGATCACCAGCTGGCTGGCCAGTGACGGCGGCAGCGTCAGCGAGGGCGAGATGATCGCCGAACTGATGGTGCAGAAGATCCAGTACGAGCTGCAGGCACCGGCCAGCGGCACGCTGAAGATCGTCAAGGATATCGACGACGTGGTGGAAAAGGGCGAGCTGGTCGCCACTATCGGTTGAGGAGTGAGTTATGACCGCAAAACCCAACCTTTCAACGGATCCGGGCAAGATCATCCCGCTGCGCGGTATGCGCGGCATGATCGCCGACAACATGCGACGCAGCCTGGATGAGGCCGCACAGCTGACCCACCACGCCGAGTGCGATGCCAGCGAGCTGTTCGCCACCAAGGAGCGGCTGGCCAGTCAGGGGATCAAGGTCTCGATCGAAGACCTGATCGCCCAGGCGGTGGTCACCACCCTGGCCAACCACCCTGACCTCAACGGCCGGGTCGAGGGCAAGGAGATCCGGCTCTACGATCAGATTCATCTGAGCTACGCCATGGCACTGCCCGGCAATCTGTTGGCCGCCCCCACTCTGTTCAATGCGGGCGAGTTGTCGCTGATGGATCGCAGCAGCGCACGCCGCGAACTGGCCGAACGAGCCAAAACCGGAAAGTTGACAGTACCCGAGATGACCGGCGGTACCTTTACGCTGAGCAACCTCGGCCTGTCACGGGTTCAGCTCTTCACCCCCATCGTCAATCTGCCGCAGATTGCCATACTGGGTATAGGGGAGACCCGCTTGCGTCCCTGGGTGATGCCGGACCACAGCATCGAGCCGCGGCGCATCATGGGCCTTTCACTGAGTTTCGATCACCGCGCGGTTGACGGAGCCCCCGCCGCCGCCTTTCTGACCGAACTCTGCACACTGATCGAGAAAGGGTGAGCCGCATGAACGCACCTGCTATCGACTTTATCCATCCATCCACCGGTTCCTCGGCACAGGAGATCCTGCCACCCGCGGAGGGACTGGCACGTGAGATGGCACTGCTCTCATCCGTCACCCAGGGTGAGATCCGCGCCGGATTCCTGATCTGGCGCTGCAGCCGTTCGCTGGTCGTACCCCAGCGTCTGACCCGCAGGCCTCAGTACGCCATGGCCGCCGGGCGGATGATCCTGGATGGCTGGCCGGTGCAGGTGCGTGCTACCGGAGGCGACCTGACCCCGCAGTCGCCGGGATTGATCAATATCGCCCTCGCCTTTCGCAGCAAACGCCACAAGCAGGCGATCAGAGACAGCTACATGACCCTGTGTCAGCCGCTGATCGACTACCTGGCCGACCTGGGTATAGCGGCGCACTGCTCGGCAGTGGACGGCGCCTTCTGCGACGGTGATTACAACCTGGTGGTAGGAGATCGAAAACTGGCGGGTACTGCACAGCGCTGGCGTCAGTTGGAGTCGGGGATATCCGACAGCAACGACGAGTTCGCCGTGCTCTGCCACGCCGTGCTGCTCTGCGACGAGCAACTCGATTGGCTATGGCAGGCGGGCAACAGCTTCTATCACCACTGCGGTATCGAGCCGTTCATACAGGCGGAGCGTCATGTATCGATGGCCGAGCTGCTCCCGGCACGACAAGCGCTGCTGCAGGAGACCATCGAACAACTGGAGATCCGCCTGACCGAGTACATACGCACTCTCTGACATATAGCCCGCTAACGGGCGCTTATGCCGGAAAACCTCCGCGACATCCAATAACAAGTAGAAATGGAGTCACCATGAAAAACCGTAAAAGAGACGATCAATCACCCGACCTGACCCGTCGGCGCTTCCTGACCCACTCGGGTACCGCCGTCGTCGGTCTCGGCATGCTCAGCAGCGGCCTGCTCTCCGCCAGGACCTGGGCCGCCGCTGCCGTCGGCGAACATGCCAGCGCCACGCTGATGCGTATGGCACGCGATATCTACCCGCACGACACCCTGGACGATAAGTACTACGCAGCGGTATTGACCCCGCTGGCGGAGAAGGCAAACAGCGATGCCGAGCTTAAGAAGCTGCTCAGCGATGGCGTCCGGGAGCTGGACAGCCGTTGCGACAAACTGTTCGCCCGTACCTATCTCGAGCTGGAGAGCGAGCCAGACCGCGTACTCGTGCTGCGTGCCATGGAGGACGGCGCCTTCTTCCAGCGTATCAAGGGCGATCTGATGATGGGGATCTACAACAATCCCGAACTCTGGCCCCGCTTCGGCTACGGCGGTTCCGCCTGGGAAAAGGGCGGCTATATCAACCGCGGTTACGACAAGATCGACTGGCTTTGAGAGGGAGTGAACAATAATGACAACAAAATTTGATCTCAACGATGACAGCCTGGTGGTGATCGTCGGCTCCGGCGCCGGTGGTGGTACCCTGGCCAACGAGCTGGCACAGAAAGGTATCAAGTCGGTAGTACTGGAAGCGGGCAAACGCTTCAAGATGGAGGATATCGAGAACGACGAGTGGAAGATGTTCGGCAAGATCTCCTGGCTCGACAAGCGTTATGTCGAGGGTCCGGCCCGTCTGGCCAAGGACTTCCCCAACCTGCCGGCCTGGATCGTCAAGGGTGTCGGCGGTGCGACCATGCACTGGGCCGGCGTCGCCATGCGCTTCCAGGAACACGAATTCCGCATGCGCAGCGAGAACGGTGTTATCCCCGGCGCCAACGTGCTCGACTGGCCAGTCACGCTGAAGGAGCTGGAACCCTACTACTACAAGGCCGAGCAGAAGATGGGCGTGTGCGGTACCGAGGCCACCGGCATGCCGTTCCATGGCCAGAGCAGCCACTACAAGGTCGTAGCCGAGGGCGCCCGCCGTATCGGAGCCAAGTGCGAGCAAGCCACGCTGGCGATCAATACCGAAGTGCGCGACGGTCGCCCCTCCTGCCAGGTCAACGGTTTCTGTATGCAGGGCTGCCGCATCGGCGCCAAGTGGTCCACCATGTACACCGAGATTCCGAAAGCGGAAGCCACCGGTAACGTGGAGGTGCGCCCGCAGTCGATGGCGCTGCGCATCGAACACGACAAGAACGGCAAGGTGACCGGCGTGCTCTACGCCGACAAGGATGGTAACCACCTGTTTCAGAAAGCGCGCCTGGTGGCGGTCGCCGCCAACTCTATCGAGTCACCCCGCCTGCTGCTGAACTCAGCGTCCTCCATGTTCCCCGACGGCCTGGCCAACGGCTCAGGTCAGGTGGGCCAGAACTACATGACCCACACCACCGCCGGGGTCTATGGCGAGTTCGAGAAGCCGGTGCATATGTACAAGAGCACCGTCGTGCCCGGTATCGTCCACGAGTGGAAGGACAACGACCCCAGCCGCGGCCATTACGCCGGTTACGAACTGGAGATCCTCCACCTGGGTCTGCCGTTCATGTCCGCCTTCCTCAATCCGGGCAGATCCGGCTGGGGTCGTGAACTGGCCGACTCTCTGGAGAATTATGACAAGATGGCCGGGTTCTGGGTCTGCGGTGAGGATATGCCGGTGGAGTCCAACAACATCACCCTGCACCCCACCGAGAAAGATCAGTACGGTCTGCCGGTGCCGGTGGTGTACAAGACCGACCATATCAACGATACCCGCATGCGCAACCACGCCTACGACAAGGCCACCGAACTGCTGGAGGCGGTCGGCGCCAGGAAGGTGAACTACCTGCCGCCCTACCCGGCCAGCCACAACATGGGCACCAACCGCATGAGCGCCCACGCCCGTGACGGTGTGGTCAACAAGTGGGGGCAGAGCCACGAGATCAAGAACCTGTTCGTCTCCGACGGCAGCCAGTTCACCACCAGCGGTACCGAGAACCCGACCCTGACCATCGTCGCGCTGGCAATTCGGCAGGCGGACTATATTGCCGACCAGATGAAGCGCAACGCGATCTGACGACTACATCTCCCCTAACCCGCGGATAGCTATTCGGTTGTCCGCACCACTCCCCCAGGCCTGAATGGCACCTGATGTTGGGCGCGTAGTCTCTACGCGCCCCTTTTTATGTTCAGGATGAACGGTATGCCGCGGGCGCATGGATGCGCAGGAGCAGCGATCTTTCTATTGCCGCCGATGAATGGAAATAGATCGACCAACCGCAGGGGTTTGTCATGCTGACCCGTCGCGACAGTCTGCATGACACACTCTGTGTCAGTGACACACAAGCCTAACAAGCACCAACCAGACAAATTATAAAATACTTATTTATCAACAATTTAAAATCAAATCCCTCACACATAACGGGATCAATACTGGCACGCAGGTTGCGTTATCGGGTTCGGCACTTTCGCCAGAATAAAAACAATTAGGACCTGAGCACTGATGAAAATAATGACCTGCCTAACCCGCAACGCGATCAGCCTGTACTCGACGGCAATCAACAAACCCATTCAGCAGCTGGCACTGCTGTGCCTGCTAACCAGCCTTCCCGCTCTCACCCAGGCCGCCACGCCTGGCATGCGCGGTACCGATCACTTCGGCTTTACCGTGCCGAATGCTGAGGAAGCTGTCGGCTTTCTGGTCGACGTGATGGGCTGTGAAGCCTTCTTCACCATCGGTCCCTTTGGCCCGTTCGAAGATGACTGGATGAGCGAGAATCTTGACGTTAACCCGCGTGCAACGATTCCGGTCGCCCATCTGGTGCGCTGTGGTAACGGCACCAATTTCGAGATCTTCGAATACACCTCCCCGGACCAGCGTACGCAAAAGCCGAAGAACAGCGATATCGGCGGTCACCATATTGCGTTCTACGTTGACGATCTGGACGAAGCGATGACCTACATGAAGGGCAAGGGCGTGAAGTTCCTGGGTGCTCCGCACCCGTTCACCAGCGGTCCGCTGCAGGGGCTGACCTGGATCTACTTCTTGGCGCCCTGGGGGATGCAGATGGAGCTGGTATCCGCCCCCGATGGCAAGGGGTACGAAAAGAGCACTGACTCCCGCCTCTGGGATCCACGCGACTGAGCGGTAACCGCCCGCCCCATCCGGGGCGGGCTTCCCGGGAGAAAAGACCATGAAACTTGTTTACCGAGCGCTGCTGATTCTCGGCATCTGCCTGTTTCCGCTATCGGCCGAGGCCCATTTTCAGAACTTCCTGGCCCGCATCATCTACCTCACAGAGGCGTCCGGCGATACGCTGATATATGCCCGCATTCCTCTTGCCTCGCTGCTGCTGGAGCAGGATTGGCAGCAGGGTATGAATTCCGATCTGCCGCCCTATACCCGGGCCGATGCCGAGCAAAGGCCGGTGCTGAACCTGGCTGCGCTCGCCGCCGATGATGCCCTACTGCGCCGGCAGGCAAGCCACTACCTGCAGATCACGCTGAACTCGGGCGGTTCCGTGGAGGTTCGGCTGGAGGCCGCGCGCATTCAACCGATCGCTTCCCGCTCCCCCTTTGGCTATCTGCCCAGTATCGCGCAGGCGCTGACAGAGCCGCTGCAATTGCCGGAAACATCGCTACTGCTGGAGCAGGCGGTTATCGACCTGAAGCTGAGGCTGCCCAATGTAGCACCAGGTCAGATCAAACGGATAGCCACACCGGAGGAGGAGTGGCCTCCCATCCGCAACCGCTCGATCAATATCGTCACCACACCAAGCGACAAGATAACCTCAACCGGCCCGCTTGACCTGCTGCTCTCCACACCACCAAGCCTTTTGAGCATTCTGTCGGGTCAGATCGAATCCGGTATCCACCATGTACTGCTCGGCATCGACCACCTGCTGTTCATGTGCGTGCTGGTGATCGGCGCCGCCACCTGGAGAAGAGTGATCCATAACTCGCTGATGTTTACCCTCGGCCACTCACTGACACTGGGTCTGGTGGCGTTTGGCTGGCTCAGCCTGCCGACACTGAGCATTCCGCTGATCGAAACCCTTATTGCGCTGTCGATCCTGTACGGTTTTGCCTGCTTGCTGATACGCCCTGCCGGCCACGGACTGCCGCTCTGGCAGGTGGGCCTGATCGGCCTGCTCCACGGCCTTGGCTTTGCCAACGTACTGGAGCAGGCCACCGGCTTCAGCGTATCGCAGCTGACCCTGCACTGGCTGGGTTTCAATCTCGGCATTGAAGCGGGCCAGCTACTGGTCTTCACCCTGCTGGCCTCTGCCCTGTTGGCGATCAAACGTTGGAGACTGCTCACACCACAGCAACTGACCACGGCGCTGGCCCTGCCTGCACTGACGCTGGCGGCATTCTGGACCCTGGAGCGAGGTTGGCAGTGGATCGAGACCCTGAACAGCGTATGAGTGATTTACCGATCAAGAAGTGGCGCCAGAGTTGCCGCCAGAGCCACCACTCCCCGCGCCAGGGAGTCCGCTCCCTGAGCGGCGAAGCCAAGCACCAGCCCAGGCTCGCACTGCTCGTCATAGAGGGAGATCGCCCTGACCTTAACCCCTCTGGATTCAAGCCGGGTCATGATCTCCCGGTCATCGCAGTGAGATGGCAGTTGTAAACACAGATGCATGCCGCCGCCGGCATCCACGATGGGCAGACGAGCCAGCGCACTTTGCGCCAGCAGCTGTTCCAGGAGCGCACGGCGCTGGGAGTAGAGGCGTTTCATCCGTCGCAGATGACGGCTGTAATCACCGCAAGCCATAAACTCGGCCAGCGCCCGTTGCGGCAGCGTCGACAGTCCACCGTCAACCACCCGCCTCGCCTTCACAAAGCCCGGCACCAGCGCCTTGGGCAGCACCAGATAACCGATGCGCAAGCCGGGAAACAGCGTGCGGCTGAAGGTGCCGGCGTAGATCACCTGTTGCCGTCGATCAAGCGAGTACATCGCTGACAGCGCAGGTCCGGCGGCAAATTCGGAATCGTAGTCATCCTCGATCAGCCAGACCTGTCGCTCATAAGCCCAGTTCAACAAGGTCAGGCGACGGTCGGCCGGCAGTGTATGGCCGAGCGGAAAGTTACGTGACGGGGTCAGTACCATCAGTTTCGCCTGCGGTAATGCCTCGATCCGATCCAGTTGCTGCTGATGAAAACGGCTGACGCGCGCTCCCACCGCCCGCATGGCGTCTTCGGTGCCGGAAAAGCCCGGACGCTCCAGCAGCACCGGGTCCCCTGCCATCACCAGCTGGCTGGCAATCAGATAAAGCCCCTGCTGTGATCCCGAGGTGATCAACACCTGTTCGATGTCGACCTGCATCCCGCGCTGAGCACCCAGCCAACGCGCAATTTCGGCCCTTAACTGCCAATCCCCCTGAGGGTCGCCGGCCAGCAGACCTGCACCTGTCGAGGCGTGCTGCAATGCGCGTTGCCAGCGCCTGTGCGGGAACTGATCCAGTGCCGGGATCGCGGTTTGCAACAACCCGGGGCTATCACGATGACGCGGCTCGACCACCGCGATCTCAGTCTGGCTCTGCCCAGCTTGTAAACCGGTGTTAGGTCGATCGAGCACAGGTAGCTCGACGACAAAACAACCCGCGCCCTGGCGCCCCTGCAGATAGCCCTCCGCCTGCAGCAGCTCATAGGCATTCTTGACCGTATTGCGGGCGATGCCCAGTGCCGCCGCCAGCGCCCTGGTTGAGGGCAGCCGAGAACCGCCCTCTAGGCGGCGCTCCAGGATCGCCTGCCGCAACGCCTGAAACAGCCGCCGGTAATCGGGTAGCGCGGGATCGGTTGCACGCAGGTCCAGAAACAGACCGAGATCGGTTCGACTTAGTCCAGACTCATCCATATTGGGCCTAATATTTTAGTCTTTATTGGATCTTATCTAGACCCATTTTCAGAGCTAGTCTAAACCCAGCATCTGACGGAGTAAAAACTGATGACCGAATACAGGAAGACCGAACGCACCCGCGTCAAACGCTTGCCCAAGAGAGCCGAGTACGATGTCGAGACGGTTAACGCGATTATCGACGAAGCGCTTATCTGTCATGTGGCGACGCAGTTGAATGGACAACCGCTGCTGCAGCCCACCATCCACTGGCGCGACGGCAATCAGCTGTACATACACGGTTCGAGCAAGAACGGCCTGTTCAAGGCACTGCTGGAGGGCGCCGAGGCGTGTATCGCGATCCCCCATCTCGACGGCATCGTGTTTGCCCGCTCCGCCTTTCACCACTCGGTCAACTACCGCAGCGTGGTGATCTACAGCCGCGCCCGGCTGGTAGAGGATATCGACGAGAAGCGCCATGCCCTGGACCAGCTGTTGGAAAAGTTTCACCAAGGGCGCTCCAAACAGGCTCGACCGGCCAATGAGATTGAGCTGAAAGCCACCAGCGTGCTGGCGTTCGAGCTCGACGAACTGTCAGCCAAGATACGCACCGGCGGCCCGGTGGACGATGCGGAGGATATGACACTGCCGGTCTGGGCCGGGGTGCAGCCGGTAATCACCCAGCTGGGCGAGATCGAGCTGGATGGACAGATACCGCGTTGATTCCCAGCCCCTTACCCCTATGACGGGAAAGGTCAGGCCGATACGCGGCTACGCTCCGCCGCATCGGCCTTGAGGCTGCCGACCAAGATGGCGCTCAACAAAGAGCCGAGCCCGATCGCCAGCAGATAGTAGAAGGGGTGTTCGACCAGCGGGATAACAAAGATCCCGCCGTGCGGTGCCGGCAACTGGCATCCGAACAGCATCGACAGCCCGCCGGCCAGCGCCGATCCGGCGATACAGGCGGGTAGTACGCGCAGCGGGTCGGCGGCGGCGAAGGGGATCGCGCCCTCGGTGATGAACGAGGCACCGAGGACGAAGCAGCTCTTGCCCGCTCGCCGCTCGCTGGCGTTAAAACGATGGCGGAACATGACGGTGGCCAGCGCCATGGCCAGAGGTGGTACCATGCCACCGGCCATGACCGCCGCCTGAGGTAGATTATTGCCCGAAGCAAGAGCCGCGATACCGAAGGTATAGGCCGCCTTATTGACCGGCCCACCCAGATCCACCGCCATCAAGCCACCGAGCAGAGCGCCCAGCAGAATCAGGTTGCCGATACCGAGCGACCCCAACCAGCCCACCAACGCCGTGTTGATGTTCGACAGGGGCATCAGCAGCAGATACATCAATCCGCCGGTCAGCAACAGGCCGAGTACCGGGTAGATCAACACCGTTTCCACCCCTTGCAAGGTGCGCGGCAGATTACGGCACAGGTGCACGATCCCCAGCATGATATAGCCGCCGAGCAGACCCGCGATCATGCCGCCGATAAAGCCGCCGCCGTACTGCACCGACAGGAAACCACCCACCATGGCGGGCATGAAGCCAGGGCGGTCGGCGATGCTCATGCCGATGAATCCGGCCAGTACCGGCACCATCAGGCCAAACGCCCCCTCCGGTCCGCCCAGTGTCATCAGCGCCTGGGCAACGGGATGAAAATCGGTGCTGTCCGGGCTAAAGGCATCGATGCCGAACATGAAGGAGATGGCGATCAGAATGCCGCCACCGACGACAAAGGGCAGCATATTGGAAACGCCAGTCATCAGGTGCTGGTAGATGCCTGGGCGCAGGCTAACTCCGGGCGTTTCCGCGGTCGTTACGCTACTACCTTGATAGACGGGAATATCATCGTCCATGACACGCTTAAGCAACGATAGAGGATCGCGAATCGCCTCGCGTACCGGCACCCGAAGCAGCCGTTTGCCGATAAAGCGCTCCATCTCCACCTGAGTATCGGAGGCGATGATGATCACCTCGGCAGCGGCGATCTCCTCTGCACTCAGCCGGTCACGGGCACCGATGGCGCCGCGGGTCTCGACCCGGATCGGCAGCTCCAGCTTTTCCGCACACACCTTCAGTGCATCGGCGGCCATGTAGGTATGGGCGATACCGGTAGGACAGCCGGTCACAGCCAACACCTGCGGTGTCTGGGTGACAGACTCGGTGACTGCGGCCGGTGACGCCTCGCTGTCCACCTCATCGGCGAGCAGATGGATCAGCTCGTTGGCGCTGCCCGCCTGCAGCAGCCCCTTGATGTAGTCCGACTCCTGCATATGCCGGGTCAGCGCCGCCAGGATCTCCAGATGCTCTTCGGCAACCGACTCGGTTTCTGCAATCAGAAAGAAGATCTGGCTGGGCTTGTTGTCGAGGGAGCCATACTCGACGCCGCCCGGCGCGATGCCCAGCGCTATCGCGGGTGCGCCCACGGCGTTGGAGCGGGCGTGTGGTATCGCAATACCGTTTTCGAGCCCGGTGGGAAACTCCGCCTCACGCTTGAGGATTGCAGCCTTGAACGCGGCCGGATCGATCAGCTTACCCGCCCTGGCCAGCACATCGATCAGTTCATCGAGTATTTCGGTTTTGCTGTGCCCATGCAGGCGCAGGCAGACCGTATCGGGGCTTAGCAGGCTGGTGAGTTCCATGGGCGTAGTTCTTCTTGTCGTTGGCCACTCTATCCGATAGAAAGCATAGTCGCTTTTTGCCTACGCAACGCCGTTCAGCGGCCAGGATTGGAGGCCATCAAGCGACTGAGCCGCTCAGCCAACATAGCGGCCAGTCAACGCCGCCAGGGTACGCCCGGCCAGATGACTCGCGCCCACCCCCTCGCCGCCATATCCGCCGGCCAGCGCTATCCCCTGCTCGCGATCACAGAGCATATCGCCGCGCCATACCCAGGTTACCGCCCCAGCCATGGCTGATCTTGGCCGACGCCAGTTGCGGGAACATCGACAGCATCAGGGCGCGGTGGCGGCCCCGCTCCTGATCATTGAGATCGAAGTTCTGCCGCAGCTGGCCGCCAAAGCGGTAGCCGCCACGGGCGCCGAACACCAGCCGGTCATCCCGCGTGCGATGGAAATAGGTCACCAGCCGGCTGTGCTCGCCCACCGCCCTTGTGGTAACCACAGTCTATCCCCTCCTCCGCCAGTACCTGGGCAACCTGATCGGGAATCTGCTTGATCAGATTCTGGTAGGCGGTGCGCTCGGTGCGGGGCAGCCGTTGCAGCAGCACCTCCTCCCCCAGCATCTGCCCAAGCAGCCAGCCGCCGTTGCGCCCGGACGCGCCGTAGCCCACGCAGCGTTGTTCGAACAGCGCTATGCGCAGATCCGGCTTCAACTTTTTCAGGTAGTAGGCGGTCCATAACCCGGTAAAGCCGGCACCGATGATGGCGATGTCGGTTTCCATATCGTCCATCAGGCGAGCACGCTCGACCCGCAGCTCATCAGCCTGCTCCATCCACAGACTGATGTTTTCCGTTTTCATGCTTTTATTCCTTACGACCGATAGCGAACACACCGGGGAAGTTCTACCCGATATGGCGGACGACTGCTGTACCTCCTGCGCAGTATCTGCTGCTGGATCTCGCTTAACGCCGAGATCTGAGCGCCACAGCGTAAGCCTGGTTGGCCCAGTCGCGCATCTGCTCCACCGATTCCAGAAGCTCCTCCGGCGCCTGGTAGTAGGAGAGCGAGCAGGGTTTGCCCTGACGCAGGTAGGTAAAGGGGCCAAGGCCCAGGTCTATAAATGCCTGCCGGGTCTGGTCGTCCGCCTTGAGATAGAGTTCTTTGTCGATGATGATGGCGAACATCAGCCCGTCCAGGAACAGGCCGTGGCCACCGAACATGCGTCGCGACGTGACAGGGCCAATACACTGCATCAGTTCCACCACCCAGTCGACGAACTCGTCCCGTTTTGCCGCTCGCATGGCGATGCCCCCTTAACTGCCGATCACCGACAGCGCCTTGAACTCGTCCAGCGCGAACTGATCGGTCATGCCGCTGATCATATCCTGCAGCAGTCGACAGCGGCAGTAGCGCTCCCATACCTCGGCATTGAACGGCTCTCCGTCGGTCAGTAGCGGAGCTTGTTCCAGCAGCGCCAGGTACGCCTTCACATGCTTGGGCGGTAGACGATTGAACAGGCGACTCTCGATCAGCAGCCCCTTGCCGTGGCCGCTTCGCAGACGTTCGAACTGCTCCATCGTCAGCATCAGCAGCGGCTTGTAGTGCTCCAGCAGGCCGGAGATGATGCGGTAGCCCTGCAGCTCCAGCGTCTCCACCTCGGCGACCGAGAACACGTGGCGAATCGCCACCCGCTTCAGTGTTTCGACCACCGCGTGGCAGGGCGAGCGATCCTCCAGCAGGGCACAGTTCAGGCTGCCGTCGAAAACGGTATCGATATTGTCGATAAAGCGCGTTGCCGCATGTTTTACCAGCGGATGGATCAACCCCACCCGTAGCGAGACGAAAAACTCATGCTCCTTGTTGATCGGCTCGGCATCGGCACGCTCATGCGCGTAATCGACAATTCCGGCAAAGCTGTTGCGGCCGAAGTGCGCTCCATCCGCATCGCCGGCCGTGGCCCGCTGCCGCGAGAACTCATCCTTCAGCAACTGCGCCAGTTGCGGATACTCCAGAATCCCCTTGTCGACGCCATCCTCCAGATCGGCCAGGCAGTAGGCGATATCGTCCGCCGCCTCCATCAGGTAGGTGAGCGGAAAACGGTGGCCCGGCGCCATCTCCAGCGCCGCCTGCATGCCGGCCACGAACTCGCGTTCCGAAAAGTAGTAGCCCGGTTTCTTCTTCAGATAACCCAGTACACCGCCCTTGTCGGGTTTGGCTTCGGTGGCGCAGCGGGTGTATTTGAAGATACAGGCGGTCTGCAGATAGGTGAGGTTGAGCTTCTGCAACTGGCTGATCAGGCGGATCGCCTGGGCATTGCCCTCGAAGCTGCTCAACTCGCGCAGCAACTCGCTACGCAACGCGACCTGTTCAGGTCCGAGATGTTCGTTCGAGAAGGGTGTCAGCTCCGGCAGCACCCGCTCGAACCAGCGCGAGATCGCGGCTTCGCCGAAATGCCCGAACGGAGGGTTGCCGATATCGTGCATCAGGCAGGCCATCTCCACCAGCGACTCGGTGGCCCGCTCCAGCCCCGCCAGTCCATAGTCGGCGGCACGCTCGTCCAACAGCTCGAAGATGGTGCGCACGATAAAGCGTCCGGTCTGCTGCACCTCAAGCGAATGGGTCAGACGGCTGCGTACCGCAGCGTTGTGTTCCAGCGGAAACACCTGCGTCTTCTGCTGCAGGCGGCGCACGGCGGCGGAGTTGATGATGCGACCGCGATCGCTCTCGAGGCTGCGCTCCAGCGATCGTATGCCACGGCTAGCGACAAGATAGTTCTGCGGCGCTCTGTCGCCATTGCGGTCGTAGGGGCGTTGAGTCGAAAAACGGCTGGAAAAATCGGGCATGTCCTTTACCTGAACTGATGGCATGGCTCAAGCGACTATACCAGAGGTCAGGCCACGAACCAGACCGACATCACCGCTCTGCGCCTCCGCCCGTCAACGCTTTCTCCATCACCCAGTTGCTCAGCACCACCCCATTCCGCTCCACCCGGTTTTCGCGTAACGATACAAAGCCCCGCTGCTCGAAAAAGGGTTTGGCGACGTGAGAGGCGTGTACCGTCAGACAGGTCAGTCCCCGGTCGAGCGACTGCCGCTCGAGGAAAGTGTAGAGTGCAGCGGCGACACCGCGGCGCTGAAAGTCGCTGTGGGTATAGATCCAGTCGATATAGCCGTCGGGTTCCATGGCGGCAAACCCCACCACCTCGCCGTCGATCTCGGCGACATGCACGCAGTGGGCATCCAGACGCTGACGCCAGCCCAGGTAGTCAACCGGCAGTTGTGCCCAGGCGTTGATCTCCTGCAACGAATAGAAGCGCTCATCGATCGCATGCACGCTGTTGTAAAAGATATCGGTCACGCGCCAGGCATCAAGCGGTTTGTAGGGCCTGATCTTGATCTCCATTCGAACTCCCTGCTACGGAATGGAGGCACTTTATCGCCGATGCGACCGAATTGCACCGGCTTCGTCCCTGCCGGGTTCAGATCCCGCCCCGGATATGCTCGCGCACGCGGTCGTAGTAGAAACTCTTTAACTCCTCATGCAGGGATTGCGGCAGGGGTTCGAGCCCACTGGCCGCCGCGTTGGCCGCCACCTGCGACGCACGGGTGGTACCGGCAATAATGGTGGACACCTGCGGCTGGTCGAGGATCCAGCGCAGCGCGAGCTGCAGCATCGTCATCCCCTCGGGCAACAGTTCGCGCAACTCCTCCACCAGATCCAGCCCGGTCTCATAGGGAATACCGTTGAAGGTTTCACCGACATGGAACAGTTGGCCGTCACGATTGGCCAGACGGTGATCGCCGGCCTCGAAGCGGCGCTCACGGCTCATCCTGCCGCTCAGCAGGCCGCTGGCCAGCGGTAGCCGCACGATGATACCGATATCCCGCTCGGCCGCCTTCGGCAGCAGGGTTTCCACCGCGTCCTGACGGAACAGATTGAAGATGATCTGCAAGGTGGCCAACTTCGGATGCTCGCAACAGAACAGTGCATCGTCGATCGTCTCGACGCTGGCGCCGAAGTGACGGATCAACCCCTGCTGCTGAAACTCCTCCATCCAGCCCAGCAGTTCACCACCCCTGAGCACCTCGGAAGGCACGCAGTGCAGCTGCGCCAGATCCAGGCACTCTACACCCAGGCGCCGCGCCGAGCCCTCAAGACTCCTGCGTACTTTCTCCCTGGTGTATCCATCGGGATAGAGTTCCGCATTGCGCCCTACCTTGGTCACAACGACCGGCGGTTGCGCTTGCCCCTTGAGCCAACGCCCTATCCGCTCCTCGCTGAGCCCGGCACCGTACACATCGGCGGTATCGAAAAAGTCGATACCCTGCGCTTGAGCGGTATCCAGAATCTTTCTGGCCTCAAGCTCCTCCACCGGACCGAAGTCGTTGCCCAGTTGCCAGCAGCCCAGGCCGATCTCTGACACCTCGAAACCGGTTCGTCCCAAACGTCTGTGTTTCATCGCTCGCCTCTCCGCTCATTCTGGTTTGCGAGCCAGTGTAAGCGCCGCGACATTGGTTATAATCACTCAATTATTTAACTTATTGATAAGTCATATTAACCAATGTTCACACCTCAAGATCTACAGGGAATCCCCGAGTTTCTGACCCTGATCGAAAAGGGTAGCTTCACCGCGGCCGCCGAGGCACTGGGCATCTCCCGCTCGCGCGTATCCCAGGTGATCGCTCGCCTGGAGAGTCGCCTCGGCGTCCAACTGATCCAGCGCTCCACCCGCTCCATGCATCTGACCGAGGTGGGCGAGCAGTTCCACGAAAGCTGCCGACGCAGTTTTGCATTGATCGACCAGGCGATCGATCGCGCGCAGGAGGAGCAACAACGGATCAGCGGCACCCTCCGCATCAACTCCGTCGGCGGCTGGTTCGGCGAACGGATACTGGCACCGCAACTACTCGAGTTCATGCAACGGCACCCCGAAGTGAACATCGAACTGGATTTCGCCAGCGCCCATGTGGACCTGATTGCCGACCAGTACGACCTGGCGGTACGCATGGGTGAGCTGCCGGACTCTACGCTGATCGCCCGCCCGCTGGCCCGCTATGCCACGCACGTCTGCGCGTCACCCGACTTTATCGCGCACCACGGACAACCCTCCCATCCGCGAGAACTGGGTCGATACCCGGTCGCCCTCGGTTCCTTGAACCGCTGGCGCTTCCGTCACCGCACCGATCCGCAGCAAAGCTGCGAGGTCACGCTGAAAGGCCACCTCTGGTGCCCCAACGGCCATGTCACCCGTCTGGCCGCCCTGGAGGGAGAGGCTATCGTGTCGCTGCCCGACTTCTATCTGGCCGACGACCTGCGCGACGGCCGGCTGCTGCCGCTATTCGACGACTGGTACCGCCCCGACAGCCAGGTATCGCTGGTCTACCCCAGAGCACGCTACCGTATCCGGCGAGTGCAGGCGTTGGTGGAGTTTTTGCTGGATCAGCTCCAGCCAGACAGGGAAAGGGGCATACATACCGATCGAAGCTCCCCCTAACCACCTGGAAACCATGGAGGTCACCCGATTTTCGGGCGCTGAACTATAGTCTATGTATGCAGTTCGGACGCAAGACCTTGATAACAACTTTCGATAACGGGTCGCTGAATACTTCGAGGAGAAATTCGAAAGCAGTCATCCGCAGGGTAATGCCGATGACAGGCGGCTCGCGCGGAGTCAGGTGGGAGCTAAATGCGGGACATACTGCTGGGCGTTGCCTTCTTCACGGGTAACGTCCTGATTTTCGTCACCGCCATACTGGTGGCCAGACGCTATTTGATACCGTCCGGCGGCGTTCGGATTCGGATCAACGACAAGAAAACGCTGAAATTACCGGTCGGAGGCAAGCTGCTCGGCGCTCTCGACAATGAGGGTATTCGGCTGTCGTCGGCCTGCGGCGGCAAGGGGATCTGCAGTCAATGCAAGGTTAAGGTAGTATCGGGCCGCAGCTCTGTGGTGCCTGCCGAGCAGGATCTGCTTAGCCTGCGGGAGATACGAGAAGGTACCCGGCTCGCCTGCCAGATGACCGTACACGACGATCTGGAGCTGCAGGTACCGGACGACGTGTTCGGCGTTGGGCACTGGCGCTGTCGCGTGAAATCCAGCCGCTGTGTCGGCACGCTGCTGAAAGAGATCACCCTCGAACTGCCGGAGGGAGAGCTGATCGACTTCCGCGCGGGGGCCTATATCCAGGTCACCTGCCCACCCTTCGATCTGAAATACCGGGACTTCGATATCGACAGCCGCTTCCATCAGGACTGGGATCAGATGGGTCTCTGGGATCTCGAAGTCAGCACCTCCGACCCCCACAGTCGCGCCTATTCGATGGCCAACTATGTCGACGAGAAGGGTATCGTGGTCCTGAACGTGCGCCTGGCAACACCGCCACCGGGTAAGTCAGATCATATCTCTCCCGGCTATGTCTCCTCCTACATGTACAGCCTGAAACCAGGAGATGAGATCGCGATATCGGGCCCATTCGGCGAGTTCTTCGCCGAAGATAGTGACCATGAGATGATCTTCATCGGCGGAGGCGCCGGTATGGCGCCGATGCGTTCGCATATCTTCGACCAGCTGAAGCGGCTCGACTCGAAACGCAAGATCAGCTTCTGGTACGGCGCTCGAAATGCCCGCGAGCTGTTCTACGTGGAGGAGTTCGACCAGCTGCAGAAAGAGCACGACAACTTCAGCTGGTATGTGGCGCTGTCGGACCCGCGTCCGGAGGAGGATTGGCAGGGCGACACCGGCTTCATTCACGAGGTACTGTATAACCGCTATCTCGGCGACCACGCCAATCCGGAGGATTGCGAGTACTACCTCTGCGGCCCGCCGCCCATGCTGAACGCGGTGCTGAAGATGCTCGATAGCCTCGGTGTCGATGCCGAGAATATCCGCTACGACGACTTTGGCGGTTAACCAGGCAAGCGCCCTCCTCGCCCAGACAGGGCGAGCCCCCATCCGGTAACAGAAGCAATATGGACTTCCCCCGGGTCGGTGCATAGGATTAGATGAAACGCCAAGGAAAAGTACGCTATGACAATTAGCGGGGTACTACCGGATAATAAAAAACTTTGCGTGATCTACAGGCTGGAGCCGGGCTGTCTGGGTCCGAATGGCGTTGATCATATCAAGGATTTTTGTGCCTTTGCCGACAAGGCGCTGAGATCATTCTACTCGGCCTTCGTTATATGGCAGGTTCAATCCAGGGATGACAAATCGCTGCCGGAGATGGAGTACAGGGTAAATAATAGAACCCTGCCCCGGGACAAGGCCGATCGATATTTAGCCTTGATGGGCAAAAACATCGATGAGTTTGAAGAGTATCTGCACGACGATATCTCCCATATGATCGAGGACTATTTTTCAGGCACCGCTATATAGCGCTTTTAGACCCCAAAGCATCTACATCGAGGAGGTGCGGATTCCAGCGCTGCCGAGCGGTCCCCGCCACCTATCACTATCCCCCTCCGTATCACCGATTCGTTACGCCCAACGATACTCGATGGCATAGCGTTACGACGTCTCTGCGCCATGCACTATAGTGTTAACGCACTCAAAACAGAGCCTGTCAGGTTCGACAATGGTCCAGCAAACCGCCCGAATCCGCTTCTACGCCGAACTGAACGATTTTCTGCCCCAGGCACAGCGGATGCGCGATCAAAGTTGCCAATTCATCGCTCCGGCACCGGTGCGTCACCTGATCGAACTCTGCGGCGTACCCCATACCGAGGTGGAGTTGATCCTGGTCGACGGCCGTTCGGTGGATCTGGAACAGCGGATCGATGGCGGCGAGCGGATCAGCGTCTACCCCTGCTTCGAACGGCTCGATATTGCACCGCTGCTGAGGGTTCGCACCGAGCCGTTGCGCGAGATCCGCTTTATCGCCGATGCCCACCTTGGCCACCTGGTACGCGATCTGCGCATGCTCGGTTTCGACACCCTGTTCAATCCGCAGTGGGACGACGCCGAACTGGCCAGGATCAGTGCCGCCGAACATCGCATCCTGCTCACCCGCGACCGCGCCCTGCTGATGCGACGCGAGATTACCCACGGCTGCTACCTGCGCCATCAACCCCACCCGGTTTTGCTCAAGTCGCTGATCCAGCGGCTGGACCTGTGCGCATCGATCGATCCCTTCTGCCGCTGCATACGCTGTAACGGCCACGTCTCTCCTGCCGACGAGGAGGCGGTCGCACAGGATCTGCCGCCGGATCGTAGCGGCATCCAAGCGCCCTTCTACCGCTGCGACGACTGTCGCCAGGTGTACTGGAAAGGCAGCCATTACCGGGCGATGCTGAGCAAGATCGCACGGCTCTGTCCTACCACTCCGTAAAGGGACGGTGGTACCGGCCCAGGGCAATCGCACTACGTAGCCACGATGCGTGCCGGTCCGGGCCGGTGGCACCGCTTCCGTGCGACACGCGATGAA
>NZ_JAHREP010000002.1:0-112228 GCF_019084545.1 Marinobacterium ramblicola
CAGGCGATGCTGGGGCTGAAACCGGGCGATCATGTGGAGCTTACTATCGCACCGGAGCGCGGCTTCGGTCAGCACAATCCGAGCAATGTGCAGGTGATGCCGCGCAGCGAGTTCAAGGATATGGAGTTGGAACCGGGGCTCGTCGTTTCGTTCCAAGAGCCCGGCAGCGAGATCCCGGGTGTGATCGCCGAGTTCAACGACGAGAGGGTGATGGTGGACTTCAACCATCCGCTGGCGGGTAAAACCCTGCTGTTCGAAGTCAAGATAATGGCTGTCGACTAGCGTCGACAGCTTCGGCTTCGTTAGTCTTTCCAGCAGTTGGCGGGGGTCTTGGTATTGCTTTGATTCACCGTCAACGTTGCCCCGCCACAGTCATTGACCTGGTCTGTACCGGCTAGCGGTGCGGCGTTTATTGTGTAGGTCGATGAGGTCACATTGGTCACGGTTATGGTGTAGTAATCGTTGCTATTCAGCCCGAGACTTTCGGCGGTCAGTTCAGCCGCCGTCGCATAGTCATTGTTGTAGGCACGGTAGCGCTCCTGCTTGATCTGTCCGTCCAGCAGCACGGCCTGAACCTCCGCCCGCCTGGCCTCGCGAACATAATTCATGTAGGAGGGATAGGCTACCGCGGCAATAATGCCGATTACTGCGACCACAATCATGAGCTCGATTAACGTAAAACCCCTGTTTGAATGGTTCACTGTAGTTCCTTTATGCTGCTATGCTTGGTGGACCCAATCCTAACATCCTGGCGAAAGGATTTGATCTGGCGATGGCATTTTTTCCACGGAAAGACGCGCAGGGAAAGTTCGAGGATCTCTTTGCTGGAGAAACCGGGTTCACCCTGATCGAACTGCTGGTCACACTGGCCGTTGTCGTAATACTGGCGACGGTGGCCGCTCCTGCCTTTCGTGACTTCTTCGAGAATAGACGCCTTACCAACGCGGCACAAACTCTATATGCCGATCTACAACTGGCGCGTGCCGAGTCGATAAAGCGCAATCAGACGATTTTTGTGAAGTTTGATGACTCTCCGGCTACCGACTGGTGCTACGGCTTGGAGGAGGCATCGACCGCCACCTCCTGCGACTGTGCCGATACCACCAACACCTATTGCACAATAGACGGTGTACGACGGGTCACTGATGTGGATGATTTTCCAGGCGTCACCATGAGTGCTTCGTCGGTTGCAGGATCCACGATCACTTTCGATCCCAAACGCGGCACACTGGCTCCGGCGGGTTCGATTTTCTTCACCAACGGTAGTGGCAATCAGATGCGTATCGTCATGAGTCTGCTTGGCCGCGTACGCTTGTGCGTGCCAAGCGGCTCCAACGTATCGGGGTATCCAGCATGTCCGCCATAAAACAGGAAAGGGGCTTTACACTGATCGAGCTGATGATTGCCCTGCTGCTCGGGTTGATCGTCACCGGCATCGCCATCTCGATGTATGTCTCGACGCTGGGTATCACCCGGCAGACCGTCACCTCCGTGCGGCTGAGCCAGGAGCTGAGAACGGTAATGGACATGATGGTCCGGGATATCAGGCGCTCCGGTTACTGGGCTGGAACGGTGATCGCCAACAACCCGCATGCGGGGGTGGTGTCCGGTGGGCTCCCGGTCAATGTGTTTACCTCACCGAACTCATCCGACAGTAACTCCTGTGTCGTGCTGTCGTACGACTACGATGCCGATGGCTCGGCGACCATCGAGCATCTGATGGGCTACCGCATGGACGATGCGCAGAGTGCCGTCGAGGTATTATGGGCCTCGTCGTCGACGTTGACCGGCGGGGTGAACTGTTCGGTGCTGCCCGGTAACTGGCAAAACCTGACCGATGAAAGTACCACCGTCATCACCCAGCTGCTGTTCGAACGCCTGCCATCGGCGGCGTCCTTCGCCTCGGCAGCCGCGCGTTCGATTCGCATCACCCTGCGCGGCGAGTCCGCATCGGATAACAGGTTGGTTAAGGAGCTGATAGAGGAAGTGAGGGTGAGAAATGATCTATAGTCACCGCTTCAAAAGTTTGGACAGCCGCTATTTTCGGTCGCAACGCGGTGCCGTGACCTTGATTGTTGCGGTTGTGCTGCTTGCACTGCTCACAATCACGGTCTTGACCGTCACCCGTTTGACCACGCTCGAACTGAAAACCGCAGCCAATACTAACCGTGCCAAAGAAGCGTTCCATATCGCGCAGGGTGGCCTGGACTACGGTGCGATGAAGTATGTCGAAGATGGCGCGGCCTTCACGCCCAGCGGCACAACGTCGGTCGCCATTCCGTCGGGCAGTGGCACGGATGCCAACATATCGGTCGTGGTGTCGGGTGGGTTTGCCACGATCACTGCGGTGGGCGAGTCACCCGATACTACGGGTTCGGCCACAATCGCCGAGAAGTACGGCATCGTGCCGTTGATTGATACCGGTGAGCTGCCGCCACTGATGGCCGGCGGTAATTTCCCGCCAGGGGGGAGTTTTTCCATCGTCACCAACCCCAATGGCGGCGGTGATGGCGTGCCGGTATCCGCCTGGGTGAAAACCTCGCAGACCCAGGGAGCCGCCTCATGGCAGACCTGTAACCTGGATGAGTACCTGTACGAGGGCAACAATGCCACACGGACCAAGGATGCTACCACCGAGTGGATCTGTGATGCCTGTACCTGCCAGCAGGCGGATAACCACCTTTGTGAAGCTGAGTCCGGTGTAGATCCTGCCGATAACTGCAGCGATATCATAGCGGATGCATGTGTTCCGGATGCGTTCGAAAACCTGTTTGGCGTGAATATCTATGAAGATTCCGCAGCTTGTGGTGGTGATTCAGGGGTCGATCCGACGATCTGGCAGGTCTACCGCACCATGGGTATGCAGTATGGGATCGAGTGCGCCGACCTGGATGCCGATGTGGGTGATATCTTTTATTCCGGCGGCGCCTACGAAGGGGAGCTGCCACTGATCTGGATCGAAGGTGACTGCGATGTTAGCGGTACAGTCGCCAGCGTCGATGCGCCGATCATATTGATTGTGCACGGCGACGTGACAATGAACTCAAATGGGGTCATGTTCGGTATTTTGTTCGCGTTTACCGATATCTATACCGGTACCGACTCAGATGACTACGAGATCAAGATCAACGGTTCGCCCAAGTTTTATGGTTCCATACTGGTGAACGGCGACGTGGATCTGCCTAACGGTAGCTTCACGCTGGTATATGCCCAGAGTTTGCTCGAGAAGTTCTCCAACTCCGGGGGGGAGTTTAACTCATTGGCGCGATTCCCCGGTTCATGGACCGATCTGAATTAGAGGGTGTAGGGGCATGCTAAGTACACATAGCGACAGCAGATATCCTAAGGCTGGCGGCTTTACTCTGATCGAAGTTCTGGTCGCCCTCGTCGTGCTGATGGTGGGGTTGGCCGCATTACTTCAACTTCAGTCGAGTTTCATCCAAGGCGCCACCGAGTCGGAAAAGCGCGCCGTGGGTATGGCACTGGCCGAGAAGAGGCTGGAGCAGTTCAGGGATTACCAGAACATCGCTGAGTTCAATCAAATTGGCTCGGCGGCTTTTCCGACCTCTGAAGTCCAGGCGGTATCGGTCGGCAATTCATCGATCAACTACACCCTGGACTGGAGCGGAATCACGACCGTTTCCTCCGCGATCAATGCCTCCGAATACAAGGAGATAACACTGACCGTCAGCTGGGATGGCGGTGCCAGCAGCTTGGCGGTTTCCACCATTCTGGCGCGTGTCGATCCGAACGTATCGCCGTTGTTGGGACTTACCGGATATGGTGGGGATACTCCCGAAGTTAGCCATGCTGCCGGTAGTGTGCCGGATGTTATTCCTATCGATATCGGAAATGGCAAGACCAAGGAAACATCCAAACCACTTCCTGATGTGGACCAGAGTAACGAAAGTACTGAAGTAAGGTTTGAGACCGTTACTTACGACTCGACGACAACCAAGCTGGTTCAGGAGGAGTTTGTAACCGTTAACTGTTTCTGCCAGTTGGATACCGGCACGACAAATGTGATGGAGACGCCACACCACTATAAGTATGAAGACGGTGTCTTGGTCGTGGATAAGGGTATTACCTATACCGCCGGGGGAGGGGTGAACGACACAACAGGAACGGTATACGGTAGTGGTAGTTTCACCCAGTCGCAGTACTGTGATCGCTGTTGCGCCGGGCATCATGACGCTGCTGATACCAGCATCTACAGTGCGAACGATGTACCCGGGTTCAAGGAGACATCACCGTCAAGTCCTCATGTGCACTATGAGGTGAATACCGTTACCGGTGTTCTGACCGGTGATGTGGCTGGTGATGGTGATATCTATGCTGAAGCCTGCCGTTTTCGGCGAGTGGATGGCCTTTTTGAGCTGTTCCCGGACTGGAAGCTGATTCAGCTCACCGCGTTCCCCTACACCTATGCCTCCGATACTGCGAGTTCAAGTCTGGCCGCTTATCAACAGTATGTGACCGAGCGCGTCCAGAATGAAGTATTCGTGCCCTTGGGGGGCAACGCTGCTAGCGCTTCTCTGCCGTCGACAGATCTGGAGGTATTGCCTGATACCTTGACGCAGTTGTTGGCGCGCGGCATCTACTACGATGATATGAGCTACGACCCTAATTGGAGCGCTGAGGTAGCCGGTATCGTGGCGTCTTCGGCCACGATATCCACCACAGATTGGCTCTCCTACACGCCCTTCTTTGAGATCAATATGACACTGTTGGCGGAGTGGAGCTCATTGGATGACACCATCGCCGATGTGAGCGATGAAGATGTAAATACAGTGGCCGATGCTGTCGCCAACTACTACGGCGTATACAGCCGCGGTTTGGTAGAAGCGACGGGTGTTGCCAGTGAAGCCACCAGTGTAATCGCGACAAGCAAAACGGATAACACCGGTATCCTGGGTAATCGCTATGGTCTGAACTCAAGTTTTACAGGTGTGGATAACGGCATTATCTATCCAGCTACGGCTACGGTGTCCTCCGCGGTTGCAGTCTCTATCTTGGGGGGCGGTTCAACGGTAATCGTGTCCGGCACCGTGGTTGAGGATAACACCGGTGGCAACGTGACCGTGGCGGAGAACAAAACCACAGTGTCTGCAAGTTCAGGTACCTGTACCTACGCCGTTACAGGTGGTGTGGGGGCGTTCAACTGTACGGTTGCCCAGAACGCAGGCAACGTGATCATAACTGTTAACACATCGCAAAATAATCAGTACATCGATCCCGATGTGTCGGTAGGTGGCAATATCGTGGCAATTACACCGGGTAATCCGGCGTCCAGCACAGATGGAAATATTACAGTGAACGTGGGGTCGACGGGCTTTTCCGGTGTGAATTTCGCGGCGCGGCACGACTAATTATTTGGTTTTTTGATAGTTAAATTTCGTATGGGATCGATTTGCATAATAGGCGCTGGCGTCATCGGCCTGATGACCGCCCGCGAGCTGGCACGCTCCGGTGCCAGGGTTACCCTGATAGAACGTGGTGTCAGCGCCCATGAGGCGTCCTGGGCGGGTGGCGGTATCGTGTCGCCGCTCTACCCCTGGCGTCACGGTGATGCGATTACCCGTTTGGCACTCTGGTCGCAGAGCAGTTACACCCTGCTGGCTCAGGAGCTCTATGCCGAGACAGGCTGTGATCCCGAGTTGCGTCAGAAAGGTATCCTGATGGTGGACGTGCAGGATGAAGCGGAGGCGCTGCGTTGGGGGCATGAGCACTATCGGCCGCTGATCAAGGTGGATGCCGAGTTTATTCATGACAAGGAGCCGCGGCTCAATCCCGAGTTTCGCTCGGCGATGTGGATGCCGGAGGTGGCCAGTATCCGCAACCCCCGCTTGGGTCGTGCGCTACGGATCAGCGTCGAGCAGCATCCCAATATTACGCTGGTCGAGCAGTGCGAGGCACAGGGCTTTATCGTCCAGGGTGAACGAATCGAGGGTGTGCGCACCAATAAAGGCGAGTTCAGGGCGGATGCCACGGTCGTCGCCGGTGGTGCCTGGAGCGCGCAGTTGATCGCGTCACTTGGACTGAAACTGCCGGTCGAGCCGGTACGCGGTCAGATGATGGTGTTCAAGGCGCCGGTGGGGCTGATCGATCGCATCGTGATGCTCGATGGTCGCTACCTGATCCCACGTAACGACGGTCGTATTTTGGTCGGCAGCACGCTGGAGCGGGTTGGTTTCAATAAAGAGACAACCGAAGAAGCGCGCGACTCGCTGTATAAAACAGCGCTGAAAATTCTGCCGGATCTGGCACAATACCCAGTCGAATATCACTGGGCAGGGCTGCGGCCCGGCTCTCCCGACGGCATACCCTTTATCGGCGCCGTACCCGGGTACAACGGTCTCTATCTGAACTGCGGCCACTATCGCAATGGTCTGGTACTGGCGCCGGCTTCGACTCGCCTGCTGAGTGATATTCTGCTTGAGCGCTCCCCTATCATCGATCCGGCACCCTATGCCGTGGCGGGACGCGTTGAACAAGAGTGACGGGTTCTCCCGCTGACTGGTATCAAGAGTACAGATGAGTAAAGTGATCCGGGTCGCGATGGCCCAGTTGAACCTGCTGGTGGGTGATATTCCGGGCAATACCGAACGGGTTATCGAAACGGCGATCAAGGCGCGCGATGAACTGGGCGCTGGCATGGTGCTCTATCCTGAGCTCGCGCTCAGCGGTTATCCGCCGGAGGATCTTCTGCTCCGCCCCAGCCTGGAGCTGCGTATCGATCAGGCGCTGGCAGCGCTGAAACAGCAGGTATCCGGTATTACGCTGGTGGTCGGCTATCCCCGTTACCGCAACGGTGCGCTGTACAACATGCTGGGTGTCATTCGGGACGGCGCGTTGATCACCGAATATGCCAAGCAGTGCCTGCCCAACTACCAGGTTTTCGATGAAAAACGCTATTTCGCTGCCGGTAACGAGCCCGGAGTGTTCGAGCTGGATGGCCATAAGATCGGGCTCAGCGTCTGCGAGGATATCTGGCATTCGGCACCGGTCGAGCAGCTCAAGGCCGCGGGCGTCAGCCTGATCCTGAATATCAACGCCTCACCCTTCCATGCCGGTAAACCCGCGGTGCGTACCGAAGTGATCGGGCGACACGCCAGGTCCGCCGGCTGTCCGGTGCTGTACGTGAATCAGGTGGGAGGTCAGGATGAGCTGATCTTCGATGGCGGCTCTCAGGCCGTGGATGCCGAAGGGAATCAGGTATTCGCCGGCGCCTTCTTCGAGGAAGCACTGTATACGCTGAACGTGGACCTGGAGACAGGGCGGGTCGACGCCGAGCAGCCTTCCCTGCCGCTTCCCGGACTGGAAGAGTCGGTTTACAACGCGCTAGTGCTGGGCGTACGGGATTACGTGCGGAAAAATGGCTTCAAGGGCGTGGTACTGGGCCTGTCCGGCGGCATCGATTCGGCAGTGACGGTGGCCGTTGCGGTAGATGCCCTGGGGACAGCAGCGGTCGAGGCGGTGATGATGCCGTTCCGCTATACCTCGAATATCAGTATCGAGGATGCAGCCGAGGAGGCTCAACTGCTGGGTATTCGCCATAGCGTGATCTCGATCGAGCCGATGTACGAAAGCTTCATGGCCGCGCTGGCGGACGAGTTCGCCGGCACGTCGATGGATACCACTGAGGAGAACCTGCAGGCGCGCTGTCGTGGCGTGCTGTTGATGGCGATCTCGAACAAGAAGGGTTATCTGGTGCTGACCACCGGCAACAAGTCCGAGATGGCGGTCGGTTACTCAACCCTGTACGGCGATATGGCCGGTGGCTTCGATGTGTTGAAGGATGTGCCGAAAACCCTGGTCTACCGCCTGGCCGAATACCGCAATTCGATCTCCCCGGTGATTCCGCAGCGGGTGATCACTCGTCCACCCTCCGCGGAGCTGCGGCCGGATCAGAAGGATCAGGACAGTCTGCCCGACTACGATGTGTTGGATCGCATTCTCGAACTCTATGTGGAGCGCGACTATAGCGCCAGGGCGATTATTGCCGAGGGGTTCGATGAATCTGTGGTCAATCGGGTGGTACGTCTGGTGGATATCAACGAATACAAACGTCGTCAGGCGCCGGTGGGCCCACGTATTACCGAACGCGGATTCGGCCGTGACCGGCGTTATCCGATCACCTCCGGCTGGAAACTGGGCGAATAACGGTCAGGGCTCGATTCGAGTGGGAGCTAGCACCGCTCGTGCGCATATCAGGCCGTTAAGAAAAGTTCGGAACCTGGGTAAAATTAGGAAAAATTCCTATAGGCAGACAGAGTCTGAACGACCATTATTACCACACGAGGAGCGCAGGAGTGCACTGCGGCGGGAGGCTGCAGATCAGGGATTTGTGATCAGGGACAAGGGATTAGCGATCAAAAGGACACAGGTCAGACGGAAACTGACACCTCGCTCGCTTAGGGATGAGTGAGTAGCGCAGGGAAGCAGAAATGGGGCTTGCAACACGGAAGTGTGCAGGCCCTTTTTATATGTACAGGATGTACGGTATGCCGCGGGCGCATGGATGCGCAGGAGCGGCGATGTACAGGATGTACGCTATCCCGCAAGCGCAAAGATTCCAGGGTGCAGTGAATCCGGGCGCGGAAGGTTCAGTTGCCCGGCCGGTTCATGTTCAGCATCGGATCCCCTTCAAACTCCACACTCATATGAGGAAAATGTGCCAGTGCACGCATCAGGCGTACTTCACCGGTGGTGTTGACGTGCGTGATGAGCTCAGGGATCAACTCCGCCGGCAAGATGGCGTGTAGTGGATGATCTCGGTCACCGGCGGTGGCGTAGATCCATTTTCCCGGCTGTTGGCGATTGGCGTCGACCAGCTGTTGAATATGCTGCGCGCTTATCCCCGGTGAATCGCAGGGCAGGGTGATCAGGTGGCCGGTGGGGAGTGAGGGCAGCAGCTGAGCCAGTGCACGCAGCGGGCCGGGAAAGCTGTCATCCGGATCGCTGACCAGCGGCAGCCCGTACTGTGCATAGAGATCTCGGTTGCGATTGCAGTTGATAAAGATGGGGTCGCAAAAAGGGCGCAGTGCATCGATCGAGTACTCGATCAACGCACGGCCTTCGTATTGTATCAGCCCCTTGTCGGCGCCACCGGCGCGCGTGCCGCGGCCACCGGCAAGGATCAACCCGATGTACTGTTGCCTGTTTGCTGACACTGCCTGACTTCTTGTCTGTGGATGGAAGCTCTATTGTCAGGCGGCTTCCAGGCTTTGGGCAAGTGCCAAGACATTGGCTTTGGCAGTGCGGGTCACCTCGCCGACGATAATCAGGCTTGGGGTCTTGAATTGTGCCTCCCGTGCCTGCTCTACCACGCTGTCCAGCGTCGACAGCAGGTTGCGTTGATTGTCCCGGGTACCGTTCTCGATCAACAGAATCGGCCACTCCGCCGGCAGGCCGTTCGCTTGCAGCGATGCGGTAATATCCGGCAGAGATTCCAGCCCCATATAGAACACCAGCGTTTGATCGGGTCTGGCAAGCGTTGCCCAATCATGCTCGAGGTGGCTGGCGTGGTGGGTCGCGGTGACAAAACGGACCTGGTGCGCGCTGGCGCGGTCGGTCAGCGGGATGCCCGCTGCGGCGGCACAGCCTGACGCCGCGGTGATGCCGGGCACGATCTGCCACTCGATACCAGCGGCATTGAGGGTATCGATCTCCTCGGCCATGCGCGCAAAGATGGCCGGGTCCCCGCCCTTGAGTCGCAGCACGGTCTTGCCACGCAGCGCCTGCTCCACCATCAGCTCACCGATACGCGCCTGGGTCACGCTGTGCTGACCAGCCGCCTTGCCCACGTAGTAGCGCTCCGCCGACTCGGGGATCAGGTCGAGGATGTCCTCCCCGACCAGGCGGTCGTAGATCACCACCTCTGCCTGCTCAATCAGACGGAATGCGCGCACTGTGAGCAGATCCAGTGCACCGGGACCGCAGCCGATCAGGTGGACCTGGCCGACCTGTTTCCGGCAAGCGGAGCGGCACGTTGCCCGCCTGCTTTGGTCAGTGGAATGGGAACCGAGCTGGGTGATTCTGCTCATCAGTTGATCGAACAGGGTAAAACGATTACTCCAGAGCATATTCAACCTCCGCGGCTGTCTGTTCGGATTCGGGCGCAGCGCTTTTTTCTTCAGTGATCAGCGCCTTGAGTTCGGGGATGCAGGAGCCGCAGTTGGTGCCGCATTTGAGCTGCTGGCCAAGCTGTTCGGCCGAGCTGGCGCCAGCTCTGATGGCGGCGCGAATATCGGGTTCACGAACCTGCAGGCAACTGCAGACTACGGCACCGCAAAGCTGAGCACCGGCGGCCTTGGCCGCCAGCAACTGGCGGCGCCGGTCGATATCCAGTCTGTCGAGTGCGAACTGCTGATCCAGCCAGTCCAGATCGGGCAGGCTGTTGTCGCGTTCGACCAGCAGTATCCAGTTGAGTCTTCCGCTCTCCAGCCCGCAGGCGCGATAGCGACCCTCATGGCGGTCGTCCAGCTGTAGATCCGCGGTGCTGCCGAGGTGTTGAAGGCACCAGGCCTCCCAGTTATCCACAAGGGCAGCATCGGCCAGTCGGTAGCTGGTGCAGTGCTCCAGCGGTACCCGGGTCCAGTAGTCTGTGGGGAGGGCCTGGGGGTTGCGCACCAGCAACCTGGCTTGCCAACCGCTGTTCAGCGGGCGAATAGCGGCGCGCCCCTGCTTGGCTTCGGGCTGGCCGGACACCGGGTCGACCACCGAGGCGATCAGCGAACCGCTGATGGCGCAGCCGGAAAACTGACGGGTCCAGTGCATCGGGATAAACACTTCTCCAGGTCGCTGCTGCTCGCTGAGTGTTGCACGGGCGATATAGTGCCCCAGTTCGTTGCGCAGTTCGGCGATCTCGCCATCGCCAATACCGAAACGCTCGGCATCCTGGGGATGGATCTCGATAAAGGGTTCAGGGCGGTGCTGCAGCAGACGGGCGGCACGTCCGGTACGCGTCATGGTATGCCACTGATCGCGGATCCGGCCGGTATTGATCTGTAGCGGCAGGTTGGCGTCGGGCTGCTGCACCGGTGCACGCGGCGTAATGGCCAGAAAGCGGGCGCGGCCGGAGGGGGTGAAGAATCGGCCATCGCCAAACAGGCGCTCGCTCCCGCTGGGAGTCTCGGCATTGATCGGCCACTGGATCGGTCGCAGTTGGTCGTATTCCGTGTCGGTGATATGGCTCAGGCCACTGATATCGAAGCCGCGTGTGCCCCGGTTCTCGAAACCGGACAGCGCCGCGTGTTCGCGAAAGATCTGCGCCGGTGTTTGGTAATCAAACGCGTCAGCGTAGCCGAGGCGTTTCGCCACCTCGGAGATGATCCACCAGTCGTTACGGGCTTCGCCCGGGGTCGGTATCACTCCGCGCTGGCGCGAGATGCGGCGCTCGGAGTTGGTCACGGTGCCGCTCTTCTCGCCCCAGGTGGTGGCGGGCAGGGCGATATGAGCCAGCTCCAGCGTATCGGTCTGGGCCATGCATTCGGAGACGATCACCAGTTCGCACTGTTCCAGTGCGCGCCGGACGCGGTCCGCGTCCGGCAGGCTGACCACCGGGTTGGTGGCCATGATCCACACCGCCTTGATCTCGCCGCGCTCGATCGCATCGAACAGGTCCACCGCCTTGTAACCCTCACTGCGTGCCATGTTCGGCGCCTGCCAGAAGCGCTGGACCCGGTCGATGTTGGTATCGCTGGCGAAGTCCATATGTGCGGCGAGCTGGTTGGCCAGACCACCGACTTCGCGTCCACCCATGGCGTTGGGCTGTCCGGTCAGCGAGAAGGGACCCATGCCGGGTTTGCCCAGTCGGCCGCTGGCCAGGTGACAGTTGATGATCGCGTTGACCTTGTCGGTGCCGCTGCTGGACTGGTTGATCCCCTGGGAAAACAGGGTCAGGGTCTTCTCGGTGCCGCAGAACCAGTCGACCAGCCGAGCCAGGTCAGACTCCGGCAGGTCGGCCGCCAGTGCTACGCTGGCGATATCGGGTGCGCTGGCACGGGCGCTAGCCAGTGCCTCGTCGAAGCCTTCGGTATGCGCGGCGATATAGTCTCTGTCCAAGCCGTTGCGACGCTCCAGTTCGGACAGCAGCAGATTGAAGATCAGGGCATCGCTGCCTGGCTTGAGCGAAAGCTGCAGGTCGGCGAGGTCGGAGGTAGCGGTACGGCGAGGATCAATGACCACAACCCTCAGCCCAGGATTGGCTTTCTTCGCGGCGACCATGCGCTGGAACAGGATCGGATGGTTCCAGGCCGCGTTGGAGCCGACCAGGATCATCAATTCGGCACTGTCGATATCCTCGTAGCTGCAGGGCATCAGATCACCGCCGAAAGCGCGCTTATATCCGGCCACGGTGGAGGACATGCACAGGCGCGAGTTGGTATCGACGTGGCTGGAACCGATGAAGCCCTTCATCAGCTTGTTGGCCACATAGTAGTCTTCGGTCAGCAGCTGTCCCGACAGATACATCGCGACAGCGCCGGGGCCATCGCGCTCGATAATCCGTTGCAGCCGTCCGGCAACGCTGTCCAGGGCGCTGTCCCAGCTCACCTGCTGACCGTTGACCCGCGGGGTCAGCAGCCGGTCCTTTGCGCCGGTGGTTTCATGCAGTGCACTGCCTTTGACGCAGAGGCGGCCGAAGTTGGCCGGGTGCTCCGCGTCGCCCGAAACGGCGATGATGTCTCGGTCACGAACCTCGGCCTTTACGCCACAGCCGACACCGCAATAGGGGCAGGTAGTGTTGTTGATCATCGGCAAAATCCCACAAAAAAAGGCGCCTGATCATCGCTTCTACCCTAAGTGGAAACAGGGAAACGATGGTCAGGCGCCTTTGCCTTTCCGTCAGTCGGGTCGCTTGGCGTACCCCGGCTGTCTACTCATTCTGTACTTGACTGTACGTGACAAAAGCAAAAGCGGTGCCACTCTCTATAACCGGTGGAATATCAATGCCTTTAAGGTGGGTGATTAGGTGATTTTGCACTGGTTGTGGTCATTGATGGGGCGTACTGAATCGTTTTGTGCACCAAGCTGGGGCGATGTCGGTGTTGGTAGAGGCCGATGGCGGCGAAAAAACGCGCCGTCCGCATTTGGAATATGAATTGCTACGCGCTATTCCTTTTATAGAGATTGTCAATTTATCCACTGTAACCACAGGAGCGTTCCCAGCGTGGGAAATGAAGGTTTATCGGTCATGCTCGTCGATGACGAGACCGAACGTGCGGCGATGGTCGAGCAGGAGCTGCAGGCCCAGGGCTACACAGTGGTCTGTCGTCTGACCACAACCGCGGCACTGCGTCACCATGTCGAGCGGGTGCAACCGGACATCGTCATCATCGATATGGACTCCCCGGACCGCGACACGCTGGAACATATGTCGGTGGTCAACCAGCAGAACCCGCGGCCGATCGTGTTCTTTGCCGACAAGGATGACAACCCCGACAATATCCGCGCCGCGATCAAGGCCGGCGTCAGCGCCTATATCGTCGACGGTCTCAAGCCCAATCGGGTGAAACCGATTCTGGACGTGGCGATCGCCCGCTTCGAGGCGTTTCAGAGCCTGCGCTCCGAGCTGCTGCAGACCCGCACTGAGCTGGACGACCGCAAGGTGATCGAGAAGGCGAAGGGGATGCTGATGAAGCACCAGGGCTGCGATGAGGAGCAGGCGTTTCGTACCCTGCGCAAGCTGGCGATGGACCGTTCGCAGAAACTGGTGGATGTGGCACGCAGTGTGATCAAGGTATTGGAGGTGTTATGAGCGGCACGAGCTTGGATATGGATCGGCTGGTGCCGGAAAAAACCACTTTGACACTGGGTTTCGTCGCCCTGCTCGACAGCGCGCCGCTGGTGGTGGCGCGGGAGCAGGGGTTCTTTGCCGAACAGGGGCTGGAGGTGCGGCTGCAACGCGAGAACTCCTGGGCCAGCGTGCGCGACAAGGTGGCCTATGGTCTGCTCGACGGCGCGCAGATGATTGCACCGATGCCGCTGGCGTCCTCGCTTGGATTGGGCGCGCCGCCGGTGCCGATGGAGACGGCGCTGGTGATGAGCCGCAACGGCAACGCCATCACGCTGGCCACGGCGCTGGCCGATGCCGCCGGCATAGAACCGGATGAGCTGGGTCCCGATCCGCTGCTCAGCGGGCGTTTGCTGCGCGCTCACCTGACCGGGCTGGAGCGTCCGCTGAAGCTGGCCACCGTTTATCCCTACTCCTGCCACCACTATCAGTTGCGCTACTGGCTCAATGTGTCCGGTATTTCACCGCGCCAGGTGGAGTTCATCGGTGCCCCGCCGCGGCAGATGGTCGATCTGCTGAAGTCGGGGCAGATCGACGGCTGCTGTGTCGGTGAACCCTGGAACTCCCTGGCCGAGGTGTACGGGGTCGGTCGCGTCGTCGCCACCGGGCATCAAGTCTGGCGCAATATGATGGAGAAGGTGTTCGGCGTCACCCGGCAGTGGGCGGCGGAGCATCCGCACACCTATCGTGCCGTACTGCTGGCGTTGATGAAGGCCTGCCACTGGCTCGAATCCCATCAGCACAGCGATCTTCTCTACCAGTGGTTGTCCCTGCCGCCCTATCTTGACCTCGAGATCGAGCCGCTGCAGAGCCGTGGGCTGTTCGCGCAACATCTGGGGCAGCGCTTCGCCGGTGCCGATACCAACTTCCCCTGGCGCTCCCAGGGGGCCTGGTTACTGGGCCAGATGCGGGAAGCGGGGCAGTGGCAGGGGCCGCTCGACAACCCGGTTTTGGATCAGGTGTTCAACACCGCACTTTATCGCGAGGTGGCGGATGCACTGGGTCTGAATGCGCCGTTAGCCGATTACCGCATCGAGGGGCAGGACGGTGCCGGACATAGTCTGTCAGGGACCCGGGGCGCGATGGCGCCGAACGAAAACGGTTTTATCGACGGGCTCTGTTTCGGGCTGCTCCATTTTTGATCAGCGCAGGTGCAACATGCTTGCTGCTGGTGCGGGGAAATGAGGCAATAGCCAGGCGTTGATTTTTCGTTTTTGTTTAATGTTATTGATTTAAAAGAAAAAATAAGAGTTGGCACGTACGCTGCTTAGTACTGGGCAAAGAGGGTCGGTTCTATCAATGGCGGTAGCCCCGTACTCCTGAAGTGTTCCAAAGGTTCCGGCCGGACCTTACAAGCAGACGATTACGGCAAGGGCGCCGTTCCGGTTTCCGGGGATTTTTCCCGGGAGCAGGAGCGGCGCCCTTTTTTGTGTTTCAAGAGGATTGAAGATGAAAACAACTCTGAATCGACGTTCGCTGTGCAAGAAAGTGGTGCTGGCCACCGCTGTAGGTCTGGCCACCCTGTCCGCATCAACTGCCGCGCTGGCCGAGATCGGCTACCCGGAGAAGGAGGAGCTTAAGTTCGGCTTCATCAAGCTGACCGATATGGCTCCGCTGGCGATCGCCTACGAGAAACACTACTTCGAAGATGAAGGTCTGTATGTGACCCTGGAGGCGCAAGCCAACTGGAAGGTGCTGCTGGACCGGGTCATCGACGGTCAGCTTGACGGCGCGCACATGCTCGCAGGTCAGCCGCTCGGCGCCACCATCGGTTTCGGTACCAAGGCCGATATCATCACCGCCTTCAGCATGGACCTGAACGGTAACGGCATCACCGTTTCCAACGACATCTGGGAACAGATGAAGCCGAATATCCCGGTTGGAGCGGACGGCAAGCCGGTGCACCCGATCAAGGCCGACGCTCTCAAACCGGTAGTGGACAAGTACAAGGCCGAGGGCAAGCCGTTCAACATGGGCATGGTGTTCCCGGTCTCCACCCATAACTACGAGCTGCGTTACTGGCTGGCCGCCGGCGGTATCCACCCCGGCTACTACGCTCCGGAAAAGGGTGACATCAGTGGCCAACTGCAGGCCGATGCACTGCTCTCCGTAACCCCGCCACCGCAGATGCCGGCGACCATGGAGGCGGGCACCATCTATGGTTACTGCGTCGGTGAGCCGTGGAACCAGCAGGCGGTATTCAAGGGGATCGGCGTACCGGTGATCACCGATTACGAGATCTGGAAGGACAACCCGGAGAAGGTGTTCGGCGTCTCCAAAGAGTGGGCCGACAAGTATCCCAACACCCATATCCGCGTGGTCAAGGCGATGATCCGTGCCGCCAAGTGGCTGGATGAGAACAACAACGCCAACCGTCCGGAAGCGGTGGAGATCCTCTCCCGCCCGACCTACGTCGGTGCCGATGCCGAGGTGATCGCCAACTCCATGACCGGTACCTTCGAGTACGAAAAGGGTGACAAGCGTGAGGTGCCGGACTTCAACGTGTTCTTCCGCTACAACGCCACCTATCCCTACTACTCCGACGCGATCTGGTACCTGACCCAGATGCGCCGCTGGGGTCAGATCGCCGAGCAGAAACCGGACAGCTGGTACATGGATATCGCCAAGAAGGTGTACCGCCCGGATATCTATGCCCTCGCGGCCAAGGAGCTGATCGCCGATGGGGTGATGGATGCAGCGGACTTCCCGGATTTCGACAGCGAAGATGGCTTCAAGGCACCGCAGACCCAGTTCATCGACGGCATTACCTACGATGGCAAGAAGCCCAACGAATATCTTGAGAAGTTCAATATCGGCCTGAAAGGCGCCGACAAGATCTGATCGCTCCGGCGACCCCTCGCTATAGGGGAGGGGTCGCCTCGAAGGAGGAGGGAGAATTGAAAGATGAGTAGCATTCGCATGACCCTGGCCGGTGTTTCCAGCATTGCCGGCGTAAAGAGCAACGACACGATGAGCAGCTGGCTCAAGCGGAGCGCACGGGCCCTGGGCTTGCCGCTGCTCGGGCTGTTGGTGTTTCTGTTGATCTGGCAGGCCGGTGCCAAGCAGATCCACACCTCCCTGGGCGAGTTCCCGGGACCGAGCCAGGTGTATCAGCAGACGCTCTCACTGATTGCCGACCACAACGCCGAGCGCGCCCGCGAAACAGACTTCTACGAGCGTCAGGAGCAGCGCAACGCCGAGCGTATCGCCAAGGATCCGAGCTATGAGCCGAAGATCCGCGAGTACACCGGCAAGCCGACCTTCTTCGACCAGATCGGCACCAGCCTGGTGACTGTGCTGGCTGGCTTCTTCATCGCCGGACTGATCGCGATTCCGCTGGGTATCTGCATCGGCCTGAATGGTGCGCTCTATTCGGCACTGAACCCGATCATCCAGCTGTTCAAGCCGGTGTCGCCGCTGGCCTGGCTGCCGCTGGTGACCATGGTGGTCAGCGCGGTGTATGTCACCCCCGATCCGCTGTTTGCGAAGTCCTTCCTGACCTCGCTGTTTACCGTGTCGCTGTGCTGTCTCTGGCCGACGCTGATCAACACCGCGGTGGGCGTGTCGGCAGTCAGCCCCGACCTGCAGAACGTGAGCAAGGTACTGCGCCTGAGCTGGGGCACCCACGTGGTCAAGATCGTACTGCCCTCGTCGGTACCGATGATCTTCACCGGCCTCAGATTGTCGCTCGGTATCGCCTGGATGGTACTGATCGCCGCCGAGATGCTGGCGCAGAACCCGGGCCTGGGCAAGTTCGTCTGGGACGAGTTCCAGAACGGCAGTTCCGACTCTCTGGGGCGGATCATGGTCGCCGTACTGGTGATCGGTCTGATCGGTTTCCTGCTTGATCGCATCATGCTGCTGCTGCAGCGTGCGTTCTCGTGGGACAAGAATGCAATTACCCGTTAAGGAGGGCTCGATATGTCTCTGTCTAAACATCTGGAACTGACGGGTGTCTCCATCGAGTTTCCGACCCCGAAGGGGCCGTTCAAGGCGCTGGATAACGTCAACCTGAAGATCGAGAAGGGCGAGTTCGTCTCCTTGATCGGTCACTCCGGCTGCGGCAAGTCCACCGTGCTCAACATCGTCGCCGGTCTGCACAAGGCGACCACAGGCGGGGTGGTGCTGGAGGGCAAGGAGGTGGACGAGCCGGGCCCCGAGCGAGCCGTGGTGTTCCAGAACCACTCCCTGCTGCCCTGGCTCAGCGCCTATGAGAACGTTGAGCTGGCGGTGAAGCAGGTATTCAAGGGCCAGAAGAGCAAGGCCGAGATGAAAGCCTGGATCGAGCACAACCTCGAACTGGTGCACATGACCCACGCCATGCACAAGCGTCCGGACGAGATCTCCGGCGGTATGAAACAGCGTGTCGGTATCGCCCGTGCGCTGGCGATGGAGCCGCAGGTGCTGTTGATGGATGAGCCGTTCGGCGCGCTTGATGCCTTGACCCGTGCCCATCTGCAGGACTCGCTGATGGAGATCCAGAAAGATCTAAACAACACCGTGATCATGATCACCCACGATGTGGACGAGGCGGTACTGCTCTCCGACCGCATCGTGATGATGACCAATGGTCCCGCGGCCACCGTCGGCGAGATCCTCAAGGTCGAGCTGCCACGCCCGCGCGACCGCATCGCGCTGGCCGACGACCCGCAGTACAACCATTACCGCCATCAGGTGCTCAGCTTCCTGTATGAGAAGCAGCGCAAGGTCGAGGATATCGGTCAGCATCGCAGTGTTAAGAAGAGCGAGGAGGAAGCAGTTGAACTCCCAAAGAAGCGAGCCCACGGGTGAAACCATGAATCAACATGTCGATCTGATCATCGTGGGCAATGGTATGGCGGGCAACCGCCTGGTGCAGGAGTTGGCCAAACAGCCGCATAAACCGGAATCGATCCTGGTGATCGGTGAGGAGCCGCGCCACGCCTACAATCGCGTGCTGCTCTCGCCACTGCTGGCCGGCGAGATGAAGGCCGATGAGGTGGCGCTGCAGGACGCCGACTGGTACCGCGAGCAGGGGATCGAGCTGATCTCTGGCGATCCGGTGGCCAGTGTCGATCTGGAGCGCCGACAGCTGGTGACTCAGTCCGGTTATCAACTCGGATTTCAGCGTATTGTGTTCGCCACCGGTTCACGCGCCAATATGCCGCCACTGCCGGGCATCGAGCTCGATGGCGTGATGGGCTTTCGCACCTGGGATGATGTGGAGCAGATGCAGCAGTCGGCGAGCCAAGGCGGTCATGCCGTGGTGGTCGGCGGCGGCTTGCTCGGCCTGGAGGCGGCAGAGGGGCTGCGCAAGCTGGGGATGCAGACGACGGTGTTGCAGCGTGGCGACCGGCTGCTGAACCTGCAACTGGATGCGACGGCAGCAGGGCTGCTGCGCGATGAGTTGACTGGCCGTGGCCTAGATATTCTGCTCGATGCGGAGATCGACGCGATCGAGGGCGAAGCGGGCAAGTTGACCGGCGTAAGGCTCAAGAACGGGCAGCAGCTGAAGGCGGACCTGCTGGTGTTGGCGATCGGGGTGAAGCCGGAGATCTCGCTGGCGCGTGCGGCGGGGTTGCGCTGCAATCGAGCCATCGAGGTGGATGCCACCCTGCATACCAGCCATCAGAACGTGTTTGCGCTGGGCGAGTGCTGCGAGTTCGAACAGAACACCTATGGTCTGGTGGCGCCGATCTGGCGTCAGGCGGAGGTGCTGGCCAGGGTGCTGTGTGGTGAAGAACACGCATACAGCGAGCAGCCGGTGGCGACACAGCTGAAGGTCAGCGGCATCTCGCTGTTCTCCTGCGGTGAGATCGACGCTGTCGATGCCCAGCCGATCGAATATCTGGATCGCTCCCATGCTGAATACCGCAAGCTTTGGTTGCGGGATGGGAGAATCGTGGGGGCTGTGCTCTATGGCGATACCCGCTTCGGCCCCTGGTACTTTGAGCAGTTGCTGAACGAGCAGGATTTGGGGCATCTGCGTGCACAGCTTCTGTTCGGTCCGCCACCCGATACACAAGTGGCATAAGAATCTCGAAGCCCGACGGCGAGATGGGATAGCTCCGGGAACAGGAGCGCAATGAAGGGGGCTGAACTCGACTTAAGAGCGAGCCATACCAAGACCCTCAAGTCGGAAGAGCCGGAGTCCAACTCCGGCTTTTTTGCGTCGGGGAAATATGCATAACGCCAGATTTATGATGAGATAAACTAAACTATCAGGAGAGAATTGGTCGTTTGATACCGCCTTAGTGTCCCGGTATTCTGCACACATACAACGAGCTGATGACTCAGCTTAGACGCAAATTAGGATGAATAGGTGAATATCATGAATGAAGAAAATCTGTCTCTCGTCGAAATCGCGCGTCGCAATGGCTGCACCGATCCGGTCCTGCTGGCGAAAATGGAACGCGCTGAATACATCTCCGGCCTGATCCATGATCTGTGCAGCTGGGTAAGCCGTTCTGTATCCCATGTCGCACATGATCTCAGTGCACTGTTCCACCGCCACGCTCACTGAGCTATTGGCGTTTTTCGAGAGCAAGCATCTCCCCCGGGCTGGGGATAATGATAAAAAAGCCCTCTCCCCAATGCGCTAAAATCTTCGATCTGCCCCTTTGATAATCAACCCCGGACCCTGCGTCCGAGGCTGGCTTATCCTGATCTTGCCTTATCGGCTTGAGCTGATCTCATTTACCTGTTAGTTAATTTCCGGCTTGCTGTTAGCTCGATTCCAGCGTTGCTTCGATACGCATTTCGGCCAGTGTTTTCATAAACGCAACCAATGCATCCAGGTGGCATCAGGATTGCTTGGCACACCGATCTATTCGCTGCCCTTGGTCAAGAGCTGGACGACGAAAAACAGCCGCCTTACTCCTCGGAGGGCGGCTGAGAGGGCAGTACGTTATCGATGCTGCATCAGGCAGCCGCTTCGTTGCTACCCGGTACCGATTCGCGGATCAGGTAATCGAAGGCACCGAGCGAGGCAGTGGCACCTGCGCCCATGGCGATGATGATCTGCTTGAATGGCACATTGGTCACATCACCGGCGGCAAATACACCGCGAACTGAGGTTTCGCCCTTGGCGCCGATCTCGATCTCGCCGAAGCGCGTCAGTTCCAGATCGCCCTTGAGCCATTCGCTGTTCGGCACCAGCCCGATCTGGACGAATATGCCGGCCAGCTCGAGGCTGTGTGACTCACCGGTGGCACGGTCGGTGTAGGTCAGTCCGGTCACCCGTTCGCCGTCGCCGTTGACCTCGGTAGTGGCGGCCTGTTTGATGATGCGGATGTTGGGCATCGACCGCGCCTTGCGGATCAGCACCTCATCGGCGCGCAGCGTATCGCCGAACTCGAGCACAGTGACATCCTTGACGATACCGGCCAGATCGATCGCCGCCTCGATACCGGAGTTGCCGCCGCCGATCACCGCCACGCTCTTGCCCTTGAACAGGGGGCCGTCGCAGTGTGGACAGTAGGCCACGCCCTTGCCGCGGTACGCCTGCTCGCCCGGCACGTTCATCTCGCGCCAGCGTGCTCCGGTGGCGATCACCACGGTGCGACTCTTCAGCGTGGCACCGCTCTCCAGATCGATCTCGACCAGTTCATTGCGTCGCAGCTTCGCCGCCTTCTGTTCGGTGATGATATCCACCTCGTAGTCGCGCACGTGCTCCTCGAGCCCGGCAACCAGTTTCGGGCCCTCGGTGGCCTTGACCGAGATGAAGTTCTCGATGCCGACAGTATCCATCACCTGGCCGCCGAAGCGCTCGGCGACGATGCCGGTGCGGATCCCCTTGCGCGCGGCGTAGATCGCCGCCGCGGCACCGGCCGGTCCGCCGCCGACCACGAGCAGGTCGTAGGGCGCTTTCTCGGCCAGTTCGGCGGCCTTGCGCTCGGCGGCGCCGGAGTCGACCTTGTTCAGGATCTCCGCCAGGTTCATGCGGCCCTGACCGAACGGCTCGCCGTTGAGGTAGACGCTGGGCACCGCCATCACCTTGCGTTCGTTGACCTCATTCTGGAACAGGGCTCCGTCGATCATGCTGTGGCTGATCTTCGGGTTCAGCATCGCCATCAGGTTAAGTGCCTGGACCACGTCCGGGCAGTTCTGGCAGGAGAGCGAGATGTAGGTCTCGAAGCGCAGCTCCTTGTCCAGCGCCTTGATCTGGTCGATCTGCTCCTGTGCCACCTTCGGCGGGTGGCCGCCGTTCTGCAGCAGGGCGAGTACCAGCGAGGTGAATTCGTGGCCCATCGGGATGCCGGCGAAGTGTACACGCGGCTCGATGCCTGCCGGAGCGACCGCCAGGCTCGGCTTGCGCAGGGCGCTGTCGCTCTCGGTCAATGAAATCTTGTCGGACAGGGCGCTGATCTCCTGCGCCAGTGTGCGCAGCTCTTCGCCCTTGGCCGAGTGGTCTGCAGACAGGCGAATCTCAATCGGAGACACCAGTGCCTGCAGGTAGGTGTTCAGTTGCTGTTTGAGGTTGGTATCCAACATGAGTCTGTCCTGCTTTTGTACTGAGGTTGTGGGTGGCTGTTTCGGGTGTGTCGCTTATATCCGGTACCCGTATGCCGACGCGCCGTGAATCCATCCTTGGAGGCTCCACCGCGCCATCCTTGGCGCGGAGGGTCGGCATCCGGATACCGGATACGCTCGGAAAACCGGGTGCCACCTTTTTGGCCCGAATCTCCCACCGGACGCTCCTCACAGTCGGCAGGCGACGACATTTGCCCTGCCTTGGATCGCTTGGTATGAGATTCGGGAAGAACGCTTAGATCTTGCCGACCAGATCCAGTGACGGTGCCAGGGTCGCTTCGCCTTCCTTCCACTTCGCCGGGCAGACTTCACCCGGGTGAGAGGCGACGTATTGTGCCGCTTTCAGCTTGCGTACCAGGCTGTCCGCTTCGCGGCCGATCCCTTCGGCGGTGACTTCGGCGGCCTGGATAATGCCGTCCGGGTCGACGATGAAGGTGGCACGGTCGGCCAGGCCCTGACCCTCACGCAGTACGTCGAAGTTGCTGGTGAGGGTCCAGTTCGGATCGCCGATCATGGTGTACTTGATCTTGGCGATGGTATCGGAGGCATCGTGCCAGGCCTTGTGTACGAAGTGGGTGTCGGTGGAGACGGAGTAGACCTCGACGCCCATCCGCTGCAGCTCGTCGTAGTGGTCGGCCAGGTCGCCCAGTTCGGTCGGGCAGACGAAGGTGAAGTCGGCCGGGTAGAAGAAGAATACCGACCACTTGCCTTTCACGTCGGCGTCGGAGACTTCGATGAATTCGCCGTTTCGGAAGGCGTTTGCCTTGAAGGGTTTGATCGGGGTGTTGATTGCCTGTGCCATGGTTTTTTCTCCTGTGAGGCTTGTGTGTTTCGACAGGAGTTAGGTTAGGCGGATGGCTGCGATATTAAAAATTGATTATATCAAGATATTTAATAGTTATTGTTAATATAGATGGGCGGGGCGATACAGCGGGGGGCTGAAAAGAGAAGCGGCAACCGAAAGGGTTGCCGCTTCTGTCTGAACCGTAGAGGCGCGATGCTCAGTCGAAAATACCGAAGGTGATGCGGTCGAACCAGGAGCGCTCATCTTCGGCCTCTTCCATCTCTTTCGCCTTGGCCTTGCTGGCGCCGGGTGATGACGTGGGCCGTGCCGGTACGGCCGGTGCTTCTGCTTCGCCCAACAGGCCGAAAGTGGCGGTGTTGAGCAGTGTCGAGCGTGGCTCCTTGAAGGTGCGGATCTGGTAGTCCGGGAAGTTCAGTTCCAGCACCTTGTAGGCGTTGTTGGCCAGCTCGGTCATGCCGAGTTCGGTATAGGCCTCACCCATGACCGCCAGCGCATCGGGTACCGCCGGCGTCTCCTGGAAGTTCTCCACCACGTAACGACCGCGGTTGGCGGCGGCGACCCAGGCCTGGCGCTTCATGTAGTAGGCGGCGACGTGGATCTCGTGGGCGGCGAGGCGGTTTTTCAGGTACTGCATCCGCTTCTGTGCATCCGGCGCATACTCGCTTTCCGGATAGCGGTTGACAAGGGTGGAAAAGCTGTCGAACGAGTCGCGCGCGGCGCCCGGGTCGCGTTGGGTCTCATCCAGCGGCAGATAGCGGGTCAGGAAAGAGCGGTCGCGCTCGAATGCGGTCAACCCCTTCATGTAGTACGCATAATCGATATTGGCGTGGTTCGGGTGCAGGCGGATGAAGCGGTCGGCCGCTGCGGCTGCCGATTCCGGCTCGTAGGTTCTGAAGTAGGAGTAGATCAGCTCGAGCTGAGCCTGCTCCGAATACTTGCCGAACGGGTAGCGCGCTTCCAGCAGTTGCAGTTTCTCCACCGCCAGCGCGTAGTTGTCTTCATCCATGGCGCTGAGTGCTTCTTCGTAGAGTTGCTGCTCGGGCACATCGGGGGCCAGTTTATCGCCTCCCCACCAGGAGCAGGCGGAGAGCAGGGTGACAAGCACCAGAGCGGCACTGACTTTTACGAATCGCATGTCGATCAATCCTGATACAAAGGGCCTGCATGGCTGAGCGGGCCGGATTCGGGTGTGGTAAAATCGCGCCTTATTTAAACACAACCCGCACACAACCAAAACATCCGTCAGGATGAGTAGTGATTAGATGTCAGATCAGGTGGAATTACAGGCCAAAGTGCCGAGCGAAATGTATGGACTCAGGCTGGACCAGGCCGTTGCACAGCTGTTTCCCGAATATTCCCGTTCGCGCTTGCAGGGCTGGATCAAGGACGGTGCGCTGACCGTCGACGGTGAGGTCCGCCGTACGCGCGATAAGCTGGCCGGCGGCGAGGTGATCCGGGTGGCCGCACAGCTGGAGATGATCGAGGAGCACGGTGCCGAAGAGATCCCGCTCGATATCATCTACGAAGATGAGCACATCCTGGTGCTGAACAAGCCAGCCGGGCTGGTGGTGCATCCGGCGGCAGGGCACGCCGACGGCACCCTGCTCAATGCGCTGCTGCATCACTGCCCGGAGATCGCTCAGGTGCCTCGCGCCGGCATCGTTCACCGCCTTGATCGTGATACCACCGGACTGATGGTGGTGGCCAAGACCATCCCGGCGCAGACCGATCTGGTTGCCCAGCTGCAGGAGCGCAGCATGGGCCGCGAGTATGAAGCGGTGGTGCATGGAGTGATGACCGGTGGTGGCATGGTGGATGAGCCGATGGGCCGTCATCCGCGGCATCGGCAGAAGATGGCCGTGCTCGGCGTCGGCAAAGAGGCGGTGACCCACTACCGCCTGCTGGAGAAGTTCCGCGCCCATACTCATATCCGGCTGAAGCTGGAGACCGGCCGCACCCACCAGATCCGCGTGCATATGGCGCATATCAACTACCCGCTGGTGGGCGACCCTCTGTATGGCGGCCGTTTTCGCCTGCCCAAGGGGTGCAGCCACGCCATGCAGGAGGTGCTGAAAAACTTCAAACGTCAGGCACTGCATGCCAAACGTCTGGAACTCTGGCATCCTGACACTGGCGAGGCGATGGCCTGGGAGATCGATCTGCCCGAGGATCTGCAGCGGTTGCTCGCCGTACTCAGAAAAGATGCGGAAAACTACGACTACGAACTATGAAGCTGATTCGCGCCGACTGGCAGGCCCCCGATCATATTCATGCGCTGACCACGACCCGTCTCGACGGGGTCAGTCGAGCGCCCTTCAACGGGCTTAACCTGGGACTGCACGTGGGCGACGACCCGGCCTCCGTGGCGGAGAACCGGGCCATGTTGACTCATGCTCTGGGTTTGAAGCGCACGCCCCAGTGGTTGTCACAGGTTCATGGGGTAGCGGTAGTCGAAGCCCGGGATGATGCTCAGGTGCGTGAGGCGGATGCCTGCTGGAGCGATCAGCCCGGACAGGCCTGCGTGGTGATGACCGCGGACTGCCTGCCGGTATTGTTCACCGATCGCCAGGGTACCCGTGTTGCCGCTGCCCATGCCGGTTGGCGTGGGCTGGTGTCCGGGGTGCTGGAGGCGACGCTGCAGCCGTTCGACGATCCCGGGCAGGTGCTGGCCTGGCTGGGACCGGCGATCGGGCCGTTGGCGTTCGAGGTTGGCGGCGAGGTGCGCGAGCAGTTCGTACGGGTGCAGGAGTCTTGCGAGATGGCCTTTGTACCGAGCCCCACGTCTCACGATAAATGGCTGGCTGACCTGTACCAACTGGCGCGACTGAGACTGCAGGCGGCGGGGGTACAGGCGATCAGCGGCGGCGATTACTGCACCTTTACCGAGGCCGAGTATTTTTACTCCTACCGGCGCGATGGGCAAACCGGGCGGATGGCCAGCCTGATCTGGATCGAGGGTTGAGCCTGCTGCGGAATCAGCCCTTGATCACCAGTACCGGGATGGTTGAGCGTCCCACCACCTTGTTGGCCACCGAACCCAATACCGTGCGCTCCAGACGAGAGTGCTTGTGGCTGGCCATGACGATCAGGTCTGCCTTCAATCGCGCGGCCTCGGACAGGATCATATCGGCCGGCTTGCCCTCCTTGACCTCCAGCGTGCAATCCGCCGGATCGATCGGCAGCTGTTTCTCGACAAACTCCTTGAGTTGCTTCTGTACCTCCTTGACCGCCTTGTCGAAGTTGCCTGGCGGAAAGTAGGAGGCCACCAACGGCATCTGGTAACCGGCCACCACGGTGAGCAGGATCAGCTTGCCCTTGGGTGCTAACACCTCGAGAGCGTGCCTGACCACCTCATCGGAGTAGCCCTCTTCGGCCAGGTCCACCGGCACAAGAATCGTCTTGTACATCGTTCTATCTCCTTTGGCGGTCAGTTAGGCCGTTGTCGCGGCGGCCAGCCGTCGCCTCTGCAGCCAGCCGATGAATACCAGCAGCAGCAGGGCGGGGATGAACACCAGCTCCTTCGGCAGGCGGTCCGACTTCACCTGAATCCCGGTAATCTCCCAGCCGAAGTCGACTCCGGCTCGTTCAGCCGGACTACCGAATACGACCAGATCGACGATGCGGCGCTCGCCATCCTGGCTCAACATCAAGCCCAGGGACTCCAGTCGCGCCGTGGCGTCGCCGCTGTCGTCTTCCAGTTGCAGCTGGATCGTTTTGCTGACCTCATCGCCCTCGATGGTCATCCCCTCGACATTGAGTTGGATGAAGTTGCCGGCCTTGATCTTTTCGATCTGGGCATCGAGCTGCGCCGCTGGCAGGGTCACCGAGGGTGGGTAGATCATGTCCCACCAGTAGCCGGGCCGGAACAGGCTGAAGGCGATCAGCAGCAGTGCCGCCGTTTCCCACAACCGGGTCTTCACAAACCAGTAACCCTGGGTCGCGGCGGAAAACACCAGGATGGCGATGATGGCGCTGACCACGGTGACGATCAGATCGAACACGCCGGTCAGGCCGATCAGCAGCAGTTGAGTATTGAAGATGAACATGAACGGCAGGATCGCGGTGCGGATATCGTAGGTAAAACCCTGGATACCGGTCTTGATCGGGTCGGCGCGGGCGATCGCCGCCGCGGCGAAGGCGGCCAGTCCCACCGGTGGCGTATCGTCGGCAAGGATGCCGAAATAGAACACGAACAGATGCACGGCGATCAGCGGTACGATCAGGCCGTTGGCCGCACCCAGCGAGACGATCACCGGTGCCATCAGTGTCGATACCACGATGTAGTTGGCCGTGGTCGGCAGGCCCATGCCGAGGATGATGCAGATGATGGCGGTGAAGATCAGGATCAGCATCAGGTTGCCGCCGGAGATGAACTCGACAAACTCGGTCATCATCTGGCCCAGCCCGGTCAGCGTCACCGTGCCGACGATAATCCCGGCTGCTGCGGTGGCGATGCCGATACCGACCATATTACGTGCACCGCTGATCAACCCCTCGACGAAGTCCTGCCAGCAGACCCGGAACTGGCTCAGCCAGTCGTGCTCGCCGCGGAGCCAGCTCTTCAGCGGTCTGTGGGTCAACACCACGGCGATCAACGCGACCACCGCATAGAAGGCGGATTGCTGTGGCGAGTAGTGCTTGACCGCCAGTGCCCACAACAGCACCACGATCGGTAGGCCGAAGTAGAGCCCGGCGAAGATGGTCGGGCGCGGTTCCGGTAGGTGCTCCAGCTCGATACTGGCGTCATCGACGGCCAGATCGGGGTAGGCCGCGGAGAGTTTCACCAACGCGAAGTAGCCGGCCAGCAGCACCAGCAGCATCACCAGATAGCCGTAGTCACCCAGCGTCGACTCGAGAAAGGTGGAGCCGTAGTAGACCAGGGCCCCCAGCACCAGGAGGATCAGCGTGGTGGTGATCCACGACAGCATGCGCTGGGCGAGGGTGGGCTTGTGCAGGCGCTGGATCCCCTGCATCCCCATCTTCACCGCCTCCAGATGGACGATATAGACCAGCGCGATATAGGAGATCAGCGCTGGCAGAATTGCGTGCTTGATCACCTCCAAATAGGAGATGCCGACATACTCCACCATCAGGAATGCGGCGGCGCCCATGATCGGAGGCGTCAGCTGGCCGTTGGTGGACGCGGCCACCTCGACCGCCCCCGCCTTGGTGGCCGGGAAACCCACCCGCTTCATCAACGGGATGGTGAAGGTACCGGTGGTGACCACGTTGGCGATCGAGGAACCGGAGATGATCCCACTCAAGCCTGAGGCGACCACCGCCGCCTTGGCCGGGCCGCCGCGCATATGGCCGAGCAGCGAGAAGGAGACCTTGATCAGGTAGTTACCGGCACCGGCCTTGTCGAGCATGGCGCCGAGCAGCACGAACAGGAACACGAACGCAGTGGACACCCCGAGGGCGACGCCGAACACGCCTTCGGTGGTCAGCCACTGGTGTGAGGCGACCTTGTTCAGGCTGGCGCCCTTATGGGCAATGACATCCGGCATATACTGGCCGCCGAAGGTGAAGGTCAGAAACACGATGGCGACCACGGTCAACGGTGGACCCAAGGCGCGGCGGGTGGCCTCCAGCAGCGTCAGCATACCGATTACCGCGATCACCACATCCGTTGTCGTCGGTGCACCGATGCGCTCGCTCAGCTGGTCGCGAAACACCAGCAGATAGAGGCAGGAGATCGACGCACCCAGTGCAAACAGCCAGTCGAAAACCGTGATCGACGTGTGGCTGGAGCGTCGGGTGGCCGGAAACAGGCTGAAGGCGAGAAAACTGGCGAAGGCCAGGTGAATAAACTTGGCTTGATCCTCGTTCAGGGTGCCGAAGTTCAGCATGAACGAAAGCGGTGAGGCGTACCAGAGCTGGAACAACGACCAGGCGATCAGTAGAGCGATTACAAACTTACCCTGAAACCCCGACAGATCGCGGCTACCGGTTTCCGAACTCAGCAGGTCTTCCAGCGCCTTGTCATTCGATGCCGGGGCGTGGGTACTCTCCGTGGCCATACGCATCTCCTTCGCAGTCTTGAGAGACTAGCGCGGGGCGGCAAGGCCCCGCACCTAGCCGGGCTGGAGTTACATCAGGCCGGCTTCCTTGTAGTACTTCATCGCGCCTTCATGAAGCGGCGCGGAGAGACCGTCTTTGATCATCTCCTCCTTCTTCAGGTTGGCGAAGGCAGGGTGCAGCTTGGTGAAGGTATCGAAGTTCTCGAACACCGCCTTGACCACGTGATAGACCAGGTTGGCGTCAACCTTGGCTGAAGTGACAAAGGTGGCGCCGACACCGAAGGTTTGCACATCCGCGTCGGAGCCCCTGTACATTCCGCCGGGAATAGTGGCTACGCGGTAGTACGGGTTTTCGTTGACCAGCATCTCCACGGCCGGACCGGAGACATCGACGATCACACTGTCGCAGGAGGTGGTGGCTTCCTTGATCGAGCCGCTTGGGTGGCCAACGGTATAGACCATGGCATCGATCTTGTTGTCGCACAGGGCTTTCGACTGTTCTGCCGCTTTTAGTTCAGACGCCAATGCAAAGTCGTCCATGGTCCAGCCTTTGGCCGCCATCAGCACCTCCATGGTGCCGCGCTGACCTGAGCCCGGGTTGCCCACGTTGACACGCTTGCCCTTGAGGTCATCGAAGGTCTTGATGCCGGAGTCGGCTCGCGCCACCACGGTAAACGGCTCGGGGTGGATCGAAAATACCGCGCGCAGATCCTCGAACGCTCCGGCGTCCTCGAACTGGCTGGAGCCGTGATAGGCGTGATACTGCCAGTCGGATTGGGCGACACCCATATCGAGTTCACCCGAGCGAATGGTATTGAGGTTGTAGACGGAGCCACCGGTGCTTTCTACCGAGCAGCGGATACCGTGCTCGCTACGGTCTTTATTGACCAAACGGCAGATCGCACCACCCGTGGGGTAGTAGACACCGGTGACACCACCGGTACCGATGGTAATGAAGTCCTGCGCCTGGGCAGCACCGGGGGCCAGACTGAGCATCGCCGCAAAGCCGGCACCGATCAGGGCTTCTCTGAATATTTTCATCTGTCTCTCCTTGGGTTCTTTTTATTAATTTCAGTCTAGTTCATGACGCCTGGCTTGCATTTTTCCTATCGGACGAAGCGACACCGATGTTCATGGCTAAACCGCATCGGGGTATTCACTGACCGCCTCGGCGCAGACCTGCTGTACCGTGTCGTAGAGTTTGTCGACGAGTTCGTCGAGCTGCGACTCCTCGATGATGAACGGCGGCGCCAGCAGGATGTGGTGGCCGCGGTGTCCGTCGATGGTGCCGGCCATGGGGTAGCACATCAGGCCCCGTTCCATTGCCGCATTCTTGATCCGGCTATCCAGCTTCGAGCGTGGATCGAAGGGGCGCTTGCTGTCGCGGTCGTGCACCAGTTCAAGCGCCTGGAACAGGCCGCGACCGCGGATATCGCCGATATGGGGATGCTCACCAAAGCGATCGAGCAGGCGAGTCATCAGTGCTTCGCCCATGGGGTTTACCCGCGCCAGAATCTGCTCCTGCTCCAGCGCATCGAGTACGGCGAGCGATCCGGCCATGGCGGTGGCGTGGGCCATATAGGTATGACCGTGCTGGAAGAAACCCGAGCCGTTGGCGATGGTGTCGTAGATCCGGTCCGATGCCAGCATCGCGCCGATCGGCTGGTAACCGGCACCCAGTCCCTTGGCGATGGTGACGATATCCGCCTCTATCCCCTCCTGTTCATGGGCGAACAGGGTGCCGGTGCGGCCCATGCCGCACATCACCTCATCGAGGATCAGCAGCACGCCGTAGCGATCGCAGATCTCGCGGATACGCTTGAAGTAACCCTCGACCGCCGTCAGCGCGCCGGCGGTGGCGCCGACCACCGGTTCGGCGACGAAGGCGATCACCGTTTCCGGGCCCACGGTGAGCAGGCACTGCTCCAGCTCGTTGGCCACCCGCTGGCCGTAGTCGAACAGCGACTCGCCCGGCTTGCAGTCGCGGTAGGCATAACAAGGGGCGATATGTTCGGCATGGGTCAGCAGCGGCGCAAATGGCGCGCGGCGCCAGGCGTTGCCGCCGACGGCCAGTGCCCCCAGCGTGTTGCCGTGGTAGCTCTGGCGGCGGGCGACAAAGCGTCCGCGCTGGTTCTCGCCGCGTTCGACAAAGTACTGCCGGGCCAGCTTCAGTGCGGCTTCCACCGCTTCAGATCCGCCGCTGAGGAAGTACACATGGTTCAGATCGCCCGGCGCCCGTGCGGTCAGGCGCGTGGCCAGGGTTTCGGCCACCTCGGTGGTGAAAAAGCTGCTGTGGGCGTAGGCCAGCTGGTCGATCTGCTTGTGCAGCGCCGCGCGCACCCCGGCGTGGCTGTGGCCAAGACAGGAGACCGCGGCGCCGCCGCTGGCATCCAGATAGGCTTTGCCGTGCTGGTCGTAGAGGTAGACGCCGTCGCCGAGCACGGCGGTGCGTAGCGGGGTGTGGCAGTGGCGGTGGAATACCTGGCTCACGCTGTACCTTTAAGTTATTGATTGAATATGCACTGCATTAAAGGTTGCAACTTGGCGCTCAACAAACGATATATTCTCGGAGGGTATGAGAAAAACTCATGGGGGAGTCTATGCCGGGATCCATGCCACCACTCAATGCGTTGCGCAGCTTCGAGGTAGCGGCGCGTCGTCTCAGCTTCTCCCGCGCGGCACAGGAGCTGTGCGTCACCCAGGGTGCGGTGAGCAAGCAGATCCAGCTGCTGGAGCAGTATCTGGAACAGCCGCTGTTCAACCGCAGCCCCGCCGGGCTCAGCCTGACCGATGCCGGACGCCAGTATCTGCCCGCCATCTCCCGAGCGCTGGAGATGATCCAGAGCGCCACGGCCAGCTTGCAGCAGCGCGCCCAGGACAATGAGGCGCTGACCCTGAACCTGACCCCTTCGTTCAGCAACCTCTGGCTGATTCCGCGTTTGGAGCGGTTACGCCAGGCGATGCCGGGGTTGAACCTGACCATGGTGACCGGAGATGGGGTGTTCCAGTTCCAGGGTACGCAGGCGGACATGGCGATCCGCTGCCTGCCACTGTCGCTGAGCCATGAGCACTCCCAGCTGTTGAGGGAGGAGGTGCTGCTGCCGCTGATCAGCCCTGACCTGCTGCGCGAACAGCCGATAAACAGACCCGAGGATCTGTTGGCGCATCCGCTGATTCGCCATACCACTCGGCCCCAGCTATGGCGTCAGTTCTTGCAGCAGATGGTCGGTGGTGAGCCCAAGCCGCCGCAGTTCAACCACGGTTTCGAACATTTCTACATGTCGCTGGAAGCGGCGCGGCGCAAGCTGGGTGTCGCGCTGGTGCCGGACTTTATGGCTGCAGAGGCACTGGACAGCGGTGAACTGGCCAATCCGTTGCATATCGCCTATCGCAGCGGCTACGGTTTCTACTTCCTGGTGCCGCCTTATCGGGCACGCTCGCTCGGCGTACAGCGTTTTCATGCCTGGTTGGAGCAGCAGCTGGGCTAGCGGTTACAGTACCGCGCTGTAAAGCGGGGCTTCTTCGGTCGGAGCTGGGGGCTGGTTTAAACCCTGTCGTATGAGCAGGGCTTCAGATCTGTTGGGGCGTTCATTGGGTATGTATCCCCCCTTTAGTAGTCGCCCCCGCCTGGATCGCGGTCAGCGCGATGGTGAACACTATGTCCTCCACCAGGGCGCCGCGTGACAGGTCGTTGACCGGTTTGCGCATCCCCTGCAGCATCGGCCCGATGCTGATCACCTCGGCACTGCGCTGCACCGCCTTGTAGGTGGTATTACCGGTGTTCAGGTCGGGGAAGATGAACACCGTGGCGCGACCGGCGACGGGGCTGTCCGGCGCCTTGCTGCGGGCCACGCTCTCCATGACCGCGGCGTCGTACTGCAGCGGGCCGTCGATCAGCAGGTCGGGGCGCTTCTGTTGTGCCAGAGCCGTGGCCTTGCGTACCTTGTCCACATCGGCGCCCTGGCCGGAAACGCCGGTGCTGTAGCTGATCATCGCCACCCGAGGCTCGAGGCCGAAGGCGGCGGCGGAGTCTGCGCTCTGGATCGCGATATCGGCCAGCTCCTCGGCGCTTGGGTCGGGATTGATCGCGCAGTCGCCGTACACCAGCACCTGCTCGGGTAACAGCATGAAAAAGATCGACGAGACCAGACTGGTGCCGGGTGCCGTGCGGATCAGCTGCAGTGCCGGGCGGATGGTGTTGGCGGTGGTATGCACGGCGCCACTGACCAGGCCGTCCACCTCGTCGCGCTCCAGCATCAGCGTGCCGAGCATGACATTGTCCTGCAGCTCATCTCGCGCCTGGAGTTCGGTGATCCCCTTGTGGGCACGCAGCTCCAGCAGGCGGGCGACATACTGCTCGCGAATCTGTTCAGGATCGATGATCGTGATCCCCTCGCCAAGCTCGACACCCAGGTTGTCGGCGGTACGCTCGATCTCGCCCGGATCGCCGAGCAGGGTACAGTGGGCGATGCCGCGTTCGGCACAGATCGCCGCGGCGCGCACGGTGCGCGGCTCGGTCCCCTCGGGCAACACGATATGGCGCTTGGCGGCCCGTGCCCGCACCACCAATTGATAGCGGAAGGCGGCGGGTGACAGGTGGATCTCGCCGCTGTGGATACGCAGTGAGGTGATCCAGTCGGCATCGATATGGGCGGCGGTAAACTCCTTGACGTGCGCAATACGCTCCAGATCATCCACCGGAATCTCCAGCGTATCGCGGGGGATGTTGAGCGCTGTCTGCCAGCTGTCGGTGACCACGCTGACTACCGGCAGCCCCGAGCGTAGCGCACCTTCGCACAGCTGTATCAGTTCCGGTGAGGGGGTGTACCCCCCGGTCAAAATAAGACCGGCCAGCGCCACGCCATTGCTGGCGGCCAGGCAGGCGGCGAGGATGATATCCTCGCGATCGCCGGAGGTGATGATCAGCGTGCCGGGCTTGAGGCTGCGCACCACATGGGGCAGTGTCTGCCCACAAAGGGCGATACTGCTGACCCGGCGATTGTCGATATCGCCGGCATAGAGGATGCGGGCTTCGAGGTAATTGGTCAGGTCGCGTACTCTGGGCGCAACCATCTCATTGTCCCAGGGGATGCCGCCGAGCAGGCGGAACCTGGGGTCGAACAGTTTGGCCTGTGACCGGATCTGCTCGAGCGTCAGGCTGCGGGTGCTGGCTTTCTCGCCGGCGATCTCCGAGCGGGGCTTGCCCTCCCGGTCCAGTGGCGCATCCAGTTTGTTCATGATGCAGCCAAGTACGCGTGGCTCCTTGGCGCCACCATAGAAGCGCGCGACGATATCCAGGTGATCCTCGATGGCGTCGATGCTGTCCAGTCCAGGCGCTGCGACCAGTACCACTTCGGCATCCAGCGCCCGGGCGATGGCGCTATTCAGGGTGTTGGCATAGGGCTGGGTCATGGTCGAAACCAGGCCCTCGATCACCACTACCTCCGGTGCATCGGTGCAGCTGGCTTCGAAACGCTCGATAATCTGCTCCAGCAACCGGTCCTGGTGGCCCGAACTGACCAGGTGTTCCGCTTCGCGCATCGGGATCGGCTCGGCGATGCTGGCGGCACAGCTGCTGCGCAGGATCGCCACGCTGCGGTCAGTGGAGTCGCCGTTGCGGGTCTGCGCGATCGGCTTGAAGAAACCGACCCGTATGCCCTGCTGTTCCAGAGCATGGACCAGTCCCAGTACGGTGGTGGTGAGGCCGCTGCCGAGACCGGCCGGGGCGATCATGATGCTGTGTGGCATGGTAAGTCCTTGCTCTCTACAGTTGGCTGTGCGCCGATTGTGCGTTGCACAAACTATACGATGCCGATGTTAAGTAAGCGAGTTACAAACGCGAGTGTGTGCGGACGAACGGATCAGTTGGATTTTAGCTGCAGATCGGCGCAGTAATCCGGTGCGTCGACCTGAGGTGTGAACAGCAGCAGATCGGCGCTGCCCAGATCGCCGAAACTTTCCGGCAAGTAGGCGGCCGGATCGGTGTCATCGGTTACCGCAACCATCAGCACTGTCCGTCGCGGCAGGCTGCCGAGCCAGCGCGGCACGCCCAGATCGGCACGGGCGTGGATTGAGCCGGTCAGCAGCACACCGGTGCGGTCCGGCCGGGCATTGGCACGCAGAACGGAGGCTATCTGCTGATCCCGCGCCAACTGGATACGGCGCATCGGCTGCAACTGCTCGCGTGGCAACTGCCGGCAGTGACTCTCATACAGCAGATCGAGCATGAAGTCGGCATGGGCCGGTTCCAGCTCGGCTACCGCTGCGTTAGCGGTATAGAGCGCGCGCACCTCGGGCCGACTCAGGTCGGCACCGAGCACCCTGGAGCTCCAGCGAAACGCCGCCTGCAGCGGCGCCTGGTACAGTGTCCAGGGCCAGCCTTCGGACCAGGCCAGCCGATCCGGTGTGCGTGCGTCCGGGTCGTGAAGTGCCCGGTCCAGTGCGGCCTGTTGTGCGGGTGTTGCCATCTCCAGCGCCACCGCACCCAGTTGGCCGCGCTCTCCAAGTGCCTGGATCAAGCGGGACTGCTGCTTATGGTGGTCCGGGTTGTCATGCTGCTCGCCGAGCAGCAGCCAGCCGCCGGTCGGTAGCCAGTCACGATAAAACTCCGGCCAGGCGACATAACGCTGCTGAACTGGCGACCAGAGCTTGCCGACCAGCGGGTTGGGCGACGGCACAACCGCCTGAACCGATATCGATATCAGCAGGAGCAGGCCGGCGAGTACCCTGAGCAGCATACTCAATGTCCCGGGGTGGTGGCTTTCACATCCAGATAATCGCGCTGGATCACGGTTTCCAAGGCGTTGGCGGCGGTGACCAGCTCCTCGAAGGTTTCACGGCAGCGGCGCAACTGGTTGATCTGATCCTGACTCGGTACCGCGTTGGGGCTGACATTGGCGATATCGAGCAGCTCGCGCACATAGGCGGCGCGGGCGTGGGCGACCATGGTCAGCAGTGGCTTAAGGTCGGTCAGTGCGAGTTCGGGGAACTGGGGGTTGATGATCTCGCGGTTGATCTCGCGGCGGTGCTTCTCCAGCTCCAGCAGCAGGCGGTTATTGCTGATCGGCATTGCGGTTCTCCTTGCAACCTGTAACCCGGTGTCTCCAGATTAGCCTGAAACCGGGTAAAAGCGGTAGTGAATCAGCAGCTTGTGGCGGGCGTGGATGACGCCCTGCGGGCTAGATGGCATACTCGCGACATGCGTTACGAACAGGATGCCCGATAGGAAGCCTGAATGAGTGTAGAGACCACTGTGGAAAACGGGATCGAGAAGCTTTCGCTGCGGAATTTTACCGAGAAAGCTTACCTCGACTATTCGATGTACGTAATTCTGGACCGTGCCCTGCCGCATATCGGCGACGGCATGAAACCGGTACAGCGCCGTATCGTCTACGCGATGTCGGAACTGGGTCTCAAGGCCACGGCCAAGTACAAGAAGTCGGCACGTACCGTCGGTGATGTGCTGGGTAAGTTCCATCCCCATGGCGACTCCGCCTGTTACGAAGCGATGGTGCTGATGGCGCAGCCGTTCAGCTACCGCTACCCGCTGGTCGACGGGCAGGGCAACTGGGGCTCGCCGGACGATCCCAAATCCTTTGCCGCCATGCGTTACACCGAGTCGCGGCTGTCGCGCTACGCCGAGGTGCTGCTCAGCGAACTGGGCCAGGGCACGGTGAGCTGGGTGCCCAACTTCGACGGCACCCTGGATGAGCCCGAGGTGCTGCCGGCCCGGCTGCCCAACGTACTGCTCAACGGCGGTACCGGCATTGCGGTCGGCATGGCCACCGATATCCCGCCGCATAATCTGCGCGAAGTGGCCTCGGCCTGTATTCACCTGCTGGAGAACCCGGGCGCCGATGTGGCGCAACTGGCCGAGTTCGTGCCCGGCCCCGACTTTCCCACCGAGGCAGAGATCATCACCTCGCGTGAGGAGCTGCAGAAACTCTACCTGACCGGCCGCGGTTCGGTGAAGGCGCGTGCCGTGTACAGCCGCGAGGAGGGGGATATCGTCATCACCGCGCTGCCGCATCAGGTCTCCGGCGCCCGCGTGCTGGAGCAGATCGCGGCGCAGATGCAGGCGAAGAAGCTGCCGATGGTGTCTGACCTGCGTGACGAGTCGGACCACGAAAACCCGACCCGTCTGGTGATCGTGCCGCGCTCCAACCGCATCGATATCGAGCAGTTGATGGCGCACCTGTTCGCCAGCACCGACCTGGAGCGCAGCTACCGCGTCAACCTGAACATGATCGGCATCGACGGTCGGCCGCAGGTGAAGGATCTCAGACAGATCCTCACCGAGTGGCTGAGCTGGCGTACCGACGTGGTGCGCCGCCGTCTGCAGCACCGCCTGCAGAAGGTGATCGACCGTCTGCATATCCTCGAGGGCCTGATGGTTGCCTACCTCAATATCGACGAGGTGATCGCGATCATCCGCCACGAGGAGGAGCCTAAGCAGGAGCTGATGAGCCGCTTCGGTCTCAGCGATATCCAGGCCGACGCGATCCTCGACCTCAAGCTGCGCCATTTGGCGCGGCTGGAGGAGATGAAGATTCGCGGCGAGCAGGACGAACTGAGCGAAGAGCGCAAGAAGCTTGAAGCGATCCTGGGCTCCGACAAACTGATGCGCAAGCTGATCCGCGAGGAGATCGAGGCCGCTGCCGAGGAGTTTGGCGACGAGCGCCGCTCGCCGCTGGTGGAGCGCCAGGAGGCGCAGGCGTTCAGCGAGAAGGATCTGCTCAGTGCCGATCCGGTCACCGTGGTGGTCTCCAAGCAGGACTGGATCCGTGCCGCCAAGGGGCACGATATCGATGCCGAGGGGCTCAGCTACAAGGCCGGCGACGGCTTCAAGCTGGCCTGCAAGGGGCGGATGAACCAACCGACGATCCTGATCGACAGCACCGGCCGCAGCTATACCCTGGATACCCATACCCTGCCGTCGGCCCGTGGCCAGGGCGAGCCGGTCACCGGCAAGCTGACCCTGCCCAAGGGCGCGGTGATAGAGGGGTTGACCTGCGGTCGCGAGACAGACCAGGTGTTGATGGCCTCGGATGCCGGTTACGGTTTTGTAACCAGGATCGAGGATCTGAGCTCCAAGACCAAGAACGGCAAGGCGGTGCTGACTCTGCCCAAGGCGGCGCGGGTGCTGCCGCCGGTGCGGGTCAACGATCCCGACAGCGACCTGCTGGCGGCGATCAGCTCCAGCGGCCGTCTGCTGGTGTTCCCGGTGTCGGAGCTGCCGCAGCTCGGCCGAGGCAAGGGCAACAAGATCATCAATATCCCGTCATCCGCCGCCGCATCCCGCGAGGAGGTAATGGTGGCGCTGCAGACCTTTGCCCCCGGCGATACGCTGGTGGTGCACGCCGGGCGTCAGCATCTGAAGCTCAAGGGCAGCGATATCGAACATTATCGAGGTGAACGCGGGCGGCGCGGCAACAAGCTGCCGCGTGGCTTCCAGCGGGTCGACGGTATGGATGTGATCGCCGCCGACAAGAGCGACAAGGCTGACGACAAGGCGGTGGAAGAGTAATTCTGGAGTCGGTCAGGTGGGTGTCTTAGACGCCCGCCTGCTCCTCCCGGCTCTGCAGTTTGGCCAGCAGGTGGCGTGCCTGCTTCTCCAGCAGCTCCTGATAGGACTTGGCGATGCGGATCAGCAGCACCTTGTCCTCATCCTCACGGCGGATATCCGCCCCCTCCAGCAGCGTCGATTTCAGGTCGGGCGCCTCGGTCAGCGCGGTGTGGGTGATCAGCTCGTTGCTCTCGGTGGTGCGGGTCAGGAAGCGCGCCTCCTCCAGCATCCGTTCCAGCTTCTGGTGGTGGCCGCGCACCAGCGCCAGGTGCAGATTGATCACCGGTTTGAACTGGCGGATCCGCTGCTGGTTGTAGTGCCGATAAAGGTAGGTGAACAGCATCGACGCGCACAGCGCGTTGATGCCGTGGCCGTCGTTCTCCTTCGGGCTATCGAAAAACAGCCGCAGGTCGCCCTCGCGGGTGGGCTCGACACGACCGCCGTAGATGTGGGCGACCGAGTTGGCCAGGGTGCGGTAGGGCTTCATCAGCTGTAGACGCTCACCCTCCTCGAGGTTTTCCGAGTGGGCGCTGCTGGCGTCGATCAGGAACAGGTAGCCTGCATCATCGGCGCCGAGCATCAGCTCCAGCTCGTGCTCCAGCGTATACAGCCCCAGCTGCTCCTCGCGCGCACCCAAGGGCGGTACGATCGACAGCCGTGGGCGGGCAGACTCAGCATCGGAAACTGCATCAGTTTCGTTGTCGTCGAACTCGACCTGATCGCTGTCATCGATCTCCGGTGCAATCGCCTCGTCGCTGTCCGGGTCGCGGCTGGGCGATGGGGTAAAGCGTGGCATCCGCTCCTGGTCTCGGGACGGCCGGAGCAGTTCGACCAGCTCCCGATTGTCGTCGCGATCAGTGCCACTGTCGTCGGACTGGCTCTCGTCATTCTGCTGCGCGGAGGCTTCGCTGCTCAGGTATGACTCATGCTTGGTTGATTCATCCTCGCGGGAGGCAGTGAGCCCGCTATCGGGAGCCTGCTCTTCGGCGTCCAGAGACATGGGCGACTTGAGCCAGGTATCGACCTGAGGGGCCAGATCGACATCATCCTCGGGTTCCGGCTCTTCTGCTTCGTCGTAGCCCTCTTCCTCCTCCGTGTCGAAGGGGGGGATCTCCTCGTCTAGTTCGGGCTCCGGTTCAGCGGATGCCGGGTAGTCGATCTCCTCATTGAGGCCGGGGAGCTCAAACTCCTCTTCGCGGACCTGGGCGCTAGCGTTATCCTCCTCATCCAGATCCAGCGTCGGCAGTGCGTCGGGATCCTCCTCCCACTCGGTGACCGCTGCCGGCGAGGGTGTCACCGCGGGGGCGTTGGGTGTCAGGCTGGACACTATTTGCTGGAAATCCGCTTTGGGAGTGTCTGGTTGCTTTTCCGCTTTGGGGCGCAGGCGGATCCACAGGGTCAGCAGAGCGGCCGCGATGGAGAGCAGGGCCAGCAGACCCGCCTCGATCAGAATGTTCTTGAGCGGCGTCCAGGCGTAGCCACTGTCGATCCAGAGCGTCAATTCCCCCAGGGTCTCATCGCCGCGCACCAGTTCCAGTTTCTGCTCCAGACCGCGCTGTTCCCCGGCGACGGCAACCGGCAGTTTACGGGCATCGGTCAGATGCAGCCCGCTCACCTGGGGCTGCGAGTTAAGCTCGTTGAACAGGTAATTCAGGCTGATGCGATCATCCGCCAGCAGCAACGGCTGGATCACGATGGCGGTGCTGCGCGCCAGCGATTGGCCGTAACGACGCGCCTCCTGCTCGGCGCTGGTCTTGGCGATATACGCCAGCACGCCGGCACTCAAGGCGAGGCAAAGCATCAGTACCGCGGCAACGGGCAGCAGCTGGCGCAGGCTAACGGATTGTTGGGCGCTTGTTTTTGGGCGATCCATCTATACTCGGACTCGGTCGTTCCGCGGCCGGAAAATGATTGATAATCGGGCGATAATAGCAGGTAGCTTGAGGCTCTCACAGCCTGATGCAGTACGGCAATGACCGCCGCCCGCGGTAGCGCTATAATGTCCGGTCTAATCGCACCTTTAATCGCACCGACCCGGAACACAGTGGGATGAATGTAGCTGAGTATATGTCTGAATTGGGGCAGCGCGCGCGCGCTGCCTCCCGCCTGATGGCGCGTGCCGACACGGGGCGCAAGAACGCCGCGCTGGAGGCGATGGCGCGGGTGCTCGACGCCAGCCGCGACGTGCTGAGCGAGGCCAATCGCAAGGATCTGGACGCCGGCCGGGCCAACGGTCTGGATGACGCCATGCTGGATCGGCTGGAGCTGACCCCGGCGCGTATCGATACCATGATCGAGGGGTTGCGCCAGGTGGCGGCGCTGCCGGATCCGATCGGCGGCATCACCGACATGAACTACCGCCCGTCCGGCATCCAGATCGGCAAGATGCGGGTGCCGCTGGGCGTCATCGGCATTATCTACGAATCCCGGCCCAACGTGACCGTGGAAGCGGCCAGTCTGTGCCTGAAGTCGGGTAACGCCACCATCCTGCGTGGCGGTTCCGAGGCGATCCACTCCAACCACGCCATCGCCGCCTGTATTGCCGAGGGCTTGGCCGAGGCCGGACTGCCGGAAACCGCAGTGCAGGTGGTGGAAACCACCGATCGCGAGGCGGTCGGTGCGCTGATCACCATGCCCGAGTATGTGGACGTGATCGTACCGCGCGGCGGCAAGGGGCTGATCGAGCGGATCTCCCGCGATGCCCGGGTGCCGGTGATCAAGCACCTGGACGGTATCTGCCATGTCTATATCGACGACCAGGCGGATAAAACCAAGGCGCTGAATATCGCCATCAATGCCAAGACTCACCGTTACGGCACCTGCAACACCATGGAAACGCTGCTGGTGCACAGTGGGATCGCCCAGGAGGTGCTGCCGGAGCTGGCGGATCATTACGGCCAGCTCGGCGTCGAGCTGCGCGGCTGTGCGCAAACGCGGGAACTGCTGCCGCAGGCAATCGAGGCCACCGACGAGGATTGGGCCACCGAATACCTGGCGCCGATCCTGGCGATCAAGCTGGTGGCGGATATGGCCGAGGCGATCGAGCATATCAATCGCTGGGGCTCGCACCATACCGATGCCATCGTCACCGAGAACTACACCCGTGCCCGTGCCTTCCTGCGCGAAGTGGATTCCGCCTCGGTGATGGTCAACGCCTCGACCCGTTTTGCCGACGGCTTTGAGTACGGACTTGGAGCCGAGATCGGTATCTCCACCGACAAGATCCACGCCCGTGGACCGGTGGGGCTCGAGGGGCTGACTTCGCAGAAGTACGTGGTACTCGGCGATGGCCAGGTTCGGCAGTGATTGATGCCTGACAGCACGCCCTTTGTGTTCATGGGCGGGACCTTCGATCCCGTCCATAACGGCCATCTGCGCACCGCGCTGGAGATCCAGCAGTGGCTGGATATCCCCGAGGTGTGCCTGATTCCGTCGAAGATGCCGGTGCATCGTGACGAACCGGGCTGCAGCTCGGAGCAGCGCCTGGCGATGGTCGAACTGGCGGTGGCCGATGAGCCCCGTCTCTGTGCCGATGCCCGGGAGATCCTCTCCGACCAGCCCTCCTACACTTTGCTGACACTGGAGTCTTTGCGTGCGGAACTTGGGCCGCAGCGATCACTCTGTATGGTGACGGGGATGGATGCCTACCTTGGGCTGCCGGGTTGGCACCGCTGGGAAGATTTTCTCGATCTCTGCCACATCATCGTGGTGACCCGTCCCGGCTATGGCTTTCCGGACGACTCGCAGATGCGCCGTTTTTCCGATCGGCATGCGGCGCCATCGGTAGAAACACTGAAGCAGCTACCCGCCGGGCGGGTGCTGTTGCATGAACTGACCCCGCTGGGGATATCGGCGACACAGATACGTCGACTGATCGCCCAGGGCGACTCGCCCCGCTATCTGATGCCGGATGTGGTGTGGGACTATATACAAACTAACAAGCTGTATGGCTTTTAACCGTCTTATATGACCTCAAACAAAGGTACTGAAAACCCGATGCAGACCGATCAGCTGATCAACCTGGTGGAAAATGCGCTCGACGATATGAAAGCGCGCGATGTGGTGAAACTGGATGTGACCGGTAAATCGAGCGTCACCGATTACATGCTGGTGGCCAGCGGCACCTCGAAACGTCATGTGATGTCGGTGGCGCAGGAGGTAATCGACAAGGTCAAGGAAGCCGGCCTGCGTCCGGTAGGTGTCGAGGGTGAAAACGTCGGTGACTGGGTGCTGGTCGATCTGGGCGATGTGATCGTGCACGTGATGATGCCGGATGCGCGCAGCTTCTACGATATCGAGCGCCTCTGGTCTTTCGAAAGCGATAGCGAAGCGGCGGCCGAATAAGGGATGCGGATTCGCCTGATCGCCGTTGGCGGCAAGATGCCGGGTTGGGTCAGCGAGGGCTACGACGAGTACGCCCGTCGTCTGCCCGCCGATTTTCGTCTCGAGCTGGTCGAGCTGGCGCTGGGTCATCGCGGCAAGGGGGCCGATACGGCGCGGGCGATCCGCAGCGAGGGCGATGCGATGCTGGCGGCGATCCCGAAGGGGGATCGCGTCATCGCGCTGACCGTCGACGGCCGCACCTGGTCCACCGAGCAACTGGCGGAACAGGCCGAAACCTGGCGTATGTCCGGGCAGAACCTGTCGCTGCTGGTGGGCGGGCCGGATGGCCTCGACCCCCGTTGCGTGGCGGCGGCCGATCAGAAGTGGTCGCTGTCGGCGCTGACCCTGCCCCATCCCCTGGTACGTATCCTGCTGGCCGAACAGCTGTACAGGGCCTGGACCCTGCTGCAGGGCCACCCTTACCACAAGTAATCTAAGCCACAAGTAACGCGATCCGATGACACGCCCCGAGCGCCTTAAAGATTATTCGCAGGAGAGCATCACCTTCACCAGTCGCGCCATCGTCGCGATGGTGGTGGTTGTGCTGATGATGGCCGTGCTGGTCGGACGGATCTATTTCCTGCAGGTGATCGAGCATGACCGCTATGCGGCGATCTCCGAGAATAATCGCGTTCAGTTGCAACCGGTGGCGCCCCGTCGTGGCTTGATCTATGACCGCAACGGCGTATTGCTGGCCGATAATCGCCCCAACTTCAGCCTCACGCTGCTGAAGGAGGAGATAAGGGATATCGACGCCACCATTGCGCGTATCGGCGAGATCATCGAGCTTGAGCCCAGCGATATCGAACGCTTTCATCGGCGTCTGAATCAGCGCCGGCGGCCGTTCTCCTCGGTGCCGTTGAAGTTCAGCCTGACCGAGGAGGAGATCGCCAGGATCTCCGTCAATTACCACCGCCTGCCCGGTGTTCAGGTCGAGGCCGACCTGGTGCGCTACTATCCGCAGGGGCCGTCGCTGGTGCATGCGATCGGCTATGTCGGTCGCATCAATGAGCGCGAGTTGCAGACGCTGGATCCGGAAAATTACGCCGCCACCCATTACATCGGCAAGCTCGGCGTGGAGAAGTTCTACGAGTCGATGTTGCATGGCCAGGTGGGGTTCCAGAAGGTGGAAACCAACGCCCGTGGCCGGGTGCTCAGAGTGCTGGAAAGTCAGGATCCGGTACCCGGCGTCGACATTCAGCTCAATCTGGATATCAAGCTGCAGCAGTTTTCCGAGTCGCTGATCAGCGGGCGCCGCGCTGCCATCGTCGCCATCGAACCGAAAACCGGTGCCATCCTGGCTCTGGTCAGTACGCCGGGCTATGACCCCAATCTGTTCGTCACCGGTATATCGAGCAAGGATTATGCGGAACTGCGTGATTCGCTGGATCTGCCGCTGTACAACCGCGCCATCCGCGGCCGTTATCCACCGGGTTCGACGCTGAAGCCGTTTACCGCGCTGGCCGCCATCGACAGCGGCTCGGTGCCGCTGACACACACGGTATGGGACCCCGGTTTCTACCAGTTGAGCAAGGGCGGGCGGAAATACCGTGACTGGAAGCGTTGGGGGCACGGCACGGTGGATCTGGACCATGCCTTGGCGGAATCCTGCGATGTCTGGTTTTACGATGCCGGCTATAAAACCGGCATCGACAACATGTCGGACTACCTGGGGCGCTTCGGCTTCGGTCAGGTCACCAGTCTGGATCTGCCTGAGGCGGATCGGGCCAATCTGCCGAGCAAGGAGTGGAAGCGAGCGCGCTACAAGCAGGCCTGGTACCCGGGTGACTCGCTTAACCTGTCGATCGGCCAGGGCTATATGCTGGCCACGCCGCTGCAGCTGGCGACCGCCACTGCGGTATTGGCCAACCGGGGCAAGTGGATACGTCCGCGCATGATCAAGGGTGTCATGGGGGAGGATGGCGTACTGTCGATGCCGGAGCTGGAGGGGGTCGAGCCGTTGCCAGGGGATGTGCAGCTCAACCATCCCAACTACTGGGAACCGATAATCCAGGGCATGGTCCATGTGGTGCAGAGCAGCTATGGCACAGCACGTCGTGCGGCCGAAGGGGTGCCCTACACCATGGCGGGCAAGACCGGCACCGCGCAGGTGGTGGGGATCGCGCAGGATGCGCGCTACGATTCGGAAGCGCTGGAGGAGCGCCACCGTGACCATGCGCTGTTCGTGACTTTCGCCCCGGTGGAGGATCCGCAGATCGCGGTGGCGGTGGTGGTCGAGAACGGTGAGGGCGGTTCGAGTACCGCGGCGCCGGTCGCCCGCGAAGTGCTGGATGCCTGGTTGCTTGGTGATTACGACAATGCCCTGGAGAAAACGGAATGAGCTATCGCGACTTCCAGCGCACGCTATCCGATAGTTCTGCCCATCTGAGTCGGCCCACAGGTTTCTGGAGCTATACCCATCTCGATGCCTGGCTGCTGTTGATGCTGATGGCGTTGTGCGGATTCGGTCTGTTCGTGCTGTACAGCGCATCCGGGCGGGATGTGGGCTACGTGGAGCGCCAGGCGGTGCGCATGGCCGTCGGATTCTTCGTGATGATCGTGCTGGCGCAATTCCGCCCCCGCACTTTCGACCGCCTCGGCCCCTGGGCCTATGTGGCCGGGACCGGTCTACTGGTGGGCGTTCTGCTATTCGGCGTAGGCGCCAAGGGCGCGCAGCGCTGGCTCGAACTCGGTGGTTTCCGTTTTCAGCCGTCGGAGATCATGAAGCTGGTTCTGCCGATCACCGTGGCGGGTTTCCTCGCCCGCAAGGCGCTGCCGCCGACCTTCAGCCGGCTCGGACTGGCGTTGGTGATCATCGGTGTGCCCACCGTACTGATCATGAAACAGCCGGACCTGGGCACATCGCTGCTGATCGCCGCGTCGGGCGTGTTTGCGATCCTGCTCTCGGGCGTCTACTGGCGCTGGATCTTTCTTGCCGGTGCCGTATGTGCGGCGGCACTGCCGGGGCTGTGGATGGTAATGAAGGATTATCAGCGTCAGCGAGTACTCACTTTCCTTGATCCGGAGAGCGATCCGCTGGGCTCGGGCTGGAACATCATTCAGTCGAAAACGGCGATCGGTTCGGGCGGTTTGTCCGGCAAGGGGTGGTTGCACGGAACCCAGTCGCAGCTCGACTTCCTGCCCGAATCGCACACCGATTTCATCATCGCGGTGATCGGTGAGGAACTTGGCATGACCGGGGTGATCGTACTCTTAGCGCTCTACCTGCTGATCATCGGTCGCGGCATGGTGATCGCGGCGCAGGCGCAGGACAGTTTCTCCCGGCTGCTGGCCGGCAGTATTACACTGACCTTCTTCGTCTACGTGTTTGTGAATATCGGTATGGTCAGCGGTTTATTGCCGGTGGTTGGCGTGCCGCTACCGATGGTCAGCTATGGTGGCACCTCTATCGTGACGCTGATGTGCGGCTTCGGCATTCTGATGTCGATCCATACCCACCGCCAGATGCTGACACGGTGACAGGTTGCTCTCGGTGACAGGCGTACTGGGCGAAAGGCATAATTCACCCCATCGGGGATTCAACTCAGGAGTTGCAAAATGCGAAACCCAAAAGGTGCAAGGATCGCCGCAGGTGTTGCACTGATCGGTGCAATGTCGGTTGCTTGGCAGGGCAGTGCGGTGGCAGGCGCAAGCTATGCCGATCGTCCCGAAGCACAGGCGCTGTATGAGAAGCTGGAGAGCCAAGGGTTTGAGCATGACTACCTGCGTGCGGTGCTGGACGACGCGAAACAGCAGGAATCGATACTGAAAGCGATGTCACGGCCGGCGGAAAAGCGCCTCAACTGGGGTGAGTATCGCAAAATTTTTGTCGAGCCCAAGCGGATCGAGCAGGGCGTTGCGTTCTGGAAAGAGCATGCTGACACCCTGGCCCGTGCCGAAGCTGAGTATGGCGTGCCGGCCGAGATCATCGTCGCCATCATCGGCGTCGAAACCCGCTATGGCCGGATCATGGGCAGCTACCGGGTACTCGATGCGCTGGCCACGCTGGGCTTCGACTATCCCAAGCGCGGTGAATTCTTCCTTGGTCAGCTGGAGCAGTATCTGCTGATGACCCGGGAGGAGGGGATAGCGCCGGGCACGTTGAAGGGCTCCTATGCCGGCGCCATGGGTTTTGGCCAGTTTATTCCATCCAGCTTCCGTAACTTCGCCGTGGACTTTGACGCCGACGGCAAACGCAATATCTGGAACAACCCGGTGGACGCCATCGGCAGCGTCGCGCACTATTTCAGCGAACATGGCTGGAAAGCCGGCGAGCCGGTGCGTTCCAATGTGGTGATGGGGCAGCCCGCGCAGGAGGAGTGGATCAATGCCGGCCTGAAGCCTGAGGTGACGTTGGCGCAGTGGGCCGAGCGGGATATCCACACCCAGCGAGGGCTGGACCTGAACCAGCCGGCCACGTTGATGCGGCTGGAGATGGAGGATGGTGATCACTACTGGTTCGGGTTGCACAACTTCTACGTTATCACCCGCTACAACCACAGCCGGCTCTACGCCATGGCGGTATATGAGCTGAGCCGGGCGATCCGCGATGCACGTGGCAACGGCTGAAGGGGAAGATAGGCGAATGAGGCGTCTGCTACCGATTCTGTTGTTGACCGGGATCTCCGTGCTTGTCGGCTGCTCCTCCAAGGGCAAGCAGGAGGAGAACGCCGGGCGCTACTCGATGAAGCATGACCGCTATCCGGATCGTCCGGTGGATGTGTCCGCCGTGCCGGATGCGGTGCCGCGATACGAACCGAAAAGTCGCGGTGGCAACAAGAGCCCCTACCGGGTGCTGGGTCAAAGCTACTACGTGCTGGATTCCGCCAAAGGCTACCGTGAACGCGGTACGGCATCCTGGTATGGCGAAAAGTTTCATGGCCACCTGACCTCCAACGGCGAAACCTACGATATGTACAAGATGTCGGCGGCGCACAAGAGCCTGCCACTGCCGACTTTTGCCCGCGTCACCAATCTCGATAACGGCCGCCAGGTGATCGTTCGCGTCAACGACCGCGGCCCGTTCCATGACGATCGGCTGATCGATCTCTCCTACGCCGCGGCATCGCGGCTGGAGATGCTCGGCAAAGGCACGGCCAGAGTGGAGGTGGAGGCGATCGATCCAAGTGCCTGGGGCAGTGCTACCGTTCTGGCATCGGCGCAAACAGGCAATACGACCACAGGTTCCGCAACCGCTGCCAACGCCGATGCCACCGGACGCTTTCTTCAGGTCGGTGCTTACTCCAGCAATGGCGCCGCGCAGCGTGTGCAGAGTGAACTCCAGGCGACCAGCGATGGTGTCCCTGTGCTGGTGCGCGCCGTGGAGCGGGGCGGCAGTCAGCTCTATCGCGTGCTGATCGGACCGCTTCAGGGCAGTGCCGAGGATCTTATCGCCAGGGTACAGTCCGCGGGCCATCCGGCGCCAATCTTGGTAGACTACCCCTGATCTGATGCGGACAGGGAACGTTTGAGTATTCCGCCTGTCCACCTGTCGACGCTTTCAACTACCCGATGATGACCACCATGTTGCAGAGACTCTACCGCGCACAACTCTATCTTTTGTCACTCATAGCGTTCTCGTTGCTGACGCTGAAGGTTCAGGCTGCCGAGATGATCCCGGCGCCACCGCAGATCGCCGCGACCGCGTATCTGGTGATGGATGCCGACAGCGGCGAGATCCTTCTGGCCAAGGATGCCGACCAGCGTTTTGCGCCGGCCAGCCTGACCAAGATGATGACCAGCTATATCGTCGAGTACGAGATCTCCCAGGGCAATATTGCCGAAGAGGATATGGTACCGATCAGCGAAAAGGCCTGGCGTACCCAAGGCTCGCGCATGTTCGTGCGTGAGGGTACACAGGTGAAACTGGGCGATCTGCTGCAGGGGGTGGTAATCCAGTCCGGTAACGATGCCTCGGTGGCGCTGGCCGAGTATATCGCCGGTGGCGAGCGCGCCTTTGCCGATCTGATGAACCAGCACGCGGCCAAGCTCGGGCTGAAAAACACCCATTTCGAGAACGCCACCGGCCTGCCGCATGAGAATCACTACTCATCGCCACACGATCTGGCACTGATCGGCCAGGCGCTGATTCAGCGTTTTCCCGAGCACTATGCGATCTATTCGCAGAAGTATTTCACCTACAACAAGATTCGTCAGCCCAACCGCAACCGTCTGCTCTGGCGTGATGACAGTGTCGACGGCATCAAGACCGGGCATACCGACGAGGCCGGCTACTGCCTGGTAGCCTCGGCCAAGCGCGACGGCATGCGCCTGATCTCGGTCGTGCTGGGTACCAGCAGTGAAGAGGCGCGCGCGCAGGAAACCCAGAAGCTGCTGGCCTATGCGTTTCGTTTCTACCGTACGCACCAGCTCTACAAAGCCAACCAGGTGCTGAATCAGTCCCGTATCTGGGGTGGTGTCAGCGACCAGCTGCGCCTGGGATTGGATCAGGATCTGGCCGTAACCATCCCCCGTGGCCAGGTGGAGGCGTTGGAAGCCAATCTCGATCTGCAGGGCGTGATCAAGGCGCCGGTTGCCCGTGGTCAGCAGGTGGGGCGCGTGGTGGTCTCTCTTGATGGCAAAGAGGTGAAATCGGTACCGCTGGTGGCGCTGGATGAGATTCCCGAAGGTAGCTTCTTCAAGAAGATCTGGGATGAGATCCTGCTGTTCTTCACCAGCCTGTTCAACTGACTATCCATCTGAGCAGCTGCCGCACTACAATATTTCTCAGACAGTTCTGAGAATGGAGTCGGCGCGAAATGGCCGGTGATATCGTCTATCTGAACGGCGAGTTCATCCCTGCGAGTGAAGCGAAAGTCTCGGTGTTCGACCGGGGCTTTCTGTTCGGTGACAGCGTGTACGAGGTGATCCCCTTCTACCGAGGGGTGGGCTTTCGCCTCGAGCAGCACCTCAAACGTCTGCGTCACAGCCTGTCGGCACTGCGTATCCCGCTGGAAAAGGAGTGGCAGGAGATGCTCGACGAGCTGGTGCAGCGCAACGGCGGCGGCAACCTGTCGGTCTATCTGCAGATCACCCGCGGCGATGCCGGTCGTCGAACCCCGGTGTATGACGAATGGATGCAGCCGACGGTGTTCGCCTGCTGTAATCCGATCCGCAACATCTATGCGGCGGGTGCGGACAACATCGCCGGTATCCGTGTCATCGTCACCGCGGATCTGCGTTGGCACCGCTGCGATATCAAGGCCAACGGCCTGCTGCCCAATATACTGGTGCTGCAGCAGGCGCGCGAAGTCGGCGCCGACGAGGCGCTGATGCTCAGGGATGGCGTGCTGACGGAGGGGGGCTCCTCCAATCTGTTTATAATCAAGAATGGGGTGATCTTCACCCCGAAACTCAGTTCCGAAATCCTCGGCGGCACCACCCGTGAGCTGGTGCTGGAGCTGGCCCGAGAGGCCGGCATCCCCTATCAGGAGACGGATCTGGGCTATGAACAACTGCTCGCGGCGGACGAGGTGTGGATATCCAGTTCGACGCGTGCTGTATTGCCGGTGCTGGAGGTGGATGGGCAGCATATCGGAGGAGGCATGAAAGGCCCGCTCTGGTTGAGGATGTATGAGCTGTTCCGCCAATTTCACCATCAGTTGATGACCGGAGAGATGACTGGAGATAAGTAATGAGCGATATGCCAGAAGCACCCAAGATCGAGTTCCCCTGTGAGAACTACCCGATCAAGGTGGTTGGCCACAATGAAAACGATTTTCGCGGTTTCGTCATCGAGACCGTGCAGATCCACGCCCCCGACCTGGATATCACCCAGGTCACGGTGAATGAAAGCCGCACCGGCAAGTATCTGTCGGTGCGACTGCAGATCACGGCGACCGGGGAGGAGCAGCTGAAGCGCCTGCACGAGGACCTCAAAGCCTCCGGACGCGTGCAGACGGTACTCTGATGTCGGTCGCCGATCAGCTTATTGTCCGTAGCCTCGGCCTGCAGCCCTATGAGCCGACCTGGCGGCGGATGCAGGCGCTCACCGCTGAGCGCAATGAACAGACTATCGACGAGATCTGGCTGCTCGAGCATGAGCCCGTGTTCACCCAAGGCCAGGCCGGCAAGCTCGAGCATCTGCTCGATCCCGGCGATATCCCGGTGATTCAGGCGGATCGTGGCGGCCAGGTTACCTACCACGGCCCCGGCCAACTGCTGGCCTACCTGATGATCGACCTGCGCCGGCGCAAGCTCGGTGTGCGCGATACCGTCAGCCTGATGGAAAATGCGGTGGTCAGGGTGTTGGCCGATTTCGATATCCAGGCTTACCCGAAACCCGATGCGCCCGGCGTCTATGTCGATGGCGCCAAGATCAGCTCCCTGGGCTTGCGGGTGCGTCGCGGTTGCACCTTTCATGGCTTGGCGTTGAACCTGGATATGGATCTGACGCCCTTTCTGCGCATTAACCCCTGCGGTTACGCCGGCTTGCAGATGACGCAACTGAGCCTGCTCAGGCCCGAAGCCGATATCGCCAGCGTCCCCGAACGGCTGTTGAATTACTTGATCGATCAGATCGGGTATACTTCTGTTTCTCGAACAACCAGTTGGAACGATTAGTAATATGGCAGACTCCAGCGATAACAAACCTCAGCGTGCCGAACAGGGCGTCAAACTGCGTGGCGCAGACAAGGTTGCGCGTATTCCGGTCAAGGTGATCCCGACCGAAAAGGATGAGATGCCGCGTAAACCCGACTGGCTGCGCGTGCGCATGGGGAACAATGCCGAGGTTAAACGGATCAAGTCCAAGCTGCGTGAACACAAGCTGGCGTCAGTCTGCGAAGAGGCCAGCTGCCCCAATCTGGGCGAGTGCTTCAGCCACGGTACCGCCACCTTCATGATCATGGGTGATATCTGCACCCGTCGCTGTCCGTTCTGCGACGTGGCCCATGGCCGTCCCAACGAGCTGGCCAAGGACGAGCCGCGCGAGCTGGCCGAAGCGATCGCCGATATGGGGCTGCGCTACGTGGTGATCACCTCGGTGGATCGCGACGACCTGCGTGACGGCGGTGCCCAGCACTTCGCCGACTGCATCCGCGAAACCCGCGAGCGCTGCGCCAGCATTCAGATCGAAACCCTGGTGCCGGACTTCCGCGGCCGCATGGATATCGCGCTGGAGATCCTGGACCAGACCCCGCCCGACGTATTCAACCACAACCTGGAAACCGTGCCACGGCTATACAAGCAGGTGCGCCCCGGTGCCGACTACGCCTGGTCACTCGAACTGCTCAAGCGCTACAAGGCGCTGCAACCCAACGTGCGCACCAAATCCGGGCTGATGGTCGGCGTCGGTGAGAGCAACGAGGAGATCGTCGAGGTGCTGAAGGACCTACGCGCGCACAACGTCGATATGGTCACCATCGGCCAATACCTGCAGCCGAGCCGCAGCCACCTGCCGGTGGATCGCTTCGTTACCCCCGACGAGTTCAAGGAGTTCGAACGCGTTGCACATGGCCTTGGCTTTACCCATGTCGCCAGCGGTCCGCTGGTACGCTCCTCCTACCACGCCGATCTGCAGGCAAAAGGGGAGAAGGTGGGCTGAAGTAAACGTTGTTGCTGGGTCCAAACATCACTGAGGTGCACCGGTTCGTGTAATCTCCAGCAGCCGGTGTCCCAACTGCTGGATATGCGGCTCGCTGGTCGTGTGATGGTCGGAGTCTGCGTCAACCGGCGCTTTCCTGGGTCAGTCGGTCGCGCTCCTCTTCCTGGGCGATCCAGGCGGAAAGCGCCTGCCCTGCGTTGCACTCCTTGAATACAGTAGGGATATACCTGCTGTGGCTGTCTTTTTTCCTACCCAAATATCAGATTCGCCTGATTTACAGATTCCGGCAGGACTGTATCCTCGAATGTGTATGTCATTCGGTACAGATAGGTTGCATAGGCACGCCCTGTGCCAGGGTGCCCCGACATGCCACACATCGTCAATCAGGAAACATCGTGTTCAAGAAGATACGCATCTCGCCCACGTCGAGGTTGGGCTTCGGCACGCCAAATCCGGGGAATGCCCATGTCTGAAACCATGGAGACGGCTTCATCTGACATACGGTTTCACCATATCGAGTGCCTGGACCGCTTTAGCCAAGCCAACACGAATGCGTTCCGCGCGAGCCTGCTGCTTTCTTCGCTGGTGGTCATCGGCTTGTGGAGTCATCTTCCGCATACTGGTCTGCTGACTTGGTTGTTCGCCACATGGATGGCACAGGCGGCACATGAAGTCTATTCCAGGTACTACCGCAGGCATCGCGGTCATGGCGTAAGTGAATATCGCCGCTGGCTACACGGCTTCTGGCTGGGCGCAGTGGTCGTTGGTGCCTGCTGGAGCTTGCCGTTTTTTCTGTTCGAGGCCGTCAACCACGATGTAGTCCTGCTTCTCGTCTTCGCCATCGCGGGCGTAACTGCCTATGGCGGGGTGGCACGGGCAAACGTACTTTCCATCGCGCTGATCTTCGAGCTGGCGGTGTTGTTGCCAATGTGCATCTGGTTGTTTCAGCAGGATTCGGCAATCTATCGCGTTATGGGCGTCGCGTCACTGCTTTTCCTGGCCATGCTTGCGCCGCTGCTGCGCAACATGAACCAGATGGTGACGTGGACGCTGCGGCTGGACGTCGAGAACCACCGTTTGAGCGACGAGCAGAAGGGCTACCTTGAAAGACTGCGTCGCCGCGAAGAGGAGTACCGCACGCTGGCGGTCAACCTGCCCGTTGCAGTGATTCGCTACGATCAGGAACAGCGCCGCCGTTATATCAACCCGGCTGCGGAAAGAATGCTGCACGGCAACGCCGCGGAGATGCTGGGCCAGGTTCCCGGCGAGGGGGGTGTTCCGGCAACACCCGAGATGATAGAGCGCTATCGCGGCAGGATGGCGGAAGTACTGGCGACCGGGGAGATCCGCGAGTTCGAGTTCGTCCTGGATGCGCTGCCGGAAGGCCGGCATGAACATTATTATGTTCGCATGGCGCCGGAGTACGGCGACGACGGGACGGTCTCCGGTTCGTTAACGATCTGGTTTGACGTCACCGAGCGCAAGCGGTTCGAGGAAGCGTTGCAGGAACGCGGTGACTTGTTGCACGCGGTTATAGAAAGCTCGCCGGAGATCATCGTGTTCGCGCTGGATGCGAGCTACCGTTACCTCTCCTTCAACGACAAGCACAGGCAGGCAATGCGGGCCATCTGGGGCAAGGAGATCACGGTCGGCATGAGCATGCTGGATGTGATTGGAAACCATCCAGACCGCGAAGAAGCCAAGCGGGGATTTGACCGCGCTTTGTCGGGTGAGAGTTTCGTGGACGAGAGCGCCTATGGCGACGAGGCCCTTTCGCGCGAGTACTGGCAGACTTTCTGGTCGCCCATCCGTGCAAGCTCCGGCGAGGTGACAGGCCTGACCTGCTTCGTCCTGAACGTCTCGGAACGCCGACGGGCCGAGGAATCATTGCGGCGATCCGAGCAGTTGATGCGCACGGTGATCGATGCCTCGCCGGATTGGATATTCGTCAAGGATCGGAACCACCGGTACCGGCTGGTCAACAAAAGTTATGCCGACTCCCTGCGTATTCCCCCCGAAGACTTCATCGGCAAGGATGGCCTGGAACTGGGTTTTTCCGAGGAACAGGTGAAGGGCGATCCCGCCAAGGGCATACGCGGTTTCTGGGCGGATGACCAGGCGGTGTTGGAGAGCAACAAGGCGCAGATCTACCCGGACCACCCTGTCACCGTGGACGGCGAGGCGCGCACCTTTTACACCATCAAGGTTCCGCTGTGTGATGATGATGGCGCTCCCTGGGGGGTACTGGCTATCGGGCACGATATTACCCAGCGCAAGCAGGCAGAGAACCTGTTGCAGGAAAGGTATGAATACATCGTCGAGTTGAATGCTCGCCTGGAAGAGAACGCATGCACGCTGGAAGAGCAGGCGGTGGAGCTGGAGGCGTCGAAGGAGCAGTTGATGCAGACCGAGGCCTGGTATCGCGGCATCCTGCAATCGGCGCCGGATGGCATGGTGGTGGTTGACGGGCAAGGCGTGATCCGCCTGGTCAACGGGCAGCTTTGCCGAATGTTCGGTTACAAGGACAGCGAGCTGATCGGGCAGGCCATCGAGTTGTTGGTGCCGTTCGACCTGCGCCATGCTCACGTGGCCCGGCGGGCCGGGTTCATCGAGTCGGGTTCGTCTGGACGGCCCATGGCTGGGGGCAGGGGCGGGCTGCGGGCCTGCCGCAAGGACGGGAGCGAGTTTTTCGCCGATGTCAGCCTGGCACGCCTGCCGGACATGGACGACGCAGTGGGCACGATCTGTGCGGCGATCCGCGACGTGACCGAGCGCATGCGCATGGAGCAGGCGCTGGCGAAACGCGAGCAGGAGTTCCGCACCCTGGTCGAGAATTCGGTGGATACGGTCGTCCGCTACGGGCCGGATCTGCGTCGCCTGTATGTCAACCCGGCCATTGCTGCCCTGGCGGAGGGGGGCGCGGCAGCGTTGCTGGGGCATATGCCTTCGGAGTGTCCCGGCGGTGCCGGTGCTGTGATGTACGAGAACAAGCTCGCCGAGGTGTTCGCCGAGGGAAAGGGGAGCGAGTTCGAATTGAAGTGGCCGGATCGTGCGGGGCGGGAGATGTGCAGCTTGATCAGCCTGACGCCGGAATTCGATGCGCAGGGCGAGGTGGCGAGCGTGCTGGCGGTGGGGCGCGACATCACCGAACTGAACGCCTTCCGACAGAGAATCCACCAGATGGCGTTCTATGACTCGCTGACTTCATTGCCCAATCGTGCGCTGTTCAACGACCGTTTGCGCCAGATGATCACCGATGCTGCATGGCATGGGCAGCAGGCCGGTTTGATGATGATTGACATGGATCGATTCAAGGCGGTAAACGACACGCTGGGGCATCCGGCGGGTGATGAGCTGTTGCGCGAGACGGCACACCGGCTGAGCACCTGTGTCCGCGCCTATGACACGGTGGCACGGTTGGGCGGAGACGAGTTTGCCATCCTGCTGCCGGAAATCCGTTTCGGCGACGACCTGGGGCGTATTGCCGGCAAGATACTGGAGGTGTTCCAGAGGCCTTTTTCGCTGGAGGGGAGGGAGGTGTTCGTATCGTGCAGCATCGGTATTGCGCTGTACCCGGGTGACAGCACCCAGGCGGATGACCTGCTGAAGTACGCCGATTCGGCTATGTACCTCGCCAAGCGTTCGGGGCGTAACAATTTCCGCTTCTATTCGCGCGACCTGACGGAAAGCGCCCATGAGCACCTGGTGCTGGAGTCCGACCTGCGTCGTGCCATCGAACGCGATGAGCTGGTGGTGTACTACCAGCCCAAGGTGAGTCTGGACGATGGCGCGTTGATCGGATCCGAGGCACTGTTGCGCTGGAACCATCCGCAGCGCGGCCTGGTGCCTCCGGACCTGTTCATCGGTATCGCCGAGGACAGCGGGCTGATCGTGGAGATCGGCGAGTGGGTGTTTTACGAGGCGTGCCGCACCGCATGCCGCTGGAACAGTGATGGCAAGCCGCTGCACAAGGTGGCGATCAACCTGTCGGCGCGTCAGTTCCAGTGGGGCGATCTGACCGGGATGGTGTCGCGTGTGTTGCAGGAGACCGGTTGTCGGGCCGATTGGATCGAGCTGGAGATCACCGAGAGCCTGTTGCTGGACGAGGAGCACGAGGTGCTGGAGGTGTTGAACGGTTGCAGGTCGATGGGCATCTCCATTGCCATCGACGACTTCGGCACCGGGTATTCGGCGTTGAGCTACCTGGCGCGCTTTCCCATCGGCACGCTCAAGATTGACCGTTCGTTCATCAGCCACGTCACGATCGATGCCTACCGTGCCGAGCTGGTGAAGGCCATCTTGTCTATCGCACGCTGCCTGGGGCAGCAGGTGGTGGCCGAGGGGGTAGAGACGGAGGAGCAGGCTGCTTTCCTGCGCGCTCACGGCTGCCGGTTGGCACAGGGGTATCTGTACGGCAAGCCGATGCCGGTGGAAGCGTTTTCAGCCTTGTCACAGGATATCAGCACGCCAGGCGTCTTGGTCCAGGATCCGCATTAACCCCTTTCGGCAGGATTTGCAGCAATAGCCGCCGCGCGAACTCGCATTATCAAACGCAAATCAGCCTCCATCTGCTGTAAACCGGCTACACCGTCTGATCCTTTCCGCGAATGGGCAGTCCAACTGTCCATTCGCGCTCTAAGCACCTTCGTCTTCATCAGAACATTAACTGTCATGGCCGGCATTTATGGTCGTCGAACACCAGGTGCGAATTTGCGCGCCGGGTTTGTTCCCTTTATCCATCAACTATGCTGCAATGCAGCAATTGGGTAGCGGCACCGCTCGCCCTGCGCATTGGAACAGGAATCTAAGGAGTCGATTGAATGAACCTGAGTATGAGTCTGGAGGGCAAGCGTGGGGTGATACTGGGCATCGCCAACCGCCATAGTATCGCCTACGGCTGTGCCAAGGTCATGGCCGAGCTGGGCGCCCAGCTCTGCATCACCTACCTCAACGAGAAGGCCAAACCCTACGTCCAGCCGCTGGCGGAAGAGCTCGGTGCCGATCTGCTGCTGCCCTGCGATGTGTCCGTCGACGGCGAGCTGGAAGCGGTGTTCCACGAGATGGAGAAAAAGTGGGGGACGATCGACTTCGCCATACACTCCATCGCCTGGTCTCCGCTGGAGGAGCTGCATGGGCGCCTGGTCGACAGCAGCGCCGAGGGCTTCTGCAAGGCGATGGATATCTCCTGCCACTCGTTCGTGCGCATGGCGCGTCAGGCGCAACGGCTGATGCCGGATGGCGGTACTTTGCTGACCATGAGTTACGAAGGGGCGGAAAAGGTGGTCGACCACTACAACCTGATGGGGCCGATCAAGGCCGCACTGGACAGCTGCGCGCGTTACCTGGCGGCCGAGCTGGGTGAGCAGCAGGTACGGGTGCATTCGCTGTCGCCGGGACCTATGCCGACACGGGCGGCGTCCGGTATCGATCGCTTCGATGCGCTGATGGAGGATGCTGCCGGCAAGGCGCCGCTAGGTCGCCTGGGCACTCCGGAGGAGGTGGGCGCGCTGGCCGCCTTCCTGGTCAGCGATCTGGCCAAGGGGCAGACCGGGAACCGGATATTCGTCGATGCCGGCCGCCACCTGATCGGCTGATCCCGGGCGGGAGGGTTAGAGACCCTCCAGCTCCAGTCCGGGGCGACCGATCAGGTAGCCCTGGGCGTAATCGATACCCGCCTCCTTGACCAGCGCCAGTACCTCTTCGGTCTCCACGAACTCCGCCACGGTCTGCACATTCAACTGCTTGGCCAGCTGGGTGATGCTGGTGACGAACGCCATGTCGCGCTGGTCGTTGGCCATGTTGGCGATGAACTCCCCTTCGATCTTGACGAAGTCGATCGGCAGGTACTTCAGGTAGTGGAAGGAGGAGAAGCCGGAGCCGAAGTCGTCGATCGCCAGCTGGTAACCCTGGTCCTTCAGGCTCTGCACGAACTTCTCCAGCAGGGACATGTTCTTCACCGTGTCGCGCTCGGTGATTTCGAACACCACGCGACTCGGTTCGATCTCGTACTGCTTCACCAGCGAGCGGATCTTGAGCAGGAAGTCGGCGACCAGCACCGAGCGTGGCGACAGGTTGATGAAGATCAGCCCGTCGTAACCGGTACGGCGCACCGTTTCGAATGCCTTTTCGGTGACGATGTAGTCGATCATATGGATACGGCCCATCGACTCGGCGATCTCGATGAATTCGGCTGCGCTCATCAACTGATCGCCCGGCAGCTGGATGCGGCTGAGGACCTCGACCGCCCGTTGACCGCCAGACAAGGGGCTGATCGGCTGGAACGCGGGCAGGATGCTGCGCTCCTCGATCGCCTTGTTCACCAGCAGGCTCTTCTCGTTCATGTCGCGGAAGATATCGGCCAGATCCTGGTCGTGGGGCAGGGCGATACGGTCCTTGCCCATCGACTTGGCGCGATACATCAGGTTGTCCACGAACATGAACAGGTCCTTGCGGTTGTCGGCATGGTCGGGATAGATGCCGACGCCGATGGAGCAGGTGGCGCTGGTGGTGGCATTGTTGTCCAGTTGCAGGCGATAGTTTTGTACCGTGTGCAGCAGACGGTCGGCCAACTCGCCGGCGGCTTCCAGGGTGGCTTCCGGCAGCACCACGACGAATTCGTCACCGCCGTAACGCGCCAGTACGGTGCCGGTTTCAAGCTGTTGATGCATCACCTCAGAAAGCCCGGACAGCAGTCGGTCACCGCAGGCGTGGCCGTAACCGTCGTTGATCGCCTTGAAGTTGTCCAGGTCGATCAGCAGCATGGCGGTTTTGTAGCCGTGGCGGGTGCTGCGGTCAAGCTCATAATCGAGCAGCTCCCAGAACATGCGCTGGTTGTACAGGTTGGTCAGCGGATCGCGGGTGGCGTAGTACTCCAGGTCCCGGGTGTATTTGTAGATCGCCTTGACCGAACCGACCACGTTGAGCAGGGTCGACAGGATGCTCTCGATCACCAGCAGCTTGGTCTGATCGCGGATGGTGTCCGCCTGTACGCCGATGCCGACGATGCCGCCGATCTTCGGTGTCTCTACCAGCAGCGATTTCACCTGCAGGTCGATCTCCTCCTCGCTCAGGTTCAGGCTGCCACCGGAGGAGTTGGCGATATTGTGGCGGGTTTTGAACTCGCCATAACCGAACAGGTGCGAGTGATCGCGCAGACGCTGGATCACCGAGCGCTCCATCATCTCTTTGCTCTGATCGGTGGGTGTCGACAGCCAGAAGATCTCCAGGTCGAACAGCTCCTCGTCCACCTTGAAGATCGAAAACATGGTGTAGATCTGGATCACCTGGTTGATGTCCAGCATCAGCGCATTGACGTACTCGCGCCAGTCGCGCACCACCTCTGAGGTGATCACGCACTTCTCCAGCAGCCGGATCTCGAACTCGAGCAGATCCTTGTCCACGGCGATGGAATGCAGTTTGCCGGCCAGGTTGGATACCTGGCCGAAGATGCTGTTCAGTTCACGGAAGCGGAACTGATGATCCAGCCGGTTCAAGCCGGTCAGGTCCTGCAGCGACTCCACCTGGCTGATGCTGGTGGTGAGCTGGTCCAGTGACTGGTTGACGCTGCGAGTAATCGTGCGTACCGACCAGAATGCCAGCAGCAGCGGCAGCGGCGCGAGTCCCAGCATGTACAGCAGCAACTGCTTGTTGGCGGCCGCGATCTGTGGTGCCAGGTTCTGCCTCACCTCGATCAACCCCAGGGTGTCGCCGACCTTGGCGTTGGTATGGCAGGCAGTACAAACCGTGCGTGCCTGCAAGGGATACAGGGTGCGCAGATGGTCATTGCTCATCAGCTCGATGATTTCACCGCTTTCGAACGCACTCTTCATGGCTGAGTCGAAAGCGGGTTGCTCGATGGTACCGAACTTCTCGATCACCACCGGGCCGCGCAGCACCGAAACCCTGAGGTTTTCCTCCGAGCCGCTGTTCTCCAACTGGCTGACAAACTGCGTCAATTGATTGCGAGTCCAGCCCTGGCTCATGATCAGATACATGGAGTTGAACGTGGTTTCCGCGACGCTTCGGGCTACTACCTTACCGCTGTCACGCACGCTGGACTGATAGGCCTGGCTGGCCATCAGTAGAATCAGGCCGAAACCGAGAGCCGAGAACAGCAGTGTGCGTTGTACGAGGTAGCGGCGAATTGTCGGTGTCTGGCTCATCGTTCCTTCCGGGAATCTCTGGGCGTGTAATGAATCCAATCTGGCGACCGCGATCGGACTGATAGCCGCCTGCGTAGAGCCAGGATAACTGCGGGATCATACCTGTAGGCAGGGTAAAAGACTCCGATACACGACAGTTATTTGATATTGATCAATGTTGCTCCGGTAAAATATCGATCTGATCAACATTGGCGATTCGATGCACGCACTTGCCCCTGGTATGGGCACTGATGCAGACTTCCCTGTCGGACAAACGATACCTGCCATCAGCCGTTTTTCGTGAGGGAGTATGCCGGAGCAGCACACCGGATTGGCCATTATCCACGCCAACCGTCTCGAAACCCTGCGTGACCTGCTGGTGCACTGGATGCGCGAGCATCCACTGGCGCCCCTCGAAGAGGAGCAGGTGCTGGTACAGAGCAACGGCATCGCCCAATGGCTGCGCCTGGCGCTGGCGGCGCCGACGGACCGAGGCGGCTGCGGCATCGCGGCTGGCATGCGCCTGGAGCTGCCCTCGGCCTTCCTCTGGCGCGCTTACCGGGCCGTGCTCGGGGCCGACCAGGTACCGCGCCACTCCCCCTATGACAAACCCCGACTGCGCTGGCGCCTGCTGCGCCTGCTGCCCGGGTTGTTGCACCGGCCGGAGTTCGCCTCCCTGGCCCAGTACTTGAGCGCCGATCCCGGTGAACGCAAGGCGTTTCAGCTCGCCGAGCATCTGGCCGACCTGCTCGACCAGTACCAGGTCTATCGCGCCGACTGGCTCAAGGACTGGGCAGCAGGGCTGGATCAGCTGCGCGCAGGCGAGGACGATACCAAACCACTGAGTACCGACCAGCGCTGGCAGGCGATCCTCTGGCGTGCGATTCGCGACGATCTGACGGAACAGCGGGACAGCTCGCGTGCGGATCTGCACCAGCGTTTCATCGACGCCTGTGCGCGATTGCGGCGGCGCCCGTCGGGACTGCCGCCGCGGGTGATGGTGTTCGGCATCTCGGCACTGCCGCAGCAGATGATCGAGGCGCTGTCGGCCCTGTCCGGGCAGATGCAGGTGATGATCGCCGTGCTCAACCCCTGCCGCTACTACTGGGCCGATATCGTCGAGGGGCGCGAGCTGCTGCGGGCAGAGCGGCGCCGGCAGCAGCGCCGCCAGGGCGTACCGGAGCAGATCAGCGATGCGCAGCTGCACCTGCACGCGCCACCGCTGCTGGCGGCCTGGGGCAAGCAGGGGCGCGACTACATCCGCCTGCTCGACCAGTTCGACGACAGCGAGCGCCACCGCCACTGGTTCCGCGACAGCCGTATCGACCTGTTCGACGACCCGGTGGACAGCATCGCGTCACTGCCGCTGTTGCAGCAGCTGCAGCAGGATATCCTGGAGCTGAATCCGCTGCCGGAAACCAAGCGAGCCCTGGCTGTCGATGACCAGTCGCTGGCGTTCCATATCGCCCACAGCGCCCAGCGCGAAGTGGAGATACTGCAGGACCATCTGCTGCACCGCTTGCAGCAGGATCCGACGCTGGAGCCGCGCGATATGATCGTCATGGTGCCGGATATCGCCATCTACCAGCCCCACATCGAGGCGGTGTTCGGTCGGCTCGGCGCGGACGATCCACGCTACATCCCGTTCAGTCTGGCGGATCAGACCGCCCGCGGCCAGGCGCCGCTGCTGGTGGCGCTGGAGCAGTTACTGCGGCTGCCGGAATCGCGCCTCGGCGTCAGCGAACTGCTGGATCTGCTCGAAGTGCCCGCGGTACTCGAACGTTACCACTTGAGTGCGGAAGATATCCCCACCCTGCAGCGCTGGATCGAAGGCGCCGGTATTCGCTGGGGTCTGGATGGTGAACACCGCGCCGGTCTGGAGCTACCCGCCGGACTGGAGCAGAACGCCTGGCTGTTCGGCCTGCGGCGGATGCTGCTCGGTTATGCGGTCGGTGACGGCGAGGCCTATGCCGATATCGAACCCTATGACGAGGTGGCGGGCCTGGAGGCGGCACTGGCCGGTACTCTGGCACTGCTGCTCGATGACCTGCGTGCACTGCTGCAACGTACCCGCGAAGCCCAACCCGCCATCGCCTGGCGCGAGACCCTGACCTGGCTGCTGGATACCTTTCTGGCCCCGGCCGGGGATGCCGACCTGGTGCTGCTCGAGCGCCTGAACGACGAACTGCAGCAGTGGACCCAGAGCTGTATCGACGCCGGACTGGACGCGCCGCTACCGCTGACCGTGGCCCGTGAAGCCTGGCTAGGCAGCATCGATCAGAGCGGACTGTCGGCGCGCTTCCTGGCCGGTCGCCTGACCTTCTCCACGCTGATGCCGATGCGCGCCATCCCGTTCCGCCAGGTGTTCCTGCTCGGCATGAACGATGGCGACTACCCGCGGCAGAAACCGGCGCAGGATTTCGACCTGATGGCCCGCGAGTACCGGCCGGGCGATCGCTCCCGCCGTGAAGATGACCGCTATCTGTTCCTGGAGGCGCTGCTGTCGGCGCGGGACGCACTCTACATCAGCTGGGTCGGACGCAGCATCCGCGACAACCAGCCACAGCCGCCGTCGGTACTGGTGGCGCAGCTGCGTGACCTGATCGAGCAGGGCTGGGAAACCGAGCCTCAGGCATCGCCGTTGCCGAGCCTGACCCTGGAGCATCCGCTGCAACCGTTCAGCACCGGCTACTTCGACCCGGCCGCCGAGGCCGATCCCCGGCTGTTCACCTATGCCGAGGAGTGGCGCCAGGTGCATGTGCAAACGTCGGTTGAGCGCGGCGATCGCCTGAGCCCCGAGCGGCCCGAGGGCGCACTGACGCTGAACCGCCTGGCGCGTTTTCTACGCGCCCCGGTCAGCAGCTTCTTCGCCGAGCGGCTCAACGTGCATCTGGAGCTGCCGCAGGCGCGACAGCAGGAGCATGAGCCGTTCGGGTTCGATCGCCTGGAGCAGTTCCAGTTGGGCCAGGAGCTGATCGAAACCGCGTTGAAAGCCCCGACGCAGCAGCAGGGGATAACCGAAGCCCTGCAGTGTTGGCAGCGCGCCGGGCGGCTGCCGTTGGGGGAGTATGGTCAACTGGCGCTGGAGCCCGTGCTCAGCGGGGTTTACTCGACCCTGCGTCATCTGCAGCCGCTGGCCGATTTCCAGCCGCTGCAGGGGGCGCTGGAGATCGCGTTGGAACTGCCGGTGGATGCCGAGGTACTGCTACTGGAGGACTGGCTGAGCGGGGTCTGGGAGCATGGTGGCGAGTATCGACTGATCCGCACCTCGCCCCAGGCGGTGGCCGACAAGAAGGGGCCGCGCTGGCACCGCCTGTTGCGCCTGTGGGTCGAGCATCTGGCCGGCTGTGCCCAGGGCTACGGGTTGACCAGCTCGCTGGTGGGGCCGGATACCAGCGTGCAGCTGGATCCGCTGTCGAAATCACGGGCATACGAGATTCTGAGCACGATGGCGGCCTATTGGCTGCAAGGGTTCCAGGCGCCACCGCCGCTGGCCTGTCGCACCGGCCTGGCGCTGTTGACCGAAGATCCCGAGCGTGCCAGAGCCAAGGCCCATGAGGCCTATGTCGGTAGCATGAACTTCACCGGTGAGGTGCAGTCCGACCCGGCCCTGGCGCGGGCCTGGCCCGAGTTCGACCGCCTCCATGACGCGGGTTTGGATGAGTGGGCCGAAGCGCTGTACCGGCCGCTGCTGGAGCACGGGCGTCTGTTGCGCCATGAGACTCAGGAGGAGACGTCATGAGTACAGAGGTACAGCCGCTCGACAGTCTGGCTTTTCCACTGCATGGCCGACGTCTGATCGAGGCCAGTGCCGGTACCGGCAAAACCTACACCATCGCCGCACTCTACCTGCGCCTGGTGCTGGGCCACGGTGGCGATAATGCCTATCCGCGTGCACTGCTGCCGCCGGAGATCCTGGTGGTGACCTTCACCAATGCCGCCACCCGCGAGCTGCGCGAGCGTATCCGCGACCGCCTGGCCGAGGCGGCCCAGGTATTCCGCGGCCAGAAGCCGGCGAAAGATCAGTTCCTGCAGGCGCTGCTGGCCGAGCCGGCCTATGCAGACGAGAGTGCCGAGGAGGGCACCCGAGCGGCCGCCGCCTACCAGCTCGACCGCGCCGCCCAGTGGATGGATGAGGCGGCGATCTACACCATCCACGGCTGGAGCCAGCGGATGCTGAGCCAGCACGCCTTCGACAGCGGCAGCCTGTTCGACCAGCAGCTCGACAATGAGGACGCTGAACTGCTCAGAGAGGCGGTGCAGGATTACTGGCGCACCTTCTGCTATCCGCTGCCGAGAGCGGCCGCGAGAGCGTTGGGCGCGCTGGCCAAGGATCCGCAGCAGCTGGAATCCCTGCTTAAGCCGATGTTGGGTGCCTACGGGGCGCAGCTCTGTCTGCGCGGAGAACCGGTGCCCGATGCCCAGTCGCCGACCGACTTTGCGGCCGAGCTGATGCAGTGGCAGCAGCAGCGCGAGGCGCTGGAGTCGAGCGCCCGCAGGTTGTGGGTCGACGGGTTGGACGAGGTTGAGCAGCTGCTGCAGCAGGCGGTGAGCCAGGGCGTGCTGAGCAAGGCCAGCTTCAAGCCGGATAACCTGCCGCAGTGGCTGAGCGAGATGCGCGACTGGGCAGAGGGGAGTACGGCGGACGACAAGCTGTTGCTGCGCTTCAGCCGCGCCAACCTGCGGGCGCGTACCAACAAGAAGTTCCAGTTCGACGGCACCCCGGATCATCCGGCGTTCGACGCTCTGGAGACCCTGACAGACTATCTGGGGAGCGCGCCCGATCTGAGTCCGGTGCGCCGTCACGCCGCGCTTTGGGTCAGCGAGCGATTCGAACAGGGCAAGCGTCGGGCCGCACGCCTGGGCTTCGACGATCTGCTCAGCCGCCTCGACCAGGCATTGCACGGCGAGGCGGGTGAGCGCCTGGCGGCGCAGATCGCCCAGCAGTACCCGGTGGCGCTGATCGACGAGTTCCAGGATACCGACCCGGTGCAGTACCGCAGTTTCAGCCGTATCTATGGCGGCGAGCGGGCCCAGGCCAGTGCCCTGTTGATGATCGGCGATCCCAAGCAGGCGATCTACGCCTTCCGCGGCGCCGATATCCACACCTACCTGCGCGCGCGCCGGGACAGCGCCGGTGCGCTGTATACCTTGGGCACCAACTACCGCTCCAGTACGGCGATGGTCGATGCGGTCAATCGCCTGTTCCAGCACGCCGAGAAGTGCGATGCAGGCGGAGCCTTTCAGTTTGCCCGGGATGGCGATAACCCGCTGCCCTTTCATCCCGTCGAAGCCAACGGCAGACGTGATGTTCTGGAGGTGGACGGAAAAGCGCAGAGCGCACTGACTGGCTGGTGGATGGACCCGGAACAGATGCTGACCAAGGAGGCGTTTCGTGCCGGGATCGCCGAGTCCACCGCCAGCGAGATCTGCCGCCTGCTGACGCTGGGACAGCAGCAACGGGCCGGGTTTCGCCAGGCCGATGGCAGTCTGAAACCGCTGCAACCGGGCGATATCGCGATTCTGGTACGTACCGGCACCGAGGCGCAGTGGGTACGCCAGGCGCTGGATCGGCGGGCGGTACGCAGCGTTTACCTGTCCGACCGTGAATCGGTGTTCGATACCCTGGAGGCGCAGGATCTGTGGCGTTGGCTGCGCGCCTGTGCCGAACCGGAGCAGCCGCGCCTGGTGCATGCCGCGCTGGCCACGGCGACGCTGGATCTGGGCTTGGCCGAGCTGGACCGGCTGAATCGGGATGAGAGCGCCTGGGAGGCCCAGGTGGAACTGTTCCGCAGCCTGCGCGACGCCTGGCGACGCCAGGGGGTGTTGGCGCTGGTGCGTCGCCTGCTCGATGCTTTTGAACTGCCCGCCCGCCTGCTTCAATTGAGTGGCGGTGAGCGAGTACTTACTAATATTTTGCATCTGGCGGAGATGCTGCAGGCGGCCAGCGTACAGCTCGATGGTGAGCTGGCGCTGATCCGCTACCTGGCCGAGCAGCTCTCCGGCAGCGGCGGCGATGCGGATGAGCGCGTAGTGCGTCTGGAGAGCGACGCCGACCGGGTGCAGGTGATCACCATCCACAAATCCAAGGGCCTGGAGTACCCGCTGGTGTTCCTGCCCTTCGTCAGTGACTGCCGCAAGGTCAGCGCCCGCGCCGGCAGCTATCTCTATCACGGTGACAGCGGTGAAACGCTGATCGAGCTGGATGCCGGCGACAAGGATGCCTGCGCCCGTGCCGACCGCGAGCGGCTGCAGGAGGATCTACGCCTGCTCTACGTGGCGCTGACCCGGCCGGTACACGCCTGCTGGCTCGGCCTGGCACCGCTCAAGGAGGTCGGCAACAGCGCCCTGGGGCAGCTGCTCGGCATCGCCGAGGCCGGCAGCGACGCGTTGCAGCCCGCCTTTGCCGCCCTGTGCGCCGATGTCCAACTTGCGCTCGAACCTCTGCCGGCGGCGGGTAGCGACGTGTTGCCCGCGGCATCGACGCAGCAGGCGTTGCGCCCGGCGGCCCGCTTCAGCCGGGTGTTCGACAGCACGCGCTGGTGGATCGCCAGTTACTCGGCGCTGTGCCGGCTCAAGGGCGAATCGGCTGAGCAGGTTGTAGAGGGTGAGAGGGCGGCGGAATCGGCCGCGGATACCGCCCGCGACAGCACTCTGCTGGAGAGCCGGGATGAGCCGGCGACCGCCGCGCCCCAGCTGCAGGGCAACGCCGATATCCACAGGTTCTGGAAGGGGCCCGCCGCCGGTACCTTCCTGCACGGCATGCTGGAGTGGGCCGCCGAGGAGGGCTTTGCCGCCGTCGCCGATAGTCGTGAGTTGCGCGCCGAGTTTCTCGATCCGCGCTGTCAGCGCCGGGACTGGCAGCCCTGGCGGGCGCTGCTCGACGACTGGCTGCACCGCTTGCTGACGACGCCGCTGCCGCTAGGCTCGCCGCCAACCGCCGAGGACAGCCTGCGCCTGTGCGATCTGGCCGGAGCCAGGGCGGAGATGGAGTTCTGGTTCAGCGCGGCGCCGGTGCGGATTGCACAGCTCGATGCCTTGGTACGCAAACATATCCTGCCGGGGCAGCCGCGTCCCGAGCTGGAGGATGGACAGCTGAACGGCATGCTGAAAGGGTTTATCGATCTGACCTTCGAGCACCGGGGGCGCTACTGGGTGGCGGACTACAAATCCAACTGGCTGGGACCGCACAGCCAGAGTTATACACAGGCGGCGATGCGCGAGGCGATCCTGCACAAGCGTTACGATATGCAGTACGTGCTCTACACCCTGGCGCTGCATCGCCTGCTCAAGGCGCGCGTGCCCGGTTATGCCGAGGATCCGGCAAAGGGGTACGAACAGTACGTCGGCGGTGCGCTCTATATGTTCCTGCGCGGCATCGACGAACCCGAGCGGCGAGGCGCCTTTGTCGACCGCCCGCCGGTAGAGCTGATGCTCGAGCTCGATCGCCTGTTCAGCGGTCACCGCGAGGAGAACGCCCATGTCTGAGCAACCGGATCTGTTTGCCGTGCCTGAAACGCAAACCCTGCATGGCGATCGGCTCTGGCAGGTGCTGGAGCAGTGGCAGCGCCAGGGCTGGATACGGGCGCTGGACCTGGCGCTGGTGCGGATGCTGGCGCAGCTGGATCCGAACGCCGCCCCGGAGCTGTTGCTGGCGGTGGCGATGACCAGCCACCAGCTCGGGCGCGGGCATATCTGCCTGGATCTGGAAGCCACCCTGGCCGATCCGGACGCGGCGCTGTCGCTGCCGCCGGAGGGGGCATTTGGCGAAACCCTGCCGGACCGCCCCAGCGAGCTGCTCGCTGGACTGTCACTGCCTGACTGGCTGGATCGGATCGCGATCTCTGCACTGGTGGAGTCGAGTGCCGGCGCGGCACCGCTGGTGCTTGAGCCGGGCACCCCGGCACGCCTCTATCTGCGCCGTCAGTGGCGCTATGAGGTGGAGGTCGCTGCGGCGATTCGCGAACGGTTGGTTAAGGACACCGCGGAGAGTCTGCCCGCCGGGATGAGCGAGCGGCTGGACCTGTTGTTCGATACCCCCGCCAACGGCGAGATCGACTGGCAGCGCCTGGCCTGTGCCCTGGCCGGCTCCAGTCGCTTTGCGATCATCACCGGCGGCCCCGGTACCGGAAAAACCACCACCGTGGTGCGCCTGCTGGCGCTGCTGCAGAGTCAGGCGCTGGACCGGGGCGCACCGCTGCGTATCCGCCTGGCGGCGCCCACCGGCAAGGCCGCAGCCCGGCTGACCGAATCGATCGGCCGGGCCGTGTCCCGGTTGCCGGAGGGGATGGATCGGCAGATCCCCACCGAGGTCAGCACGCTGCACCGCCTGCTCGGCTCGCGTCCCGATACCCGCCATTTCAGGCACAACCGGGACAACCCTCTGCATGCCGATCTGGTGGTGATCGACGAGGCGTCGATGATCGACCTGGAGATGATGCATGCGCTGCTCGCGGCGCTGCCGGAGCGGGCGCAGCTGATTCTGCTCGGCGACAAGGATCAACTGGCCTCGGTGGAAGCCGGGGCGGTGCTGGGCGACCTCTGTCTCGACGCCGAGCGTGGCGGCTATTCGCCAGTCACGTTGTCCCGGGCCGTGGGCGCCGGGGCCGGCGATCTGGCGCAGTGGCAGGCCGCCGCCGGTGGCGCAGGGGAGCAGCCGTTGGCGCAGCATATCGTGATGCTCAGAAAGAGCCACCGCTTCGGTGAGCACAGCGGGATCGGGCGCCTGGCGCGGGGCGTCAACAACGGCGATCTGAAAACGGTGGAGCAGACCCTGTCGGGTTTCCCTGACCAACTGGCGCTGCTGGAGCCGCGCACCGAACACACCCCGGCGCTGCAAGAGTTGATGCTCGGCGGCGGTCGACTCGGGCGTGAACAGGGAGCGCCGGGGTACGGCGACTATCTGCAACAGCTGCAGGCAGAGCGTCCCTCCAGCGGCGATTATGCCGAAACCGCCTGGCAGGCCTGGGCGCGGACGTTGCTGGCCAGCTTCACCCGTTTCCGCGTCCTCTGCGCACTGCGCAAGGGACCCTGGGGCGTGGAGGGGCTGAATCAGCGCATCGAGCAGGTACTGTCTGACGCGGGGTTACTGAACCCGGATCAGCTCTGGTACGAGGGGCGGCCGGTGATGCTGACCCGCAACGACTACTCGCTGGGGCTGATGAACGGGGATATCGGGCTCTGCCTGAGGGTGCCACGCGACGACGGCGAAATGGCACTGCGCGTCGTCTTTCCGCTGGCCGACGGCACGCTGAAATGGGTACTGCCCAGCCGCCTGCAGAGCACCGAAACGGTGTTCGCGATGACCGTGCACAAGTCCCAGGGCTCGGAGTTCGCCCACACCGCACTGGTGCTGCCGCCCGGTCCCAACCCGGTGCTGACCCGGGAGCTGGTCTACACCGGCATCACCCGCGCCAGCGACTGGTTTACGCTGGTGCTGCCGGCCCGGGCGCGGCTGTATGAGGCGATTGCGACGCGGGTGCACAGGGCTAGTGCGCTGCGGGGCAGGATTATCGGGAATGGTTGATATGGGGCCGGCTCAATTGTCTCCGCACCGCGGAGACAATCTCCCCATCCGGAAAGGTTGGTAAGTTTCTACCGCAGCAGTAACAGTGGCACCCGCGTCTGCCTGATCAGCTTGCTGGTGGTGCTGCCGACCAGCATCTGGCGGATGCGGGAGTGGCCGTAGGCGCCCATCACCAGCATCCCGGCACCGCGCCGGTCGACCTCGTCGAGCAGCGTCTCTTCGACATCGCCGGCGATAATCTCGGCGTTAACTTCGAAGCCGGCGCTCTCGAGCTGTTCGCGGGCGCGGTCCAGTTCCAGTTTTACGTCCTGGGTGGAGGGGCCGACGATCAGCAGGTCGCAGGGGATGCCGCGCAGCAGTGGGCTGCGGGTTACCATCTCCACCGCCTTGCGTGCCGTCGGGCTGCCGTCGTAAGCGATCAGGAAGCGCTCGGGGGCCTTGAACTCGCCCGGTAGTAACAGCATCGGCCGGTGCAGGGCGCGGATCACCGCTTCCACCTGGTGGCCCAGGGCGGTACCGCCGGCTCCACCGCGGCCGAACACCAGCAGGCGGGTGTCGGCCTCCAGTTCGCTCAGCGTCTCGACCAGATCGCCATGGCGCTGCAGCGTCTGCGGGTCGGCGATGCCGTCCTCGACGGCGCGCTCGCGCGCCGCCTCCAGCATCAACCGGCCCTGCTCGCGGGCCAGCTTGCCGCGCTGCTCGTCCAGCGCGGCAAGCTCCTCAAGCAGGGTTTCCCGCGCGCCCAGACCGATGGAGCCGGTCAGGTTGGTTTCCGTGGGGTACTGGCTCTTGTCCAGCACATGCAGCAGGGTCAGAGGGGCCTCGAGTCTGAGGCTGGCCCAACTCGCCGCGTCGCATATGCTCTCGGCACTTTCGCCGACACCATCGATACAGGCGACCACCTGGTTCATAGGGGCTCCATCCATTGTCATTCTTGTTCCCTCAGACATATCAGTGGCCCATCAGTTGGTCAACCGCTTCCGGCTTGTCGTGCACGGCAAAACGGTCGACGATGGTGGCGCTGGCCTGGTTCAGGCCGATCACCTCGACCTCGGTGCCCTCGCGGCGGAACTTCAGCACCACCTTGTCCAGTGCCGACACGGCGGTGATATCCCAGAAGTGCGCCTGGCTCAGGTCGATGCTGACCTTCTCGACATCCTCCTTGAAGTCGAACGCGGCGGTGAACTTCTCCGACGAGCTGAAGAACACCTGGCCGACCACAAGGTAGCGGCGCAGGGCACCGGAGCCGACCAATTCGCTGTCGATATACTCGCTGTCGATATATAAGTATTGGCCGACCTTGTTGGCGAAGAACAGCGCGGCCAGCAGCACACCGGCGAATACCCCCAGCGCCAGGTTGTGGCTGGCGACGACGATGGCCACGGTGACCAGCATCACCAGGTTGGTCGACAGCGGATGTTTTTTCAGATTGATGATCGACTCCCAACTGAAGGTGCCGATGGAGACCATGATCATCACCGCCACCAGCGCGGCCATCGGGATCTGCGAGACCCATTCGTCGAGGAATACCACCAGGATCAGCAGCACCACGCCGGCGATCAGCGTCGAGATGCGGGTGCGGCCACCGGATTTTACGTTGATCACCGACTGGCCGATCATCGCGCAGCCGGCCATGCCGCCGAACATCCCGGCGACGATATTGGCCAGGCCCTGGCCCTTGCACTCGCGGTTCTTGTCGCTGGGGGTGTCGGTGAGGTCGTCGACGATGGTCGCGGTCATCAGCGACTCGAGCAGGCCGACCGCGGCCAGCGGCACCGAGTAGGGCAGGATGATCCACAGCGTGTCCAGGTTCAGCGGCACCTCGGGCCAGAGAAGCATCGGCAGCGCGTCGGGCAGCTCGCCCATATCGCCGACGGTGCGGATATCCAGCCCCAGGTAGATCGATACCGCGGTCAGCAGCAGGATGCAGACCAGCGGCGACGGGATCAGCGCGCCCAGTCGGGGCACATAGGGGAAGAGGTAGATGATGCCCAGGCCCGCCGCGGTCATCGCGTAGACATGCCAGGTCACGTCGGTCAGTTCCGGCAACTGGGCCATGAAGATCAGGATCGCCAGCGCGTTGACGAAACCGGTGACCACCGAGCGGGAGACGAAACGCATCAGCGAGCCGAGCTTCAGGTAGCCGGCCAGGATCTGGATCAGGCCGGTGAGCAGCGTGGCGGCGAGCAGGTACTGCAGACCGTGCTCCTTGACCAGCGTCACCATCAGCAGCGCCATGGCACCGGTGGCGGCGGAGATCATGCCGGGGCGGCCGCCGCAAAAGGCGGTGACCACAGCGATGCAGAAGGAGGCGTAGAGGCCGACCTTGGGGTCGACGCCGGCGATGATGGAGAAGGCGATCGCCTCCGGGATCAGCGCCAGGGCGACGACCAGGCCGGAGAGGATATCGCCGCGCAGATTATGAAGGGACCAGCCGTATTTTAGGGTTGAGATCATGGGTGTCCTGATTTTTCGTTCAAACGGATACACACCGACAGCCGGGTCCTGGCGTCGGAAAACAGGGAATCATGCCACGCCTGGTGCCGGGCACAGACGATCAGCGTCGTGCGGTCGCCGCGATGGGAGGGAAGACAGGAATGAGGCCCGATTCAATCTCGTTGAACCGGTGTGAGTCCTGTTTTTTATTTTCGCTGCAGACGCCGATGATGCTGATTAAAAAAGCAGCGGGCGATCTTAACACAGCGCCGCTGGGCCTTGAACCTGGAGTGGCGGCTGGGCCAAAGGATATTTAATTAGTTATTTCTATATTAGCAGTATCGAATATTAAGTCCGGCTGGCTTATTATTGAGGACGATCTGCGTAGAAGAGGATATCCAAATGACAATAATAAGACGCAGCGGGGCCGTTGCCGCGCTGCTGCTGACCACCGGTCTGGTACAAGCTGCCGGCGATGCCGACCGGGGGGCAACCATTGTAATGCAGGGTGACGGGCAGGGCGGAGCGCCCTGCCTGGCGTGCCACGGTACTGATGGCGCCGGTAACGACGCTGCCGGGTTCCCGCGACTGGCAGGGCTGGATGCCGGCTATCTGGCCGCGCAGCTGCGGGATTATCGCGATGGCCGTCGCAACAGCCCCGTCATGGCGCCCAATGCGGCGCATCTGAGCGATCAACAGATCGCGGATGTGGCAGCCTATTACGCGCTACAGACGACAAGGCTGATGCCTGCGGAGCAGCCCGCCGATCTGCTGGTGCGGGGTGAAAAACTGGTCAAACAGGGCGACTGGGACAACTATATCGTGCCCTGTGAAAGTTGCCATGGGACGGGTGCTCAGGGTGTCGGCGCTACCTTTCCGGCGCTTTCCGGCCAGCACCCCACCTACTTGCGCCAGCAGCTTGAGGCCTGGAAAAACGGTACCCGCAGCAATGATCCCAATCAGCTGATGCTGGCGATCGCCGCACGGCTGAGCGATGAGCAGATCCAGGCGGTCTCCGCCTATCTGTCTCAGCAACCGACACAGGGGAGCAAGCCATGAAACCAAGCACTTACTACGCTGTCGCGCTACTGAGTGTCATATCGCTGCCGGCACTGTCCGCGTCTTCGGTACCGGTCGAACTCCCCGAGTACAAAGAGGGGCAGTACGTGCATCAGGCGCCGACGCTTGATGACCTGATGAACGATCAGTCACTGAATCCTAATCTGCGCGAAGTGATCCTCAAAGGGCGTGATCTGTTCATGAATACCCAGCAGAAACGCGGTGAATATGTGTTCAACGATATGAACTGCAAGAGCTGCCATCTGGGGGAGGGGCGGATGAACTGGTCGGGGCCGGTGTGGCCGGCGGCGACCACGTTGCCCGATTTTCGTGGCAAGAACCAGCATGTGAACTCATTGGAGGAGCGTATTGCCGGATGTTTCTCGTTCTCCATGAACGGCAAGCCACCCGAGTATGGCAGTGACGATATGCTGGCGCTGGTCGCTTACCACCAGTGGTTGGCCAAGGGGGCGAAGGTGTACGAAACCAATATCGGTGGTCGTGGTTTCGGTCATCTGGGACGCGAACCCGAACAGCCGGCCGACTACGAGCGCGGTGCGCAGGTCTATGCCGATAACTGCGCGGTCTGTCATGGTGCAGATGGCCTGGGGCAGAAACAGGACGGCAAGGTGGTGTTCCCGCCGCTCTGGGGTGATCACTCCTATAACTGGGGTGCCGGTATGGCGCGGGTTTTCACTGCCGCCTCGTTCATCAAGAACAACATGCCGTTGGGTAAACCCGGTTCGCTGACCGATCAACAGGCCTGGGATGTGGCGCTGTTCGTCAATAGTCATGAGCGGCCTCAGGATCCGCGTTATACCGGCGATGCCAAGGAGACCCGCGAAAAGTACAGTAACTTCCATAAATGGACCCGTTACGGTACAGAGTTCAACGGCCAGATTCTTGGCCAGCATGATAACACCGGCGACAAACCCTTCCTGAAACCGGATGTGCTGCGCCCGCGCACCTTCGAGTGACCCTAAACGCGCCCTTCGGGGCGGCATTGACCCTGGCCTGCGGTTATCCGCGGGCCCTCTCCCCGCTATAATGGAGACATAGAGGCTGCGGTTGTCCCGATTGCCGCCGCCGTATGGCTCCCAACGCAACCAGAGAGACTCAATGAGTGCCCCCCTGACCTACCTGCTGATCGCCTTAGGGCTGATCCTGATCCTGATCTTGAGCCTGGTGATACGTCGACAGCTGCAGGCGCAGCAGCAAGCGCGCGCCGAACAGCAGCGTCAGCGCGAGGCGCTGGAACGGGAAGCGCGAGAGCACCGCCAATACCTGATCGACAGTGTCCGTATCATCGCGTCGGCCGTGCTGCACGACGAAAAGATGACGATGACCGAGGGGTGCATCCGGCTCAAGGTGTTGCTGGACAATCTGGCGCCGCATCTGCATCAGCATGAGCAGTTCTCGGTCATCAACCGGGTGTTTGAAGCGACCTCCCACATCCCGTTTCTGGAGCAGTGGCGCGCATTGAACAGCGCACAGAAACGCCAATATGAGAAAGAGATGGCGCAGGTGGAGAGGGAGCAGGGGGAGAGTGTGCGTCATGCCATGCGGGCGCTGCAATCCTACCCGCTTGAGCAGCTGCAGTAATGCACGAATTTATCCCGGTTTTTATCTTCACCCTGATCCTGCTGGTGCTGCTGGTAGGTTTTATGGGGTTCGGCCGCCTGCCGGCCTATCGGCCGACACGGGGGCAGGTTCGCGAGTTGTTGGCGGGTGTGCTGGACCGCTCGACCTCGGTGGAAAGCTGGGAGCTGTTTCTCGGCCTGCCGATCTCCCATGACCCTGAACTGGAGGCCGTACGTCGACGTTGTCTGGCTATTCATGAGGGGATGGATGGAGAGCGAGCGGCAGGTAGCGGGCTGGATGGCTACCTGTATGATCGGGAGGGGCGAGAGCGGATCACCAGGGTGTTGGCGGATCTGGATGAACTGATCCGTAACGAGCCGATCACACGCGAGTTTTAACAAGCGGCAGTTACTCCAAACTGTCCTGTTGTGCGATTCGGCACAGCCGCGAGCAGGCGAGCCAGAGCGCACGCATGTTGCCCTCCATAGCCGCCTGATGCAGTTCGGCGGTGGCACCTTCGAGTACCGGCATCTCATACAGTCCGGCCATGCCGAGCAGTTGATGCGCATGGCTGCGGATCTTGTTTCTATCCCGTTGCCAGAGCGCTTGCATGATCGCGTCTGACAGCCGACGGACCTCGAGTTGCAGCTGCTCGGGAGTGGTCAATCTGTCCACAGCCGCCTCGAGCTCGGCGCCGATCGGCGTCGTCTCGGCGCTTTTGCCGGTTTTCAACTCGCACTGCTGCAGCAGCATACGCAGCAGCTCCGGTACGTTGATCGGTTTCAGCAGCAGATCGTCGACGCCGGCCTCGAACAGCGCCCGGTGTTCGTGTGGCACCACGTTGGCGGTCAGCGCCACGATCGGCAACTCCGGCAGCCGTTCGCGTACCGCCCGTGTCGCCTGGATGCCGTCCATGCCGGGCATGTGCACGTCCATCAGAATCAGATCCGGTAACTGCTGCTCCAGATACTCCAGCACTTCCAGTCCCGAACCGACACAGCTGACCTGTGCGCCTACCCCCTCCAGCAAACGCCGCACCAGCAGTGCGTTGAACTCGTTGTCTTCCGCCACCAGTACTTTGAGCGGATAGGGTAGATGGGCAGTTCCGAGCCGCTCGGGTGCGGCAGGCGTCTGCTGCGGGGTCGGCAGGCCAAGCAGGTGCAACAGCTCCAGCGGCCTGGGTGGTTTGGGCAGCAGGTGCAGCTGGCCCACATGCAGGCGCAGGGGTTTGCGTCCGGGGATCAGCAGTATCAGCGGTGCCTGGGTCTGGGCACGGACCCTGTCACAGAGTGATTGTACGCTGCGGCTGCTGGCGTCCTGAGGATTGATCGCCAGGATTACGCTGCCGAGTTGGCGGTCGGTCAGTTCACTGAGCTCTTCGATACGGCGCAGCAGATGGACCGTTTGAGGCAGTTGACGCAGCTGGCGCAGCAATGCCGCGCGGCTGCCGTGGTGCGGTTCGAACACAACCAGATCCCGGAACGGGTCGCCCTCGAGGCAGAGCGGGACCTGCCCGCTTTCGCCATAGCGCAGCGGCAGGTCCAGCTGAATCTCCGTACCGCTGCCCTCGACACTGTCGAGCGCAATCCGGCCACCCATCAGTTCTGTCAGGCGGTGAGCGATAACCAGACCGAGGCCGGAGCCGCCAAAGCGTCGGCTGATCGAGTTGTCGCCCTGGGTAAAGGCGCTGAACAGCTGGCTGATGCGCGATGCCGGGATGCCGATTCCGGTGTCGCGGACCGTGATCAGCAGGCGCGGGTCACTCGATGGCAGGCGGGTGGTCGATACGCGGACATTGATCTCGCCCCTTTCGGTAAACTTAACCGCATTGCCGATCAGATTGTTCAATACCTGGCTCAACCGCGACGGGTCGCCCTGAATCTGCAGCGGCAGGTCGGGAGGCAGATCCACCGTGAGCTCAAGACCCTTGCCGGCCGCCGTTGCCGATTGTGCCTCGATCACGTCGAACAGGCACTGCACGATGTCGAAGTTCAGGTTCTCGATGTGGATGGCATTGGATTCCAGACGCGAGAAATCGAGGATGTCGTCGATGATCGTCAACAGCAGTCCGGAGGTGCGGGTGATGATCTCCAGATAGCGTTTCTGCTCATTGTCGAGCCGGGTCTGGGTCAGCAGGTCGGTAAAGCCGAGAACCGAGGTCAGCGGGGTGCGCAGCTCGTGACTCATGCGGGCGAGGAACTCATCCTTGGCGCGGTTGGCATCGTCTGCACGCAGACGTTCGATCTGTAACTCGCGATTGCGCCGCTCCAGATGACGCAGCGTCTGGGTCAAACGACGGGTCGCGCTCTCCACGCGATACTCGAACTGCTGGTTCGACTCCTGTACCCGGGCGGCGAGCCGGTTGATACCGCTGGCCAGGGTGCGCAGTTCGCCGGTGTAGCTGGTATCGGCGCGGGCGTCCAGCTCGCCGCGCTGCAGGCGCTCGATCAACCTTGTGAGCCCCATCACCGGCCGGGTAATACGGCGGCCAAAGCGGTTGGCCAGCAACAGGGTCACTAACAGACAGACGATCGTCAGCCCTGCGCCGCGCAGCAGAATCTCCTGCTGCCGTTGCACCGTCGGCTGTGCCGATATCAACACCGCCACCCAGCCCAATGTCTCGCTTTCGGTGCTGATCGGCAATAGCTCAGGGTTGTCCAGCAGCGGGGGCGTGCGCGAGATGATCGGTTGGATGAAGTGCCAGGTACCCTTGAACTCACGCGGCTCAGGTTGGTCACGCTCGATCTCGATATCAAATCGACTGCTGCGATAGAGCAGGCGGAAATCGGCGTCGTAGAACAGGATGTCGGCCACCTCGTCGTTGGCGATCGGGCCGCTACTCAGACTGCGCAACAGCTCCCGGTTGCCGCTGAGAACCCCAAACTCCGAGGCGGAGGCCATCAGTCGGGCCATCGACTGGCCACGCTCAAGCAGGTCCGCACGAACCTCGGCGACGCGGGTCAGGGTGAAGTAGCTCCCCAGGATCAGCGCCAGTAGCGTCATCGGCAGCAGGGTCAGGGCCATCACCCGGGTGCGGATACTGAGCGTGCGCCTGGCCATATTCAGTGTCCCTCCGCCCGTTCAAGCCGCTCGATCAGACCCTCGCTGGCGGGTAACTGAAGGCCGAGACTCTGTGCTGCGGTGTGGTTGACGGTGATGCTGAAGTAGCGTGGATAGGCCGGCGGCGGCAGCGGCTCGCCGGCTTGCTGGCTGAGTATAAGCTCGGCGGTTTCCCTGGCGATCTGATCCACGGAGGAGTGCAGCGCGACGGCGGCACCGGCGTCGGCATACTTGCTGGAGAAGCCGATCAGCGGCACGCGGTTGCGCAGGGTGATGTACAGGATCCATTTGGCAGCGGCGCGGTTGAACACGGAGCGGTCCGGTAGCGGCAGAAACAGGTCGCTCTTCTCGATCACCGGTGTCAGTACCTGCACCGGGTTGTCGTCCCTGTACAGCTGTCCGATCACCGCTTCCAGTCCCTGGGCGCTCGCGGCCAGAGCGAACTCGGACGCCTGCTGTTCGGCATCGGGGCCGACGACAGTACCGATGGTCTTGATCGAGGGTAAAACCAGTTTGGCCAATCGCATCTGCCGATCCAACGGCTGATCAAGGAACAGGGCGCTGAGCCGTTGCTGCTTGAGCAGGGCTTGACCGGTGTCGTTCGCGCTCAGCTCATGGAAGGTTTGTGCGGGCAGGAAAATGCACAGCACACGGCTGCTGGATTCTGCGCTATCCATTGCCTGGGCGCAGGCTTTGGAGCCAACGCCCAGGATCAATCTGTCGCCAAAAGGAGAGGTTGGGGGCAGGAGGGAGGACTCCAGGTCGCCCTGATAATGCTGTTTCAGTGCATCGAACATCAGCTTGTAGCTACCGGTCGAATCGCTGAGCAGGACGAGAGGTGCCGCCGCTCTCGAACTGAGCGGGGCCAGCAGTATCAACCCTAGCAGGATCCATGACAGTAATGGTTTCACACGCGCTATCCTTGCCGGTGTCCAGTCATCTTTATCAAATCTTCAGCTGACGGTCGGTAGAGCTGAGATGGGCATTATCCGGTGCCGACCCGTGCCGATCATCTGCGCTGCGAAGCTCTACCAATAGAGCAGTTCCAATACCGCCGTCAAGCGCCGCTCCATGCAAGGCAGCGATATCAAGATTGGGCCTGACCTCTTCCCTTGACCGTTTTGCCATCGCTGTCCGACCATCCGGTTCAGTCGAAGCTCAGCTTCAGCTGCAGATAGGTGCGACGATCAAACGCGTTGTGCGCGTAAAACTCCTGGTAGCGTGCGCCGAAGGCATTCTGCACGATCAGCGCGGTTTCCAGCTCGCTGCCGGGATCGGGGTGCCACTGCTTGGCCAGGCGCAGGTCGGTGCGGTCATAGGCGTCGCGCTGACCGCCCTCTATCCAACGGACCTGATCCATATAGTAGTGGGTGGCACTCAACTGAAGGTCTTCACGGGGGGACCAGGACAGCAGCAGCGATGCGGTGTGCTTGGGGGTCAGCGTGCCCTCGTGGTTGAAGTAGTCCTTGCTGTTGACGCCGATCTCGCCGGTACGGAAATTTTCGTGTGCGGTATCGATATAGCTGTAGCTGAGCAGGCCCCAGAGCGTTGGCAGCGGCTGATACTTGAGCTGAATCTCGGCACCGTTGTTTTCCCAGACACCGACGTTGCGGGTGCTCAGTACCCGCTTGCCGCTGTCGGGCTCGGCCGGGTAGTTTTCGAAGTAGGTGAAAACCACATTGCTGATCTGTTCCCTGAATATCCTCAGGTCTACATAGCCCTGCTGATTGGTGAGGGCCTGGTAATAGCCCAGCTCCCAACTCTTGATTCTCTCCTCTTCCAGATCAGGGTTGGCGCTTCTGACATAGTCATAGAGTACCGGGCTGGTGACGTAGGGTGCGTAGGCCGGGAAGGTCACACTGGCGTCGCCATAGCGTTCAAGCAAGGATGGCAGACGTTCGCTGGATGAGTAGCCGAGGCGAAAGCTTTGGCCTATGTTGGGCTTGAAAATTACGGCGTTGCGGTAGGAGAAGGCGTCAGTACCTTCGCTGCTGTGTTCGAGCATCAGGCCCGAGGTCAGTTGCCAACGCGGGTTCAGGTTGAAACTGAGGGTACCGAAGCCGCGGGTCCGTTCCTCATCTGCCTTGCCACTCTGCAGCAGGATCTCGCTATCCGCCGACAGGTAGCGGTATCCGACCCCCGCGACCAGGTCTGTACGTCCTACTTTATCGGTGATCTGTAGCTCCAGATCCGTGGTTTCTGTTTTGCCCTCCTGCTCGATCATGTGGTAGCCGTTGCTATCGATCAATGCCTGGGTATAGGCGGGCACTTGGTCGGCGGGAATGGGAGCGGCGAAGAAGGGCAGCCAGATCGGGGATCCTGATGGCACGCCGAGTTCGGTCAGTATCTCCTCTACCGATGCTCTCGGTGTACTGAGTTCAAGCGCATTGTGATAGGCGCTTAGCTGAAGTGTACCGTGGTCGGAGTAGAGGTGGTTGAACTTAACACTCTGAAAGCGGCTGTCGTGGTCACGCTTGGCAACATGGGGCGAGTCGATATCCAGCGCGCCCGCGGTTTTATGCCCCCGGTCGACACCGAACTGGAACCAGAAACTGTTGGTAAGATCGGGCGTCCAGGTGGAGCTGATGTTCAGATAGTCACGGGACAGATCATCCTGCCATTTGCCGTCGCTGCCATCGGCCGCGAACCAGTCGCCGGCGTAAAACGTGCTGTAATGATCGTTGCCGTCGTTCTGTTCGTGGTTGGCACTGATCCGGTAACTGAATACGCCGTTGCTATCGGCATAACTCAGATGTCCGTTTTGTGTGTCCTGGCTGCCGAATAGCGTGCTCAGATTGACGCCGCTGCTGGTGGTCGGTTCCCGGGTGATGATGTTGATGGAGCCGAGAAAGGCGTTCGAGCCCTGGGTCGGCACGTTGGAACCACGCACTACCTCTATACGCTCGATATCATCCAGGTGAATGCCCAGGGATTCCCAAACCACAGTCGAGAGCAGAGGGATATAAACCGAACGGCCGTCGACCATCACCTCCAGGTTGTTCGGGAAGTCGTCGGAGGCACCATGATAGGTTGCGCCGTAGGTGTTGGCATTGACCAGGTAGGTCTGGAAACCGGGTACCAGACGCATCAGGTCGGGAATGGTCTGCAGGCCTGAGGCGTCGATCATCTGGCGATCGATCACCGTCAACGAGGCCGGTGCTTCCGATATTTTTTGCGGTAGACGCGTAGCGGAGGTGACTTCCGGGATATCGATGAAAAAGTCGGTTTCGCTCAGCAGCTCTTCGGTGGCGAAAGCGGAAAGTGCGGGAGTCAGCAGCAGGGGCAGGGCCAGTAAATGCAGATTGTTTCTGTTCATTGCTCGGTGTAAGCCGGTGATTGCTATTTGATCTTAAGTCCGATGTAGACGACGAACGCGCCCATCAGTATGGCTTCCAAAATGAAACCGTTATGTTGCCAGATCCATTCGAACATCCCTCTTCGCTGCCCATGCCGCCCAAATTCCAATGAAGGGTACAGTATAGCGAATTGGGCGTTCTTTCACGCCTTTATCGCCATTTGATCGACTTCCGGTAGTCGGGGCGTGGTTTACTCGCGTGCTGATGTCCTGCCTGGCCGCCGGCTGTGGCTTCTGTCACGTAGCGTGCGTAAGCCCGGTACGGTCTATCGTTACGGCGGGGAGGAGTTTGCCCTGGTATTGCCCGGTACCGATGAGTCCGATATCGGTGCGGTGGCTGAGCGTATACGCAGCCGGGCCGAGTCACCGGTTAGTTGAGCAGGCTGTGGGCCAGGCTGCGGATGGTCGGTTTTGATCTCTGGTGGCGGATCGATCAGGCTAATCTGTGCGTCAAATCAATTTGCCCTGTTAATATCGGCTGTTATATTTCGTCTCTAACCAATAACAATAATGGAATGAGGCACCATGCGTCTGGTAAAAGACCTCGTTGACAGCCGTATTGTTTTCTACTGGATTGACAGCGCGGACAAGCGGCTGAGTCCCGATCATGCCACCTTTAAACTCGCCCAGGAGTGGTGGAAAAGCTATATGTTTTCCCGATACGAGGGGGATGAACGGCGTAAGTCGATCATCGACCGTCGCAGTGATGCCGAGAAACGCAGGCGCATTGAAGAGGAGAGCAATCTTTCGCCGATCAGCCCCTACGGGCGAAGGCACACCGATATCCCGTTGGAGGTGGATGTCGACCTGGTCGCGGAGAAGCTCAAGCGGCTCAGAACGACCTGATCTGTTGATCCTGGAGCACCGCATACTCGTCTTCGGCTTTCCGTTCGATGAAGGAACTGGCTGGCACTACACAACGCCGATGCTCGAACGCTCCGCGGAACGCGACTTCGCGTGCGTTTGAACATGGAGTGCCGCGTTTCCGGCTCCTTGACCCAGTCTGGCGTCAATGACGTTATAGCCTCCGCACTTGATTGACCCCTTTCTGTGTATCGTTCGGAGGGTAGCCGAAGGGCTGAATGGTGCCCAAAAGTGATGCAGATGCAGCGGGCGGATCTGGGGCTGAGGCAGGCGAGGCGAAGGGGGGGGGTAAAACCTTTATTTCGTCTGTTGCTGGAGTTGGCATCCTGTCGGCGCGGCGGTTCAAAGCCGATGTCCGGAAAGCCTTTATCGATCGAAGCATTGAGCTGGATCAGGTAACCTAGCGATTTGAAAAAATTGCTTTTTCGCCTTATCGATCTACTTTTTTTAAAAGATCGTTGAATGTCGCAATCTGGCAGTATTGGGTCGCTATTCGGTGTGTGCATATACGAGCAGTCGATAAACAATGTGCGCACAGGCACGCGAAAATAACCAAAGATGGAATCACCAGAGATGAATAGACGTAATCTGATCAAATCGGCAGCCGCTGGACTGGTTGCCGCTCCACTGGCGTTGAGCGCTACTTCCGCCAAAGCTGCAACCAATCTGCGCATGCAGACCTACTGGGGAAAGGAAGCCAACGATATTTTTGACGCTTTTAGTGATGACGTGAAGGTTTCGTCAAACGAGGAGCTGCGTATCCGCCGCTTCACGGGCAGCTCGCTGGTGCCCGATGCGGAGATGTTTCAGGCCGTCGGCAAGGGCACCATCGACATGTGCCAGGGTTATGCCGGCTATTGGCCCGGCCAACTCGACATTGCGTCTATCGAAGCAGGCCTGCCGGGTGCCTGGACCAACTACGACGAAGCCATGTACATCATGGAAACCAAGGGCCTGATCGGTCTGATCCGCGAAGCCTATGCCGAGCACAATGTGCACTACCTTGGCCCGGTCATGGGCGGTCCGTTCGACCTGCTGACCAAACAGCCGGTGAAGAGCCTGGATGACCTCAAGCAGATGAAGATCCGCGCCACCCCCAGTGTCGCGAAGATTCTTGAGCAGTTCGGCATCCCGACCGTGTTCCTGCCGGGTTCCGAACTCTATGTCGGGCTGAGCACCGGCACCATCGACGGCGTTATCTATGCCGGTACCAACGAGTACCTGTCGATGAAGCTGTACGAAGCCGCCAAGTACTACACGTCGCTGAATATGGTCAGCCCGGGCTATACCGACCAGATCCTGGTCAACATGGACAAATGGAAGGCGATGACCGATCAGCAGCGCAAGAGCATCGAGCTGGCATTCGCCAAGCACGCCACCAAAATGCACACCTGGATGGTCAGTGGTTCCATCGACGCGTCCACCACCGGCTACTTCGAGATGAGCGCGCTGCCGCCGGAAGACTCCGCCCGTCTGCGCAAGGCTGCAGAGGTGATCTGGGCTGAGGAAGCGGCCAAGTCCGAGCGTAACAAGAAGGCGATCGAGATTCTCAAGGAAGCCGCCAAGGCGACCGGGAGAGCCTGATGACGGGGATATCTCGCCTGCTTGATGCAATCGACGGGATATCCGAGTTCATTGGCAAGGCCGTCTCCTGGATGTGCCTTGCCATGATCGGCGTCCTTCTGTATGAAATTTCAGCCCGCTATTTCTTCCTGAGCCCGACCTCCTGGGCGCATGAAAGTACCACCATGCTGTACGGCACCTTCTGTATCCTCGCCGGCGCTTATACTCACCGGCATCAGTCGCATGTTCGCAGCGAGGTCATTTACCACAAGTTGTTCCGGCGCGGCCGGGCAATCCTCGATCTGATCACCGGCTCCGTTGTGTTGGTCGTGTTCGCGGTTTTCTTCTACGCCGCCTGCGAGTTCGCTATTGAGTCCTGGCAGAACAATGAGATGTCGTCGAAGAGTACTTGGGGACCACCCGTCTATCCGTTCAAGACCATGCTACCGCTGGGGGTCGGCCTGCTTCTGTTACAGAGCATTGCGCACTGGATTCGGGATCTTCTAGTGGTCCTGCGACTGACACCCGAGGACAGCGTCGGCGATCAGGCCTGATGCCCATCGCGGGACCACAATATGGCGCCAGGCGCCAGATAACTACAAGGTAAGCAAAGGAACCCAAGGTGTCAGAACTTGATCCGCTACTCGTAACCATTGGCATGTTCGGTGCCATGTTCATCATGCTGATGCTGGGGGCGCCACTGGCCTTTTCCCTGCTCAGTGTCGGCCTGGTATTCGCCTACTCGCTGTGGGGCACCGGCGGCCTGGAACTGTTGACCATCAGCTCGTTCGATGCGATGGACAACTTCCTGCTTGTTGCCCTGCCCTTGTTTATCTTCATGGGTCTGATGCTGGAGCGCTCTGGCATTACAGATGACCTGTTCGAGATGATGAACAAACTGATGGGTCAGATCCCCGGTGGGCTTGGCATCGGTACCGTCATCATCTGCGCCTTGATCGCGGCGATGGCGGGGGTGTCAGGTGCAGCCACGGTAAGCCTCGGCGTCATTGCCCTGCCGGCAATGCTCAAGCGCGGTTACGACAAGAAACTGGTGACCGGGACGATAATGGCCGGGGGGGCGTTGGGCTTCCTGATTCCGCCCAGTGTGCTGATGATCCTCTACGCCTTTCTGGCCCGCGAATCGGTCGGTAAACTGTTCGCGGCCGGCCTGATGCCGGGCCTGATGCTGGCCGGTATCTACATCGTCTACATCCTGGTTCGTAGTCGCCTCAACCCGTCGTTGGCGCCGCCTATTCCGGTGGAGCACCGCCTCAGTGGAATCGAAAAGATCAAGGCCCTCAAGGCCCTGATTCTGCCGGGCGCCCTGATCACCACGGTGCTGTACTGCATTATTGCCGGCGTAACCGCGCCATCCGAGGCCTCAGCCATCGGAGCCTTCGGTGCCATTGTCTGTGCAGCCATTTACCGGACCCTGTCCTGGAAAATGCTCAAGGACGTGCTGCTCGGAACTACCCGGCTGATGGGTATGCTGATCTGGATCACCATCGCGGCGATCTTCTTCAGTAAGGTCTATATCGGTCTCGATGCCGGATTCCTGCTGCAGGATATTGTCGAAGACGCGGAACTGGCGCCGATGATGGTCATCATCATGATGCTGGTATGCTATTTCGTGCTCGGCATGTTCCTCGACGACTTCGCCATCGTGTTCATCACCGTGCCGCTGTTCGTACCGATCGTCGAATCGCTGGGCTTCGACACCATCTGGTTTGCCGTGCTGTTCATCGTCAGCATGCAATCGGCTTACCTGACGCCGCCTTTCGGGTACAACCTGTTCTATATGAGATCGGTAGCACCGCCCGATATCACCATCTATGACCTGTACAAGGCGGCGGTGCCATTCATTGTGTTGCAGATCATAGGCTTGGGCTTGCTTCTGGCTTTCCCGCAAATCGCGCTCTGGCTGCCGGAGCAGCTGTACGGACCCTGATCCGTCAACAAACCTTCAGCGGGGCCACGGCGGCCCCGTTTTACCTTCCGTGCGTGACGTGGTGGCGAGACGGCATGGTACCGAGCGTCGACTATCGGATCGGCAAGGGGTTGGTATGCGTGGAGTTTGAGGGGGCGCTGCCCAAAGGCTCGGGAAGAGTGGTGCCGGTGGTCTGTCTCTAACTGGGGTCTCATTCTGTATCATGGAGTAGCCTGTAAGCCGCGTAGTTATTGGTATTGTCTAATATCCTTGTCTCAATCTGTATCGTCGCCTATTATCCAATTACATGTTTTATGTTGGGTAGGAGGTAGGGCGATGCCAAAAGTTGCCAGGCCATTAACCGACGCTGCAGTAAGGAAGTTGCGGCACAAGGGGCCGAAAACACCGGGCACCTATTCCGTGGGCGGAGTCGCGGGCCTTCAGTTGGTTTGCAAGCCGCCAGCAGACGGCAGCGACATCGGCCCCCGGTCGTGGGTGTTACGCGTCAAAGTGGGTGATAGACGCCGCGATATTGGCTTAGGTCCTTATCCCGAGGTCTCGCTATCTGAGGCCCGTGAACGAGCCAAGCAGGACAAGGAACTAATCCGGCAAGGTGTCGACCCACTGGAGCATCGAAAGGCGCTCAGAAGCGCTCTAGCTGCCAATCAGGCCAAGGCCGTGACCTTTGCCGAAGTGGCCCGCGAATACATCGACAAGAAGGCTGCCGAATTTAAAACGCTGAAGCAGGTGCAGAAACTCACCGGACAGCTGGAGACCTACGCCTATCCATTCCTTGACAACTTGGTAATAAGCGACATCGAGCGGGCGCACATTGTCAAAATGCTTGAGCCCATTTGGATATCCCGGCACGAAACCGCCAGCCGGGTGCGTCTTAGCGTTGAGCGTGTGCTTGACTTGGCCGGGGTCAAGGGGCTGCGATCTGGTGACAACCCGGCGCGATGGAAAGGCAACCTTGAATTGAGCTTCCCGGCAGCCAAGAAGGTGGCGAAGGTCAAACACTACAACTCGCTTCCGGTGGACCAGATGACGGCCTTCTGGAAGGATCTTGCAGATCTTCAGACTGTGGGGGCCAGCGTGCTGAAGTTCACGATTCTGACCGCCTGCCGCCCCGGTGAGGCCCGTGATGTCCGGTGGACTGAAATTGACCTTGAGTCCAAGATCTGGACGATACCAGCCGAAAGAATGAAGGGCGGCAAGGCTCACAAAATCCCACTGACAGCATCGGCTGTGAAACTGGTGGAAGCACAACCCCGGCTGAGTGAGTACGTCTTTGCTGGCCCTCGGAAGGGTAGGCCCATTACCGATGTGGCTGTGTCCAAGGTGCCCAAGCTGCTGGGGCACGATGTGACCGCGCACGGCTTCCGATCCACATTTCGGACATGGGCGCAGGAGTACACCAGTTACGCCGAAGAGATCTGCGAGCTGGCCCTAGCACACGTCAACAGTGACGCCACGAGGGCAGCTTATGCGCGGGGTGAGCTGGTGGACAAGCGGCGTTTGTTGATGAGCGATTGGGAGCATTTCATTCTGAACGGCCATCTGAATCATGAAGTGGATGGCGGCAAGATAGTTGCCATTGGGGGGCGCAGCTGATGGCTTTACCAAAATTATGGTCTAACCCTTGGCTTAATATCGTATCAAGATATGATAAAGGCCTTCCTGTGTATAAGCAGATGGTTGTGGACGCATTAGAGAGTGACTATCCGGTGTCTTATGACGCGAAGCCATTGCTGGCAGCCATAATTTCCGGGGATTATGGTTTCGAGAAACCCCCGAAGAATCTGGAATTCTTATCACCCGCTGGGTGCCGGAGGTTAATAGAAGGGCTGGAGTATCTGGTGCACGTTATAAACGATTGTGATGCTGATATATCTGCAGAAGATGAAGATGCGGTGAAATTGATCGAGTCTCTGAGACAGGAATCGAGATCTGGACGGGGCAGTCCGACGGCACTAGCACTGGCAAAGGAATCTATCGCGAAGTCGTACGGTATAACTGCTCGGACTCTGGAAATCATAATCAAAGAATTTAGCGAAAAATAAACAAACTATTCTTCGTTGGCCGAGTGATTGTTATGTGAATAATGGGTTGTGTCATCGTTAATCAGGGCACAGCAAATGAGACAATCCATCCATATTCAAGAGCCCATCGAGTGGGCTACCGATATCCAACTCGCCGCCATTTATTCTATTTCCCGTCCGACCGTCTGGCGTTGGACACATGAGGGCAGGATTCCAAAACCTCATAAACTCGGCCCCAACTGCACGCGCTGGAAATTATCTGAGGTGCGGGCGATGTTGGAGGGGGGCCAGATATGAGTCAGCCCCAAAAGACAAACCCGCGAGCGGTGGGGGCCGCAGGCGGGCTATCAGAGACTTCCAATCGACCCCATCATAGCACCATAGCCACGCCACGACAGCACCGGCTGCTTCAAGCGCTCCAGAATGGGCCGCTGCACCGTGAAGACGCGGACCGGGTAGCCGGTGCCAGCAACGCCCCCGCCGTCGTGGCCCAGCTCAGGGCGCGCGGTTGGGACATCCCTTGTGAATGGGTCGGGCACATCGACCGCGACGGAAAGTCCGGGCGTCACGGCGTCTATCACCTGTCAGACCGCGACCGCCTAAAACTTCGCGAAATGCTGGCGGAGCGGTGAGCCTATGGCGGCTACATACACGCGGCAAAAGAAGCCGGGCAAGGGAAAGCCAAGCCTGGCTATTGCGTACAAAGGTTTTTTCGGACTGCCCGACTGTGTGCTGAACCACCCCGATTTTGTCGCCACGTCAGGCACTGCGATAAAACTGCTGGTGGACATCGGAGCCCAATTTAATGGGCGGAATAATGGCGATCTTCAGTGTACTCGGAGCATCATGTCTAGTCGGGGCTGGACCTCAAACAGCTGTCGCGAGCGGGCATTAGCTGAGCTTATCGAGCGCGGTCTGCTGGTTCAGACTAAAGTCGGTGGCCGAGGGATAGGCCCGCATTTGTACGCGATAACTTGGCAGCCGATTCACGAGTGTGGCGGCAAGCTGGATCTAAGCCCGACCGGGAAGGATCCGTACAGGCGATTTAGCGAGTAATTTCGATTTTGCCAACCCCTTATAAAGGGTTTATTTAACCCTTATATAGGGTCTATTAGTAAAATCATTACCCCTTATACAGGGCTTATAAAACCCTTATATAGGGTCTATAAAGGTTTTTTTTCAAGATTCATTAACCCTTCTGGCGGGCACCTGTATATATATACCAGGGGTATGGACATTGGATGCAGTGGATACCAGTAAGGGACAGTGGATGTACAGGCTGTAGATGGGTCCACATGCAGGAGTCGAAGGCTCGGCCATATCGGTGGTTTCGTCGTATTGCTGGATACATCCCAACAACCAGACCAACATACGGGATGTCTATATCTGAGTAACGAGATACAGATCCGGATTTATCTCGATTTATCGTGACTTGGTGTATCATCGAATATGCCCGATAGGCGGGCCGGGGCTGGATCCGGATTCGGGCAGGTCTGATACAGCCTCGATATATACCCCTCGCACACCGCACCGATATATAAATCGATCCTGTGATTCCAAAACGGCATTAAACCGACAACAGATTGTCGCGTATACTGGTTATGTCAGACGTCGACAGGGACGTATCAGGGGCCGGTGACCTTTTCGCATCGGCCCTTTTTCTATCGCCATATCGATATAAACCCTCGAACTGGACCAGTTTAAACAGGCTAAACCCTTAACGCAGGTCAGTTGTATTTATGTACAGTAGTAGTATATTGAGCATATATTCACCTGTTTACTGTAAAACAGTGGCGGATCAGTATGTCGACAGTAAAACATTCAGGACAGTTTCAGAAAGGCGTTTCGGGTAATCCGAAAGGTCGGCCCCGTCGCGGAAAATCGCTGGCTGAGACTCTCCGGGCTAGAATGCCGATTGGGAAACTCGCCGATGAGTTGATCCGAATCGCGCTGGATGGTGAGAGCGACCAGATAAAACTAGCGGCGATGAAAACTTTATTCGAATTCTCCTATGGCAAACCCGTTGATTTTGAGTTGCAGAGTCGCCTGGCTGATATTGAAAATCAGATTGGCGAGTTGGAGGCGAAACATGATGCGGCAGCGTAACAGCAGGGCCGGATATGAGCCCCTGAGGGAGATCGAGGCCCGCCTTGATAGGTTGGGTGCCGGTGAACGGAAGCTCAGCAACGCGGCTGTTAAGGCGCTGTGTGACCAATGCATCCGACAGATCTTCGCACGGCAGGCTCTGGGCGACGCCCGTCATGAAGGCATTCATCGACTGGCCGAGCATGAAATCATTCCGGGTTACAGGCTGTGCGAGACATGCAGCGACGTACTCGGATGCATTCACGCCGACGATATACGGGTACCGACCGATGCCTAGACAGAGTCCACTAATCACCGGGCTGTGTGATTATCTCCACGATCCCGCATTCTCCGAATATCGATTTGTCCGTGTAGCCGGTAAACCGCTCGACTGCATCTACTTCACGAAAAAGGGCGACCGTATTTTCGAGTTTTTGAATGACGACGCCGCCAAATGGATTGGCACCCGAATTGGAGTTGCGCCGCATATACTGCGCGAGGCTTTATCACATATGAAACTGTCTGTACTAAAAAACCTTTGATTGGAGATATACCATGCAATTGCCCGAATCGATCCAACAGAAAATCGTTGCTGATGCCGCCGCCGCTGTAGCCGGTATCAACAACGTTCCCGAAAAACGGCAGGCGTTCCATAAAGCCGTTGCCGATGGGATTGAAGAAATCCGTTTTATGAAAAACTACGACGGCACCCGCGAGCAGTTTTATTCCGACGTGATGGCCGTTAATAAAATCTTGGTTGAGGCGACCGACGATATTGACTCAGCGACTGAGCACGCGCTGAGTAAGAATCCGAATGTGGTTTACGGTGATTCCGATGGCTAAAAAACTGATCCTCAAATATTTTGAGCTGACCGAAATTTCCGGCGTCGATAAACCTGCTCAGCCGACCTGTCGCGTTGCAATCATGAAACGGGCCTCAGCGCCCGCTGGTGACCCGGAAGCCGTCATGAAGGGCTTGGCAGCGCTTCAGACCGAAATCGACCGTGTGAGCGCTCAGCGGGCCGCATATGAATCGAGTTTGAGCAAGGCCGGTACCAGTAGCTCGATGGCCGCGTTCGACCGACTGCTGGCCGATATGCGGGGCTGAGATGGGCCAGGTTATCCGGACAGTGAGCAGAGACCTTAATCCTGAACGCGATCTGTCCGAGCTGATCTATCTGTTTCAGACGCTCGGATACAGCCGCGCCCGTGCGTATCAACGAGTCTGCCAAATCGCCCCCGAGTTAATCCGGCTGGTCAGCCAGATTGAAGCGAACCAGGAGAGTGAAATTGTCGCGAATCAGCGTTGACGAGATGAGCAGGTTGATGAGCAACCTTGCATCATGGCAATCGAACGGCGGCTTCGTGTTCTTCAGGCCACGAGGTGCATCGAATAGATACGTCGTGTACGCCGCACGTCGCGGAACGACTGAGTGGAGGCCGGTTGTCGATATGATCGACGATCTGGTGCCCGTGGTGGGCTATAGCGGGCCGGAAGTGCTTAAAGCGCTGTCGATGATGGCGATTCCCGCAAGGGCCGTGAACGGGCTTGTGGTAGTCAACGATGAATACAACGAGCTCATCAAGCTGGCTCAGCAGGTTTGAGCTTGAACGCCAGTCTGCCCACGCATCTGTATTGCGCACGAATCACCGCCACGGATCTAATCCGACAGGGCAAGACCCATCTGCAGGCGGTTCGCATCTGCCGTGACCGGTACGACCTAAACGACACCGACACTCAGCGATTGGCTCAGTCTGTTAAGCGCATACAACGGGGGCGGAAGTGATGGGCAAACTGTCAGGCACACGCGGCCCCGATCCGAAGCCAAAGCCGCCCAGGCGCAAGCCAGATCCCGCTGCAATGGCGGAAATCATCCTTGAACTGTCCGAGCCAAACGACGATTACCGATGGTCCAGGATCCAGCTCAGCCGATCCGAGGGTGTAGACCTTTGGCGCTTCAGGGGTCATAGGGCGTGGGAACCTGTTGGAACCAACCTCACGGGCGCGCTGACATCGCGTGCACAGCTCTTGATCCCCGAGCGAGTGGGCCAGTCGACCCAGAGAACGGGGCTGGAAGTCGACGGACTCGCATTCGAGCCTCGGCATATCCGCAATGCTGTCCGGCTGATTACCGACGAACTGGCCGAACGTGGCGATCTGCCCGAGGTGCGGGTGTACGAATCGCACAGCGAGACCGGCGATGATTGCCGCTTTGCCGTGAGGATGCCATGACCAGGCCGCACGACTGCCGCGACAAGTGGCAACGAGAGCGCAACGCACGTGCTGAAGCGAAGCTCAGGGCGCGGCCGAAGAAGGCCGACGATTCGACCGTATGCCAGCAATGCCAGATGGCCCTACTCGCCTGCAAGCCCGAACACCGCCTTTGTACCGGCTGTAGCATCGCTCTGGGCGGCGTTTCGACTGTGGCCGACCTGTTGGGCACCTGAGAACGAAAACGCCTCAGCGGCTCTATACGGCGGTAGATAGAGAAATTCAATCAGCACGATTCTTGCTTAAAACCGAGATTCAAACGCTATTCACCGCAAGCGCTTCAAAACTTCCATTCTTAATCAGCAACATCCGCATCCATGCAATAAACGGCGCACCTGAAATCTTGTGATAGATTTTTGCTATCAATGAGCAGGCCACCGGCGCGGCAATGTCCACTGAGGGGGCGTGAATTGGGCTGAGCATCCAACCGTTGTGCACACGGCTTGAACTGCTTTCTGTATGTTGGGTAGATCGTAGGGTGAAACTTGAAATAGCACTTAAGTTATTGATTCTTAAGTATACGTGGTGCCGGTGGTCGGACTCGAACCGACACGCCCGTTAAGGCGGGGGATTTTGAATCCCCTGTGTATACCAATTTCACCACACCGGCACAGTGTTGTTGACGTTCTGATAACAGGTCAACGGTGAAGCAGGCCGCCATTATAAGCGGTTGTTTCTCGGGGTCAATCGGGAAGTCAAAAAAGCAGATAATCGGTTTAGTTTCTTGTCATCGAAGCTGATCTGGCTCGAGTGGGCGCGCCGGGTGTGTCACTCTTTCCGGGTTGCGCTCTCTCATGGTGTTGTAGGTTTCTCAGACCCCGAGATAACGGATGATTCTTGTGTGCCGGTGGCACACTCCACACGGTTGCGCCCGAACTGCTTGGCGCAGTAGAGTGCCGCGTCGGCCATCGCCAGCAGTTGCTCCAGTGGATCTTCCCGCTCCATATGTGCCACGCCGATGCTGGTGGTGATATGCAGGGTATGGAGATCGGTCACTATTCTGATTTCACTGACCGCCTGCCGCAATCGCTCCGCGGTTCTGATCGCCTGTTCACGCGAGCCGGTCATCGCTAGCGCGAACTCCTCGCCGCCCAGACGGCCGAGAACGTCGATCTCGCGGATGTGCTCTCGGATCGTCTGGGAAAATTCGACCAGGGCCAGGTCGCCCACACCGTGGCCGTAGGTGTCGTTCACCCGCTTGAAGTGATCGATATCGAACATGACGATATTGAACGGATCGCCGTTCAACCGGCAGCGCTGCATCATTCCTTCGGCCTGCAGCAGGAAGCTGCGGCGGTTGTCGGTGCCGGTCAGGGCGTCGGTGCGGGCTTCTCGCTCGGCCACCGTTTTCGCCCGTTCAAGGTCTTTCGTGCGCTCGAACACCAAGGCTTCCAGCTCGGCTTTGTTGCGCTCCAACTGTTTGGTATAACGGCGCTCGGCCACCTCTTTCTTGTGCCTCAGGCGTGTCAGGCGCACGCCCATGGCAACCAGAATAACGCCCATCTCGGTATAGGACGCCACGACCGGCCAGTAGTAGGTGACAAAATCGTGGGTCTGCAACCCCAGGTCGCGTAGCGCCTGCATGAACAGGCCGAACATCAGGAAGGTCCAGGCCACGGTGAACACGGCTGCATCCCGGGCCCCTTGGTACCAACGTATTGCGCCGGCAACGGCCATCACCGGGGTCAGCAGCAGCGCAATGGTAACCGACAGCACCGCCGCGGCGGTAAGCTTGAACAGTGCCGCAACGACCAGGAACAGCGCATTGAACAGCATGAAGCGCAGCACGTAGTCGAAGCGTGGAGTATAGGTTCGTGTCTGCAGGTAGACCCGGGCGAACCAGAGCCCCGTCGCCAGGGTGATCGCGCCGATAATGGAGATGTAACTCCAGTGAAAATTGTCCGTTATCAGAAACTGGTGGGTGAACCCCATCACCGTGGGCCAGACCGCGAGCTTGCTCAGGCCGTAAAAGCAGTAGGCGGCAAAGAAGGTCTCGCGCATCGAAATCCAGCCCACCGCGGAGATCAATGCCATCAACAGCACGCCGCCGGACAGGAATGCCATCAGCCAGGTCTCCTGCGCCTGGGCATACTGTAGATGCTCCGGCGCCCAGATACGCAGGTCGGGAAACACGTAGCCCTGATGATCGGAGCCGAAGCGGAAGAAAAACTCGGCGGTGCCGCCCTCCGGAATCTCGACCGGTACGACAAGACGATGGTGGGGTACCGGTCGCTCCGAAAACGGGCGCTCAAGGGCGAGGTCGGCAATACGGGCAAAATCGCCCCTTTCGTCGTTGCGCTGGTAGGCACTCAGATAGATCAGTTGATGATCGACATACTCGAGGTGCAGCGAGACGGGATGGCCGGTGGGGTTTGCCAGTCTGAAATGGCTCCAGAAGGCGCCCGGCTGCAGACCGGTCGACCCCTTGCTGCGTAAAGGCGCAAACTGCCCCCCGGCCAACGCCTGCCGAGCAGTCTCCAAGCCGGCCCGCCCCTCCGGGTCGTGCCATATTTCAAAGTGCCCATCCATACGCACGCCATCTTCCAACCCGCTGACCGTCAGCGCTTCAAGCGCCTGCACCGGCAGTGGCAGAAGACACAGCAGCCAGACCAGCAGCTGCTTCAAGCCACAAAACGTATGAACCCTTCTCATACCATCCCAATACGACGTTGTTGGGGAAAGACTGGATCCTGGCCCAAGACAGGCGAACTCCAGACCGGCAATCGGCACTTTATCCGATTTACATCGCATCTCCCAGACCGAAGGTGGAGTAATACCCCATTTCGGCCCAAATGCTTACTCGGCACCCTACCGGCGAGGACCGATCAATCGATCCAGAACGACGCGATACGACTGCGCCGACGGGAGATCCCGTCATTGTTGTCAGCTATCGTCATTCTCTATTTAATAGACCATCGATAAAAAATAATGACACAAGGATCGGGCCGCCATGTTTACGTTTACGCGCATCGCCAAGCGCCTGTTTCACTACCTTGTTCTCCCCTTCAAGGCGCTGTGGCGCTGGCTCAGGCAGGTCGCGGCGGCACTGGGTCGGCTCTGGCTTAGCCTCGGACCACGCTGGTTCAGGGGGCTGCTCATACTGGTGCTTTTGATCGCCGCCGGACTGCACCTGGGCAAGCAGCTGGTCAAACCCAATCTAACGCAGGAAACGGTCTATACCGTGCGCTACCTGGATCAGGGCTGGTCCGAGCAGGATCGGGAGCGCTACTACTACACGCCCCAGGGCACCGAACTGCTCGGCATGGACTACGATTGGCTGGTCAATCTGGAACTGCCGATGTCCAACGAACGTCTGGCCACCGACAGCAACATGCGCGGTTGGGGATTTATCGTCACCCCTGGCCAACAACCCTCCATTGCCAACCCGGGTAATCTTCCGGTCGGCCTCGGTCGTCACGTCGATCCTAAAAACGGCCTGGAGCATCTGGATATCGGTTGCGCCGCCTGCCATACCGGCGAACTTCACTACCGTGGCACCGCCCTGCGCATCGATGGCGGTCAGGCGGTGCAGAGCATCCCGACGGCGAAGCGGGGAGAGTTCATCACCACGCTGGGGGTCGCGATGCTGGAAACGGCGATCAACCCGCTCAAGTGGGATCGTTTCGCCGACCGCGTCGTCGGGCATGACGAGCAGAAGCGGGAACAGCTGCGCAAGGATGTCTGGGCCTTCCTGGGCAAGATGAAGGATTTCACCTCCGGCCCGGGCGCCTCAAAGTACTACCCCACCGAAGAGGGACGAGGACGGACCGATGCGGTCGGCCGTATCGCCAACGTTGTGTTCGGTTATGACCTGGACGAGCCGGATAACTATCAGGTCGCCGATGCACCGGTCAGCTATCCGTTCCTGTGGGATATCTGGCGCTTCGACTGGGTGCAGTACACCGGCTTCACCAACCAGCCGATCGCCCGCAACGTCGGCGAGAGCCTGGGCGTGCTGGCGCCGATCAAGCTGGTCGACAAGCAGGGCCATCTGCTCAAGGGTGAGGATTTCGGCGAAACCGTCGTCAACATCAAGGGCATGCACTGCGTCGAATCGGTACTGCGCAAGCTGAAGCCGCCGAAATGGCCGGAGGATGTGCTCGGCAAGATCGATATCGCCGGTGCCACGCGCGGCAAGAATCTGTTTCAGGACAAATGTGTCGCCTGTCATGGTCCCCATATCTCCAAGCCCTATAGCTGGCAGGTGGCCACCGGACCGAACGACAACCCGGACAAGCAGGCCAGCGTCAACTGGCAGTGGGAGATGGCGGGCGACATCACCTACCGCGACGGCAAGGCGTATCGCGACGACTGGCGCAAAACCATCTGGTCCATGCCCTGGATCGCCACCGAGGTGATCGGCACCGACCCGACCACTGCCGATAACTTTATGGATCACACCTATAACGCTACCAAGCTGGTGCCGGGAGCAAAGCCAGTCAATGCAGGCGACGGGCTTGAGGTGCTGCTCGATAAGCTGGTGCCGATCCTGTACAAGAACTGGGATATCACCGGGGAGGATGTGCCGGATTATGACGGCCTGAATATACCCTTCCGTATCGCCAACAAACGCGCCTACAAGGCACGGCCGCTGCACGGTGTCTGGGCGACGCCGCCGTTCCTGCACAACGGTTCGGTACCGACGATCCACGCTCTGCTGTCGCCGCTGGAGGCGCGCCCGCGTACCTTCGCCGTGGGCAATCGCGAATACGATCCGATTCGGCTCGGCTATACCACCGACGCCGACCCCGGCAGCTTTATTCACGATACAACCAAGACAGGCAACGCCAACACCGGCCATCTGTTTACCGATGCCGATATGCCGGGGCGCATCGGCAAGCTGCTGACCGAGCGGGAGCGGATGGATCTGATCGAATATATCAAGGTGATGGGCAACCCGGACTTCTCCGAGGCCCTGGGTGGTGACCCGCTGAACTGGGACCAATACACCAGCCCGCCTTCCGAGGGCGAGGTGGAACAGAGCTGTCAGGTCTCCGTACTGGCACGGGAGGTGGAGCAATGATCGATATTCGCCCCCATGCCGTGTCTTCTCTGACCCTCTGCGCCACCCTGTTGCTGAGCGGCGCCGCCCTGGCTGCCGACACGGCCGCACCGTCCAAACGGGAGATGGCGGCGATCCAGTCCTCCATCGATGCGGCGCGGGAGATCTCCAGACGTGCCGAGGAGCAAAACGGCTTGCCCTACCGCCGTGATGCCCACGCCAAGGCCACCGGTTGCACCCGCGCCATCTTCAGCGTTAACGGCGATATTCCCGAGCAGTTCCAGCATGGTGTCTTCACCGAGCCGGGCAAGGAGTACCAGGCCTGGGTCCGCTTCTCCAACGGCGACATGCTGGTGCAACCCGACGGCAAGGGCGATGCCCGGGGCATGGCGATCAAGCTGATGAATGTCGACGGCACGCCCATCGCGCCGGAGCTGCACGACGGCAGCACCCAGGACTTCATCATGACCAACTACCCGGTGTTTTTTAACCGGGATATCTACGACTACGCCGACGACATCCAGTACCTGGCCAAATTTCAGCGCACCAAGTGGTTTATCAGCCTGTTTCCGCCGCGGCTGCACCCGCGCCGCCTGTTTATTGCCGCACAGACCGTCAGCTCGAAAATCGGCTCGCCGCTGGAGCCGCAGTACTACTCGATGCTGCCCTACCGGCTGGGCGATAGCGTGGTGAAGTTCTCCGCTCGTGCCTGCTCCGGTATGACCTTTGACAAGCCCAAGGATACCAGCGACCCCGATTACCTGACCCACCAGATGGCAGACACCTTGGGCAAGGGGGGCGCCTGCTTCGACTTTATGGTGCAGCCGAAGGTCGCCGGCGCCTACATGCCGATCGACGACGCCACGGTGGAGTGGGATAAAATCGACTCGCCGTTTATCCCCATTGCACGGGTCAGGCTGCCGCCGCAGACCATTACCGCCGAAGCGCAGCAGAGCTTCTGCGAAAATCTGTCGATGAACCCCTGGCATGCAGTGGAAGGCTGGCAGCCACTTAGCAGTCTGAACCGTGCTCGGCGGGTGGTCTATCAGGCGGTCTCGGAGTACCGCCACGACAAGAACATGGCACCGATCACTGAACCGGATAACTGGTGCGTAGAGGGCGCTGGAGAAGCGTGCAGCGATCATCAGGGGCTGATCGTGACCGAGCCCAAGTGGCCACTGCCGCGTTGTTTCGACAGCCAATATCAGCCGGTTTCGGGTGACGTGGTCGATACGCAGTGTTGGTGAGAACGGGGTTGCGGCAGGACAATGTTACTTCCGATCATCGTTAACACCGGACGCAGATAATGCCGACCGGTGCCCGATCTATGTCTATCGCAACAAAAGCGGACTTATCCTGAAGTCAGGGACCGCGGGACTGCGAAAAAGCTGATTATCTGGTAAACTTCGCGCCCCTTTAAAACGATTTCTCCCCGCTCAATGCAAGTAAAAGACTTCTATTTCGAACTGCCCGATGAGCTGATCGCGCGTTACCCGCTGGAGCAGCGCAGTGCCAGTCGTCTGCTCTGTGTCGACGGCAATAGCGGCGAACTTCAGCATCGGGTGTTCAGCGATATCCTCGAACTGCTTGAACCCGGCGATCTGCTGGTGTTCAACGATACCCGCGTAATCCCGGCACGGTTGTTCGGTCAGAAGGCGAGCGGCGGCAAGGTCGAGCTGCTGATCGAGCGGGTCACCGGTGAGCACGAGGCGCTGGCGCATCTGCGTTCCAGCCGTTCACCCAAGCCCGGCGCACGCCTGCTGTTGGAGGGCGGGCTGGAAGCTGTGGTGACCGGTCGCCGGGAGAATCTGTTCGAGCTTCGCTTCGAGATCGAGGGCCATCTGGTCGAGGCGCTGGAGCGGTATGGCCACATGCCGCTGCCGCCCTATATGAAGCGCGAGGATCAGTCCTCCGACCGCGAACGCTACCAGACCGTATACAACCGCAAACCGGGCGCCGTGGCGGCACCCACGGCGGGCCTGCATTTCGATCAACCGCTGCTGCAGGCGCTGGCCGACAGGGGGATCGAAACCGCGTTCGTAACGTTGCATGTGGGTGCCGGAACCTTCCAGCCGGTCAAGGTGGAGCGGATCGAGGATCACCATATGCACGCCGAGTATATCGAGGTGCCGGAGGCGGTCTGTGATGCGGTCAAAGCGACGCGTGCCCGTGGTAACCGGGTGGTGGCGGTGGGCACCACCAGCGTACGCTGCCTGGAGAGTGCCAGCCGCAGCGGCGAGATCGCGCCGATGTACGGCGATACCGATATCTTTATCTTCCCCGGCTATCAATTCCGCACGGTTGACGCGCTGATTACCAATTTTCATCTGCCGGAGTCCACGCTGCTGATGCTGGTCAGCGCGTTCGCCGGTTACGACCATATGATGCATGCATACCGGGAGGCGGTGGCCGAACGCTACCGTTTCTTCAGTTACGGCGATGCGATGTTCCTGACCCGCCGTGATACGCAGGAGACCGAATGAGCGACAACTCTCACAACAGTGGCGGCTCTGATAGCAGCCGTGAATGCTTTATGAACTTCGAGCTGCTCGGCAGTGAAGGAAAGGCGCGCAGAGGCCGCCTGACCTTTCCTCGTGGCGTGGTGGAGACTCCGGCGTTCATGCCGGTGGGCACCTACGGTACGGTCAAGGGGATGCTGCCGCGTGATATCGAGGCTATAGGTGCGCAGATCATCCTCGGCAACACCTTTCACCTGATGCTGCGTCCGGGCACCGAGATCATCGCCCAGCACGGCGATCTGCACGACTTCATGCAGTGGCAGGGGCCGATCCTGACCGACTCGGGCGGATTCCAGGTGTTCAGCCTGGGCAAGATGCGCAAGATTACCGAGGAGGGGGTCTCCTTCCAGTCGCCGGTGGATGGTTCCAAGGTGTTCCTGAGCCCTGAGCGTTCGATGGAGGTTCAGCGTGCGCTGGGCTCCGATATCGTGATGATCTTCGACGAGTGTACGCCGCACCCGGCCACCGAGGTGGAGGCGGCGCAGTCGATGCGGCTGTCGCTGCGCTGGGCCAAGCGCTCCAAAGAGGCGCATGGCGACAGCCCTTCGGCGCTGTTCGGCATCGTCCAAGGCGGCATGTACGAGCATCTGCGCGATGAGTCGCTGGAGGGGCTGACCGAGATCGGCTTCGACGGCTACGCCATCGGCGGCCTGTCGGTAGGTGAGCCGAAGGAGGATATGATGCGTATCCTCGATCATCTGGCGCACAAGATGCCGGAGGACCGGCCGCGCTACCTGATGGGCGTGGGCAAGCCGGAGGATCTGGTCGAAGGCGTGCGGCGCGGTGTGGATATGTTCGACTGCGTGATGCCGACCCGTAACGCCCGCAACGGTTTCCTGTTCACTACCACCGGTGTGGTCAAGATCCGTAACTCGGCCAATAAAACCGATACCCGACCGCTGGACGACACATGCCAGTGCTATACCTGTCAGCACTTCAGCCGGGCCTATCTGCACCACCTGGACAAGTGTGGCGAGATCCTCGGCGCACAGCTCAATACCATCCACAATCTGCACTATTATCAGCAGTTGATGGCCGGTTTGCGCGGTGCACTTGAACAGGGTAAATTGAGCCACTTTGTGGAGGAGTTCTATGCCCTGCGCGGGCTGGAAGTTCCTCCGCTCGAGGGTTGAAAAACAGATCCTTAGGCCTCACATACAGATTTCAACGTCAGTTATCAGGAGAACGCTTTAATGAGCTTCCTTATCGCCACCGCCCAAGCCGCTGAAGGAGCACCTGCAGCAGGTCAGATGGATCCGGGTTTTTTCAACATTATCTTCCTGGTCGGATTCGGTCTGATCTTCTACTTCTTCATGTGGCGTCCGCAGGCCAAGCGCGCCAAGGCGCACAAGGCGCTGATCGGTGGTCTGGCCAAGGGTGACGAAGTGATCACCGCCGGCGGCATTATCGGCAAGGTGACACGTCTGAACGAAGAGTACGTCGTGCTGGAAGTGGCCGAAGGTACCGAGATGAAGTTCCAGAAAGCCCACGTCGCGGCTGAACTGCCCAAGGGCACGATCAAGAGTATCTGATCGAACCCATCCCCAGCGCCACTGCCCAGTCAGTGGCGCTTTCGTTTTGCTGAGGACGGAGCCCGATGCTCAACCGCTATCCACTCTGGAAAAACCTGCTGATCATCTGCGTATTGTTGGTGGCCGGGCTCTACGCCGCGCCCAACCTCTACCCCGAAGATTATGCCGTACAGGTGTCCGGCACCCGCGAGGCCTATACCGTCGATTCGGTACTGATGAACCGCCTCGAACAGGATCTGACCCAGGCGGGTGTAGCCTTCAAGTCCGCTGAGCTGAATGAAGGTACCGGCCAGATCCGCTTCGCCGATAGCGACGCGCAGCTGCGGGCCAAGGATCTGATCAGCAAAACACTGGGAACCAATTACGTGGTGGCACTGAATCTGGCCGCCACTACGCCCGACTGGCTGACCTCGGTCGGTGCCGGACCGATGAAGCTGGGCCTGGACCTGCGCGGCGGTGTGCACTTCCTGCTCGAAGTGGACATGGCCCAGGCGGTGGGGCAGCGGCTGGACGTCTATGTCAGCGATATCAAGACCAAGCTACGCGAAGAGCGTCTACGCTATCGCGAGGTGGAGCATCTGGAGGACGGTCGCCTGTCGGTACGCTTCGCCGATGCTCAGGTACGGGATCAGGCGCAGGAGCTGCTGCGCACGAACTTCCCTGAGTTCCTGGTCGATACGGCGGACGAGGGGGGTGATAACTTCCTCTATATCAACCTGACCGAGCAGACGATCCGCGAGATCGAGGATTATGCGGTCAAACAGAACCTGACCACCCTGCGTAACCGTGTCAACGAACTGGGTGTCGCCGAGCCGCTGGTGCAGCGTCAGGGACGCAATCGTATCGTGGTGCAGCTGCCCGGGATTCAGGACGCGGCGGCGGCCAAGCGTATCATCGGCAAGACTGCGAACCTGGAGTTCCGTCTTGAGGCGAAGCCCGATGCCAGTCGCGTGACCACTGAAACCTATGATTTCCGTAACGAGCCGGGCCGCAAGGCGACGCTGGAGAAGGATATCATCATCACCGGTTCCAACGTGGCCAATGCCCAGGCCTCGTTCGATGAGAACGGCCAGCCGCAGGTGAATATCACCCTCGACGGCAAGGGCGGTCAGATGATGAGTCGGGTCACCCGCAATGCGATCCAGCGTCGCATGGCGGTACTGTTCGTCGAGCACAAATCGCGCATCGTGCAGCAGAGCGTCGATGGCGAAAATGTAGAGAAGCGCATCCCCTATACCGAGAAGGGGATCATCTCGCTGGCGACGATCCAGAGTACGCTGGGCAACTCCTTCCGTATTACCGGCCTGGATAGCTCGCAGGAGTCCTCCGAGCTGGCACTGCTGCTGCGTGCCGGTGCTCTGGCGGCGCCGATCTACTTCGTCGAGGAGCGCACCGTCGGTCCGAGCATGGGTGCGGAGAATATCGCCATGGGGGTGACCTCGGTGCAGATCGGCTTCGCGCTGGTGCTGGCGTTCATGCTGCTCTACTACCGGGTATTCGGGCTGCTGGCGAATATCGCGCTGACCCTGAACCTGGTGCTGCTGGTATCGGTGATGTCGATCCTGTCGGCCACCCTGACCCTGCCCGGTATCGCCGGTATCGTGCTCACCGTCGGTATGGCGGTAGACGCCAACGTGCTGATCTTCGAGCGCATCAAGGAGGAGCTGAAAAACGGCCTGCCGCCGCAGTCTGCCATTCACGCCGGTTTCGGGCGTGCCTACGCGACCATCCTCGATGCCAACATCACCACCCTGTTGGCGGCAGTGATCCTGTTCGCGATGGGAACGGGGCCGGTCAAGGGCTTTGCCGTGACCCTGTCGGTGGGGATCCTGACCTCCATGTTCACGGCGATTCTCGTCACCCGCGGCCTGGTCAACCTGGTCTATGGCGGGCGTAAGCTGAATAAACTGGCGCTTTGAGGGGCGGGATAATGGCCAATACACAGAAAATCTACAACTTCATGGGGCCGCGCAAGCTGATGGCGGCCTTCTCGTTGACGCTGCTGCTGATCTCCGTGGTGTCGCTGGCGATCAATGGTCTCAAGTTCGGTCTCGACTTTACCGGCGGCAGCCTGGTCGAGATCGGCTACGAGCAGCCGGCTGATCTAGGCTCGATCCGCGCCTCGCTGGAGAGCGCCGGCTACGAGGATGTCACCGTGCAGACCTTCGGTGCCGCCACCGATGTGTTGATCCGCCTCGGTGAAACCCACGATCCACAGCTGGGCGACAATATCCTGCAGCGGTTGCAGGCCGCGGAGGGCGAGCAGACGCTGACGTTGCGGCGCAACGAGTTCGTCGGCTCCCAGGTCGGCGAAGAGCTGCGTGAGCAGGGCGGCCTCGGCATGTTGCTGGCACTGGCGATGATCATGATCTACCTGGCGTTCCGCTTCCAGATCAAGTTCTCCCTGGGGGCCGTGCTGGCGCTGGTGCACGACGTGGTGATCGTGCTTGGCCTGTTCTCGCTGCTGCAGATGGAGTTCGATCTGACCGTGCTGGCGGCGATCCTGGCGGTGATCGGTTACTCGCTCAACGACACCATCGTGGTCTATGACCGTATCCGCGAGAACTTCCGCATCATGCGCAAGGGCGATGCGATCGAGATCATGAACAGCTCGTTGAGCCAGACCCTGAGCCGTACGCTGATGACCTCGTTCACCACCATTCTGGTGTTGATCGCGTTGGCGATCTTCGGCGGCAGCACCATTCATGGCTTCGCGATTGCGCTGCTGGCCGGTATCGGCATCGGTACCTACTCGTCGATCTACGTGGCGGCAAACCTGCTGCTGCTGCTGAAGGTCAGCCGCGATGATCTTATTCCACCGCCGAAAGAGGATGTGGTGGACGAAATGCCCTGATATCGAGTGGAAAAGCCGGCTTTTGCCGGCTTTTTTACGTCTGGGATGGGGATTGTGTAGGCGTAGAGGCGATCAGCCGCTATCCTAGAAAAATTGAATAATGACCCTGACGGTACGGTGCGAATATGGTTGCCCGAGCCTTGGTCCAGATGGAAGACGAATGAGTACTAGTTGGAAAGATAAAGACCCCAATGCCCAGGAAGAGGCGCAGAAATACGATAACCCTGTCCCGAGCCGGGAGTTCCTGCTTGAGTTCCTGCACAAGTGGGGCGCCCCGATCAAACACCCTCACCTCTGCCGTGAGCTGGGGCTGCACGACGAAGACGATATCGAAGCGGTGCGCCGCCGCCTGATCGCCATGTGCCGCGACGGCCAGCTGATCTCCAACCGTAAGGGGGAGTTCGGCCTGATCGAGAAGATGAACCTTATTGCCGGTCGTGTCATCGGCCACCGCGACGGTTTCGGCTTCCTCAAGCCGGATGCCGGGGGCGATGACCTGTTTCTGAGCCCACGCAATATGCGTGAGCTGTTCGATGGCGACCGTGCCCTGGTGCAGGAGATCGGCGTCGACTTCAAGGGGCGTCGCGAGGGCAAGGTGGTCGAGGTTCTCGAGCACAACACCCGCAAACTGGTGGGGCGCTTCGACGGCGAGAACGGCTTCGGCAGCATCGTCCCGGAAAACCAGCGCATCACCAACCAGGTGATGGTGATCCCCGATCCAAGTACCGGCTTGAAATATGAGAATGGACAGCTGGTGGTGGTCGAACTGATCCAGCAGCCAAGCCGTCGCCAGCCTGCCCGTGGTCGGGTGATCGAGGTGCTCGGCGAGCATCTGGCTCCGGGGATGGAGATCAAGGTCGCGATCCACAGCTACGATATCCCCAACGAGTGGCCCGACAAGGTGCATCAGCAGATCGGTGAGCTGAGCCCCGAGGTGCGTGAGGAGGACAAGCGCAATCGTGTCGATCTGCGCGATCTACCCTTCGTCACCATCGATGGCGAGGATGCCCGTGATTTCGACGATGCGGTCTACTGCGAGAAGAAACGCTTCGGCGGCTGGCGCCTGTGGGTCGCCATCGCCGACGTCTCCTACTATGTGCGCCCCGACTCGGCGCTGGATCAGGAGGCTATCAAGCGCGGCAACTCGGTCTATTTCCCCGAATACGTGGTGCCGATGCTGCCTGAGCTGCTCTCCAACGGCCTCTGTTCGCTGAATCCGAAGGTGGATCGACTGGCGATGGTCTGCGAGATGCACCTGACCCGCGCCGGAAAGTTGTCGGACTTCAACTTCTACGAGGCCGTGATCAACTCCAAGGCGCGCCTGACCTACACCAAGGTCGGTGCCATGCTGACCGAGCCGGACAGCGAAGAGGGCGCCGCCTGGCGACGGGAATACGCGAACGTGGTGCCGCATCTGGAGCAGCTCCACGCGCTGTACAAGAAGCTGCGCGCCGCCCGCGAAGAGCGCGGCGCGATGGATTTCGACACCACCGAGACCCGCATCCTGTTCAGCGACGAGCGCAAGATCGAGCGCCTGGTCCCGGTGCATCGCAACGACGCCCACAAGCTGATCGAGGAGTGCATGCTGGCGGCCAACGTGGCCACGGCTCAGTTCCTGCAGAAGCTGAAGCGGCCGGCGCTGTATCGTATCCACGAGGGGCCGAAAGAGCAGAAGCTGGAAAACCTGCGTGCGTTTCTCGGCGAGCTGGGCTTGAACCTGCCCGGCGGCGACAAGCCGGAACCGAAGGACTATCTGCGCCTGTCGGAGACGATCGAGGGGCGGCCGGATCGCCACATCATCGAGACGATGATGCTCAGGTCGATGCAGCAGGCAGTCTACAGCCCGGACAACCAGGGCCACTTCGGCCTGGCCTACGATGCCTACACCCACTTCACCTCGCCGATCCGCCGCTATCCGGATCTGCTGGTCCACCGCATCATCCGTGCTGCCATCCACAGCGACAAGAAGATCAAGAATGTCGAGCGCCCCAAGGGCTTTACGCCCAACCCGGCGTTCGCGGTCGGCTACGGCATGGAGCAGATGCTGGCGCTGGGCGAACACTGCTCGATGACCGAGCGCCGCGCCGACGAGGCCACTCGTGACGTGGTGGCCTGGCTCAAGTGCGAGTATATGCAGAGCCAGATCGGCGAAGAGTACGACGGCGTGATCTCGGCGGTAACCGGTTTCGGTGCCTTTATCGAGCTGGTCGATCTCTATGTCGAGGGGCTGATCCATATCACCGGCCTGCCCAGCGACTACTACCACTTCGAGGCTGCCAAGCAGCGGCTGATCGGCGAGCGTACACGCAAGGTGTTCAAGCTTGGCGATCCACTCAAGGTGCGCGTGGTGCGGGTCGATCTGGATGAGCGCAAGATCGATTTCGAGCTTGCCAGTTCGCCAGCCGGCGAACCGACCAAAAAGCCGAGCAAGCGCGAGTTGCTGGCTGCCGGTAAGATCGGCCCAGGTGCCGAGCGTCGGGACGAGTCGCCGCGCACAGGCAAGGCGCGGGCACGGGTCTCGGGTGAGGATGAACCCAAGCGCAAGACCGCCAAACGCAAGGCGGCGCATAAGCCCAAGCATCCCCCCCGCGCGCGGCGGCGTAAAACCGATTAAATCAGCGTGCGGACAAGGGTGTAGAACATTGCAGCACCGAGCAGCAGTGCCAGTATAGGTGCTGCTGCAACAGGCTGTGTCGACGGATGGCGGATCAGCCAGTAACGGTACAGCGCCGCCACCGCTATCCCCTCCAGCGTGCCTGCCACTATATCCAGCGGCCAGTGTACGCCCAAGAGCGTGCGCGAGAGCGCTATCAGCAGCACCAATCCCAGCACGGTCATATAGCCGGCGTGGCGTACGGGGTGGCTCTGTCCCTGCAGCAGCCAGATTGCAACGAGAGCGTAAAAGGCGCTGGCAGCACTGGCGTGGCCGCTGGGGAAGCTATAGCTGGTTAATAGGGTTTGTCCAGCCTCCGGTCGCGCGACGGCCAGTGTCTGTTTCAGCAGGTGGTTGAGTAACAGAACGCTGCCGACCCCGAGTGCTACGCCCCAGCCTGCCCGCTGGCGATAGCGGAGGTGGCCAACCGCACCGCAGGTGATCGCCAGTACCATCACCAGGGGCGGGTCGCCCAGATGCGTGACCAGAGTACTCAGCGTCGGTATCTCCCGGCCGAGCTCGTACAGCAGGCCATAGAGATGAGCGTTGGCTTCGGCGAAACGGCCGGAGAGTTGGGCGGCGATGCAGAACAGAAACAGCAGGGCGCTGCCGCTCAGCAGCAGCATGATACCCATGCGCTGGGGGTCGATATGGCGCCGTTGCAACCAGTCCCAGAGGCTGGCTTCTGGGCGTAGACGGATATGAAGCTGCTGGAAGGCGATGATCAATGCAAAGAGTAGAATCAGCAGCTCCAGCACAGGGCTTTGCAGCAGGGGTAACTGTTGTGCGCCCATGCCGGCCAGATAGCCCGGCAGCAGATAGGCAGGTGACCAGGCGACTGCGGAGAACAGGTTGTAAAGGCTGAAGCGCAGTGGCGACATCCGGCAACTGCCGGCGACGAAGGGGATCAGCGGGCGAAAGGGGCCGATGAAGCGGCCGATCACCACGCTGAGACCACCATAGCGGTGGAAAAAGGTCATCCCGCGTGTGCGCCATTGTGGATGCTGTCGCAGCGGCCAGCGCTGTTCCAGCCAAGGGCTGGCGAACCGGCCGAGCAGGAAGCTGGACTGGTCGCCGACGATGGCGCCGACGAAACCGGCGACCAGCAGTGGGTGGAGCGGTATGGCTTGGCTGCCTGCGAGAGCCGATAGGGCGAACAGCAGGGCGATACCGGGTACCGTGATACCGACGAAGGCGACACTTTCCAGGCAGGCGATGATGCCCACCAAAAGCGGCAGCAGGTTGGGGTGGGTGTTGATGAAATCGAGCCAGAACGCTTCGGTCACGGTGCTTGCATCAATGCTTCATGGTTCACTGACTATACTGGATTTGCACCGGGACTGCGCTGTCTTGAGGAACAGGGTATAATTTTGCCGCTTTTCTCTGAACGACCCTCGTTGGTCATTTTCAGTGGCTGACACTTTTCACGGCGATCAAGTCTACAGCGACGGACGGATCTTTACGCGATGCACGAAATTATTCTGCTCACCCTTACCGGCGAAGACAAGCCGGGCGTTACTTCTGCCATGACCGGCATCCTGGCCAATTACGAGATCGCCATTCTCGATATAGGTCAGGCGGTTATCCACAACACCCTGTCGCTCGGCATGTTGATCCAGGTGCCGCTGGAGGCGGAATCCTCGCCATTGCTGCGCGATATTCTGTTCAAGGCGCATGAGTTGAATCTACAGGTACGTTTCGAGCCGGTCGCTGGCGCAGACTACGATCACTGGGTCGAGGGGCAGGGCAAGTCGCGCCATATCATTACTCTGCTGGCCCGGCGCATCAGCGCTGCCCATATTGCCAGGGTGACCGACATTGCCGCGCGGCACGGGCTGAATATCGATAACATCAGCCGCTTGTCCGGGCGCGTGGCGCTGGATTCGACTGTAGATTCCGGTACCAAGTCCTGTGTTGAGTTCTCTGTGCGCGGTATGCCGGCCGATGCGTCGGAGCTGCGTGAGGCATTTCTGAAGGCGGCATCCGAACTGGATGTGGATATCGCGTTCCAGAAGGACGACATCTACCGACGCAACCGCCGCTTGGTGGTGTTCGACATGGATTCCACCTTGATCGAGGCTGAGGTGATCGACGAGCTGGCCAAGGAGGCGGGCGTCGGCGACCAGGTGGTGGCGATTACCGAAGCGGCGATGCGTGGCGAGATCGATTTCAATGAGAGTTTCAAACGTCGAGTGGCGCTGCTCAAGGGGCTGGATGCCGCTGTGCTTGAGCGTATTGCCGAGCGGCTGCCGATGACCGAAGGGGTGGAGGAGCTGGTCTCCAACCTGAAGTCGCTCGGCTTCAAGACCGCCATCCTCTCCGGCGGCTTCACCTATTTCGCGCGCCATCTGCAGCAGAAGCTCGGCTTCGATTATATCCATGCCAACGAGCTGGATATCAAGGACGGCAAAGTGACCGGCGAAGTGATCGGTACGGTGGTCAACGGCGAGCGCAAGGCGCAACTGCTGCGTGAGATTGCCGCCAAGGAGGGGGTGTGTTTGGAGCAGTGTATCGCGGTCGGTGATGGGGCCAATGATCTGCCGATGCTGTCGATTGCCGGCCTCGGGATCGCGTTCCGCGCCAAGCCTCTGGTGCGACGCAGTGCCAAGCAGGCGATCTCTACCCTGGGGCTCGACGGCATTCTATACCTGATCGGCTTCCGTGACCGTGACCGGGCTGTTTAAGCCCTGCTCCTGATAGCAAAACGCCGGCTGAATCGCCGGCGTTTTGCTGTTGGCTAGCGCTCTTCGAAGTAGTCGTAATCCATCGTCTCGCGCGGTGGCTGCAGGTAGTAGCCCTGGATCCGCTGGATGCCGCAGCGGAACAGTTTGCTGATCACGCGTGTGTTTTCCACCAGCGGTGCGATCACGATAAGGCCATGGCTCAGCGTCGGCTCCAGTTGCTCCTGCAGCGCTTTGATGCTGAGATCGCCGCTCTCCAGATCCTGTATATAGGCGCCGTCGAGTTTGAGGTAGTTGGCGTTGACCTCGGCGAATACGCGGTGGGAGTTGGGTGAGCTGCCAAAATGCTTGATGCAGAGGTTGCACTCCATGGCGCGCACCTTGTCGGCAAACTGCTTGGCATACTCCAGCTCGGTGGCAGCATCGGTTTCGCTGATCTGGAATACCAGCAGGTCCGGCGGTATATGCAGCTCCTCCAGCTGGCTGGCGAACCAGGTCAGCAGTGAGCGACTGCGCAGGGTGCGGCCGGCGATATTGATGAACAAGCGGTTGCGGTGGCCCTTGTCCAGCTCCTCGCGCAGCAGTTGCAGCGAGCGTTCCAGCACCCAGCGATCCATCTTGACCATCACCTCGCTCTGCTCGACTTCGGTCAGGAAGATGTTGGGAGTCAGTGCATCGTCGTTATGATCCAGCATGCGGATCAGCACCTCGTATTCGTGCACCTCCTCCTCTTCACCCAGGGACACCACGGGCTGAAACAGCATCTTCAAGCGACTGTCGGTGATCGCATTGAGTATGCGCTTGATCGCATCCTCGTCCTGCTGCGGGTGAATCGGTTTCTGGACATGGAACAGGGCGCAGCCATTGCCGTCGACCAGCTCGTCAGCCGCTTTGTGCGCACGCTGAATCAGCTCGCTGGCCGGTGGTGAGCTGTCGTTGATGGTCACGATGCCGACGGAACAGGTACTGGACAGGGTGCTCTGCTCGTAGGGGACCTTCAGCTCACCGATCTGACGGAACAGTTTGCGGCCGATCTTCTGGGCATTCTCGGCGTCGGCATGCTGAAACAGGACGATAAAGCTGTCGTCCTCGAAACGGCATACCAGGTGGGGCTCGGTGAACGCCTTTTCGAGTCGGCTGGCGATCGATTTTAGTAGCGTATTGGCCGCCTCCCCGCCCAGCTCGGCCAGCAGGTGGCGATATTGATCCAGGCGAACGTAGAGCAGATGAGCGTCATGACCGCCAGAGAGTGCCCGCTGTGCCGTCTCATCCAGGCGCTGCATCAGGAAGGTGCCGTTTTTGAGTCCGGTCAGTGCATCTTCGTCCCGGTGCTCGGCGCTGTCGAGGAACAGTTCATTATCGGGGTGGATCGTCATCGACAGGCTGATATGGCCAAGGAAGCGACAGGTCTGCAGCTGCACCTCGGCGCTGAAACTGCTGCTATCGGAGCGGACGATCCGCAAGCCCAGCCTGAGGTCGACCGGCTCATTCTGCTCGAAATGAGCGGACAGCTTCTCGTGTACCTCACCGCGCTGTTCCGGGATCAACAGTTGATCGAGCGTGGTGCCCTGCAGCTGCGATGCGCGCTCGTACCCCAGCAGCTCAACCAGGCTGTCGTTGGCGAATTCGAGCTTGGCGTTGTGCAGGTAGCCGATGGCGCTGCGGGAGCTGACTACCTGTTCGTGGACATGGCGCTCGGTGATCTCAAGCATGGTTTCGGTCTGGCGCAGGCGGCGACGGGTATCCAGCGCTTGAAGCTGCTGATGTACCACGTGCAGCAGAAGCTCGCCCGGGCGCTCCGGCAAAAGCGCCTGGATCCCCTCCTTGAAGGCGCGCAGCTGTGCCGCTTCGGAGGTGTCGGCGCTGAGCTCGATCACCGGCACATCCTTATCCTGATGGTGCAGTAACTGGACGACGGCCTGGGGGTTGAGCTCAGGATTGGTGTGCGTGCTGCATAGCAGTAGATCCCAGGAGCGCTGGCTCAGTATCTGCGAGAGCTCTTCGCGGTTTTCGATGCGGCGGCCGCGGGGAGAGAGTCGGCCGGTGCGTATCAAGGACAGCAGCGGGTCAACTTCGTGGCTTTCGAAACCGACAAAAATGATATTGATCGTACTGCGTTTGTGTGTACCGGCTGCGAGTCTGTCAAACGCGCCATAGGCCGATTCTGATGCAGTTATCATGGTCCTGGGTGACTCCGGTGCTTCTCAATCCTGGCGTACATACTAACCCGACATAAAGCCGATGTCAGGATGAAGTGGGCTGCTTGGATGAGAATTGGCAGGGGTAGTAGGATTCGAACCTACGCATACTGGAATCAGAATCCAGTGCCTTACCGCTTGGCGATACCCCTGTAGCATTCCGCTGTGGGAAATGGTGGCAATAGCGGGACTCGAACCTGCGACCCACGCATTATGAATGCGTTGCTCTAACCAACTGAGCTATATTGCCACACT
>NZ_JAHREP010000002.1:112233-264889 GCF_019084545.1 Marinobacterium ramblicola
TGGTGGCAATAGCGGGACTCGAACCTGCGACCCACGCATTATGAATGCGTTGCTCTAACCAACTGAGCTATATTGCCACATTTTGAATGTCTGAATCGTGATGGCAGGGGTAGCAGGATTCGAACCTGCGCATGACGGGATCAAAACCCGTTGCCTTACCGCTTGGCGATACCCCTGCAACAGTTCCAAAGCGTTTTAATGGTGGCAATAGCGGGACTCGAACCTGCGACCCACGCATTATGAATGCGTTGCTCTAACCAACTGAGCTATATTGCCACGCTTCAGAGGCGCGCATTATTCTCTGTTTACCTTTTGCTGTCAACAGCTTGAAGGGAAAAATAAAGCCCGCCGTGAGAGGCGGGCTTATCCGGGAGCGGGCGTCAGACGTTGAAGCGGAAGTGCACCACGTCGCCGTCCTTGACGATGTACTCCTTGCCCTCCAGGCGCCACTTGCCTGCATCCTTGGCGCCCTGTTCGCCCTTGTAGGCGATGAAGTCGTCGTAGGCGATCACTTCGGCGCGGATGAAGCCCTTCTCGAAATCGGAGTGGATCACGCCCGCGGCCTGGGGCGCGGTGGCACCGACCTTGACCGTCCAGGCGCGCACCTCTTTCACCCCGGCGGTGAAGTAGGTCTGCAGGCCGAGCAGCTTGTAACCGGCGCGGATCACGCGATCCAGGCCCGGCTCCTCCATCCCCATCTCGTCGAGGAACATCGATTTTTCGTCGTCCTCGAGTTCGGCGATCTCGGCTTCCAGCTTGTTGCAGACCGGTACTACGCTGGCATCTTCGCCGGCGGCGAACTCTCTGACCTTATCCAGCCAGGGGTTGTTCTCGAAACCGTCCTCGGCCACGTTGGCGATATACATGGTCGGCTTGGTGGTCAGCAGGTGGAAGCTGCGCACCAGTTTCTGTTCGCTGTCGTCCAGCTCCATGCCGCGTACGGGCAGGCCCTCGGACAGGCGGGGGATCAGCTTCTCGAGCAGGTTCTTGGCCGCGACGGCCTCCTTGTCGCCGCCCTTGGCGGTGCGCTGGACGCGCTGCAGCTGTTTCTCGCAGGATTCCAGATCCGCCAGCGCCAGCTCCAGGTTGATCGTCTCGATATCCTCGATCGGATGGATGCGGTTGGCGACGTGGATGACGTTGTCATCTTCGAAGCAGCGCACCACATGGGCGATGGCATCGGTTTCACGGATATTGGCGAGGAACTTGTTGCCCAGCCCTTCACCCTTGGATGCACCGGCCACAAGCCCGGCGATATCGACGAACTCCATGGTGGTGGGCAGTACCCGCTCCGGTTTGACGATCTCGGCCAGGGCGTCCAGACGCGGGTCCGGCATCGGCACGATTCCGGAGTTGGGCTCGATGGTGCAGAACGGGAAGTTCTCCGCCGCGATGCCCGATTTGGTCAGTGCATTGAACAGGGTGGACTTACCGACGTTGGGCAGGCCGACGATGCCGCATTTGAATCCCATGATGAAAATCCTGTCTAGGGCCCTATTGGGCACCGGCGTTAAAACTATGCAGATGGTTCATGGCACGTGGCCAGTCACCCTTGATCGCCAGTGGCAGCTGGCGGAGCGCTTCATCGATTGCCGCCTGGGTCAGTTCGCGCTCCTTCGGCGAGGCCTTGCTCAGCACGAAGTTGGAGACCTGGCTGGCGTGTCCGGGATGGCCGATACCAAGGCGCAGACGGTAGAAGTCGCGGTTGTTGCCGAGCTGGCTGATGATGCTGCGCAGGCCGTTATGTCCGCCATGACCGCCGCCCTTTTTCAGGCGCGCCGTGCCCGGTGCGATATCGAGCTCGTCATGTGCCACCAGAATGGCCGTGGCCGGGATCTTGAAGAAGTTGGCGAGCGCGGCAACGGCTTGGCCGCTCAGGTTCATGAAGGTGGTGGGTATCAGCAGGTGTACCGGCTGACCTTCAATCAGAATCTTGCCGTACAGACCGTGATAACGCTTGTCGGTCTGCAGGGTGGTGTGCTGGTGGGCAGCAAGCTGCTCCACCAGCTCGGCGCCGGCATTGTGGCGGGTGTGCTCGTATTGGGCCCCGGGGTTGCCGAGGCCGACGATCAGCTGTATCCGATCCTGCATGCCGGTGCCTTAGCGGCAGCTATTACTTGCCGGCTTTGGCGCCACGCGGAGCGTAGCAGTAGCCAACGCCCTGGTCGTGGTCTTCACCGCGACGCAGCGCAACGACCTCAACACCTTCCGGCAGGGTGATGTCGGACAAGTGAGCGATCTGGCCCATTTCGATCTTGGACAGATCCACTTCCAGTGCTTCCGGCAGGTCCTTCGGCAGGCAGAGGATCTCAACGGTAGCCGCTTCAGCGGCAAACTTGGCGGAGGCCTTGGATGCAGCGGACTTTTCGAAGTTAACGAACTTCAGCGGTACCTGGATCTTGATCTTCTTGCTTTCGTCCAGACGCTGGAAGTCAGCGTGCAGAACGACCGGCTTGGCCGGGTGGCGCTGCAGATCCTTGATGAACACGGAAGTTTCCTTGCCATCCAACTTCAGGGTCAGCTTGGAGGAGTAGAAAGTGTCGTCCTGCAGAGCCTTGGCCAGCTCATTTGCGGAGATGGCGATAGCAACCGGGGTTTCGCTACCGTAGACGATGCCCGGCACTTTGCCTTCACGACGCAGGCGGCGGCTCGCACCTTTCCCCTGATCGTTACGGGCTTCGGCGTTAATTACGAAAGTACTCATTGTAGTTACCTTATATAGTTCAAAAGCTGCAGACCCCCGCGACCAGGAGTGTGCAGCATTTTTATCCCTTTCGGGGCATGTTGCCGACCGTTGTCGGCGCGTTCAGCGCATGTTGCCGTTATCGGAACATGGCGCTGATCGATTCTTCGTTGCAGACGCGGCGTACCGCCTCTGCCAGCATCGGTGCCAGGGTCAACTGGCGAATCTTGTCACACTTCTGCGCCGCTTCGGAGAGCGGAATGGTGTCGGCCACGACCAGTTCGTCCAGCTCCGAGTTGCTGATGTTGCTGATCGCAGGTCCCGACAGCACCGGGTGGGTGACATAGGAGATCACGCGGGCAGCCCCTTTGTCCTTCAGTGCCTTGGCGGCCTTGCACAGGGTGCCGGCGGTGTCGCACATATCGTCGACCAGGATGCAGGTACGCCCGGCAACATCGCCGATGATGTTCATCACCTGGGCTTCGTTGGCGCGCTCGCGACGCTTGTCGATGATCGCCAGGTCGCAGTCGAGCTGTTTGGCCACGGCGCGGGCACGGACTACGCCGCCCACGTCAGGGGATACCACGATGGGGTCGTCGTAACCCTGGTCCATGATATCGTCGAGCAGAACCGGCGAGCCGTAAACGTTGTCCACCGGGATATCGAAGAAGCCCTGGATCTGGTCGGCGTGCAGATCGACGGTCAGGACGCGGTCGATGCCGACGTTGGAGATCATGCTGGCCACGACTTTGGCGCTGATCGGTACGCGGGCGGAACGCGGACGGCGATCCTGGCGGGCGTAGCCGAAGTAGGGGATGACCGCGGTGATACGGGTGGCGGAAGCGCGGCGCATCGCATCGGCGAAGACGATCAGCTCCATCAGGTTGTCATTGGTCGGTGCGCAGGTGGACTGGATGATGAACACATCCTTGCCGCGCACGTTCTCCTGAATTTCGACGCTGACTTCGCCGTCGCTGAAACGGGCGACGTTCGCTTTCCCCATCGGGATATCCAGCCGCTCAACCACTTTCTGAGCCAGTGCAGGGTTAGCATTGCCGGTGAAAACCATCATTTTAGACACGGCGAGTACCTTCTCGATTGCATCAGGGTTGGCGGATGAGGTCGCTGAAAGGGAGTCAGTCATCGATACTTTATTTGGCAGGGGTAGTAGGATTCGAACCTACGCATACTGGAATCAGAATCCAGTGCCTTACCGCTTGGCGATACCCCTGTATCCATGGGTGGCGAACCACCAATCCAAGAAGGCGCGTATTTTCGATAAACAGGCCGCGAAAATCAACCCCTATGAATGGATTAACGTTCCTTACCCGCTTCTAGCCAGACTTTTCTTATTGGTGAAAGCAGGTATTCCATTACAGTTCTGTATCCCAGATGTATGTCAGCGCTGAGCTGCATGCCGGGAGTGAGTTCCAACTGACCGCCTGTCGTCGTTAAATTTTGGGAGTTTAGCCGTATCAGCGCCTTATAGCCTGAAGTTCCGGCACCCACATTCGTAGAGTCTGTTGAATTGCCACCCAGATCCACTGAATCCGCGCCAATATTCACGAGGGTTCCAGTGATCATTCCATATTTTTGGAAAGGATAAGCTGCAAGTTTGAGTTTGACCTCCTGTCCTTCATGCACGAATCCTACATCCTCGTTTTTGATATAGACCTCCGCCTGAAGCGACTCATCATGGGGGACGAGCGTCACGAGTACGGTGCCGGGGGACACGACAGTGCCAATCGTATGGGTAGCCATATCCTTTATGATGCCCTTTTGAGGTGACTTCAGTGCAAGGAACTCCGACTTGTGCTCCAACTTTTGGAGCTCTTCCCTGAGACGGTTGAACTGTGACTCGGCGTCCACCCGTTCGTCTTGCAGATTGCTGCGATAGCTTGATGTAAGACGATCAAGTCTTCGCTCACCGGCAAGGACGGTCGACTCCAGACTGGCGACGCTCGCTTTCTGGGCTTTCAGTTCCTGCTGCTTCTCCAATAACTCGCGCTTTTTATCCTCGACTGCCAATTCACTGTAGTAGCCCTTTTGGGCTAACTGATCGAACGCAAGAACATTGCGTTTATAAACAGGAAGCGTTTCTTCGAGCCGGTACAGTATCTCCTGTGCCGCCTTTAGGTCGTGGTATGCTTTTTCGAGAGCGGCATTCTCCGTAGCGACCGTATCCAGGTACGCCTGCTTATGGGCTTGAAGCTGGCGAGCGATCTGATCGTAAAGGTCTTTGGAATCCCCCGGTTTCAGGACCATCTCTTTACCAGATAACTCCGCATCGATTCGTCGCAGCTGTAGCTGTTTAAGCTCGAACTCCAGGCGTAGCCATCGTTCATCAGCGTTGGCTAAAGACGGGTCCATGCGTATCAGCACTTGCCCCGCGTCCACGGTTTGTCCCTCGTGTACCAGTATTTCACGCACGATGCCGGAATCGGCAGGCTGAACGATCTTCACATATGTTTCAGGTACGAGACGACCTTCTGCCGAGGCCACTACATCGAGCTGCCCGAAGAGAGACCATACAAGCAGAATTCCGAATAGAGTCGCCACACTGTAAAGAATGGTACGTGGCATTTTGGGAGGCGGACTATCCTGTATGACCAAAAGACCGGGGGAAAACTCGAGTATGTCACGTGACAATTTCTTTGCAGTGGCCATGAAAGGAATCCTTTTCAGCAAGACGCTTTCATTTCACTGGCCGGCCAGTCGTGTACCACTACAGCCCCGGCTTTTGACGGGTCGGGCAGCAGAGCACTGACCGGGAGGCCGGGGAAGATGTTTTCCCGCAACTCTTTTATGGTCTCCTCGAGTTGTCCGAAGGGTGCTACTGCGTCAATGATCCATACGTGTTCACCGCAGTTCCATTCGTGAGGGGCGAGTTTGGCATGGGACGTGCGCAGACGTGAGTCTATCTGGTCATTGACTCGCGCCCAGGTGAAAAAGGCGTAGGGCAGTTCCTCTTTGGTATACAAGCGACACTGATCGAGAACGACCGGAGGTAGTAATACCCAATCGATATCTCCCATGAACAGATACTTCTTCATTGGGTCGCGTGCATACAACCACAGGGCCGGCCCCAGAATCGGCAGTTTGGAGAGTGCGCCGCGGGCATCGTTTAATGCGGCCAGGGCTGCATCCGCGTTCTTATCTGTCATTTCATACTCCTTAAATATTAATTTTGCCTTTGCAAAGCCGGTCGGTTCAATTTTTTACCCAATCCGGAAAGCCTGCAGGCTGTCGTTGAATTGGCGACCTACGGTTTGTGCAGTGCTGCCGTATATAGGGTTACTGAGTACTTTTTGGGTCGCTCCGGCGGACAGGGTGATAGCACCGTCCTCGGCATAGTCCATTGCCAGTTCTCCACCTATAACGACGTTGGTACTGTTTTCCAGATGGGCATCGAGCAGACCGTTCATCAATGACCAAGAGGTTGTCGACGTTGTCCCGGACTGCGCTGTATCGAAGTGCTCAACCAAGTTTTGGAAATCGAAAAGTTCGACAGATGTCGTTTTGTTCGATCCATTGTCTGGATTGGTATCGATAACCTGAAGGGTACGAATACTTTGGTGGGCAGTATCCTGATACCAGTCTTTAAAGGTGATCCCATTCTTATTGCCGATCTCTAATAGCAGGTCTGGTCCGATGTGACGGAAGGCGAGATCTTCCACTTGAATGCCACCGCCCAACGAGAGTGTGTTTGTCGCATCGGCAGAAGAGAGTACGGTATCGCGACCATCGCCCAAATTGAAGGCGATAACGTTAGAGCCGCCGCCGGCCTGAATCGTATCGTTATGGCTACCGCCGGCAATAAAGTCGGCGCCGGAACCGGCCTCAACGAGATCGTCCTGGGAGCCGCCCAATAAGATGTTATTCCCTTCAGAGCTGCGTAGAACGTCCCGACCGTTGTAACCAAACAGTATGTTGTCACCGCAGCCACCGTCCAGAACGTCGTCGCCGGTGCTGCCCAGAAATACGTCGTTTCCACCTTCCCCGTATGCCTGGTCACCGCCGGATCCCGCATAAATTATGTCATGTCCCGTTCCGGAGTATACGGTGTTGCCTCTCGGACCTGCGTAGATGACATCATCATTCCTCCCGGTCACGATCTCAGTGTCGTGTGCCGTTCCTATATGAACGACGGTCTTGATCAACAGATCGTCGAAAGCGGCTTGGCTATCGTCAGCGAATATGAACCTCTCGATGGGTGAGATATAACGGCCCTGATCGTCCATGCCGATAACGAGGTCGAAACCCTGATCGGGTTGCTCACAACCGCATTCGTCCAGTACCCGGATATGCGCGGTATATACACCGTTCTCCTGTGTGACCCTCAAGGCTACATTATCGAGGTTAAGCCCCTCCCCGAATCGAACGGTATCGGTACCTTCAATATCTTCGATTCGGTCAAGTCCGTTGTTTAGATTGATGATGTAGGTGTCATCGCCTAGTCCTCCGTTGAGTAGATCGTCTCCGGCACCGCCGTCGAGTCGATCATCACCGCCGTTGCCGATCAGGGTGTCGTTGCCGTCCAGGCCCAACAGGGTGTTGGCGGCATCGTTACCGGTCAGGGTGTTGTCGAGCGCATTGCCGGTGCCGTCGATGGCGGCCGAACCGGTCAGGATCAGGTGCTCCACCTGCTCAGGCAGCACATAGCTGATGCTGGAGTAGATGGTGTCGATCCCTTCGTTAGCATTCTCGATGACCTTGTCGTCGGCGTTGTCGACGATATAGATATCGTTGCCGGCACCGCCGGTCATGATATCGGCACCGCTTCCTCCATCGAGAGTATCGTCACCGCCGTTGCCGATCAGGGTATCGTTGCCGGCCAGGCCCTTCAGGGTGTTGGCACCGCCGTTACCCACCAGAGTGTTGTCGAGGGTGTTGCCGGTGGCATCGATATCGTCGCTGCCGAGCAGCTCAATACGTTCCACGTTGTCCGGTGCGGTATAGCTGATAGAGGAGTGGACGGTATCGATGCCCTCGTCGGTGGCTTCGATCACCTGGTCACCGATCTCGTCGACGTAGTAAAGGTCATCGCCGGTTCCGCCGGTCATGATATCGGCGCCGCGACCGCCATCGAGAGTATCGTCACCGCCGTTGCCGATCAGGGTGTCGTTGCCGGCCAGGCCCTTCAGGGTGTTGGCACCGCCGTTACCCACTAGTGTGTTGTCGAGGGTGTTGCCGGTGGCATCGATATCGTCGCTGCCGAGCAGCTCGATACGTTCCACGTTGTCCGGTGCGGTATAGCTGATAGAGGAGTGGACGGTATCGATGCCCTCGTCGGTGGCTTCGATCACCTGGTCACCGATCTCGTCGACGTAGTAAAGGTCATCGCCGGTTCCGCCGAGCATGATATCGGCGCCGCTGCCGCCGTCGAGAAGGTCGTCACCGCCGTTGCCGATCAGGGTGTCGTTGCCGGCCAGGCCCCGTAGAGTGTTGGCGGCAGCGTTGCCGGTCAGGGAGTTGTCGAGCGCGTTACCGGTGCCATCGGTAGCAGCTGAGCCGGTCAGGATCATGTGCTCCACCTGCTCAGGCAGCACATAGCTGATGCTGGAGTAGATGGTGTCGATCCCTTCGCTGGCGTTCTCGACGACCGTATCGCCGGCATTGTCGACGACATAGGTATCGTCACCGGCACCGCCGGCTAATGTATCCGCGCCATGGCCACCATCGAGTCTATTGGATCCGCTATTACCGATCAGCAGGTTCGCAGCGTTGTTGCCGGTGCCGTCGATGTTGGTTGTGCCAGTAAGACGTAGATTTTCCAGATTCTCTCCTAGTGTCCAGGAGAGGCTTGAAACTACTGTATCGTTCCCTTCATTTGCGAACTCGATGATATTGTCGGCTTGATCGTCCACCACATAGGTATCGTTACCCAGACCACCGAACATTCGGTCGGCGCCTGCTCCGCCATCCAACAGGTTACTCCCGTTGTTACCGGTCAAGATGTTGTTCATTGAGTTTCCGGTGCCTGAGAGGGCGGCGGAGCCCATGAGCATCAAGTCTTCGACATTGTCGCCAAGGGTGTATGAGGCTTCGGCAAGAACGGTGTCATGCCCTTCATTAACCAGTTCTACAACGACGTCATTGGTGTTATCCACGACGTAGGTATCATTACCTGTTCCACCGACCAGTATGTCAACACCGGCCCCACCATCAAGTCTGTCATCACCGGCATATCCGTAGAGGAGGTTGTCGGCCAGATTGCCCCGGATAATGTTGCCGTGCATATTGCCTTTGGCAGTTGTGGCCACGAGAGAACCATCGGGGTTAGAGTCATTTTCCGTATTGCTCAGGAACAGGTTTTCGAAATTCTCGCTGAGGACGTAGTTGTCCAGGTTGGTGATAACTGTGTCATTGCCCTCGTCTGCAAGTTCGGTGATCTTATCCTCCTGGTTATCGACCAGATAGGTATCGTTTCCTGGCCCGCCGATCATCTCGTCCGCGCCGGAGCCGCCATCCAGTCGGTCGTTACCGGCGCCACCGTTGAGGTAGTCGTCATCGTCCATGCCGAGCAGTTCGTCATTGCCGTCGCCACCGAATAGCGCGTCGCGACCGGATTCGCCGAATATCCGGTCGTCACCCTCATCGCCTGAAAGGACGTCATTCCCCCAGCCGCCGGAGATCAGGTCGTTGCCTGCACCACCGAATACCAGGTCGTTGCCGCCTTCGGCAAAGAGTGCGTCATGCCCGTCGCCGCCGAAGACTATATCGCTGCCAAGCCCCGCATGAATCGTGTCATTACCATCGCCGCCAAAAACCAGATCATTGTCAGCGCCGGAATAAACCTGATCGTTGCCATCGCCCGCATCGATAATATCGTTTCCGCCGTCTTCGAGAATTACGTCATCGCCTGCAAAGGCGTTGACTATGTTGTTACCGCTCTTTCCTAGAATCAGGTCGTCCTGTTCAGTACCGTTTATCTCCTCGCCGCTCGGTGAAAAAGGGGAAGTCGATGCGGTTTTGACAGAGCCGTCTGCTTGCGGTATCTGAACCTCGTTGCTGAACGCGAGGGTGACATCGGCGATATCCAGTGGGCTGCCATCGGTCAGACTCATCGAACCGATACCGTGTACCGTCTGGCCATCGATGATCTGGAACTGACCGTCGCTGGTCAGCTCGACGGCGGTCACGCCCAGATCGGACAGTGAACGCAGTTCGCCTTCATCGGTGATGCCGTTCTGGTTGGCATCCTGCCAAATACCGAATTGCGCCCACTTCTCGTCGTCGGCGTCGAAGCGGCCGTCGCCGTTGCTGTCGAAGGCAGCAAGCCCCTCCAGATCGGTTTGTGCGTTATCGTCATAACCTGCGAAGCTGATCTCCTCCGATTTGTCGATCAGGCCGTCACCTTCTACGTCGTAAACCAGCAGGCCATCGTCCTTACCTACCCAAGCGGTACGATTCTTCCAACCGTCGCCGTTTACGTCGAAGAACACGTTGGAGTCATCTAAGTCCACAAATGAGAAACCGTCCCCGTTCAAATCCACGGCTATTGGTTTCCCTCCTCCACCGGATGGGGTCGATGGAATATAAGGACCGTAGTGTGCTACCGAGATCGACTCGATCGTGCTTGCGCCATGGGGATCTGTGATTCTTACCTGGAATACATCTTGAGTTGGATAAACAGCATACTTGGGCAAGTTGGATGCAGTATAGAATTTACCGCTCTGGAAGACCGCATATTGGCCATTTATAACACTGTAGTTACTTGGCGTATCAGGTGAACGCCAGCCCGTATATTTAAACGTGCCATCTGGATTTACGTTGACGCTACCGTACTGAGGTGCGTTGACTAGTTCATAGGTAAGCGTGGATGCGTCATCATCCGGGTCCGCCCCGGTTATTCGACCTGCACCACTTTCATCATATGCGATTCTCGTGGTGTGATAGTCTATGTACCACTTGCCTGCCGGTGGGTTAAGGGTAACGTATGAGTCTCCGGATTCAGGTGGGTGCACAATACCATATGGACTATAGATTGGATTCCCTCCACCATAATAGAACTTGGTGCCCGACTCCGAGTAGTCGTATTTTATATCCGTATATCCATAAACCGACCGCATCGTGTGATCCACATGATCCAGCGTCGGCGCATCGTTAACACCCTGTATCACCACATCGACCGTTGCAGTGCCCTCCTGACCGTTTTCGGCACTGACGACATAGTCAAAGCCGGCATCGTCACCAGAATAGTCTGTTTTCGGCGTGAAGTGCACAAAGCCATTGGTGTCGATAAAGCCGGTGCCGTGGCGGAAATTAGTGAGCCCGGTAATGTTCAGGTCGCGACCGAGAACCCCGCCAAGTGTATCGTTGGCCAGCAGGTCAGCGGTGCTGACGATGACTTCCACATCCTCGTAACCGGTTACCCCATCCCGGTTGGCTTCGACCTCCGCCTTGTCGTCGATGCGGGTGACCAGCAGTGACAGATGACCTTCGCTGCTCTCCTGAATCAGAATCCCCTCAGGTACGACGGAGACGCGGGTGCCCTCCTTGTCGGCCTCCTGGTCAGGGCTGCCCAGCTGTTTCTTAATACCATCCTGGGTGAAAGTGCTCATCGAGTAGTTGAGTTCGGAGATACCGATATCATCGAGCCCGACCGTCTCGCCTTCATCCTGCATACCGTTCTGGTCCAGGTCGCGCCAGAGTTTGAGCTCATCCCAGACTGGATCGGCGCTGGTGAGCTTGCCGTCGTAATTGGCATCCACCCATGCCATGCCAGCTAGTCCTCGGCGGGAACGGTCAACAGCAGCGTTGCTGAACATCTCCTTGCCGCTATCGGTCTGGCCGTTGTAGTTGCGGTCCAGCGTCAGGAAAGCATCGTCGCTGCCGAGCCAGCCTGTGTGCTTGAGGTAGCCGGAGTCGTCCACGTCGAAGTGGATTGCTGAGTCGTCGCGGTCGATGGTCTCGATTCCGTCGCCATCCAGGTCCAGCATCACCGGGCGGAATATCTGGGTATCGCCCTCGACCGGTGCGGCGAGCTTGCCGTCGCGCCCGGCGCGGGCCTCCTCGGTGAGGCCCGCCTTGGGGTCACCTGCCACGGCTTGCATCCTGGCGGTCTGCACCTCCCACTGCGGCGCGATCGCGCCGTGCTCCAGTGCGGAGTAGATCATCCCCTCGACGATGGACTGGTAGGATTCGTCACTGCCTGGTTCGGCATTGTAGGGGTTGCCGTCGGTATCGAAGCGTAGAGCCGGGTGTTGTTCCTCGCCGGTGAGCGGGTCGATATCGGTATAGCGGTAACCGGACATATCGTAGCCCACCGTGGGCATACGGTTGGGGATAATGCCCAATTGACTGCCGGGGTTGGCCTGACGTTGCTGTTCGATCAGCGCGTTCAGCGTGGCGAGGGTGCTCTGCATCACGCCGGTGACGGCCTCTTCACCGCCGGTTTCGCCCGCAGCTCGTATTTTGATGCCGGTGCCATCCCAGACGAACTGACCTGAACCCCAGGGGTCGGGGATATCTTCGCTGTTGAAGATCGAGTCGACGATGGTATAGACGGCGTAGGCCCAGCCGACAGCAGGAACCGCGATGCTGATGGCCGCCACGGCAGCTCCGACTTCGTCACCATGGGCGAGGCTGTTAATAATGCTCAGGTAAGGCAGGGCGTCACTAATTGCGCCAATCGCTTCTGTTGCTGCACCGAACGTATTAGTACTGCTGAGAGCAGCGCCCAAGCTTTTTTGCCCCACGAAATTGGCATAAGCCGTTGCACCGAAGGTGATTGCCTGTGCGCCGGCCGTCACCGCAGCTAGAGTGTCGCCGCGCTTTAGAGCTGCATCCAGACTCATCAGGCTTAGAATGCCGCTGCCGACGTTGGCGGCGCCGGAGAGGTTGTAGTCGACGAGTTTTTGTCCCTGGACAGCGTCTATGGGGTTCTCATTGTAGACGGTGTTAACCAGATCATTGGTCAGTCGTAAACCAGAGACTGTTATCGGTAACGGTTCCCCGGACTGGATAGCTTTGACCAGGGATAGTGCGTCCAAAATAGCCGGACCATAGTGGTCGATGGCATCTGTAACCTCTTTGTATACGCTGGGGTGATCCTGCTCATACTGCTCGATTGCGTAGGCACTTTGTTCGAGCGTTGCCTCGCTGTTTGAGTCCGATCCAATATGAATAAAGTCTTTCGCGTCGAGGTCTGCGGCATTCAACTGGTCAATGAGCGCCGCTTGGTCGGAGATAGAACTTCCGTTGAGTTCGACAACCTCGGCCAACTCTATTGTCGAGCTGGAATCGCCGGCATACTTCAGTACGATATGGTTGCCGCCGATATCGGCGGAGACGGTCTGGGTTATTTGTCCGTCGAGCTGTGTTGTTTCGATTGTAGCGGTTAGCTGATTCCGGTAGTTATAGACTTCTACTCTGTCGATTTGGGTCAGTTGGCCGTTCTCCCGAAGGATTTGCGAGTTGGTTTCCTTGATTCGCCCGGTCATGCTGTTCGGGCCATATCCTGTACGTTCGGTCACTACCGACCACGAACCATCCCCATTGCTTTGGGCGACTTTGATTTCTTGCTCGGTTATAACTGTCGCAGTTGAACCATCTGCGTTGGTTATTTCCTGAGTTTTGTATCGTCTCAGGACCTCGCTGCCATCCGTGATCTCCCCCAACTTCAACTGTTCGAGAATATAGCCGTCGCCACCGCCGACGAGCGTAAGGACCGGTGTGCCTTCCAGCAGAGAGGTGTATTCGTATTTGCCGCCACCTTCCCACCCCGGGACATCCAGCGTAGCGTGCGAAATCGATGCTGCCTCGCCGTTTATCATAACGCCACACTCGTCGCTACCCGGCGGCGGTGGCATGTATTGGATCTCCAGATTTTGTTGAGTGATCGATCTTTGTTGCAGGACAATACCGCCTAGATCACCGGCTTTGATAACGGTATTGGGGAGAACTGCCCCAAGGGTCTGCGTGCCATATGTGAGAGTGGCGTAAGGGCTATCGGCCTGCCATGTAACGGTAAAGCCGGCCGGGGATGTACAGACTTCAGTCGTTCCCGTGATAGAGGACTTCCATATGCCGCCATCCGGGGTGAGAACCTGATAACGGGTCATGATTTCATTGGTGTCTTTGACCACGGTGGTCAGGTTGCCCGCGGGGTCGTAGGTCTGGAAGGATGTCCTCTGTAGGCCCGTGTGAACCGGATCGAAGCCGAGCGCTGCCAACTGCTCGTTCGATACCTGGTCAGACGTCAGATGAGCCAGGTTGGCAATGCCGAGCTCGGCAATCACCGTTTCCAGCCAGGCGATGGGGTTGGCGATCAACAGCATCTTGGAGATCACTTCTACACCTGCGCCGATAGCGGTTCCCGCCTCTTCGCCGAGGTAGCGCGAGGCGATGTCGCTGACCAGCTTCGCTGTATCGCCTGGCGGGCTCAGTGCCGCACCGACCAGCAGCGCCACGCCCATACGGGCGGCGCTCTCGGTACTGTCCATCTGCCCGTTGCTGCCGATGAGGGCGACGGCCGCGCCGATCTGCTGAAGATCGGCGGTATCCAGCGTCTGCTGTGGAGAGGCGGTCAGGCCAGCGAAGTCGGAGTCGATCTTCTCCAGCGAGTCCCAGAATCCGAGGGTGATGCGGTGCAGGTAGCCGACATCGCCCTGGCCATCGGTGGGCAGGTAGTAGATATCGGTGTTGCTGCCCACCATGGCGCCGCCCACCATATTGATCGCTTCGCCCTGGGTGGTGTAGTGGTATGACGCAATCTGTTGTATTTCCGGGTTGTTGGGGTCGAACCCCGGCGTGGCCGTGAGCAACTGATCGGTGATGCCGGGCGAGGCAAAGGTGACCAGGGCGGTGTTATCCAGAGAGTGGACGTAAAGTGGGTTTTGAATCTGTGTTTGCTGATTCGTTTCAGGGTTTGTGACGGTGATGTATTCCGATTTCCTCGCCTCCGTAAAGCCCACCGCGGCGAATTGCGCCAGCGCACCGCCGAGCGACTGGCCGCCGAAATAGATTCGGGTATCGGCGTCTACGACGCCACCTAGGGTGATGAAAAACTCCTTTGCATTATTGTTCCACTGGTTGTACCCGGTATAGAGCATATCCGCCGCATAGTCCTGCAGATTGATACCGTCGGTACCGACCGGGATGGCGAGCACCTCGTTGGTGTCGAAGTTTTTGTAAAAGGCCGCCCGGAACCCGGTAGTGGGATCGCTTACTGTATCGACGACCACGAAACCGGACGGTGTAGTGTAGGGCTGTACCGTCGTGCCGCCAAAATTGTTGATCGGTGCTAGCGGTACGCCCTGCCACACCGGGCCGTAGGTCTGGTCGGCAGCGGTCAATACCAGTTTGGCCAGGCGGTTTAACTCGTCGTTGGTCAGTTCCATGGCTCTACTTTCCCTTGCAGACGTCGATCATTTGGATGGTGTAGGGCGAGCGGTATTTGGTCAGTACGCCCTTGCCGTGTTTGAAGGCTACCTTGCAACCGGATGGCGAGATGGCGATGCCTCGATTGCGGAGCCCTTTGAAAAGTGTTTCGGTGTTGCCTATGTACCAGTCGGCGAGACGTACCCAGTTATCGCCACGTATCAGATAGAGCCCGCTTTCGCCTGGGTTATGTTCGATGGCAGCGCGCGTACTGCCTACCAGCAGACCGCGACGGGTTAGCGCTATAGTGGCTGCTTCGTTGCGGCGCGAATAGCGTGCTGGAATCGGTATCCATTGCAGCGTGCCATCGGGATGCAGCAGGGGTACCCGGTCAGGTTTAGGGGGGATATGGAGTCCGTTGGCTGTAAACTGATCCAGTATGTAAACGCCGGCCCACTCCTCCCACCACACCCCATCCATTTCGATAGGCAGCAGCGGCAGATCCTTGCGCGCACCGTCCGGCCGGATCAGCACCACGGGATCCTTGCGATCCATAAGTGCCTGCTTGCGTGAGCCTGTATCGAGGAAGCCGTCCTGTTCACGAAGTTCGAAAACCACATGATCGGCCGGGGCTACTGTCTTTGGTGGACCATCGTAAATCTGGCAGGTATGCATATCTTGGTGCTTGATCGGGTCGCCCTCTCTCCAACCCCTTGTTACGTGAAAGTTGTTGAGTGAGCCCTTTTTAAGCCATGACATGGAGTCTTTGCCCTTGTACCAAATGGTGAACGCTCCACTATGCGAACACCACAACTGACCTTCTCCGAGGTCGGTGACTTTTTCAGTTAGGGTATTCCATACCACGACACGCCCCGGAGACTGCTTCCTGGCACCGAACGTCCCCTGCATGCGCGGCTCTCCCGGCGCCAGCGCCGAGAAGATCACCCGCTCCTCGTCGAGCCACTCCACGGCGGTATCGCCGTCGATACGCACCTCCACTCCGCTGTCCTTGACCGGAAAGGGGTAGTCATGGTCGGGGAAGGGGCCTGTAAACTTGAGGGCGCCGTCCTGTATTGGATGCGTATCGACAGGTGCGTTACCAACCTGCACCTGTTCCGGCGCGGAAACATCGGTGCTCACCGCCTCCGTCAACTGGGTGCTTTCGCAGCCCGCGGGAAGAAGGCATGCCGCTATAAGCGCATAGATGGATAACGGGGGCTTTTTCATGATGCTCTCCATCTGACGGTGGGTTTCATGGTTCTACTCTCCCTTGCAGACGTTGATCATCTTCTGAGGCCAGGTGGATGCGGTTGTCAGCAGATACCCGCGGGTACTGACTGTTCCTGGATTGATTGTCGAGATGTGTCCATTCACTGCCATGACTCTGTTCTTCTTTCCTTAGGCTTGGGTTCATAGCTTTTCATCAGGTCATATGGCTTGGGGTGATCCTTCTTCTCTTTCCAGATCGGGTAATGTTTATCGCGAATAGCGGCGATTTCGTCTTTTATCTCGGAAAACTGTTGCAGTGCCGCTTGGGATGGGGTCACAAGTTGCTTGGGTTCTGAAAGTAGCTCGCAGAAGCGACGGAAATCCCACCTATAGGAGTCGATATCCATGCTCTGCATGTAAGTCTCTATTTTTGTTTTTCGAGTTTTCCTGTCGGTATAGGATCCGCGTTCACTACCTGCCAGCCCTTCGCAAAACACCCTGTCGGGTCCGGATATCGCTATTTCATTGAATTGCGGTTTCAGCATGATGCCGTGGCGTGTCAGCACGATTTGTCTGATTTGGCCAGGCAATGTATCGAACTCGATAAAATCGACCAGTCTCACGAAACCGTCCGACAGGGTCGCAATGGTGTTGGCCGCTGGTGCTTCCACCAGCATCAGAGTCGTGCGACCGGGAGATGCCTGGAACTCTATCCAGGGGGCGCCGCTGATGTTTTTGAAGCTGTTGACCCAAGCATCGGGATTGTCGAACGCCAGGTTGCCGAGATAGCGGATATCGCCGGTTACATCGTAGATTGAAGCGCCGACGGGATATTGCGGTGCGCCAAGCAGGAAGTGGAATGCTTTTGCGCCATCTGTCTGATTGATGAGAATACCGAATTTCCCGATACGAACCTGTGCCTTGTCCGGAGGCAGCGCCGAAAACGAGGTGCTCACAGGTTCCGTTAATTGGATACTCTCGCAGCCTGCAAACAGAAGAAATGCCGCGATAAGAGCGCAAAGTGATAGAGGTTTTTTCATGTCCAGTGTTGCTCCATTTAATTAGTAGGCCGCTATCGCGGTGTGACCGGACCAAGCATCAAACTGTAATTACCCCCCGTCTGGCGAAACCCGAGCTTGCGCAGGAAACGGTCCATTTTCTGGATCTCGGCGCCACTGTTCACGCCTGCCGAGATCTCGAATGCGCCGCGGTTTTCCGCCCACTTGCGGAAAGCGGTCAGTAGCCGGAGTCCGGCGCCGCCCATGCGTCTTTCCGGCAGTACGTCGTAGTGGATGATGCTGGCGACCGGCTGGTCGGAGAAAAAGTGGCGCTCGATGCAGCCGATCAGGCCGCCCACCGGCTGGCCCTGGCTGTCTTCGGCGACGAAGAAGCAGTGGCTGCCCTTGCCGTTCTGGCCGATATCGATCACCGCCTTGAGGTTGTGCGCTACCCGCTCCGGGTTGTAGTCGTAGGCCGCAAAACGGGTCATGGCGTGGAAGACGCGGCACATCTCGACGAATGGGGCCACATCGTCCGGGGTGGCAAAACGTATTTTCATACCTCTCCTCCTGTGGCTTTGGGGGCAGCACTCTCGGCCCTGTCTCCGATGCGTATGACGTTGTCGACACGCAGGCTTTTCGGCAAGGCATGGGTGATAAAGAGCATGGTGACCTTGCCGTGCAGCTGGTTGACGGTGGCGGCAAAGTGCTCGGCTGTCTCTGGGTCGAGGGCGCTGGTGGCCTCGTCGAAGATGAGAATCTTGGGGCGCTTCATCAGCGCCCGGGCGATGGCCAGCCGCTGGCGCTGGCCGCCGGACAGCCCGCTGCCGCGTTCGCCGATCTCGGTCTGGTAGCCGTTGGGCAGTTGCTCGATCATGTCGTGAATCTCGGCCAGTTTGCAGGCGTGGACGATCTGCTCGAAGGTGGCATGGGGGTTGGCGGCCAGCAGGTTGTCGTAGAGGGTGCCGGAAAAAAGCACTGTTTCCTGGGGTACGACGCCGAAATTGTTGCGCAGCTCGTTGGCAGAGAGGTTCTGGATATCGATGCCGTCGATGCGGATTCGACCGTCGGTTGGGGAGTAGAACCCCTGCAGCAGCTTGGCAAAGGTGCTTTTGCCGCTGCCCGACGGACCCATGATCGCCAGCGTCTGGCCCGGCTTCACCTTCAGGTTGAAATCCGTATACAGGAGGGGAAATTGCGGGTTGTGGCGAAACGCCAGGCCTTCGATCTCGATCAACCCTTTGCCCTGTTTCATTCGTGAAGGCTGCACCGAGTAGGGCTCTACCGGCGCGTTCATGACATCCCCCAGCCGTTTCACGCTGAGGCTTGCCTGCTGGAACTGCTGCCAAAGACCGACCAGGCGCATCATCGGCTGGGAGAGCTTGCCGGCGAACATCTGAAACGCCACCAGCATGCCGATGCTGAACTCGGTGCCGGTCATGACCGTATAGGCGCCAACTACAAGTATCAGCAGGTTCATCAGCTGTTCGAGCGAGCCGGATACCGTGTTGTAGGTGTTGGATAGCTGTCGTGTCTTGAAGGTGGCGTGCAGATACTCGGCCAGATAGTCGGAGAAGCGCTGCTTCAACTGGGGTTCCATCTGCAGGCTTTTGACGGTTTCGATACCGGAGATGTACTCGGTCAGGAATGCCTGGTTGCGCGCACCGAGCAGGAACTGCTGGTTGAGCTGCGCCTGAAATATCGGCGCCACTACCAGACTGAGTAGAGCGATACAGGCCATGATCGCCAGTACGATAAACGTCAGTTTTGCGCTGTACCAGAACATGATGCCGACGAATATCAACAGGAACGGCAGGTCGAGTACCAGCGTTACCGCCGCGCTGGCAATGAACTCCCGGATCGTCTCAACCCCGTGCAGACGGGCGGAAATTACCCCGGTGGGACGGTGCTCGAAGTAACGTGGCGGCAGCTTGAACAGATGGTCGAACACCTCCGAGGCGAGCACGGCATCGACTCGATTACCGGTATGCAGAACCAGATACTGACGAACCCAGGTAAGCAGTGCTGAAAACACCATGAACACAGCCAAGCCGATGGCGATGACGATGAGCGTGCTCTCGGTGCGATGCACGACAACCTTGTCGATGATGGCTTGCGTGAATAGTGGCGTACCCAGCGCCAGTAATTGGATGACGAGCGAAGCCAGCAGCACTTCATGCCAGGTTTTCTTGTGCTTGAGCAGGGCTGGCAGGAACCAGCGAAAGCCGAATCCGCTCTGCTCCTGAGTCTGGTCCGGATCGGCAAGGGCGGGACGCTCCGGCGTTATCAGGAATACGATACCCAGGAAGGATTCGGAGAACTCATTTAGCGATTTTTCGACAGGTGTCTGCGCGCCGGCTTCGAAATATCGAAGAGAGTTGTCCGATTGGCCGGCGATCAGCGCGGGGAATGCCGTGAAACCGCTCTCTTCGCTCTCCTGCTCGTCATCCGGGCAGGAGCGAGAGGGTGGCGCCACCATTGCCAGACAGGGTGTCGGCATCTCGGCCAGTTTCGCTGCACTGCAGTCGACTCTCTTGATCTTCAGCCCCAGCGCACGCGCAGCCTTGATCAGGGTATCGGCGCCATATGGCGGCGGGAACTGTCGGAGCAGCAGTTCGGCATCGAAGGGGAGGCGGTTGAGCGCACAGAGGCTGCCCAGCGCCCACAGCAGATGGGAGGTATCAACTGTCCAATCGCTATCTGGTGCTTGCCGCCGTTCCTTGCACTCAGCGAGGCTACAATCCGCTTGCTGCATCATTTTGGATCGTCTTCTTCCTTGTATCCCGGACATGCCATGCCCGGTTCCTGTTGGGCGGTAGTCTTGGCGATATCGCTGTTAAGTGTCTCCAAAAAGAGACATATAGCGTTAATGGATATATTGTGTCAATAGAATGACGACATGCAACTGGCATGGTGTGGGTGCAACGAAGATTTCGAATGAGATCTAGAGGACGGCTGTGAGGCGAGCTTTAAGCAATTAATCCGTACGCTGCCAGTCCCGGATCACCAGGCGGATACGCAGGTCGTCGTAGCTGAACTCAAGGCGGGCCGGTAGCACCAGCAGGTCGCTGATCTGGGTCAGGCGCTGGATCTCGATACGCCAACCCAGCTGCTCGAATCCATCGGTCCCGGTCAGCGGGCTGAACGGGTAGTCCGGATCGGGTCGTCCCTGCACCCAGAAGCGCGCCTGGCTGACCGGCAGGTGCCAACCCAGGGCTTGTTGCATCACCCCTTCAGGCGTTGCTGCCCGGTAGGTCTCCGCTTCGCCGGAAACCTGCATGTTGACGCCATCGGGGCCGCCCTCGATCTGCATGCCACCCTGGCCGAGTGGGCCGCTAAGGCGGATCTCGAACTGCTCGCCCTGCTGTCGCCAGTCGATGCTGGCGCTGTCGGCGTGGGCTCCCTGACGAATACCGGCCTTGCCTTCGAACAACCAGTTCGGCCCCAGGCTGCCCTGCAACTGACCATCGATGGCGGGAGGTGGGGGTTGCAGGGTGCTGCAGGCGCTAAGCAAGAGGGCCGTCGCGAGCAGGAGCCAGCGCATCAGCGATCTGCTCCGAGCTTTTCGGCGACGGCATGCAGGCGCTCGTCATCCGGGTTGCTCTCCAGACTGCTGCGCAGCAGTTTCAGTGCTTCCTCGGTTTCGCCGCTGGCCCAGAGAACCTCGATCAGGTGGCTGGCGACCTCGGGATCGGCGAATGTGTCGTGGGCGCGGCGCAGGAAGTTAAGCGCTTCCGGCAGTCGACCAAGCTTGTACAGTACCCAACCCATGGAGTCGAGCACGGCGGCATCGTCCGGGTGCTGCTCCAGTGCCTGGGAGATCAGCGCGTGGGCACGGTCGTAGTCGTCGCTGTACAGGGTCAGTGAGTAGCCCAGCGCGTTGAGTATCATGCCGTTGTCCGGCTCCAGCCGGATTGCCGCTTCCAGATCGCTGAGCATGCGTTGTGGATCCCGCGGCTCGATCATCAGCGCGTGGCTGTAGAGCAGGCCCACGTTGTCCGGATGTTTGGCCAGGGCGTCCTCGATCAAACCCAGCGCGGCATCCAGCTGGTCCTGGCCATGCAGCCAGTCAGCCAGCATCAGGGTCAGTTCGATGCGCAGTTCCGGGTGGGCGGCGATCCCCCGGTCGATGATCTTGCGCACCTCTGCCTCCTGCTCCGGGCGGGGCAGCAGGCTGAGGGCTCTGTTGTAGGCCTGCTGCAGGTTAGGGCCTTCGGTGACTCTGAGGTAGTGCGACAGCGCGACTTCCGGCTCCCCGGCGTCCTCTTCGACGATTCCGAGGTAGAAATGCAGGTTGGAGTTGTTCGGGTTTCTCAGCAGCAGCGTATTCAGTAGTTGCCGACTGGCGTCATACTGCTTGTGGTCAAGCGCCAGCAGGGCGAAGTAGTAGTGCAGCTGGTCATCCTCGGGGTAGGCACTGGCCAGTTCCAGCATCGCCTTCAGTGCACGTTGGGGAGAGGATTCGATCTGAAGTTGGACGTACTGAATCTTCAGCGGTTTGGCATCGGGGTTGGCTTTGAGCGCCTGGACCACCAGACGCAGCGCCTGATCGGCATCGCCCCGGGCACGCAGTATCTCGATCTTCTGTTGCAGCAGGTCGGTCTGCCCGGGTTCCACTGCAAGCCCCAGGTCGATCAGGCTCAGTGCGCCCTGATCGTCGCCCATCCGCCGCTTGAGCAGGGCGCGGGTGAGCAGGAGCTCCAGCCGCTCCGGATCCTGCTCGGCGTATCTGGCCAGCAGGCTTTCGTACAGGCGTGCCGTCTCCACCGGCATCTGCTGGCTGTGGCCGCCGACCATCAGTACCGCTTCGGCGCTGCCGTCGTCGAGAATCTGCTCCAGTATCGGCAACGCCTCGTCGTAGCGCTGTTCGCTGATCAGGATATTGGCCAGGATATGCTTGGGCTCGGGGTTGTCGGGCTGGAGTTCAGCCCAGATCCCGGCGGCTTGCAACACCGCCTGGCTGTTGCGCAGGAACTGGGCGATGCGGGTTGCACGCTCGGCGATGGCGGGATCCTGGTTCATTAGGGCCTGGTGCAGGTAGTAGTCCAGTGCCTGGTCGAACTGCCGGCGCTGGCCGGCGATCTCCGCTGCCAGCAGCTCGAATACCGATTCTTCATTGAGTTCGCCCGGTTGGTACTGCACCGGCGCGTCTGACGTCGTCGTGGGCGCGGACTGGGGCGCTGAATCTGGTCCTTGGGTGGCCTGACCGGCACAACCGCTTAGCAGCAGGGCGCCGAACAGGAGGGCAAGCCCGGGTGTTCTCATCTTTGCTCTTATCCTGGAGACAAAAAGCCACTATAGATGAAGCGTGCCGGGTTTGTCATCGCCACGCCCGCAGCGCCGCTGCACGGACAGGTTGATCCGCGGCAAGCCTTGGATGCACAGCTTCTTAATCCAGAGAGCGTAAAGGTGTATGATGTCGCGCTTGTCTCATCTGGGTAGTGCGAAGCGTAATCTATGGCGTTGCTGGCATTGGGGATCAATCATAAGACCGCGTCGGTCGAGGTGCGCGAGCGGGTGGCGTTCGCCCCCGAGCGGATCGGTGAGGCGATGTCCGATGCCCGTGAGCAGGCGCGTCTGCAGGAGGTCGCGATCCTCTCCACCTGCAACCGCACCGAACTTTACTGCGCCACCGAACTGACCGATACCCAGCAGGTACTGGAGTGGATCGGCCGCTACCATGGCCTGGATCCGGCCGAGCTGGCCAAGTGCTGCTACATCTATCGCGATGAAGAGGCGGTGCGCCATATGATGCGCGTTGCCTGCGGCCTGGACTCGCTGGTACTGGGCGAGCCGCAGATTCTGGGGCAGCTCAAGAGCGCGTTCAGTCTGTCCCAGGATGCGGGCATGATCGGTGCCGAACTGGGGCGGCTGTTCCGCCACACCTTCTCCATCGCCAAACAGGTACGCACCGAAACCGCCATCGGCCAGAACCCGGTCTCCGTGGCCTATGCCGCCGTAAGTCTGGCACAGCACATATTTGCCGATCTGGGCGAGAGCCATGCCCTGCTGATCGGCGCCGGCGAGACCATCGAACTGGTCGCTCGGCACCTGAAGCAGGCGGGCGTACGCTCGATCACCGTGGCCAACCGCACCCTGGCGCGTGCCCAGGCGCTGGCCGATGAGGTCGGTGGCGAGGCGATCGAGCTGGCGGCGATGCCGGCGCGACTGCCCAAGGCCGATATCCTGATCTCCTCTACCGCCAGCCAGCTGCCGATCCTCGGCAAGGGTGCGGTGGAGACGGCGCTGAAGAAGCGCAAGCACCGACCCATGTTCATGGTCGATATCGCCGTGCCGCGCGATATCGAACCCCAGGTGGCCGAACTCGACGACGTCTACCTGTATACCGTCGATGACCTGACCGAGGTGATCGAGGAGAACCAGCGCTCCCGCGAGTCCGCCGCCGCCGATGCCGAGGCGATTATCGAAGCGGGTGCTCACGCCTTCCTCGGCCAGCTGCGCGAGCTGGAAGCGGTGGATACGCTGACCGCGCTGCGCGAGCAGGGGCAGGCGATCTGCGATGCCGAACTGGACAAGGCACTGCGCCTGCTGGCCCAGGGGCGCGACGCGGAGCAGGTGCTGCGCCAGCTTGCCCGTGGTATTACCAACAAGATGCTGCACCAGCCCACGGTCCAACTGCGCAAGGCGTCGGCCGACGGCCGTACCGATCTGGCGACGCTGGTGCATGAGCTCTATCAACTCTCTACCCCCGCCGAACGCTCCAACTGACAGGCAGTGCCATGAAAGACTCGATTCAGACCAAGCTCGAGAAGCTGAGTGACCGCTATGAGGAGCTGTCCGCGCTGCTCAGCGAACCCGAAGTGATCTCCGACCAGAGCCGCTTCCGCGACTACTCGCGCGAGTACGCCGAACTGGAGCCGGTGGTAAAGACGTTTGGCGACTGGCGCCAGGCGCAGGAGGATCTGGCCGAAGCCAGGCTGATGCTGGAGGACTCCGATCCTGAGCTGCGCGAGATGGCGCGGGAGGAGATCGACTCCGCCAAGGAGCGCATCGAGACGCTGGAGGGGGAGCTGCAGATCCTGCTGCTGCCGAAGGATCCCAACGACGGTCGCAACGTGTTCCTCGAGATCCGTGCCGGTACCGGCGGCGACGAGGCGGCGATCTTCTCCGGCGACCTGTTCCGCATGTACTCCCGTTACGCCGAGGCGCGTGGCTGGCGGGTCGAGGTGATCAGCGCCAACGAGGGCGAGCATGGCGGCTACAAGGAGATCATCACCCGCGTGGCGGGCGAGGCGGTCTATTCGCGGCTGAAGTTCGAGTCCGGCGCCCACCGCGTACAGCGGGTGCCGGAGACCGAATCCCAGGGCCGCATCCACACCTCGGCCTGCACCGTGGCGGTGATGCCGGAACTGGACGAGTCCGCGGCGATCGAGATCAACAAGGCCGACCTGCGTATCGACACTTTCCGCGCCTCCGGCGCCGGTGGTCAGCATATCAACAAGACCGACTCGGCGATCCGTATCACCCATATCCCCACCGGGGTCGTGGTCGAGTGCCAAGAGGAGCGCTCCCAACACAAGAACCGCGCCAAGGCGATGACGCTGCTGGCCTCTCGTCTGCAGCAGGCGGAAACCGACCGCCAGCAGGCGCAGCAGGCCAGCACCCGCAAGAGCCTGGTTGGTTCCGGCGACCGTTCCGAGCGCATCCGCACCTACAACTTCCCCCAGGGCCGGGTCACCGATCACCGCATCAACCTGACCCTGTATAAGCTGAACGAGGTGATGCAGGGCGACCTGGACGCGGTGATCGAGCCGCTGCTGCACGAGTATCAGGCCGAACAGCTCGGCGCTCTGTCCGATGTCGGCTGATACAGCACTCAATATCCAGGCCGCATTGGCGCTGGGTGCGCAACGGATCGACAGCGACTCGGCACGACTGGATGCCGAACTGCTGCTTTGTCATGTGCTGGAGAAGACGCGCAGCTACCTGTTTACCTGGCCTGAGCGTGAACTCGACCCTGATCAGCAGGCGCAATACCTTGCCCTGCTCGAACGCCGGATCGCCGGGGAGCCGGTGGCTCACCTGACCGGGTTGCGTGAGTTCTGGACCCTGAGCCTCGAGGTCACCCCCGATACGCTGATCCCGCGCCCGGATACCGAAACCCTGGTCGAAGCTGCATTGGCGCGCCTGTCCGACGGTCCCTATCGGGTCGCCGATCTCGGCACCGGCACCGGCGCCATTGCGCTGGCGCTGGCCAGCGAACGCCCGCACTGGCAGGTGGTCGCCACCGACCGTATCGCGGCGGCCGCGGCCCTGGCCGAACGCAACCGTGACCGCCTGGGCCTGCACAATGTGGATGTACTGACCGGCAGCTGGTGCGAGCCGCTCAGCGGTCGGTTCGACATGATCCTGTCCAATCCGCCCTATATCGATGAGACCGACCCGCACCTGGCGCAGGGCGACGTGCGCTTCGAGCCGCGCTCGGCACTGGTGGCCGCCGCATCCGGACTGGCGGATATCCGTCAGATCGCCGAGCAGGCGCGCGCCTATCTGAAGCCCTGCGGCTGGTTGCTGTTCGAACACGGTTACGACCAGGGCCAACCGGTACGGGCGCTGCTGAACGGCCTGGGTTATGCTGAAGTGGCAACACTGAGCGATCTGGGCGGACATGAACGTGTGACGCTTGGCCGCTTGGCTTGATAGAAAAGGCCTGATCAAGAATGCCTGAAAGAGAGGGATAAGACGGTGCTATCTGACCAGCAGTTACTGCGTTACAGCCGCCAGATCATGCTGCCGGAGGTGGATATCGACGGCCAGCAGGCCTGGCTTGACAGTCGGGTACTGATCATCGGCCTCGGCGGCCTGGGCAGCCCGGCCGCAATCTATCTTGCCTCCGCCGGTGTCGGTCATCTGGTGCTGGTCGATGACGACGAGGTGGATCTGACCAACCTGCAGCGGCAGATCGTGCACACCACGGAACGGGTCGGCGAAGCCAAGGTGGAGTCGGCGCGGCAGACGCTGCTGGCGCTCAATCCCGAGATCCGCATCGATACCCTGGCCTGTCGGCTGGAGGGCGCAGCGCTGGCCGAGCAGGTGGCCGCTGCGGATCTGGTGCTGGACTGCTCCGATAACTTCAGCACCCGCTTTGCGCTGAATCGCGCCTGTGTGGCTGCCAAAACGCCGCTGGTGTCCGGCGCCGCGATCCGTTTTGACGGCCAGATCAGCGTTTTCGACCCCCGTGTCGAGGGCGCACCCTGTTACCAGTGCCTCTATCGCGAAGGCGAGGATGAACAGCTAAGCTGTTCCGAGTCCGGCGTGTTTGCGCCCATGGTCGGCATCATCGGCACCACCCAGGCCGCGGAAGCGCTGAAACTGCTCGCCGGTATCGGCGAGACACTGGTCGGACGCCTGCTGCTGCTCGATGGCAAACGCATGGAGTGGCGCATGCTGAAGCTGCGACGCGATCCGAACTGTCCGGTATGCGCCGCCAAGGGGGAGTGAAGCTGATGGCAAATGAACAGGCATTGATCGAGAAACTTGAGCGCGAAGTGAAGCTGATCGCGCTGGTGGGCGCCAGCAACAAGCCCCACCGCGCCAGCTACCGGGTGATGGAGTTTCTGCTGCGTCACGGCTATATCGTCATTCCGGTCAATCCCAGGCTGGCCGGGCAGAGCCTGCATGGTCAGCTGGCGGTGGCGCGCCTGGCCGATATCCAGGTGCCGATCGATATGGTCGATATCTTTCGCAACTCCGAGGCGGCGGGCGAGGTGATCGACGACGCGATTGCGGTCGGCGCCAAAGCGGTCTGGACGCAGTTGGGCGTGATCAACGAACCGGCCGCCGAGCGTGCGCGCAAGGCCGGACTGGATGTGGTCATGGATCGTTGTCCGGCGATCGAGTGGGGGCGGCGCTGAACGTTCGATCGGCGCGCCGATATCCAGTGTGTCCTCCGGGTCTTGTGACGCCTGCACGGTGTCCGGTCCCGGTTCCGGGCCTGTGGCGAAGAGTGTCGCGGTTTGTGCTGCTGCTGGCATGGTCGGCACCGTTGCTGGCGTGCAGCAGTCAGAGTGCGGTGGTGCGCACGCTGCAGGTGGGTCCTGCCAACTTTCGTACCGAGATTGTTGCCGGTCCCGAGGCGCGACAGAGGGGGCTGATGGGGCGGACAGAGCTGAGCGATGAGATGGCGATGCTGTTCGTATTTCCGGATGAGCAACGGCGAGCTTTCTGGATGAAGGACACACCGCTGGCCCTGTCTATCGCCTATATCGATCGTCGCGGCATCATCCAACAGATTTCGTCAATGGAGCCTTACAGCCTGGAGCGGGTGACCAGTCTTGAGCCGGCCATGTATGGGCTGGAGGTCAAGCAGGGAGTCTTTGAACGCCGGGGCGTCAGGGTTGGCCACCGGTTGGATCTGGATGCTCTGCACGGCATCACTGCAGAGCATTGAGCTCACGCATCGTTTCGATACCGATCAGCGGTTGCCCAGCATCATCTCCCTGATCCTCTTGTCTTCGGCGCAGCGCTTGGCGTAGGCGCGCAGTTCGTCGCTGCAGTCGATCAACTCGATCGGCTCCGGCAGCGGGGCGCCGGAATGGATCAGGAAATGTACGCAGGGTTGGTCGCTCCGGCGCAGTGCTTCGGCAACCAGTTCAGTCTCGACGCTCAGGTCGGCACCGTGTTGAACCAGTCGGCTCAGATGCAGCATCAGCTGTTCCGGCTTGACGTTGTCGAAGCACCAGTGCAACAGTGAGCGGCCCTCGACACGAGCGTTGGCGTCGGCGCCTGCCTGCAGCAGTGCGCTCAGCAGTCCCAGGCTCTGATCGGCATGGCGCAGGGCAAGCAGGGTGTAGGGCGTGCCATCTGCGCTCCGGCCATTAGCCAGCTCGGTACGCTCCAGTACCCAAGTCAGTGCAGCGCTCTGGCCGGCCTGAAGGGTGATCTCCGCCGCGTTCAGCCCCTCGCTGAGCGGGGCGCTCAGTTGTGCGCTATCCATCTTCCCGGCCAGTTTGGCCAGCGTATCGCGATCGCCCGTGTTCAGGGCTGTGACCAGCTTGGCGGTACGTGCATCGCGAAAAATCCTCAGCATGGCATCTCTCCTCAGGCTTATTGACGGGCTGCTGGCTAAATGACACCCAACAATTTGACCAGGTAGATGGCGCAACTGAGCGTCACCACAGACCCGAGCGTCGTGGTCAGGATCACGTTGGCGGAGAGCTCTGCATTGGCGCCCATCGCCTTGGCCATGACAAAACTGGCCGCCGCCGTGGGGCTGGCGAACAGCACCATCAGTATGACCAACTCCTCGCTACGGAATCCAGCCAGCCAGGCGAGCGGGGTGAGCAGGGCGGGAAGCAGAACCAGCTTGATCAGGGTGGCCCAGAACGCGGTGCCCGAGCTGTCGCGCAGGCTTTTAAGGTTCAGCGAGCCGCCGATCGCCAGCAGCGCCAGGGGCAGGGTCAAATCGGCAAAGTAGTCGCCGGTACGTGCGATCAGTGCGGGCAGGCCGATATTGAAGTAGGAGAACGGCAGGGCCAGTACCACCGCCAGTATCAGCGGATTGCGTACCACCTCCAGCGCGATCCGCCCCGGCTTGACGCCCCCGGCCCGTTTCAGCGGCAGGGTCAGGCACAGGATCGCCAGCACGTTGTAGAGCGGAATGATCAGCGCCAGCAGCAGCGAGGCCTGGGCCAGGCCGGACTGGCCAAACAGGTTGTAGGATACCGCCAGGCCGATGATGCCGTAGTTGCTGCGAAAGGCGCCCTGAACAAACGCGGCCAGGTCTTCGGGGTGACCGATCCAGCGGCTGCCCAGCCACCAGATCAAGGCATAGGTGATCAGCGTGGCGATGATCACATAGCCGAGCAGGTCGGGGTTGAACATGGCATGGAAGTCCATCCGCGCGATGGCCAGAAATACCAGTGCCGGCAGTGTCAGCGTAAACACCAGCTTAGATGCGGTATTGACGAAATTCTCGTTGATCACGCGCAGGCGCAGCAGAAAAAAGCCGAGAAACAGGATGAAGAAGATGGGGGCGACAATGTTGCCGGTGAACAGCAGTGTTTGCAGATAGAGATGCACGGGCGCCTCAGGCAGGTCCGAGTGAAAGCGGCAATTTTATCGGAAAAGCCCGGCGTCGCGCAGAGCAGTATCGGAAACGCTCAGGTATGCAGTTTGGGATAATCGAATATCTGTGTGCTGCCGCAACTCTCCGCCAGTTCGCTCCAGCTCAGCACGTTGAGCATCAGGTGTTGTACCGCCGAGGTGGGGAAGTGGTACTGCGCATGGCCGCTCAGATAGCTGCCGAGATCGGCCATGCCCGGGTTGTGGCCCACCAGCATAATGCTGTCGAGATGATCCGGTTGGCCCTGCAGCAGGTTGAGCAGGGTTTCCCAACAGGCTTCATACATCTCCGGAATCGCGATGAAGGCCCGGTCATCGAGCTCCAGCGTCTGCGCCAGGGTTCTGGCGGTGACGGCGGTGCGGGTGGCGCTGCTGTACAGCAGGCGTTGAGGAATGAGTCCCATCGCTTTTACCCGGGTTGCCATCAACGGCAGGTCACGCATGCCGCGGGCATTGAGTGGGCGGTCGAAATCATCTAACCCGGGATTATCCCAGCTGGATTTGGCATGACGGATCAGGGTGAGCTGCTTCATCGTGTTCGAATCCCCTGCTGGTTATACGCGATGTTCCTTGCAGTATTGTTCCCTACAGCAGGAAAGGCAATTCGATGGCAGCGCAGAATCTGCCTTGCGCTACCGGGCGGTCCGATGCGCCTAGCCGGCAAAGCGGCGTCGCAGCCAATGATCGATCGAGGCTTTTCCCGGTCCACGGATCATCAGGTACAGCAGCACTGTGGCCCAAACGCCATGGGTTGGGTACGCGCCGGGGTAGACGAAGATCTGGATCACCAGGGTCATGATCAGCAGGGCCAAAGATGAAAAGCGTGTCGCCAGGCCGAACAGCAGCAGCACCGGGAACAGGTGTTCGGCGATGGTGGCCAGCGTGGCGGCCAGCTCCACCGGCAGCAGCGGCAGGGCATACTCCTCACGGAACAGATACAGCGTCGAGGGGGCGAAATGGGGCCAACCCAGCTCGAAACGGCCCTCGATGAAGTTGAGCGCAAAGCCCTCGATCTTGGTCTGTCCCGAGCTCCAGAACACCGCGGCAATAGAGAAGCGACCGAGTAGCGCGAGCAGAGATTCCGGAATCCGACTGAACAGCGATATCACCCAACGGATACCGTGCACAAACGGCCTGCCTTCTGTTTGACTGGCGTTAGGGGATGAGCTCTGCATCTTGGTTACTCCTTAATCTTCAAACGATAGCAGCGCCCGGCGCTTGAGCAGCGTGACCAGGGCAGAATTAAGATCGAAATCGGGATAGCTGGACAGGGTGTTCTCCAGCGCGCTGCCCATTGCCAGCCCCTGCTGCAGTGATGAGATGAAGCGGGCGCTGGCGTCGTCGAGGGGGATCACCTCGACCTCCAGTTCAGGGCGCAGGATCAGTGCCTGTTCCGCTAGCATCGGGTCGACCTGAGACAGCTGGAGTAAACCCTGATGGGCTGCCCAGAGCGACACCACGGCGTAGCGCGACTGCAGCAGGTGCGCTGAAGGGTGCAGGACGATGCCTAGCGTCGGCAGCCGCTCCGGCTGTGCCAGGGCCTGTTGCAGTGCCTCGAACGACAGTGGCTCGGCATCCGGGGCGTGATAGGCCCTGACCCTGAACCACTCCAATCGAGCCGTGTCGGCCAGATAGGGTAGCGTAGCGGCGGGCTCGAACTGATCGATGAAGTCAGGGAAATCGCCGCCGAAGTAGCTCAGCACCGGGTTGTCAGGCATCTGCCGGTGCAGGTACTCGCGTGCCATGGCGCGAAAGAAGGTTTCACCGACCAGACTCAGGACCACGCTGAAGGTACTCTCCAGCGCTTCAATCAATGAAACGATTACGTTGTTGCGGTAGACATCGAAGCGTGCCGTCGGATCGGATCCGTTCCACGCATACAGCCCTTCGGGTACCGGGCGGCTGGGGTCCAGCAAAGCGGCCTCGAACTGGGCTTCGGGGTACTGGATGCGACTCATACCCGGGCCTCCGCTGTCCGCGCTGCCGAGTTCTGCTGCTCAAGCAGGGCTTGTGCCTGCAACGCCTCGGCCACCAGTATCGGCAGCGCGGGCAGGTTGTTGTCACGCTCGATCAGCGTGGCGACAGGGCCGGTCAGTTCCAGTGCGAACTCATACAGTTGCCAGACCGCTTCTGCCACCGGGGAGCCGTGACTGTCGATCAGCAGAGGCGCGCCGGCAGCGTCCCGGTCGCGGCTGAAACCGGCCAGGTGGATCTCGCCGACCCGCTCGTGGGGCAGGGCGCGGATATAGTCCCGGCTGCTCAGCCCGTGGTTGATGCAGCTGACATAGACGTTGTTCACATCCAGCAGCAGTCCGCAGCCGGTGCGCGCGATCACCTCGGACAGGAACTCCGTTTCCGGAATCGCCGAGTCGGCGAACTGGACATAGGTGGCCGGATTCTCCAGCAGAATCTGTCGATTCAATCGCTGTTGAACCTGGTCTACGTGCTCGCACACCCGCTGCAGCCGCATTTCGGTGTAGGGCAGCGGAAGCAGGTCGTTGAAAAATTGGCCGCTATGGCTCGACCAGGCCAGGTGTTCGGAAAACTGCTCGGGCTGGTGACGATCGAGCAATGTCACCAAGCGCTGAAGATGGGCCTCATCCAGCGGTGCATCACCGCCGATCGACAACCCGACGCCGTGGATCGACAGCGCGTAGTGCTGGTGAACTCGGCTCAGATAGTGATGATAGGGGCCTCCGGGCACCATGTAGTTTTCGGCATGCACCTCGACAAAGCCGATAGCTGGACGGCTTTCGAGAAGGTCCACGAAGTGCTCGGGTTTGAGCCCGATGCCACCTGAGCGGGGTAGCCTCTCTGAAGGGGGGGTACCCACAGGTGACTGGTGCGCGACGGCTCGCTCTGTCGACGTTGCCGAACGAGCGGGCACTGAAAGCTGATGTGTCTTCATTTCGGAAACTCCTGTCGATAGCAACCGAACCGCCGCGACTTGTGCCTTACATCTTCTCGGTGAACTCTTCCAGCTGGCCGTAACCGGTCGGAGAGGTCGGCGACTCCATCTGAGTACAGGTGCCGGCCGGTACGGCTTTGAATGCATTGCCCTGGTAGTCCTTCTTGGCGGTGCCCGCGCAGGTGGTGCCGGGGCCTGCCTTGCAATCGTTCTGACCTTTCAGTGCAACGCCGTAGCACTTCTCCATCTTCGTCTCTTCGGCGGAGGCCGGCAGAGAGGCGACGCTCAGAGCCGTACCCAGAGCCAGTGCAAGAGCCGCAGCAGTGGTAGTCGTTTTAGCCATTTTTGTATCTCCAGTTTGTGATGGTATGGGCCTTTATGGCCTGTGTTTTTACTTGAAAGCTGTCGGAAGAGTGACTGCATTCATCCCTTCTTGCTGCTGTAGTCGGGAAACCTGGCGCATCCTTACACGGGAGATGAAAAAAATTTTAAATGAGTCTGAAAATGACAACGCCGCTGGCGGGGCAGCGGCGTTGTGGTCGGTCGGGTTGACGTCAGCGAGTGGGCTTTTCACCCTCGGGAGCGGCTGGCTCGGTTGTGGAGTTGCCATCCTCGGCAGTGTTCTGCTCCCGAGACTCCTGTAACGGGTGCTCCTCCATACCGATCATCTCGCCGCCGATCTCTATCTCGGCACTGACGGCAGAGGGTTCGGGTTCAACCTCTTTTTTAGCATCGTCGCCCCAGGCTTCGACCCACTCATCGGGGAAGATGTCCTCGATGGTGTTCTCGTTCTCCACCTCGTAACGCGGGTCGAATTCGTTGGATAGCTGGCTCTCCGGCATGCTCGCGACATAGTGTTCCTGGGCTGTAACGGGCAGCGGCGGCATACGGTTCTGGCGGTAGCGTACGTAGATCGATAGGCTGACCAGCAAAATCGCGAAGCCGATGAACATGGCGGCGGGGTTGAATGCCTCCATCACCATTGAGCCGGCGATAGGGCCAATGATGCTGCCGATGCCGTAACTGAGCATCAGTGCCGAACTGGCAGCCACGCGCGCGCTGCTGTCGATACGGTCGTTGGCCAGCGCCACGCCCATGGAGTAGACCAGGGAGGTCAACCCGAGCAATATGGCGGTGATCACCAAGCGTACAGGGAACGGCATCTCGGTGGTCAGCGACACGCCGCTGCTCAGCAGTGTTGCCAGAATCAGCACGATCAGCAGTACCTTGCTGCGCTGGATGCGGTCGCAGATCCAGCCGATGGGCCAGGCCAGCAGCAGTGCCATCAGTACCGACACCGTCATCAGTTGGGATACCTCTTTCACGCTCATGCCGGTCAGGCTGCCGAACAGCGGGGTCAGCGAGTAGTAGGCGCCGAGCAGTATGCCCGCGGTGAAGGCGCAGGTGAGGCCAAGCGGCGCCTCCCGGTAAAGCGAGATCAGCGACATCTTCGGGCCCTGCTCGATCACCGGCGACTGCATCCTGGAGAGCGACAGTGGAATGATCGCTGCGAGCAGGATCAGGCCGGCGCCGGTAAAGGGTACGGCGCTGATGGGATCGGTGTAACCGACCGTGAGCTGGGCCGATGTGGACGCGCCGTAGGCGGCCACCTGATACAGGGCGAACAGCGTCGAGCGGTTCTTGTTGGTGGCGACGGCGCCGAACCAACTTTCGATGATCACAAACAGCCCGGCGGCCGTGATGCCACCGATAAAGCGCAGCAGCGACCAGAAGTAGACCGATTCAAGCAGCGGATAGCTGATCGAAGCCATTGCCGTCAGCGAGGTCAGCGCGGCGAAGGTGCGGATATGGCCGACCTTGGCGACCAGGTTGGTGCACCAATGCGAGCCGACCGCAAAGCCGATGGAGTAGCACACCATAACGAAACCGACCTGAGTCGGCGGTACCCCCTCGGCGCCCAGGCGGATGCCCAGATAGGTGAGCAGGAAGGCGTTGCCTGCAATCACCAGCATCAGGCTTAAAAACAGGGCGGCCAGGGATATAACGATCAGTCTCACGGTCAGGCTCCATCCGTGCCGGATAATCGGGCCGCCGTATGCGGCCCGGAGTTCACGTTAAGCATTTAGAGTTACAAGTCTAGCAAGCAATGTTTCGGTTAAAAAAATAAGAGCGATACCGGATCCGGTATCGCTCTTGATGGTTCCTGATGGAGCGCGCCGGATCAACCGCCGAGATAAGCCTTCCTCACCGCATCATGGGTCAAAAGCGCCTCACCCGTGTCGCTCATTACGACACGACCGTTCTCCAGTACGTAGCCGCGATCGGCGATCTTCAGCGCCTGATTGGCGTTCTGCTCGACCAGGAAGATAGTGACCCCCTCATCGCGCAGCCGTTCGATGATCTCGAATATCTGCTGGATGATGATTGGTGCCAGACCGAGCGAGGGTTCGTCGAGCAGCAGCAGACGCGGATGGCTCATCAGCGCCCGGCCGATCGACAGCATCTGCTGCTCGCCACCGGACATGGTGCCACCGCGCTGGTTGTAGCGCTCCTTCAGCCGCGGAAACAGGCCGAGCACGTGATCGAGCTGGGCTTCATAAGCCGCTTTGTCGCTGAAGTAGGCGCCCATGTGCAGGTTTTCGGCCACGGTCAGGCCGGAGAAGATGCGACGCCCCTCCGGTACCACGGCCAGCCCCTTGCGCATGATCAGCGATGTCGGCATCTGCCGGATCGATTCGCCTTCAAACAGGATATCGCCGGAAGAGGCCTTGGGGTCACCGCACACCGTCATCATCAGCGTGGTCTTGCCGGCGCCGTTGGCGCCGATCAGGGTGACGATCTCGCCCCTGTTGACCTTGATGGAGACATCATGCAGGGCCTGGATCTGGCCGTAATGAGTATTGACGTTCTTGAGTTCAAGCATGCTCAGCTCTCCCCCAGGTAAGCTTTGATAACATCGGGGTTCTGCTTCACCTCATCCGGTGAGCCTTCGGCGAGCGGGGTGCCCTGGGCGATCACGTAGATATGATCGGAGATCCCCATCACCAGGCCCATGTCGTGCTCGATCAGCAAGATCGAGATCTCGTGCTCGTCACGCAGGCGAACGATGAGCTGATCCAGCTCCTTGGTCTCGTTCGGGTTGAGACCGGCGGCGGGTTCGTCGAGCAGCAGCAGTTGCGGCTGGGTCGACATGCAGCGGGCGATCTCCAGCTTGCGCTGCTGGCCATAGGCCAGGTTGCCGGCGGCACGGTTGGCGTGCTGCAGCAGGTTCACCTCCTCCAGCCAGTAGACGGCACGGTCCATCGCCTCCTTCTCCAGTCGGCGGTAGGCCGGAGTCTTGAACATCCCGGCGAACAGGTTGGTGTTCAGATGGCGATGCTGCGCCACCAGCATGTTTTCGATCACCGTCATCTTTGAGAACAGCCGCACGTGCTGGAAGGTGCGCACCAGCCCCTTGCGTGAGATCTGGAAATCCTTCAGCCCGGCGAGCTGCTGGCCATTGAACATGACGCTGCCGTCGGTGGGGATGTAGAACCCGGACAGACAGTTAAACACCGTGGTTTTACCGGCCCCGTTGGGGCCGATGATGGAGACGATCTGACGGTGTTTTACCGACAGATTGACTGAATTTACCGCGAGCAGACCACCGAAGCGCATGGTCAGCTCGTTTACATCAAGCAGTAACTGACTCATCTATTTCAACTCCAGGTGGGGGCGTTTCATCGGCACCAGGCCTTCCGGGCGCCAGCGCATCATCACCACCATCAGCAGACCGAACATCAGCATGCGGTAGTCGGAAAATTCACGCGCCAGCTCCGGCAGTACGGTCATCACGATAGCCGCGAGAATGACACCGATCTGGGAACCCATGCCACCGAGTACAACAATTGCCAGGATGATCGCCGATTCGATAAAGATGAACGACTCGGGGCTGATAAAGCCCTGGCGAGCGGCAAAGAAACATCCGGCAAAGCCCGCCGTCGACGCGCCCAGCGTAAACGCCGACAGCTTGATCACGGTACGGTTAAGACCCAATGAGCGGCAGGCGATCTCATCCTCGCGCAGCGCCTCCCAGGCACGGCCGATCGGCATGCGCATCAGTCGGTTGATCAGGTAGATAACGACGATGACCAGCAGCACCGCGATCAGGTAGAGGAAGATCACCTTCTGCCCGCTGCTGTACTCGATACCGAAGAACTCATGGAAGGTCTGTGTACCCTCGCTGGCGCGACGGCTGAACTCCAGTCCGAACAGCGTCGGCTTTTCGATGCCCGAGATACCGTTGGGACCGCCGGTGATACTGGTCCAGTTGTTGAGCAGGATACGGATCATCTCACCGAAGCCGAGGGTCACGATCGCCAGGTAGTCACCGCGCAGGCGCAGCACCGGGAAACCGAGAATAAAGCCGAACGCCGCCGCCAGCAGTGCCGCGATCGGCAGACAGGCCCAGAAGGAGAAGCCGAAATACTCCGACAGCAGGGCATAGGTATAGGCGCCGACGGCGTAGAAGGCGACGTAGCCGAGATCGAGCAGTCCGGCCAGACCGACGACAATGTTTAGCCCCAGGCCAAGCATGATGTAGATCAGCGTCAGCGTGGCCAGGTCAACCGCACCACGGGAGACCATGAAAGGCCAGACCAGCAGGCCGACCACCAGTGCCGCCAGCAGCCAGGGCTTGATCGCTTTCCAGGTCGCCTCCTGCGGCTTGAGCGTTCCCAGATCAGGTCTCGGAATGCGGCTGGACAATCTGCCCAACTGCGTCGAAAACAGCTGGCTCAGGAAAACCAGGCCAACACCGGCCAGGATCCACTCCCAGCGGTCGGCACCCGCACCGTACACGGTCAGGGTCGTGCCTTCGGCGCCGAGCCTGACGCCCAGCATCAGGCACGCCAGCACCAGGGTGATGCCGGCAGCGAAAACTGCGTTATAAAGTGAACCGCGCATCAGACTTTCTCCACCTCCGGTTTACCCAGAATGCCGGTGGGGCGGAACAGCAGGATGGTTACCAGCAGTCCAAACGCCACCACGTCCTTGTACTCGGACGGGAAGTAAGCGGCGGTCAACGCCTCGGTAACACCCAGGATCAGACCGCCCAGCATGGCGCCCGGAATCGAGCCGATACCGCCGAGCACTGCGGCGGTGAACGCCTTCAGACCGGCCATGAAACCCACGAACGGGTTGATCACACCGTAGTAGAGACCGAGCAGCAGTCCGGCGATCGCCGCCAGCGCCGCCCCGATGACGAAGGTCAGCGAGATGATGCGATTGGTGTCGATGCCGAGCAGGTTGGTCATTCCCAGGTCTTCTGCGCAGGCACGACAGGCCCGACCCATGCGGGAGCGGGAGATAAACAGGGTCAATGCGGTCATGGTGACCAGCGTCACCACCCAGATCAGCAACTGCATCCAGGACAGGGTAACTTCGAAGGTTTCCAGCGAACCAAGCTCCAGTACACTGCCGGAGATCAGCGGCGCCAGGGCGACATCACGTGAGCCCTGGGACAGGGCGACATAGTTCTGCAGGAAAATCGACATGCCGATCGCCGAGATCAGCGCGATCAGACGGTTGGAACCGCGCAGCGGCCGGTAGGCGACGCGCTCCACTGTCCAGCCGTAGGTACTGGCGATCAGCATGGCGACCACCAGCGCGATAAACAGGACCAGCGGCAGGACGAAACTTCCGATCGCCAACAGGCCGGTGATCACGATAAAGGAGACGTAGGAACCGATCATATAGATTTCGCCGTGGGCGAAATTGATCATGCCGATGATGCCGTAGACCATCGTGTAGCCGATGGCGATCAGGGCATAGGTCGAGCCGATAGTCAGTCCATTGATGATCTGCTGCAGGAGGTAGAGGCTGGCTTCAGTCATCGATACTTACCAGATAGATAAAACGATACCCCTGCGCTGTTGGCACAGGGGTATCCGGGTTCAGGGTTTAAACGCGACTCAGGATCACTGAGCGGGCGTTTTGGATCCGTCGGCGTGCAGCTGGTAGACGAGGAAGGTGGACTCGGTCAGGTCGCCCTTGTCGTCATACTTGACGGTACCGATAGCGGTATCGAAGGTGTTGGCTTTGATGTACTCGGCCATCTTCATAGCGTCGGTGCTGTCGATCGCCTTGATAGTATCCGCCATGATCTGGACCGCGGCGTAGGCCGGGAACACGAACGGACCGGTGGGATCTTCACCCTTGGCTTCGATCGCTTTTACGCGCTCGGCGTTTTCCGGGTTCTGGTCGAAGGCTTTCGGTGCGGTGGCCAGTACGCCTTCAACTGCGTCGCCGGCGATCTTGGCCAGGTCGGAGTTGACGATACCCTCAGGACCCATGAACTGGGCTTTCAGGCCTTTTTCAGCCGATTGACGCAGGATCAGCCCCAGCTCCGGGTGATAACCGCCGTAGTAGATGAAATCCACATCCGCTTTCTGCAGCTTGGCGATCAGCGCGGAGAAGTCCTTGTCGCCGGCGGTCACGCCTTCGAACATCACCGGTTCCACGCCCGCTGCTTTCAGACCATCGCGGACAACGGTGGCCAGGCCTTCACCATACTGCTGCTTGTCGTGAATCACGGCGATGGTTTTAGGCTTGGCGGTGTCGAGGATGTACTGCGCTGCCATTGAGCCCTGCAGGCTATCCAGACCGATGGTACGGAAGATCATGCCGTAACCTTTTTCGGTAATGGTCGGAGAGGTGGACGCCGCGGTGATCATCAGCACGCCTTCCTCCTCATAGATGTCGGAGGCGGGCTCGGTGGAGCTGGAGCAGAGGTGGCCGACAACGTGGGTGATACCGTCGTTGACGATCTTGTTGGCTACGGCCACGGCCTGTTTCGGATCGCAGGCGTCGTCATAGATCACGCCTTCCACATCCATGCCGTTGATGCCGCCGTTGGCGTTCAGGTATTCGATAGCGGCGAGGACGCCGATCTTCTGCATATCACCATACTGGGCGACCGGGCCAGTGGCTGGACCTGCCAGTGCGATTTTCAGAGTCTCTGCCTGCACGGTTCCGGCAATGGTCAGCGCGGTTGCTGCCGCCAGAAGAGTCTTGCTAAAACGCTTGAAGCTTTTCGCCATCTTATTTTCCCCTTCGTCCATTTTATATGCCGAACCACAACAGTTCGGCCAATGGTTAGCAAGTTAGTCAAACTTGGTGATTATTACACAGAAAAATTTTGTCGGTATAGGCAGGTTTTCGTGAATTGGTCATTATTAGGCGTTTTTTTCTGCTCGGTCCGGTGCGATCTGCAGTTTTTCCTGTAGTAAATCGATAAACAGGTCGCGCGCTTTGTTGGCACGGGCCGATTTACGCACGATCGCACCCAACTCAAGGGAGTAGATGTTACGCTCCGGGCGCAGGGCTCTCAGCTCGCCCGCCTCTGCGGTATTGGCAACATAGTGCTCGGGCAGAAAACCCAGGTAACGTCCCGAGCGGATCAGCGCGAGGCGGGTTTCGTAATAGTAGGCGGTGGCGCGCAGCTCCATCTGCTCGATCAGGCTCGCGGCATCCTTGTGCGGTTTAAGGCCCGCCTGTACGAACGGGTGGCTGTCGATCAGCTGGTCGGTGATTTCGCTATCCGGCACCGAGAACAGCGGGTGGCGGCGATGGCAGTAGAGGTAGCAGTTGTCGGAAAACAGCGGGATATATTCCAGCCCTTCGATGTGACGATGGAGGGGGATAAAGCCGACTTCCGCCTCCTCGTTGATCACCATCTGCTCGATCTCGGACATCGACGCGACATCGACGGTGATATAGACCCCTGGAGCCAGTTCATTGATCCGGTTGATCAACTCGGGCAGACCCAGACGTGGATCGCCGCTGACCGTATCCGAGAAGATCAATCGCAGATCACCGGACAGGGTGGCATTCAGATTGTTGACGGTGGCGCGGAACTCCTCCACCGAGTCGAACAGCTTTTTCGCCGACTCGTAGATGATCCGGCCCTCCTCGGTCAGCGCGAAACCGGCACGGCCGCGGTGACACAGCTTGAGGTTGAGGCGGGACTCCAGGTTGGCGATATGGATACTGATGGTCGAACGGGTGATATTGAGCTCCGCTTCGGCCGCGGAAAAGCCGCCGCACTGGACCACGGTGGTAAATACCCTGAGCTGCTTGAGCTCGAAATCGCCTACCTGGCCGAGCCAGTATTTACGTGAAGTCATCTTATGCCGGGGCTCCTGCGCTCTGCTGCAAGCATGGTAATCAAACTGAGCGGAATCGGAAAGGCGGCCGGATTATGGTTGTCCGGGCGGGAGAGCCTTCCGGCGTAACAGCGGGCAGGTGCCGCAATATTCGACCGGATCGGTGGTCTTGTAGTACAGGCAGCAGGTCCGACGCAGGCGGACCTCGCGGCCGTTCAGTTGGGTCGGGTCGCGGCGGAAGCGCTGTAGCGGGTTATGGTCGAGGCCGAACAGCGCCGGTTCCGCCCGGTGCAGCAGCCAGTCGAAATCGTCGTCGCAGCGCTGCCGTATGCAGGGCGTTTCGATCTCGGCCAGTCTGCGGTCATACAGTGAATAGACCCGCACCGCGGTATTTTCCCACAGCACACGCGGCGAGATGCCCCCGACGCGATGCAGGGTGTGCCACACCGGCGCCAGCAACTCGGCGAACAGAGTGCGCACCAGGTTCTCGCGCCAGAGCGGACGCTCGCCGTCGGCGTAGCCGATGGGGTCGAGGTCGTGCAGCGGCATCGATGAGGTCCAGAGCCTGCCGTCGTGGCCATACTCGATCAGGCAGTTGTCCGGCGTCAGCCGCAGCCCCTTGTCGCAGGCCGACATGGCGTACAGGCAGGCGCCGGTGGCCAGGAACGCCAGCCGCTTGGCCAGCAGCGAAGCGGCGATCGCCGAAGAGGGCGCGCGAATGAGCGGCGCAAGCTCGCTCAGCAGCCGCTCGCAACACTCCTCGTTCAACAACTCCGCGACGCTAAGCGAATGTCGGTCCCGCTCGCCGGACGGTTTCAGCCGCAACGGCCCGGTCAGTACCGCCCACTCCTGCGCGGTGAACGCCGCCGCTATCACGGCGGCAACTCCCGTCCGAACGGGATGCACAGCGGCGTGGCAAAGAACGGGTCCGGGATGATGCGGCAGTTGAGGTCGAACACGGTTTTCACCAGCTGCTCGGTCAGGATCGCCTCGGGTTTACCTTTGGCGAACACGGTGCGGTCGTGTACCACCAGCATATGGTCGGCGTAGCGGCAGGCCAGGTTGAGGTCGTGCAGCACCATGACGATGGTCTTGCCCTCGTGCCGGTTCAGCTCCTTGAGCAGGTCCAGCACCTCGATCTGGTGGGCCAGGTCGAGGAAGGTGGTCGGCTCGTCCAGCAGCAGGGTGTCGGTATCCTGCGCCAGGGTCATGGCGATCCAGGCGCGCTGGCGCTGGCCGCCGGACAGGGCGTCCACCGGCCGCTCCGCCAGCGCCGACATGCCGGTGCGCTCGAGCGCGTGGTTGACCATCGCTTCGTCCTGCACCGACCACTGCTGCAGCCAGTTCTGATAGGGGTAGCGGCCCAGACTCACCAGCTGGCGCACGCTGATCCCCTCCGGCGGGCTCGGCATCTGCGGCAGAATCGCCAACTCCCGCGCCACCTCGGCGGTGGCCTTGTGCTGGATGTCGCTGCCGTTGAGCAGCACCGTGCCCTGCTGCGGCTTGAGCAGGCGGGCGAAGGATTTCAGCAGCGTGCTTTTGCCGCTGCCGTTGCCGCCGATCAGCACCGAGACTTCGCCCTTGGGCAGTGCGACGTCCAGGTCATCGATGATCACCTGGCGCTGGTAGCTCAGGGTCAGGCCGCGACTTGCGATCGCTGTCATGGTTCGGCGTCCTTAATGTCGTTGCTTGATTAATAGATAGAGAAAGAACGGGGTGCCCAGCGCGGCGACGAAGATACCGGCGGGCAGGTCCAGCGGCAGGAACGCGGTGCGTCCGATCAGATCGGCCAGCATCACCAGCATCCCCCCGGTCAGTGCCGTCATCACCGTCTGGCCGCCAAAGCCGGGCGGCACCAGTTTGCGGGCGATATGGGGCGCGATCAGACCGACGAAGGTGATGGCGCCGCCCCAGGCGATGGCGGCCCCGGCCAGCGCCACGCTGACCAGCAGCAGCCAGGCGCGCAGCCACTGCACCCGCACGCCGATGCCCAGCGCCAGAGCGTCATCCAACTGCTGCACCACCACCTGGCGCGCCAGCCAGACAAGGGCCGGCAGCAGCGCCAGCAACCAGCCGCCCAGCGCCAGGGTGTCATCCCAGGTGGCGCCGAACACGCTGCCGGTGAGCCAGACATAGGCGGAAAGAGTGGTCATCAGCGGGCTGAACACCAGCAGGAAGGTGGTCGCCGCACTCAGCAGCGCGGATACTCCGACCCCGACCAGCACCAGACGCAACGGCGTGGTGCCCTGTTTCCAGGCCAGCAGGTACACGGCTAATGCTGCCAGTCCGGCACCGGCCATTGCCGCGAGCGGCAGGTAGCCAGGCCCAAGCGAGAGGTTGAAGAAGGCCAGGTAACACACCGCGGCCGCCCCGGCACCGCTGGAGATCCCCAGCAGATCGGGGGAGGCCAGCGGGTTGCGCACGATGCTTTGCAGGATCAGGCCGGACAGGCCCAGCGCCGCGCCCACCAGAAGCCCCATCAGCGTGCGCGGCAGGCGTAGCTGCTCGACGATGAAGCTCAGGCCGGAACCCTGCGAAGAGCCCTGCCCGGACAGCAGGAGCTGCACCACTTGCAGCGGCGAGAGCGGCACCTTGCCCAGTGACAGCGACAGCATCACCACCAGCAGGGTAGCGAGCAGCGCCAGTGCCAGCCGCAGCAGGGTGGTCGGATCGATGCGTCGCGAGACGGGGCCGATGCGCCAGGTCAGTTGCTTACTCACGTCGACCTCTCCGGCGGGCCAGGATGATGAAGAACGGCGCCCCGAACAGCGCGGTCATCACGCCCACCGGCACCTCCTGCGGCAGGATCGCCACCCGCGCGAATATATCCGCCAACAGCAGCAGAATGGCGCCGACCAGGGCGCAGCCGGGCAGCAGACGGCGGTGATCGATCGACAGCCACCGGCGCACCATATGCGGCACCATCAGACCGATAAAACCGATATTGCCGGCCAGCGCCACGGCACTGCCGGCCAGGGCGACGATCAGCAGGCTCAGCAGCAGCCGGACCAGACCGAGCCGCTGGCCCAGCCCGGTGGCGATCTCCTCGCCCGCGTTCAATACGTTGACTTGGCTGGCACACAGCAGCGCCACCAGCAGCAGCGCCAGGCTGCCCGCCAGCAGCGGCGCGACCAGCGCCAGATCGCGCTCGCTGAGCGAGCCAGCCAGCCAGAACAGCACAGTGTCCAGCCCCTGCTGATCGGTCACCAGCAAGGCTTGGCTGAAGGCGGAGAACAGCGCCGTGATCGCGGCCCCGGCCAGCACCAGGCGCAGCGGGTTGAGGCGGCCCTGGCCCAGGTTGCCGACCAGCCATACCAGGGCACCGGCCAGCGCGGCGCCGAGGAAGGCACACCAGATCCAGGATTGCGGCGAGGCGAGGGAGAACAGCGAACTGAACAGGATGATGAAGAAGGCGGCACCGGCGTTGACGCCGAACAGGCCGGGGGAGGCCAGCGGGTTGCGGGTCAGTGCCTGCATCAGCGCCCCCGCCACCGCCAGCGAGGCGCCCACCGATACCGCTATCAGGGTGCGCGACAGCCGTGTGGTCGAGACCAGGATGTGGTCGATGTTCATCGGGTCGGGGTGGATAAAGGCATCCAGCACCTCCCCCGGCGCGATCCAGCTTGCGCCGGTCATCAGGCTCAGCAGCATGCTGAACAGCAGCAGGCCCGCTGCCGTGCTCAGTTTGAGGGCCGGGCTCATGCCGTCTCTCCGTCGATCACCGGGCCTTCGATCACCAGACGCTCGATCTGATCCAGCATCAGGTTGGCACCGAGGAGGCCGCCGGACAGGCTCCAGGCCACGCCGTCGACCCGGTAGACCCGGCCCTGTTGCGGTGCGCGCATTCGCTGCCACAGCGGATGTGCCGTTAGCGCGGCATAGTGCTGGTGTATCGACGGGCTGTCCGCGCGCAGGAAGAGGAAGAAAATATCCGCGTTGACCACCGGCAGGCTCTCCCGACTGGTGATCTTGATCGACACCCCGTCGGCGCTACGGGCGGCCGCACTCCAGTCGAATCCCAACTCGCTCAGCACGCGGCCGGAGAAGCTGCCCGGCAGATAACTGCGGATATGGTCGGCGCGGATATCCAGTACCGATACGGTCAGCGGTCGACTCCCGGCGAAGTGCCGTTGCAGCCTGTCGCGCAGACGGTCGATCCGCCGTTGCCAACCCGTCAGCAGTGTCTGCGCCTGCCGCTGCCTCTGCAGCGCCTGACCCATCAGCGCCAGGGTCTGCTTGAACTCATACACCTGATCCAGCATCACCAGCGGTGCGAGCTGACGCAGCAGCGGCGCGATGCGCGCGTGGCGGAAGCGGGAGGCGACGATCAGGTCGGGCTCGAGCAGGGCGATATCCTCCAGGCTGGGCTGGGTCTCCAGCCCCACCTGAGGCACCCCTTGCAGCGAGGGGCGCAGATAGCGGTAGATGGGTTTCTCGGTCCAGGACTCCACCGTGGCGCAGGGGACGATACCCAACGCCACCGCGCAGTCGGTGGCGCCCTGGAACAGGGTGATCACCCGCAGCGGGCGGGGTTCGGTATCCGCCAAGGCGATGCCGGGCCCGCCGCAGGCCAGCAGGCCCAGCCCGAGCTGCAGCAGCGTGCGGCGGCGGGCGGGATCGAATCTCGTCTTCGTCATGCGTTCATTCCTGGGTCGGAAATGCTCCATTGCCGTAAACATGGCCGCTCCTGCGCATCCCTGCGTTCGCGGCATACCGTACTTCCTGTACATAAAAAAACTCTGCCGCGAAGGGGAGCGGCAGAGTCCGGTGTGCGAGCGAGACGCTTAGAAATCCAGCGAGTAGCCCAGGGTCAGGGTACGGCCTCTACCCATGAAGTAGCGGTTGTCGTTTGCCAGCGCGCTCTGCGAGTAGTAGGTGATGTACTCCTTGTCGAACAGGTTCGCCACTGACAGGTTCAGCTGGCCGTGCGGCAGCTTGTAACCGGCCGAGGCATCGACCAGCAGGTAGCCGTCGAACTCCAGATTCGGGTTGTCGAAGCTGCGATCGAAGGCGTAGTTGGCCTGCAGGAAGGTATCGAGCCTGTCGTTCCAGTTCGCCGACCAGGAGGTGATCAGGCGGTTCGGCGCGATGTTGAGGCCGTTCAGCTTGGCGTCCAGCGTGCCGTTGTCGTCGCTGTCGTAGCGACCGCGGATGTAGGAGTAGGCCAGCTTGACCTTGTGCAGATCGTTGACGCGGTAGCCCAGCGAGGCTTCGACACCGTCGATCCGGGTTTTCTCGCGGCGCACGTAGTAGACGTCGTCGATCCGTTCGAGACGGCTGCCCAGGTCGGAGTCGGAGCGATAGTAGCTCAGCTCGAGATCAAGCTTGTCGCGCTTGAAGCGGGTACCCACCTCGATGTTGTCGGTGACGATCGGCTGCAGGTCGAGGAAGGTATCCACATCCTGATCCGCGGTCTTGATGCCGCGCAGTACCCGGCCGACGTCGGGCATGCCGAAGCCTTCGGAGTAGTTGGCGAACAGGCTGAGTGCAGGGGTGAGATTGTAGACGGCGCCGACGTTGTACAGCGTCTCTTCGAACTCGGGGCTGCCGCCGTCGACGGTGACGCCGTTGGCCGAGGCCAGGGTGGTGTAGGTATCGACCTCCAGCTTGGCGATTTCGTGGCGCACGCCGCCCTGCAGCACCAATGCATCGGTGGCCTGGAGCTCCAGCTGCACGAAGGGCGCGTAGTTGGTGTAGTTCACCTCCGGCACCCAGGTGCGGTCGGTCTGGTAGAGATCCTGTTCGGTTTGGTCGAACAGGATGTCGAAACCGCCGGTCACCTTCAGACGGTCGTCGAACAGATCGTCCTTGGTCAGGTTGATCTTGGTACCCCACTTGGAGGCCAGTACCCGAGACTGATCGTACAGCGTGCCGACCGGAGCGATGGAGGCGTCCTGGAAGGTAGAGGTGAGGGTGGCGCCGAACAGGGATTCGAACTGCTGGTTGAACAGCTGTGCCGACAGCTCCATGCCGTTCAGGTCGAAGTCTTCGTAGGTCAGGCTGGAGGTGGTCACCTTATTGAACGGCGCGTCGCCCTCCGGCGTGCCGCGTTCGGAGGTGGTGGGGATACCGGCATCGCGATCGCCGGTGACGCTGACGTAGTTGTGGTTGCTCTTGATCCGGTAGTGGTTGACGCTGCCCTGGACACGCTTGTCGTCATCGAGCCAGTAACCGAGCTTGGCGATCAGGTCGTAGGACCTGGTGTCCATTTGGTCGCCCTGGGTGTTGTCCACGCCGATCGGGTCGCCGTTGCCGTCGACGAACAGGCCCTGATCCTCATGGCTCAGGCCGAACAGGTAATCGACATTGCCGGAGGTGCCGTCCACCCGGTAGTCGGTCTTGTAGCCGAGGGTATCGGAGCCCGCGTTGGAGGTGGGCAGGGTGGCTTGCACGGAGACGTGCTGATTGACCTGCCCCTGCTCGGGACGGCGGGTGATGATGTTGATGATACCGCCGGTGGCACCGAGGCCGTGCAGCGCACTGGCGCCGTGGATCACCTCGATCCGCTCCACCATCGAGAAGTCGATGGTATGCCCCTCACGGCCGGTGGCGCGCAGCGGGTTGGACTGAGGCACGCCGTCGATCATCAGCAGCGGCGTACGGCCGCGGAAGGTTTCGCCGCTGGCGGTCATCTTCTGGCGGCTCGGCGTGTAGGCGGGCAGCAGACTGCTCAGCAACTCGGATGAATCGGAGGAGATCGCCAGTTGCTTTTCGATCTGTTCCCGGGTGATGACGGTGACCACCTGGGGCGACTTATCCTGCTCGGTCTTGGCGCGGGAGGTCTCGATCACCATGGTGTCCAGGGTGACCGCCTCGGACGATTCGGCACCTTGCGCAATGACCGGCGCGGCGAGTATCAGGGGGAGAAGTGCCCGAAACTTGGCATCTCTGTTCATATGCATCCTCTTTTTTTTAAACGGCAAAAAATGAGCGTCCGGTGCTGCTGAAAATCAAAGGGACCGAAATATTAAACTGAATGCAAATGATAGTAAATATCATTTGCAAATCGAATGAGAGGTAAAGGTAAGAGCAGGGCTTACTGACCTTTCTGGATAGGTCAGTGATAGGGGGGCAGAATGCGCCGAAAAGGGTAGGTGGGTAGTTCTAGTGTCGGAGGGCGGAGGAAGGAGTGCCGACTAGCGGGCACTCCCCTCCGACCCGGCGGTAGCCTGGCGCGAAACCCGCTGCGTCAGTCGCGACCAGGCCAGCAGCAACACGGCGGCGGCGAGCAGGTAGGCTAGCGTGGCGCCATGGAAGCCGCCGGTGTAGCTCCATTGGCTCATCAGCAGGGCGCCGCCGCCGACCCCGGCCAGGTTGCCGAAGCGGATGCAGCTTTGTGCGGTGCCGATCAGTCGACCGTTGCGGCCGCTGTCGGCGAGGCGGATCAGCGTTGCCTGCACCATCGGCAGCATCGCCCCGAGGCAGACACCCCAGGCGAAGCGCACCGCCAACAGCAGCAGCCAGCCGCTGTGCAGGTGGGCCAGATAGCAGGCGGCCGCCGTCAGTGCGATGGCGCCGAGCAGGGCAAGGCCGGTGGCCGGGCTCAGGCGGTCGAACAGCTGCCCCCAGCGTGAGGCGCTGAGCATCATGCCGAAGCCCGCCGCGCTGAACAGCAGCCCGGTCAGCAGTGGCGTGCTGCCGAGCTGCTGCTCGGCGAACAGGGCGAAGAAGGAGTTCGGCATCGCCTTGGCGCTCTGCAGCAGCAGGATGACGAGCAGCAACAGCACCAGCATCGGCAGGCCGCCCTGCAGGGTGGCGGAACCGGAGGTTACTTCCGGTGTGGCTCTGTTGCGGCCGCCGTCGTGCCGCAACCGCCGCGCCAGCAGCAGGGTCAGCAGCAGGCAGATGACGGCGCCGCCGAGGAAGATGGCGCGGTAGTCGAGCCACTGCACCAGCGCACCACCGACCACCGGGCCGATTATGGCGCCGGCGGCCGTGGCCGCGGTCAGCCTGCCCACCACCGACGCGCGCCTCTCCTGCGGCGCGACGGCGGTGGCGAAGCAGAGCGCGGCGGTGATGATGCCGGCTAGCGCGCCCTGCAACAGGCGGTAGAGCAGCACCTCCCACAGGCTGCTGCTGAAGTAGAGCAGCGCCTGGGTCAGCATCAGGCCGAGCATCGAGCGCAGCACCATCGGCTTGTGGCCGAAGCGGTCGCCCAGCCGCCCCCAGACCGGTGCCGCGAACCCGGCCACCAGCAGCGGCGCGCCGTAGATCAGCGCGCTCCACAACGCCAGAGATTCCGGCTCCACCCCCTGCAGTTGACGCAGGAACAGCGGCCAGAAGGGTTCGCTCATCTCCATCGCCGCGACGGCGATCAACTGGCTCCACCAGAGCAGTCGTACCTGTTGTTGCCAATCATTCATCTGCGGGTGTCAGTGCTCTCTGAAACGGGTTGGGGATAGGGTTGCAGACCGCATGCCGCGACTGGTCCTGCAGTCGCATGCGGATAAACGCGGTGGCGGGCCAGGGCTGCTCGAAGAACGCCTGGTGCTCCTGCTGCCGGGCCGCATCGCCGTAGCGAAGGCTGTAGTCGTCCAGATAGCGTTCCAGCAGCCGGGCGACATCATACCAGAGCTGCCGGGCGTCGAGCCCGAAGCGGCCGTCGAGCAGCTCGATCAACTCGCCGATATTGCTCTGCAACACGGCGTGGAAGATGTTGACCCGCGCCTGGGCGCGATCCTCGACCAGGGTCGCGGCGGGCATGAATTCTACCGGCCAGCCGCGTGCGGCCAGGGTCGGGCAGTGGATGCAGATGCCGCCCACATCCCGATTGAGGAAGGCGACCGGCTGCGCCTGCCGGTCCAGCACCAGCATCAGGTTCTGCTGGTGCGCCTCCAGCGCGATGCCGTAGTCCAGGTAGAGGTTCAGTACCCCGGCGAACAGGCGGTCGCAGTAGCGCCCGAACCAGGCCGTGGCGCTCTCCCGGTCGCTCACGCCCGCCTGGCGCATCAGCTCCAGCAGCAGCGGCTCGCCGGACAGCGGCGAGGTCACGAACAGCGCCGCCAGTACCACCGCCTGCTCGTGATCGGCCAGCAGGCGGCAGGGATTGCGGCGGAACAGCACCGCCAGGTAGCGGGCATCGTCGCGATCCTCGTGGTCGACGTCCAGGTGCAGCCCCAACTCGTCCCACTGGCAGCGCAGCGCCGCCGCGATATCCGGGCGCTGGTTGAGGATATCCTGCAGCACCGCGGAGATGCGGGGGGCGTTGACCACCGAGGGGGTGGACAGGTTGCGCACCGAACTGGTCATCTGTGCCGCCACCGGCAGCTTGATATAGGGTGGTTGCTCCGCGGTGCCCGGTGCCAGGGTGCGGAAGGAGAGCGTGGGCGCGGCGTGGTAGCGCGCCTCGGTGACGCGGATCAGACCGCTGTTCAACTCGTCGGCGAAGCGCTGCGGCAGATCGTGCTCCAACTGCCAGGGGTGGACCGGCAGCGGCAGGTAGTGCTCCTGGTCCGGCAACTGTTGCTGCCAGCGGGCGAACCAGTCCGGGTAGTGCAGGGCGAACCAGCGTCGGTAGTCGAGCCCCTTGATCATCGTGCCGACCCGGGCCAGCGAACGGTGCACGCCGATCAGCACCAGCGGCACCGCGGGAGCGAACTCCGGTGCGTAGCGCCAGACCTCGTCGCTGCTCAGGCCGAGCTTGGTCTTGCTGCCGGGGTGGTAGGGGTGGCCCACCGCCGCCCACTGCTCCAGGCGGATGCCGGCGTTGCCGCCGTCCAGTCGAGCCCAGTCGAGCAGGTTGTCGATCCCCTCCCGGGCGCAGCGCTGCGCGATCGCCTGGTCCTGATGGCGTCGCCAACACAGCGTCAGCGCTTCGTTGTGCAGGCCGTTGGCCAGTTCGTCGGCGATCCGCTGCCAGGCGGGGTCGGCGCCGTCACGGCGCAGGGCGAGGATGCACTGCAGCGCCTCGAGCGGGTCCTGCAGCGGTTCGGGGGCGGCATCGAGCGGCTGCCGGATCAGGGCGTCGAAGTCGCATAGCGCATCCAGGCTGTTGAAGCGCGGCGCGACCAGCCGCAGCGACCCGCTGTCGCCATGCAGGCTCAGATCGGCGGTGCCGTCGGCCGCGAACATCATCGGCAGCAGCTGTTCGCGCAGCAGGCTGCGCAGCAGGCGGAACAGGCCGTTGCGCGCCGCTTGGGCATGGTCGGCCGGACCGGGCGCGAGCCATTCGGATCCCGGGGCGATATCGGGCAGGATGGCGTTCATCGGCTTTCCTCCAGGCTCATATCCAAATCCTCATCCAGGTAATGGAACAGGGGTGCCGGGTGGCACAGGAAGTTCTGATGCGAGATGTTCCAGGCGTAGGCTCCGGCGAGCGGGAACAGCAGCAGGTCGCCGACGGCGACGCGCTCCACCTCGGCCTGCCGCGCCAGAATATCCTTGGGCGTGCAGAGCTGCCCGGCGACGCTGAGGCTGACGTTGTGCAGCGTCCGGCCGGCGGGGTGCCTGCCCTGCCCGGGCAGGCAGACAAAGGGGTGGCTATGGCCCTGCGCCGGAGGCAGGCGGAACTGGTGGCTGCCGCCGCGGCAGATGGCGAACTGCTCGCCGTGGTTGCGTTTCAGGTCCATCACCTCCATCAGGTAGTAGCCGCAGAAGGCGGTCAGGTAGCGGCCCATTTCGAAGCGCAGGCGGATATCGCGCAGCGCGGGCTGCTCTACCCGCTCATGCAGCCCGGCGGCGAAGCGGGACCAGTCGTACTGCTGCGCCGGGTCCGTGTAGTTGACGCCGATGCCGCCGCCCAGGTTCAGGGTGCGCAGCTCGACCCCGTGCGCCTGGGCCAGATCGAGGCAGAGCCGAAGCAGATGGTCGAGCAGGCTCAGATGGCGTTCGGCGTCCAGCTGGTGCGACAGGGCGTGGATATGGAACCCCTGCAGGTCGACCCAGCGGCTGGCGCGGGCGCGGGCGATCACGCCCGGCAGTGTCTCCTCGTCGATGCCGAAGGCGGTGGCGCAGCCGGCCATGGTCAGCCGGGTGCGCATGCTCTCCGGCAGGCGCGGGTTGATCCGCAGCAGCACCGGCGCGACCAGACCGGCGGATTCGGCCTGGGCGATCACCCGTTCCAGCTCGCCGGCGCTCTCCACATGCAGGGCATCGACACCGGCAGCCAGCGCGGCGACGATCTCGCTGTCCAGCTTGCCCGGCCCGCCGAAGATGAAGGGACCGCTGTCGCGCAACGGCTCGATCAGTTGCAGTTCGCCGCCGGAGGCGATCTCCAGCCCGTGCACCCGGGAGGCGACCCGGTGCAGGATCCTCGGGTCCGGGTTGGCCTTGACGGCGTAGAACAGCGCCACCTGTGGCGGCAGGTCATCCGTCAGCCGTTGCAGATGGGCATCCAGCGCGGGCAGATCGTAGATATAGGCGGCCAATGGATCGGCCTGCTGCCGTTGCAGCTCGAGGGCCGCGGTGTGTACCGCCTGAGGGATCTCGATCATCTCAGGCTCCTGTTTCCGGGTTGAAGGGCTTGGCGTTGAACGGGCTGTCCACCGGCACGTAGCCGGCCAGACGGTCGGCATGCTTGTGGAAGCGCACCAGCAGGTTGGTCTTGCTCGGCAGCGGCTCGCCGTCGAGCAGTGGATCGAGCAGGGCGCGGGCGCGCGGCAGGTCGCACTGGTCGCGGTAGCCGCGAATCACCTGGGCGATGGTCTGCCAGAGCGCCGCTTCCAGCTGTGCGCTGTCGTTGCACAGGTAGTGCACCGCCTCGGCCAAGTTGTTGATGAACAGGCAGTAGCGCACCCGGTTCCAGCCCTGCGCCTCGCTGTACAGCACCGACCGGCGCGCGCGCGGGCTCAGGTCTTGGGTGCGCTCCGGCGGCCAGCACTCCTGCACCAGCTTGACCCCCTCGAAGTCGCGCACGGCGACACCGCTGGGGTAACCCTTGCGCAGGCAGATCAGCGTGTTCTGCAGATGGGGCTCGAAGATCAGGCCGTGGCGGAAGAAGGCGTCCAGCATCGGCGGGATCAGCGCCTCGGCGTAACCTCGCAGCCAGAGGCGGCGGTCGGCGATCGGCAGTCGGTCGGCCAGCGGCGCCCCCTCCTGGAACAGGGCACCGGCGAGGATCGCCTGCTCGCCCGGTGCCAGCGCGGCGTGCACGTTTTCGCGCACGATCAGACCGAACCCCTCCTGCACCGCCTTGTCGCTATCGGTATCGCAGCCGGGCAGCTCCAGGGTCAGGAAACCCGGCTCGCCGAGCAGACGGAAACCGGGGAAGCGCTCGCTCAGTTCCGCCTGCAAGGGTTGCAGGCGACGCTGGATCGCCAGTGCGCTCTCCAGTTCGTAGATCGCGTTCTTGCGCACGCAGTTGGTGATGCGGATATTCAGCGAGCCCTTCAGGAACCAGCGTCGCTGCGGGTGGTACAGGGTGCGTACCGAGGCGGTGGGGGCGTAGGGTTCGCCGCCCGGGCCGAGATCCTCGATCAGGCCCTCGGCCAGCGCCCGGCGGATGGCGGGCAGTCGCAGTAGATAACGCGCCTGCATCGGATGCACGGGGATCGCCACCCGCTCGCTCGGCGGCGCGTCCTGCGCGATATCGGCCAGCAGCCGCTCGGGGGTCAGTGGCGCGACTGTCTCCACCCTGAGCAGTTCGGCGGGTACTCCAAACCAGTGCAGTTGCAGGGTACCGCGGTACTCGGGGGCGTAGTCCGCCTCGTTGACCGGTTCGCCCCACTGGCGGCATTTGGGCGCCGGATGGAAGGGGTGGCCGAAGGCGAGGGACTGCTCGGAGTAGCGGTAGAGGTCGTCGTCGAACGGCTCGGCTCGGTGCCCACGCCGGGCGAGGATGTCGCGGGTCACCGCCTGACTCTGCTCGATCTGCTGCAGCAGCTCCAGGTTGAACGGCACCCCCTCGGCCAGACTCAGGTCGGCGATCAGTGCCCGTGCCAGTTGCCGTGCGCCGATCGGCTGCCAGGCCGCCGGGCCGCCATCGGTCTGGCGGGCCAGTATCGGCAGGGCGTAGCGGTAGTTGCCGGTGGTCGAGCGACGGCTGACCGCAATTACCAGCTGCCGGCCGGTGTACGACAGCGGCAGCATCAGCCAGTGTCGTCGGCTGTGGCCGTGGCGCCAGCCCAGCGGCAGCGTCTGGCGCAGGACCGGGTCCAGGCGCTCGTGCAGTTGACCGCGCGGGCGGGCCACCTCGCGCAGGTAACAGTTGAGCAGGTTACGGATGCAGCTGCGTTCGGCTTCGGATTCCGCGCGTGTCGGTGCCGTTGCGGCGTCGATATTGTGTGTCAGTCGTTGCAGGGTGAGATTCGGGGCGTTCATCAGGCGGCTTCCTGCGGGTTGGAAAGGGGATCGATGATCACTGCCAGTTCGGTGGCCAGGGTGTTGAGGGTGGCCTCGAGCAGGGCGTCGTTCGGGCCGATACCGCGCAGGATGCCGAGGTAGTCGCGGTTGGAGTGCTGCCGTTCGATACGCTCGCCCAGCTTGCACAGCGGCGTGAACTCGATACGGCAGCCGTCACGCTCCAGGCGGCAGGCCTCGGGTACCTGGGTGACGATGCCGCTGTGCTCGGCGCTCTGGCAGTGGATACGGGCGCCAAGGGCGCTTTCCGGCAGCGTCGGCAGCGGCTCGCCGAGGTAGAGGCCGATCAGCGCATCGAACAGATCGAAATCCAGTGCCTGGGCCAGCAGGAAGTCGGACTGGTCGCCGATGTTGCGGTAGTTCACCTCGATCAGTCGCGGCCCGCGCTCGGTCAGTACGAACTCGGTGTGGCAACTGCCGAAGCCGACGCCCAGTGCACGCAGCTGTGCCAGCACGACCGCTTCGACCTCGGGCGCCGCGCGGCGCTGCAGGTGCTGGCCCAGCTCGATGAATGCAGGCGGCGGCGACAGGAAGGTCTCGAAGCTGCCCATCACCTCCAGCCGCGCGCCGTCGCCCAGGGTTTCCAGGGTGTGCAGCGGCCCGGCCAGATACTCCTCCAGCAGCAGTGACTGGCCTGGGTGCCGCTGCCAGAACGCGCGGCATACCTGTTCCAGCTCCTCCCGGCTCTGCACCAGGCTGACATCTTCGCTGGCCACCCCTTCCACCGGCTTGGCGATGCAGGGCAGGGGCACGTCATCCAGCTCCTGCACTCGGCTGACGCAACGGAACCAAGGGTTGTCCAGCCCGGCGGCCTCTATCGTCCGGCGCATCACCAACTTGTTCTTGGCGCGCAGGCAGGCGCGCCAATCCTTGCCCGGCAGGCCGAAGAAACTGCCGACGATGGCGGTGGCGCTCTGCAGATGGTCGCTGTTGCTGAACACCGCCAACGGAGCGATCTGCCGCTCGGCCAGAGCGTTCAGTACCGCCAGTGGGTTGAACACGTCGGCCGCGAGCAGTTCGTCGGCCTGCAACAGACCGTCGTCGATCAGCCTGCGGTGGCGCTCCGGCTGGTCGGTCACCAGCAGCAGCGGCAGGGCGCGTCGACGGATGGCGGGGATGAAACCCCGGGTGACGGAATCAGTGGGGACGTGGGCGAGGATAACGAAGCGTGGCTGCATGTCGGATCTCCCTGTTGACCGGTGCGGTTATCGATATCTGATGCTGAATGAAATTGCGAATCAATCTCATTATGTTTAGGCTAAGACGCTCCCAACAGCCAATACCCAACCCAAGCTGGATGAATGACGACAAAAATGTTTGATCAGGCCCTGGATCAGGGTCGCCTCAAGGAGGGGGATGAATGGTCAGGGGATATGCCGGTGCAACTGCAGCCCATGACCATGGATGCATTGTACCTGCGCTATCGTGCCGGGCTGCTGGCGCATCTGCAGTCGATGGTCAGGGATGCCGATATCGCCGAAGAGCTGCTGCACGACACCTTCCTGCGTCTGTCGCGGATGCCGGGGTTGGGGAGCATCAATCAACCGAAGGCGTTTCTGTTCCGCATCGCCGGCAATCTGGCGATCGACCATCTGCGCCAGTGCCGGCGGGTACCGGAGAGCGCGTCCGAGAGCGAGCTGGAGGAGCTGGAGTCGTCCGAACCCGATCAGCTGGAGTTACTGGTACAGGAGCGGCGTCGGCGGCAGTTGCGCCAGGCGATCGACCAACTGCCGCCGCGAGCCAGGGAGACGCTGCTGCTGGTGCGCTACCGGGAGCTGACGCTGCGCGAAGCGGCACAGGAGCTGGGCATCTCACAGACAATGGTGGAGAGGCACCTCAAGAACGCACTGCTGAAATGCCGGGAACTGCTGCAGCCCTGAAGGCGATCGCATCCCTTCTGCCGGCTTGAAGCGACCATCGTCAGCTTCGTTTTTATTCGTTTTATACATTTTTTCGGAAACAGGGTTGGGTATCGGGGACACTCTTACGTCTAGCTCTTTATGCAAATAGTAATGATTAGCATTTAGTTATGCATGTAGGAGTAGGCAGTAGTGAATAATATCCAACCATCCCGATCCGGGTCTGGCGCACAGTCCGGGCTGCAACGGCACCGCTCGAGCCAGTACTTCCGTCATGGCGCCCTCTATATGGCCATCCTCGCTGTCATGGCGCCCCAGGCCTGGGCGGAGCAGCCGTCGCAGAGCGCGACCCTGGCACCGCTCGCCGTGGTCGGCGACTGGCTCGGCGAAGCGGACGAGAACACCGTGCGCGAGTTTCCCGGCGCGCGTTACCGTTTGAGCAAGGAGAGCTTTGACGAGGCGGGTGCCTCCAGCACCGCCGAGGCGCTACGCAAGATCCCCGGCGTGCAGGTGCTCGGCCAGTCCGAGAGCTACGGCGCCAACCATGCTCTCAGCATCGGCGTGCGCGGCCTCAAGGCGCGCTTCTCCGAGAAGTCCACCATTCTGGTCGACGGCATGCCGCTGTCGTTTGCCCCCTACGGCCAGCCGCAGCTCTCCATCGCGCCGATCTCCTTGGGTAATCTGGGCGCGATCGACGTGGTCAAGGGTGGCAGCTCCGTGCGCTACGGACCGCAGAACGTCGGCGGCATCATCAACTTCGTCACCCCGGCCATCCCCAAGGAGACAAAAGGGCGGATCACCCTGCGCGGCGAAGGCGCCACCGGTGACGGCGAGGGTGATATCCGCGGCCAGGTCAACGCCTTCTACGGCGGTCATGTCACCGAGGATACCGGCCTGGCGCTGCTCTACTCCGGCAGCCACGGCAGCGGCTTCCGCGAGAACTCCGACGAGGATATCGACGACCTGATGCTGAAGGCGGAGAGCTGGCTCAACGACGACGCCAAGCTGGACGGTCACCTGCGCTACTTCAACGCCGAGACCCAACTGCCCGGTGGCCTCAACAAGGCCGAGTTCGACGCCGATCCCTACCAGTCGCGCTACGACTACAACCATTTCGACGGTGATCGCACCGAAGCGCGGCTGCGTTACACCCAGTTCCTCAGCGACACCCAGGAGTTCCAGATTCAGGGCTTCTACGCCAACACCTATCGCCTGTACGGCCTGCAGTTCAGCCCCGATGCCCGTCAGCGCTACGACGAGTGGGGCCGGGAGTACGATGTCTACGGCATCGAGCCGCGCTACACCCAGCTGTTCGAAGGCGAAAACCTCTCCCACGAAGTCTCCGTCGGCTACCGCTACATCAACGAGGAGGCCGACCTGAACCGCTACCGCTGGAACAACTTCGCCGTCGGCAGCTCGCCGAAGACGGTCACCGGCGTGCTGCGCACTCTGGACAAGGCGGGCACCGAGGCCCACGCGCTCTACCTGGATGATCGTATCGCCTTCGGCGACTGGACCCTGACCCCGGGCGTGCGGGTGGAGGATGTGGAGGTGTACCGCCACAGCCTGATCAAGAAAAACGTCGCCAACGACTTCCGCAACGAGGAGAACTACACCGAAGTGCTGCCCTCGCTCAGCGCCGGTTACCGACTATCGCCGTCGACTCAGTTGTTCGCCAACTACAACACCTCGTTCGGCACCCTGCAGCACCTGCAGCTCTCCGATTCCACCGACAACAACCTGGAGCCGGAGATCGCCCATACCGTCGAGCTGGGCGGGCGCTACAGCAGCGGTCGCCTGGGCGCGGAGCTGACCCTGTTCCATATCGACTTCGAGAATAAGCTGCAGTGGAGCGATGCCCTCGGCCACCACGTCAACCGTGGCGAGACCGAGCATTACGGCGTCGAGATGGCGCTGGCCTACGACCTGACCGCCAACCTGAACCTGCACGGTAACCTGGCCTATACCTATGCCGAGTTCAAGGAGGGGGATCTTAAGGGTAACGAACTGCCCTACTACTCCAACTGGACCGCCAACCTGGGCGCGCAGTACCGTCGCGGCGACTGGAGCTACAACCTGGAGGGCTATGCCCAGTCCAGCCAGTACACCGACAACGACAACACGGAGTCACTCACTGTGGTCGACGACACCTACTTCCGTGGTCATATGCCGGGTTACATGATCTGGAATACCCGCGCGGGCTACCGTATACCCGGCATGGGCAGCAACACCCAGGTCGCGTTCGGTCTGAAAAACCTGTTCGATCAGCAGTACTACAGCCTGAGCGGCCCGGACCAGCCCTACGGCGCCGGTATCGACATCGGTGCGCCGCGCACCGCCTACCTCGAACTGTCGATGGGCTTCTGATCCCTTCAGCGTACAGGAGTACGGACCGACCGGCAGGGACGCCGGACCCCCAAAAGTTTGATCGGCATAAACCTGGGCTTTTAATCGTCAGCATTTTCCGTATGCGGGTTCCGGACCTAGACTGGATGACAACTGACTCACAATACCCAACACCGCAGCACAGGTTTGTACGATGAAGAACTACACAAGCATGGATCATTTCTGGATGCCGTTCACCGCGAACCGGGCATTCAAGGCGGCGCCGCGCATCATCGAGCGGGCCGAAGGTATGTGGCTCTACGCTGAGGATGGTCGCAAGATCCTCGATGCCACCGCGGGTCTCTGGTGCGTCAATGCCGGTCATGGCCGTCAGAAGATCGCTGACGCCATCGCGCAGCAGGCGATGAAACTGGATTACAGCTCGCCGTTCAACCTGGGCCATGATATCGGCTTCGAATTCGCCGAGCGGCTGACGAAATATACCCCGGACAATCTGAACCGGGTGTTCTTCACCAATTCGGGCTCCGAGGCGGTGGAGAGTGCGCTGAAGATCGCCCTGGCCTACCAGAACGCCCGCGGCAAGAAGGGCAAATACCGCTTTATCGGCCGCGAGAAGGCGTATCACGGTGTCAATTTCGGCGGTATCTCCGTCGGCGGCCTGACCCCGAACCGCAAGGGGTTCGGTCCGCTGCTGCCGGTCGACCACCTGCCGCATACGCTGGACCTGCAGCGCAACGCCTTCAGCAAAGGGTTGCCGGAGCACGGCATCGAGAAGGCCGATGAACTGGCCAATCTGCTGCAGTTCCACGATCCGGACAGCATCGCCGCGGTGATCGTCGAGCCGATCTCCGGCGCCGGTGGCGTGGTATTGCCGCCGATCGGTTACCTGAAAAAGCTGCGTGAACTATGCACCAAGCACGATGTACTGCTGATCTTCGACGAAGTGATCACCGGCTGGGGTCGCCTAGGCGCCTCCTTCGCCTCCAACCGCTTCGAAGTGGAGCCGGATATGATCACCTCCGCCAAGGGGATCACCAACGGCGCCATACCGCTGGGTGCCGTGTTCGTGCGTGACGAGATCTGCGATACCGTGATCAATGCCGGTGCGCAAGGTGCGATCGAGTTCTTCCACGGCTACACCTACTCGGCGCATCCGATCGCCTGTGCCGCCGGCCTGGCGACCCTGGATATCTACGACGAAGAGGGTTTGCTCGAGCGTGCCAGCGGCGAGATCGGTGCCTACTGGCAGGAGTCGCTGCACTCGCTGCAGGGCGAGCCGGGCATCGTAGACGTGCGCAACTACGGCCTGATCGGTGCCGTGCAGTTCGCCGCGCCGGACGGTTCGCTGGTCGGTCCGAAGATCATGCAGCGTTGCTACGAGAAGGGGATGTCGGTGCGTGCCGTCGGCGACATCATCGCCTTCTCGCCGCCACTGATCATCGAAAAAGAGCATATCGACCAGATCGTCGAGACGCTGAGCGCCATCGCCCGCGAGATGTTTGCCTGAAACTGAGGGTTTAACGCCGTTTCGCCCTCATCACCCCCAGTACGATATTGACATCGTGCATTGCCGGACCTTCTGCCGCAGGGAGGTCCGGTTTTTTTTACCCGCCATTGCGGTTCTTGCTCAGCCTGTCAGATTTTCAGATGAAATAGTTGCCGGGTTCCCATTACAGCGGATCACAACCGTTCCTGTCTGGCTTTTTTTGCACAGTGGGGGAATGGAAACCGGTGGAAAGTATTATATTAAGTGAGGTTAATTTAAGACTCTCTTAAGTTTGGGGATGCTAGCCTTTGGCAAAAAAGGGGATAGGCAGCGTGAAACTCTCAACCGTTATATTGGCAGGCGTCGCACTCTCGACAGCCGCTCCACTCTATGCAGGCGAGCTACCACTTGGCGCCGTGGCGATCTATTCAAATGGACAGGTCAGGAAGCTGGTTCAACAGGGGCCGGATTGGACGCTTTGGGAAAGCGCGCGGAAAAGACTCTACAAGGAGTCTTACCTGCCCTATCTGCCGACACTGGAGTATCGCCGTTTCCCCGCCGAAAGCGGTGGCTATACGCAGCGGGTCGTAGCGGGAGATGTAGCGCAGTTGGTGCCCTTCGGTGATCGGCGCTCCGTTGACTTCACGGTTGATCGTCGCAAAAGCGATGGCACCAGTGATCAACGTCAGTGGCGCTGCAGTTACGAAGGGACGGGGCGGGAGTCGTTGATGGACAGGAGCCTGGGCGTTCAGCTTTACCGCTGCACACGCTTCGCTGCGACCTCCGGGAGCGAGATCAAGGAGCTAAGGGAGATCAGCTACGCCCCCGATCCGGGGATCCAGGTCAAGGAGACCGTATCGCGTCCGGGCAGAGAGAGCGAAGTGACCCGTCTGGAGTATCTGTTGTCGCCGCAAGAGGCGAGTTATGAGCGCATAGCCGATCTGGTCAAGGCGCTGCGCTAGTGTGGTGATTAGTGAGGCGGGTCGCTCGACACGAGCCGTATGTGAGAGGGAGAAAATGTTGATCTCGAATCTGATTGCCGGTGCGAAACGGGCATTCATCACCCGCAATGTCGATCTGTCATTGGCAACGGGTTTTGGCGGCGCGGCCCCCGAAGCGGGGGATCTGGTGATCGCGCGCGTCGAACGAATCCGCCAGCATGCGCGTCTGGAGGATATCTACGGCAGGCGCGTTTGGTTGTATCCGGGTGACCGGCTGGTGTTGGCGGCCGGATCCCGGTATTCCACCGCGCAGTATCGCGCAGAGCTTCCGCATGAGCTGGGCGAGTGTCAGCTGGTGGCCGCGGGTGGCATAGCGGCTCGCGTTGCCGATCGCAACGCTCAGGTAAAGCCGGCAACGGACCTGTTTATCGAGGGGATACTGGTCGATAGCGAAGGCGCCCCGCTGAACCTGAAACGGTTTCAGCGTTTGCCGGCAGCTCCTGTGCTGACGGGTTCCGCCCTACCGGCAGTGGTGGTGTTTGGCAGTGATATGGATGCCGGAAAAACCACCACGGCCTGCGCCGCGATCAGGGGGCTGAGTAACGCCGGATATCGGGTGCAGGGGGCAAAATTGACCGGTACCGGTGCCGGCCCCGATTTCTGGCGAATGCACGATGCCGGGGCCGTCGATGTTGCCGACTTTGTCGATGCGGGGTACGCCTCGACGGTGGGCATGACGCCGACGCAGATTCTGGAGATATTGTCGCGCATCGAGCAGCGGGCACTGCAGCACAGAGCCGATGTGATGGTGATCGAGATTGCCGATGGGGTGTTGCAGCCGGAAACCTCGGCACTGATCGCCGACCCGGATTTTGTCGGTCGCTTCGATGGTGCTTTGGTTGCCGCGGATAATGCCGCTTCTGCCGCCTATGTGGCGCAGCGGGTTGCGATGGCCGGCCTGCCGATTCTGGCGATCAGCGGTGCGCTGACACGTTCTCCGGTCGCCTGTCAGGAGGTGGTGGCGGCGACGGCGCTATCGGTGTTTACGCCGGACCAGTTACAGACCGCCGAGGTTATTCAAACGGTGTTGGCTCCGCTGTTCAGAGGTGGCGATGTTGCCCTCGGTGCTGGCGAGTAACCTGAGAGCCAGGTTGCTCGGTCTGCTGATCTGCAGCGGGCTTATGCTCTCGGCTGCGCTGGCCTCCCTGGTTCTGCTCACGCGTCGGCTGGGTGGAACTGCGCCGACGGGCGATAGCCTCTATCCGCTGCTGGGCATTCTTCTCGCGCTGGTTGTGCTGGCCTGCGGACGTTTTGTCGAGCGTTATGCCGCAGAGGTGATGGCGCAGGATTACGTACATGAGCTGCGCCAGATGGTACTGGCGCATGCCTTGAACCTCCCCGCTCGTCACAACGGCAGAATCGCCAAAGGGGGTACGTTGCTGAGGTTGACCGGTGACATGGGTGCGGTCCGCAACTGGATCGTTCAGGGCATAGCACCGATGGTGGTGCTGGGCACCTGGTTGATCGCTTCGATGATCGCGCTGGCATTTTTGCACTGGAGTCTGGTGGCGGCGATCACTCTGCCGTTGTTGTTGTCGGTGTTCGTCAACTATCGGTTGGGTCGCCGGTTGTACCGGGTGTCGGAGGCTGCACGGCTCAAGCGGACGCATCTGATCCGCAACGTAACCGAGAAACTGGCCGCGATCGATGTCGTGCGCTCGTTCAATCAGCTGGGGCGGGAGAGTCGTCGTTTCGATCGCCAGGGCGCCCGCCTGCGTGATGCGCTTAACCGTCGTGCGCGGGTTTCGGGCCTGCTCCGTGGCGCCAACGAGGCGGCGGTACTGATCACGCTGGTGATTTTGGTGCTCGTCGGTCAGCAGCTGGTGTCCCGGTCGATCCTGACGCAGGCGGACTTTTCATTGATGCTGATTGCGGCGATCTACCTGCTGGCCAATCTGCGGCGATTGAGTCGCATCTACGAGCTGTGGACGTTGAACAGGGTGGCCAGCGACAAGCTTGAACACTTCCTGTCGATCAGGATACCGCCGCGTATCAAGGCGTCTGGCAAGATGCGGCGGAGCGAACGCGCGCCCCTTACGCTGATCGGCGCCGCAATTCCCGGGCGGTTGATGCCGGTCGATGCCGCCCTCGATACGCGGGATCGAGTGCTGTTGAGCGGCCCCGGTGGCAGCGGTAAAACCACGTTGTTGCGGATGCTGGCCGGGCTTGAGTCCGGTATCGAAGGTCGCATAGAGCTGGACGGTGTGTCTCAGCGAAAAATCGAGCCCAAGGCGTGGAGCAAGGTTGTGGCGCTGGTGAGCAACGATCTGCCGTTGCTGCGCGGAACCGTGCACGGCAACCTGTTCTACGGTCGCCGCCAATACGATGAAACCTACTATGCCGAAGTACTCCGGCTCTGCGGCCTGGAACACGCGATCGAGGCCGAACTGAGCCCCGATACCGCGCTGATCGAAGGCGGTGCGAATCTTTCCAGCAGCAACCGCTATCGCCTGATGCTGGCGCGTGCCATGTTACGGCGCCCGCGCTACCTGCTGCTCGACAGCCATGAAGCCCATCAGGACCAGGAGATCATCGCAGTGCTGATCGAGGTGTTGAGCCGGTATCGAGGCGGCGTCCTGATCTGCACCAATCTGGCGGAGCTGCAGCCGCACTGTACCCAGAGCTGGCAGTTGACGGCGGACCGGGGGTTCAGTGTGCGGCAGTTGAGGTTGCCTGCCCAGCAGTCTGAGATGGAGGTCGGATATGTCGTCTGAGTTTTTCACCCTGCCGGCGCCCGGTGAAATGGGCGAACTGACCCTGGCAGCGGCTCAGTCGCTAAAGTGCCTGATCTACAGGCCTAATGTAGAGCAGCGCCCGGACCGCCTGCTGGTTGCGGTGCACGGCATATCACGCAACTACCGGAGCCAGGCAGCTGCATTCCGTTCGATGGCGGATCGTCTCGGCGTCTGCTTGATTGCACCGCTTTTCGACACTGAACATTTTCCCAACTACCAGCGGCTGGCCGCCAAACCGGGTCAGCGCCGGGCTGATCAGGCATTCAGTATGCTGCTGCTGGTGTGGCAGACCGCTCGTAGTCTGCCGGAATTGAAAATACATCTGTTCGGTTACTCGGGAGGTGCACAGTTCGCGCATCGATACGCCTGCCTGTACCCGGAGCGTATTGCGACACTGAGTGCATGCAGTGCCGGTTGGTACACCCTGCCCAGCCCGGAGATTCCTTATCCTTACGGTCTCAAGAACTGGCCTCGGTGGTTGAGTACGCCGCGCGCTGACGAGTTTATACGCTTGCCGGTACTGGGTCTGGTCGGCGAGCTGGATTGTCAGCGCGATGCTTCCTTGCGCAAGAGCGCCCGTCTGGACCGCTGTCAGGGAGGTAACCGAATCGAGCGGATCGAGGCCTGGATCGCGCATATCAACAGACGACGTTCCGAACTTGGCATAACGAGCCAGGCGTTACTGCAACTGATGCCGGGGCTAGGCCATGACTTTGACGCCTGTGCACAGAGCGGCCTGATGTTGCCGCCGATCGAACAATTTATTCAGCACCAAGGGGGGTAGGGGATGATGTGGGGGAAGATGTTGGGTGGCGCTGTGGCGTTGGCTGTCCTGGCGGGTTGTCAGATCAAGCCTCAAAGTGACAGGACGCAGCTCAGCGGGGCGGAGCTCAGGGCGCTTTTCGTTGGTAAAACGGTCGAGTCCTACAGCCTCTCTTCCGGGGCAACGAGTTTCAGTTATTACCATCCGGATGGGCGGGTGGAGCAGCTGCGGTATTGGGAGCCGCGAGAGGGGCACTGGAAGATCAGCGACAACCAGATCTGCCTGAGTATGGAGGGCAGGGATTTCTCCTGTCGTCCCGTGTTTCGGGAGGGGGATCGTTACTATAAGTATCGGTCTGAGGGCGATAAGCTGGTCAAGATCCTGCGCTATCGCCAGTTTCTGGAGGGGCGACGGCTTTAACCCAGGGGCGCTATGGTGTCAGGCGGCGTGATTGACTAACTTTTAATTGTCGGTAGTGATCGGAGTGCTTGTCGAATCGCACCGATGATGTCAGTCCCTCTAGCTGGCGGGCAGCTCTTGCCTCAAGGGCAGGAGGGCTTCGTCGACAGGATAATGGCAGGTAAATGCAGTCAGACTTAGCGCTCAGTGTCGATCTGCGCCAGATGATCATGGCGATCGAAACCGCCGTGTCACTGGTCGGTATGAACGATACCAACCATGGCAAGCGGGTGGCGTTTATCGCCAGTCAGCTGGGCCAGGAGCTCGGCTATGACGAGCAGGAGCTGGCGTATCTGTTCGAGCTGGGGTTGCTCCACGACTGCGGTGTATCCACCGAGCAGATGCATGCCGGCCTGGTCAACCATTTCGACTGGGACGAGGCGCATATCCACTGCGAGATCGGCCATCGGCTACTGAGCCATTTCAAACCGTTGACCGGATTTTCCGTACCGGTACTGCACCACCACACCCATTGGACCGACTTTGCCGGCCTGGCGGTGAGCGAGCGCGACGCGCGGATGGCGAACCTAATCTTCCTGGCCGACCGTATCGACGTGATCGCCTTTCCCCATTACGGGGTGGACATCCTGCTGGAGCGGGACGAGATCCTGGCATCGATCCGCCGCTATTCCGGTAGCTACTTCAACCCTGAGTTTGTCGATGCGTTCAGTCGGGTTCAGCGGCACGAAGCGTTCTGGATCGCGCTGGAAGATCGTCATATCACCCGTTATGTCTGGGATATGGGCAATCTGCAGCGGCGCGAGCCGTTGACGTTGAAGCAGCTCAAGCAGTTGTCGATGATCCTGGCCTACATCGTCGATCAGAAAAGCCCCTGTACCGCCAAGCACGCGTTGCGGGTGGCAGATCTGGCCAAGTATCTGGCGAATCGTCGGGGCTTGACCCAGGTGCAGTGCGACAAGATCGAGATCGCCGCCCTGCTGCACGATCTGGGCAAGTTGCATACCCCGGACCGCATACTGGAGAAGGCCGGACCCTTGAGTGCGACGGAGCGGGCGATCATGCATCAGCACAGCTTTGAAACCTACGAGATACTCCGTCATATCAGGGGGTTGGGTGATGCGGCCCGGTGGGCGGCCTATCACCGCGAAGGGGTCAACGGTGGCGGATATCCTTTCCATCCGCACGAGAGGGATCTAAGTATCGAAGCGCGCATTATCGCCGTGGCGGATATTTTCCAGGCGCTGGTGCAGCGGCGCCCCTATCGACCGGGGCTGGAACTATCCGAGGTGCTGGACGTGTTGGATGAGATGGCTGCCGGTCGACGGGTGGATGCCGATGTGGTGGAGCTGGTCGAACGACACGCGGCGGAGTGTTTCGAGATCGCGCGGGGTAACGATGTCGCCTTCAACCAGCCCTATATCGACTTTTCTCGCGCTGACACCGACGGGGTCAGTCGCCGCTCGTAAGTCCGCGTGCCGCCATGATATCGGTGATGATCGGCACCGGGTTCATCATATGTTCGAACATGATTCGCCGCGCCCGGGTACTGTCGCCGGAGAGGAGCACGTCGAGAAGCTGGCGATGCTCCTCGCGCTTGGTCTCCAGCGCCTCGGCAGAAAAGACCGTCTGGCGTAACCAGAGTTGTCGGTAGCGTTCCGCCTGTTCCAGCATGGTCAGGCGCAGCTCAAGCAGCTTGGCCGAGCCGCAACCCCTGGCGATCGCCAGGTGGAACGCCTTGTGTCGGCTGTCCCAAAGCCCGAGCATCTCCTCGGCGCTGTGCACCTCGGTCACCTTCGACAGGGTATGGGCGCTGGCGATCACGCCCGCCTCCCAGCTTTCGTCTCCTCGCTCCACCGCCAGCTCGGTGATCATCGCCTCCAGTTGCGCACGGGCGAAGTAGATATCCTTGAGCTCCGCGATCGACATCGGCGCGACGCGAAAACCCTTCTGGCTCTCCGCCGTTACCAGCCGTTCCGCCACCAGGCGTGACAGTGCCTCGCGCATCGGGCCGGCACCGATCTCATAGCGCTCACGCAATGCACTCATCAGCAACTTGTCACCGGGGATAAAGGCTCCCTCGGTGATGTCACGCTTGATCAACCCATAGGCGATATCCGCCAGGTTGCTCTTTGCCTCTTTTTCGCTCATCCGGTGACGGCCTCTGTCTGCACGGGTGAGGCGATTATAGCGACTGTCGAGATAATGCCGCAAAAATGATTATTTGTTGACGTTTTTTAAAAATGTAGATATTTTTACGAAACGTAAATATTAATGCTCTGCGAGTGTGCGTCTTAAAAAAGAGGTCCCGTCATGTCCCTTGTAGCCGAGAAGATCGAATCCGCCGATGTTGCCGAAAGTGCCGACTGTGGTTTTACCCTGAGCCCCTCCGCAATCAGTCCGCGCCTGTTGGAGCTGCGCTTTGAACCGGCAGTTGTCAGCGCGTTTCTGGAGGCGATCGCCGATTGGCCGGTGCAGGCGCTGGAGTACAAGTCGATGCTACGTTTCCGGGTCGGCAAGATCCTGGATAACCTGTGCGCCAACCAGCTCCAGCCGCTATTGGTCGAGACCTTGGTTAACCGCGATACCGGCGCGTTGCTGATTACCCCCGAGGGGCTGGACAGCGTGGAGCAGGCCGAGGATATGGTGCGCTTCACCACAGCCGTGGCGCATCTGTTCGGCCGCTCCAACTTCGATGCCATGAGCGGCCAGTACTACGCGCGCTTCGTGGTGCAGAACCAGGACAGCTCCGACAGCTACCTGCGCCAGGCGCACCGCGTCATGGAGCTGCATAACGACGGCACCTTTGTCGAGCAGGATACCGACTACGTGCTGATGCTGAAGATCGACGAGCAGAACATGGTGGGTGGCAACTCCCTGCTGCTGCACCTGGATGACTGGGAGGATCTGCACAGGTTCAGCTCCAATCCGCTGGCGTACCGCGAAATGCGCTGGTCGGCGCCGCCGAGCAAGAACACCCGCCAGGATGTGTTCCACTCGGTGTTCGATATCGACCGCAGCGGCAAGCCGATCATGTCCTACATCGATCAGTTCGTGCAGCCCAAGGACGATGAGGAGGGGAACTGGCTGACCGACCTTTCCGAGTCGCTGGAGGGCAGTCCGGCGATCCTGTCGGTACCGGTGCCGGTGGGCAGCTTCCTGCTGATCAACAACCACTTCTGGCTGCACGGGCGCGACAAGTTCACGGCGCACCCGGGACTGCGCCGTGAACTGATGCGTCAGCGCGGCTACTTCAGCCATGCCAAAACCCTGCGCAATCCGCGCCAGTAATCGATCAGCTAAGTTTAGGCGCGAACTCGCGATATCATGTTAAACCACCGGCCATGATGCCGGTGGTTTTTATGTACAGGATCTAAGCTATGCCGCAGGCGCGGCCGCTTTTTGCTCCTGCAAAAGCGGCATACGCGCGGGGCGGCCATCCGCCATCCATGGCGCTTATGCGCAGGAGCGGCGAAGGGGGCAGTATGTACGATTTTCTGATCATTGGTGGCGGCATCGTCGGCATCTCCACCGCCATGCAGTTGCTGGATCGCTATCCGGATAAAAAGGTGCTGGTACTGGAGAAAGAGGCTTGTGCCGCCCAGCACCAGACCGGGCATAACTCGGGCGTTATCCATGCCGGGGTCTACTATACGCCGGGCAGTCTCAAGGCCAGGTTCTGTCTCGAGGGCAACCGCAACACCAAGGAGTTCTGCCAGCAGAACGGTATCCGCTACGATGAGTGCGGCAAGCTGTTGGTGGCCACCAACGCGCTGGAGCTGGAGCGGATGAAGGCGCTGTGGGAACGCACCGAGGCCAACGGCCTGGAGCGTTACTGGCTCAGTGCCGAAGAGCTGCGTGAGCGGGAACCCAATATCACCGGCATCGGCGGTATCTTCGTACCCTCCAGCGGTATCGTGAACTATCGCGAAGTGACCGACGCGATGGCGCGCAGATTCGCTGAGAAGGGTGGCGAGATCCGCTACGGCGCCGAGGTCACGGCACTGAAAGAGACGGCGACCGAGCTGCGTGCGCACACCGCCCAGGGCGAGTTCCAGGCCCGTTACCTGATCTCCTGCTCCGGCCTGATGGCGGACCGGGTGGTGCGGATGCTGGGCCTGGAGCCGGAGTTCCGCATCTGCCCCTTCCGTGGCGAGTACTACCTGTTGCCGTCGCAGCACAATCAGATCGTCAACCACCTGATCTATCCTATCCCCGATCCGTCGATGCCGTTCCTCGGCGTGCACCTGACCCGGATGATCGACGGTACGGTAACCGTCGGCCCCAACGCCGTGCTGGCCTGGAAACGGGAGGGTTACAACAAGACCGATATCTCGTTGAAGGACAGTCTGGAAACTCTGGGCTACCCCGGTATTCGCAAGGTGCTGTACAAGAACCTGAAGCCCGGCCTGATAGAGTTGAAAAACTCGTTGTTCAAGGGCGGTTATCTGAAGGAGGTGCAGAAGTACTGCCCGAGCCTGACCAAGGCGGATCTGACCCCTTATCCGGCCGGTGTCAGGGCGCAGGCGGTGTCGCGGGATGGCAAGCTGGTGGATGACTTCCTGTTCGTGAAGACCGCCCGCACCATCAACGTATGCAACGCGCCCTCGCCGGCGGCGACCTCGGCCCTGCCGATCGGGCGCTATATCATCGCCGAGGCCAGCAGCCAGTTTGACCTGGTCTGATTCCGTCCCGCATCGCGAGATAAGTTTGAACCCGGTGAAACTGAACGTTTACAGCCGTGTAACTGTGACCGGCGGTGCCGGTGCTAGTATGGGGTAAAGTGGCAGCATGAGACTGCCAGAGGTAACCCATAAAGAGAGAGGGCTATGCAGAGCACAATTATCCGTACCCAGGCTTATATCGATGGCCAGTGGGTCAGCGCTGCCTCCGGCAAGACGCTGGCCGTGACCAATCCGGCAACCGGGGAACACCTGGCCGATGTGCCGGATATGAGCGCTGCCGAAGCGGCGGCGGCCGTCGAGGCCGCGGATCGCGCATTCACCAGCTGGAAGAAGACCACCGCCAAGTCCCGCGCCCAGCTGTTGCGTCGCTGGTACGAGCTGATCATGGAGAATCAGGAGGCCCTGGCCCAGTTGATGACCGCCGAGCAGGGCAAGCCGCTGGCTGAGTCGCGCGGCGAAGTGGCCTACGGCGCCTCCTTTGCCGAGTGGTTCGGCGAGGAGGCCAAGCGCACCTATGGCGAGCAGATCCCGTCGCCGTCACCGACCTCGCGCCTGGTGACCATCCGCCAGCCGGTGGGTGTAGTGGCCGCGATCACGCCGTGGAACTTCCCGGTGGCGATGATCACGCGCAAGGTGGCGCCGGCCCTGGCTGCCGGTTGTACCGTGGTATTGAAGCCGGCGGAGGATACGCCACTGTGTGCGCTGGCGCTGATGGCGCTGGCCGAGGAGGCGGGTTTCCCGGCCGGGGTGATCAACATGGTCACCACCGCTAACCCGATCGCTGTCGGCGATACGCTGACCTCCCATCCGCTGGTGCGCAAGGTCTCCTTCACCGGCTCGACCCCGGTCGGCAAGCATATCCTGCATCAGGCCGCCGATACGGTGAAAAAGGTCTCGCTGGAGCTGGGCGGCAACGCGCCGTTCATCGTGTTCGAGGACGCGGACCTGGACGCGGCGGTTAAAGGTGTTCTGGTGTCGAAGTACCGCAACGCCGGTCAGACCTGCGTCTGTACCAACCGTGTCTATGTTCAGCGCAGTGTGATGGAGGCATTCGTCGCCAAGTTCACCGAGCAGGTGGCAGCACTGAAAGTGGGCCGCGGCGACCAGGAGGGGGTCGAGATCGGTCCGCTGATCAACCGCAAGGCGATCGAGCGTGTGGAGCAGGTGGTGAGCGATGCCGTCAACGAGGGTGCGCAGCTACTGCTGGGCGGTGCCCGTTCAGACGCGGGCGAACTGTTCTATCAGCCGACCCTGCTCGGCGACGTCAATGAGACGATGGCGATCGCCAACCAGGAGCTGTTCGGGCCGATCTCGACCCTGTTCGTGTTCGACGAAGAGGATGAGGTGATTGAGCGCGCCAACGCCACGCCGTTCGGTCTGGCCGCCTACTTCTATTCGCGCGATATCGGCCGCTGCTGGCGCGTCGCCGAGGGACTGGAATATGGCATGGTCGGTATCAACGAATGCATCCTGTCCAACGAGGTGGCGCCCTTTGGCGGCGTGAAGGAGTCCGGTACCGGCCGCGAAGGTTCCCGCCACGGCATCGACGATTATCTGGAGATCAAGTATCTCTGCATGGGCGGCATCTGATCCGCCATGCTCTCCCGAAACCGCCCGCCTTGCCGGGCGGTTTTTTTATTCTGACGGCAGTTTTCCGAACAGACATTAAAAAGTTATTCCGGCCCGCGGATTGCCCTGCGTTATCCCAAGGGAGTTGGGCGCATGGCGCAGGGTGAAGCCCAGGCGGTCTATTTGATGGCGTATATTTTTACATACTCATACTAAAGTAGTAAAAAACACCGCGAATCAGTAAATCTTAACTTTTATTTATGCGTAAACCGCATAATTAGTGGTAGATTGTGGTGCCAGTTCCCGCACTGGATAAGTGCATCTCTGTTTTCCCGAAAAATACCCCCTGCGACATATTGATTTTGTTTGACCGGCCTCAAAGTGAACGTGTGGCTGGCGTTGTTTATCGTCATTCAGCGCTTTGAGATAGTCGATTAAAGGCTGTCATCTGACCGTCTCAAAGCGGGCCCGGCTCCCCATCCGAGGACCCGCTCGATAACTAACTAAATGGAGAGACCGATAACATGAAGAGCATGTTGGGAAAGTTTTCACGCACCGTTGCCGCGGGCGCAATGGCGTTGTCACTGGCGGCCGGTTCTGTCACCAGCGCGGTTGCTGCCGAATATAACTGGCGTTTTGCCAACCTCTACAGCCGCGGAACCGCGTTTGGCGAGGTGTACCAGGGGATGGCGGACAACATTGAAAAGATGTCCGGTGGTCGTATCGCGGTGAAGATGATGTACGCCGACGAGGGGGTCAGCACCAACGGTATCTTCGGCGCGGTCAAATCCGGTCTGATCACCATGGGCGCGCCGTTCCAGCCGATGCACGCCGGTGAGATGCCCGCCGGTATCGTCGAGGTCGGCCTGCCGGGCGGTACCGCCGATGTCGGCGAGCTGATGGACCTGTTCAACGAGAAAGGCTTCGGCGACATCCTGGATGAAGCCTACGCCTCCTACGGCATCAAGAATCTGGAGCCCTACATCCAGCCGCCGGTCTACATCATCACCAAGAAACCGATCAACTCCATCGAAGATTTCAAAGGGCTGAAGATCCGTGCGCCGGGTGCTTACGGCAAGTTCCTGCGCAACCTGGGCGCCTCTCCGGTCAACCTGACCTGGGGCGAGATCTACACCGCCCTGTCTACCGGCGTTATCGACGGCTCCATCGGTTCCAACCTGATCGACCACCGCGATGGTAACCATGTCGAAGTTGCAAAGTACATGTACCGTCTGCCGCTGGCCGGTGCGCAGGTGTTGCCGGTGATCGTCAACCAGAAGGCCTGGGATCAGCTGCCGGAGGATCTGCAGGCGATCGTGCGCGCCGCTACCGCGGTTCATGCCCAGGAGCAGCTGACCAAGTCCCGCGCCTGGGAAGCTCAGGCCGTGGCCGATATGCAGGCCAAGGGCATGGAGTGGAGCCCGGAGCCGAGTGCGGCTGACCGCGAAGCCTGGAAAGCGGCCGGTGCCGGCCTGTGGGATGAGTACGCCAAAGAGGGCCCGTTCAGCGCCCGTCTGATCGACGTGCTCAAGCAGGACGCCAAGTAAGCGCTAGCTTTGATCGGGGCGGATACTCATCCGCTCCTCTTTCAGCTTACACGGATGGATCGGAAGCCGGAGTGCTTCGGGTGTGCATCCGCGTAAGCTGATCCTTTTTCAGGAAGTTCATTATGGTAGCCACGCTGTTAAGAGCCTACTGTCTGAGCGTTCAGTTCATCGTCCGCTTCGTTGGCCGCTCGGTCTCCTATCTGGTCCCGCTGCTTGCGTTCGTCGTCGCCTTCGAAGTGTTTTCCCGCTATGTGCTGAATCGCCCGACCATCTGGGCCTACGACCTGTCGCTGTTTATTTTCGCCTATATCGCGGCATTGGGCGGCGCCTTTGCCCAGCAGAAACAGGCGCATATCAACGTCGACATTCTTTATCTGAAGGTGTCCGAGCGCACCCGTCGCCTGTTCAACCTGCTGACCTATGCGCTGGCGATCTACTTCATGCTGGTGCTGATCGATATCAGCTACGACAAGCTGCTTGAGGCACTGAAGTACAACTATCGCCGGCAGAGCGAGTGGGCGCCGCATATGCACCACTTCTGGGTGATGATGATCAGCGCCGGCGGTCTGATGGCGGTGCAACTGCTGGCGCAGTGGTTAGAGGATATCTACGCCCTGATCAGTGGGCGCGAGCTGTTTGTAGAGCGGGAGAGCAACAATGATGAGTATTGAGATGCTGACCGCGGTGCTGCTGGTCTGCCTGCTGGTGGCGTTCGCTTTCGGTGCGCCGGTGGGGCTGGGCCTCGGCGGTATCGCCATGGCGGTGGGTTACCTGACCTGGGGCGAGGGGATCTTCAACATCATCCCCTCGACCATCGATTCCACCTATTTCAGCTTTATCCTGCTGGCGATCCCGCTCTATATCTACATGGGCCAGCTGCTGACCCGCTCCGGCATCGGCGATGCCATGTTTAACGCCAGCCAGCTGATCATCGGCCGGGTGCGTGGCTCGCTGGCGATCAGCGTGATCGGCGTCTGCTCGATGATCGGTGCGATGGTCGGCATCATCGGTGCCGGTATCATGACCTCCGGCAGCATCGCGCTGAAACCGATGCTGGAGCGCGGCTACGACCGTCGCCTGGCGCTGGGCGTGATCATGGCCGGCGGCGGCCTGGGTATCCTGATTCCGCCCAGCGTGCCGATGATCATGTTCGCCTCTGCCACGCAGAACTCGGTCGGCCGGATGTTCATCGCCGCGCTGGTGCCGGCGGCGATCTCGGTGGTGTCGCTGGCGTTGTACGTGATCATCAGCTGCCGGCTGAACCCGGAGCGGGCGCCGATGGGCACCGGCGACGAGGTGTCGATGACGCCGAAGCAGAAGGTGGTGACACTGCGAGATGGTTTGTTCTCGGTGCTGCTGATATTCGCTGTACTGGGCAGCATCATCTCCGGTATCGCCACTCCCACCGAATCGGGTGCCATCGGCGTGATCGGCGCGATCATCCTGGCGATCCTGTTCAAACGCTTCAAGCTGTCGATGTTCCAGCACGCCGGGTTCGAGACCTCCATCCTGATCAGCGTGGCGATGTGGATCATCTTCGGTGCCACCCTGTTCAGCAACTTCCATCTGCTGATGGGGGTGCAGGATATGGTCGCCTCCTTCACTGAGGACCTGGGGCTGCCGCCGCTGGGCGTGATCATTATGATGCAGCTGATCATGATCCTGCTCGGTTTCATCATCGACGAGTTCATCATTGTGTTGATGTGCGCGCCGCTGTTCACGCCGATCGCGGTATCGCTGGGCTTCGATCCGATCTGGTTCGGTATTCTGATGATTCTCAATATCGAGATCGCGGTGCAGACGCCACCCTACGGTTTCGCGCTGTTCTACCTTAAGGGTATCGCGCCGCCCGGGGTAACCATGTCCGATATCTACCGCTCGGTGCTGCCGTTCATCAGCATCAAGCTGGCGGTGTTGATTCTCTGCATGCTGGTGCCGGAGCTGGTGCTCTGGTTGCCGAACAAGATCATGGGGTAAGGCGATGTACAGCAATATTCTGATACCGATGGATCCGGACCATGCCGATCTGTTCGGCGCCCAGGTGAAGGCGGCCCGGCGGCTGCTGTCGCCGGGCGGCACCATCTCCACGCTCTACGTCAACCAGAACTACGTGCACCACGTGCTGGCGGCGACCTCCTCCGAGCGGCCCACGGAGATCGAACAGGCGATCCTGCAACAGGTGAAAGCGCTGTTCGAGGCCGAGGTGCCCAAGGAGCAGCGCGGACATGTCTACTCCAGACGCGGTGTGGTGCACGACGAGATCGTGAAAAAGGCCAGGAAGATCGGCGCCGATCTGATCATCATGGCGGCGTGCAAGAAACCGTTGGAGCGCTACTTCCTCGGCTCAAACACGCGCAAGGTGATGACCGAAGCGAGCTGTTCGGTGTTCGTACAGCGCTAATCCGCTGTCACCGGTAAGCTCTCTTTGTCGACTGGGGGATCCTAATCCGTTGTCAGCTGTCACACTGGCAATGAGAGGGATAGAATCCCCCTATCGGTCCAGCAGAGAGAGCTCACCATGCGCGACACAGTCAACAGACCCCTGCATCGAATTCTGGCGTTCCTGGCCCTGTTGCTGGCCACATCGATGGCCGCTGCCGAGCTGGCGCCGGCGCGGATCGAAGCCTACATCGCCAGCCTGAGCAGCGTGCGCGAGCTTGGCGATCAGCTCAAGGCGGAGGGCAAGCAGGAGCTGCTTGCTCGTCAGATCATGCCGCGCGCCGGCGAGCCGTTCGATCCGCACCAGCGTGCGGTTCGAACCTTGAATCGCGACGAGCCGAACTATTTTGTACGGCTTGAAAAGAGTGTGCTGCAGCAGGGCTTTACCAGCGTCGACAGCTGGGCCAAAACCGGCGATCAGATCGTCCTCGCCTATGGCGCGGTGAAAGTGTCCGCCGAGAGTCCGCAGATGCTGGCACTGGCGGCGCGCAGTGGCCCGGAGCAGGAACTCCTGTTGCAAACCCTGCCCGAGCCGCAGCAGGGGCAGCTCAGGCAGGCACTGGTGGTAGCCAAGGCGCTGGCACGGGTGCCGGAAGCGGATAAACGGGCGGTACGGCCCTATGTGGGGCAACTGGACAACATGTTCAGTCAGTAGAGTGTTACTTCAGACTCTCAGCCAACCGCTGCACCGCCAGCTCCAGCAGCAGCGGGCTGATCTCGTGATCCGTACCCTGTTCTGTATCCAGCGTGACTTGCGCGCCGAGCGATTCCAGGCGCGCGCAGGCGGCGCGGGCATGACTGACCGGGATCACGCTATCGCTCTCGCCGTGCAGCAGGTGGATAGCGGTGTGCTTGGGCGCGTGGTCGGGCAGCGATGCGTAACGGCCGGAGAAGCCGAGCACCTGACCGGCGATACCATCGCGCGCTTTGATCGCCTCCAGCGACATGATGGTACCCTGGGAGAAACCGACCAATACGGTGTGCCCGGCATCAACGGTATAGCGCTGCTGCAGGGTTTCGATCATCTCGATAAAGGCGGGCAGGGCGGCGGCTACCCGCTGCGGACGGTTATCTTCGGTAACGCCGCGCAGGGAGAACCACTGGCGGCCGCCGAAGCCGCCGTCGAAGGGTTCGAAACCGTCGACTACCAGGCAGCAGGCGTGGGGGAAAGCCGCATGCAGGGCATGACCCAACGGGGCCAGATTCTCTTTGTTGGCGCCGACGCCATGGGCCAGGATAAACAGCTGGCGGGTTTCGCCCTGTGCCGGAATTTCGACCATCGCCGGTAGTGTCATCTGCTTCTCGACCTTTCAATCACTCAACTGACAATGTGTGTTTTATACAGGTTTGCGCAGCCTATACGCCAGTCTATTCGGCTGTTGTATTAGTAGGTGCGATCCACTAGGCTGAATGTGTGGATCCAATCTGTCTAGACCGGACCGATGCGGTGAGAGTATGACGCAGTACCTGCGATTCCCGTTCACCCTGCTGCTCGCGGTCACTGTTGCTCTGCTGTTGCTGCAGCTTCCGCATGGCAAACTGGCTGATGAGCGAAATCTGAATACCCTCGTACTGGTAGAGGGGGTATTTAACCTCGAACTGCAGGGCGGCGTAATACTGGATCCAGATAGTGGTTCAGCCCTGCCGTTGAGGTATGAAGTAACCACATCACGAGTTCATCACCTATCTGGCGCGCGCCCTGCATACGCGATCATCAGTTCTCCACTCACGTTACCGCCATCGCGGGCACCGCCGACGCTGACCTGATCCCTGTTGTTCGGTTTCTACACTATATCTACCATTCTGCCCTCATAGGGCAGGAGGAGTCTGTTCTATGCATCCTTATCATGAATTGAAAACCGTCGGTCTGAGTGACTACCCCTCCGTCATTGAATCGGATCAGGTGGAGAGTTTTGACCTTAACAGCCCCGCACGCCTGGTCATGACCGACTTCCTTTATCATCGACCACTGACGCTGCTGGCGGACGTGAGTATCGATGATGCCATCGCCGCCATGCGTCGGGCGCATGTGCGTTCGATCCTGGTCACCGACACCGCCGACGCGTTTCGCGGCATCATCACCGTAGCCGATCTGGAGAGTCGCAAGGTGCTGAGCCTGGCGACCAGCTCCGGTCAGGCACGAGGTGATCTGACCATCGGCGATCTGATGACGCCGAAAGAGAAGCTGCGCGGCGTGACGCTCGGCGCGGTGGAGAAGGGCAGCATCGGTGACCTGCTGCAAACGCTGAAGAACGAGGGGCAACCGCACATGCTGGTGGTGGACCCCGATAGCCAGCGTATCCGCGGCATCATCTCCTCCAGCGATATCGCGCGGCGCCTGCGCATCTCGGTCGAGCTCAACCTGCGCGCCACCAGCTTCCGCGAGCTGGTCGATATTATCTCCTCCGGACGCGAAGTGGGCTGAGCAAGCATCGTTCGCCGTCTATCCTGATACTGGCACGGACCCTTTCTGCAGCGGAGTTGGTCTGTGTCAGTTTCTCTGCGTGAGTCACCTGAGATACTCAGGTAATAGCTCAGGTAATAAATACGTGCCGGCGGATAGAAGGAGAACCGAATGGCGCCCGAATACCGCATGATGGATGGCAACGAAGCCGCTGCCACCATCGCTCACCTGCTCAACGATGTGATCGCGATCTACCCGATCACTCCCGCCTCGCCCATGGGTGAGCTGTGCGATAGCTGGAGCGCCAACGGGCGCCCCAACCTCTGGGGTGCCGTGCCCGATGTGATCGAGCTGCAGAGCGAGGCCGGTGCCGCCGGTGCCGTGCATGGCGCGCTGCAGGCCGGTGCCAAGACCTGTACCTTCACCGCCTCCCAGGGGTTGCTGCTGAAGATCCCCAACATGTTCAAGATCGCCGGTGAGCTGACGCCGACGGTGTTTCATGTCGCCGCGCGTTCGGTGGCCACCCATGCCCTGTCGATCTTCTGCGATCACTCCGATGTGATGGCCACGCGCAGCACCGGGTTCGCGCTGCTGGCCTCGAATTGCGGCCAGGAGGTGATGGATTTTGCCTGTATCGCCGAGATGGCGACGCTGGAGGGACGGGTGCCGGTGCTGCACTTCTTCGACGGTTTCCGCACCAGCCACGAGGTGAGCAAGGTGGAACTGGTCACCGCGGAGCAGCTGCGCGAACTGATCCCGGCGCATCTGGTCCAGGCCTGTCGTGACCGCGGCATGTCGCCGAACCGGCCCCAGGTGCGCGGCACCTCACAGAACCCGGATGTTTTCTTCCAGTCGCGCGAGGCGAGCAACCCCTTGTACAACGCCTTCCCCGGCATCGTGCAGTCGGCGATGGACCGTTTCGCCGCGGTCACCGGTCGCCAGTACCGGCTCTATGAATACTGCGGTGCGCCCGATGCCGAGCGGGTGATCCTGCTGATGGGCTCGGGTGCGCAAACCGCGGTGGAGACGGTGGCGCATCTGAACGCGTCCGGCGGCAAGGTCGGCGTGCTGAAGGTAAGACTGTTCCGCCCCTTCGATGGCAAGCGGCTGATCGCGGCGCTGCCGGCGACAACCAAGGCACTGGCGGTGCTCGACCGCACCAAGGAGCCCGGCGCCGACGGCGAGCCGCTGTACAAGGATGTGGCTACCGCGCTGCTACAGGCATACGCCAGTGGCGACTGGCAGGGGGCAACTCTGCCGCGGATCGTCGGCGGCCGTTTCGGCCTGGGTTCCAAGGAGTTTACCCCGGCGATGGTCAAGGCGGTGTTCGACTACCTGGACGGCGAGACACCGCGCCACCCGTTTACCGTCGGTATCGACGACGACCTGAGCCAGCTGAGCCTGGCCTACGATGCCGATTTCCGCACCGATGCCTGCAACCAGTGGGTGCAGGCGGTGTTCTACGGCCTGGGCGCCGATGGTACCGTCAGTGCCAACAAAAACAGTATCAAGATCATCGGCAGCGAGCCGGGGCGCTATGCCCAGGGCCATTTCGTCTACGACTCGAAGAAGTCCGGCGCGGTGACGGTATCCCATCTGCGTTTCGGTCCCGAGCCGATCCACGCCGCCTACGAGATTCAGCCGGGGCAGGCGGATTTCGTCGCCTGTCATCAACCCCAGTTCCTCGACCGTTATCCGATGTTCGAACTGGCGAAGCGGGGCGCCTGTGTATTGATCAACACACCTTTGACCGGCGCAGCCTTTTGGACCAGCCTGCCGGGTGAGGTGCAGCGGTTGATGCAAAACCGCAAGCTGCGTGTGTATCTGATCGATGCCTACAAGGTGGCGGAGGAGGCCGGGCTCGGCAAGCGGATCAATACCATCATGCAGACCTGCTTCTTTGCCCTGACCGAAGTGCTGCCGAAACAGGCCGCGATCGCGGCGATCAAATCCGCGGTGGAAAGCAGCTACGGCAAACGCAGCCGCCGGATCGCCGATATGAATATCGAGGCGATCGATAATGCGCTGGCCCACCTGAACGCCTTCGAAGTGCCTGCCAAGCCACCTGGGCAGATCCCGATGCGGGCGATCGAGGTGGCAGAGGATCCCTTCCTGAAGAGCATCACCGCCGAGCTGATCACCGGACGCGGTGATGCGTTGCGCGTGAGTCAGCTGCCGCTGGACGGGGCCTGGCCCTCGGGCACAGCACAGTATGAAAAGCGCGACCTGGCGCTGCAGATCCCCAGCTGGGAGCCGGATCTGTGCACCCACTGCGGCAAGTGCGTGCTGGTCTGCCCGCACAGCGTGATCCGCTCCAAGGCGTTCGATGCTGCAGCACTGGCGGACGCGCCGGATGGGTTCAAGGCGGTGCCGATCAAGGGCGCGAAGGAGTTCCCGCCCGATACGCTGATCAGCTACCAGCTCTCGCCGGAGGACTGCACCGGCTGTACCCTCTGTGTCGAGATCTGTCCGATCAGCGACAAGAGCAACGCCAGCCGCAAGGCGATCAACATGGTGCCGAAGGCGCAGACGCTGGAGCAGGAGACGCGCAACTGGACCTTCTTCAACGCGCTGCCCGAATTCGACCGCACCCAGGTCAAGGAGACCACCCTGAAGGGCGCGATGCTCTATCAGCCACTGTTCGAGTTCAGTGGCGCCTGCTCCGGTTGCGGCGAAACGCCTTACGTGCGCCTGCTCAGCCAGCTCTATGGCGACCATATGCTGGTGGCCAACGCCACCGGCTGCTCATCGATCTACGGTGGCAACCTGCCCACCACGCCCTGGACCCATAATGCCGAGGGGCGCGGCCCGGCCTGGAACAACTCCCTGTTCGAGGACAACGCCGAGTTCGGCCTGGGGATGCGCGCGGCGCTGGATGCGCAGAGCGCCTACGCGCGGGCGCTGCTGGAAGACCTGGCCAGCAAGCTCGACGCGGAGCTGGTCACGGCCATTCTGAACGCCGACGAGAGCAGCGAGGCGGGGCTGGCGGCGCAACGAGAACGGATCGAAACACTGCGCGATGCGTTGGCTAAGATCGACGACCCTTGTGCCCGTACCCTGTTGGCGGTGGCGGACAAGCTGGCGCGGCACAGCGTCTGGATCGTCGGCGGTGATGGTTGGGCCTACGATATCGGCTACGGCGGTCTCGATCATGTGCTCGCCTCCGGGCGCAACGTCAACATTCTGGTGCTCGACACCGAGGTCTACTCCAATACCGGCGGCCAGACCTCCAAGGCCACGCCGCGGGCGGCGGTGGCCAAGTTCTCCGCCGGTGGCAAGCCGGGACCGAAGAAGGACCTGGCGCGGCTGGCGATGGACTACGAGCATGTCTACGTGGCCCACGTGGCCTATGCCGCCAAGGATGTGCAGACCCTGCGCACCTTCCTCGAGGCGGAAAGCTACGACGGACCCTCGCTGATCATCGCCTATTCGCCCTGTATCGCCCACGGTTTCGACATGGCCGACAACCATGAGCATCAGCGGCTGGCGGTGGAGTCCGGGCACTGGCCGCTGTTCCGCTACGACCCGCGCCGGGCGATTGAAGGGCAAAACCCGTTACGGATGGACTCCAAACCGCCTTCGATTCCCTACTCACATTTTGCCCGCACCGAAGCACGTTTCAGCATGCTGATGCGCACCCACCCCGAGGCCGCCAAGACGTTCCTCGATGCCGCCCAGCACGAGGTGACCGAGCGTTACCACCGTTACGCCCAGCTCGCCGAGCTGAGCTGGGAAGAGGTGGCATCGCCGGCCGAGGACGAGCAGCCGCAAGCAACCGGTGCCGAGGAGGTACAACCATGAAACAACGACTGAACGCGCGCTATCTGGGGCTGGATCTGAAAAGCCCGCTGGTGCCCTCGGCCTCGCCGTTGACCGCCACCCTGAGCGGCGCCCGCGCACTGGAGGATGCCGGTGCCGCGGCGATCGTTATGCACAGCCTGTTCGAGGAGGAGTGTCAGAAGGATCAGCAGATGCTGCATCAGTTCCTCTATGACCGGGAGCAGGGCCATGCCGAATCTGAAGGTTATCTGCCGGAGCCCGATGGCTTCAAGACTGCCGAGGAGCGTTACCTGGAGACACTGCGGCAGATGAAAGAGCATCTGGAGGTACCGGTGATCGCCAGCCTGAATGGCGTGACCCGGCGTGGTTGGTCAGATCATGCCTGGCAGATCGCCGAGGCCGGCGCCGATGCGCTGGAGCTGAACGTCTATTATGTCGCCGCGGATGCGGACGAATCGTCGCAGGATGTAGAGCGGCGTTATCTGGATATCCTGCATGCGGTCCGCTCCTCGGTACCGGATCTGCCGCTGGCGGTGAAGATCTCCTCCCAGTTCACCAGTCCCGTGCATTTCGTCAGTCAGCTCAAGCAGGTGGGTGCCAATGCCGTGGTGCTGTTCAACCGCTTCCTGCAACCGGACATTCAGCTGGAGACCCGCCGTCTGCGCTCGCTACTTGAGTTGTCGCGCTCCGAGGAGCTGCGCGAGCGGTTGCGCTGGATCGCCATCGTGCGCGCCCAGGTGGCGATCGATATCGCCGTCACCGGTGGTGTGCACAGCGCCGAGGATGTGCTGAAGGCACAGATGTGCGGTGCCGACATCACCCAGATGGCCAGTGCCCTGATGCAGCGCGGCCCCGGCATCATCCGCGAGATGGAGGCGATGCTGCTCGACTGGCTGGATGAGAACGAATACGACAACCTGCTGCAGCTCAAGGGCAGTGTCTCCTACCGCAATGCGGCCGACCCTGCAGGGTTCGAGCGGGCCAATTACCTGGAGACATTGGACAGCTGGCGGCCTTGACCGAATGGTCAGGGGTGACAACTCTATATCTGGTGTTAGTATTCTGTGAACGAATGTTTTAATCGGGCGTGCAGGTGACAGAACAACCTATCACTCTGTAATCTGATCGGGGCATTATCCATGAGGTAGCGGGAATGCTAACCCACACTCCGATGACCAAAGGGCTTTGGAATGGATATTAAAGCGATAGAAAAAATACTGGAGGCGGACGGCATCGTCTTCCTCACGTATGGCGGTTTCATCACTCAGTCCCTGATCGCCGGCATGACCGACGCGCTGGAGCGCGAGAGTGAAAAAAAGGATATTAATCAAAGGCTGGCGAACAATATATTCGTCATATTCATCGAGCTTTCGCAGAATATGATGAACTACTCCAAGAGTCGCGAGAGTGCAGGTGAGGCGTTCGATCCCAAGGGGCTGATCGTTGTCGGCAAGGGCGAGAGTGATTCTTACTACATACTCAGCCAGAATATCCTCGATCGTAGCGACAGAGACAAGATTCAGCCCAAACTCGAGGAGATCCAGAGACTGGACAACGAGGCGTTGAAGCTGCGATACCGGGAGCTGCGCAAAAGTGGTCGGGATAGTCACGGTAAGGGAGCGGGGATCGGCTTCTACGAGATCGCCAAACGCTGTGACCGGATCCAGTACGAATTCATTCCCATCGGCGACGACAAATATTACTTTCAGTTCAAAGCTATCGTGAAATGATCCGGGGTGCTGTCATGGAAAAACTGCATTTGGAAGCGACTCAATACACACCGGAGATCAGCCTGGATCCCAACGGGGTCATAGCCTTTACCGGCAAGTCCTATCCGGAGAACACCTTCGATTTCTACCAGCCGGTAATGGAGTGGCTGGACCAGTACTTTGGCAATGAGTTGCCGGAGCGGACGGTGGTCAACATGGAGATCATCTACTTCAACTCCAGCAGCTCCAAGTTGTTCTTCGACATGTTTGACATGATGGAGGAGGCCGGCAGCGAGCATGCTCTGGAGGTTAACTGGATCTACGATCCTGAAAACGAGAGCGCACGCGAGGCGGGTGAAGATTTCATCGAAGATTTCGACAAATTGACCATTAACCTCATCGAAAAGGGATAAACCGATGAGTATCAATCCGGACGAAAAGCTCATCATGGAGCTTGAGGGGTTGCGCGAGCGATTCAACAAGACCACCGACAAGATCATCAGGGATATCAATCGTCAGAAGAAGATCATGGAGCGCAGCGACAAGCGCCAGCGACAGGAGTATGACGAGATCCAGAAGCGGGTGGCGGAAGTCGAGGCGCTGAACCGCGAGATCGAGGAGACCCAACGCGAGGTGGTGTTCACCATGGGCGCCATCGGCGAGAGTCGCTCCAAGGAGACCGGTAACCACGTCAAGCGTGTGGCAGAGTACTCTAAACTCTTTGCCCTCTATTATGGAGTGGACCCGGATCAGGCCGAGCTGCTCAAGCAGGCTTCGCCGATGCACGATATCGGCAAGGTCGCCATCCCCGACAGCATCTTGAACAAACCGGGTCGTCTCGACGACGAGGAGCTGGAGGTGATGCGCACCCATGCCCAGTTGGGGCATGAGATGCTGGCCTACTCCACCCGGCCATTGCTGAAGCTGGCGGCCACCGTGGCCCTCGAGCATCATGAAAAATGGGACGGCAGCGGCTATCCACGGGGACTGAAGGGTAAGGATATCCATATCGCCGGCCGGATCACGGCGTTGGCTGATGTGTTCGACGCACTGGGCAGCGATCGCTGCTATAAGAAAGCCTGGGACGATGAGCGGATCTTCGCGCTGTTCCGCGAGGAGCGCGGGCGCCATTTCGATCCCGATCTGATCGATATCTTCTTTGAACATATCGATGAGTTTCTGGAGATCCGCGAACAGTTGAAGGATGACTATTGACCGGGTGTCCGGTTAAGGCTCATTGATGGGCCGGGCCGGCTGGAGGACAGTTCTAGACGGAGTCCGGCGCTTGGTCGGTCCGTGGCAGCACAGGGATTTCAGGATGAGAAGATTGTGTGCACTGCTGTTGCTCCTGTTCAGCTGCCTGGTACAGGCCGACCCCGCTCAATTCAGGGCCTCCCTCGACAGAACGCAGCTGGGGTGGCTCGATAGCCACCCGCAGATCCGTATCGGTGCGATGGATGGCTGGCCGCCGATGAATTTCGTCGACTATCGCCAGCGCCCGCAAGGGATAGGTGCCGACCTGGTGGCGGCCCTGAACCGGCGCCTGGACGGCCGTCTGCAGATCGTCTCCGGCCCCTGGAGCGAGATCTACGAGCAAACCCGGCAGGGCGAGCTCGATGCGCTGCTTGATATAACGCCAAAACCGGAGCGGGAAGCGTTCTTCAACTTCACCCGACCTTACCTGCATATCCCTCACGTGATTGTCGCCCGTAAGGACGTTGCCTACCTGTCCAGCCTGGACGCGTTGGCCGGTAAGACCGTGGCCTTGGAGGCGAGTATCGGTACGGTCAAATATCTGCAAACCCACTACCCGCAGATCACCATTCGCGAATACCGCGATACCTCTCACTGCCTGGACGCGGTCAACCGGGGCGAAGCGGATGCCTATGTCGGTAACCGCGCCGTTGCCGATTATCTGATCGCACAGGAGCTGCTGCAGAACCTCAAGGTACACGGGCGAGACAACACCCGGCCGGGTTCGGTGCTGGCGATCGGCACGCCGAAACAGGATCCGATACTGCGCGATATTCTGCAGCTTGCACTCGACGATATCGCGCCGCCGGAGTTCAACACCATCCTCTCCCACTGGAGTGCGGCACAGGCAGACGATATCGAACTGACGGCACAGGAGCTGGCCTGGATTGCGCAACAGACCGAGGTTCGGGTCGGCGGTGAAACCGACTGGCCACCGTTCGACTTTGTCGGCCAGGATGGCCGTTACCAGGGAGTATCGCGCGATATCCTGGATCTGGTCGCGAACAAGACCGGTCTCAAGCTGCGTTACATCACCGGCCAGAGCTGGGCGGAGATGCTGGCGGCATTCAAGAGCGGTGAGCTGGACATACTGCCGGCGATCTACAAAAGCGAGTCGCGTGCCGAGTATACCGAATTCACCGACCCCTACCTGGAGGTCAAGGACTACGCCTTCATGCGCAGCGATGCACCGCCACCGGCCTCGCTGGAGGCGCTGGCGAAGATGCGCATTGCGGTGATCGAGGGGTATCAGATTGCCGAAAACCTGCGTAATCGCTTCCCCGATATCAAGCTGGTGCGAGTCGATTCATTGCAGCAGGGGATCGATGCCGTACTGCTTGGCCGTGCCGATGCCTACATCGACGGTTATGCGGTTGTCAGATATCACCTGGCGCGTAATCTGCAGACGGGAATCGAACCAGTGCTGCCGGTGGACTTTTACGTCAATACGCTGCATGTGGGGGTGAGCAAGCGCCAGCCTCTGCTCGCCGGCATAGTGCAGAAGGCGGTCGCCTCGATCAGCGACGAGGAAAAAAATGCGATCCTGTTGAAGTGGTTTGGCGAGCAACCGACGCTCGTTCGGCAGCGGATCGAACTCTCCGCACAGGAGCGCACATTTATCGCGGAGCATCCGCAGATCCGGGTATTCCACGATGCCAACTGGCCCCCTTTCAGTTTCGAGGAAAAGGGGCGGGCAGAGGGACTCTCCGTTTCGTTGATGAACCTGATCGCCGAGAAAACCGGTTTGAGCATCGACTATGTTACCGGCCCCGCCTGGGATGAGGCGATGCAGGATGCACGTGACGGCCAGATCGACCTGCTGCTCGACGTGTCGCCGTCGCCCGAGCGGGCCGAGTATCTGACGTTTACCTCACCCTATATCCAGGCGTTACGCGGCATCGTAATGCGCCAGGGAGCGCCCCCGGTAGAGCGTTTCGAGCAGTTGCTCGACAAAACCATCGCCTTGCCGCGGGGGTTCTATTACACCGAGTATTTCCAGAAATACCACCCCGAGGTGAAGCTCTACCTGGTCGACACCGATGAGGAGGCGCTGCAGGCGGTCGCTTACGGCAAGGCCGACCTGACCCTGGGGGTGATGGCGGCGCATCAGTATCTGATGGAGAAGAACTACATCACCAACCTGAAGATTGTCGGCTTGCCCGAGTCGGAGCTGGATTCGGATCTGTTTCAACCTTCGCCGCTGGCGATTGCCATACGCAAAAGCGCTCCCGAACTGGCCTCGATCCTGGACAAGGGGCTGGCCGCGATCAGTACCGATGAGATGCGCGCCCTGATCCAGCTCTGGCTGGGGGACTCCAACAGCTATCCCGATCCGGCGGCGCTGGAGGCGCTGAACCTGTCCCGGGAGGAGAAGGAGTGGCTGCGTAGCCATTCGGTTGTCCGCTATAGCGAAGTCAATTGGAAACCGCTGTCGATCATCGACAACGGGCGGATGACCGGCATCATGGGCGAGTACCTGTCGCTGGTGGAGCGGCGCACCGGCATTGAGTTCCAGTACGTACCGGCGCAGAGCTGGCCGGAGGTGCTAGACCTGTTTACCAGCGGTGTGATCGATATGGTTCCGGGCGCGGGCGACTCGCCGCAGGAGCGCTCTCTGGGCCTGATGAGCGACCGTTATGCCGGGTATCCGATGGTGATCGTGACCAACAGCCAGATCGCCTATGTGCGCTCGCTGGATGAACTCGGTCAACGCACCTTTGCCGTGCCCCAAGGCTATACCAGCGCTTACTATCTCAAGCAGGCGCTGCCGGGGGCGAAGCTGATAGAAACCCAGGATATTCCCGAGGCGCTGGGTCTGGTTGCCAGCGGCAAGGCCGACGCATTCGTTGGGCATCTGGCGCCGGCACTCTACTACATGGGGCAGATGTCCGGCGGTGAGCTGCGCATCGCCGGCAATGCCGATTTCCAGTTCAGTCATCACTTTCTGATCTCGCCGCGCTACCCGGAGCTGCTGTCGATCGTCAACAAGGTGTTCGCTACGCTGACCGAGAAGGAGCGTGAGCAGTTCTATCACGACTGGGTGCAGGTCGAAGTGCAGCAGGGCTTCGACTACTCGCTGTTCTGGAAGGCGTTGGCGGTGGTTCTGGCCCTGGCAGCGGTGATGATCTACTGGAATCGCTCGCTGAAGAGCCGCGTGCAGCGGGCGACCGCCGAGCTGACCGCACTGCTCGAATCGTTTGACCGCCATGTCATCGCATCAAAAACCGATACCGAGGGACGCATTACCTACGTATCCGATGCTTTCTGCGCGATCAGCGGCTACTCCAGGGCGGAGCTGCTGGGCCAGAATCACCGAATAATCAAGCACCCGGATAACGATCCTGCCCTCTATCGGGAGTTGTGGCACACCATTGCCAAGCAGCGGGAGACCTGGCGTGGAGAGCTGAAGAACCTGCGCAAGGATGGCAGCCATTTCTGGGTCGAGGCGATCATCCAGCCGGAATATAACCATCGGGGTCAACACCTTGGTTACAGTGCCATTCGCCAGGATATCACCGCCAAGAAAGAGGTGGAGGAGCTGAGCGACTCGCTGGAGCAGAAGGTGGTGGAGCGCACCGAAGAGCTCAATCAAAGCCGGCTACAACTGGAGGCCTATAACCGCAAGATTTCCGATTCCATCGAATATGGCTCGCTGATTCAAAACGCCCTGTTGCCAGAGCCAGCCCTCATGCAGACGTTTTTCGACGACCACTTCACCCTCTGGGAGTCCAAGGATGTGGTCGGTGGCGATATCTTCCTGTTCGACCCGCTGCGCAACGAGCATGAAGCGCTGCTGTTTGTTATCGATTGCACCGGACACGGCGTGCCGGGAGCGTTCATGACCATGCTGGTCAAGGCGGTGGAGCGGGGTATCGTCAGCGATCTGCGCTCGAACGGGCTGGAGGTGCACCCGGCCGAGATTCTGCAGCGGTGCAACCGTACCATTAGGACGCTGCTGCGGCAGGATAATCCCGATTCGGTCAGCAATGCCGGGCTTGATGGTGCGGTGCTCTATTTCGATAAGCAGCGTGATCTGCTGCGTTTTGCCGGAGCCGAAACCCCGCTGTTCTACTTCGACAGGCTGGGCAGCCTGCAGACGATCAAGGGGGATCGCCAGGGGATAGGTTATCGCACTTCGGACCCCAACTTCGTCTTCAACGAACATGAGCTGAGGATCAGCGAGGTGCAGCGCCTGCTGCTGACTACCGACGGCTATATTGACCAGAATGGCGGCGAGAAGGGATTTCCATTAGGTAAGCGGCGATTGAAAGAGTTGTTAACGACCTACCGGGATCGACCTCTCGACGAGCTCTATGAGGGGTTGCAGGCCGCGTTGATCGACTGGCAAGGAGCACAGGAGCGCAACGATGATCTGACCCTGGTCGGGATCGACCTGCATCGCCCTGATTGAGCGACATAACGGCTACTGTTTGTCGCCACTATGCTCCAACAACAGCTGTGTCATCGCCTCAGCCGGTACCGGGCGGCTGATCAGGTAACCCTGGGCGAAGTCGCAGCCCTCGTCGCGCAGGAACTCCAGCTGCTGCTGGGTTTCCACCCCCTCGGCGATCACCTTCAGGTTGAGGTTGTGGGCCAGGGAGATGATGGCGCGCACGATCTCCGCGCTTTTCTCCTCCTGGAACAGCCGCTGTATGAAGATGCGGTCGATCTTCAGCGCGTCCAACGGCAGGTGTTGCAGGTAGCCGAAGGAGGAATAACCGGTGCCGAAGTCATCGACGGATACTGCGATGCCCAGAAACTGAAACGCGCTGAGGGTGGCTATGGCGCTTTCGGGGTCGTGCATCATCATGCTTTCGGTGATCTCGAACTCGATAGCCTCACGGGGCAGCTGATACTGGTCCAGCAGCATCCCGACCTGTTCCGGTAGTGCCTCCTGCTGCAGTTGCTTGACCGACAGGTTGACCGCCACGCACTGGCTCAGGCCATGTTGGTCACGCCAGTGTTTCAGTTGGCGGCAGACCTGGTCGATGATCCAGTCGCCCAACTGGCCGATACGGCCCATCTCCTCCAGCTTGGGTATGAAGATGTCGGGACCTATCGTCATATTACCGTCCGGTTTCCAGCGCACCAGCGCTTCGCAGCCCTGGATCCGGCCGCTGCTCAACTCCAGCTTGGGCTGGTAGTACAGCTCGAACTCCTGCTCGACCAGCGCGCGGCGCAGATTGCGCTCCAGCTCCATAGCCGCCAGCGCCTGTTGCTGCAGCTCCTCGGTGAAGAACTGAAAGTTTTGTCGCCCGCTGCTCTTGGCCTTGAACATCGCCAGCTCCGCCGCCTGCAGCAGCGGCTCGAACAGCTCCCCCGATTCGGGGAAGGTGGCGATGCCGATGCTGGCGCCGATGAAGAACTCGTGGCCGTGGATCTTGAACGCTTCCGACAGTACGTCGATGATCCGTTCCGCCAGTTGGGCGGCGTTGCGGTTGTGATGCTCGGTGAAACTCTCCAGCAGGATAATGAACTCGTCGCCGCCGAGGCGGCCGATCAGATCACCGTCATGGAGCAGGCGGCAAACCCGGTGGCTGACCTCCTGCAGCAGCAGGTCGCCCACGTCATGGCCGTACTGATCGTTGATCTGGCGAAAGTGATCGATATCCAGGTGCAGCAGCGAGAACCCGCGCCGATTGGTATCCGCCCGTTCGATGGCGCGATGCAGATGTTTCTCGAAGGTGCTGCGGTTGAGCAGGCCGGTCAGGGTGTCGAACTGAGCCAGCCGTGATAGCTGCTCCTCGATCTTGCGTCGCTGGGTGATGTCTTGAAACGCGATCACCACACCGACCATGCGGTCGCCGTCGTGGATCGGGTTGGCCAGGTATTTGACCGGGAAGACCTGTTTATCCTTGTTGTAGAACAGGCCGAACTCCTCGCGGAAGGTGAGGCCGGTGCTGCAGCGCTGGAACACCAGTGAGTCCTGCCAGGCGATGTGCTCCTCCTGCTGGTGCGACAGGTTGACGAACTCCTGTATCCCGCGTCCGCTCAGTTGCGCCTCGGGCAGCCCAAGAATCTTCTCGCAGGCGGGGTTGGTGTAGGTGATGCGGCCCTGGGCGTCGACGCCCAGAATCCCTTCGCCGATCGATTCCAGCAGCAGCCTGTTCTTGCTCTCCAAGCGCTGCACGTCGCCCAGTGTGCGCTGCAGTCGGATGCGCTGATCCTCCAGATCGAGAAACACCTGTATCTTGCTGCGCAGGGTATGGGCGTTGATCGGTTTGAACAGGTAGTCGACGGCGCCCACCTCGTAGCCCTTGAACTCAAGTTCCTCGGTGGGGTCGGCGGCGGTGATGAAGATCAGCGGCACATGCCGGGTGCTTTCGTTACAGCGCAGCAGCGAGGCGGTCTCGAAGCCGTCCATCTCCGGCATCATCACATCGAGCAGGATAACGGCATACTTCTCCCTGAGCGCCATCGCCAGCCCCTCCTTGCCGGAGTGGGCGTAGTGAAAGGTCGCCTCGACCTCATGCAGGATACGTTTGATGACGCGATGGTTTTCGGGGCGGTCATCCACGATCAGTATGTTGGGCCGCGCGCCGTCGCTGCGGCGGGACTCTACACCATGTTCTTGCTGCACCTTGGTTTCTCCTGTCCTGGCTGCGCGAGCGGTTTCCTTGGAGTTCCCCCCATGTCGGTGACAATGTGGTCATGCTCGGCGGCGAGGCTGTCAGCATTGACCGTCTGTTTGCGATAGATACGTGCCTTCCTGTCCAGTAGCTCGAAATGTGACTGCTCCATCTTCCGGTCCAGGCTCTCCTTGTCGCCCAGACACAGGAATCCGTGTGGATCGAGGCTCTGATGGAACAGGGACAGAGCCCGCCGTTTCAGGTGCCGGTCGAAATAGATCATCACATTGCGGCAGATGATCAACTGCATCTCGCCGAACACGCCATCGACCGCCAGGTTATGGTGGGCGAAGGTGATATGCTCGCGCAGCCGCCGGGCCGGTTTTGCCACGCCGTAGCGGCAATGAAAATGCTGTTTCAGCGCGCCCTGGCCGCCGGACTGCCGGTAGGCCTCCTGTCGTGCATCCAGGTCGACCTCCTGGAACACCGCTTCCCGGGCCCTGGCCAGGATGCCGTGGTTGAAGTCGGTGGCGTAGAGGCGGGCGCGATCGAGCAGGCCCGCCTCGTCGAGCAGTATCGCCAGGGAGTAAACCTCCTCGCCGCTGGAGCAGCCCGCATGCCAGATCTTGAAGAAGGCGAAGGTCTTCAGCACCGGCAGAACCCTCTGCTGCAACGCGCTGAAAAAAAACGGATCGCGATAAAACTCCGTTACGTTGATCGACAGACACTGCAGCAGTCGCTGCAGGGCATCCGGTCGATACAGGATCAACGGGATCAGTTCCGACAGATGCTCCAGCCCTTCGATCTGCAGATGCTGGGTGATACAGCGCTGCACCGAGGTGCGCGAGTAGTGGCGGAAATCGTAACCGCTATGCTGGTAGAGACACTCCAGCAGGGCGGTCAGTTCGATCTCGGAGACAGTTGTATTGCCCTGCATCGGCCGCCTCCTAGTGGTATAACCAGACCTTCATCATCGACAGCAGACTGTTGATATCGACCGGCTTGGGCATGTAGTCGCTGGCGCCGGCCTCGATGCACTTGTCTCTGTCGTCGGCCATCGCCTTCGCCGTCAGCGCGATGATCGGCACCGAGCGGGAGATCTGGTCTCGAATCCGCTTCATCGCCTCATAGCCGTCCATGATCGGCATCATGATATCCATCAGGATCAGCTCCACATCCTCTTCCGCCTGCAGCTTCTCCAGCGCCAGCTGGCCGTTGTCGGCCAGACTGACCTTCAGGCCGTGCTCCTTGAGCACCTTGGCCAGGGCATAGGTGTTGCGCAGGTCGTCGTCGACCACCAGCACCTTGCGGCCGTTGAGATCCACCGCCTGAATCACCTCCTGCCCCTGCTGTAACGAAGGCGGTAAGGTTTGGTGCACGCTGTGCAGAAATAGTTCCACCTCCTCCTGCAGTCGCTCGGGTGAATGGCCGTCCTTGATCACGATGCGGTCGGTGTAGCCCATCAGTCGCTTGTACTCCTCTTCGCTCAGCTCCTTGCCGGTGTAGACCACCACCGGCGGCATGCTGAGCTCGGGGTCCTGGTCCACCTGATCGAGGAAATCGAAGCCGCTGATATCCGGCAGGCTGAGATCCAGGATGCAGCAATCGATATGCTGCCGCTTGAGCAGTTCCAACGCCTGCTCACCGCTGTGGGCGGTATGGATCTCCAGTGAACGGCTCGCGAGCAGGCGTCGGATCGCGTGGCAGGCGTTGCTGTCGTCCTCGATCAGCAGTAACTGCTTGATATTCTTATGGGTTACCGCCTCAAGGCGGGCAAAAGCCTTGTCCAGCTCCTCCATCGAGGCGGGCTTGGTGAGGAGGTTCAGAGCCCCCTGTTGCAGCGCCTGCGGGTCGTCGTCGTGAGCCGATACGATATGCACCGGGATATCGCGGGTGTGGGGCGAGGCCTTGAGCGCCTCAAGCACCTGCAGACCGTCGGTGTCGGGCAGCCCCATATCGAGGATAACCGCCTTGGGTTCATGGCTGAGTACCAGTTTCAGCGCCTCCTTGCCCTGGTTGGTCACCAGGCTGGTGAAGCCGCGTTTCTCAGCCATTTCAGCCAATATCCCGGCGAACTGGGGATCGTCTTCGACAATCAACACGTGGTTGCCCGGCGGCGCTACAGCGCTCGATCCCTGGATCGGCCCGGGCGTTGCCTGCTGTGCCGGGTAGGTGGCCGGTGTAGCTGTCGGCAGGGGCGTGTCCTCGCCGTTGCCCTTGGCCTTACGGCCGGTAGGGGCAGGCGTGAGGCGGGCCTGGAGGGGCAGGATAAGGCTGAAGGTGCTGCCCCGCTCCAGTTCGCTCTGCAGCTGAATCTCGCCGCCGAGCAGGCCGGCCAGTTCGCGCGAGATGGTCAGCCCCAGTCCGGTGCCGCCGTAGGCGCGGCTGGTGGAGCCGTCGGCCTGCTGGAACGCCTCGAAGATCGCGTCCTGCTTCTCCTTGGCGATGCCGATGCCGGTGTCGATCACCCGAAACGCGAGGCCTGTGTCGACCGCTTCGATCAGCAGGCGGACACTGCCGCTACGGGTGAATTTGAAGGCGTTGGAGAGCAGGTTGCGCAGGATCTGCTCCAGCCGCTGCTCGTCGGTGTGGATCTCTGGAGTGGGGGCGGTGGTGATCTCTATTGCAAACTCCACCTCCTGCTGCTGGGCGACCGGCTTGAACTGGCTCAGCAGCCGCTCGCATAGCGCGTCGAGATCGGCCCGGGTGTTGTTGATCTGCAACTTGCCGGCCTCGACCTTGGACAGGTCGAGGATGTCGTTGATCAGTAAAAGCAGCGCCTTACCGCCTTCATGGATGACCTGCAGATCCTCGACCTGGGTGTCGCTCAGGTTGCCCTCCCGGTTGTCCGCCAGCGACTGCGACAACAGCAGCAGGCTGTTCAGTGGTGTGCGTAGCTCATGGGACATGTTGGCCAGGAACTCCGACTTGTAGCGGCTGGTGATCGAGAGCTGTTCCGCCTTGTGCTGCAACTCGGCGCGGGCCTGTTCTACCTCCGCCTTCTGCCGCTCCAGATCGCCGGTTTTCAGCTGCAGTTCGCGGTTGGATTTTTCCAGCAGTTCCTTGCGCGAGGTCAGCTCCTCCTCTGAGCGTTTCAGCGCCTGGGCCTGCTCCTCCAGCTCCTCGTTGGCCGCCTTCAGCTCCTCCTGCTGCGTCTCCAGCTCCTCGGCTGTCTGTTGTGACTCCTCCAGCAGTTGCTGCATGGTGTCACGGTCCTGGGCGGAGCGGATGCTGATGGCGACGGTCTCGCCGACCTGATCGAGCAGGTCGAGCTGGGCATCGCCGAAGTCGGCGAAAGCCCCCAATTCGATCACCCCCGAGACCCGGTCATCGTAAATCAGCGGCTGCACGATGATGTTGCGGGGGACCTGCTCGCCGAGACCGGAGCTGACGGCGATATAGTCGCTCGGCACATTGGTCAGCAGAATCGGCTTGCGCTCCTTGAGCACTTGGCCGACCAGCCCCTCACCCGGTCTTATCCGGGTCGACAGATGCTTGCGACGGGTAAAGGCGTAGCTGGAGGCCAACTCCAGCGTACCGTCGGTCTGGGTGACGTAGAAGACGCCGATCTGCGCCTGCAGGTAGTCGGCCAGGAAACGCAGGATCCTGTCGGTCAGCTCTGCGATATCCGGACCGCCGCGCACCAGCATCGCCAGGTCGGCCATGCCGGTCTTCAGCCACTTCTCCCGCTCGCTCTCGGCGCTGAAGCGGCGCAGGCTGTCGACCATCTGGTTCAGCGCTCGACTGAGCCGGTCCTTCTCCCCCTTGGGGTCCAGACCCACGTCGTAGTTGCCTTCGGCGATCGCCTCGGCAACCCGGCCGATATCCTGCAGCGAGGCGACCATCCGGTTCATCGACAGGCCTAGTTGATCCCTGTCGTTGCGCGGGCGGACCTGGATGTCATAGTTGCCCTCGGCGATCTCCCGCGCCTGGCCGGCGACCAGCCCCAGGCTCTCGATCAGCTGGTTGATCGGCTGTTCCAGGCCGTCGTCCTGCTGTTGGCTGACGTAGCGGACGTTGAAATCCCCGGTCGCCGCCGTGTTCACCACGCGGGCGGTCTCGGCCACGATCTTGTTGGTCAGCTCGCCCTGCAGACGTATGGTTTCCATGCTCTGCCAGGAGTACACATGCATGACGATATTGGCATCGAGCTGCACCAGCTTGCCGATGGCGGTGATCAATTCGAAGCAACGATCGCTCTCCTCGATCTGCCGGCGGGCGTGGTTGCCGAGCCAAACCTGGCAGAAGTTCATGCCGGCCAGGTAGGCCGATACCGGCAGGTTGATCGAGGCGTGCACCTTGCCCACGGTGATCCGTCTTTCCGTGTAGGCGTCGTCCACCTGGGCCTTGAGAAAGTCCCGCCAGTAATCGTTTTGCAGCGATTTGACCCGCGGTGGTACCCCGGAGGCAAAGAAGTCTCGGTACCAGCCCTGGTACTGCAGCCATTCGTAGAAATCCTCGATCAGATTGTCGACATCGACCTGAGGCAGTTGACCGAATTCGCGGATGAGTAGAAGGTCTGACTCGCTGATCTGAAACTGCTTGAGCAGCTCGGAGGCCCTGATCTGTTCGAACGCCATGATTCCCTGCTCCCTGCGTATTTGCGCCTGCCGCAGGAGTCTGCGGCAGGCTGAACCTGTGCCGCGATTAGTATAGTAAACAGGTTGGTTTTTGCTGCATCAGACCAGGCAGAGATTGTTTACATCTCCCACTCTTTCATGATGATGTGGGTCTTCACGCGCATCATCTTGTGGAAGTTCTCGATCGCCGCGCGGATCTCGATCAGCCGCGCCATGCTGGCCGCCTCGATGTAGACCAGCATGTCGGTTTCGCCGCTGATGCCGCAGCAGCGTTTTACCTCCGGAAAGGCTCGGATCAACTCCACGTAATCCTCGCAGCGACTTTCGTTGTAGAACAGCTCGAGAAAAGCGCGCACGCTGGGTGCCTCGGGGGAGGCGATGCGGGCATGGTAGCCCTGGATGATCCCCTGCTGTTCAAGATGGCGGATCCGCTCGCTGACGGCGGTGCGCGACAGATTCACCGCGCGCGCGATCTGCGTCACCGGTGTTCTGGCATCGTTGCGTAACAGGGTGAGTATCTGCTGGTCGAACTTGTCCACGGTGCTCCTTTGCTGCTGTGTCCGGCGCTCCTGGCGCGCCATGCCCCTATCATCGCTCTTTTTTCCCGCCGCCGGCAGATCGCCGCTCAGTTCCGACGAACTGCAGGTCAAAACCGCCGCTTTGCCAGCTAACCGCCGGCCTGGCGCGGCTTACTATATCAGCACCCGTTACAACCACCTATGCGCAGGCGGCGAGCCGGTATGACCCCACCTCACTGCGCACCGTAGAGCATCCGATCATGAGTCGATTATCAAAGGAGTTGAGCCTGGCGCAGGGGGTCGGTCTGCTGACCACTTCGCTGCTGGGCACCGGTATCTTCATCGTGCCCGCCGTTGCGGCCACACTGGCGGGGCGTGCGTCGCTCTGGGCCTGGCTGCTGTTGATTCTGCTGGTGCTGCCGATCGCCTTCACCTTCGCCCAGCTGGGCAAGCGCTTTCCCCATGCCGGTGGTGCACCATCGCTGATCGGGCGGGCGTTCGGTGGGCGCATGGAGCAGGGCACCGCGTTTCTGTTTCTGGCGGTGATACCGGTCGGCCTGCCGGCGGCACTGAAGATGGCCAGCGGTTTCTGGCATGCGCTGTTCGATCTCTCCTCTGCACAGGAGCTGCTGATCCAGCTGGCGACGCTTGGGTTGATGCTCTGGCTGGGGCAGCGACCGGCACAGGCCTCTGGCCGGGTGCAGACCGCAATCGCCGTGTCGATCATTGCCACGGTGGCGGCGATCTGGTGGCGCGGTGGGTTGCTCGGTGGCGAGCAACCGCTGCAGCACCTGGATGATCTGAGCTGGGGAGCCATACCGGCAGCGCTGGCGGTGATGTTCTGGTGCTTTGTCGGTATCGAGGCATTTACCCATATGGGTGAGGAGTTTCGCAATCCGCAGCGCGACTTCCTGCCCTCGCTGCTGATCGGCGTGCTGCTGGCCGGCTTGGTGTACTGGAGCTTCTCGGCTGCCGTGCTCCACTTCGGTATGTATGGGGATGCACAGAGCAACGCGACCTCGCTGCCGGCGATGATCGGCAGCCTGTGGGGGCCGCGAACGAGCTGGCTGGCGGCGTTGATCGGTTACCTTGCCTGTTTTGCGTCGGTGAATATCTACCTGCAGGGCTTCGCCCGGCTGATCTGGAGTCTGGCCGACGAGGGCAAGTTGCCCTCGTCACTGGCCCAGCGTAATGGGCAGGGCGTACCGGCCCGGGCGCTGGCGGTGGTGGTTGCTGGCTGTGCATTGGCAACGATACTGGCCTGGTGGAACACCACATCGGTCGATGAGCTGATCCGCTACGCCAACGGTAACTTCGTGTTGGTCTACCTGTTCAGCATGGCGGCGGGGTGGGTGCTGTTGCCCGGGTTCTGGCGCTGGCTGGCCGGGATCAGCGCACTGCTGTGCGGGCTGACGCTGGTAATGCTGGGCATGCAGATGCTCTATGCCCTGAGCATGCTGGCGCTGTTTATGCTGGTGGGTTACCTGAGGCCGATGATCCTGCGCGGTCGCCGCGGCACGCTCTGAGCCAGCCTGGCGTAGCGCATATCACCGGGCTTCAGCGGCCAGCGCGTGCAGCCCGGCCATGACGAACGCTTTGATATGGGCGGCGACCTCCTGTGCCGGGCGCTGGAAGATCGGTTTCAGCGGTGTCGGCAGATCGGGATTGATCACCATCAGCATCAGGCAGGGTGACATCAGACCGAGCAGGCTGTAGCGCAGTTTCACATCCGTAATGCTTAGGCCAGTGATCTCGGCCAGGATCGGCATCGCGATCTCCACCCTGGGCAGGGTTTCCGTTTCCAGTATCCGGTCGATCAGCGGCGAGGGGGTCAGGATCTCCCGGGCCCAGACCCGCGGGTGCCAGCTGCGCTCGTCGATCAGGCCCTGCACCAGGCCGTCGATCATCTGGCCCAGTTTCTGTTCCGGAGTGTCGCCGCTGCCGGCGATCCGGGCCAGATAGTCCAGATTCAGCAGGTGCTGCATCACCTCGTTCATTACCGCCAGATAGAGTTCGTCGCGGCTGCCGAAGTGGTAGTTCACCGCGGCGATATTGGTACCGGCCTTGGCGCAGATCGCCTTGCTGGTGGTCTCCTGATAACCGCGCTCGGCGAACAGTTGCCCGGCGGCTTCCAGGATCAGCGCGCGGGTAGCGTCGCCGTCGGTGCGCCCCCGGCGGGTAGCGGTTTTGGCTGTCGGGTGTTTCCTATTCTCTGTATTCGGCATAACAGGATTGAGGCTGTCTCACAGTTGCGTTGTTAGTTGTAATTTAAATTTGAATTTAATATTGTGCAAGCTAATCTACAGACTAAACGGTTACAGCGACAGGGACTGGGCAATGCGAAAGCTAGTCGTTCTGATTCTGATAGTGGCACTGGCCGTCGGTGTCGGTTGGTGGCAGTACACCCAGCCGGCTCAGGTGGAGGGACGGCTGGTGCTCTATGGCAACGTGGATATCCGCCAGGTGTCGCTGGCGTTCAGCCTCAGCGAGCGCATCACCGAGATGAGCGTGGAGGAGGGTGACAGGGTCGTTCAGGGGCAAGCGTTGGCGCGGCTCGATACCGAGACCCTGAAGCTCCAGATTGCGCGCACCGATGCCGCCATCGCGGCGCAGCAACAGCAGGTCGACAAACTGCACAACGGCAGTCGGCCACAGGAGATCGCCCAAGCCAGGGCCCAGGTCGAGGCCGCGCGGGCGGAGCTTGGCCTGGCCCGCAGCCGTTTGAACCGCTTACTCGACGTGGCGCAGAAAACCGAGGGCCGGGGTGTCAGCGCCCATGAGATCGATGCCGCCCGTGCGCAGCTGCGCGCGAGCCAGGCTCAGTTGAACAGCCGCGAACAGGCGTTGGCGCTGGCCGATGCCGGGCCCCGGGCCGAGGATATCGCCCAGGCCGAAGCGCAGCTGCAGGCGTTGCGGGCAGACCGGTCGTTGCAGCAGCACCAGCTGGAGTTGTCGACGCTGATCGCACCAACCGATGCCGTGGTCCGCTCCCGCCTGCTCGAACCCGGTGATATCGCGTCGCCGCAGAAACCTGTCTATACCTTGGCGCTGACCGATCCGAAATGGGTGCGGGTCTATGTCGCCGAGCCCGATCTTGGCCGTATCCGTCCCGGCATGGCGGCGCAGGTGGTCACCGACAGCTATCCCGACCAGCCGATCGAGGGGCGCGTGGGGTATATCTCATCGGTGGCCGAGTTCACGCCGAAATCGGTGCAAACCGAATCGCTGCGTACGGCGCTGGTCTACGAGGTGCGCATCCTGGTCGAGGATGTCGGCGACCGCCTGCGCCTGGGGATGCCGGCCACGGTGTATATCGATACCGGCGCAGCTGGTGACAGCAGCGGACACTCCTGATGGACGTCGGGCAGTTGGCGGTGCGCGCCCGGGCGGTTCACAAAGCCTTCTACGATAAGCAGACCCGCATCACCCAGCAGGCACTGAAAGCGGTCGACCTGCAGATACCCAGCGGTTCGTTGACCGCGCTGGTGGGGCCGGATGGCGCCGGCAAAACCACGCTGCTGCGACTGATGGCGGGTTTGATGCAGGCCGATAGCGGCGGGTTGGAGGTGCTGGGGATCGATGTGGACAGGGAGCCTCAGGCGGTGCAGGACCGGATCAGCTACATGCCGCAGCGGTTCGGCCTGTACGAGGATCTCAGCGTGCAGGAGAACCTGGACCTGTACGCCGATCTGCACGGTGTCTCCGCCGCGCAGCGCAGCGAGCGCTACCGCCGACTGCTGCACATGACCGATCTGGCCCGCTTCACCGACCGCCCGGCGGGCAAGCTCTCAGGTGGTATGAAACAGAAGCTGGGGCTGGCCTGCACGCTGGTGCGCTCACCGGATCTGCTGCTGCTCGATGAACCCACGGTCGGTGTCGACCCGCTCTCGCGGCGCGAGTTGTGGCAGATCATCCAGCAGTTGATCGCCGAGGAGCAGCTCAGCGTCATCGTCAGTACCGCCTATCTGGATGAGGCTGGGTTATGCGACCAGGTGTATGTGCTGCATGAAGGCGAGTTGCTGGCCCAGGGCTCTCCGGCGCAGCTGCGCCGACATGCCGCCGGACGCTGCTATATCGCGACCCCCTCAAATGGGCAGAGCGCGCTGCAGTTGCAGGCGCGACTGATCGATGCCAACCGGCTGATCGTCGATGCCGTGCCCCACGGTGGCGAGGTGCGCCTGGTGACTCAGGCCGATGTGGCGCAAGTACAGCTGTCCGAGCTACTCGGCGGGGCACCTTTGCGCGGCACCGAACCCCAGTTGGAAGATGGCTTCATGGTCCTGCTGCGGACCCGTTTAGGGGGCGCCCCTGCGCAGGTCGATGCGCTGGAGCAGAAGCCGCCTGGCGATAATGTCGGCAGCGGATCGGATGTGGTGATCGAGGTGCGCGATCTGGTGCGCACTTTCGGCGATTTCACCGCCGTGGCCAGCACCAGTTTCGAAGTGCGCCGGGGCGAGATCTTCGGCCTGCTCGGACCCAACGGCGCCGGCAAGACCACTACCTTTCGCATGCTCTGCGGCTTGCTGCCCTCGACCAGCGGCTTTCTGCAGGTGGCCGGGGTCAACCTGCGCCATGCGCGTGCCTCGGCGCGGCGGCGCATCGGCTACGTGTCGCAGAAGTTCTCTCTCTACGGCAATCTGACTGTGCTGGAGAACCTGCGCTTTTTCGGCGGCGCCTACGGTCTGCGAGGCAAACAGCTCAAGGCCCGGACCGATGCGGTGCTGGAGCAGTTCGACCTTAAGGGCCAGGAGCGCACCCGCAGCGGCGAGCTGCCCGGCGGTTTCAAGCAGCGTCTGGCGATGGCCGCGGGCCTGATCCATGAACCGGAGATCCTGTTCCTCGACGAACCCACCAGCGGTGCCGATCCGCTGGCCCGGCGCTCGTTCTGGCGCCGCATCACCGCCCTGGCCGAGTCGGGCACCACGATCATCATCACCACCCACTTCATGGAGGAGGCGGAATACTGCGACCGCATTCTGATCCAGGATGCCGGCAAGCGGCTGGCGATGGGTACGCCGCAGCAGGTCCGCGAGCTGGTGCAACCGGTCCGCGCCCCGACGCAACCGGTGCTGAGCATGGAGGAGACCTTTATCGGCATCGTCGAGCGCGGCCGCAACGGCCTGGGCGCGGGGGAGGTACAGGTATGAGCCAGTACTCCAGCGGCGGTTTCTGGCGCAGGCTTATGTCGTTGATCCGCAAGGAGACACGGCAACTGCTGCGCGACAAGAGCAATCTGTTGATCGGCATCGGCCTGCCGATCGTGCTGATCTTCATCTTCGGCTACGGTGTGTCGCTCGATGTGCGCAATATCCGCCTGGCCGTGGTTCAGGACGATCACTCGCCCGTTGCCAGCGACTTTGTCTCCGGGTTGACCCTGTCACGCTACTTCAACCCGCTTCCGGCGCAGTCCCTGCACAGCGCCAAGCAGATGATGCACGACGGCCGGGCGGAGGGGATTCTGCACCTGGCCAGCGACTTCTCCCGTCAGCTCAGCACCGGACAGGCCCAGGTACAGCTGATCGTTTCAGGCTCAGAGGCGCCGCGCGCCGGGCCGATCGTCAACTATATGAACGCCCAGGTGGCCCAGTGGCAGCAGAAGCGCGTCGACCGCTTGGGGCTGGGCCAAGCGCCGGGTGCGCGCATCCAGCTGGTCGAGCGGATCTGGTTCAACGACGCCAACACCAGTACCTGGTTTCTGGTGCCGGGGCTGATCGTGCTGATCATGACCCTGGTCGGCACCTTTCTCACCGCGCTGGTGATGGCCAGGGAGTGGGAGCGCGGCACGCTGGAGGCGTTGTTCGTCACCCCGGTGCGCCCCACCGAGGTGCTGCTGGCCAAGGTCACCCCCTATTTCGGCGTCGGCATGCTCGGGCTGGTGCTGTGCATGCTGGCGGGGCGCTTCCTGTTCGATGTACCGATCAACGGCTCGCTGCTGGTGTTGCTGCTGGCCTCCATGCTCTACCTGCTGGTGGCGCTCGGTATCGGTCTGCTGATCTCGTCGGCGACCAAGAACCAGTTCCTCGCCAGCCAGATCGCGATACTGGCCAGCTTCCTGCCGGCGCTGATGCTGTCCGGTTTCGTGTTCGATCTGCGCAACCTGCCGGTCGGCATCCAGGTGATCAGCTACGCGCTGCCGGCGACCTACTTCATCGAGCTGATCCGCACCCTGTTCCTGGCCGGCAACTTCTGGCCGTTGATCGTCAAGGACTGCCTGATCCTCGGCGGCTATGCCCTGGTGCTGCTGAGTTTGGCCCGTTACGTCACCCGCAAGCGATTGGACTGATGCAATGAACTGGTTGATGGCGTTTATCTACCGTTTGATCAATATCTGCAGCAAGGAGCTGCTGGCGGTGCTCAAGGATCCCTCCAGCCGCGTCATCCTGGTGGTACCGCCATTGATGCAGAGCCTGCTGTTCGGCTACGCCGCCAGCTACGATCTGACCGATGCCCCCTATGCGGTGCTCGACCAGAGCAACTCCCGGCACAGCCGCGAGCTGATCGCGGCTATCGACGGCACCGGCGTGTTTCACCGTATCGCCACCCTGCACAGCAGCGATCAGATCGCCTCGGTCATCGGCAATGGCGACGCGCTGCTGGTGCTGCAGATTCCGTCCGATTTCGACGCGCGGTTGAACCAGCGGCAGGTATCGCCGATTCAGATGATTCTCGATGGCCGCAACTCGGCCACGGCAAATACCGCCGCGGGCCATATCGGTGCCATCGTCGCCGGGTACAACCAGCAGCTCGATCCGGATAGCGGTCCGCTGGTCCGGGTCGAGTCGCGGGCCTGGTTCAACGAGAATCTGCAGACGCGCTGGATCATCCTGCCCGGCATGATTGCCGCGCTGAGCATGATCCAGACCATGATGCTGACCGCGCTGTCGGTGGCGCGAGAGCGGGAGCAGGGCACCTTCGACCAGCTGCTGGTGACGCCGCACACGCCGCTGGAGATCCTGATCAGCAAGGCGGTGCCGTCGATCCTGATCGGCCTGGTGCAGTCCACGCTGGTGCTGCTGGTATCGCTGTTCTGGTTCCAGATCCCGATGGCGGGCTCGCTGATCACTCTGTACACCGGGTTGCTGATGTTCACCGTTGCCAGCGTCGGCATCGGCCTGTCGATCTCGGCACTGTCGGCCAATATGCAGCAGGCGATGCTCTACACCTTCGTGCTGATCATGCCGCTGATGCTGCTATCGGGCCTGGCAACGCCGGTGGAAAACATGCCCGATCTGCTGCAGACCGCCACCTATATCAACCCGCTGCGCTTCTCCATCCACCTGGTGCGGGAGGTCTACCTGGAGGGCGCGCAGTTGGCCGACGTGGTGCCGGATCTGATCCCGCTGATCATCATTGCGGTGGTGACCCTGCCGCTGGCCGCCTGGCTGTTCCGCCACCGGCTGGTGTGAATGGGCGGCTGTTGTTAATGGAGAGCTTCATGTTGTTGAACCGCCAGTCTTTAACCCCGTCTCGGCCGCGCGCTACCAAACCGGGTGGGACGCTGCTGCTCGCCCTCGCTGCCATCGTGCTGTTGCCTGGCTGCAACACTCTGGGCCCGGATTTCAACCGGCGGGAGCCTGAAGCACCGGCGGCTTGGTCCGATTGGCACTCCGCTCAGCAGGCCTGGGACGATCCGGCGATCGATACCGACAACACACCCGCGGCCCAGTGGTGGCGGGAGTTCGATGATCCGGTGCTGAATCGACTGCAGCAGCGTTTGCCGGAGGCGAGCCCCGACCTGCGCAGCGCCATGCTCAACTTCAGCCGCAGCCGCCTGCAGCGCCAACTGGCGGCCAATGTCGGTGTCGATATCGCGGCCAACGGCGGTTTGAGCCGGCAGAAGCTCAGCGAACACGGCGCCCAGATGCGGATGGCGGCGATCTCGGCGCCCGGCAATCAGGATGCCCTGATCAGTGCCCTGGCCAAGCCCTACCCGCTGTATCAGGCCGGTTTCGATGCCGGTTGGGAGCCCGACCTCTGGGGCCGCGTCAGCCGCACCGTCGAGTCCGCCGATGCCAATACCGAGGCCAGTGCGGCCCTGCTGGCGCAGACTCGCCTGGCGCTCCACGCCGAACTGGCCCGCGCCTACTTCGAGTTGCGCGCGCAGCAGCGCCAGATCGCCCTGCTCAATGCCGAGATTGCACTGAGCGAGGCGCAACTGGCGCTGCTCGAGGCGAACCGGCAGGCGGGGCTGGTCAGCGAGATGCAGCTCGAAAGCCTGCGGCAGCAACTGGATGAGCAGCGTGCCGCGCTGCCGCCGCTGCATAGCGCCGCCGTGGCCTCGGAAAACGCCATCGCGCTGATGCTCGGCGAGCAGCCCGGTGCCCTGAGTGAACTGTTGACCGCAGACACATCCGCGGAGGAGGAGCCTGAGATACAGGCCGATCTAAGCCTCGGCCTGCCGTCGGAGCTGGCGCGCCGCCGCCCGGATATTCGCGCCGCCGAGGCACGGCTGCACGCCGCCACCGCGGAGATCGGCGTCGCCATGGCCGATCTCTATCCGCGCGTCACCCTGAGTGCCGGATTTGGCTTCGAATCCTTCGAACAGGGCGCCTTCGGCGACTGGGCCAGCCGCCGCTGGAGTATCGGCCCCGGCTTCTACCTGCCGATCTTCAACCAGGGGCGACTGAAAACCCGGGTCGAACTGACCCGTCTGGCCCAGCAGCAGGCCGCCGTGGCATATCAGCAGACCGTACTTGCCGCCTGGCAGGAGGTCGACAACGCGCTGAGCGGCTATAGTGCTGAACGGCAGCGTTACCGACAGCTGCAGAGAAAATTGCAGAGCGCCCAGCGCCGGCGGCAACTGAGCAAGGCCGAGGTCGACGCGGGGCTGAGTGACGCCAACATCGAGCTGCAGGCCGAAAGCCAGGTGTTGGCGATAGAGCGGCAACTGGCGCAGAGTCGCGCCGTACTGAAGATCCAGCGCGTGGCGGTATACAAGGCGGTCGGCGGTGGCGTTGAGATCCAAAACATGCAGGAGCGGAAGAGGAGCACAGAATGAAAGCGAAAATCAGCCTGATCACCCTGGGCGTGGACGATCTGGACCGAGCCACCCGCTTCTACCGCGACGGCCTGGGCCTGCCCCAGCACGCGTTAGAAAGCGAAGGGGTCGCCTTCTTCGATCTGGAGGGCACCTGGCTGGGGCTGTTCCCGCGCGAGGAGCTGGCCAAGGATATCGGCCTGCCCAGCGCCGCGAGCAGCGGCTTCGGCGGCGTGACCCTGGCCCACAATGTCGCGAGCAAGGAGGCGGTCGACGCCCTGCTCGAACAGGCCGTCGCGGCCGGCGGCACCCTGGTCAAACCGGCGCAGGAGGTGTTCTGGGGCGGCTACTCCGGCTATTTTCAGGACACCGAGGGACATTACTGGGAGGTGGCGTACAACCCGTTTATGGATCTGACCTGATCACCCCTCACTACCTCGGATAGCACGGCGCGAACCGGCGCCGGTATTGCATCGGCGACAGCCCAGTGGCGCGCTTGAACAGGCGTCGGAACGATGCCGCATCCCGATAGCCGACTTGCGCGGTGATCGCATCGAAATCGGTACGCGAACTTTCCAGCAACTCCTTGGCCCGCTCGATCCTCAACGCCTGCAGATAGGCCAGCGGCGCCATGCCTGTGGCGCCGACGAACCGACGGTTCAAGGTGCGATAACTGACATGCAGCCGGTCGGCCAGCGCGTCGACGGTCAACTGCTGCGAGAGCCTGCCCGCCATCCAGTCGATGGCGCGTTGGACCAGCGGATCGGCAAAAACCCTCGGCAGCGACATGAAGGGGCGTTGGGAGAAGCGGGCGCCGTCCACCAGCATGATGCCGCCCACGTTGCGTGCCAGGGCACTTCCGCCGAGACGGCGCAGCAGATGCAGGACCAGGTCGGTATGCGCGGTCATCGCCCCGGCGGTGATGGCGCGTCCACAGTCGCTCAGAGTCAGGTCCGTCGCCGGCGTCACCTTTGGATAACGTTCCCGGAACGTTTGCGCGAACCACCAGGCGGTGGTGGCGGTACGTCCATCCAGCAACCCCGCCTCGGCCAATAGAAAGGTACCGTGGCAGCTGGCGGCCGCCGTTACCCCTTCCGGGAGATCGCGCAATCGCAGGATCGCCTGCCGCCAGGTGGTGTGCAACTCCTCGGTAACCTGCGCCGCCGTCTCGGCGAAAAAGCCCGGCACCACCACCGCAGCGCAGTCGTCGAAGTTGGCAGGCAGCGGCCGGGTATCCACCGACAGCCTGTCGGACAGCGCTATAGGCCCGCCCGAGCGGGAGTAAAGACTCAGGCGCCAGCCCGCGTCCGGCTGGAAACGCTTGGCCAGTGCGAGCATATCCATCGTGGTGGCAACGCTGGACAGGGTGGAGCCTCGTTCAATCAGCAGGGCGATCTTCATATCGGCAATATTCGCATCCATTTGGGCAATTATGCCACTTACGGCCGGACAGGAGCGGTGCGAGGATAGCGTCGAACCAACATGAAGGAGTCCCCATGAACACCGAACAAACAATCGCCGAGATCATCGCGCTGGAGCGTGCCGCTCTGGATCGCTGGGGCGCGGGCGACCCGGATGGATATCTGGAGATCTCGGCCCCGGATGTCAGCTATTTCGATCCTTTCCTGGAGCGGCGTATCGACGGGCGGGAAGCGCTGTCGGCCTGGTACGCACCGCTGCGCGGCACGATCCATATCGAACGTTACGATCTGATCGAGCCCCAGGTGCAGCTGTACGGCGACACCGCGGTGCTGACCTTCAACCTGATCTCATACCAGGGGGAGGGCTCGATACACTGGAACTGCAGCGAGGTCTATCGATGCGATAGCGAGGGGTGGTGCGTCGTGCAGACGCACTGGTCGATCACCCGGCATCTGCAGATGTGAAGCGCCGTCGGTAACGGACCGGGTCAATGGGAGGTACGCCTTGCCCAGTGCAGGGCGTTGCCCCACCAGGCCAGATCATCCAGCGCCCGCTGCAACTGATCCGCATCGCGCTGGTCGCCGCTGAAGGCGCCGTTTTCGATCTTCTGGTGCACCCCGGCGATATGCACGGCGTTGCGGATCGGCGCCATCTGCAACTCGACCATCACCTGGCGCAACTGCTCCACCGCGCGGGCGCCCATCACACCGCCGTACGACACCACGCCGGCCGGCTTGCGGCCCCACTCCGCATAGACATAATCCAGCGCGTTCTTCAGCACCGCCGAATAGCCGTGGTTGTACTCCGGGCAAACGAACAGATAGGCATCCGCACGCTCGACGCTCTTGGCCCAGCGCTGCTGCTGCTCATCCTCATAATCCCCTGCGGCCGGGGACTTGGGCAGGTTGAACATCGGCAGCGGCCAGTTTTTCAGATCGACCAGCTCGACCGTCATATCGTCCCGCTGCTTGGCATGGGTGAATGCCCAGTCCGCAACAGGTTTTGCCGCACGTCCCTGACGAACACTGCCGATGATGATCTGAAGGTGCATCTAGGTGCTCCTGTTACTTGTTCCAATGCTGATAGCTTAGCGTCTGTTCACGCGCTCTGCGCCGCTCTCGATACAGACAGAGAGTGGTCTGACAACGATATGTTGGAAAAGAGCCCGCAAGATGCGGATTGTGCCTGCCAGACAGTCGTCGATCAACGTTTGTGATTCTGATAAGAGACATTCTTGGGTTTGGATCGAAACGGCGGCAAGGGTTTTGTCACACAGATAACCGCTTTGTCGAGAGCGGGGGCATATCATGTCGATAAAAGTAGAAAAAATCGACATGTTCCCGGCGCATGTCGATTACGTCGACAGATGCAAGATGGCGAGTGTGTTTGGTGACCCGGATTCACTATCGACGACTGAAAAAAGAATTTGTTTAAATTCAATTGGTTATCGTTATTTAAAAAGCTGAAAAATAGTCCTTTCTGTTGGTGGGATTTTTGATACTGAAATAGTCCTTTAAAACAATACTATCCGTTAAGTGTTCCCCGCCCCCGTGGGGATGGACCGGCCTACGGGTTGAGCCCGGCAATTCTGGACCTGCGTTCCCCGCACCTGCGGGGTTGAATTGTGTCTGCTGAGAGGTCGAATTGTAGTCCCGTTGTCATTGTTGTGGAGCTTGTTCTTAATCGTATGTAATCAGGGCATTTGACTTGAGTGCGCGGGTTTATCGGTCGAACGTCCAGTATCCATCGGTGCTCGGAAAACACGTATATTAGGGTAGGAATATCCCTACTTTATTGTTTTTAAAGGATTATTTTGTTCTTATTTTGCGGCAGTGTCGTTGCGAATAATGGATGCAGGGGGATAGTATGACGTGAGTGTCTACCAAAAAATAACATCTATGTATGCTTGAATATTCGGTGCTAAATCCGAAACGACGAGATTCTGTTGAGCGGTATATTCGATCCATAGGCCGCTACTATGTCATATCTGTCGTGATAATGAGCCTGCTGATCGGCGGGACCTATCTTATCGTCAAAGCTGCGCTGGATCGTAACGCCATCCAGCAGGAGATCAGTTTTTTTACCAATCAGCAGTTCATCCGTTTTCAACAGCTAGCCAACCAGACGCGGTCGCTGATGCGTGCGTCGGCGGACGCGACGCTGCCCGATTACATACTGGAGTCGATGGAGGGGGAGATAAAGGGTAAGGCTGATTCGGTCCGGCAGACCATGTCGCAGTTAGAGAGTATGCAGCAGCAGTTGGACGGCAGCATGCTGGAGCGGTTCAAGAGTGAAGATGTCGAGTATGAGCGCTTGCGTGCCGATCTGAACCGTCAGATCGGTGATTTTCTCGAACGGGTGGGGCGTGTGGTGGAAGCGAGTCGGGACGAGCGGATGCGTCGCTATTCGTTCTGGGGGCCGATCGACTTTGCCGTGTCTGCCGACAGTCAGTTCATGCGTCAGTTTTACGAGTTGGTGTTGAACGCTCATCGTCGCAGCGGTGCAGCTGTCGATAACGCGATGCTGATCAGCACCCTGCTGTTGTCGATTCTGGCGGCTCTGCTGATTCTGGCTGCGCTGTTCCTGTTTTCGCCGTTGTTGACTCGCTTGCGTAACGAGCATCATCGCAAGATGGAGTTCGAACAGCGGTTGACCCATTTGGCGCAGACCGATGCGTTGACCGCATTGAAGAACCGCGCCTTTTTCAACGATGCATTGCGAGAGCTGCTTAGACGCTTCCGTGAGGAGGACGAAGGGTTCTCGATGCTGCTGATCGACCTTGATCACTTCAAAACGATCAATGACAACTTCGGCCACCCGGCGGGCGATGCCACGCTGCGCCATGTGGCGGGGGCCTTCCAGAGGAGTTGCCGGGGGCGGGATATCATCACCCGGCTGGGAGGGGATGAGTTCGCGGTGCTGCTGCCGGGCCTTGTGGATGCCGGCAAGTTGAAGGCCGTAGCGGACCGGATTGTCGAGGCTATCGGTGATGAGTTCCGGTTCGAGCAGCATACGCTGTCGTTGTCGGCGAGTATCGGCGGGGCGATCGTGCCGAGCCATGCGACGGACGAGGCTGGCCTGGTGCGTATCGTCGACCTGGCGCTCTATGAGGCGAAAGCCAGTCGTAACGGGGTAGTGATCTTCGACGAGGAGACGTTGGCAACCCAGTTGAAACAGACCGAGTTGGCTGCGGCGCTGGTCGGTGCCGCCGAGCGTAACGAGTTCGTGGTGTTCTACCAGCCCAAGGTTGGGGTCGATTCCGGCGAGCATCTGGGGTTCGAGGCGCTGGTGCGCTGGAACCACCCCTCGCTCGGCATTTTGGCGCCGGGCGCGTTCCTGCCGCTGCTGGACGGCACCGGCTTGATCCGCGAGATGACACGCGCCGTCGTGCGCGGGGTATGCCGCGACATCAAGGCGTGGAAAGCGGCGGGGCTGAACCCGGGGCCGGTGGCGATCAACGTGCCGGAGGAGCTGCTGGTCAGCGATCAGGGGGTCGGTATCTTCACCTCCGCGCTCGATGAGTTCGGTCTGGCGTGGCGCGATATCGCGGTGGAGGTGACGGAGGATGTGTTCCTCAATCGCTATGCCGAGCGGATGTTCGAGTCGATTACGCGTTTCCGCCGCAAGGGTGTGCCGGTGTCGCTCGATGACTTCGGTACCGGTTTTGCGTCGCTGGTCCACCTGCGCGATTTCCCGTTCGACGAGTTGAAGATCGACCGCGGCTTCGTGTCGGATATCGGCGTCGATACGCGCTCCGAGCAGATTGTCCGCACCATCGTCGACCTGGCCCGTAACCTGGGCAAGGCGTGCGTGGCCGAGGGGATCGAGACCGAGACACAGCTCCGCTTTCTGCAGCAACTCGGTTGCAGGGTGGGGCAGGGTTATCTGTTTGCGAAGCCGCTTCCGGCGCGCGAGGCCACAGAGTGGCTCGCGGCCGATCGCTCTCGTGTGATCGATGGCGATGCTGGGGCGCTTGTGGGGTGTCCAGTGCAATGACGAAAGGAGATCAGTGGATATGAACAGGTTTTCGGCGGCTCTTCTGTTTTTGGTTGCACTGACGCGTGCCGCCACGCCGCTGCAGGCATCGGAGGCGCAGGGCAAGTCGGTCGATGTCGTGCATTTCTGGGTATCGAAGAGCGAAGCGGCGGCGCTGGACGTGTTCCGGCAGGACTGGATCCGCATGGGCAATCGCTGGATCGATCTGCCCGCCGAGAACAAGGTGGCGGTGCAGCGGATCGTCAGTGACCGGGTCGCCGGCGGTTACCCGCCCGCGGTCATGCAGTGGAATGCCAACGAGGGCGCCCGCGAACTGCCGGCCATGGGCGTGTTGCAGGATATCGAACTGGTGGCGCAACTGCAGAAGTGGCGTGAAGTGTTGCCCCCCTTCGTGCTCGATCGGATCAGCTACCGGGACAGGATCTACTTTGCGCCGACCAATATCCATGCCGAGAACTGGCTCTGGACCAGCCAGACCCTGTTCGATGAACTGGGTCTGGCCACTCCCACCACCTGGGATGAGATCTTCGTTGCCGCGGAACGTATGCAGGCGGCCGGGAAACGGCCTCTTGCGCTGGGCTCGGGAGCCTGGGAGGTATCGCTGCTGTTCAACGATATCATGTATCACAAGATGGGTGCCGAGGGGTATGCACGGATCATCGGTGCCGATGCCGAGGCGGTGCTGGATCCGCGCATGCTGGAGGCGCTCGACATGCTGCGCCGCCTGTCGCGCTATGCGGAGTCCGCGCAGGAGCGCAGCGGGAAGACCTGGGCCGATGCCTCGGCAATGGTCGGTCGGGGCGAGGCCGGTATGCAGTTCATGGGTGACTGGGCGAAGGGTGAGCTGCTCCATCGCGGGTTCGAGGTCGACGAGGATTTCGGCTGCGCCCTGGTACCGGGAACCTCCATCGCCTATTTCATGGTGATCGATGCCTTCGCCTTTCCGTTGCTCAATCGCGAGGGTGGTGCCGATGCGCAGCAGGCGTTTGCCGGGGTGCTGCTGGATCGTACCAACCAAGTCGAGTTCAGTCATATCAAGGGTTCCCTGCCGGTGCGGACCGATGTGGATCCGACCGGTCTTGATCGCTGCGGCCGGATCGGTCTGGCGCAACTGATCAACGACGATCGCCGGGTCAGTGCCCAGTCGATGGCGATGCCGTCGCAGATGTCGGAGGGCTGGATCGGGGTGCTGGGCGACTTTTTCAACGACCCGAGCATGAGCAGCGAGAGCGCCCGGCAGCGTCTGTACGAGGTGGTCAAGCAGGGCTGAGCCGATTGCGTGCTGTCGAATAATAGTCTTCCAAGTTGCTGCCGGGTTGAAAATCTGGTCATAGTACGCAGAAGGTGTTGTGCTATGGGTTTATCTTTAGGATACCGGGCTTAGGGATTTTTCCCGCATGGGAGTGGTCTTACTTCCATTTGCCGGCACTGAGGGCATGATATTGCTATCGATTTTGTGGAGATTTGCTGTGCACCGTTTCCTCCTACTGACGTTGCTTCTCCTGTCGTTGTCGGGCTGTTCAAACATGCAGACCGGTGATGTGCTTGGACGCCCTGCGGAATGGCTCGGCAATTGGGGGGCCTCCGAGCGTGAGGACGCCTACGACCTCGAGGTCAAGCAGCTGTTTGACCAGCCCTATATCGATCCCCTGACGCGCTATCTTGAGCGCTATCGAAATGACGAGTCTCGTGCCGCTCATCTACAGCGGGTGCTGGATGAGCGCAACCAGCGCTGTCGCCAGATCGCCGACAAATATGCCAATCGCCCGCTGAACGTGAAGACGCTGGAGCAATACCGCAGTGGTTACAGTTACTCCTGCCCTCAGCAGGTCGAAGCCTTTGCCGGCCGTTTGCAGCAGGCGACCGAGAGCGGTGAGGTAGAACAGGTGACGACGCCGGTCGAGCCCGCGGCCGAGATCGCCTGGAGCGGCCAGCTGGCACAGCAACTCAATGACTGCTACCTGCTGACCACCATCGGTAATTTCAGCGCTGCGCGCGCCGCCTGCACGACGCCGGCGGAAAAGGGCGATCCCCGAGCGCAGTACAATATGGCGTTGATCGCCCGCTCCTTGACCCAATACGACGAGGCGCTGAACTGGGCGCATCTGGCGGCCAAGCATAGCGCCGAGGCCCGTTATCTGCTCGGCCAACTGTACGAGGCGGGGCAGGGGGTTGAAGAGGACGAGATCAACGCATTGACCTGGTATCGGGACGCCGCGGAACAGGGTAATGCATCGGCTCAGTATCGGGTAGGGCGCTTTCTCTACGAGGGGCGAGGCGTCGAGCAGAACCTGGGTGCCGCCATGGGCTGGTATGAGCGTGCCGCGGCGCAGGGGCAGGCCGAAGCCCAACTGGCACTTGGGGACATGCTGCTGCAGGGTGAGGGGGTGCCGCCCGACCCGGCGCAGGGGCGGTTTTGGGTGCTCAGGGCCGCACGGCAGGGGTTGGCCGAGGCCCAGTTGCGTCTCGGTGAGCTGGCGGAGCAAGCGGACAATACCCTGTCGAACCGGGCCGAAGCGGCGGTCTGGTATGAGCTGGCTGGTCAGAATGGGCTGCAGCCCGGCACGATTCGAGCGCAGAAACTACGGGTCGAGATCGCGGCGGAAACCCTGCAGGACGCCCGGGTCAGGGTGCGGCGCGCCCTGGAGGGAGGTCGCTGATGCCGATCAGTCGTGCGCGAAAGCTGCGTCGCTGGATGCGGGGGCTGAGCGACGTTGCGCAGGCATCGTCGAAACGCTCGATCAAATGGCTGCTACTGCTGCTGGTGGCACTGTTCGTGGCCGGCATGTGGATTCTCTCCTCGCTCAATCTCAACTATTCGCAGCGGGCGTTGGCCGATCTGAGGCGGGCTGAGATCGAGGAGATCTTCCTGGCCAATCTGAATCAGATCGTTTCCCGCCAGCACGTGTTCGGCCTCTACACCGAGGGTCTCGCCCGATTTGGCGAAACCACCTACGCGCTGGCCGGCGACGAGTTGAAGCCTCGGCTTGAAACGGCGATGAAGTCGATGCTGCAGGACTTTGTCGGTGTCGCCGGGATCGGAGTCTGGTTCGAGAAGGATCGACTGCCGGCTGGCGCACGGGATTACACCCCTTACCTGTTTGCCGGCCACGATGCGGAGGTGGGATCGCGCACCTCCGGCCTTGCTGCGGGGAGTGACTACCGGCAGCAACCCTGGTTCCAGATGGTGATGACACCGGAGCGGCTGCAGAAGCTGGCGCCGAAACAGATGTTTTGGACGCCGGTCTACTACAGCGAACAGACGGATACCGCGGTGCTGACCATCATCAGTCCGATGTTTACCGACGATGGCCGTTTATTGGGCATGGTCACAACCGACTGGGAGGCGGAGCAGATCATCGATCTGGTCAGCCGTGTCGAGGTGACGCAAAACAGCTTTTCCTTCCTGATCGACAGCAACAATCGCAAGCTGTCGAGTCTCAGCCGTAGCGGCGATCCGCTGCACGCGCAACACGTAATGGATGCCCTGGTAGCGCAGAGTCCGAGCTATGTGGCGCCGGATTACAATGCGCTGATCACCAGCCAGACCACGGAAAAGAGCCTGGAGTCCAGCGTGTTGGAGGTCGACGGGCTCACCTATTCGCTGTATCTGGCCGGAACACCGGCTGGCATGAGCTTCGGTATCGGCGTACCGCAGGAGGAGATCGACGCCGTGCTGGTGCCGATGCGGGACAGCAACTACCGCATTCTGACCATCACCGGCCTGGTGATACTGCTGCTCTCCGGCTATCTGGTGTACCGCATATCGGAGCTGGTGAAAGAGCTGCAGGCATCCTATACCGATCCCTTGACCGGTCTGCCCAATCGCGCACGCCTGTTGCAGGATCTGAATCGAGCCGCCGACGGTACCCTGATGCTGATCAACCTCGACCGTTTCAAGGAGATCAACAGCCTGTTCGGTCACCGTTGCGGCGATCAGGTTATACAGACCATGAGCGAACGGCTGCAGCAGTTCGCCCGGGTGCATAAGATATGGCCGGGTGCCCGTCTGTACCGGCTGCAGGGCGATGAGTTTGCACTCTTTGGTCCGAACACCGAGGAGGATACGCAGGATCTACTGCAGCGTTACAGCGAATTTTTGCAGGATCAGCAGCTGGTATGGCAGGAGCAGGAACTCAATGTCGACGCTACCCTGGGCATCGCCAATGCCGGTGACAAGGGCCGTGGGCGGCTGGACAGCCTGCTCAGCCAGGCGACGGTCGCACTGCGCCAGGCGCGTTTGCAGGGACGCAACTTCCACACCTACGACTCCGAGCAGGGGGTCGAGCAGGCGTATGAACAGAATCTGGTGTGGGCGCGCAGGGTCAAGGATGCACTGCAGGCAAACCGGTTCGAGCCCTGGTTTCAACCGATACTGGATAATCGAAGCGGCAAGATCGCCAAGTACGAGTGCCTGGTGCGGATGATCGATGCCGAGGGCAACACGGTGGGACCCGGATTGTTTCTCGGCGTGGCGCACCGGTTGCGACTGGGGCGGCAGATCACCCGGATCATGGTGGACAAGTGTTTTAATGCCTTCGCTGACCGCAGCATCGAGTTCTCCATCAATCTGGCCTACTCCGACATGATGGACGCCGAGCTGACCGCTTATATCTGCCGGCGGTTGCAGGAGACAGGGGTTGGTCCGCGGGTGATATTCGAGCTGCTCGAGTCCGACGGTATCGAGAATTACGACGAGATCCGCCAGTTTATCGACCAGGTCAAAGCCTATGGCTGCCGCATTGCGATCGATGACTTCGGGACCGGTTATTCTAACTTCGAGCATCTGCTGCGGCTGAATGTGGATCTGATCAAGATCGATGGCAGCCTGATCCGCCATCTGCACCAAGACCGCACCGCCTACCTGGTCACCCAGGGGATCGTCCAGTTCGCACGCAGCCTGGGGATCGGCACCGTGGCCGAGTTCGTGCACTGCGAGGCGGTGCAGCAGCAGGTGCTGGCGCTGGGTGTCGATTTTTCTCAGGGCGAGTTTGTCAGTATGCCCGCTCCCGATCTGGTTCAGGGCCACGCTGCCTGAGCGGACCAGGTTGTCTTCCCGCTTTCCGTTGCCCATAGTCCCTGCCGGTTGTGGCGTTTATTTAACCGGTGGGGCTGCTATATTAGCCTGCTCGCATTTACTTAAGGGATGGAACAGATGCTGCCGATAACGGTTTGGGGGCTGGCGCTAGGACAGGCGCTGTTGGTAACCGGCAATATCCTGCTGGTATCGGTCACGGCGCTGATCGGCCAGAAGATCGCTCCGGATCTGGGGCTGGCGACGCTGCCCGCGGCACTGCAGTTCCTCGGTCTGATGAGCGCAACCCTGCCGGCGGCGCACCTGATGCGCTGGTTCGGGCGCAAGGTAGGGTTTCTGGCCGGCAACCTGATCGGTGTCGGTGGCGCGGTACTGTCCGCGTTGGCATTGGCGCAGGAGGCGTTCATGCTGTTCTGCCTCGGAACCTTCCTGCTCGGTATGGCGATCGGCGTGGGCCAGCAGTATCGCTTCGCCGCGATTGAGGGGTGCTCGCCGGCGCAGCATCCGAGGGCGATCGGTCTGGTGATGGGCGGCGGCGTGCTGGCCGCCATACTGGGGCCAAACCTGGCGGTCTGGTCGGGAGACCTGGCGCCGCAGAGTTCTTATCTTGGGGCGTTTTATGTCCTGATCGGCCTCTATCTGTTGACCACGCTGCTGATTGCGTCGCTGCCGCTGCGGGCGCCGGATTACGCCGAGCAGCACGGTGAGATGCGGCCCTATCGGCAGCTGCTGAGCCAACCGGCGCTGGTGGCAGCGGTGACCGCCGGGGCGATCGGTTACGGGGTGATGGTGCTGGTGATGACCGCCACGCCTCTGGCGATGCAGGCCTGCGGTTTCGCCTTCGACAGTACCGCCAGCATCATCCAGTGGCATGTGCTGGGGATGTTCCTGCCCTCGTTCTTCACCGGGCGGTTGATTACCCGTTTTGGCGATACCCGCATCATTCAGAGCGGTTGCCTGCTGTTGGTGGCCTGTGTGCTGCTCAATCAGTTCGGCGTCACCTATTGGCACTTCTGGTTCGCACTGGTGGCATTGGGTGTGGGCTGGAACTTCGCCTTCATCGGCGCCACAACGCTGCTGACCCACACCTACTACCCGGCGGAGAAGGCGCGGGTACAGGGGATGAACGATTTTCTGGTGTTCGGCTTTTCGACGCTGGGCGCGTTGCTGTCAGGGCATCTGCAGGCGTTGGTCGGTTGGGAGCGGTTGAATCTGCTGATGTTGCCGGCGATCGCGATCGCGATGCTGCTGGTATGGTGGAGTGCACACCGCCTGCGCGCGCAGGCGGTGGCGGCGAACTGACTTATTCCAGTGGGCAGCTGTCGCTGAGTTCCTGTGCGCGAGCGTACACCTTGCGCGCCGGCAGCCCCTTGCCCTCGAGTTCGGTGAGTACCGCCTCGGTGGTCTCGTCGAGCACCGGTTTCCAAGCCGGGTTGTTGGCCCCACCCTCGACGGTGTAGATCTCCTGGCCCATATCGAGCGCCTGCTTGCGGCCAGTGATATCGGCGGCGTCGAAGTTAACGCCGGCGATCTTGGCCCAGGCCTGGCCGGAGGCTTCGTCGATCACCTGCTGCAGGTCGGCCGGCAGCGAGTTATACACATCCTTGTTCATGGTCACGATGAACGACAGCGAGTACAGACCGCCCACCTCGGTGTGGTAGGGGGTCAGCTCGTTCAGGCGGAAGGAGAGCTGGCCCTCCCAGGGGAACATGACGCCGTTGATCACGCCGCGCTGGGCCGCCTGGTAGGTTTCCGGTGCCGGCATGCCGACCGGTTGCGCGCCCAGGCGGGTGAGCATATCGCCGACCACGATGGTCGGACGGCGGATGCGCATCCCCTCCAGGTCGGCCGGTGTCTTCACCAGCTTGTCGGTGGTGTGCAGGTGGCCCTGACCATGGGCGAAGAAGAACAGCGGGTGGGTATCGGCATATTCGTCGGCCAGCAAACCTTCGTCATACAGGCTCTGGATAACGCATGAGCCCTGTACCGCGGTCTTGACCACGCCGGGCAGCTCGATCACCTGGGTCAGCGGGAAGCGGTTGGCGGTGTAGCCCTGTACCGTCGCCGTCATGTCCATGATCCGGTTTTTCACCGCGTCGTACTGCGCCGGTGGCTTGGCCAAGGTGGAGGAGGGGTAGATCTCGACCTTGATACGACCGCCCGATGCCTCCTCTACCTGGTCGGCCCAGGGCTGGAAAATGTTCTTCTGCGTGCCGGCGACGCTCGGCCATATATGGCCGAAGCGTAAGGTAACATCGGCAGCCTGAGAAGAGCTCGCGGCTCCCATCATCAAAACGGTTGACGCGGCGACTGCCACGCCCAGCTTTTTCAAGTTCATAGTGCCTTCCTGCGTTGTTTTTATTGGTTAACTTATTAAGTACGGCGAGGCGTTATATATCAAGTACCAGACGCTTGCTCTTTGCGCGAGAGCAACAGGGGGCGAACTCCTCGTTGGCGGCTTTCTCCTCCGTGGTCAGGAACATATCGCGATGATCCGGCTCGCCCTCCAACACCCGGGTGACACAGGTACCGCAAACACCGTTCTCACAGGCGAAGGGGATGTCGATATCCCGTTCCAGCAACACCTCGAGCACGCTTTGGTCGGCCGGTATCTCGATCACTTCACCGGAGCTGGCAAGCTGCACCTCAAATGCGCTGTCGCCGTCGTGGCTGACCTCATCGGCGGCGAAATATTCACGATGCAGCTGGGCTTCGCTCCAGCCGCTACTGCGAGCCGTGTCGAGAATATGGTCCATGAACGGATTCGGACCGCAGACATAGAGGTGGGTGTCGGGCTGCGGATCGCTCAACAGCGTAGCGGCATCAAGCCGGGTCGAGGGGGTGGCGCGGCTATGGTGGAACTGGACCCGATCGGCGAACTCGGAACCGAGGATCCGCTCGCGAAACGCGGTCTGCTCGGCCGTCTTGGTGCAGTAGTGCATCTCGAAATCGGCGCCCTGATGGCTCAGGCGTTCGGCCATGCACAGGATCGGCGTGACGCCGATGCCGCCGCCGATCAGCAGGTGGCGGCGCGCACTGTGCTCCAGCGGGAACAGGTTGCGCGGCTCGCTGATGCTCAGCTTGTCGCCCTCGTTGATCTGCTCGTGCACCGCAACGGAGCCGCCGCGTGAATCGGGATCGCGCAGCACCGCGATCTCGTAGCGGTGATTTTCACTTGGATGGTTGCACAGCGAATACTGGCGTATCAGACCGCCTGGCAGGTGCAGGTCGATGTGCGCGCCTGCGCTGAAGGCGGGCAGTGACGCGGCATCCGGACGTGCCAGTTCCAACAGACAGATATCCTCTGTCTCGTAGTGTTTGCGTACAACGATAATATCGATCACAGCATGCTCTCTCTTGGCCCGCGTAGCGGGCTTAAAAACTGTCTTCTATTTATAGCAGGCGTGTGGGCAACCTGGGCAAGCTGCCCGCACGCCTTTTTATTATGTGTGTTTGCCGGATCAGGCGTTGACGCTCTCCAGCGGGATCTGGCCCTGCTGCTCCTGTTTCAGCATCTTGTCGATCATGCGTCGGGCCTGGACGCCGCCGGCGTCGATATCGAGCTTAAGCAGATCCCGTTCCGGGAACTTGAGCAGGTTCTTCTGCTGCTGCTCCAGCATCTCCAGATCCTCGGCAAAGATACCGCCCTGACCCTTGCGGATGGCATCGGTCAGCGCCTGCACCTCGGGCTGGAAGTTGCGCGCCATGCCCCAGAAGTACCAGTGGCTGGTTTCGGTTTCCGGGGTGATGAAGTCGACCACGATGCTGTTGACCCGCTTGTCGGCCGGTGCATCCTTGCCTCCGTGGCCGGCCAGTGCCACGCCGACCTCGATCAGTACGTGGCTGGGCGGCGAGAAGCGGCATATCTGCCAGCGGTCTACCGGTTGATCGTCCGGCAGCCCTTTGGTGCGCAGGTTACTCTGCCAGAACGGCGGCGCGATGACGTTCTCCATGATCCGGCTGGTGACCACCTCTCCGTCGATGACGCGGGTATTCACCGGCATCTCGTCGATCTCTTTCTGGCCGATGCTGGTGGAGTGCACGTAGGTCTCATGGGTCAGGTCCATGAGGTTGTCGATCATCAGCTTGTAGTCGCAGTTGATGTGGTACAGGCCGCCACCGTAGGCCCACTCCTTGCTGACCGCCCACTCCAGGTGGGGGATATCGTCGGCATTGGCGAGGCTCTTATCGCCTGTCCATACCCAGATGAAGCCGTAGCGCTCCTCAACCGGGTAGCTCTTGACGCAGGGGAAGCCGCCGACCCGCTGTTTCGGCATCGAGATGGTCTTGCCGTCACGGCCCATCTTCAGACCGTGATAGCCGCAGACCAGCTGGCCATCTTCGATATACCCCAGTGACAGCGGTGCGCCGCGATGGGGGCAGAAGTCCTCCACTGCGGCAACCTTGCCTTCATTGTCGCGGTAGAAGGCGATCCGCTCGCCGCAGATCTGGCGGCCCAGGGGCTTTTCGGCGAATTCGTCGGGGGTGCAGGCAACGTACCAGCAGTTTTTCGGGAACATGACAGGGCTCCTCTGATCGGTAATTGTTTTAGTTATGGATCCAATATGCTGGGTATATTGCCCCAATGAGCGTAAAAAATGCCAGAATGGATCCATTGTATTTTTGTATTGTTACATATAAAAACAATTGTAATTTTCTATTCTCACATCGGAGATCATCGGTTTATTGATGTTTTATAAGGCTTTTTGCAGTCTGTTCTTAACGGTCTTGTGCATTTCTGTATAGCGGATTTACCGGCTGAAGCAAGCTGGATATTGGATCCAATGTGGTACACTGGATCCAGATTTGTAGGTCCATGAGGTGCAGGACGTTATGAGCAAGGCAGGCCAGCGGGTGTTGAGTACACTCAGGCAGATGATCATCTCCGGCGAGCTGGCAGCGGGTGAGCGCATCGCCGAGATCCCCACCGCCGAAAGGCTTGGCGTGTCGCGTACCCCGGTGCGGATCGCCTTTCGCGCGCTGGAACAGGAGGGGATGCTGATCAAGCTGGAGGGGCGAGGTTACCGCGTGCGTGAGGTGACGCCGGACGAGGTGGCCGGTGCCATCGAGGTGCGCGGGGTGCTCGAAGGGCTGGCGGCGCGCCAGGCGGCCGAGAACGGGCTGACGCCGGCGCAGCGCCGGGGGTTGTTGGAGTGTCTGGCCTGGGGCGACGAGCTGTTCGACAAGGGCTATGTGACCGAGGAGGATCTGGAGGCCTATCACGACCTGAACAAGCGTTTCCACGCCCTGATCATCGAAGCGAGCGGCAACCCGGCAATCGGCTCGGCGATGCAGCGCAACGAGCATCTGCCGTTCGCCTCGGTCACCTCGCTGGCGATCGACCGCAACAACCTGAAGCAGGAGTATCGCCGCTTCAACTTTGCCCATATGCAGCACCACGCCGCGTTTGACGCCATCGACCGGGGTCAGGGCGCGCGCGCCGAAGCGATCATGCGCGAACATGCCAACGCCACGCTGAGGTATGCGGACCTGTTTGCCCAGCAGGACAGGGATGAGAGTGAGATGCGGGTGATCGGCGGTGTTGCCGCGCTGTAAGGATCGATACGCTAGCGATCGATCCAGTTCGCGGTGGTTACCCGCGCCGGTTCCCGGTGCATGATCACCTCGCCCCTGCGCACCGACAGCAGTACCTCGCCCTGGTTGCGCAGCACGCTGTAGTCGTCCTCACCATCGAGCAGGATAAAACTGCCCGGCTTGCCCACCTCGATGCCGTAGTGGTGCTGGATATTCAGCGTGCGGGCGCTGTTGTCGGTGATCAGATCCAGCGCCTGGCTGAACTCCTGATAACCCATCATCTGGCAGATATGCAGGCCGAAATCCAGCGTGCGCAGCAGCTTGCCATTACCCAGCGAGTACCAAGGGTCGAAGATCGAGTCCTCGCCGAAGCAGACGTTGATGCCCGCCTCGTTCAGCTCCTTGACCCGGGTCAGCCCGCGCCGCTTGGGATAGCTGTCGAAGCGCCCCTGCAGGTGGATGCTCTCGGTCGGGCAGGAGATGAAATTGATGCCTGAGTTCTTCAACAAGCGAAACAGCTTGGAGCAGTAGGCGTTGTCGTAGGAGTGCATTGCCGTGGTATGGCTGGCGGTGACCCGGGGGCCCAGATCATTGAACAGCGCCTCGCAGGCCAGCACCTCAAGGAAGCGGGAGTTGGGATCGTCGATCTCATCGCAGTGCACATCGACCAGGCGGTCATACTTCAGTGCCAGTTCGATCACCGTTTTCATCGACTTTTCGCCCAGCTCGCGGGTGTACTCGAAGTGCGGAATGCCGCCCACTACGTCGGCACCGTACTCCAGTGCCTGTTCCATCAGCGCCAGGCCGTTGGGGAAGGAGAGCAGGCCGTCCTGTGGAAAGGCAACTACCTGGATCTCGATTCTTTCCTTCAGTTCATCACGGATATCACATAGGGTTTTCAGGCCGACCAGGCTCGGGTCGGAGATATCGGCATGGGTGCGGATATGCTGCACCCCGTTCTGCACCAGCAGCTCGACGGTCTGCAATACCCGGCGGCGGATATCGGCCTCGTTTAACAGCGGCTTGCGCTCGCCCCAGCGTTCGATCCCCTCGAACAGGGTGCCGCTGCGGTTCCAGCTCGGTTCACCGGCGGTCAGTGCTGCATCCAGGTGGATATGCGGCTCGACGAACGGCGCGCAGAGCAGCTTGCCGCCGGCGTCGAGCTGCTTGCCTTGAGCATCGAGTTCCATATTTTGTTCGGTGATCGATGCAAACAATCCATTGCTGATTTCGAGGGTATGAAGGGCCGACTGATGGCGCAGGCGCGCGTTGATGATCTGCATAGGGGGCAACTCCTGCTGTCTGGGCTCGATTCGACATTGTGGTGCCAAAACACTCTCCGCTCAATCAGTTGCCAGCCAGTGGTCTGATCTTGAACACCTGCTAAGATGGCCGGGTGTTCCAATAACAAACGGCAGCCCGATGCTGAGCAAAAACCAACTGCGCAAACTGGACGTTCAGGATATCGCCATCTTCCTGTCGCTGTTCAGTACCCGCAACGCGCGCAAAACCGCTGATGAGCTGAGCATCAGTCCGCCGACGGTGAGCTACTCGCTGAAGCGACTGCGCGAGAGTCTCGGTGATGAGCTGTTTATCCGCGACAGCAGTGGTCTGCTGCCGACAGGGCGGGCCTTTCATATCGAACCCTATCTGCGCAGTGCGCTGGAGGCGATCAATCGCTCGGCCGAGGGGTTCGGTGAGCCGGATGATCGTGAGCTGCCGCTGGAACTGTGCGTGCCGGAAGCGTTCGAGCTGCTGCTGTTGCCCAAACTGATGGCGCAGGCGCTGAGCTGCTCCCCGCGGCGCATTCTGCATATGCGCAAGTTGAGTGAGAAACTGCCCACCGAGGAGCTGCTGGCGGGCAAGCTGGATCTGCTCTGTGTGCCCGGCCCCGGCGCCTATTTTCAGCTGCATCCGGAGCTGGAGCGGCAATCGCTGTTCGAGGACCGTTTCGTCTGCGTGGCGCGGGGCAATCGCCCGCGGCAGGTCACGCTGGACGAGTACTGCGATGCGCTGCATGTCTACCCTTCGCCCTGGCAGTCGCCGCGCAACATGGTCGATACCTGGCTGGAGCAGTTGGGCCGCCGCCGCACCATGGTGGCCTGGGCCAGCACCTACCAGGCTTGCCTCAACATGCTCGAAGAGCTGCCCTGCATGCTGATGCTGCCGTCAAGCCTGGTCTCGACCTTGCGTATCCCGCCCGGGGTGCAGGTGAACCAGCCGCCCCTGGGTTGTCCCAACTTTACCTTCGATATGGTCTGGGCGCCGGGCAACGACAGTCCGCGCCGGCGCTGGCTGCGCCAGCAGCTGCTGCGGATCTGCGATAAGGACGAACGGATCGGGCGCACCGGCTAAGACCGGATGGACTGGATCAGGCCAGCGCGGCCAGACGCTCATAGGCGGTGGTCAGGCTTAGTTCCCGGCTATCCGGCGACAGGTCCAGGCCATCGGCGATCAGCGTGTGGATCCGGGTGATGCCGATCAGCCCCAGCAGCTGTTTGACCGCGGGGACCTGGTGGTCGTCCGCACTGTCGAGTACGCCACCGCGGGTGGCGATCAGGTACAGATCCTTGTCGCGCAGCAGTCCACGTGGTCCCTGTTCGGTAAACTCGAAACTGATGCCGGCCCGGGCCAGCAGGTCGAAGTAGGCTTTCAACTGCGACGGGATCCCGGCGTTGTACAGCGGCAGTGCGATCACCACCCTGTCGGCCCGGTCGAACTCGGCAATCAATCGGTCCGACTGCCGGCGATAGGCCAGCTGAGCCTCGCTGAGCTCAGTGGGCGGCAGGCGCAGCGCATCCCACTGCTCGGGCCCGAGGTGGGGCAGGGGGGCGCCGACCAGATCGCGCTGGATCACCCGCGTTTCGGGGTTTGCCTGCACATGCTGACGAATGAAGTGTTCGCATAGCTGGGACGAGCGGCTGCGCGTGCCGTTGGCGCTGGTCTTGATGTAGAGCAGTTCGGACATGGTGTCTCTCCTGTGAATGGCGGAACCCATTCAGCCTATCGTCGACGACGTCGGGCCAGGATCGAAAAATCCGAACGCGCCTTTTAATCTTTAAACGCCCCCTACCCCTGATTAACGGCATGCTGTCCCTATGCGCTCTTGAACCTCTCCGGTTCGGAGCGAGCGATTCGATAGGGAGACAAAATGGACAAGATGCTGAAAACGACCCTGGGTGCGCACCTGATGATGCTGGTATGGGCACTGCTAGTGGGCGCCTCCTTCCCGCTGGCGGCCACCTTCGACGCGGCGCTGTCGCCGCTCTGGCTGACCCTGGTGCGCTTCTTTATTGCCGCGGCACTGATGCTGCCCTGGGTGGTGCGCAGCCCCGGATGGCTACCGAGAACCTGGCGCGCCTGGGGCGGCTACACTCTGCTCGGCGCCTTTCTGGCGGCGTTTTTCGGCTCCCAGTTTGTGGCGTTGAATCTGACCTCGGCACTGTCGGTGGCGGCGTTGTTCGTGACCCTGCCGGCGATCGCCTGGTTGTTGGCGGCGCTGGCGGGGATCGAGCGCACCGGTATCGGACGGCTGGCGGTGTTGCTGTTGGGGGCGATTGGGGCGCTGGGGTTGACCCTGCATGGGCGGGATGGCGGCTTTAACGGGTTCGGCCCCGGTGAGTGGCTGTTTCTGCTCGGCTGCGCCTGCTCTGCGGCCTATTCGGTGTCGTCGCGTTTTCTGGTGGTCAGGGAGTGGCTGCCGGAAAACCCGTTGCAGGCCACCTTCTGGAGTCTGCTGATCGGCGCCTGTCTGATGACGCTGGCGGCATTGGGCCAACCCGGTGACGGGCAGCTGTTCTGGCAGCTACTGAGCGGCCGTGATCTGCTGGTGCTGGGGCTGTTGGCGCTGTTTGCCAGCTTTATAACCTTCTGGATACTGCAGCATGCGATGCAGGTGCTGATGCCGAGCAGCGTCGCCGCCTACTGTTACCTGACGCCGCTGGTTTCGCTGGGCCTGTCGCTGCACAGCGGCGCCACGCAGCTGGACCTGGTGCTGGCGCTCAGCCTTGCCCTGCTGGCGTTGACGGTGTGCTGGCTGATCGGTTCGGACCGGCTCAAATCCCGGTATCCCTGACATTCTCCATCACCACGAAGGTACTGGTCTGCAGTACATGGGGCAGGGCCGAGATCTGCTCTCCAAGCACGGTGCGGTACTCCTCCATGTTGCGGGTCCTGACCTTGAGCAGGTAGTCGAAGTTGCCGGCGATCATGTGACACTGCTCCACCGCGGGGATCTTGCGCACTTCGCGGTTGAACGCCGCCAGTGCCTTGCTGCTGGTGTCGTTGAGGGTGACCTGGGCAAAGGCGATATGGTTCAGCCCCATCTTTTTGTGGTCGACCAGTGCGGTGTAACCCTTGATATAGCCCTGCTCCTCCAGCCGCTTCATGCGCACCTGGCAGGGGGTTTTCGACAGCCCGACACGGGATGCAAGCTCCGTCACCGTGATGCGCGCGTTTTGCTGAAGTTCGTCGATGATCGCGAGATCGAATCTGTCCAGATCGTCCATATGCTCCACAAATAGGCTGTTTTTGTACTTATGAACTCTATCAATAAAGGCTAAATAACCTTAGTTGTCGAGTATATGGTGAATTCGACTAAAGGTGGAGCGGTATACTGGTCGAATGTTCCGGTGACACTAACCATAAAATCGGGAATTCACATGACCATCTCCAGCCCGCCGCTCAACCCAACCCTGTTTGAGCCGCTCGCGCAGGCGATTCGGCAACAGCTCGATGAAGCCGATGCCGAGTCTGCCATAGCCTTCGCCCGCCAGTTGTACTCCCAGTCCCCGCCCGAAGCTCTGTCGGGCTCGAGCGTGGATCAGCTCTGTGCCGGTGTGCTGTTCTGCTGGCGTGGCCTGCAGCGCCAGGTGGAGGGACAGTCGCGCTCCTGGGATGAAGATCTGTGCGAGCAGCTGATTGCCGACTGTGGCGACGAGGAGGGCGCACGGCTTGGCCGGCTGTTCAAGGGCGCCTTCCCGACCGCTTACCGGGAGCGCTTCTCACCTGCGCATGGGGTGGCGGATATCCGGCAGCTGCAGTCTCTGCGGCAAGCGGGTGAGGTGCCGATGAGCTTCTACCCCTCGGTCACCGCTTCCGAGCGGGAGACGCGGTTCAAGCTCTACAGCGCGGGTAGCCCGGTGGTGCTGTCGGATGTGATTCCGATTCTGGAAAACCTGGGTATGCGCGTGCTGGGCGAGCACCCCTATACGATTCTGCGCAGCGATGGTGAGAGCTTCTCCATCAGCGACTTCACGGTGAGCTGTTATGGCGCGCACGATGAACTGGCCGAGCCGACCAAGGTGCTGCTGCAGCAGGCGTTCGAGCAGATCTGGCGCGGGCAGGCGGAGAACGATCCGTTCAACCAGTTGATCGTTGGCGCAGGTCTCGACTGGCGCGAGGCGGCGCTGCTGCGCGCCTATGCGCGCTACATTAAACAGCTGCGCTTCGGCTTCAGTCAGCCGTTCATCGCCGGCACGCTCTGCCGGCATCTGGATATTACCCGCGATCTGGTGGCCTGGTTTCGAGCCCGGTTCGAACCCGCAGCGATTGTCGATGAGGCCAGGGCCGAAAGTATCGCAGGGTTGGGTCAGCGCATTCTCGGCGCATTGGAGAACGTCGAATCCCTGGATGACGACCGTATCCTGCGCCGCTTTTTTGTGCTGATCGGTGCCACCCTGCGCACCAACTACTACCAGTGCGACGAGGCGGGCGAGCGGAAAGCCTATTTCTCCTTCAAGCTGGACCCTTCCGGGATCCCCGATATTCCACAACCCCGGCCGCGTTTCGAGGTGTTCGTCTACTCGCCGCGCATCGAGGGGGTGCATCTGCGCGCCGGGCCGATCGCGCGTGGCGGCCTGCGCTGGTCGGACCGGATCGAAGACTATCGCACCGAGGTGCTGGGGCTGGTGAAGGCGCAGCAGGTGAAGAACTCGGTGATTGTACCGGTGGGTGCCAAGGGCTGCTTTATCGTCAAGCAACCGCCGCAGGGCGGTGATCGCGAGGCGCATCTGGCCGAGGGGATCGCCTGCTATCGCACCTTTATTCGCGGTCTGCTGGATATCACCGACAACCTGAAAGGGGGCGAGGTGGTACCGCCACGCGAGGTGGTGCGTCACGATGGCGACGATCCCTATCTGGTGGTAGCGGCCGACAAGGGCACGGCGACCTTCTCCGATATCGCCAACGGGATCGCTCAGGAGTATGGCTTCTGGCTCGGCGATGCCTTCGCCTCCGGCGGTAGTGAAGGTTACGACCACAAGAGGATGGGGATCACCGCGCGCGGTGCCTGGGAGTCGGTCAAACGTCACTTCCGGGAGTTGGGGATCGATACTCAGACCCAGCCGTTCACGGTGGTGGGGATCGGCGACATGGCCGGTGACGTATTCGGTAACGGCATGCTGTCGTCTCAGCAGATCCGCCTGGTCGGTGCCTTCAACCACCAGCATATTTTCATCGATCCGCAGCCCGATGCGGCGGTCGCCTTCCGCGAACGCAAGCGACTGTTCGAGCTGCCGCGCTCCTCCTGGACCGACTACGATGCCGGGCTGATCAGCGAGGGAGGCGGTGTGTTCTCGCGCTCGGCCAAGTGGATACCGATCTCGCCGCAGATGCGGCGGGTGTTGGCCATCGATGCCGAGCGTCTGGCACCGAACGAGCTGATCAACGCACTGCTGCGCGCGCCGGTGGATCTGCTCTGGAACGGCGGTATCGGTACCTACGTCAAGGCGCGTCAGGAGAGCCACGAAGAGGTCGGTGACAAGGCCAACGACGCGCTGCGGATCAACGGCGATCAGTTGCGCTGCAAGGTATTGGGTGAGGGGGGTAACCTGGGGTTTACCCAGCGCGGCCGCATCGAGTTCGCCCTGGCCGGCGGTGCAGCCAATACCGATTTCATCGACAACGCCGGTGGTGTCGACTGCTCCGACCATGAGGTCAACATCAAGATCCTGCTCAATGAGCTGGTTGAGCAGGGCGTGCTGACGCTTGAGCAGCGCAACGTGCTGCTGCGGGAGATGACCGACGAGGTGGCGCAGCTGGTGCTGAACAATAACTACCGCCAGGCGCTGGCGCTGAGCATCGCGCAGACCGACGGCGTGGCGGGGTTGGATGATCATACCCGCTTCATCCGCCGCCTGGAGGCGGATGGCAAGCTGGATCGGCAGTTGGAGTACCTGCCGGACGACGAGGAGCTGCAGCAGCGGCAGGCGCGGGGGAGAGGGTTGACCCGGCCGGAGCTGTCGGTACTGATCTCCTACGCCAAGATCGAGCTGAAACAGGCACTGGTCGACACCTGGATCGCGGCTGATCTGCGCTTTACGCCGGCGTTTCATGGTGCCTTCCCCACTTCGCTGCTGACGCGCTTTGCCGGCGAAGCGGCGAACCATCGGCTGCGTGCCCAGATCACCGCCACCCAGATCGCCAACGATCTGGTCAACCGCATGGGGATCACCTACGTCAATAAGATGAAGCGGGCCGCCGGTACCGGCTACGCTGAAGTGGCGGCGACCTACCTGATCGTCAAGGATCTCTACGGCGTGGATCGCTACTGGCAGGCCGTCGAGGCGCTGGATGGCCAGGTCTCCCCCGCTGTGCAGGTCGAGCTGCTGAAGGATCTGGTCGGGTTGATCTCGCGCGGTAGCCACTGGCTGCTGCAGCATCGTCGTACGGAGCTGGACCCGGCCGTCAACGTGGCACGCTACCGTGACGCGCTCGGTGCGGTAACCGCGTCGGCCGAGCATCTGAAACGGGTGATTCCGGAGGATCGCTGGAACCAGCGCTACGAGTACTACCTGCAGCAGGGCGTGCCTGAGCAGACGGCGCTATACTGTGCTTCGGCGGAGAGTCGATACTGGCTGATGGATATCATCGAGATCGCGCTGCAACTGGAGCAGGATCTGGAGCGGGTCGCGGCGGTTTACTTCACCTTGGGCGAAGGGCTGAACCTGGTTTGGCTTGATCGGCAGATACGCGCCTACCGGCCGGGTAACCACTGGCAGTTGATGGCAGCAACCAACTTCCGCAACGAGTTGGATACCCAGCTGCGTCATCTGACCGCCGGTGTGTTCGAGCTTGCCGGGCAGGAGTCGGCGTCAGGCACGGGGGTCTCATCGCTGGTGGCGTGCTGGTCGGATGAGAAACGCCTGATACTGGAACGTTGGAAGCAGATGCTGAGTGATATGCAGGGCAGCAAGGAGATCGATTGCGCCGTGTTTTCGGTCGCTCATGGTGTGCTGAAGGAGTTGGCCATCGCAAACGGCTGATCACTTGTTCGCCGCTCCCATCAGGAGTCGGGCGGGAGCGGCACCATCAGGGCCGGCGCGGTGTTGTCGGTCCAGTCTAGTCAAATCGTCTTTTTGCCTGATGTTTATAGGCGGAATGCATATTTTTGCCGGTAAATAAAAGTTCATATTTGTCATTTTTGGCTATCTTAAGGAGAAAGTGGCCAAATTTGTTTGTGTAGAATGCCCAGGCTATACACGAATAAGAGGATAACGATATGGCACTGGCTCAAGCTGTAACACCGACCATCCACGAATGCCGACAAGCTATCCACGACTACTATCTTGCTGACGAGTACAAGGTGATCAGCGAGTTGATAGCCGGTGCCGAGCTGTCCCTGTCCGTGCGCGAGGCGATCTCCACGCGCGCCGCGGAGCTGGTGCGCAATGTGCGTGGCAACTCCAAACCGACGATGATGGAGAAGTTCCTCGCGCAGTACGGCCTGAGCACCAAAGAGGGTGTGGCGCTGATGTGCCTGGCCGAAGCGCTGCTGCGTGTCCCCGATAACATCACCATCCATGAGCTGATCGAGGACAAGGTCTCCTCCGGAAAATGGGGTGAGCATCGCGGTAAATCCCAATCCTCTCTGATCAACACCACCACCTGGGGCCTGATGGTCGCCGGCAAGCTGATCAGCCCGGCCGACAAGCAGAGCCTGGTCGAGACCCTGCGTACGCTGGTCAAGCGCATGGGCGACCCGATGGTGCGCACCGTCGCCCATCAGGCGATGAAGGAGATGGGCCGTCAGTTCGTACTCGGTCGCACGATCGAGGAGGCGCTCAAGCGTGCCAAGAAGTACGAAGAAAAGGGTTACACCTACTCCTACGACATGCTCGGCGAGGCGGCGCGGACCGACCGGGATGCGCTGCGTTATCAGCGTGCGTATTCCAACGCGATCGCGGAGCTCAAGGTCAACTGCGTACACTCTGATATCCGCAAGAACCCCGGTATCTCGGTCAAACTGTCGGCACTGCATCCGCGCTATGAGTTCGGCCAGCGCGATCGCGTGATGAGCGAGCTGGTGCCGCGCACCCTCAGCTTGGTCAAGCAGGCGAAAGCAGCCAACATGGGCTTCAATATCGATGCCGAAGAGGCGGATCGCCTGGACCTGTCGCTGGATGTGATCGAAGCGGTGCTGTCTGATCCGGAACTCGCCGGCTGGGACGGTTTCGGTATTGTCGTGCAGGCGTTCGGCAAGCGTGCCTCCCATGTGCTGGACTGGCTCTATGCACTGGCCTCCAAACTGGACCGTCGCATCATGGTGCGCCTGGTCAAGGGCGCCTACTGGGACGCCGAGATCAAGCGTGCCCAGGTGATGGGGCTGGAGGATTTTCCGGTCTTTACCCGCAAGGCGTGCAGCGATGTCTCCTACATGGCCTGCGCCAAGAAGCTGTTGGGCATGACCGACCGCATCTATCCGCAGTTCGCCACCCATAACGCCCACTCCGTCTCCGCGATCCTGGAGCTGGCCGAAGGGCGTGACTGCTTCGAGTTCCAGCGCCTGCACGGTATGGGCGAGTCGCTGCATGAGGCGGTGATGAGCGGCGGCAATACCCGCTGCCGTATCTACGCCCCGGTGGGCGCTCACCAGGACCTCTTGGCTTACCTGGTGCGCCGACTGCTGGAGAACGGCGCCAACAGCTCCTTCGTTAATCAGATCGTCGATACCCGGATCACGCCGGAGATGATCGCCCGCGATCCGATCAGCCTGGTGCAGGAGCTCGGTCGTGAGATCTCCAGCAAGGCGATCGTGCGTCCGTCCGATCTGTTTGGCAAGGGCCGCACGAACTCCAAGGGGTGGGATATCACCGATCCGGTGCAGGTTGAGGAGATCGAGAAAGCGCGCAGTCAGTTCCGTGAGCATCAGTGGACGGGTGGGCCGGTACTGGCGTCGGCGGTCGTCGGCGCTGAAGTGAAAGAGGTGCGCAACCCGGCGGATCCGGACGACCTGGTCGGTCATGTGACCCAGGCTGCGGCTGAGGATATCGAAGCGGCGATTGCGGCTTCTCAACAGGGCTTCGCCCTCTGGTCGGCCATGTCGGCGCAGGCGCGTGCGGAGTGTATTGCACGGGTCGGTGACCTTTATGAAGCGCACACGCACGAGCTGTTTGCACTGGCGACCCGTGAGGCGGGCAAGACGCTGCTCGATGGCGTTGCCGAGATCCGCGAGGCGGTGGATTTCGCCCGCTTCTACGCCAATGAAGGGCTCCGTAACCGCGAGGCGGGCGACGCGCGTGGCGTGATCTCCTGTATCTCACCCTGGAACTTCCCGCTGGCGATCTTCACCGGCCAGGTGCTGGCCGCGCTCGCTGCCGGTAATGCGGTGCTGGCGAAGCCGGCGGGTCAGACCGCGCTGCTTGCCAGTCGTGCTGTCGAGCTGATGCATGAAGCGGGTATTCCGAAAGAGGCGATCCAACTGCTGCCGGGCAGCGGTGCCACCGTCGGTACCGCGCTGACCTCCGATCCGCGCATCGCCGGGGTCTGCTTTACCGGCTCCACCGCCACCGCGCAGCGGATCAACAGCGTCATGGCACAGAGCATGGCGCCGGATGCGCCGCTGGTCGCCGAAACCGGCGGTCTGAACGCGATGATCGTCGACTCCACAGCGCTGCCGGAGCAGGTGGTGCGTGATGTGCTGGCATCCTCGTTCCAGAGTGCCGGTCAGCGCTGCTCGGCGCTGCGTATGCTCTATGTGCAGAAGGATATTGCCGATCACCTGCTGGAGATGCTGTTCGGTGCCATGGATGAACTGAGCATCGGCAACCCCTGGCTGCTCTCCACCGACGTCGGTCCGGTGATCGATGAGGCAGCCAAGGCGGGCATCGACGCGCACTGCAAGAAGTTCGCGGCCAAAGGCCGGGTAGTGAAAACCCTGGCCAAGCCGGAAAAAGGGCTGTTCGTGGCGCCGACGGTGATCCGCCTGGAGGGTATCGAGGAACTGGAGGAGGAGATCTTCGGCCCGGTGCTGCACGTGGCCACGTTCGAGGCGGACCAGCTCGACCGGGTGGTCGATGCGATCAACGCCAAGGGCTTCGGTCTGACCTTCGGGCTGCACACCCGCGTCGATTCCCGCGTCAAGCGGATCGTCAGCCGGATCAAGGTGGGCAACACCTATGTCAACCGTAACCAGATCGGCGCCATCGTCGGCTCCCAGCCCTTTGGTGGTGAGGGACTCTCCGGTACCGGGCCGAAAGCGGGCGGTCCGCACTATGTGCGCCGCTTCAAGCGTGCCGAAAGTGAGCAGGTCGGGGCGGATCCAGCGAGTCGTAGTGTCGGCGCGGAGAGCCTGAGTGCCGCGATCGGCAAGTTGAGTGGTATCCCGGTCAAGGAGCCGCAGGAGCGGATTCTCGCCCTGCGTCCGTTCTTTGCCGATGCGCCCGCGCCACTGGATGCCGAGCCTGAGCTGCTGCCGGGGCCGACCGGGGAGCTGAACCGGCTCTCCAACTGCGCGCGTGGTGTCGTGCTCTGCCTGGGCCCGGATAAGAAAACAGCGTTGCAGCAGGCCGCAGTGGCGCTGTCGCAGGGCAACAAGGTGGTGGTGATTGCACCGGGTGTGGAGGCCGCCGTCGCCAAGGTAACCGAGGCGGGGCTGCCGATCATCGGCCTGGATGGGCTGCTGCAGCCGCAGGCGCTCTCAAGTGTTGAGGGGTTTGAGGCAGTGGTCAGTGCCGCCGAGCCGGAGCTGCTGCGTGAATACCGCCAGGCACTGGCCGAGCGTGATGGTGCCTTGCTGCAGCTGATCACCGAGTACACTCTGCCTGAGCGTTATGTGATCGAACGCCACCTTTGCATCGACACTACGGCGGCCGGCGGTAACGCTAGCCTGATCGCATCGTCCGAGTGATAGCAGCTCGTGGCGTGATCGTTTTGTAAGCGTCGAGAAGCACCGGAAAGGCCTCGGACATATTCATGTCCGAGGCCTTTTTATGTACAGGATGTACGGTATGCCGCGGGCGTTCAGGCGGTACCCGAGCGCATCTTCTCGCTGCGTGCGCGCAGGTATTCCATAGTGAACAGCAGCAGGCCGGACAGGATAACCAGCAGCGTGGCGACGGCGAGGATGGTCGGGTTGATCTCCTCGCGCAGGCCGGAGAACATCTGGCGCGGAATGGTGCGCTGTTCGGGACCGGCCAGGAATAGCACCACGATCACCTCGTCGAACGAGGTGACGAAGGCGAACAGGGCGCCGGAGATAACGCCGGGGCGGATCAGCGGCATGATCACCTTGAAGAAGGTGTACACCGGCCTGGCACCCATGCCGAGCGACGCGCGCACCAGCGAGTAGTCAAACCCGGCCAGCGCCGCATTCACCGTGATCACCACGAACGGGGTGCCCAGTGCGGCGTGCGCCAGGATCACGCCGATGTAGCTGCCGGCGATATCGAGCTGGGAGTAGAAGAAGAACATACCCGCGGCGGTGATGATCACCGGCACGATCATCGGCGACAGCAGCAGCGCCATGATCATGCGCTGGAACGGCATATCGGCGCGGGTCAGACCGATCGCCGCCGTGGTGCCGAGCACCGTGGCGATGATGGTGGCCATGAAGCCGATATAGAAGCTGTTCTTGATCGCCAGCAGCCATTTATCGTCGGCCAGGATCTCCTGGTACCACTTCAGCGAGTACGCCTCCGGGTCGAGCGCCAGCATTCCCTGGGTGAAGGTAAAGTAGGGCTCGGCATTGAACGACAGCGGGATGATGACCAGGATCGGCGCCATCAGGAACAGCAGCACCAGCCAGGCGGTCAGCTTGACGCCGGTGAGACCGAGTTTCTGCCAGAGTGTAAAGTAGCGTGGAAATTGAACCATCCGAAAGATCCTCTTAGCCCAGCTTCAGGTTGCTGATGCCGACCAGACGGTCATACAGCCAGTAGAGCAGGGTGATCAACAGCAGCAGTAGCGAGCCGAGCGCGGCGGCCAGCTCCCAGTTGTTGGACGACTGCATATGGAAGGCGATGAGGTTGGATATCATCTGCCCCTCGGTACCACCGACCAGGGCCGGGGTGATGTAGTAGCCGATCGAGATGATGAACACCAGCAACGCCCCGGCGCTGAACCCCGGTACCGTCATCGGCAGGTAGATGCGGATGAACGCCGGTATCGGCTTGGCGCCCAGCGACAGCGCGGCGCGGAAGTAGCTCGGGTCGATCCCCTTCATCACGCTGTACAGCGGCAGGATCATGAACGGCAGCAGAATATGGGTCATCGCGATGACGGTGGCGAACTGGGTATACATCATCTCCAGCGGCTCGGAGATGATATGCAGTGTCTGCAGGGTCGAGTTGACCACGCCGTTGGTCTGCAGCAGCGCGATCCAGGAGGTGGTGCGCACCAGTAACGAGGTCCAGAACGGCAGCAGCACGAAGATCATCAGCGTGTTGGCGATCCGGGTCGGCGCGTTGGCCAGGTACCAGGCCAGCGGAAAGCCGATCAACGCCGTCAGAAGGGTGATGTAGAAGGCGATCTTCAGGCTCTTCCAGTACAGGTCCAGATAGATCTGGGTGCCGCGCTGGACGATCTCGCCGGAGGGGCTCCGCTCCAGGTCCAGGGCGGTCAGGTAGTAGTCGGCGGTAAATACAGAACCCGCTTTCTTGATCGCCTGCCAAAGCTCGATCTGCTGCCATTTGCTGTTGCTGTCGAACAGCAGAGCGGCGCCGCCGGTCTCCAGCTCGGCGGTATCGGCCCGGCTTACCAGGCGGGCAGTGGACTTGATCAGGCTCGAAGAGCCGGGGAGCGCGCGGTTGATCTCTTCGGCCAGCTTGCCGGAGAGACGCTCTTCGAACAGCGACTTCAACTCGACGGCAAAGATGTTCAGGGTGGGGTTCGGTGGCAGTTCACTGCCATCCTCGGACCAGTCGTCCAGCGCTTCAAGCGTGTTGGGAATCAGCTCGGATACGGTCGGGTGGTAAAAGCTTCTGTACAGCATCGTGCCGATCGGGGCGACGAAGGTGACGAAGATGAACACCAGCAGGGGAACGACAAACAGGGTCGCCAGCAGCTTGCTGCGGCGGCGGTTGCGGTCGGCCTGCTTGATCTCGTCGGGTGTCAGCTCTGGGTTGGACATGCGATAGAACCCTGTCAGGCCGGGCCCATCGCCGGTTGGCGGCGGGCCCGGGGTGTTACGCGTAAAAGTTATCTACTTACTTCAGCAGCCACTCGTTGAACTTCTCGCCGAGTGACTCGCCGTAGTCTGCCCAGAACAGGGAGGAGGCTTTCAGGCCTTCATCCAGGTGGGCAGACGGCAGTTTCGGCAGAACAGACGCATCGATGTAGGCGGCAGATGACTTGCGGGTCGGCGCATAGGCGACTTCAGGCATGCCGGAGAGCGGCTTGGAACCGGTGGCGAACTTGACGAAGTCGATTGCCGTTTCCTTGTTCTTGGCGCCCTTGACCACAGCCCAGACGTCCAGGTCGAAGACGTGACCGTCCCACACCATCTCGAACGGCTTGTTCTCCTGCTGGATCGCCGCGAAGAAGCGACCATTGGCAGACTGAACCATCACGGCACCACCGTCGTTGAGCAGTTGCGGTGCCTGAGACCAGCTGTCGAACCAGACGATGTCGTCTTTAATGGTGTCCAGCTTGGCGAAGGCGCGTGCCTGACCCTCTTCGGTGGACAGCAGGTCGTAGACCTGATCCTTGGGTACGCCATCGGCCAGCAGTGCCCACTCCATGTTGACCTGCGGACGTTTGCGCAGTGCACGCTTGCCCGGGAAGGTCTTGGTGTCGAAGAAGTCGTTCATGCTCTTCGGCTCGCCACCCTGGATGGTGTCGTGGTTATAGGCGTAGAGTACGGTCCAGACGATGTTGCCGACACCGCACTCGTTGGCGAGGGCTTCCTTGCTGAAGTCTTCGGCCGCCGGCGTGCCATCGTCGCCCGGGGGTAGTTGATCCTGCGGGAACACCTCCAGCAGACCTTCGGAGCAGGCACGCTCAAGGTCGATAACTTCCATGTCGACTACGTCCCACAGCACGTTGCCGCTCTCCACCTGGGCTTTGAGCTCGGCCACACCGCCGGAGTAGTTTTCGAACAGGACCTTGTTGCCTGTTTTTGCCATGTACGGGTCGATCATGTGCTTCTGCTGCGCTGCACCGTAGGCACCACCGAAGGATACGGCAGTCAATTCGGCTGCGCCGGCCAGGTTTGCAACCATGCCGACAGATACGGCGGCCGCCAGGCTTAACAGTTTCTTCTTCATTAGATCACCTCTTCCAGACATTGAGTCGTTGGTCCACTTTGTCCTCAAGGCGCGCTTTACGCGGCCTTGACAGGATTCTTTCCAGCTGGCTTGTCCAGCGCCAGGCCGCGTTCGGTCGCCCAGGTCAGGCGGGTCTGAGTGCCCGGCTCGAGAACCGGTGCGTCCTGATCGTTCAGTACCTTGACCATCAGTTCGGCGCCATCGCTCATCTTGAAGAAGTAACGGATGGAGTCGCCGACGTAGAGTCGGGTGATGAATTCGGCGGATATGACGTTGTCGTATTCGCGGCCAGTGCCGGCGATAAACAGGTTTTCCGGGCGAACAGCGAGGATGCAGGGTTCGCCGACCGGCGGGCAGTTGATATCCAGCGCCCGCACGCGGTCACCGCGCGAGAGGCTGATCTCGGCGATCTTGCCGTCGTTGGACTCAACCTTGCCGTTGATATGGTTGTTCTCGCCGATGAAGTCGGCGACGAAGGAGTTGGCCGGTGTTTCATACAGGGCAGATGGCGGCGCACACTGCTGCACCACGCCATCGTTGAATACGGCGATGCGGTCGGACATGGTCAGCGCTTCGGTCTGATCGTGGGTGACGTAGATCGCGGTGAAGCCCAGTTGCTCGTGCAGACGTTTGATCTCGTACTGCATATGTTCGCGCAGGTTCTTGTCCAGCGCGCCGAGCGGTTCGTCCATCAACACGATGCTGGGTTCGAAGATCAGTGAGCGTGCCAGCGCCACGCGCTGCTTCTGTCCGCCGGACAACTGGCCAGGATAGCGTCCGCCGAAGGCATCGAGTTCGACCAGAGCCAGTGCATCCTTCACCTTCTGCTTGACTTCACTTGCCGGCAGCTTGCGCACCTTGAGCGGATAGGCCAGGTTTTCCGAGATGGTCATATGGGGGAACAGGGCGTAGTGCTGGAACACCATGCCGATATTGCGGTGGTAGGGGGCGACATCCTGTACCGACTTGCCGTTAATCTGGATGGTGCCGCTGGTGACGTCCTCGAAACCCGCCAACATCATCAGACAAGTGGTTTTTCCCGATCCCGAGGGGCCGAGCAGAGTAACAAACTCCCCCTTGCGGATATCGAGGCTGAAATCCTTTACTACCAGTGCTCTCTGGTCGTAGCTTTTCTTTACATTGATGAAGCGAACATACTGATCGTTGATGTCGTGAGTTGACACGTATAAACCCCTTCTCTGGCATCCGTGGGCGCGCAAGTTGTGCTTTGTAACGCAAAGGCTATGCCAACCGGAGCAAAACCGGGTGTTTCAGGTGTTGCAGCTCAGTCGGTCAGGGCTGCTTAAACCCTGTCCTCACCACTATGCACTGTTTATGTGCGCGCATGCACTTTTTTTGTGTATGTTTGAAAAAATAGTGATCTTATCTACGTTTTATTTTTTTTGTGGATGAATATCTTTTTGTGCGTCCTCAGGCTTGCCTGTTTCCTTTTGTAACAACTGTTACGTAACACTGGTGTAACCCCTTCACAACGGCGAGCATCCTGCGGACCCCGAAATTACCGCTCCAGGTACTTCTCTGAACCAGGACACCTCGAACAAACCGCCCAGCACCACATACTCTTGCTCGCCCTGCAGCTGACCGGGCAGCAGGCCGTCGAAGCAGACGATCTTGCTAACGGGTACCGCCACTTCCAACACCCGGTCGCCAAAGCGCAACGCCTCTTCGGGGTCCAATGTAAACGAGCTCAGATTGTTGAACAGCTTGATCGGTTTGCCGTTATGCTCGCCGTACAGCCCGCCACGGCTGCCGCGATATAAACGCAGATGCCGCTGTCCCGGATAGCGTAGAGTCAACTCGTACTGACAGAAGGTATAGAGCAGGTCGAGCTGAGTTTCCAACGCGTTGGTGTTGTAGATGCCGCGTATCCGTTCCTCCATAAAGCGGTCGTAGGCTTCACTCTCCGGGCTTGGAATCGGCTCTTTGTGGAAGCGGGTCAGCAGGCCGAAGCGAGATTCGGCCCAGCCTTTCCAAACCGCGCCTTCGCGGCTGTCGGCGTCGAACAGCCAGCCGCGGATGAGCCGGTTGTAATGTGCCTTGGGCCGCAGCTGGGGTTCATCCAACGGCGACACGGGCAGATCATCCGCCGGCAGACGGAATCTCAGCGTCATGTAATTGCGAAACTGTTCCAGGCGTTCGCGTGCGCCCTCAGCGGATGAGAGGTGCTGCAGGAGATCGCCGTACAGCGTATCGACGCCATCTATCCTCAGCGGAACCGGGTGGCGCTGGTAGTCGAGACTGGCGATGATGCGTGCCGGCAGGTTGCAGCGGTTGATCGGCAGCAGCGCATTGCGCGGCGGTTGCGGCTCTCGACAGGGCGGGATCGTTCTGTCGTTCATGGTGTAATCAGCAGGGCAACGCCCGGCAGTTGGCGGGCCAGGCGCTCTTCGTCTTTGGGATCCGCGAATCTCTCGGCGGGAATCACGATAAGCCCTACCTGCCAGGCGCGCAGCATCGGTCTGAGACTGGCGGAATCGTATCCGACCAGGTCGGTGCGTACGCTGACCCCCTCCGGCAGCGAGTGCGCCCTGTGCCAGGGCGAACTGGGCAGGGCCAGCAGCAGCAGGGGGATCTTTTCGCTTTCCGCGATTCTGCGGGCATACGCCAGGGCGCGCTCGGAGGCCTCGTCACCGCTATGGATCACCGCCATATGCGGCTTTACGGTGGCCGCTGCGCTGGCCGTTCGCGGCGGTTGTGCAGCACGCAGCAGCGCCGTGTCCGGATCCGGCGCCGTGGCTTCGGAGCGACGGGTGCGCACCAGTTGCCAATGCAGCGGTGAGCGGCGCGCAATCTCCTCGAGCTCGGCACGCAGGCGGCGCATCAACCGCTCGTTGCGGCGATGCAGTGAGTCGCGATTAAGCGGCCTGGATACCGCGCCTGTCCGACAGATCTCGGTGATGAAGGGCAGGGCGGCCAGCTCATCCAGGTGCTCGTCCTCCTCCAGCTGGGCCAGCAGTTCGGCATTGAGGGCTCGTGCCAGCGCGGCGTAGATGGTCAGCTCCGAGTGCTCGGCACAGCGGGGGTCGAGTTTCAGTATCAGACGTCTGATCATGGTGAGCCCCCTAACCTCGTATCCGGTCTCATTTATCCGCCTTGGCGGAGAGTTTGCGCGCCTGCTCGGTCCAGTCCAGCAGTTGCTGCTGCACGCAGCCGTTGACGCTGGCCGGCGGATAGCGACCGTCTTCGTCGGCCTTGCCCGGTTTGTGATCGAACAGCAGGGCGATCAGTTCATCGAGCTCCCGGACCGCATAGATATGGAACTCGCCCCGCTCACAGGCCTCGACCACCTCCTGATCGAGGATCAGGTGGTCCACGTTTGCGGCCGGGATCACCACCCCTTGCTCTCCACTCAGGCCGCGACTTTTGCACAGTTCGAAGAAACCCTCGATCTTTTCGTTGACGCCGCCGATCGCCTGGATCTCGCCGCGCTGGTTGATCGAGCCGGTCACCGCCAGCGACTGCTTGATCGGCAAGCCGCTGATCGCCGACAGCAGCACGCAGAGCTCCAGCGCTGAGGCGCTGTCGCCGTCGACCATGCCGTAGGATTGCTCAAACACCAGGCTGGCATGCAGGGATAGCGGCGAGTTGCGGGCGTAGCGGGCGCCGATGCAGTTGGAGAGGATCATCACCCCCTTGGAGTGGATCGGGCCGCCCAGTTCGGTCTCCCGTTCGATATCGATCAGCTTGCCGCTGCCCAGGCGGGCGGTGGCGCTGATCCGGGCCGGTTTGCCGAAGCGCTGGTCGCCGAGCTGGAACACCGACAGACCGTTGGCCTGGCCCACGGCGCTGCCGCTGCTGGCAACGATGATGGTGCCGCGTTCGAGCTGCTCCTGCATCAGTTCGGAATACTGGGCGCTGCGGGTTCGCGCCAGTTTCAGTGCCTGGCTGACGTGCTGGGCCTCTACCCGGCTGGCGCCGGAGCGGATGGCGCAATAGCTGGCTTCCCGCAGCAGGTCGATCAGTTGGCCGCGGTTCAGCGACAGTTTGGCGCTGTCGTCGACACGGCGTGACCCCTGCTCGACCACCCGTTCGATCGCCGAGCAGCCGAACGGGGCCAGTCCCTCCTCGCGCACCAGTTGGGTGATCAGGCCCAGATAACCCTCAAGGTTCTCCTGCGAGCGGTCCAGCTGTTCATTGAAATCGGCGTAGATCTTGAACAGTGAGCTGAACTCGGGATCGTACGCCTTGAGCAGGTAGTAGAGTCGGCGCTCGCCGATCAGGATCACCTTCAACTTGAGTGGCATCGGCTCCGCCTCCAGCGAGCGGGTGCCGCTGATGCCGTACATCTTCTCCAGCGGGTCGATGCGGATTTCGTCGTTGCGCAGGGCGCGCTTGAGCCCCTCCCAGGCAAAGGGGTAGGAGAGCAGTTTCTGCGCGTCGACGATCAGGTAGCCGCCGTTGGCCCGGTGCAGCGCGCCGGGCTGGATCAGGCTGAAATCGGTGCTCAGGGTACCGAAGTGGGCCTGATACTCGATGCGGCCAACCAGGTTCTGGTAGCTGGGGATGTCCTCCATCACCACCGGGGAACCGCCGTTATGCTCGTGGCTGACCAGCAGGTTGATGCGATAGCGACGGAAGGTGTCGCTGCGCGCCAGCTTGTGCAGCGGCATCTTGGCGTTCTCATCCTTGTCCTGGGCGAAGAAATCGTCCACGTTCTCGATCATGTCCTGGTGCACCTGGTCGAGAAACTCGAGCACCGCCGTTTGGCTACCATACTTCTGGCGCAGTTCGCTCAGTGCCGGGTCGATCACGCTGTGGGTGATCTCGTCGTCGAGTTGGCGGATCGCTTCGCGGTGCTCCTGCTGCAGGCGGGGCAGTTCCCGCACCAGCGCGGTCAGTTCGGCATTGAGTTGCTCAAGCGCGGCTTTGATCCGCTCCTGCTCCTCTTTGGGCAGGGCCTTGAACTGGTCCGGTGTCATCAGCTTGCCATCGTGCAACGGGCCCAGTGTGTACCCCGCCGGGGTGCGCATCAGCGTGATCTGCTCCTGGTGTGCCTTGTCGCCAAGGGCCTGGAACTGGCTCTCTTCGCGCTGCTCGAACTCGTCCGACAGTTCCTGCACCCGGTTGCGGTACTCGTCGCTTTTGAAGGTGGCCGGGATCTGCAGCAGCAGGCGCTCGATCAACTGCTGCATATCCTGGCGCAGGCCCTGGCCCGAGCCTTGGGGCAGGCAGAGCATGCGCGGTTCGTGGGGGCGTTCGTAGTTGTGTACGTAGACCCAGTCCTGCGGTGACTCGCCCTGAGCGGCGCGCGCTTTGATGGTGCGGGAGACCAGCTCTCGTCGACCGACACCGGTGGAGCCGCTGACGAACAGGTTGTAGCCGGGGTGGTGCATGCCGATGGCAAACTGAATTGCATCCATTGCCCGCTGCTGTCCCAGTGCCGACAGATCCGGTGTCAGATCGTCGGTGGATTCGAAGCCGAATCCGCTGAGATCGCAGTGATGGTAGAGTTGGGTGCTAGCCAGAGGTTTGAGAGCCATGGTCCGCCTTTCCCGTTCACTAATGGTCTCTATAGGGTAGATCAGAGTTCGGCCTCAGCGCGTCTGATCCAGATCAGATCAACAGCAAAAACTGTCGATCCACGCAGGCGAAGCAGAAGCGCCAAGCCTTGATCAGGACGACCGTGATGGCGCTCGGCTGGCTGCAACCGCAGTAATTGCGTCGGATCAATAAAGATGTATCTAGCATTCAGCAATTGATATCCGTCAACCTGCGCCGTCCTTGCCGAGCCCTAGAATGTCCCGGAGTGTCAATTACCTACTGGGAGGGATTCCTCATGAAGCTCCGCTCACTCTACGCTGCAATGTCACTAGCCTTGTCCTTCAACGTCCTGGCCGGCGACCTGCCGGCTATAGAAGCCAATCTGACCACCCCGCCGATGGTGCCACCCGCGATTACCCGCGACCACTCCGCGAAGATGGTGGTCCATCTGGAGACGGTCGAAAAGGTCATGAAAATGGCCGATGGTGTCGAATATAACTTCTGGACCTTCGGCGGTTCGGTACCGGGTAGCTTTATCCGGGTGCGAGAAGGGGATGAGGTGGAGTTCCACCTTTCCAACCATCCCGGTTCCAAAATGCCGCACAATATCGATCTGCATGCGGTCACCGGCCCCGGTGGCGGTGCGGTCTCCTCCTTCACTGCTCCCGGCCATACGTCCACCTTCAGCTTCAAGGCGCTGAACCCCGGCCTCTATGTCTATCACTGTGCCACCGCACCGGTCGGCATGCATATCGCCAACGGCATGTATGGCTTGATCCTGGTTGAACCCGAAGAGGGGCTGCCGTCGGTCGACCGCGAGTACTACGTGATGCAGGGTGACTTCTACACCAAGGGCGGATACGGCGAAGAGGGATTGCAGCCGTTCGATATGGAGAAGGCGATCCATGAAGACGCTGACTACGTGGTGTTCAACGGCTCGGTCGGTGCGCTGACCGGTGACCAGGCATTGACCGCCAACGTCGGCGAAACCGTGCGTCTCTACGTCGGCAACGGCGGGCCGAACCTGGTGTCATCCTTCCATGTCATCGGTGAGATCTTCGACAAGGTTCATGTCGAAGGCGGCACCGCCATCAACGAGAACGTACAGACCACGCTGATTCCGGCCGGCGGTGCCGCGATAGCCGAGTTCAAGCTGGATGTACCGGGCAACTTTATCCTCGTCGATCACTCCATCTTCCGTGCATTCAACAAGGGCGCACTGGGGATGATGAAGGTGGATGGCCCTGAAGACAGCATCGCCTACTCCGGCAAGCAGGCCGACAGCGTCTATCTGCCGGAAGGCTCGACTATCCAGGATGTCAACGGGGCGGCGCCGGCGCCGAAAGTCGCCGGCAGCAAGGCTGAGCAGATCCGCTTCGGTCAGCGCCTGTATGAGCAGAACTGCCAGGCCTGCCACCAGGCGGGTGGGGTCGGCATTCCGGCTGCCTTCCCGCCGCTGGCCAGCTCAGACTTCCTCAACGCGGATCCGACCCGTGCCATCGATATCGTATTGCATGGCCTCAGCGGCAAGATCACCGTCAACGGCAGCAAATACAACAGCGTGATGCCGGCGATGCGCTTGAGCGACGCCGAGGTGGCCAACGTGCTGACCTACGTGCTCAACAGCTGGGACAACAAGGGTGGCCAGATCAACCCGGAGCAGGTAGCCGAGCGCCGCCGGGAGGGCAGCAAGGTTCAACTGAACGGTGCGGCCGATCACTGATGAAAGCACAGGCGTACCTCTGCCTGGCCACCATTCCGCTGGTGGTCGGAGCAGACGAGATGGTGACGCTGCCGGCCGGTAGCTACCGGCCGTTGCCGAGTGGGAATTTACCGCCCGCGCCAGCGAGGCTGCGGCCGACGGTAGCCGCGAGCCGGGGTATAACCAGCGCATCCTGGAATGGTACGCCCGCCCCGGCAGCGACGGGCTGCGCCCGGTGGGCCGGCAACCGGCCAATTTCTGGGGCGTGCAGGATATGCACGGACTGATCTGGGAGTGGACCGAGGATTTCAACTCCACGCTGGTCGCCGACCTGCAGCGGGTCGAGAAAGCACTGCCGGAGGTGTGGCGTGACAAGGTCGGCTTCGTACTGGTGTCGCTGACGCCGGAGCAGGACAGCGCTGAAACCCTGAGGGAGTTTGCCGACAAGCGAAACCTGAACCTCTCCCGATGGGAGCTGTTGCGAGGCACGGCGGAGGATGTGCGCTCGCTGGCGATGGCGCTGGATATCAAATACAAACGGATCGCCAATGGCGAGATGGCGCACAGCAACAAGTTTGTCGTGCTGGATGAACAGGGCCGGGTCCTGTTCAGTGAAACCGGCCTGCCGGAAGGCCCGGATGCCATGGTAAAACGGCTCATTGCCGGTAGCTGACTGCGCTGGCGTCGTTCAGCGCGCAAGCGTGGCACAGACAGGTGTCTGCTCGAGATCACAATAGCAGCAAAATTCCGCCGCCAGACAGGGCCAGCGCCAACCCCAGCCAGAGCTGGCGCATCAGTTTCCAGCCGCCGGCCAGCGCGGCCAGTACCCCCTTGACCAGAGTGTTGCTGATTGCCGCCAGGGTAATGCCGGTCACTGCGGTATCCTGGGCGATACCGTTGTGGGCCATGCGTGCCAGGGTCAGGGTGATGGCGTCGACATCGGTAAGACCGGCAATAATGGAGACCAGCCACAACCCCTGCTCGCCCATATGGGTCTTGATCCCCTCCGCGGCGAGCATGATGACCACCAGCAGCAGACCGAACTTCAGTGCCGGACCTAGCTGGAACGGGGAGGTCGCGATCTGCTCCATGTTGACCTGGCCATGCTCCTCGTCGTGACGCCAGAGCCAAACCGCGGCGGCCAGGCTGATCAGGCTCATGGCGCCCAGCGGCAGCAGCAGATCGGGCAGCAGTGCCCGGTTGAGCACGGCGACCTCGAACAGGATGCGTGGGTACATGATCGCGCTGGCCAGCATGATGCCGCCGGCCAGCAGGCGGTGCAGGGGCAGTCGCTGGCTCATGCGCGCCAGACTCAGGGTGGTGGCGGTGCTGGATGCAATGCCGCCCAGCGCACTGGTGATCATCACCCCCTTGTCGGTACCGGCCAGCTGCATGGCGAAGTAGCCGGTCAGGCTGATACCGGCGATCAACACCACCAGCAACCATATCTCGTAGGGGTTCAGCGCCTGCCAGGGGCCGAAGCCTTCATTGGGCAACACCGGCAGCATGACGGCCGAGATCAGGGCCAGTTGCAGTATGCCACGCAGTTCGCTGCTGCTGAGCCGTGCCAACCAGCTGTGCAGGGTCTCTTTGAAGTGCAGCAGCACACTGATGATGACGGCGGCGGATACCGCCAGGCCGGGTTGATTGAGCGCGACGAGAACGCCGAGCAGATAGGTGAGTATCGAGGCGACGAATGAGGTGGCGCCATAGTCGCGGTCCTCGTCGGCATTGAGCCGGTAGCCGATACCCAGCAGCCCGGCAATGGCGAGCAGTGCGGTGACGGTGATCCAGGGTGAGAGCAGGGTGCCGAGCAACCCGCCAATCTGGCCGCTGATCGCGATCAGCGTGAAGGTGCGGATACCGGCGATGCGTCCGCCGGTGCGGGTTTCGCGTTCATGCCAGCCGCGCTCGAGCCCGATCAGCAAGCCCAGGGCGGCGGCCGTCAACAGTTGTACGATAGGTTCCGTAATCACATCCATCTTCCATGCCCCGGAGCGGTCTCTGCTTTAAGCTTAGAAAACAAAGATAAACCTTGCCTCCGACGCCGCGTCAAGCGCACCGGGTAGAGAAGATAGTCGGCAAAAAAAGCCCCGTACGCGATGACGGGGCTGGGATGCTTGATGCACGGTGCCGTGCGGTGGATTCAGGCGCTACTGCTTTTTCTTCAGCGGTGCGAAGCCGTCTTCGCTGACCGGTGCCGGTTTGGCGCGGCGCTTGCCGACCTGCTTCTGATCGCGCAGGCGGTTCTTCACCTTGGGCTTCTCGGCCGGCTTTTTCTTGCTCTCTTTCTTCTTGGCGGTGCCCGCTGCCTTGCCCGAGGCCTTGAGTTTCTTCGGCCCCGTGTAGCCGCCCTCGAGCCCTTTCAGCGTGCGCTTCTCGAAGCTCTGCTTCAGATAGCGCTCGATACTGGCCTTCAGGTTCCACTCGTTGGGTGCGATCAGACAGATCGCCAGACCCTCGCGGCCGCCGCGGCCGGTACGGCCGACACGGTGCACATGCTCATCGCCGCTGCGTGCCAGGTCGAAATTGACCACCAGATCCACGCCCTCGATATCCAGACCGCGGGCGGCCACGTCGGTAGCGATCAGTACACTGATCTTGCCTTCACGCAACAGATTGAGGATGCGGGTGCGCTGGGGCTGATCCAGCTCGCCATGCAGCACGCCCACACGCAACCCCTGGGACTGCAGGCGAGGACCGAGCTCGTCACTGAGCGCGCGGGTATTGGTGAACACGATCGCCTTGTCGTAGGACTCGTTCTTCAGCAGCCAAACCAGCTGCTTCTCCTTGAGCTTGGCGTCGTCGGCCAGGATCACCTGCTGCCGAATGCTCTCGATCTCGGTCTGCGCGGTACTGAGCTGGATGGTTTCCGGCTCACGCAGCACGCGGTCGAGAATGTCGCCGACGCCCCTGTGGGTCAGGGTGGCGGAGAACAGCATGCTCTGGCGCTCCTTGCGGCAGGCGTCGGTGACGAACAGCACCTCCTCGCGGAAACCCATGTCGAGCATACGGTCGGCTTCATCCAGTACCAGGAACTCCAGATCGTCAAAGTCGATGGAGTTGCGCTCGATATGCTCCTTGATCCGGCCCGGTGTGCCGACAATGATCTCCGGATTTTTGCGGATCTTGGCGGTCTGGTTCTGGTAGTTTTCGCCGCCGCACACGGAAAGTGCCTTTACCTGGGTAAAGGCTGCGAGCTTGACGCAGGTGGCGCTGACCTGCTCGGCCAGCTCGCGAGTCGGCGTGAGGATCAGCGCGCGGGTGCCGCTGCGCGGCGCCGGCTGCTCGACGCAGCGTTGCAGAATCGGCAGCAGGAAGGCCAGTGTCTTGCCGCTGCCGGTCTCGGCGCTGACCATCAGGTCGCGGCCATCGAGGGCGAGGGGGATCACCGCCTGCTGAACCTCGGTCGGCTCCGTGAAGCCCTGGGAATCGATCGCCTTGATCAGGCGCTCATTGAGTAACAACTCTTCGAACACGTGGGGAGAATCTCCGCGCAATAGTGGGATATGACACAAGCGTGCATCCTAGCAGAAAAGCGCCGCCGGCGCCGATCAGTCATTGAACGAAATCCTCTGTGACTCGTAACACTAGGGGCCTGGCGATCTACCCCCGCACTCTTCCTCTACTTATCCACAAATTGAGTGGATAACCCGGCTTAAGATGCATGTGAGATCTTTTGTAATAGATCAAAACTATTAGTTGTTTATCGACAATTAATTTTTAACTGGATTTGTCTGCTCATACACTGGCTTCAACATAAATGATCAGCCTTAAGCCAACAGGTCTTAAGCCTTTCGAAAGGAGCACAGCATGTTAGAGAATCGCGAAGGTCAGCGCGTACCGAACGTTACTTTCCCGACCCGGGTCGGCAACGACTGGGTCAATGTCACCACGGATGAACTGTTTGCCGGCAAGACCGTTATCCTGTTTGCGCTGCCCGGCGCCTACACGCCGACCTGCTCCAGCACCCACCTGCCACGCTACAACGAGCTGGCGTCGGTGTTCAAACGCGAGGGGGTGGACAGCATCATCTGCCTGTCGGTCAACGACCCCTTCGTGATGAGCGCCTGGGCCGGCGATCAGAACGCCGCCAACATCTATATGCTGCCGGACGGCAACGGTGAGTTCTCCGACGGCATGGGGATGCTGGTCGAGAAGCGTGATCTGGGCTTCGGCAAGCGCAGCTGGCGCTACTCGATGCTGGTCAAGGATGGCGTGATCGAGAAGATGTTCATCGAGCCGGAGGTGCCGGGCGACCCGTTCGAGGTCTCCGACGCCGATACCATGCTCAACTACATCAATGCCGGTGCCAAACTGCCCAAGCGTGTCACCCTGCTGACCAAACCCGGTTGTCCGCACTGTGCGCGTGCCAAGAAGCACCTGAGCGAGAACGATATGCCCTACGAGGAGATCCAGCTGGGCAAGAACGGCGTAACTTACTCTTCGCTGGTGGCGGTCAGCGGTAGGGGAACGGTGCCGCAGATCTTCATCGATGGCGAGCATGTCGGCGGTGCCGACGAGCTGGAGCACTGGCTGGCGAGGAGCGCCTGATCGTCGAGGCGGGGCCGCGTTGCATGCGCCGCCCCGTTTTTAACCCCTCCTTAACCCCCTTTTCGAATCAGACAGGGCTTCAACTTGCATCCGTTCGGCCGATTACTTAGAACATAGTAAGCGTGCGAATCGAAGAGGTCCCTATGCGTCTGATATCTGTTGCCCTGATGCTGATACTGCTGGCAGGTTGCAGCAGTGCACCGCATTACGCCACTGCCCCCTATCAGCTCTCCAGCTCCCAGGCCCGGGTCAGGCAGGATCTGATTGATCAATACCGGCGCTGGAAAGGGGTACCCTACCGTCTCGGCGGCCTGGACCGCCAGGGCATCGACTGCTCGGGCTTCGTCTACCGGGTGTTCGATGAGCTTTACGCCCTGCGTTTGCCACGCACGACCGAACAGCAGATCGAGTTCGGCCTGCGCATCGATCGCGATCAGCTGCAGGTCGCCGACCTGGTGTTCTTCAAGACCAGCTGGAAAGTCCGCCACGTTGGCATCTACCTGGGCAACGGCGATTTTCTGCATGCTTCCACCAGTCGTGGTGTGATGATCTCATCCCTGGATAACCCCTATTGGCAAGACCACTATCTGGCCTCGCGACGCGCTATCGAACTCTCACGCTGACGGGGTTGTGCACAGCGCGGGCGGCTGTGGATCAAATACAGGTCGGAATCCCGTGGATAACCCCTGGGGATAAAACGCGTAGATCAACTCTTCTCGTCGTTGTAAACAGCGCCGGAGTATCGATTTGGCTGTTGACAACTTTAGCTTTTGCATAACCCCAGTGGGGGCGAACAATATTTAAACGCTTTTTGCGAGGCCAGGTTTCATCGGGCCTGCAGCCTTAACTCCTCGTGCTGTCCCTAAGTTTTCCAGAATCTTGTGCACAGATTCTGTTTGCAACCCTGAACCTTTATCAAGCTGTCCACCGCAACGCTTGGTACACGGGGACCAGGCTGTGGGTATCGGGTTGATAGGGTGAGTGTAACCCTGGCGCTTCGCGAGATGGGGATGGATTTTAGTCAACTGGAGAGGCGTGTGGATAAGCGCTCAACTTGAGTCGACCGGTGGCCGGACTGGACTGAAACTATCCGCCTATAGCCCGGTGACGAAAAACTCGGATAATCGAGCGAGCAGATTGAAACTTTTCCTCTCCAAATGAGGATATGGATTTGGCTATACCTTCGCTCTATCGCATGCTCCTGCTGGTGACACTTGCTCTGTCGATGCTGGGCTGCAACGACTCACCCCATCCGCCGCTGAAGATCGGTACCAACGTATGGCCCGGTTACGAACCTTTATATCTGTCCCGCGAGTTGGGGTATCTGGACCGGAAACAGGGACAGTTGGTGGAGTTGCTGTCGGCCAGTGAGGTGATCCGGGCCTATCGCAATGGCGCCCTGGATGTGGCGGCATTGACGCTGGACGAACTGTTGCTGCTGCGGGAGGGGGGGATAGCGGCCCAGGTGCTGCTGATTACCGATACCTCCTACGGCGCCGATGCCATCATTGCCCGCGAGGCTAGGACGGTGGCCGAACTCAAGGGGCAGCGTATAGGCGTGGAGACCAATGCGCTGGGGGCCTATATGCTCAGTCGCGCTCTGAACCGGGCAGGGCTGACCAGCTCCGATGTGGAGATCGTGTCGCTGGAGGCGAACCAGCATGAGGAGGCGTTTCTGCGCGGCAGTGTCGATGCGGTCGTGACGTTTGAGCCGATGCGGTCGCGTTTGCTGGAGAGTGGCGGTGTCGAGGTTTTCAACAGTCGAAGGATTCCGGATGAGGTGATCGATCTGCTGGTGGTCAGGCCCGAGATTGTCGAAAACCGACCCGAGCAGCTGGCCCAGTTGCTCGATGTCTGGTTTCGCAGCGTCGATTATCTGACAACCCAGCCGGCCAAGGCGCACGCGCTGATGTCCACTCGTCTAAGATTAACGCCAGAGCAGGTCAGTCAGGCGCTGACGGATATCCGTATACCGGATCGGCAACGCAACCAGCTGATGATCTATAAGGAGCCCTCAATGCTGTTACAGCAGGCCAAGCGCATGTATGAGGTGATGAACACACGTCATCTGATATCCAGACCGGTTGATCTGCACGATCTCGTCGTGCCCCAGGGTATCTGGGAATGAAAAAAGTGTCCGCACCGCCGCTGCGCCTGTTGGTGCCGGGGGTGATCCTGTTGGTCGGGATCCTGGCCATGGTGTTTGCGTTGCTGGTGGTGCGCCCCTATCTGCTCAGCCTCTCCAGGGAGTACACCGAGAGCGATATCCGTTACTCCTTGAACCGGTTGCAGGGCACGCTGGAATATTTGCTGATGCGCGGCGATATCCGCGGAGTGCAGAGAGAGATCGCGGCCAACAGCGTACGGCGAGACGTCAAGTATCTGCTGGTCGTCGACGAGCAGCGCCGGGTGGTGGCGTCCTCCTCATTATCGGGGGTTGGACAGACGCTTGAACAGATGAAGCTGCACGGTGCCTCCGAGCTGTTTGACCGGGTGGTGTCGATCCGTTCGGTCCAGTTGGCGGATTCGCCTGCGGAGAAAACGATTTATGGCGCTGCGCCTCTTCACTTTCCCGACGCTGGGCGTCTGCGCAGTGACAGTTGGGGCGCGGTACTGATCGAGTTGGATCTGGAGCACTCCGATGGTCGGCTGGTATCGGGTATCGAGCAGTTGTTTGTCTGGATTTCACTGGGCATTCTGCTGTTTGGAGGACTCTTCCTGTTTGCCTTTGATCGGCACATCAGCCGTCGCCTGCGCAAGATTATCGATGGCATCGCACTGCTCGAATCGGGACGATACGACAGCAAGATCAAACTTAACGGACGGGATGAGCTGGCCAAGATCGCCAGGGTACTGAATGGTCTGGCCAACTCTCTGAGCGCAAGCCGGGACGCGCTGCTGAGTCAGTACGCGTTGTTCGACGACGTGATGCGTCACATACCGGCGATGGTCAGTATCGTATCCACTCCAGGACGCTTCGTGTACGTCAATCCCCGTTTCGTCAGTACCTATGGTTTTGATCCGGTCAGTGATAAAAACGCCCGGAACCCCTTGCCCGCTGACCTGATCGAAAAGCATCGCCGGGCGAACCGGGAGGTGCTCGAAAGTGGGGAACCGGCTCAGTTCGAATGGTCGGTAGCGCTCGGTGGGCGTGTTCGGACGTTGTTTATGGTCAAGTTCCCGCTTTATGAGGCAGAGGAAGCACGGGTCTGCACCATCGCCATGGATATCACCGAAAAGCAGCAGAACGAGCAACTGTTGATGATCTCCCGGCGGATTTTTGAGAACACCACCGAGGGGATCATTATTACCGATGCCGACAGGAAGATCGTCGAGCTCAACGACTCCTTCGCCAGGATCGCCGGATACCGCAAACATGAGCTGATCGGCAAGCGGCCGGAGCTGCTCAAGTCCGAGGTGCAGGATGCCGGTTTTTATCAGACGTTCTGGCAGCGGCTGCGCAGCGAGGGGCGTTGGCAGGGGGAGGTGGTGAATCGCCGTCCCGATGGCACCCTTTACCCGGTGCGCCTGTCGGTAAGCTCGATCGTTGAACGGGATGGCCGGATCAGCGGCTATTTTGCGATCTACCAGGATATCAGTGCCGAAAAGCGTGCCGAGGAGGCGCTGCGCGAACTGGCATACTACGACACCCTGACCGGGCTCTATAACCGCGCCTCGTTCAAGCAGAAGGTGAGTGACGCGGTGCTGAGGATGCAGCGTTACAGGGAGCCCTTTGGCCTGCTGTTCATCGACCTCGATCGCTTCAAGGAGATCAACGACAGCAATGGCCACGAGCTTGGCGACAAGCTGCTGGAGCAGGTGGCGCGACGTATCGAAAGCCGGTTGCGCAAGCTCGATGTGGCCTGTCGATTGGGCGGTGACGAGTTCACCGTACTGGTGCCTCACGTGGGCAATGAAACCGAGCTGGCGGTGATCGCGCAAAAACTGATTGAGGCGATCGCTCAGCCCTATACGGTTGGCGAACAGGAGCTGTGCATCGGCTGCAGTATCGGCATTGTCGTTGCCCCACGCGATGGCGAGGATCGGGATCAGTTGATGCGCAATGCCGATGCCGCGATGTATCACGCAAAGGAGAGCGGCCGCGGCCGGTACGCGTTTTTCGACACCCGCATAGAGGAGCGTAACCGGCGCTTGGTCAGCATTAAACATGGCCTGCGTCTGGCCCAGGCCAGGGGCGAGCTGAGCCTGGTCTACCAGCCGGAGGTGGATCCGCTGACCGGAGAGGTGCGGATCTACGAAGCGCTGATGCGCTGGAATAGCGCCGAGCTGGGACCGGTGTCGCCGGCGGAGTTTATCCCGGTGGCGGAGGAGTCTGACCTGATCGTCGATCTGACCCGTTGGCTGATCGAGCGCGTGGTGGAGGAGTGCCGCACCGAACCGTTGCAGAGCAGCAAGATCAGCATCAACCTGTCCCCGCGTCAGTTCCGCAGCGAAAGCTGGTTGGGCATGGTGCGTGACCGGATACGCGACCGGGAGCTGGATCCGGCGTGCCTGTGCATTGAAGTCACCGAGAGCGCGCTGGTGGAGGATTTCGAGCTTGCCGGTGAGCAGCTGCGGGAGATCAAACAGCTGGGGATCGAGGTGGCGATCGACGACTTCGGCACCGGCTATTCGTCACTGGCTTATCTCAAGCGGCTGCCGATCGATTACCTGAAGATCGATCGCTCCTTCGTCGCCGATATTCACCAGGATGTGGATGATCGCACCATCGTCGAAACGGTGATCGTCATGGCGCATGCCCTGGGGCTCAGGGTGGTGGCCGAAGGCGCCGAAACCGAGCAGCAGGTCGAATTTCTGCGCGAGCAGGGCTGCGATCTGGTTCAGGGGTATTACTATGCCCGTCCGTTACCGCTAAGTGTGTTGCAGCAAGATCTGGCGAACAACTGAACAAGGATTAATCAATAGCTGGCCAGATACGAGAAAGTTGCGCTAAGTGGTTGACACTCAAAATTTTGGCGGTAATATTTGCGCCCATCCTTACGGAGGGATGGCTGAGTGGTTGAAAGCACCGGTCTTGAAAACCGACGAGTCGCGAGGCTCCCAGGGTTCGAATCCCTGTCCCTCCGCCATAAGGATATTTAGGGTTATTCCTCGATAGCTCAGTTGGTAGAGCAGTAGACTGTTAATCTATTGGTCGCTGGTTCGAGTCCAGCTCGAGGAGC
>NZ_JAHREP010000030.1 GCF_019084545.1 Marinobacterium ramblicola
CAACTGGTTGAGAACAAGGATCATATGAAGCGGTTGGCCATGAGCGCATTGCGTAGCATCCAGAAGCTGCCGAACCTAGTCCGATCATTTTTCAGGCAACCCGAATGCCAGTATATTGTTTGATGACATTATTTTCCGAAATGTTAGTAGCTTAGAGGATTAGTACTGGATAAAAACAGAAGTCTATAATCGCTCGAGCTGGCGCAAGTGGTTGTTGGTACGGTATTTAAAGAGATGGGCTCCACTTATAAAAAGAAGCCTCTTGTTTTTCTATAAGAGTTTGATCAGTTTTTATATGCTTTTTGGCATTTTTTATAATAGGTAAAGAATGAAGATAGGAGTTTTCATTAACTGTCATGTTGGGCATGGCGGTGCTGAAAGAAGGTTTGCGAGAGCTGTTTCTCAATTGAGTGAAATAGATAATGAAGTCTACCTGATTTCAAATAAAGAAACGGCTGGTGTTTTATTAAAGAAAGGTTATATCTCAGAATCCACAAATAAATTAACCTTTTCTGGAGGTGTTTTAAAACATGGTTTATTTTATAAATGTTATCATTTTTTAAATTTTTATAAATTGTTTATTCTGTGCTTGAAAAAAGACATAAAGCACATACATTATCCTGTTGATCCATCTATATATTCGTTTCTCCACTTTTTGTTTTTTAGGTTTTTAGGAGTTGGATACTCCGTATCTATTGTTGATTCTAGCCGTACAGATAGGAAAGATTTTGGAATTGTTAGATGGCTTATATGGTATTATTCTATTAAGTATGCTAAAGGAGTTGATTTTTTATCAGAAGGTATAAAAAAGAACATGGAGAAGGTTTTTCATCTTCAAATTTATAATGGTTCTAAAGTAATCAGTGTTTCGCCGTGTTCATTTACAAATTACCAAGATGGTAAGTATTCAGAAGATAAAGAATACGATCTGGTGATGATGAGTAGACTTCATGAGAAAAAAGGGCACTTTCTTTTCTTGGATGCACTTAAATATATAGAGAAAGAGGGGCGTGCATCGGAAATTGGACGCGTGGGTATATTTGGTAGTGGAAAACTTGAAAAGGATATATTGAAAAAGATAGCGGAACTTGAAGAAATTAAAGTTGAACTTTCGTACACGGATAATCCGTTTGAAATTCTATCAAAAACAAAAATCTTATTATCGCTTCAGGACGATGAAAATTACCCTTCGCAATCTATCTTAGAGGCTTATTCATGTGGCGCTAAGGTTATAGTGACTAATGTAGGGGAAAGTTACAAAGTTGTATGTCCAGGATATGGGGCGTTAGTTGAAAAAAGGCCAGATGTACTAGGGGATTCTATACTTTATGAGCTTGAGTCTTTCGACAGAATAGGAGCTGATAAGATTTATAATGTGGTTAGGAGTTATTTAATTAAGCATCATAGTATAGACCGTTTTGTAAATTATTTCTCGATCTTTCTTAAGAGTCAAATATGATGCGTATTCAAGCTTGTAGTAAGTTTTTTTTAATGGATCGCTATGAGTTGCCTTTTTTGGTTTTTGTTTTTATTGGTGTTCTTAGTTTTTTTCTTGATAATTTTTATTTTCAATACGCCACCCTGATATTTGAAATTTCTTTTATTTATGTTTTTATTTTTTCTATCAATTCAAAAATTGAAAGAGAATATAGATTAGTATTTATTATTTTATTGTTCTATTTGGTATTGTCATTTATTTATGTGGTGTTGTATAGGGAAGTTAATTTCCTTGATTTCGCGTTATCCTATAAGTCTTATTATTACTTGATGTTGCTTGTTGTTATTGCGGGAAAGGTTAGGATATCACCAACTAGGCTTGATAATTTTATTAGTATTTTGCTTTGGATTTTTTTTATAAAGTATCTTGTTATGAGGCTGGTATTTGATTATGCTAGACCCATTTTGTTTACCGAAAATAATTTTGAGCTTATATTTTTGTTATTGATTTTTTTCTTCAATAGTGTGTCAAATGGTAAAAGGGACTACTTTTCATTTATTATTCTTTTTTTAATATTTTTACTTTCTGGGTCTCGTTCTTCCATGGCGGCACTTTGTCTGCTTCTACCTTTTATGACTATGAGGAAAATTGACTCAAAAATAATATTTTCACTTGTTATATTGTTTTTTGCTTTTCTTGGACTTTTTTTTGTATTTGTAGATCGTCTTGATGGGAACTCTTTGAGTTCAATTGATAGAGTTAAGTTTTACTATCTATTTCTATATGAGATTAGAGACTGGGGTATTTATAACTACCTGTTTGGCTCAGAGCGTATTACCTCACTAAGTAATTATACGTGCTCTGTTTTGTCATTTTATGAAAAGTTGTTTAGCTATAGTGGTGATGGTACATGTTATTCAGTAATTCTACACTCTTTTATTTTGAGGGTTGTTTTTGATCATGGAATTTTAATGTCATTTTTTCTAGGTTTTATTTACTTTAGAATCTTAATCAAGGCAGGTTATGAAAAAATGGACGCTTTAAGCGTTATTGGTGTGATAGTGATAACATCTCTTTCTGTTTCATCGCTTAATAATGCATATGTCGCTATGGCTATAGTCGTTGGGGTCGCTGTTTCTCCCCTCAGGGAAAAGCAACTGTCTTAAAGGATGATTTTTTACGAATTGGTTGTAAGTTTTATGATATTTGAAAAAATAAAAATATTTGATGGATTTATGAAGGCGGGTATCTACACTTTCGTTAATCCCTACTCATATCTAAAAATTAGAAATTATGCTCGAGTTGATAAAATTGATTCTATTATGGTCGATGGTATTGTCGCCGTAATCATATTTAAGTTGTTGGGTTTTAAGTGTAAACGACAGAGTTTTGATATGACATCATTAGCTCCTATGGTTTTTAAATGGGCTTCAGAAGAAAATAAAAAAATAGCGTTAATTGGAGCTCAAATAGGGGTGGCCGAGAAAGCAGCACAATTTTTTATCGGTCAGTATCCGGCCGCTAATTTTACCTATATCAGGGATGGCTATTTTAAAAATGATGCTGAGTTTTCCGAATGTGCCAGGTATCTGTCTGCACACGTTAAGCCTGATATAGTTATTGTTGGGATGGGGGCTCCGCTTCAAGAAGAATTTCTTGTTGAACTTAAAAGCTTGGGTTGGCAAGGTCTAGGTTTCACATGTGGTGGATTTCTGCATCAAACAGCATGTAAAGGGATTAAATACTATCCTGATACGATTAATAAACTAAATCTTAGGTGGGTGTACAGGATGTATGATGAGCCTAAGCTTATAAAGAGATACGTTTTTGATTATCCGAAGTTTTTTTTCTTTGTGGTGTATGATCTTTTAAAGAAAAAATAATTCATTTTATATGATAAAATTCTCTTAATTGAAATTGAAGTTAAAATGTTATTTCTTTAGTGGTTATTTTTTTTAATTAATTTTTGAATTTATTATATCTATTTTGATATCTTGATTTTTAAGTAGTGATAATTAATCAATTTTTTTATAATTGATTGTAAGGAATGAAAAATTATTAGGGATGCTATTAAAAGTGAATTTAAGGGTCTTGACCATGGCTCCGAAACTAAACTGTATATGATATATCCGATACTCATGGCCGGCGGCAACGGTTCCCGCCTTTGGCCCATGTCAACGGAGTCGGTTCCCAAGCAGTTCCTGCCTCTGGCGGATGCAAAGCTTACGATGTTGCAGGCCACGCTGGATCGGCTTTCCGGTTTGGAGGTCGCGCTACCGCGCCTTATCTGTAACGAGCAGCACCGCTTTCTGGCGGCCGAGCAGTTACGGCAGTTGGGGATGGAGCAGGCCAATATCCTGCTCGAACCGGTCGGCCGCAACACCGCTCCGGCCATTGCACTGGCCGCGTTACAAGCCGTAGAACAGGCAGATGATTCGGTGCTTCTGGTGCTGGCTGCCGACCACCTGATCCGCGATATAGACGCCTTTCACCGCAGTATCCAGGTGGCATTGCCCCAGGCCAAGGCGGGCAAGCTGGTCACCTTCGGTATCGTACCCACCCATGCGGAAACCGGCTACGGCTATATCGAGCAGGGCGACGCCCTGTCTGAGGCCGGCTTTGCGGTAAGTCGCTTTGTCGAGAAGCCGGATGAGGCAACGGCGCAGGCGTATCTGGAAAGCGGCCGCTACCTGTGGAACAGCGGTATGTTCATGTTCAAGGCCGGTCGCTACCTGGAGGAGCTGGGGCGCTTCCGGCCCGATATCCTTGAGGCCTGTCGCGCATCACTGGTCAACGCCAGTCAGGACATGACCTTTACCCGTGTGGATGCGGAGGCCTTCGCCGCCTGCCCGGATGAGTCCGTCGACTATGCAGTGATGGAAAACACGGCGGATGCCGTGGTGGTGCCGCTGGATGCGGGCTGGAGCGATATCGGTGCCTGGTCGGCGCTGTGGGATGTCTGCGACAAGGATGCGGATGGCAATGTATTGAAGGGCGATGTGCTGAGCCACTCCTCGCGTAACAGCTATGTGCATGCCGATAGCCGTCTGGTGGCGACAGTCGGTGTCGAAAACCTGGTCATAGTGGAAACCAAGGATGCGGTGCTGGTTGCGCACAAGGACAGGGTGCAGGATGTGAAGAAGGTGGTCGAACGGCTCAAGTCGGAAGGGCGTTGTGAGCATCTGAACCACCGTGAAGTCTATCGCCCCTGGGGTGTCTATGACTCCATCGACAATGGCCTGCGCTATCAGGTGAAGCGCATCACCGTGAAACCGGGCGCGAAGCTGTCGGTGCAGAAACACCACCACCGTGCCGAGCACTGGATCGTGGTCAGCGGTACCGCCAGGGTGACCAATGGCGACAAGACCTATCTGGTGACCGAAAATCAGTCCACATATATCCCGGTGGGGCAGGTGCATGCGCTTGAGAACCCGGGTGTCATTCCGCTGGAGCTGATCGAGGTGCAATCCGGCTCCTATCTGGGAGAGGACGATATCGTGCGGCTGGAAGACAAGTATGGACGGGCGTGATTAGCGGGGGCGCTCGTTGGAACTGGATGTCATGATGACGTTGCTCATTTTAGTTGGGTGGTTTGGATGTGAAGACAGGAATGTCGACCGGGAATGAAAGCTGCGATAATGCCGAAGAACCTTCTCCTGTAACAGAATGGAAGTATGAGCGGGGAGAGGGGCGTTTTAAGCACCGCTGGTGCCATGATCATGCCGGCTTTGTTCCAAGCAGAAATGGCGCAGTAGGTAAGTGTCCGAAAAGTATTGATGAGGCGTTGGCCACGGAGATTCTAAATCGAGGTGTGCCATACTACGACAGCCCTGATGATATGTGGCCGGCAAAGATTTATACGGTTTACCAGGGCGTTATCTACGAGGCCGTGCCGACGATGCCCGGCGTGTCTTGGCATGGCTATCCATGGCGAGGCGATTTAAAAGGTCGCGCGCCTATCCCCAGGAAGATTCAGCGAAAACTGAAAGAGATCGCGATGCAGTCCGGTCATATCAGCGAGTATGAGCAATGGCTAAAAAATTACGGCTAGGAAGTGATAACGGAATACTCCTTCAGCTCGAGCCTGTCGATAAACGGGGCAAGGGGGCCGACTTGGCGTGGGGCGGTGGTTTGTTGCTGCTCGAAGGAAGGCCGGTGTTGTCGGGCGAGAACGGTGAGCCGATAGAGTGGACCTGGATCGACCTGCTTGAGTGGCTGGCGCGGCATTGGGCGGCCTTGTTGCTGGAGCAGTCTTTCCCGTTTTCGCTGCCGACCACCGGTATTTCGACGCTTTGGAGGGATCTTGAACAGCGTTGGGAGGATATGGCCGAAGAGCGGGTTGAAGATGAAGAGGAGGAGGCATGTCGTTTTATGGCGCGGCATGATCTGTCTTCTGCCTTCAAGGGTATTTTCTTTCCTGGTGTTTATTTAATGAGAACGGGCCAGAGGGTGGAGGTGACGGCTGCTGACTCGGGGGGCGTTGTGCATATGCCCTTGCCTCGGGTGGTGGCCGACCTTGAAAGCATCGGCAATGGTCTGGCGGAACTGGTAGCGGTATCGTCGCAGGGACGAGGATACGAGGCGGCAAGGCAGTGGTACGGACGGCAGGCGGAGATCGAACGGCATGCATTGCCGATGTTGACGGGGTTGTCGAGGTCCAGCCTTGACTCTTTCGGGGGCAATGACGCGCATTTTTGGGAATATGACCCGCAGTGCCCGTTGCAGGATACGGAGTTGATGGCGGCAGCTCGGATGACGAGTGGCGTGCTGTCATTCGAGGGGCAACAGCGCCTGTTGGATAGGCTTCGTAATATCCCCAAAGGCGAAACGCCCGAACTGGACGAATTGTCGCAGTCCATAGATCAGGATTTCAAGGAGATCGGTCGGCCTTATGATCAAGGCTATTGGGCCGCCATCTGGTTACGTCGACGGTTGGGGCTTCAGGATCAGGTTGCTGTGGATCCCGCTCAGCTCCTGAGGCATTGGGGAGTGGGCCTATATGATATGGAACTGGACGATACAGCGTTAGATGCACTTGCGTGCTGGGGGCCACACCATGGGCCGGCGATTCTGCTCAACGCTCTGGCTGCGCCATCGCAGGCGTATCGGAAGAACTCGACGCTTGCTCATGAAATCTGTCATCTGCTTTTGGACAGGAGTGCCACACTGCCCGTTGCTGAGGTGCTTAACGGCCATGCGCCTGAACGCCTGGAGAAAAGAGCACGCGCATTTGCAGCGGAGCTGCTTTTACCGAGGCGAACGGCTGCAGCTGTCGCGAGGGACGCTTCATCAATACAGCAGAGTGTTAATAGCTTGTCTACTACCTATAACGTCAGTGAAGAGCTGGCTTCTTGGCAGGTCATCAATTCCGACCTCTATGCCGCGCTGAATGAGGAGGAGAAAGGCTGGCTTCAAAGCCGTGGTGATAGGGCTGGACACTGATCGATTTATATTCCGGCCAGCCAGGTGCATGCACTTGAGCACCCGCTAATAGATCGCTTATTGGCAATGTTTGCCAATATATGGCTATACTTCGCCTAGGAGGATTCATATATGGCAACCATGAATATTTCACTACCGAATGAAATGAAGTGCTGGGTTGAGGAGCAGACTCTTACCGGCCGTTACAGTAATAGCAGTGACTATGTGCGTGATCTGATTCGACGCGATCAAGATCGTTCGTCCAAAGTTGCGCAGCTTCAGTTGCTGATTACAGAAGGGCTGGAGAGTGGTGTTGGTGAACAATCGATGTCAGATCTTAAGGAGCAGGCCCTAAGGTTGCTGGCCAAGGGCCAAGGGCAGTGAGCTACAGGCTTAGCCAGAAGGCTGCAGAGGATATCGTCAACATCTTCATTGCTGGAGCTCAGCGGTTTGGGTTGGATCAGGCGGAACGGTATCATGATCGTCTGGTACGGCTTTTCGATTTCTTGGCGGAGAATCCCGCAGCAGGACGTCAGCGATTCGAGCTCACACCACCGGTCCGGATTTATCCGGTTGAAGCGCACTTGATTATCTATATGGTTGATACGAAGGGCGATATATTGATCATTCGTGTGCGTCATGCGCACGAAGATTGGCTTGGTGAAGGCGTTGGCGAATGAGAGCAAAAAGGGGACAGATCCCTTTTCCGGCGTGATTCCGCTCGAGCTGATCGAGGTGCAGTCCGGTTCGTACCTGGGCGAGGACGATATCGTGCGGTTTGAGGATAAGTACGGGCGGGCGTGATGGGGGAACCTGGGGTACTTGGTTGAGCAATCTTTACGCACCCGTTCGCAAGTTACTTGCTGCGGATGAAGTCGATGCGTTCGATTGCGGCCAGGCAGCGTTAGATCAGTTCCTACAGCGTTATGCGCTCGTCAATCAGAAGGCGAACAGCGCGCAGACGTATGTCTGCTGCCAAGGAGGCGTAGTGGTTGGCTTTTACAGTCTTGCCGTTGGCAGCGTCGATCCAGCTACCACGCCGTCAAGAGTGATGCCCTGTGTGTCAACCTAAGCCTGAGCCAACTGATTTTGAGATAACGCTGAAGAAACTCTGCACCTTTTTGAGCCGTAAGCAGGGTGCGGCAGTCGCCGGTCGCACTCGAGATCTGATAAAGCTACGCATCACCGAACTATCCGGTAATCCACATGTGGCGCCTATCAGCGAGCGTTTGGCTGGGCTCGGCTTCGCTGATTACCGGCAATTGCTGATCGATCAGCACAACCTGGTGTATTACCGGCTGGATGAAGAGGCGGGAAAAGTTGTTTTATTGGCGGTTATGGATAGTCGTCAGAGTATTGAACAGCTGCTTTACGAAACAACGATCATCCTCGAGTAAGCGGCCCGATATTCGTGATCCACTTGCCCGAGTCGGATGAGCTTTGGCCGTATCAGCGATGCACAAGGTTTGGATGATTAGATTGTAGGATGAGTAAAAAAGGAATAATTTATACTCATGGTTCGTTTTGAGTTTGATGAAGAAAAAAGCAAGGCTAACCTGGATAAGCACGGGATCGATTTTTATGGGGCTTAGGCGTTATGGAAAGATCCTGACCTGCTGGAGATTCGGGCGAAATCAGAGGTTGAGAGCCGGTTTCTTGTCATCGGGCGGATTGATGAAAAGCACTGGTCTGCGGTTATCACCTACAGAGGCGAGAGTATCCGGTTGATCTCTGTAAGACGGTCCCGAGATAAAGAGGTAGCGCTATATGAAAGCTAAAGAGTTCGACAGGGCATTTGATGATGGGGTGGAAGACATTGTTGATGAGCTTGATCTCTCGAGTGCTCGCCGCGTCAATCAAGAGCAAAAGCGTATTAATGTCGATTTTCCAGCATGGGTCGTTGACTCGCTGGATAGGGAGGCTGCGCGTATAGGTGTTACCCGGCAGTCGATCATCAAAGTTTGGCTGGTAGAGCGGTTGCAAGCCGAAGCTGCGCACAAGTTTCCCAAGGATGAGCGTGGCGGCTGATGTGAGTCCGTCATTGTAAATAGGCGTCAAGCGCTACTGATTGAACCAGTAACTAAGGACCGTCGAGTGACGCCAGCGTCTTCAGCAAAATCCGCACTATTCCTGCAACTGCCATTCTGGTGTGCATTGGCAGCGCTGCTTTACGGTCTATTAAGGCCGCAATCACCACCAGACCTGTTCTACCAGTCCGATAAGTGGCTGCACCTGCTGGCATTTGCGGCATTGGCCGTGTGTGCCCGTGTCGCATTTCATTTTTTCTCTACCGGGATGCTCTGGGGAACGTTGCTCTTAACGGCACCCGGCCTGGAGCTGCTGCAGCATCTGCTTCAGCCGCACAGAACGTTCAGCCTGTACGATGCGTTGGCTAACCTGACCGGTGTCATTCTCGGCGCGGCTATGTGTTGGGTATTTCAACGCGGCTATGCCTCTCGTGCACGCGTCTTGCGGTGGTGACCGGCAAGCACCGCAATGGCCGCTGCGGTGACGAAGGTGGCCGCGTTGGCCGGGATCTGCAGGTTGAAGTCGGTGGCCGAGTGGATCAGTATCCCCAGTATCGCCATCGAGGCGCCGAAGCCGATGCCGCTACGATACCAGGATTCCCGGTGCCAGAGCGCTTTCAGCGCCTGTCGTAGCGCACCGATGACGAACAGGCCGAGGATGAGCCAGCCGATCACGCCGTACTCGATGGCGAACTGCAGGTAGTCGTTATGGGTTTCTTTGAAGTATAGCGGGATATCCGGCCCGGGATAGGATTGAAAACTGGCGCCGAAGCTGCCGGCACCGAAACCGGTAATCGGTCGGTCGGTGAACTGCTCCCAGGCGTATTCGAACACATCGAGTCTTAGCTCGTTTTTACCGGCCACGACCTGGCCCTCCTCGACCAGGTTTTCGACCCGGGTGTTGATCAGCCGATCCTTCAGGCGATCGAGGCCGAAGAACTGGCTGATCACCAGCACGTCGATCAGGATCAGGCTGGCCAGGATCAGGCTGTTGCGCACGCGGTGCTCTTTGTTCAGCAGCACGAAAATACCCCCGATGACCAGCAGCGAGGCGAAGAAGGCGGTGTTACCCATGCGCGAGCGGGTCATCACCAGGGCGATCACCATGATCACCAGCGCCAGACGCAGCCGGGCCTTCGGCCCCATCAACATCTCCAGCAGGTTACGCCAGCGCAACGGCGCACCGTCGCGCAGCGCCATCAGCAGACCGATGCCCAGCCCCAGCGTCATCACCAGGTAGCCGGCCAGGTGGTTGCGGTTGACATAGGTGCCGGTGGCCACCCCGCGATAGTGCTGCTTGGGCTCGAACAGCAGCCACTCGAGGCCGGACAGCGTCATCAGGGTGCCATGGAACGCTTGTAGAGTTCCGCTGACCACCAGCACGCTGACCAGCAGTGTCAGCCGCTTGCGGGTATGAAACAGGCCGACGATCAGGATAAACAGGAAACTGTAGCCAAGCCCGAGCATCAGGTTCTGCAGGGTGGTGCCGGCATCGGCGGTGATGCCCAGCACCCACTGCAGCGCCACCCATACCTGGGTGGCCAGCAGCAGCATAAACAGGGGCAGGGCGGGCCTCAGTGCGCGGTTGTGTGTGCCGGTTTTGCTTAGCTGAGTCGCTGCCCAGCAGCCGGTCAGCAGCGTAGCGACAAGACAGAACAGCGCTTTGGCCCAATCGCTGTTGCTGCCGCTGGGTAACGGCAGCCAGACCAGGAGCGCCAGGGTGGCAAGGATCAGGATCGTCTCGATGGGGGAACGTGCCTGGCTCATCTGTTTAACTGCTCCCGGGTTTTGGTCGTGGGTTAAAAGTTTTGCTGCTGCGGCCGATGCATATCGAGAACCCGGTCGGTAGTTGATTGCCACGACGACGCGTCAGCGGTATAAAAATCGGGTTGTTGGCTGGTCATTTGGGCGACAAGCTCATAAAATCAGCGGATTATACGTTGTACGGTGTTGTCGTTGCACCGCAAAAAGGATTTTTAGGGATCATCGGGCTTATGGCCTGCCTTCCACGCTGGAAAGCAAAATTTAGGGGAAGTTATCATGCGTAAAACTCTTTCTGCTCTATCTATGGCGGTTGCGCTGGCATCCGGTTCTGTAATGGCCGACGAAGCCACGCTGAATGCGCTGAAAGCGGCAGGCGTACAGATGTCGCCGGATATCGAAGCACAGGTGCTGGCAGCTGAAGGTGCAATGATCGCCGATGCTATTGCCGCTGTTGTTTCATCTCTGGGTGACAATGCCGAGGCCATCGCTGCGGCGGTAGGGGCTGCGATAAGCGCTTCTCCGGATCCGGATCAGACAGGGGCTATCGTTGCTGCCGCCGTGATAGCTGCGCCGACCTATGCCGCCGCTATCAAGGCGGCAGCAACAAACGCCGCACCACCGACCCTGAGAGACTCGATTAGCGCCCTCGTCTATACTATCGTTGGCGATGTCGATAGCGACTCATCCGACTCTACCACCACGACTACCACCACTACCTCCTCTGTTCCGAGTGGTTCCAGCGGTAGCGGTAGCTCCGCCAGCCCGGCCGGCTGATTATCAGGATGCATCGTGCAACCTTGCTCTGTAATAAAGAGCAGGGCTGATCTGAATGGAATAGACAGAAAGGGCTTTTCGCCATGCGTAAAATTTTTACTCCGAATTCTCTGAGTCTCGCCGTCGTGTTTGCGGCAGGTGGTCTCGCAGCCAGCGGTAATGCACTGGCAATCGAAGCGGCATCGATGGATCTGGGCGGCGTTCAGTTCACACCGACGCTGGAAGTGTCCGAGCGTTACGACGACAACTTCCGTGAAGTCGGCAGCGATGAAGACTCCTCCTGGATCACCAGCATCAGCCCGACTTTCGTGCTGGCGGCCAAGGATCGCGTGAACCTGTACTCGCTGACCTACTCTTTGAACAGCGAGACCTACCACGACAGCCGCAACGACGACAATGTCGACCATCATCTTGATCTGGATTCGCACATGGAGTTCAGCTCCCGCAGCCGTCTGGATCTGAATGCAGGCTATGACCGGATTGAACAGACTGCCGATACCGAAATCGACGGCGTGAACGACAAGTTCCACACCTACAACATCGGCGGTGTGTACGGATACGGTGCCAAGTCTGCGACCATGCAGCTGGATTTTGGTGCCAACCATGAGTGGAAGCGCTACGACAACAAGGGCAGTTTGAACGACGATCAGGAGCGCGACACCACCAGCCTGTCGGCTACCGCCTACTACCGTGTGGCTCCGAAAACCCGTGCGTTGGCCGAAGTGCGCTACAGCGACTACGACTACGTGCTGAGCAGCTCGACCCTGGACAGCGATTCCACGGCCTACCTGCTGGGTGTGACCTGGGATGCCACCGCCAAGACCAGCGGTACCGCCAAGTTCGGTTGGAGCACCAAGGAGTTTGACGACTCCTCCAAGGGCGATGCGGATCAGAGTATGTGGGAAGTGGGCGTCACCTGGGCTCCACGCACCTACTCCTCTTTCACGCTGGAAACCCGCCGAGGCCTTGAAGAGGGCTCCGAAGGTGCCGAAAACTATATCGATACTACCAGCACCAGTGTGAACTGGAACCACAAGTGGTCCTCGTTCGTCTCCTCCGATCTCAACTACGCCTTCATCAACGAAGATTATGAGAACGAGCGTGAAGACGAGACCAACCGTGTTGGCGCCGGCCTGACCTACGAACTGCGTCGCTGGATGAGCGTCGGTGTTGGCTACCAGTACAAGGATGTGGACTCCAACGTTTCCGGCGAGTCTTACGACCGCAACCAGTATCAGGTTACCCTGACGATGGGACTCTAATCGCAGCCGAACCGGCTGCCGATGGAAAGGGGGGCATGTCCCCCCTTTTTGTCGTAAAGATGTTTTGAGGCAAAGCCAAGATGATTCAGCGTGCTATGACGCGATTGCTACTCCTCCTTTCTCTGATTCTCTGCTCCGCAACCGGCTGGGCCGCCGGCGATAGCCAATATCGTCTGGGCTCCGGCGATGTCATCAGCATCAACGTGTTCGGCGAAGAGGATCTCAGCTTCGAGCAGATCCGCATGACCGATGCGGGCACCTTCTCCTACCCCTTCATGGGTGAGGTGCGTGCCCTGGGGCTGACCGCCGCGGAGGTGGAGCAGCGCATTATCAAGGGACTGAAAGGTGACTACCTGATCGACCCGAAGGTATCGGTGAGTATCCTTGAATACCGCGATTTCTTCGTCAACGGCGAGGTCAAGGAGCCGGGCGGCTACCCGTTCAAGCCTGGGCTGACGCTGCGTAAGGCGGTGGCACTGGCGGGCGGATTTACCGAGCGCGCGTCGAAAAGCAAGATGTCGATCATCCGCGAGCAGGGCAGCGACAAGCGCACCTTCACTGCCGATCTGGATACTCGCGTCATGCCGGGCGACATCATCACTATCGAGCAGAGCTTCTTCTGATTATGGAAACAGGTTTCAATCAACAGGAACGCGCGTCACTGGCGCAACGCATCGCGGATGATGAGATCGATCTGTTGCAGCTGTGGCAGACCATCTGGCGCCGCAAGTGGAGCATTATCACGCTGACGCTGGTGGTGATGATGCTGGCGGCGCTGGTCGTGCTGAGCATCACCCCGATCTACAAGGGCGTATCGACCCTGCTGATCGAGCAGAAGGCGGCCAAGGCGGTATCGATCGAGGCTGTTTACGGACTGGAGGGCGCCAGCAACGAGTATCTGCAGACCCAGTTCGAACTGCTTAAGTCACGCGAGCTGGCCGAGCGTGTGGTGCGCGAGCTGAATCTGACCACTCACCCTGAACTGGATCCCCGACAGCGGCCCGAGCCGCTGATCGATATCAGGGGGATGATCAAGTCATTCGATATCCGTAAGTGGTTACCGATTGCCACACCGCTGGATTTCGAGGCCTCCGAGGCGTTGACCGAGGCGCAGATCTTTGATCAGGTGGTACTGGCGTTTATCGAACGCACCACCATTTCACCGGTGATGAAGACCCAGCTGGTCAAGGTCGAGATCGAGATGGCCGATGCGCACCTGGCGGCACAGGCGGCCAATGCCTTGGCTAACGCCTATATCGAGAGCCAGCTGGAAGCCAAGCTGGATATGACCCAGACGGCGACCAACTGGATGAACGAGCGTCTGTCGACGCTGAAAACCAAGCTGCAGGAGTCGGAGCGTAATCTGCAGGCGTTCCGCGAAGCTGAAAATCTGGTGGATCTGGAGGGGGTTACCACCGTGGCCGGTGGCGAGCTGTCCCAGACCGGGGATCGTCTGATCGATGCCCGCCGCAGCCGCGCTGAGGCGGAGAGCCAGTATCGTCAGGTTGCTTCGATGAAAAACGGTGGCTGGGAGCGTTTGGCTACGGTTCCCGCGGTGCTGAGCAACCCGCTGGTGCAGCAGTTCAAGGCGGAGGAGGGGCGTGCCCGCTCCAAGGTGCAGGAGCTGTCCCGCCGCTACGGACCCAAGCATCCGAAGATGATCTCGGCCAATACCGAGCTGAACGCCGCGAGTACCAACCTGCGTTCTCAGGTGGAGCAGGTGGTCGCCTCCATTGAGCGTGAATACCAGCTGGCTACTGCCAACGAGCGCTCGCTGCAGAGCTCCTTCAACCAGAACAAGGAGCAGATTCAGGATATCAAGCGCAAGGAGTTCAAGCTGCGCGAACTGCAGCGTGAGGTGGAGACCAACCGCTCGCTCTACGACACCTTCATGACCCGCCTGAAGGAGACCTCGGCCACCTCCGACTTCGAGGCCGTCAACGCCCGTATCGTCGACCGGGCCGTGGTGCCTGAGGATCCGATCAAACCGAAGAAATCGCTGATCGTCGCCATCGCCGGCCTGCTGGCGATGATGGCGGGTGTCGGTATGGCCCTGCTGCTCGATTTCCTCAACAACACCTTCAAGAGCACCGAGGATGTCGAAAACAAACTCAACCTGCCGGTGCTCGGCATCCTGCCGATGCTCAAGGGCAAGCAGCGCAACGATGTGGCGCGCATGGTGCTGAACGATGGCGACAAGGCGTTTACCGAGTCGATCCGCACCATCCGTACCGGTGTCGTGCTCTCCGGTCTGGATAACCCGCACAAGGTGCTGGTGGTGACCTCGTCGATTCCGGGCGAGGGCAAGAGCTCGGTGTCGGCCAACCTGGCCTTCGCCATGGCGCAGATGGAGAAGGTGCTGCTGATCGACGCCGATATGCGCCGCCCAACCGTGGCCAAGAACTTCGAGTTCCCGGTGGGGACGCCGGGGCTGGCCAATCTGGTAGCCGGTACCGCCAAGCTGGAGGAGTGCATCAAGTCGGTGGAGGGTAATCTGGATATCATCTCCGCCGGCACCGTGCCGCCCAACCCGCTTGAGCTGCTCTCGTCCCAGCGCTTTGCCAAGGCGCTGCAGGTGCTGGAGAGCCGCTATGACCGTATCATCATCGACTCGCCGCCGACCCAGGCGGTCAGCGATGCGCTGGTGCTGTCGACCTATGCCAACGCCTTGATCTACGTGATCAAGTCCGAGTCGACCGCGATCCCGCTGGCCAAGCGCGGTGTCGGCCAACTGCTGCAGAACAACGCTCCGGTGACCGGCGTGGTGTTGAACCAGGTCGATATCAAGAAGGCGAAGAAGTACGGCTACAGCTACGGCGGTTACTACGACTACTACGGCTACAGCGGTTCGGCCAAGGAGGCGTAACCTCAATGGGAATGGTGGACCTGCACAACCATCTGCTGCCCGGCATCGATGACGGGGCGGAAGACCTGGCCAAGTCGCTGGAGCTGGCGCGTATTGCCGTCGACGATGGCATTACGCACCTGGTGTGCACGCCCCACATCCACCCCGGTCGCTATGACAACTCGCCGGCCACCATCGCACCTGCTCTCGAAAGCTTCCGTCAGGGGCTGAGCGAGCAGGGGATCCCGTTAAAAGTCTCCGCCGCGGCCGAAGTTCGTTTCGGCCTGGAGCTGATGGAGGGCATCGCCCGGCAGGCGCTGCCCTTCCTCGGCGAGTGGCAGGGGCGCAAGGTGTTGCTGCTGGAGTTCCCCCATGGCGAGATTCCCTTCGGCGCCGAGCGCCTGACCCAGTGGCTGATCGACCGTCAGGTGCTGCCGATGATTGCGCACCCGGAGCGTAACAAGGCGCTGATGAAAACCCCCTCCAAGCTCAAGCCGTTTATCGCCCAGGGCTGCCTGATGCAGGTGACGGCGGCGTCGGTGGCGGGGCGCTTTGGCGACTCAGCCCAGCAGCTTGCCCAGCAGCTGCTGGAGGAGAATCGGGTCACGATCCTGGCCACCGACGCGCACAATGTCGAGCATCGTCCACCGCGGCTGCGTGAGGGCGTGCAGGCGGCGGCTGCACTGATTGGCGATAAAAAAGCCGCCGAGCTGGTGACCCACAACCCCTGGTCCATTGCACAGGTGCATTTCAGCTGATGTCGTCCGCTCGCTCCTCCGTCGAGATACCTTGGCGCAAGCCGCTTTGCGGTCTCCTGCTTGTTGTGTGTCTGCCGATGCTCTATCTGTCGGCCACCTCCTTCATGTCAGGTGTTTCCTCCTCCCAGGCGGAGATGTTTTTGCGCTACTGGGGCGAGAAGCGCGAGCAGCCGTCGGATCCTGCCTGGCTGGCGGCAGCGGCTGCCGCCGAGCGTGCGGTCAGTGTTGGGCCGGGCACCAATGGCGACTACTGGGATCGTCTGGGGCGTATCTACGAGTGGCGATACATAAATGAGCCTTTTGGCTCGGAATTGGCCGATGCCAGCCGCGAGCGAGCGCTCGAAGGCTACCGGGCTTCAGTAGAGGCGCGTCCCCTGTGGCCGCATACCTGGGTGCAGCTGGCATTCGTCAAGCTGCGCTTGCTGGAGTTCGATGACGAGTTCGACCGGGCGTTGGTGCAGGCCTTCACGCTTGGCCCCTGGCGGATGAATGTGCAGGCGCAACTGGCCGAGATCGGCATGATCGCCTGGCCGCAGCTGACCCCCGAGCAGAAAGCAGCGACCTGGGAGTCGATGGAGCGCACGCTGCGCTACTCATCGCAACGTGCTCGCCCGCTGCAGGATCTGGCCAAACGCGCGGGTCTCTACAATGAGCTGTGCGCCGCCGTCGATCCGGCACTGCTGGCGCAGCGCAAGTGGTGTAACGGCGTTATCTGATGCCTTAATCACGCCTCAGTCTCAAGGTAATCTGCCGCATACTGGTATTCACCACAACCGACATTGAAGAGATGGCCGGTGGGCCAACCTATGATCGGGGGCACCGTTATTTCAAACAGGGCCGTGTGCAACTTATCAGCAGGGATGTCGATGACAACCCGGTGCTGGCCAGAGTCATCGGTTCGGGGAGAAGTCTCTATTCAGTCGAGATCTCGAGAGATAAAACCGGGCTTTACGGGGAGTGTAGCTGCCCGGTAGGGTTCGATTGCAAGCATGCGGCCGCCACCGCGCTGGCCTGGCTGGAGCATTGCGGGGCGGTGACGCGGGGCGGGGTATCGAAGTTGATCAATACGAAGTGATGTTTGCGGTAGTGAACACTTGTTGACGGCCAACATCTACGTGCTTAGACTTTGTACAAATCTTTGTACGTCGATGCTGATGCAGGGTGGCGGCTCGAAGTAGTTGGATCTGATAAGCGTTTGGCGTAGGTGAGTTGGAGAAGTAACAATGAACGTCATTTCGTATAGTGATGCTCGCGCCAGTTTAAAGGCGGTGATGGACAGCGTGTGCGATTCGCACGAACCGGCGATTGTGACTCGGCAGAAAGGGGAAGCGGTTGTGGTCATGGCGAAGGCAGACTACGACAGCGTGATGGAAACCCTCTATCTGCTGAGCAGCCCGGCAAACGCGCAGCGTCTTATGGAATCTGTTAACCGGATCAAAGCCGGTCAGGCTCAGGAGAGAGAGCTGATCAAGGATGACTCAGAGTAATACGTTATCGCTGAAATTTGATGATAACGCTTGGGAGGACTATCTGTTCTGGCAGAAGGCCGACAGGCAGACGCTGAAGCGAATCAACGAGTTGATCAAAAGTGCCCGGCGCACACCCTTTGAAGGTATCGGCAAGCCCGAGGCTTTGAAAGCCGATCTGGCCGGTTTCTGGTCCCGCCGGATTGACCGGGAGCACCGGCTGGTGTACACGGTCGAAGATGACACACTGGTGATTGCAGCCTGCCGCTATCACTATCAATAAGGGGCTTGGGTCCCTTTCTTTTTGAACGGGCGTACCGCAGATCGATCAGTAAGGGGAGGGCTTTGCCTTTCAGGTGGCAAGACTGCAAATTTTTCAGGGGCACGGAATCGACAGGGTTGCGATCGATGAGGCGATTATCGAAGTCGCCTGCAGGCTCGAACTTCTGCTGACTGCAGAGCGGTTCATAGCGAGAGACTTGGTGGGCCCAGCAGGACTTGAACCTGCGACCAACGGATTATGAGTCCGCTGCTCTGACCAACTGAGCTATAGGCCCTAAGAGGAGCGCCAATGATACCGGTGCGGTAACATTGGCGCAATAGTTTGAATTGGAAGGCTTTTACTCGGCTTCCTATTCTGCTTTTTACTCGTCGAGGAAGCTGCGCAGGTGATCAGAGCGGCTCGGGTGACGCAGTTTGCGCAGGGCCTTGGCTTCGATCTGACGGATACGCTCGCGGGTAACGTCGAACTGCTTGCCGACCTCTTCCAGCGTGTGGTCGGTATTCATGTCGATACCGAAGCGCATGCGCAGGACCTTGGCTTCACGCGCGGTCAGGCCGGCCAGAACCTCTTTGGTCGCTTCACGCAGGCCTTCACCGGTAGCGGTGTCGATCGGCGAGGAGAGGGTGGTGTCCTCGATGAAATCGCCCAGGCTCGAGTCTTCGTCGTCGCCGATCGGGGTTTCCATCGAGATCGGCTCCTTGGCGATCTTCAGCACCTTGCGGATCTTGTCTTCCGGCATATCCATGCGCTCGGCCAGCTCTTCCGGCAGCGGCTCGCGGCCCATCTCCTGCAGCATCTGGCGGGAGATACGGTTGAGCTTGTTGATCGTCTCGATCATGTGCACCGGGATACGGATGGTGCGCGCCTGGTCGGCGATGGAGCGGGTGATCGCCTGACGGATCCACCAGGTGGCATAAGTTGAGAACTTGTAGCCACGACGGTATTCGAACTTGTCCACCGCTTTCATCAGGCCGATGTTGCCCTCCTGGATCAGGTCCAGGAACTGCAGGCCGCGGTTGGTGTACTTCTTGGCGATGGAGATAACCAGACGCAGGTTGGCCTCGACCATCTCTTTCTTGGCGCGACGTGCACGGGCCTCACCGATCGACATGCGACGGTTGACCTCTTTGATGTCGGACAGCGAGATGCCCACCTCCTCTTCGATCTGGATCAGGCGGCGCTGGGCACGCTTGAGATCGCCGAGGTTGTCTTCGATATAGGGTGCGTAACCCGCACCGGAGGCGACCAGATCGTCGAACCAGGTGGCGTTGGTTTCATTGCCGGGGAACTTCTGGATGAAGTCCTTGCGCGGCATATGCGCACGCTGGGTACAGATGCGCATGATGGTGCGCTCCTGCTGGCGAATGCGGTCGATATAGTCGCGCACGCGCTCGACCAGCAGGTCGTAGTAGCGCGGGGACAGTTTGATCGGCGAGAAGGCAAGACCGAGGGACTGCTGCGCTTCGGATATGGCTGCCCCATTGCCGGCCTTGATGGCGGCGCTGAGCTGCTCGAAAGCGTCCCGCAGCAGACCAAAGCGCAGGCGGGCCTCTTCCGGATCCGGACCGCGATCCTTGTCGTCGCTGTCGGAGTCGCTGCTGTCGCCGTCTTCCTCCTCGTCTTCCTCCTCGTCTTCGTCGTCATCCGAGTCGTCGTCTTCGTCGAGGTCGAGCGGAGCGTCGCTCTCCTCTTCAGGTGCTTCGGAATCGGGGTCGATGTAGCCGCTGAAGATGTCGCTGAGGCGACCCTCTTCCTGCAGTGCAGTGGTGTAGGCATCAAGGATGGTATCGACGCTGCCGGGGAACTGCGCCAGGGCCATCATCACTTCGCGGATGCCCTCTTCGATCCGCTTGGCGATATCGATCTCGCCTTCGCGGGTCAGCAGTTCGACGGTACCCATTTCACGCATGTACATGCGCACCGGGTCGGTGGTGCGTCCGGCATCGGACTCGACAGCGGCCAGGGCGGCGACGGCGTCGTCGTCGGTCTCTTCGCTGGAGTCGCCGTCGGTCATCAGCAGGGTTTCTGCGTCAGGGGCTTCTTCCGACACGGAGATACCCATGTCGTTGATCATGCGGATAATGTCTTCGACCTGATCCGGATCGGCGATATCTTCAGGCAGGTGATCGTTCACCTCTGCGTAGGTGAGGTATCCCTGCTCCTTGCCGCGGGCGATCAGTTCTTTTAAACGTGACTGCTGCTGTTGGGAGTTATCCGACATAGAACCCCTGTGAAGAGTGAATGCTGAGAGATGACTGATGGCAGTGTGGAATCAAGCGCGACATTATAGCGATTTTGCCAGCCCGTGACCAGTTGAACTGTGGAAGTTGTTGTCGTTGATAGGTGAATAATAGAACAGTTTCGCCAGATTGCAGCTGTTCGTGCTGTTTGTTGTCGGCGACAGGTTTATGGCTGTCGGGAAACGCGCTAGGGGTTGGCCGAGCCGATCAGCAGAGCCTGCAGTTGAGCCTTCTCTTCCGCGGTCAGCGGCGTCTGGCGCTGTTTTTTCATCAGCTCGTCGATGCGCGCCTCTGAGTGGCGGCTGAGCAGGCGCTGCATGGTTTCGCCAAGTAGCTTGCCGGCATCCACATCGCCCAGTACCGGGTCCAGATGGGCGATCTCGTTGAGCAGCATCAGTTGCGCCTGGTGAGCGGGATCCTGCTGCCAGTCGACCACCAGGGTACCCAGCGAGGCGCCGGGGGTGCGTTGCAGGTAGTCCAGCAGGTCGGTCAGCAGTTCGATATTGGGTTCCTGCAGCCCCTTGAGCAGGACGGCTTCCGGCTGGGTCGGGGCCAGCTCCGGACGGTGCAGCAGGATGGAGACGGCGCTGCTGACCAGGTTGATCTTCAGCTTTTTAGCGCCCTTGGGCTTTGCTTGGCGCGGCTGTGTATAACTCTGCGGCGGCTGTTCATCCGCATAGCCTGGGTAGTCAGGCTCGGCGTCGTAGTTGTGGCCGTAGCCGTAGTCGTACTCCTCCGCTTGCGGCATCGCTTCACGTGTGGGGCGCGGGCGTTGGCTCGGTGCGGCGGGAGCAGCAGGTGCCGGCTCGGTGGCGCGGTGCAGGTCGATCACGCTGTTGAGCTGCTCCAGCGAGAGGCCGGTGATCTCGCAGATCCGGTCCATCATCATCTGCTGCAGCAGGCTGGGTTGCATCGACTGGATCAGCGGCAGCGCCTGGTTGCTGAAACGGGCGCGGCCGTCCATGCTCGCCAGATCGGCCCCTTCCGACAGGGCCTTGAAGAAGAACTCGCTCAGCGGCAGCGCCTCTTTGACCCGCTGGGAGAACGCTGCTTCACCCTCCTGGCGGACCAGGGTGTCAGGGTCCTCGCCCTCGGGCAGAAACAGGAAGCGGGCCTGCTGACCGTCCTTGATTACCGGCAGTGTGGTATCGAGCGCGCGTTTCGCCGCATTGCGTCCGGCGTTGTCGCCATCGAAGCAGAAGATCACCTCGGGTACCAGTTTGAACAGCCGCTCCAGATGAGATGCGGTGGTCGCGGTACCGAGTGTGGCCACCGACCAGGTGATGCCGTGCTGGGCCAGGCTGACTACATCCATGTAGCCCTCGACGATCAGTAGTCGGTCCAGCGACGGGATGTGCTGACGCGCCTCGTACAGTCCGTACAGCTCGCGGCCCTTGTGGAAGGTATCGGTCTCGGGGGAGTTCAGGTATTTGGGTTTGTCATCGCCCAGCACCCGGCCGCCGAAGCCGATGGTGCGCCCACGCATATCCAGGATCGGGAACATGATGCGATCGCGGAAACGGTCGTAGTAACGGTGGCGCTCCTCGTTGTGGATCGCCAGCCCCGACTTCTCCAGCTGGTTTTCCGCGTCTTCCAGCGAGCCCAGGTGGTTGAGCAGGTTGTCCCAGCCCGGCGGTGCATAGCCGATCTGGAAGCGGGCGGCGATCTGGCCGGTCAAGCCGCGCTTCTTCAGGTAATCGACGGCACGCTGGCGCTGCTCGTGGCTGCGCAACTGCTGCTGGTAAAACTGGTTGGCCTGCTCCAGTACCGAAAACTGGCTTTTGATCTGCTTCTCGCGGGCCAGGTCCGCCGGGCGGTCGTTCTCGCGCGGCACCTCCATCCCCACCAATCGGGCCAGCTCGTCAACCGCTTCGGGAAAGCTGAGCCGATCGTGCTCCATGACAAAACCAAGGGCGTTGCCGCCGGCGCCGCAGCCGAAACAGTAGTAGAACTGCTTGTCGGGGCTCACCGAGAAGGAGGGGGATTTTTCCTTGTGGAAAGGGCAGAGTGCGGAGTAGTTCTTGCCGGTACGCTTGAGCTTGATGCGGCTGTCGACCACGTCAACGATATTGACGCGCGCAAGCAGGTCATCGATGAAGTGCTGTGGGATTCGCCCGGCCATAGAACCTCGCTGTCGACTGGCAGCGAGAGCTTAGCGTCAGAGCTTCGCTTTTACCAGCTTGCTTTTTACCAGATTGGAAAGCACGCCCATATCGGCGCGACCCTGAATCTTGGGTTTGACTATGCCCATCACCTTGCCCATGTCGGCCATGGAACTGGCGCCGGTGCTGGCGATGGCATCATCGAGAATTGCGTTGATCTCTTCATCACTGAGAGGCTGCGGCAGGAAAGTTTTAATCACCTCCAGCTCCTGCTGCTCCTTGTCCGCCAGCTCTGGGCGCTCAGCCGCCAGATACTGGGCAATCGAATCGCGGCGCTGCTTGACCATCTTGTCCAGCACCTGCAGTACCCGGGCATCGTCGAGCTCAATACGCTCATCCACTTCGATGCGTTTGATATCGGCCAGGATCAGACGGATAGTGCCGAGGCGAGCCTTGTCTTTGGCGCGCATGGCGTCTTTCATCTGTTCGGTAATCTGCGCTTTGAGGTCAGACATGCCTATCCTGCCGTTCTAACGTCGGGTATCGATTACAAGTATTGCTAATCTGCTTCAGCTATTACTGTTGCTGAAGCAGATGATCAGTACAGGCGTACGCGGCGAGCGTTTTCGCGCTGAACTTTCTTGGCGTGACGCTTAACAGCTGCAGCAGCTGCGCGCTTACGCATGGTGGTCGGCTTTTCGTAGCACTCACGACGACGGACTTCAGCCAGAATACCGGCTTTTTCGCAGGAACGCTTGAAACGACGCAGAGCTACGTCAAACGGCTCGTTATCTTTAACTTTAACTGCAGGCATTGATCTCTCACCTTAGTTTTGGGTTTGGGTTTCGCTTATTTATCCTTTCAGCTTGCCTGTTAAGCTTAGCCTAGAGAATAAGGCCGCAAATTTTAGTCAGGCTGGCTGCGGAAGTAAAGGAGGTTGTTCACAGCCCCCTAAGGAGATGGGATAATCCGCACCTCTGTAAAGTTGAGACCACGAAAGGCCAGAAAAGATGCGTGTACTGGGTATAGAGACCTCCTGCGATGAAACCGGCGTAGCACTGTACGACAGCGAACAGGGGCTGCTGGCCGATGCGCTCTACTCGCAGGTCGAGATGCATGCCGAGTACGGCGGTGTGGTGCCGGAGCTGGCTTCGCGTGATCATGTGCGCAAGCTGATTCCGCTGATCCGCGAGGTGATGGCGGAGGCCGGTCTGACCCTGTCTGATATCGATGCCATCGCCTATACCGCAGGACCCGGCCTGATCGGCGCACTGATGGTGGGGGCCTCGACCGGTCGGGCGCTGGCGTTGGCGTTGGGTATCCCGGCGATCGCCGTGCACCATATGGAGGGGCACCTGCTGGCGCCGATGCTGGAGGAGACGCCGCCTGCGTTTCCGTTCGTGGCGCTGCTGGTCTCCGGCGGCCACACCCAGCTGGTCCAGGTTGAGGGGATCGGCCGCTACAGCCTGCTCGGCGAGTCGCTCGACGATGCCGCCGGCGAGGCGTTCGACAAGGCGGCCAAGATGCTGGGGCTGGATTATCCCGGAGGCCCGCTGATCGCCAAGTTGGCACAGCAGGGGGACCGCAGCCGATTCACCTTCCCGCGGCCGATGACCGACCGTCCGGGCCTCGACTTCAGCTTCTCCGGACTGAAAACCTTCACCCTGAACACGGTCAATGATCAGCGCGATGAGCAGGGCAATATCGATCCGCAGACGTTGGCCGATATCGCGGCCGCCTTCGAGGAGGCGGTGGTGGATACGCTGGCGATCAAGTGTCGTCGTGCCATCCAGCAGACCGGATATCGGCAATTGGTGATTGCCGGTGGGGTCAGTGCCAATGCGCGGTTGCGCGAAAAGCTGGCGGCGGCATTGCAGAAGGAGCGGGCGAAACTATTCTATGCCCGGCCCAAATTCTGTACCGACAACGGTGCGATGATCGCCTATGCCGGTTGCCAGCGCCTGCTCGCGGGGCAGCAGAGCGATCTGACCATTCTCGCGCGTCCGCGCTGGCCGATGGATACCCTGCCGGCGATCTGAGACTTATAGCTTAGGTTCGTCGTGGTGCAGCAGGTTGCGGATATTGCGCGCATGGCGGGCCACCAGCAGCAGGGCGATCAGCGTCAGGATGCCGACCAGTTCCGGCAGCAGCAGCCAGGCATAGAGGGGGGTCAGCAGAGCCGTAATCAGTGAGGCGACGGAGGAGATACGGGTCAGCGCGAACAGTGTGATCCAGCTCAGGGCCTGGCACAGTGCCAATATCGGACTGAGCACCAGGCTGACGCCCAGCGTGGTCGAGACCCCCTTGCCGCCCTGGGCAACGCCGTGGATCGGGTAGAGGTGCCCCAGCACAGCGGCCAGCGCACAGAGGCCCAGAGCGGATCCTGCAAGCCCGGCCAGATAGGCAAGTGCGACGGCGACTGCACCCTTGCCGATATCGCCGAGGAGGGTCAGTGCCGCCGCGGTTTTATTGCCGATGCGCAGCACATTGGTGGCGCCCGGGTTGCCAGAGCCTTGTTGACGAGGGTCTGCTATGCCCATAGAGTTGCACACCAACACAGCGGTCGGGATGGAACCGAGCAGATAGGCCAGCCCGATCATCAGCGCGCCGATCGATGTCAGGTTTCCCGGCATTCCTCACAGATCTCCAGGTTAGTCCAATGGATAGAGTGTACATACGTGGCTTAGAGGTGGAAACGATCATCGGTATTTATGACTGGGAGCGGGTAACGCCTCAGCTTTTGGTGATCGACCTCGAGATGGCTTGGGATATATCCGAAGCGGCGCGCAGCGAAGATATCGAGGCGGCGCTGAACTACAAAAGCGTATCCGACCGGGTGATCGAGCATGTGCAGGCCAACCACTGCCTGCTGATCGAAACCCTGGCCGAGCAGCTGGCGGCACTGGTGATGAGTGAGTTCTCCGTGCCCTGGCTCTGTCTGGAGCTGAACAAGCCCGGTGCCGTACCGGCCGCCCGTACCGTCGGTGTGCGCATCGAGCGAGGCACGCTGGCCTGATGACAGCCGTACTCCTGGGCCTGGGCTCCAATCTCAACCGCCACGCCAATATCCGCGCCGCGCTGGATGCGCTGCAGGAGCACTTTGGGCCGTTGCGGGTGTCCCGGGTGTTTGAGAGTGAGGCGGTGGGTGTGCGCGCCGAAAACTATTTCAATCTGGTGGTCGCGCTGAACAGCCCGCTGCCGTTAAGGGCACTGTCCGCCTGGCTCAAGTCGCTGGAGGACAGTGTCGGTCGTGAGCGTGGCCAGCGCCGCTGCGAGCAGCCGCTGGATATCGATATTCTCTGCTTCGGTGACAGCGTCGGCTTTTTTGACGGTATCCAGATCCCCCGCGCCGAGATCCTGAAAAACGCCTTCGTGCTGAGGCCGCTGGCCGAGCTGGTGCCGGATTGGCTTCACCCGGAGGAGCAAACCTGCTTTGCCGACCTCTGGCGAGCCTACAGTTCGGAGCAGAAGCTGTGGCCGGTCGCCTTTGAGTGGGAGGGTCGCTCCATATCCTCAGCGGATGCCGATGACCCCTGTCAGGCGTCGGGCGACTGATTCCCGGCCCCCGGCCGCTAGTCCGGCGTAGAGAGTCCGGCGCAGATCGCCAACTGGCGTCTTTCCAGCTCCTCCCCCAGCGCCTTGCCGCTGAACCCTTCCGTCATCAACTGCCGTGGCGACAGTGTATGCAGCTGTTGCAGCAGTGGCTCCAGCAAGGGGGCGACGATTTCCAACTCTGGATGCAAGGCTTGGACACAGGGGCCCAGCTGGGTCAGCCGTTCGGGACGGCGCAACAGATCCAGCTGTTTGATCAGCTGCAGTTGATGACCGGAATCGAGTGATTCGAAGTGTGACAGGGCCAGGTGCCAGCGCCGCAGCTGCAGCGCCAGGTCGCGATAGCGGTTAGGCGCCTTGATTCGTCGGCACATTGCATCGATGCGCTCGAGCGCATCGGTGTCTGTTTCAGCTTGCGTGGCGATCGTCATCAGCAGGGCGAACTGCTGCTCGGCAGTGCAGTGGGCAGCGGACAAAGCCGCCGCGCGCTGCGCGGCATCGGTGGTGTCCAGCCCACACAGCTCGGCCAGCAGCTGGTCGCAGGCGCCAACGGCGTTCAGCACCTCGATGAAGGTCAGCGGTGATCGGGTCGCCAGCGCGCGTTCGAACTCCTGCCAGACCCGCTCCGCGGTCAGGTGGGACAGCTCATCGCCGGCGCTCAGTTCGCGCATCAGTTCCAGGGTCTCGGGCGCGATATGAAAGCCCTGGTCGGCAAAGCGGGCGGCGAAACGAGCCACGCGCAGCACGCGCAACGGGTCTTCGCTGAAGGCGGGGGAGACATGGCGCAAAATGCGCAGCTGCAGATCCTGCCGGCCGCCATAGGGGTCGATCAGTGTGCCTTCACTGTCTTCGGCGATGGCGTTGATGGTCAGGTCGCGTCGGCACAGATCCTCTTCCAGCGTTACCTCGGGGCTGGCGTAGAACTCGAACCCGGTGTAGCCCTTGCCCGACTTGCGTTCGGTACGCGCCAGGGCGTACTCCTCGCCGCTGTCGGGGTGGAGGAAGACAGGAAAATCCTTACCCACCTGCTTGAAGCCGGCATCCAGCATCTGCTCGGGCGTCGCGCCAACCACGACCCAGTCCCGGTCCTTGACCTTGAGGCCGAGCAGCCGGTCACGCACGGCTCCGCCCACCAGATAGATCTTCACCGGTTGGGGCTCAGCGCTCGCAGCGGTCGGGGAAGGCGGCGCGCCAGGCTTCGAAACCGCCATCCAGGCTGTACACCTCCTCGAACCCCTGCTGGACCAGGAAGCCGGCGGCGGACTGGCTGCTGATGCCGTGGTAGCAGCAGACGATCAGCGGCTTTTCCATATCGGCCTCGGCCATAAAGTCATGCAGGTTGTCGTTGCTGAGGTTCAGTGCGTCCTTGATATGCAGGCCGAAGTAGCTCTGCGCATCACGGATGTCGACGATGGCGGCGCCCTGATCGATCAGATCGGCAGCCTCCTGGGAAGATATGCAGCGGTATTGATCCATGGTCGGCGTCCTATCGGTTAGGGGTTAAGGGTTAGGGTTTAAGGGGTAAGTGTCATGGGTTGAAATCGAGATGGCCGGCACAGCCGCAACTGAACAGCTCGCCATCCTCCAGGCGCACGGCGGTCAGCTTGTTGCCCCAGACACAGCCGGTGTCCAGCGCAATCACCTCCTCCCGGCCGGTGCTGCCCAGTGCGGCCCAGTGACCGAACAGCTGGGTGCGATTGAGCTTCCGCTCCCGTGGCAGAGCATACCAGGGGAAGTAGCCCTCGGGTTGGGTATCGAGTCCGCCGTTGGCGCTGAACTCCAGTTTGCCCGAAGGGGTGAGGAAACGCATCCGGGTGAAGTAGTTGGTGATCAGGCGCAGCCGCTCCCAGCCCTTGAGCTTGTCTTTCCAGCTGTCGGGCTGGTTGCCATACATATGGCGGAAATATTCGTTGGCCAGCGTACTGCGCAGCACCTGTTCCACCTCATGCGCCAGGCTCTTGGCCTGTTTCAGCGACCAGTGCGGCGGTATGCCGGCGTGGGTCATGACATAACCCAGCGCCTTGTCGTCCACCAGCAGCGGCTGCTGCTGCAGCCAATGCATCAGCTCGTCGCGATCCTCCGCCTCGAGCACCGGGGTCAGGGTATCCTTGCGCTTGCCGCTGGCGGTGCCGTGGTGGATCGCCAGCAGATGCAGGTCGTGGTTGCCCAGGACGCAACGAGCACGGGGGCCCAGCTGCTTGACGAAGCGCAGCACCTCCAGGGACTTTGGGCCGCGGTTGACCAGGTCGCCGGCGATCCACAGCCGGTCCTTGTCGCCGAAGCCGATCTTGTCGAGCAGACCGATGAACTCGTCGTAACACCCCTGAATGTCGCCTACCGCGTATGTCGCCATCTGTTGTCGCTGAATCCTGTCGAAAGGGCAATATGATAGCCTATCCCGTCCGGCGTCACAGCGTCGGAATACCAAGGATCTGTTGGAGTGTGGTTGATGTCGGAAGCGGTTTCATTTTTGCCCCAGTGGCGGGAGGATGCGCGAGTGCTGATCCTGGGCTCCATGCCCGGCACCGCATCCTTGAATGCGCAGCAGTATTATGCTCATCCGCGCAACGCCTTCTGGCCGATCATGGCGCAGTTGTGTGGCTTCCCCGCCGAGCTGCCCTATGAGCAGCGCGTTGCCGCGCTCAACGCGTCCGGCGTTGCGCTTTGGGATGTGATCGGTCGCTGTTTTCGGCCCGGCAGTCTGGACAGCAGCATACACGGAGACTCCATCGAACCGAATGATCTGGCCGAGCTGATCGAGCGTTTGCCGCAACTGCGTCTAATTGGCTGCAACGGTGCGACAGCTTACAAGTTGCTCTGCAAGCAGTGGCCCGAGTTGATCAGCGCGCTACAGGGGCGTGTTGAGATCCTGCGTTTGCCCTCCACCAGTCCGGCCCATGCGTCGCTGTCCCGCGAGCAAAAACTGCAGCAGTGGCGTGTGATCGAAGCCTATCTGGGCGCTTGAACCCGTTTCGCTGCCTCTATCTTGGAGGTGAACCCGTTTTGGTGCGGGCTGTTGAGCCGGCCGCGTCAAAAAGATGCAGTTTACCTCCAGCAAATGAATGGTCTGTCGTGGCGCGGGCTTGATCAGTGTCAGGATATACAGACAAGCTCTTGAAAGCGTTGGGAGTTCAATAGATTAACCCTTAGGATGGCCCTGTTGTTGCAATATCCTTATTAAGACAGGGGTGATTTTTGTCGCCTTTCCGACAACCTAAGTGATCTGAAGCAGTAGCAGGTTCTTCACCGTGAAAACGAATCTACCCGTTACCCAAATAGAGGATGATTACTCCGCTTCGTCAAATATTCTCTCGACGACGGACCTCAGGGGATCCATCACCTACGTCAACGAGGATTTTGTCAGAATCAGCGGATTTGCTCAGCAAGAGCTGCTTGGCAGTAATCACAACATGGTTCGCCACCCAGATATGCCGTCGGCGGCGTTCAGGGACCTCTGGACCCGGGTCAGGAACGGTCATTCGTGGATGGGGGTGGTCAAAAATCGCTGTAAGAACGGCAACCACTACTGGGTTGACGCCTATGTCACGCCGATCGAGCGCAACGGTCGCATTGAGGAGTATCAGTCGGTGCGGCGCAAGCCGGAGCGCCAGGTGGTCGCACGGGCGGAAAAGCTTTATACGAAGCTGAATGCGGGCCAGGTGCCCGCCAGTCTGCGCGGGGTGCGCCTCGCCTTCGGTTCACGTCTGCTCCTGTGTGCGCTGCTGCCGCTGCTGCTGGGTGCTCTGGCGGCCTTTGTCATGGGCGCCGAGACTCAACTGCTGGCGATCTTTGCCGCGATCGCATTGACCTCGATGGCGGCAACCCTGTTGGCGCTGAAGCCGTTCAGGGCCCTGGTTGCACAGGCGCAGCGTGTGGTACACGACCCGGTGGCACAGTATGTCTACACCGGGCGCATGGATGAGCTGGGCCAGCTGCAGCTGGCGATGAAGATGCTGGAGTCGGAAACCGCCGGTCTGATCGGCCGTATCTCCGACTCATCGGGCTCGCTGACATTGGGGGCATCGGGTCTCAGTGCCGCGGTGGTGCAGTCGCGGGATGGAGTGCGCCAGCAGTTCTCCGAAACCGACCGGGTTGCAGCGGCGGTGGATCAGATGAGCTCCAGCATCCAGGAGGTTTCGGCCAGCGCCCAGAACAGCTCCGAGGCCGCCGGCAACAGTCTGCGGGCGGTGTCCAGCGGCAAGGCGGTGGTCGATGCCAGTGTGCTCTCGATCGGCGCCCTGAAGGAGGAGATCGCCCGTGCCGCGGAGGTGATCCAGGATGTGGCGGCAAGCAGTCGCAATATCTCCTCTATTCTCGACGTGATACGGGAGATCGCTGAGCAGACCAATCTGCTGGCGCTCAACGCCGCCATTGAGGCGGCCCGTGCCGGTGATGCCGGGCGCGGCTTTGCCGTGGTGGCCGATGAGGTGCGCTCACTGGCGACCCGGACTCAGACCTCAACCGAGGAGATCCGCGCCATGATCGAGCGGCTGCAGAGTGGCTCGGCCCGGGCTGTGGAAGCGATGGCGGAGGGGCGTCGACGGGCGGACCTATGTGCTGAACAGAGCGGCGAGACGGTGGCCTCGTTGGATCGGGTGCTGGAGTCGATCCGGCTGATCAGCGATATGAGTGCGCAGATTGCGGCAGCGGTCGAGCAGCAGAGCGCGGTGGCCGACGAGATCAACCGCAGCGTGTTCAGTATCCGCGATATGTCGGAGCAGAACCTGAGTGCGGTGGAGCAGAGTTCGGCGACCAGCCGCAACATGCTGTCGATTGCGACCAGCTTCGGTGAGCTGGCGCAGCAGTTCTGGTCCGCCCGCAACAGGCAGGCCTGAGCCGGGGCGGAGCGGTCAGCGTGTCAGGCTGAACCGCTCGATCCAGCCTAGACCGCTGAGGGTATCCGTAGCCGGCAGGTATTCGCAGCTGACCCAGCCGCGATAGCCGCTCTGTTCGATCAGCTCGAATAGGCCTGAATAGTCGATCTGCCCCGTGCCCGGCTCATGCCGTCCCGGGGCATCGGCGATCTGGATATGCCTGATCAGCTCCCGGTGCGCGCTCAGCATCCCGGCCGTATCCTCACCCATCATCTGCATATGGTAGATGTCGTACTGGATGCCCAGGTTGCTGGCGCCCACACGGTCGATAATTGCAGCGGCCTGGGCGGTGGAGTGGAGGAAGAAGCCCGGGATATCGACGGTGTTGATCGCCTCTATGACCAGTTCGATCCCTGCCGATGCCAGCTGTTCTGCCGCATAGCCCAGGTTGGCGACAAACACCGCCTGCGCCTGCTCCTCACTGACCCCTTCCGGTTGTATGCCCGCCAGGCAGTTGATCCGCGTGCAGCCCAGCACCTGAGCGTACTCGATCGCGCGCTCGACTCCCGTCCTGAACTCCTCGACCCGGTCCGGGTGGCAGGCGATACCGCGCTCCCCCTTGTCCCAGTCGCCCGCGGGCAGGTTGATCAACACCTGCTTCAGCCCGAGGTGCTGTAACGCCTGGGCTTGCTGTTCAGCCGGCCAGGCATAGGGAAACTGCGTTTCCACCGCCTGGAAGCCCGCATCGGCGGCAGCCGCAAAACGATCCAGAAAGGGGTGTTCGGTGAACAGAAGCGATAGGTTGGCGGCTAGCTGGATCATGGTGATGTCGGGTCTCTTGTTATGGTTCGGTGCGTCAATACAGGGTAGGGTGGAAGCGATTATGCAAGCCTTCGCGTTGCCAGGCCAACCCTCTGCTGATGGTGAGAGCGGGAGAGCGTCGTTGGGCCAGTCTGCTGGACAGGAGAGTATCGATGAAAGTAGTGATCGCGCCGGATTCATTCAAGGAGAGCCTCAGTGCGGAGCGGGTTGCACGGGCGCTGGCCGACGGCTGGCGCAGTGTGATGCCGGAGGCCGAGCTGGTCGAGCTGCCGCTGGCTGATGGCGGCGAGGGCACCACCCAGGCGCTGGTGGCGGCTACTGGCGGCGAAATGGTGCGCTGCAGGGCCACCGGCCCGTTGGGCGCGCCGGTAGAGGCAGTTTGGGGTCGCATCGATGCAACGAGAGCGGTGATCGAGTGTGCCGCGGCTTCCGGCCTGGATCTGGTGCCGCGCGATGCGCGTGACCCCTGGCGCGCCACGACGCGGGGCACCGGCGAGCTGATTTTGGCCGCGCTGGACTCAGGAGCCCGTCACATCATCGTCGGCCTTGGCGGCAGTGCAACCAATGACGGTGGGGCCGGCATGCTGCAGGCACTGGGTGTCAGCTTGCTCGATGCCCGGGGCGCGGCGATCGGCCCCGGCGCCGCGGGGCTGGCGCAGTTGGCGCATATCGATATCAGCACAATGGACCCACGGTTGGCCGAGGCCAGGTTTGAGGTCGCCTGTGATGTGGATAACCCGCTGACCGGAGCTGAGGGCGCGTCTGCCATCTTCGGTCCGCAAAAGGGCGCCGATGAGGTGCTGGTGGCGCGGATGGATGCAGCACTGAGCAATTATGCCGAGCTGATCCAGCGCTGCCTGGGCCTTTCGGTCGCGTCGATTCCGGGGGCCGGGGCCGCGGGAGGCTTGGGCGCCGCTTTCCTGGCTTTCCTCGATGCGGAGCTGAAACCGGGGATCGAGATCATCCTCGATGCGGTGGAGTTCGATTGGCATCTGCAGGGGGCGGATCTTCTGATCACTGGAGAGGGGCGGATCGATGGGCAGACCGCGCGCGGTAAAACGCCGGTGGGGGTGGCGCGTCGGGCGATGCGATGCCGAGTGCCCTGTGTCGCCTTGGGTGGCTCGGTACCGACCGAACTCGCGGTGCTCGATCGGCTTGCCCAGGAGGGGATTCGTGCCGTGTTCCCGATCCTGCCGGGAGTATCGACGCTGGAGGAGGCGCTGGCCGATGCCGAGCGCAACCTGGAGCTCAGCGGGCGTAATCTGGCGGCCTATTGGTGCTGCAGCCAGCCCTGAGGGCGTTGTATTTGGCCTGACTGTTAGGTATTAAACAGTTGTGGTGTTTGTATATGTTAGAGGATGTGTTGAATGAACGACGTGGTGACGCCGGTTAAACGTACCCCGCTGCACAAACGCAGTATCGACGTGCAGGGCTATCGCCGTGACGATGGCTTGTGGGAGGTCGAGGGCGTTCTTGCCGATACCAAAGGCTATGCGATCGATCTGCCCGACCGCGGCAGAATTCCGACCGGTGGCTTTCTGCATCATATGACGCTGACACTGACGGTCGATGACCAGCTGTGCATCGTTGATGCGCGCGCGGTGATGGCCGATACCCCCTATCAGGACTGCCCTATGGCAGCCCGGCAGTATGCCGCGCTGATCGGACTGAAGATCCGCTCCGGTTGGATGGAGGAGGCGAAGAGGGCGATCGGCAGGGTGACCGGTTGCACCCACTTGACGGAACTGCTGCCGGTGCTGGCCACCGCCGCTATCCAGACCATCCGTGGCTATCATCTGCAGAATACGCCAGGCTTCAACAGGTCGGACGAGGAGAAGGCGATGGTCATGGGTACCTGTTTTGGCTTTCGTGAGGGCGGTCGTGCGCAACGTCTGCTCTGGCCCGAATCCGAACCATTCGAGTCGGCGGGAGCGGAGTCATCCGACTAGAGAATGTCGCATTCAGACACGTACAGCCTATCGGCTTCATGCACTATCGTCGTTTAACTCCAAAACTCTGTCTGCCGGAGATCGACCATGAGCAGAGCTGCGACCGAAGCGCTGATTTTCGAGTATTACCGCACCTTCAACCAGGGCGATATGGACAGTTTCCTGAGCCTGCTGAGCAGTGATGTGGTGCATGATATCAACCAGGGTGAGCGCCAAATCGGCGTCGAGGCCTTTGCTGCATTCATGGACAAGATGAACCGCTGCTACCGGGAACAGCTGGCGGAGATCGTGATCATGAGCAGCCCGGACGGTAGCCGGGCCGCGGCCGAGTTCGTTGTGCATGGTGAATATATCGCCGACGATGAGGGGCTGCCGCCGGCGAAGGGGCAGACCTACCGTTTGCCCGCGGGGGCTTTCTTCGAGGTGCGCAACGGCCAGATCGCCCGCATCAGCAACTACTACAACCTCAATGACTGGATTGCGCAGGTTAGCTAAACTTTGCGCATGGATGAGATCAGCATACTGACCCTGCGCGGCGCTGAACTCGAGCCCTGGCTCGAGCATGTGGCGGCGCTGCGCATCCGGGTGTTTCGCGATTTTCCCTATCTGTACGACGGTTCTCTCGAGTATGAGGCGAACTATCTGCGCACCTACGTCGAGAGCGATTCCGCCGTCTGCGTGCTGGCGCTCGATGGCGAGCGGGTGGTCGGCGCCTCCACCGGGCTGGCGCTGAGCGATGAAACAGCCGAGTTCCGCCGACCATTCGAACAGGCCGGAATCGACACCGCCTCGATCTTTTACTGTGCCGAGTCGGTGCTGCTGCCGGAGTATCGGGGTAGCGGTGTTTACCGCCGCTTCTTCCGCGAACGGGAGCGCCAGGCGGAGCGGCTGGGCATGCGCATCTGCGTGTTCTGTGCGGTACAGCGCCCCGACGACCACCCGTTGCGGCCGGCTGACTACCAGCCGCTGGATCCGATATGGTGCCATTTCGGCTACGCTCCGCGTCCGGACCTGATCACCGGTTTCAACTGGAAAGACATTGACCGGGCTGAAGCGAGCGACAAACCTATGCAGTTCTACTTGAAGGCTTTGTCATGAGCAGACCCCTGACCCTGGCCGCGGCCCAGTATCCCATTGAGTTTATCGACAGCTGGGACAATTACCGGGCCAAGATCCAGGAGATGGTCGACTCCGCCCTGGGGCTTGGCGCTAACTTCCTGCTTTTCCCCGAGTATTTCAGCATGGAGCTGGCGTCGCTGTTCGCGCCCGCGGTGTATCGTTCGCTGTCGGCCCAGCTGGAGGCGCTGCAAAGCCTGCATGAGCCGTTTATCGAGCTGTTCAGCGAGCAGGCTCGTCGCCATCAGCTGCATATTCTGGCCGGCACCTTCCCGGTGCGCCAGAACGACGGCCGCTACCTGAACCGTGCCTGGCTGTTTCGTCCGGATGGTTCGCGCGATTACCAGGATAAACTGCAGATGACCCGCTTCGAGTCGGAGCAGTGGCTGATCAGCGCAGGACAGGAGATTCGGGTGCTGGATACCGAGTTCGGCAAGGTGGGCGTCTGCGTCTGCTACGACAGCGAATTCCCGATCATCGCTCGCACCCAGGTGGAGCGGGGCGCCGACCTGATTCTGGTACCCAGTTGTACCGACACCGAGGCGGGTTACAACCGAGTGCGTATCGGTTGCCAGGCAAGGGCGCTGGAGAACCAGTGCTTTGTCGCCCAGTCACCCACCATCGGCCGTGCCGACTGGTCCGAGGCGGTGGATATCAACAGCGGTCGTGCCGCGATCTACACCCCGGTGGATTACGGCTATCCCGACAACGGCGTGCTGGCGCAGGGCCGGGCTGACACGCCGGGCTGGGTGGTGGCCGAGCTGGATCTCGACACCTTGGCGAAGGTGCGCCGCGAAGGGCAGGTGTTCAACCATAGAGACTGGCCAGGCCAGTTTCGTTTTAGCTGATGCGCAGTACGCGCCGCTTGGATTCTGAGGATTACAGGGTCGCCTCCGGGGCTTTCCCTCTATTTTTGACTTTTTATACTCAAGCTGGCCCGAATTGTGCCTGTATATAACTTATATGCTGTGCTGTTATTCTCTATTGGTGTATTTTTGCGATAGATTCTACTGTGCCGTATCTTTTCGGTAGAGGATTTGTGCACAGATGTGGTTCATGCCCCGAACTGGATAGTGCACCAGTCTAGGGCTATAACCAGTCGAAGCGTCGCTCCCTCGGGACGCGCACTAATGAACGGAGTGCATTTTGGCGATGAAGTTGAATATAACGATAAAACAATCCCTGATTGCAGGCCTGATCATCAACATTCTTTCGCTGGTGTTGTTTGGTGCTATCGCACTGAAAGCGATCGGCACACTCAGCAGCAATCAGCGTGATTTGAGTTTGAGTGCGCTGTTCGAAACCCAGGGGCGGAATATCAGCCAGTCTGTGGGCAGTGTGTTGGCGCACAACAGCCGGATGCTGTCGGCGTCCTCCGCCGAGCAGTTGGAGCAGATCGGCAGCGAAGCCGATGTGTCCCAGTTCGAACAGGCCTTGGCCGAAGATAAAGAGATCATCGCCCAACTCGATCTGCCCAGTGCTCAAAAGGAGGCGTTGAGCGCGGATCTGGACACCCTGGCCGAGAGGTTCGAAGGATTCAGACGTCTGGGCGGTCTGCTCTACGAGCAGTCGCTGGCGATTCTGCGGCTGCAGCAGCGGATGCCGGAGCTGATCGGAGAGATCGATACGCAGACCGGTGCCAGCGTCGGCCAGATCGAGGGGCTGGCCAAGGATCTCGGTTTTTTGGTGACCCGCCATAGCCGCCAGTTTGAGCGTGAAGTCAGAGGGTTGCGAGACACCGGTAGCGAAGGGATAGACAGCCTGCGCGCCGGTTTCCGTGAGATCGTGTTCGGCAATCTGCCGAAAGCGCTGACGGTCAGCGAGCTGGTGCGCGTGGATATGGTCAAGCTGACGGCGCTGTCGCGCCGCATCATGCTGGTGAACGACCCTGCTGAGCTGGAGGCGCTGAAGACGGATCATCTGGCTCCGCTGAGCGAATCCCTTTCGACTAACCTCGAGCGTTTGGAGGCGTTGCTGCATGAGGATGAGAAACTGCAGCAGAAGGCGGTGGCATTGGCCGAGCAGTACAAGCTGACGCTGGCGACCCTGGTGGGCGATGAGCAGGCACTGTTTGAAATCAAAAGCCGTCAGCTGATCGACCAGGCGGCGCTGGTGGATCTTGAGGGTGTGCTGGCGCAGGCGATGGGCGGCGTGCTGCAGCAACTGGATCTGCTGTCCGAGAGGGCGCAGGCGATACGGGTACAGGTGGATAACTCCTCCACCGAGGTGGCCTCCGGTGCACGCAACATGATGCTGATCGGTGGCTTGATCATCGCCGCACTGATGCTGGCGGTTGGTATGCTGTTGCTGGCACGGATCATCGCCCCGCTGAATTTCATCTCCCAACGCATGGATGAGATTGCCAACGGCGATGGCGACCTTACCGCGCGGATCCAGATGCAGCGCAAGGATGAGATCGGTACCCTTGCCGCTAATTTCAACGCCTTTGTCGAACTGATTCAGCAGCTGGTGCATAAGACCTCCACCGCCAGCCGCCAGGTATCCAGCGCCACCGAGCAGACCGCCGCCAGAGCCGAACTGATGGCCAGCGAGGTCTATGAACAGAAGCACGAGATCGATACCGTGGTGGCCGCCGTGCATGAGATGGCGAAGAGCCTGGAGGAGGTGGCACACAATGTGGCCTCCACCTCCGACTCGGCCAACCATGTGGATGGTGTCGCCCATTCGGGACGACAGGAGGTGGATAACGTGATCGCCAGGATTCGCAACCTGGCCGAACATGTGGCCGGCGTGACGGAGGTGGTCGGTCGGCTGAACGATGACAGTCAGTCTATCGGGGCCGTGCTTGAGGTGATCCGGCAGATCTCCGAGCAGACCAATCTGCTGGCATTGAATGCCGCTATCGAGGCCGCCAGAGCCGGGGATGCCGGGCGCGGCTTTGCCGTCGTCGCCGATGAGGTGCGCAGTCTGGCACAGCAGACACACGACTCCACCGCCAACATCCAGCAGATTATCGAAAAGCTTCAGGCCAACGCGTCCGCTGCCAACGCGGCGATCAAGCGGGGCTATGAGGAGTCTCAGGTGGCGGTCAAGCAGGCCGATACGGCCGGCGCCGCGTTGTCACAGGTGGTCGAGTCGATCGCCAATATCCGCCTGATGGCCGAGCAGGTGGCGGCGGCCACCGAAGAGCAGTCAGCCGTGGCCAACGACATCAACCAGCATATGAGTTCGATCAGCAGCGTTTCGGACCGGGCCTCTGCGGAGGTGCGGGAGATGCGCGAAGAGTTTATCCAGCTGCAGTCCCAGGCCACTGAGCTTGGCTCGGTGGTCAGCGCATTCAAGATCTAGCGCCGACCGCCTCAACCGTGCCAGCAGCGGTACCAGCCGTCCTGAGTGCTAAGGCTCAGTTCGGTCTGGTACAGCTCGCACAGGCGTTCGGTGGTCAGAACCTCCTCTTTCTCCCCATCGGCCACCACCTGCCCCTGCTTGATCAGCACCACGCGGTCGATCTCCGGAATGATCTCATCCACATGGTGGGTGGCGATCAGCATGGTGCGGCCTTCGCCGCAGAAATTGCGCAGCAGGCTCAGCATGTTCAGGCTGGCACCCATGTCCAGGCCGTTGGAGGGCTCATCCAGAATCAGTGCCTCGGGCTCGTGGACCAGGGCGCGAGCGAGCAGCAGGCGCCGTTTCTGGCCGGTGGAGAGGCGCTGGAACATGGTGTTGCTGTAGTCGGTCATCCCCAGCTGCTCCATCAGCGCCTTGGCTCGTTCGATCTGAGTCTCGTTTGGACGCAGGTGATCGTGGCTGCCGACGGCACCGAAAAAACCGGAAACGATCACCTCCAGCGCCGTGGTGTAGGGGGTGTAGTCCTCCTGCAGGTCGTGGGAGACGAAGCCGATGCGGCTGCGCAGCTGCCAGAGGTTGACCCGCTCACTGCCATAGAGTTTGACATGGCTGCCCTCGCGCTCCACCGGGTAGAGCTCACGGCTGATCAGCTTCAGCAGGGTGCTTTTACCGGCGCCGTTGGGGCCGAGAATGGCGACCCGCTCGCCGGGCGCGATTCGCAGTGAAAAACCGTCGAAAACCCGGGTCTGCTGCTGAAAAACGGTGACATTCTGGATGTCGAGCATAGGCAACTCTGTCCATGTAAGCGGTATTACAGAAGTGGCGAGCATTGCATAGATCGGCGATGGCTGCCAGTACAGCAGGGGACCGTCCAGGCGCATGATCAGGTCCGCTTTCGCACTTTCGACCGATGTTATGTTGAGGTTCGATGAGACAGGTCAGGTTTTTAATATTGTATCGACGAAAATAATAATTATTATCATCAATGGAACTCGTTTTCCTCTTTGATGCTGTTGATGCTGTGAGCCTATGACGATCCTGAACCGACGACGCTTCCTCCAAACCGGCCTGGCCCTGGCCGCCGCCACCCAGATACCACGGCTGGTACTGGCCGACACCTCATCAGACGACTTGGACTACCAACTAATCGTCGAGCCCGCCGATATCGGTCTGATCGAGGGTACGAGTACCCCGGCCTGGTGCTTCAATGGCGGTTTCCCGGCACCGGTGATCCGGGCGCGGCAGAACAAGCCGGTGCGGATCGAGGTGGTCAACCGTCTGGCCGAACCGACCACAATCCACTGGCACGGCCTGCGCATCCGCAACGATATGGATGGCGTGCCCTTCCTGTGCCAGAAGCCGATCCAGCCGGGCGACACCTTCGTCTACGAGTTCACGCCGCCGGACGCCGGTACTTTCTGGTACCACCCGCACATGAACAGTATCGAACAGCTGGGCAAGGGACTGGTGGGGATCCTGATCGTCGATGAGGAGCAGGATCCCGGATTCGATCTGGATCTCGCGCTGGCGATGAAAAACTGGCACGTGACACCGGATGGCGCCTTCACGGTACTGAGCAAGCCGCGCGAAGCCGCCCGCATGGGTACGCCGGGGCGGCTGATGACGATCAACGGTGAGCAGAATCCGCACTACCAGGTTCCGGCCGGGGGCGCCGTGCGCCTGCGCTTTGCCAATGTGGACAACACCCTGACCTACGAGCTGAACTGCTCAGACCCCGAGGTACAGATCCTGGCGATCGACGGCAACCCGCTGGCCGAGCCCAGACCCCTGGCGGGGTACCTGATCGGCCCCGGCATGCGTCTGGATCTGGGATTGATGGCGCCTGAGTCGCTCGGTGAGCAGGTACATTTTACGCACCGGGATAAGCCGCTGCTGAGTCTGATCAGTGCTGAGGGGGATGCCAGGGCACAGCGGTTGCCGCGCCTGCCGATGAACCCGATACCCCCGCCCGATCTGGACAACGCCGAGACGCTGAGCTTCGCCTTCGAGTGGGATGCGTCGATCAACCCGGTCAATGAAAACGGCGAGATGCACCCGGTGTTCTGGACCATCAACCGGGTGGCCTGGCAGGGGATGAGCGACGGGCATATTCCACCACCTTTAGCACGGCTGGAGCGGGGCAAGACCTATATCTTCAGTCTGGAGAACGCCACCCAGTACCACCACCCGATCCATCTGCATGGCCATACCTTTACGATTCTGGATTCGGACAGTCGTCAGATCGACTCCTACCAGAGCGATACCGCGCTGCTGGGCAAGTATGAGCGGATCCGGGTCGCCTTCGTCGCCGACAATCCGGGGCGCTGGATGTACCACTGCCACGTAGTGGACCACATGAAGACCGGGCTGATGGGCTACGTCGAGGTTGTCTGAGGCTTCCGAGGTGAGGCCTCAGCGCAGGTTGCGCCCACCGTTCAGCTCCAGGCAGCTGCCGGTGACATAGGGGTTGTCGAGCAGGTAGCGCACCGCCTGGTAGACCACCTCGGGTCCCGGTTCTATCCCCAGTGCGGACTTGGCCAGCGCCTTGGCGCGATAGGCCGCATCGTCGTCCTCGTTGAACAGGATCAGCGAGGGCGCGATGCTGTTGACCTTGATCTGCGGTGCCAGTGCGGCGGCAAAGGACAGGGTCAGACTCTCCAGCCCGGCCTTGGTGGCGGCATAGGCGATATGGCGTGCCCCACGCTGAGCTACGTAATCGGTCATATGGATGATATCGGCGGGCTGATCCGGCACGAACCAGCGGCGGGCAGCCTGGTTGAGCAGATAGGGCGCCTGCATATGCACGGCAAACATCTGCTGGAACGCCTCGCCGCACGTGTCGTCCGCCATCCAGGCGGAGGCGTTGTGGATCAGTGCGCGCAGGCGGATCTGCCGGGCATCGAGCCGGTCGATCAGTGCTTGCACCCCGGCCACTGTCGAGAAGTCGGCCTCGATCACCTCTATCCCTGGCAGAGGGGCTGACAGCCACTGTGGCCGCAGATGACGGCAGGTGATCATTACCCGGTAGCCATCCTCCACCAGACGTTGGGCGCAGTGCAGCCCAAGACGCTGAGCGCCACCGGTGATCAGCACGCAGGGGGCGCTGTCGGCGGTGGTTAGGGGATCAGTCATGAGCACCCTCCCGGATCGTCTCTATCAGTGTGGCTTCCGACGGGTTGCACGGTTGGGTGCCGTCCAGCCAGCTGTGGCCAGCGTCGCTCTGCTGTACCGGCTGGAGTTGTGCCTGGGCCAGGCTCAGTATCAGCCATCCCCAGTGAGGATCGCTTTCCAACACTGCATGCCATGTGCGGCTATCCTCGTTGTTAACAGACTCCAGCCTGTGGATAAGGTTTGCTGTAACCTCCCTCAGTATGGGCGAGAACAACTCAAGGCTGGACTGCAGCCCGATCAGCGCGGAGAGTTGCTCCAGTGTGTGCAATAGCCCCTGGATGGCTAAGCCGTCGTCCAGATAGAGCCGCTCGCTCCAACATACCGCACGGGCGGTCAGCCGTTCGGCCACCGCCAGCATCAGTTGCCTGGCCGGTTGGTTCAGGGACCAGCCACTCAGCGGCGACAGTCTCGGTATCCGGCTGGGATCGATCAGCCGGTAGCCGCGCTCCGCCTTGGCACTATCCCAGGGCTGCAGCGGCAGGGTTTCCGCCAGGCTCAGGGCGAAATCGAGCAGCGCCTGTTGCGGCCCGCAGCGAAGTTCCAGCTCCAGCTCCGATAGCGGTGCATGTCTGTCGCGGGCGATCACCTCACCACGATCCACCGCCAGTTCGATCTCCACCTCCTCGCCCTGGTACTGCCAGCACAGGATCGCCTTGGTGCGGGTGAAGTCGGTTCTGAACAGCGGTTGCAGCCGGTCAAGCTCGAGCTCCTGCATTACTCTTGGCAGCTCGGACGCTCGCAGCAGGTCCAGTGCCAGGGCTTCGCGCTGCAGATACCAGTCCCATTCGTTGCGTACCGACAGCCCGGCGACGCTGTCGCCGCGCCCCTTCAGGGTCTGGATCACCTGGTCACCATCGCGACGCAGACGCAACGCCAGAGCGGCACGGTCCAGCGCCAGATCCTCGGTGTCGTAGTACTGGTTGAACAGCTCGAGGCGGCTCCAGCCGCCTCTCAAGCGCTCGCTGACCAGCGGATGCGCGGTGATCCGCTCGGCCAGCTCAGGGGTGATACGCAGTTTGATCTCGGTTTCGACCAGCACCAGAGGGGCTCCGTGTCAGTCGCGTTGATCGCACAGGGTGATGGAGACCGAGTCGGCAAAGCGCAGCGCATGCGGCTTGTCGATCTCGACCTGGGCGTGACACACCTTGGGATCGCGCATGACAATCTCCAGCACCTCGCTGACCAGCTTCTCCAGCAGCAGGAAGTGGCCGTTTTCCACGTGGCTGATGATCGCCTTGTTGATGGTGCGGTAGTTCAGCGCATGGTCGATATCGTTATGCTCGATGGCGGGATCGACGCGGTAGTGCATCAATACGTTGATGATCACGTCCTGCTGCTTCTGCTTCTCCTCATCGTTGATACCGATGAAGGTGCGCAAGCGCAGATTCTTGATCCTGATCGTCGCCTGTCCTGGCTCAGCTAGATTCATGTCACCTGTCCTGTCAACTGCGTAGGCTGGGGGCAGCGGGAGTTTGGATACTGCGGTAGATGGCTGATCCCCGGGCCGCACTCGGTTACTTAATGCAAGGCAACATCATACACATCTGGCGTATTCGGATAACTACTTTGTTGTCCCCGGCTCGATCTGTGAACGAGCGTATCGCTGATCCGGATTCAGGCTTGGGTACCGGCGGCCTCGGCGATATCGTTCACGACCCTCTCCAGCAGGTCGATAGTTTTTACCATCTGGTAGGGCTGGAATTGAGTCGCGCCCTCGATGGTACCGATAAAGCTGAACAGTAGGGCGGAATGGTGGTTTGGATCCAGCTGATGAAGCTGTGTCGCGATTCTGTCGAGCCGCTGTTGCAGAGTTTGGGTCGTGTCTTCCATTTCAATGACTCACTCTATCGGTGCGTATGCACAAGGAGGCTATGTTGAGGGTGTGGCGTCACGTGCCTGTAAGGCTTCGTGAATGAGTCGTGCACCCATTGCTGAGATCGAGCGCCCTTCACGGGCGGCGAGAGCTTCGAGGCGGGCGAAGTCATGCGGAGGTAGGACTGCCTGGAGTCGCGGTTTCCTTTTCCGCCCGGCTATGGTGTTGCGGGTATCCATCGCCTAGAATCCTGCTCGGTGAGTAACAGTGAGTAACTATTAGTAATGACCGGTTATTCGTCATGTTAATTCAATTTTTGTTGTCCTGTAAATACAAAAGTATTCGAATTGTTGAATATCGGTGATCGTATCAAAGAGGAACGGGTTCGTCTGGGACTTAACCAGTTCGAATTCGGCAAACTCGCCGGCGTCTCGAAAACCACCCAGTTCAATTACGAAAAGGGTGACCGTCAGCCCGATGCTGCCTATCTGGCGGCGGTCGCGGCCATCGGTGTGGACGTGATGTATGTGATTACCGGTACCCGACGGGTCGATCCCGAGCTGTCGCCGGAAGAGATCCAGCTGTTGAGTTGCTACCGAGATTTGGGGCCGGAGCAGCGGGCGAGCATCAGCCAGGTCAGCGAAACGATGGCGGCGATCTACAAGGCGAACGCCCGCGGGAAGTAGGAGCGCAGCGCGCCTGCTCTCTTCGATATTCCAAACCAGACGATCGCTAATGTCGACCAGACGATCGCTTATGTCGAAAAGTCGCTTGTATCCGAATTCGCACTTTTCGGCTTGATATAGATGAAGTGCAGGTCCCTCGATTTAGGCCGGGAGGCTAGACAAAAAACGGCCCGCAACGCGGGCCGACCAAGGAGCCAAACAACACACAACGAAGGCGGCTGGATGCAAGTCGATCCAGCCAGGGGATTAAACGCGGCTGGCGCCCGGTGCGAAACCGCTCTCGACCGAGGCCTGGGGGCCGGGTACGGCGCTGCCGTCCTGCGGGGTGACCGGGAACACGCAGTTGATCTGGCCGGTGCCGGAGCTGCCGAAGTAGGGGGTCAGGATCTCCGCCTGGCCCTGGTAGTCGGACCAGCCCAGGGCGCCGAGCATCATCGCGGTATCGTGCATGAAACCCTCGCCATGACCCTTGACCGCATACTCCGGCAGCATCTCGCAGAAGGTTTTCCAGTCACCGCGCTGCCACATCTCGACCACCTCTTTGTCCAGGGTCTCGAGGAACGGGCTCCAGACCTTGGTGGCATACTCCGGTGCCAGACCGTTCTGGGCGAAGCGGTGGGACAGGGAGCCGCTGGCGAAGAACGCCACGGTGCCGTCGTAGTGCTTTTCGATCGCCTCGCGCATGGCCCAACCCAGGCGGGCGGAGTCGTTCAGGTAGTGCACGGTGCACATGGCCGAGACCGAGATCACCTTGAAGTGACGGTCCTGGTTCATGTAGCGCATCGGCACCAGGGTGCCGTACTCGGGATCCAGCGAGGTGGCATCGTGGGCCAGGGTTTCCACGCCCTGCAGGTTGCACTCCTCGGTGAGGATGCGGCCCAGCTCCGGGTTGCCGTCGTACTCGAACGTCATGTTGGAGATGAAGTGGGGCAGCTCGTTGCTGGTGTAGTTGCCGGCCCAGTGCGGTGCGCAGTTGATGTGGTAGCCGGCGTTGACCAGCCAGTGGGTATCGAACACGACGATGGTGTCGACGCCGAGTTCGCGGCAGCGCTTGCCGATCTCGATATGGCCGTCGATGGCGGCCTGGCGGAACCCCTTCTGCGGCCCGTCCAGTTCGGACAGGTACATGGAGGGTACGTGGGTGATTTTCGCGACGAGGGCCAGTTTACCCATTGTCTATACCTCTTATGCTCGTTCTGCTTGCGCCGATCAGCTTTTGGCCAGGGTGGTCACCACCTTACGGAACGCCGCCAGCTCGTCGTCGCTGAACTGGCTGAACATCTTCTCCTGCTCCTCGGCGGCGATGTTCCACAACGTGTCGGCCTGGTCGATGCCGCGGGCGGTGATCCGGTAGCGATCTTCAGTCACGGCGACCAGCTCCTTGCGCTGCAGGATCTCGGCGGCGGCTTCGATCTCGCTGCGTGGCATATTGACCTCTTTCATCAGGTCGTCGATGGAGAGCTTGCGATCCTGCTCCAGTACCATCAGCATGCGCGCTTCACTGGTGCGCAGACCGGTGGATAGCTGCAGTGGCTGGTAGTCCTTCTGATAGGCACGCACCGCCTGGGTCATCAGGTAGTACAGGTTGTTGCTCAGGCGTCCCTCCAGCGCTTTGATGGTGCTGTTGTCTTCACCCTGCTTCTCGGGGAAGCGTGAGTGCGGCAGTGCCACCGAGTAGGCGCCCTGATGGTAGAGCAGCGGTGAGCGGCCGATATCGTCGAAGGCGACAACCTTGCCGATCAGGATCCAGTGATCGCCACCCTCGACGGTCTCGTACTTTTCGCACTGGAATATGGCGGAGCAGTCCGGCAGAATCGGTGCGCCACCGAGACCTGCTTTGTAGTCGATACCGGCGAACTTGTCCTCGCTCGGACGGGCGAAGTGGTTGGAGACGTTGATCTGGTCGGCGGCGAGGATGTTGACCGCGAAATGGCTCGCTTCCTCGAAGATCTTGCAGCTGCCGGAGCGCTTGTCGATGCTCCACAGAATCAGCGGCGGATCGAGGGAGACAGAGTTGAAGCTGTTGGCGGTGACGCCGGTCTTTTCACCGCTCGGTGTGGTGGCGGTAATCACGGTGATGCCGGTGGCAAAGTTGCCCAGGGCGCGGCGAAACGCCTTGGCATCGAATTCGGTAACCTGAGTAGACATGAAGGCTGCTCCTGAGTGTTGGGTCGGGCGGGACGGGGCCGGTGAACTGGCCAGCGCAAACGTCGCTGCCCTTGGGATGTTCTTCTATCCGGAAAAGTTGTCGCGACGCCAGCCGGATGCGTGCGGCACCCGGTTGGCGTGGATGGTGGATTAGAGCAGGGTCGGGTCCGGTTCCAGGCCCAGCAGTTCGCGACCGATGATCTGGGCACAGACATCGTAATCGGTGTAGGCGTGAGCCGCGGTCATGTTGGACTCGCGCCACAGACGCTGGCCTTCACGGTCCTCGTACCAGTTGGAGGCGCCCATTACCGACCACAGACGGTTGACCGCTTCGACACACATCTTGATGGCGTAGGCCTGGTTGGTACGCCAGTGCGCCAGGGTGTAACGGTCCGGGTATTCGTGACGCTCACCGTACTCCTTGTGCTCCTGCCAGGTTTTCTCCAGGTAGGCGCGGGCGGCGCTGACCTGCTGATAGGATTCGGCGATACGCAGCATCGGCGGTACGGAGCCGTCCACCTTGGCACCGGTGTAGGCGCGGACGCGGTTCTTGGTCAGGTCCTTGTACACCTCGATCATGCGCTCGGCCACGCCCAGGCTCATCGCGGCGAAACCGCAGGCGAAGTAGGGGCGGTAGGGGGTGTGGAAGATCTTGGAATCCGGGTAGAGCGGACGGCCCACGTGACGGCCCTCCATCATATCCTTGGCCGCCTGGATGCGGTGTTCGGGTACGAACACGCCTTCGATACGGGCGGTCTTGGTGCCGGAGCCCTGCATGGCGACGGAGAACCAGTCATCGATGATGGTGAATTCGCGCTTCGGAATCACCGCAAAGCTGTATACCTTCTCGTCGTTCACCAGGCGGTTCAGACCGACGATGATCCAGTCGGCGTGGTCGACACCGGAGCTCCACTTCATGTCGCCGGTAAAGATGATGCCGCCTTCGGTCTCTTCATATTTGCCGAACGGCGCGATGGAGCTGGAGGCGACGGCATCCGGGTTTTCGCCCCAGAACTCGTCCTGTGCCTGTTTGCTGAACATCGCCATCTGATGGTTGTGGGTGCAGAGCAGGCTGTAGGCCCAGGCGGTCGAGCAACAGGCGCCGGCCAGCGCGGCGATGCAGTCGGTGAATTCGGGCAGGGAGATCTCGAAGCCGCCGTAGGCCTTGGGCAGGAAAGCACGGTTCAGCTGGATGCCGTGCAGCATCTCGATGTTTTCCTGCGGCACCATGCGCAGCTCTTCTGCCTTGCGGGCGTTGGCACGGATATCCGGCAGAATGGCTTGAAGTTTTTCCAACATCGGGTTGGCTGCTTTCATTGCAATAGTCTCTCTTATCGTTGTCGGACTGGCTAAGCCAGTCAGCTGAATAGGAACAACTGAACTCCCGTGGGATAGGAGAAGTATCGAGGCAAACGGCACAAGAAAAAATGTAAGAATCTCGTTAGTTATTGTACTTTTCTGTTTTGGGTCATCCCGACTCTCCGGCGTGACAGATCCATTGTTGTCTTTCCACAGTCCCGCGCCGTCCAGCCGGGTGTGCAGCGCCTTTTCGAGTGGCTGATTGGGCGGATCAGCGCACCCCGAACTGCGCCATCAGATAGATCAGCGCGACCGAGAGCACCAGCATCAGCAGCGTGTACAGGCTATTGTTGGCCAGTATTTCGCGAGTGCTGCAGCGAAACCGTGCCTGCAGGATGAAATTGAGCCCGCTGAAGATACTGCCGGACATGGACAGTGAGGTGCCGAGGATATAGGCGAGCGCCATCAGCGTCGGTGTCGTGGTGATCTCGGCGAAAAAGCCCATAAAGATCGCCACCAGCGCGAACTGATGGATCCCCAGGTAGGCGAACAGCACGATCGACAGCAGTACGAAGCTGGCGATATGGGCATCGGTTTGCTGGAATGGCAGGTCGACCAGGCCCAGCGCGATGCAGGCCTTGACCCCGGCGGCGAGCAGGCCCGCGGTCAGGAACAGGGCGATCTCACCGCGCGCGTCCGGCAATCTCTCGACCACATGCTTGGCCGCGCTGCGGCTGGCCGAGGTTAGGCCGCTTTTGAGCATCAGAATCGAGAACGGCACCAGCAGTGCCAGCAACGCGACCACGCCGATGGTGGGCAGCTCCGGTGCCAGCCAGGCGGTCAGCAGCACGGTGGAGATCAGCAGCGCCGGCAGCAACAGGGTCGAGCGCTTGATCGGGTAACCGGCGTAGCTGTCCAGCTCATCCGGATGCCGGTAGCGACATTCAACCAGCGTCAGCAGCAGCCCGGCGACCGCCAGAGCGATGGTGAACGGATACACCGCGTAGATATCGCTGCCTGGCACCTTGTCCAGCACCATCGGCAGGATGCTGAGGAAGGGGGACCAGAGCACCGCCAGGCTGAAGCCCCGGGCCAGAATGATCTGCGACAGCGCGGAGAGGCGCTGGTTGCGGTAGAGCTGCTCACCCACCATCAGCACCGACGAGAAGTTGGCTACCGAGGAGAAGAAGTGCATGCCGCCGAGAGTGGTCAGAAAGCTGCGCACGCCCTTGTGGTCCGGTGCCGGCTCGAGTCGGGACACCAAACGGATGAAGTTGACGGCGGCGAGCAGCATCGCCAGCTTGATATGCTCGCTGAGGATATCCAGGGCGGCGACCTGGCCGCCCTTGAACCAGGCCCAGCAGGAGAACAGTATTCCGGCGCCGCTGAGTATCAGGATCAGCCGTCGCTGTTTCCCGGTCAGGTTACGCAGCTCGAGCAGCACGAATCCCCAGGCCAGCACTGTGGCCAGATGGGTGGCCTCGAACAGCTGAAAGGTATCGGCTAGTGCCAGCAGCATGGCGGTGAAAATGAGTACACCGGAGCGTCTGGTGGTCAGGTCGGCCGCGGTGCTGAGCGTTCGTACAAGCATCATCGTTCCGTTCCGGATTGGTCAGGGGGGGCAACCGCTATTCGCATTCACAGGTGTTGCCGGAGAGGCGCTGTAGAGTGGTTTAAGGCGCCGAGGGCTGACCTTGGCAGCGGTTATCCGAATTTCACGAGAGAGCGGACAGGGTGGATCGATATTGGTTAATATATTAATTAAATCAGATTTGCTCGCCTCGGTGCAAGATTAATGGGAGAGGATGCGGCAATGGTTGCGGTCGGAAAGCTTTCCGCGCCGATGCCTGGTCGCATCCTATGTGAGGCGTTCATGTCCGGTGTCCGGGGCGGTATCATGCTCGCTTTCCCTGCAACCGGAACGGCAGCGCCTTTCATGAACGTCGATCGCAACACCGATGCCCCCTCCAGCCAATCGGGGAGGCACCCCTAGATGGCAACCTATGGCAATACCTGGTGGGGCGAGCAGTGGCTGGAGGCGTTCAACGGCATCGACTACAGCAACCGGCTGCCGCGCGGCCGTCGCTACGCCGGTAACGGCTCGGTGCGCGAGATCGAGATCCAGCCCGGCGGCATCCAGGCCGCAGTACAGGGCAGTCGCCGCTCGCCCTATCGCGTCGAGGTCAGGCTGGAACCCTTTTCCGACAGCCAGTGTCGGCAGATTTTCCAGACCATCAACAGCAGCCCGGCATTACTGTCCCGGCTGCTGAACCGGCAACTGCCGCGCCGGATTCTGGCACTGATGAGCGAACAGCAGATCCGGCTGTTTCCCCGCGACTGGAATGACATGCAGGCGCACTGCTCCTGTCCGGACTGGGCCATGCCCTGCAAACATATTGCGGCCGTGCTCTACCTGGTCGCCAACGAGATCGACCGCAACCCCTTTCTGGTGTTTCAGCTGCACGGGCTGGACCTGGCACAGGCTCTGGAGGGACAGGCCGGTGCGCAGCTGGAAACCCTGCAGGCACTGCCCACGACAGTGGCGGGCTGGTCGCCCGAACCGATAGTGCAATCCGAGCCGGCGATGCCGACATCGGCCTTCGAACGGGTCGATCTGAGCGTCATACCGCTGCTGCAGGAACATATTCTGACGGTGCTGTCCGAAAAGCCGCTGTTCCACCCCAAGGAGTTTCGCAAGATTCTGGCCGACCAGTACAAACGAACGGCCCGCGAGGCGGCGCGATTCGACCGGGAGGAGGCGGAACCCTGGACGACGGCGGAACAGCTGCCCCGCCTGAGCATCCGCGTGGATGAAAACCTGGGTTTCCTGGGCGTGAACGATGCGATCGACGACGAAAGTCCGTTGAGTACCTGGCTGCAGCGGCTGAATGCGATACCGGCAAGTCTGTTGCCCTACCTGTCGACGCATCTGCTGCTCTGGCGTCTGCTGCTGCGCCTGGCATTGAAGTTGATCGAGCAGCGGGCCTATCTCCCCGCCATCCAGGCCAATCCGGCGGGCGACAGTCTGATCGTCTGGCATCCCGCCACGATCAGCGATCCGGTTTCGGCGCTGATGGCGACGCTCTCCGAACTCTGTCCACCGGATCTGCTGGTACTGGAACATACCCCGGCACGGCGGCGCAAATCGGTACGACATTACGCCGATGCTCCCACCCAGCTTCAGGCGGCGCTGCATCTTCTGCTCAGCCATTTCATTGCCGCCGGCTGTGAGGAACCCCGCAGCACCGACGCCGCTGCCGCGGTCGAAAGACTGTTTTTCCGTGGCGAACCGCAGCGCTTCGACCGCTTTGAAACTGCCGAGGTTCCCAAGGTGATCCGCCACTGGCTGAGCCGCCTGTGGCTGGCGGAACGCGACCACCGCCTGCTGCTGCAGGTAGAGGAACGTGGGCAGGACAGACTGAGCCTTGCGCTGCGCATCGAGCATGACGGTCAACTGCATCCCTTGGAATCCCTGATCCGTACGCCAGGCCTGTCGGTGCTCAAGGCGCGGGTGCTGGCCGACTTGGCGATGCTGGCCGATTATCTGCCGGAGATCGAGCAACTCTACAGCGATGCCGACCCGCTGAGCGAGCTGAGTTTCGATCTGGCGGCGTTCACGCCGCTGTTCCGCCAGACCCTGCCGGCCATCGCCATGCTGGGTATCCAGGTGGTGCTGCCCAAGGCGTTGCGCAACCTGGCGCGACCGCGACTCAGCCTCTCGCTGGAGGGGGCCGGAACCGACGCGGAGGTCAGCTATCTGAACCTTGGTCAGCTGTTGCAGTTCGACTGGCAGGTGGCGATCGGCGACCGCAACGTCTCGATTCACGAGTTCCGCCAACTGGTGCAGAACGCGTCCGGCATTGTCCGGTTGCTGGATCAGTACGTGATGATCGACGAAGCGCAGCTGCAGCAACTGATGAAGCGGCTCGACAACCTGCCCGAGTCGCTGTCGCGTATCGAACTGCTGAAGGCCGGATTGGCCGGTGAACTGGACGATGCCGGCGTGGTGCTGGGCGACAGCGCCCGGGTGCTGTTCGATCAACTGCTGCAAAGCGAACCGGCCCCGCTGCCGGCAGGACTCAAGGCCGATCTGCGGCCCTATCAGCGGCGTGGCTATGAATGGCTGGTTCAGAACAGCCGCCTGGGTTTCGGCTCGCTGCTTGCCGACGATATGGGCCTGGGCAAGACGCTACAGGTGATCTGTGCCCTGCTGCACCTCAAGGAAACGGGACAGCTGGAACGACACAAGGCTCTGGTGGTGGCCCCGACCTCGCTGCTGACCAACTGGCAGCACGAACTTGCGCGTTTCGCGCCTGCTCTGCGTGTGCAGATCTACCACGGCGCCGGGCGCAGTCTGGAACTGGAGCGGCACGACCTGGTGCTGACCAGCTACGGTCTGACGCGCAGCGACAGCAAGACTCTCGGCAAGCCGCACTGGCGAGCGCTGGTGCTCGATGAAGCGCAGAACATCAAGAACCCGGCCAGCGCCCAGACCAAGGCGATCAAGCAACTGAAAGCCGATATCCACATCGGCATGAGCGGCACGCCGGTGGAGAATCGGTTGCAGGAGTACTGGAGCCTGGCCGACTTTGCCAACCGGGGCTATCTCGGCAGTCTGGCACGGTTTCGGGAGGAGTTTGCCGCGCCGATCGAAAAGGAGCGGGATCAGGCCCGGCTCGAGCGTTTTCGTAAGGTCACCGGTCCCTTTATCCTGCGGCGTCTGAAAAGCGACCGGAACATTATCGACGACCTGCCGGACAAGATCGAAAGCAACCGCTACTGCGGCCTCAGCCGGGAGCAGGCGGCGCTGTATCAGAGCACGGTGGACGGCATGATGGAGAATCTGCAGCGCAGCGAGGGCATCGAACGCCGTGGCCTCGTGTTCAAGCTGCTCAATGCGTTGAAACAGATCTGCAACAGTCCGGCGCAGTTTCTGGGCCAGGAGCGGGCGGATATCGAGGCCTCCGGCAAGCTGGCGGCCTTTATCGAGATCATGTCCGAACTCGATGCCGCCGGCGAGAAGGCGATCATCTTCACCCAGTACACCGGCATGGGCGAGCTGCTGGCGGACAGTCTGCGCCGGCAGTTCGGCTGGGAGGTGCCGTTCCTGCATGGCGGGCTGTCACGCCCGCAGCGTGACGCGATGGTCGACGCCTTCCAGACCGAGCGCGGTGTGCGCGCGATGATCCTGTCGCTGAAAGCCGGTGGCACCGGCCTCAACCTCACTGCCGCCAGCCAAGTGATCCACTACGACCTCTGGTGGAACCCGGCGGTGGAGGCCCAGGCCACCGACCGTGCCTACCGCATCGGCCAGCAGCGTTCGGTGCTGGTGCATCGTCTGATCACCGAAAACACCTTCGAGGAGAAGATCGACGCGATGATCCAGGACAAGAAGGAGCTGGCCGAGCTCAGCGTCGCCGGCGGCGAGCAGTGGATCTCGGAACTCTCGAACAGCGAGCTGCGCGAACTGGTGGCGCTGAGTGGGGGCGGGGAGTAGGGGCCGGGAGTAGGGACAGGGCGTAGCGCCCCCGCAGCCGTCAGAAAAACACCATCCCTTGCTCCAGCATCAGTTCGAAACATCAAGCGTCTGACTGCATTGCAGGGTCACGAACAGGATAACTCCGCCGATATTGAGGCTGAACAGCCAGGCGTAGTGGGCTCGAGGTCGAAATAGTTGATGTAAACGAACGGGGACTCGGTAATAAAGGCGATGGATCACGTGGGCCTTGTCAGCAGTGCCCGGCTACTTTCGTTGCGACGATGGTTCCGGTTTCAACAACTCTTTGCGGCACCCTCATTGACTATGATGTAATACAGTGTAGTCAAAGAATCTGAGGGTACAGCCATGAGTGTTACCACAGTTCGTCTTCAGGCAGACGTTGAGCAGAACCTGGAGGCAATCGCCAGCAGGCTCCACCGTAGCAAAGGCTGGGTAATCAACCAAGCGTTGTCGGAATACATCGAACGGCAGCAGCTTGAACAAGAGCGTTGGCAGCAAACACTGGAGGCAATGGAGTCTGCCGCCCAAGGGAAAGTGGTTGATGCCAGTGAGGTTCATAGTTGGCTCAATAGCTGGGGAACCGAAAACGAGCAGGATGCACCGAGGTCGGGTAAGTGAAGCTGGTTTACACGGACGAAGCCATTGATGATTTGATGCGTCTCAGAGAGTTTATTGCGGTGCACAACCCGTCGGCAGCGGCCAGGATTGCCACCGAACTGGTCGGCAAAATCGAATTACTTCCAGACTTCCCCGCAATGGGCACGCCCGTTGAAAGGGCACCGGTGCCTGATTCTGTTCGAGACATGGTCTTCGGAAAATATGTCGTTCGATATTCGGTCCATTCCAGTGCCATTATTGTTCTCCGGGTATGGCACGGCCTTGAAGGTGAGCGATAGCAACTCATCGCCTAGGCGATAGTGATCGCAAAGGGCGGCCTGCACGCCTGTAGCGCGGTCGAGGAGATCATCACGTCGAGGTTGTTGCACGAGGTCTATCGCGTCGAGGCATGCATGGAATCCTGTTCCCGTGGCCAGTCCAGGGCAAACTTCGATTTCAGGCCTCTCCCAGTGCTAACTCCCCCCGCCAATGTCCGGCCAGGTACTCCTGCCGGGTCACCTCGTGGATCAGTGGAATGACGGCCCGCATCAAGGCGGTTTTCGGCCGCTCGGCCGCCGTGGTGATGTACACGTCACGCCAGAGCGGTGGATCGGTAATCTCCAGTGCGTGAATCTGTCCGGCTTCTTCGAGGTGGTAGAACGAGGAGGAGGGGCTGAGCAGCATGCCGTAACCGTCGGCAACGTAGCGTAGCGTGGTCATCAACTGGCCAAACGCGGGTTTGTGCCGGATGCTGACACCGGTCTGCAGCTCGTACTGGTGCAACAGGTAGCCGAGGGAATCCTGGCGGCCGGTGACGATCACCTCATGATCGGCCAGCTCCGCAAAACGCAGGCGCTTGCGCGATCGCAGCGGCAGTTGCGAGGCCGGTTTGGGATCTGTACCCATGGCCAGATAGAGCTGCTCGCGGAACAGCTTTTCCCGTCTCAGGTGCGACATGTCGCTGCCATCCGGTGAGGAGATCGCCAGATCGATCTCGCCGGCCAGCAGCTGCTGCGACAGGCTGTAGGAGAGACCCGCGAACAGGTCGAGCTGGATCTTGGGGTAGCGCTGCTCCACCTGGGTCAGCAGCGGTACCGAGACCACATTGCCGATCGGTTGCGTCATACCGATCACCAGGCGACCGCTGGGTTCCTCTTCGGACTGGCGGATATCCCGCTTGGCCTGTTCGACCTGGCGTAGTATCGACTCGGCGTGGGCGCGGAACAGCTGCCCGCTCTCCGTCAGCGTTACACCGCGATAATCGCGCTCGAACAGGCGGGTAGCGAGTTCATGCTCCAGATTGTCCAACTGCAGACTGATGCTGGGTTGCGCCACCTCGAGTTCACGGGCGGCGGCGGCAATGCTGCACAGTTCAGCGGTCTTGAGGAAGTAGATCAGCTGTTTGGTGTTCATCCACTGAGGGTATAGGAAATATATTGAAGGGGGCAATATTCATTTTGGTTTTTGTGGTGCCGGTATGTAGTTAATGTATTAACTAACCTGCAATGACACCAAGCGAGGAAGATGATGGAAACCTTTGACCGTTACTTTGAACGTCCGGCGAGATTCAGCGAAGCGGAGTGGAATGCGCGGGTCGATCTGGCGGCGATGTACCGGATTTTCGCCTATCTGAAATGGGACGAATCGATCTACAACCATATTTCCCTGCGTGTGCCCGGCGAACCGGGGCATTTCCTGATCAACCCGTTCGGGCTGCACTACAGCGAGATTACCGCCTCCAATCTGGTCAAGATCGATATCGACGGCAACATCATCGGCCACTCCGACTGGCCGATCAATCCGGCCGGGTTTACTTTCCACAGCGCTATCCATGCCAGGGTGCCCAACGGGCACTGCGTGATGCACGTGCATAGCACACCGACGCTGGCGGTGTGCTGCCTGGAGGAGGGGCTCTCCTACAGCAACTTCTACGCCGCGCAGCTCTACGACAAAGTCGCCTACCACGAGTTCGAAGGGATCACGGTGCATATGGATGAGGGGCAGCGGATCCTCGACAGTGCAGGCGATAAACAGGTGCTGCTGTTGCGCAACCACGGACCGGTAGTGATCGGCGCCAACCTGTCCCAGGCGCTGGCGCTGATGTGGCTGGTCACGCGGGCCTGCGAGGTGCAGGTGGCGTCGATGGCGATGGGGCCGGTGCGTGCAATCCCGGAGGCGATATTGAAGAAGTGTACCGCAGACTCGTTGAACTTCGATCCCAAATTTGGCGCCGGGGAAGACGTGTTTGCGGCGATGAAACGGCTCGTCGAACGTCAGGATCCGTCATTCAAGCGATAACAGCGGTGCCAAGTATTGCGCTTGGAGATCAAGAGAGCTCTAACAATAAAATGAGAACAAAAGAGGGCATATGAAAACCTTAAAAATCGCATCGACACTGGCCTGTGCTGTGGCCGGTACCCTGCTGTGCACGTCCGCGATGGCGGCAACTACACTGCGTGTAACCACCTGGCTGCCGCCGACCAATCCGCAGAATGCGGTGGTCTGGCCGACCTGGGCCAAATGGGTCGAGGAGGCGACCGAGGGGCGGGTCAAGGTGGAGATCGAGCAGGGCTCGGGCCATCCGAAAACCCTGTTCAATCTGGTCGAGGATGGCGTGACCGACGTCAGCTTCAGCGTCAACGGCTACCTGCCCGGCCGGTTCAAGCTGCCGGGTGTTGTCGAGATCCCCGGTGAAACTCCCGATGCCGAGCTGGGTTCCGTGGCGCTGTGGAAGGTCTACAAGGAGTACTTCGAGCCGGCGGATGAGTTCGCCGGCCTGAAGGTGCTGGGGATGTTCGTGCATGGCCCCGGTCAGTTGCATACCCAGTTCCCGGTCAACTCCCTGGATGACCTGAAGGACCGCAAGATTCGCGTCGGCGGCGGGGTGGTTAACGAGCTGGCCGAGCGCCTGCACGTGACACCGGTGGCGGCACCGGCGACCAAGGTCTACGAGATGATGCAGCAGGGGATCGTCGAAGGGGTGTTCCTGCCGATCCAGGAGCAGAAGTTCCTGCGTCTTAGTGAAGTGACCAGCCACCTGACCATGTTCCCGAAGGGGATGTATACCACGGCGTTTACCATCTTCATGAATCCCGATGTGTTCGATGGCCTGAGCAAGGAGGATCAGGACGCGATCATGAGTGTATCCGGTGCCAAATTGTCTCAGCTGGCAGGGCAGGCTTGGGGGGCAGCGGACCTGGCCGGTTACAAGGAAGCGCAGGACTCGGGCAAAACGATCGTCCGCCTGACCGCCGATGATCCTCTTGTCGGCCAGCTCAATGACGCGATCAAAGGCATGGATGAGGCGTGGATCGACTCCGTCGCGGACCGAGGTATCGATGCGCGTGCGGCGTTGAATAAGTACAGGGAACTCGTTTCCAGACAGTAGTGTACCCCCACTCGGGCGCGGCTATCCTGACCGCGCCCTCTCTTTATCCTCGCACACGGGTTCTTGTCAGTCGTAGCGCCATTAGGGCGCCTATCCCGCACAGGCCCATGATCAGCGTCATCGGCAGCGGTGTGCCGTCATGCAGGCTGCCGGCCAGCGAGCTGGCCAGGGCGCCGAGCCCAAACTGGGCCGACACCGCCAGACCGGCGGCGGCCCCGGCCTGTTGCGGGTAGCGGGCGAGCAGGCTGGCCATGCAGTTGGCACCGAGCAGACCGGTCACGCCGACGAAACCGAAAACACCGACCACGATCGGCAGCAATCCACCCGCGGCGGTCAGGCCGCAGATCAGCAACAGCGTACCCGAGGCGGCAGCCAGGCTCACGCCAGCCAGCAGTAACGGCTGAGTACCCAGACGTTTGACGAAACGTGCATTCAGGGTCACGAACAGAATCACGCCGCCGATGTTGAGGCTGAACAGCCAGGCATAGTGAGCGGGCTCGATGCCGAAATAGTTGATGTAGACGAAGGGGGAAGCCGTGATGAAGGCGAACATGCCGGCAAAGGTCAGCGACATGCACAGGATGTAACCGATGGCGTGGCGATGCCGGGCGATACGGAAGTAGGCGGCGAACACGGCCAGAATACTCGAGTTTCTGGATTCGCCGCGGTGGGTTTCCGGTATCTTCCAGGCAACGAACAGCAGCGTTGTCGCTGCAAAGATCATCAGTACCACGAACAGCGCCCGCCAGCCCGAGAGCAGCATATAGCCACCGAACAGCGGAGCCATCAGCGTGGCGATCATCGTGACCAGGTGCATCAGCGACAGCACCCGCGCCGACTCTTCGACCGGGAACAGATCGCGCACAATGGTGCGTCCGAGCACCGATGCTGCAGCGCCACCCAGTGCCTGAGCAAAACGCAGAGCTATCAGGTGTTCGATACTGGTGGCGAAAACGCAGCCCAGGCTGGCCAGGGTGTACAGGCTTATCCCGCCCAGCAGCAAGCCGCGGCGGCCAAACTTGTCCGACAGGGGGCCGTAAAACAGCATGCCGATGAACAGGCCGATCAGAAAGGCGCTGATCGTCATCTGCACGCTGGCTTCGCTGCTGCCCATCTCCTGCGCGATCAGCGGCAGCCCCGGCAGGTACATGTCGATCGACAGCGGGCCGAACGCTTGCAGTGCGGCAAGCAGTACGATCAGTCGGTGGGGGCGTTCAATAACGGCCATGGAGTCATCCTGATGACAGAATCTGGTAGTGAAAAAGAGGCCCGCGTGAGCGGGCCAAAACACCATATGCAACTGGTGCGGAAACGCCTGGATGTGCGTTCCGCTAATAGGGTTAATGCGGATCAGAGCCGGCTGGCGCCCGGTGCGAAACCGCTCTCGACCGAGGCCTGGGGGCCGGGTACGGCGCTGCCGTCCTGCGGCGTGACCGGGAATACGCAGTTGATCTGGCCGGTGCCGGAGCTGCCGAAGTAGGGGGTCAGGATCTCCGCCTGGCCCTGGTAGTCGGACCAGCCCAGGGCGCCGAGCATCATCGCGGTATCGTGCATGAAACCCTCACCATGACCCTTGACCGCATACTCCGGCAGCATCTCGCAGAAGGTTTTCCAGTCACCGCGCTGCCACATCTCGACCAC
>NZ_JAHREP010000031.1 GCF_019084545.1 Marinobacterium ramblicola
AAGGATGCGTATTGAAAAAGCGGGATGCTTTACCTCACCCCATGTCATGGAGGACATGGGCGCGGCATGGAAGCTGCAACACTCCAGGGGCCCGGATCACGGATGTGTTCGGGCCCCAACTTTTTCTGTCTCCCTAGATTCTCCATAGACTGAACTGTATTCGCTATCGCTCGGTTTTCAGCTGGGCAGAGCAGCTTATTCTCCATCCGCTTTCAGATCCCCACACTCTTCGTATATTGACAGCTGAGATGGCGGCTAATTGATAGTGGCCGCTGAGTGCCATCACTGACCTTGTGGAACCATTTTTTTTAACTCAAAATACTGTATGCATGTACAGTTTGTGAGGTGGTGATGGCACTGGTCAATCTGTTGGAGCGGGGGCAGCTATGGCGTGGATCGCATGTGGCCGCTGTTCCAGCCGAAGAGGTAGAGCCGAGCGGTCATCCGGTACTGGATGAGCTGTTATCCGGGGGCGGATGGCTGCATGGCCAACTGATCGAGTTGCTCTATTCAGGGGAGGGGCGGGGAGAGCTACGTTTGCTATGGCCGCTTTTAAAGCGCTTTTCATCCGCGGGACGGGCGGTACTCTGGATCGATCCTCCACATCACCCCTACTCTCTAGCGCTGCTTCAGGCGGGCATTAGTCTGTCGACACAACGCATTGTGAGTACGAACACCAGAAAGGAGCGGTTGTGGGCGATAGAGCAGGCATTGAAAAGTGGAGCTTCGCCTCTGGTATTGAGCTGGCTTGACTTCCAAGTGTCGACTTCGTCACTTCGACGTCTGCAATTGGCAGCCCAATCAGGGGGAGGGCTGGGCTGGGTGATGCGTTCGGAGGAGGTGAGCGAACACGCCTCGCCTGCGGCTTATCGCGTACGGCTGAACAGCAGTGAAAAAGGGGTGGAGCTGACGCTGATCAAGCGCCGTGGTGGCTGGCCTCTGCCGCCTTTGGTCGTAAAGATTCCCGAGGTTGTCTGAGATGCGCTGGCTCTGCTTGAATTTCCCCTATTTAGCCCTGGAACTGCACGGCTTGCAGCCAGAGCTGCCTCAGGCATTGCTGGATAAACGTCAGCGGATTCGTGCTTTTAATATCAGTGCGGCTGATCAGGGCATTGAGGTTGGGCAAGCGCTGGCAACGGCACTGGCGCTGAGCCCGGAGCTTGTCCTGCTTGATACATCGGATAAGCGTACGCAGTCGACACTCGAGCAGCTGGCACTCTGGGCTGGAGGTTTCAGCGCCCGTATAAGCCTCTGTCCACCTCAGGCTCTGCTGCTGGAGATCGCCAGCATGCTGCACTATTTCGGCGGCTTGGAAGCACTGATATCCCATATCGTTCAGGCGCTTGAGCATACTGGCTACTCAGTCCGGCTGGCGACAGGCGAGACCCCCCGGGGTGCGCAGCTGCTTGCAGCTGTGGATAACTATACCGGCGCGGATTCCACAAGTTGGTGGCGGCGTCTGCATGAGCTGAGAGTGGATCAATTGCAACTGCTACCGGAGCAGATGGAGCAGCTTCAAGGGATCGGCATGCGGACCTTGGATGACCTGCGCAAGCTGCTACGGAGCGAGTTGGCTCAGCGTTTTGGGCAGATGCTGCTGCGTGATCTGGATGCTATCGTCGACCCCGCTGTACCGCCCCCGGAGGCGTTCATTCCACCGGAACGGTTTGAGCAAAGTTGTGAACTGGGAGAGGAGGTGATCCACAGCCAAGCCTTGCTGTTTCCGTTACGCCGCCTGCTGGCGGCACTGGAGGGCTATCTCTCCCAACGGCAGCAGAAGGTTTCGCAGATCTGCCTGAAATTGACACTGCGGGATGGTTCGACACAGCTGTTCCGGCTCGGTCATGCCGGTGGCAGTGCGTCTGCCGCACACTGGTTGGATCTGTGTCGCTTGAGGCTTGAGCGTGAGCAGCTCCGCGGCCCGGTGCTGGCATTGCAGCTGAGTGCAGAGGAGAGCGAGTCAGATGAGAAGATAAATGGTGACCTCTTTGCGTCGACCCGTTCTCAGGGATCCATGGATGAGTTGATCAGCCGTTTGTGTAGTCGGCTCGGAGCGGATGCGGTTCGACCTCTGCAATACCATGCCGATCATCGTCCGGAATCCGTTTTAAGCGGCCGCTTTTGCAGCCGCGAAACGCCCCCGGTGGCGATGAAGCGACCCGGATGGTTATTGGAGCGACCCCAATATCTGCCGACTGTTCAGCGTCGTCGACTGGAGTTGCTCAGTGGACCGGAAAGAATCAGCAGTGGCTGGTGGGAGCAGGCGGTTGTGCGAGATTACTTCGTGGCGCGCTGGCCGGATGGCCGTTGTGGCTGGTTGTTTCGCGAGCCCGACGGGCGTTGGTTCATCCACGGCTGGTTCGGTTGAAGGTGGCGTGGTGACTGATTATCGGGGCGGCTATGCCGAGCTGCATGCACTGTCTAATTTCTCCTTTCTGCGTGGAGCCTCGCATCCGGAGGAACTGGTGGCACAGGCCGCATCCCTGGGCTACTCGGCATTGGCTCTGACCGATGAGTGTTCACTGGCCGGCAGTGTGCGTGCGCACCAGGAGGCGAAAGAGCTGGGGATCAAGCTGCTGATCGGCAGCGAGTTTCGCATAGAGGGGCGAGTGCTGGTTGTGCTGGTCAGGAATCGGCAGGGTTACGCCCAGCTGTGCAGCCTGATTACCCGGGGGCGGCGGCGTGCTGAGAAAGGTAATTACTTACTAACGCTGGCGGACTTCGAACAGGGGCTGGATCAGTGCCTGCTGCTGTTCCAGCCGGGATCCGACGATAACCAGTTGTTATCCGATCTGAAGTGGCTGGAGCAATATCATGCCGGGCGCAGCTGGTTGCTGCTGGAGCGCTTGCTTGATAGCGATGATCTCTGGCGTTACCGGCGTCTGCTCGGTATGGCTGAACAATGCGCTACCCCTTTGGTTTGTGCCGGCAATGTGCATATGCATGAACCCTCTCGCCAGCCGTTACAGGATGTACTCACCGCGATACGCCTGCGTACGACGCTCACCCAGGCGGGCTGGCGACTGGCGGCCAATGCCGAGCGTCACCTGCGCCCGCTGGCCAAGCTGGAAAAGCTCTATCCACCGGCGTTGCGCGAGCAGACATTGGTGATCGCTTCCCGGTGCGATTTCTCGCTGGATGAGCTGCGCTATGAATACCCCGATGAACTGGTACCCAGGGGCGTGACGCCGCAAGTGCATCTGCGTGCGCTGGTCGAGGCGGGTGTGCAGCGACGCTTCCCCGAGGGCGTGCCGGACCGGGTGCGTGGACAGATCGAGCGCGAACTGCAGGTGATTGCCGAACTCAACTACGAGCCCTATTTCCTGACCATCGAGGATATCGTGCGTTTTGCGCGCGAGAACAAGATCCTCTGTCAGGGACGGGGCTCCGCCGCCAACTCGGTGGTTTGCTACTGCCTGGGCATCACCGAGGTCGATCCGCGGCAGGTCAATCTGCTGTTCGAGCGCTTCCTCTCCAAGGAGCGCAATGAGCCTCCGGATATCGACGTGGACTTCGAACATCAGCGGCGGGAGGAGGTGATCCAGTATATCTATCGCCGCTACGGCCGCGAGCGGGCAGGCCTGGCCGCGGCAGTGATAAGCTATCGCAGTCGCAGCGCGATCCGTGATGTGGGCAGGGCGCTGGGATTCGACGAAGCTTACTTGGGCTGGCTGATCAACCAGCTCGACCGGCGTGATACCCAGCAACCCTGGCTGGAGCAACTACGCGCCCTGGAGGGAGAACGCCCGGCGCCGATGCTTCGCCATCTGCTGACCCTGGTGCCGCAGATCCTGCATTTCCCGCGGCACCTGTCGCAGCATGTGGGTGGTTTCGTGATCTCGGCCGGCCCCTTGCACGAACTGGTGCCGATCGAGAATGCAGCGATGGAGGGACGAACGCTGATCCAGTGGAACAAGGATGACCTTGAGGCGTTGGGGCTGTTGAAGATCGATGTGCTGGCACTGGGGATGCTCAGTGCGTTGCGCCGTGCCCTGCATCTGCTCGGCGAGCGTGACGGCCGTGACTGGCAGCTGCAGGATATCCCGCGGGAGGAGCTGAAGGTGTATGACATGCTCAGCGCAGCGGATTCGATGGGGGTGTTTCAGGTCGAGTCGCGCGCGCAGATGAATATGCTGCCGCGGCTGCGGCCGCAGACATATTACGACCTGGTGGTGCAGGTGGCGATCGTGCGTCCCGGCCCGATTCAGGGCGACATGGTGCACCCCTATCTGTTGCGACGCCAAGGCAAGGAGGCGATCGACTATCCGAGCGAGGCGGTACGTGAAGTGCTCGAACCGACGCTTGGCGTACCGATCTTCCAGGAGCAGGTGATTCGTCTGGCGATGGTGGCGGCCGGTTTCAGCGGCGGCGAGGCGGACCAGCTGCGCCGGGCGATGGCGGCCTGGCGCCGCAGCGGGCATATCGCGATCTACCAGCAGAAACTGCGTGAGGGGATGCTGGCTCGGGGCTACAGTGCCGAATACGCCGAGCGGATCTGTCGCCAGATCGAGGGGTTCGGCGAGTACGGTTTTCCCGAGTCCCACGCTGCCAGTTTTGCGCTGTTGGTCTACCTGTCGGCCTGGATCAAGTGCCACGAACCGGCAATTTTCTGTTGTGCACTGCTCAACAGCCAGCCGATGGGGTTTTACTCTCCGTCGCAGCTGGTCCAGGATGCGCGTCGGCATGGGGTGCAGGTGCGTCCGGTGTGCATCAATGCCAGCGCCTACGACTGCACAATTGAGTATGACGCGGCGCGAGAGCGTAGCGGGCAGCAGGGTGTGCTGCGTCTGGGGTTCAGAATGGTGAAGGGGTTATCGCAGAGTGCAGCTGAGCAGCTGGTCGAGGTGCGTCCGCCGCAGGGGTTCCGCTCGGTGGCCGATCTGCGTGCCAGGGTTCGCTTCAGTCGGCGGGACTACGACGCTCTGGCCGCGGCCAACGCCTTGCAGGCGATCGCCGGGCACCGGCATCAGGCACGCTGGGCTCTGCTGGATGACGCCGCGGTTCTGCAGCTCGATACCGGGGTGCCGGAGACTGATGGCAGCGCCGTCCCGGAAGCACGGGTTGCCATGCCGGTGCCGGATGAGTTCAGCGAACTACAGGCGGACTACCGCCATCTGGGGCTGACGCTGGGACGTCACCCCCTGGCGCTGCTGCGTGAGCAGGGCAAGCTGCCGCGCTGCGTGCCTGCCGATCGCCTGCACGGGATTGACAGCGGCCGTCCGGTCCGTGTGGCCGGACTGGTCACCAATCGCCAGCGTCCGGGCACTGCGACCGGGATCACCTTCGTGACGCTGGAGGATGAGTCTGGCCAGATCAACCTGGTGGTGTGGCAGGCCACCGCCCGCGGCCAGCGCAAGGCGCTACTGGGCAGCAGGATTCTACAGGTGGATGGCATTCTGGAGCGGGAGGGGGAGCTGATCCATGTCATCGCCGGTCGGCTAACCGATATTACCCCGTTGTGGGGAGGGTTGAACAACCGCTCCCGGGATTTTCACTAGGCTGATTTGCACATTGCCCGCCAGGGGGGCGACTCAGAGGTCGCCGAGCATATTGGAGGCGTTGGACAGCCGCATCGCTTCATGTCTTTCGAGCGCGGCGAGCTCCTCCAGCAGATCGACCGCGGGGGTTGCCACGGCACGGCCGGCAAGGAACTTGTAGAGTTCGATGATATTGCTGTGCTCGGCTTCGATCCTGTTGATGATCTCCTCGGCGGAGAGGTCGGCATAGGGCGCTTTGATCTCGGCATCCGGCAAGATCGGGGTTTTGTTCAGATATTCCATGACCCAGGTGTTGAGCCCTTTCAGATTGTCGCTGTGTTCAAACGCACTGACCGCTTTGGCGAGTTTGGCTTCGTGCTCCGACAGATAATCCAATAGCAGCCGCGCTTTCTCGTTCAAGTTCGCATCTCTGCTGTGCTTCAGGCTTTCGGCAAGCTGATGATGATAGGCTTGCGTCCAGTGGATGATGTCGCGGAAGGTGTCGATCTGCATGGTGACGCTCCTTGGCTTGCTCCGCCATTGGCGGGATTACCGAACAGCCTCTCATCAAGGCCTCACGCGCTCTCGGTGCGCTCTACCTAAAGCATATTCCAGCCGCACAGGATTACCAGCGACGATGGCCTTAATCCCGCGGCAACCAGATCGAGATCAAGACTGTCAGCAGCAGCAGGGTTGTGGATATCCACAGGCAGGCGGCAAGCCCGCTAGCGCCCAAGCCCGCGGCCTGGAATACCCAGCCCGACAGCAGTGTGCCGAGCAGTCGCCCCATGGCGTTGGCCATGTAGTAGAAGCCGACGTCCAGCGAGACGCCATCGGCCCGCGCCAGACTGACGATCAGGTAGCTGTGCAGCGAGGAGTTGATCGCGAACAGCACACCGAACAGCAGCAGCCCGCCGATCAGCAGTGCAGCGGGATTGATCTCCATGCCCAGGCCCAGTGCGATCAGCGCCGGAACTGCGGTCAACACCGCGGCCCATAGCATCGCAGCGCGGCCGTTCGGTACCTGTCCAGCGGCCTTGCCGGTGATGCGCGGTGCAACCGCCTGCACCATGCCGTAGCCGATGATCCACAGCGCGAGAAAGCCGCCGGTCTGCCAGTGATCCCAGCCCAGCGTCTGCGACAGGAACACCGGCAGGGCCACCACGAACCAGACATCGCGGGCACCGAACAGGCACAGGCGCGCGGCGGATAGAATGTTGATCGAGCGGCTCTTGGACAGGATATCGCGGAACTTTGGCTTGGACTTCGCCTTGCCCAGATCCTGCTTCAACAACACCAGACTCGCCAGCCAGACCAGCGTCAGTGCCGCCGCCATGGCCGTGACGGCACCGGCAAACCCGAGCAGCATCAGTAACGCGCCGCCGAGGAAGAAACCGGCGCCCTTGAGCGCATTCTTGGAGCCGGTCAGCAGCGCGACCCATTTATATAGCTGGCCCTGCGCCTGCTCCGACACCAGCAGCTTGATCGAGCTTTTCGCGCTCATCTTGTTCAGGTCCTTGGCGATGCCGGATAGCGCCTGTGCCGCCATCACCCAGGGCACGGTCAGCATCGCGGCCGGCACCAGCAGCATCGCCAGCGCTGCGACCTGCAGGCCGAGGCCGATGTTCATGGTCCGATTCAGGCCCAGATGGGCGCCGAGCCAGCCGCCGACCAGATTGGTGATGACGCCGAAGATCTCGTAGAACAGGAACAGCAGCGCGATCTCCAGCGGCGAATAGCCCAGCGTATGGAAATGCAGCACCACCAGCATGCGCAGGGCGCCGTCGGTCAGCGTAAAGGCCCAGTAGTTGCCGGTGACGACCAGATACTGCCGGATGGAGGGGGATAGCCGGCTCAGCATCGATCCATCCGCCCCACCTTCAACGCCAGCTCAGCCGTGCGGTTGGCATAGCCCCACTCGTTGTCGTACCAGGCGTAGATCTTCACCTGGGTGCCGTCGACCACCATCGTCGACAGGGCATCGATGATGCTCGAACGCGGATCGGTCTTGTAGTCGATGGAGACCAGCGGGCGCTCCTCGTAGCCGAGAATCCCCTGCAGCTCACCGTCGGCGGCGGCCTTCAGCAGCGCATTGACCTCTTCGGCCGTGGTCTCGCGCGCCACCTCGAACACGCAGTCGGTCAGTGATGCGTTGGCCAGCGGCACGCGGATGGCGTGGCCGTTCAGCTTGCCCTTCAACTCCGGGAAGATATGGGTGATCGCCGTGGCCGAGCCGGTGGTGGTCGGGATCAGGCTCTGGCCGCAGGCGCGGGCACGACGCAGGTCCTTGTGCGGCGCATCGAGGATGGTCTGGGTGTTGGTGATATCGTGGATCGTGGTCATCGAGCCGTGCTTGATACCGAGTGCCTCGTGGATCACCTTGACCACCGGCGCCAGGCAGTTGGTGGTGCAGGAGGCGGCGGTGACGATCGGATGCCGGGCCGGGTCGTACAGCGCGTCGTTGACGCCCATGACGATATTGAGCACGCCCTCCTCCTTGACCGGCGCGGTGACCACCACGCGCTTCACGCCCTGGTCCAGATAGGTCTGCAGAACCGCCTTGCTCTTCATCTTGCCGGAGGCTTCGATCACCAGATCGCAGCCGGACCAGTCGGTTTCGCCGATCGTCTTGTTGCGGCTGGTGGCGATGCGGTGATCGCCGATCAGAATGGCATCGCCATCGGCGCGGGCTTCATGACTCCAGCGCCCGTGCACCGAATCGAAGTTGAGCAGGTGCGCCAGGGTGGCGGCATCGCCGGCCGGATCGTTAATCTGTACGAACTCGATCTCGTCCCACTCCCAGGCCACGCGCAGTGCCAGACGGCCCATGCGTCCGAATCCGTTGATGCCTACTTTGATGGCCACGTTGATCTCTCCTGTTTGAACCATGTTGTTGTGAACAAGGGGCTTATTTGCTGTGCGCCGGTGCATGACGCGGCGCGGCCGGTGACGGCGTTGCGGCCTGCGTCGGGGCATCGAACCAGTGCCGGGTGCGGTTGGCGATCGCCACCAGCGACAGCATCACCGGCACCTCCACCAGTACGCCCACCACCGTGGCCAGCGCCGCGCCGGAGTGCAGTCCGAACAGCGATATCGCCACCGCCACGGCCAGCTCGAAGAAGTTGGAGGTACCGATCATGCAGGCCGGAGCCGCGACATTGTGCGGCAGACGCAGCCAGTACGCGCCGGCATAGGCAAGGATGAAGATGCCGTAGGTCTGGATCAGCAGGGGGGTGGCGATCAACACGATGGTTTGCGGCTGGGCGAGGATGGTCTGCGCCTGGAACCCGAACAGCAGGATGACCGTTGCCAACAGACCGAGGATCGACCAGGGCTTGAGAGTGTGCAGAAAACTGTCCAGCCGCACACCGTCGCCCCGGCGCTCCAGCCTGTGCCGGGTCCAGATGCCGGCGGTCAGCGGTAGCACCACGTAGAGCAGCACCGACAGCAACAGGGTTTCCCAGGGCACGCTGATATCGCTGACGCCGAGCAGGAAGGCGGCAAGCGGTGCGAAGGCGAACACCATGATGATGTCGTTCACCGATACCTGCACCAGGGTGTAGTTGGGGTCGCCCCTGGTGAGCTGGCTCCAGACGAACACCATCGCCGTGCAGGGCGCCACACCGAGCAGGATCATGCCGGCGATATACTCTCCGGCGCTTTGCGGGTCGACCCAGTCGGCAAAGAGCACGCGGAAGAACAGCCAGCCCAGCAGCGCCATGGTAAACGGTTTGATCAGCCAGTTGATCACCAGTGTCAGCACCAACCCCTTCGGACGTTTGCCTACGTCACGCACGGCACTGAAATCGATCTGCACCATCATCGGGTAGATCATCACCCAGATAAACAGCGCCACCACCAGGTTCACCTGGGCGTACTCCAGCGCCGCCACCTGCGCGAACAGCCCCGGTATCCAGTTGCCGAGCAGCACCCCGGCCAGGATGCACAGGCCGACCCAGAGGGTCAGATAACGTTCGAAAATACCCATTGGTCGCTCCTCAGGAGGTCGTCGTGACACCGACGCAGGCGTTTCCGCCCAGTGCAGGGCGTGATGCCATGGCGGCCAGCCGGGCACTGGGCGCAACCAACTGGTCGGGGTTGTGTTCGGCGGTCAGGCGCAGCACCTCGCGCATCCAGTCGCTCATCAGCGGATGCAGGCGGTAATAGACCCACTGCCCCTGGCGCCGGTCCAGCAGCAGGCCGCTGCGGCGCAGTTGCGCCAGGTGGCGTGAGATCTTGGGTTGGGGCTGGCCCAGCGCCTCCATCAGTTCGCAGACGCAGAGCTCGCCCTCCTGCTGGATCAGCAAAAGGCTCTTGAGCCGGACCTCATCCGCCAGCGCCTTGTAGAACTCCAGCGGCGACAGGCCGGTGAGCAACTCACCGGTGGCCTTGCTGTTGACCTCGATGAACAGCTGAATCCGCTTGTTGATGGCATGCAGGGTCTTGACGAACGCCCTGGGGTCGGCAGAGGTCTTGGGGTCATCGAAGTCCCAGGCCATCACTACACCGCTGCCGGGCCAGTTCTGGCACTCCTGGTGCGCCTTGCTGCACAGGGTGATCACGAAATCGAAATGCTGCTGGGCCAGACTGTCGACCGACTTTGAGGCCAGCCCCCGCGTATCGACTCCGAACGCCTGCAGGGCTTCCACGGCTCGCGGGTCGACGAGATCGGGCTGGGTGCCGGCGCTGTACACCTCGAATTGGTTGCCTGCCTGATGCCGCAGCAGGGCTTCGGCGATCTGCGATCGTGCCGAGTTTGCCGTGCAGAGGAAAAGAACGCGCGTTTTCATACTGTCCTCCGATACTGTATCGGCACATCATATATATGAAAATATGGATATTCAAATCTATATATATCCGAATCGTCCTATTTGCGAAGAGTGTCAGTCCATATCGGTATAGCCATGCATTTTACAGGTGTATTTCTCTATTCTAGCCTGATGTCGGGGCAGCGTCCGGTCTCGCCGACGGGATCCCGGTCCGCATCCCACTAATAACAACAAGAAAATCAGGAGCTCCACATGACTCGGACCTCAAGGCGCAGCTTCCTCAAGCTGGCCGGCAGCGGTGCCGCCACCGCCGCATCGCTGGGCGTACTCGGCAGTGCCCGCGCGCAGGACAATCCGGCCCCGGCCGGCAGGGTCAATCTGCCCTATCCCGATAGCCGCATCGCCAACCTGCGGGAGCTGAAGGAGAACACGCCCCAGGCGTTCCACTACCCGGACAGCAGTTCACCCTGCCAACTGATCAAGCTGGGCCATGCCGTGCCCGGCGGTGTCGGACCGGATGGGGACATCGTCGCCTACAGCAGCCAGTGCACCCATATGGGCTGTCCGCTTGAGTACGACACGGCCAGCCGCAACTTCAAGTGCGGCTGTCACTTCTCGGTGTTCGACAGTGAAAAGGCGGGGCAGATGGTGACCGGGCAGGCCACCGAGAATCTGCCGCGCATCCTGCTGCGCCTGACCGAAAACGGTGATATTCACGCGGTCAGCGTGGAGGGCCTGATCTACGGACGGCAATCGAATCTGTTGGGAGGTGCGTCATGACCGGCTTCAAGGACCGTATCCCGCTGCCGCCCGCCGGCGCCCAACGCACCAATATGACCTGCCACTTCTGCATCGTCGGTTGCGGCTACCACGTCTACAAGTGGCCGGTGACCCAGGAGGGAGGACTGGCGCCGGAGCAGAACGCGCTGGGGGTGGATTTCCGTCGCCAAGTGGGGCCGTTGCAGCTTATCCTGACCCCGGCCATGGTCAACCGCATCCGCGAACACGATGGCCGCGAATACTACACCCTGGCGGTGCCGGACAAGGCGTGCGAGGTCAACCAGGGACTCTCTTCCACCCGCGGTGGCCAGATGGCCAGCGTGTTCTACAGCGAGGGTGGCGCCACCCAGGCGCGGATGAAGCATCCACGCCTGTTCACCGGCGATGACTGGGTGGACGTGAACTGGGAGCGCGCCATGGCGCTGTATGCCGGGGTGATGAAAAAGGTGCTGGACAACGACGGCCCCGATGGGGTGATGTTCAACCTGTTTGACCACGGCGGCGCCGGCGGCGGCTTCGAAAACACCTGGGGCACCGGCAAGCTGGCATTCTCCGCCATTCGGACCCAGATGGTGCGTATCCACAACCGCCCGGCCTACAACTCCGAGTGCCACGCCACCCGCGACATGGGGGTGGGCGAACTGAACAACAGCTACGAAGACAGTGAGGTGGCCGACACACTGTTTTTCGTCGGCGCCAACGCCTACGAGACCCAGACCAACTACTTCCTGGCTCACGCCCTGCCCAACCTGCAGGGTGGCACGCTGGCGAAGAAGCGTAGCTGGTTCCCGGAGGAGTCCCACGAGGCGGGGCGTTTCATCCTGGTGGACCCGCGGCGTTCGCTCACCGTGGCGATCTGCGAGCAGGTGGCGCCCGAGCGTATCCTGCATCTGAAGATCGAACCGGGCACCGATACCGCCCTGTTCAACGGTCTGCTGACCTATGTGATCGAGCAGGAGTGGATCGACCGTGAGTTCATCGCCGCCCACACCCGCGGCTTCGAGGAAGCGGCCGAAGCGAACCGGCTGTCGCTGGAGGAGTGCAGCCGCATCACCGGCGTACCCCGCGAGCAACTGGTGCAGGCCGCCGAGTGGGCCTACAAGCCCAAGGCCTCGGGCCATCGCCCGCGCACTGCCCATCTGTACGAGAAGGGGATCATCTGGGGCAACGATAACTACCGCATCCAGTCGGCGCTGGTGGATCTGGTGCTGGCCACCCACAATCTGGGGCGGCGCGGCACCGGCGTCTGTCGACTCGGCGGCCATCAGGAGGGGTACGCACGGCCACCCTATCCCGGCTCGCGCCCGGCCAAGTACATCGACCAGGAGGTGATTCAGGGACGCGGCCGCATGCTCACGGTCTGGGCCTGCAACGCCTTCCAGACCACGCTCAATGCCCAGCAGTATCGCGAGGTGCTGTATCGGCGCGTCAATATCGTGCGCGACGCCATGGCCAGAGCCCGCCACGCCACCGTGGATGAACTGGTCGACATCATCTACGACGCGGTCAGCAACAAGGGTGGCCTGTTCCTGACCACCATCGATATCTACCCCACCAAGTTCGCCACCGGCGGCCACCTGATGCTGCCCGCTACCCACCCGGGTGAGATGAACCTGACCTCGATGAACGGCGAGCGTCGCATGCGGCTGTCGGAGAAGTTCATGGATCCGCCGGGGTCCTCCAAACCCGATTGCCTGATCGCCGCCGATATCGCCAACGCGATGAAGGCGCTGTACGAGGGCGAGGGCAATACCGCCATGGCTGAACGCTTTGCCGGATTTGACTGGACCACCGAAGAGGACGCCTTCAATGACGGTTTCCGCAAGCCGGAGGGGATCGACAGCCAGGGCGGCCCCACCGGCGACCTGGTCACCTACGACCGGCTGCGGGTGTTGGGCAACAACGGCGTGCAGCTACCGGTCAAGGAGTACCGCGATGGCAAGTTGATCGGTACGCCGATGATCTACGCCGACTACCGCTTCGATACCGACGACGGCAAGGCGCGTTTCCTGCCCGCGCCCTGGAACGGGCTGCCGGAGCCGGTGATGGCACAGAAGGAGAAGTACCGCTTCTGGATCAACAACGGCCGCACCAACCATATCTGGCAGACCGCCTATCATGACCAGTACCAGCGGTTCCGCACCGAGCGCTATCCGATGGCGCCGATCGAGATCAACCCGACGGACGCCAAGGCGCTGGGCATCGAGTCAGGGGACGTGGTGGAGGTGTACAACGACTACGGCTCCACCTTCGCCATGGCCTACCTGGAGCAGGACATGAAGCCGGGGCACACCTTCATGATGTTCGGCTACTTCAACGGCAACGTGGGCGATGTGGTGCCGGACTGGACCGACCGCAACCTGATCCCCTACTACAAGGGTGCTTGGGCGGATATCCGCCGGGTCGGCAGCATGGATGAGTACAAGCGTACCGTGTCGTTCAAGCGTCGGCGCTACGTCTGATTCCGGCGGTGGTTATGCGGCCCGGTCCTCTGGATCGGGCCGTTGCGTATCAGGGCCGGTTCAGTCCGATCTCCGCTGGATGATTCGCGGCTATGTGCCGTACCCCGGCGACCCGTCCGTGCGTCAGACGATCAGCCTAGCAGGGCCTTGATCTCCTCGCTGGCGGCCACCTTGCCCTCGACGAGGATCTCGTCGTCCACCGCCAGCGCCGGGGTACGCATGATGCCGGCCTCGATGATGGCACTCACGTCGGTGACCTTTTCCACCTCGTATTCCAGCCCCATCGCCCTGGCGGCCTCTTCGGCATTGGCCGTGAGCTGTTTGCACTTGGAGCAGCCGCTGCCATAGATCGTGAATTTCATAGCGCGTTCCTCATTAGAGTAAGATCGAGGTGGTGTACTGCCCATCCGTTGCGTTTACCACCAATTGCCGTAGACAAATCCGGTGATCGTCGCCATCACCACCACCAGCGCACAGTAGACCAGCGTCTTTTCCGTTCCCAGAATGGTGCGGATCACCAGCATGTTGGGCAGCGACAGGGCCGGTCCCGCCAGCAGCAGCGCCAGTGCCGGGCCCTTGCCCATACCGGCGCCCATCAGCGCCTCGACGATCGGCACCTCGGTCAGCGTCGAGAAGTACATCAACGCACCCAGTACTGACGCGATCACAGTGGACAACAGGCTGTTGTCGCCTACGGCCAGCGCGACCCACTGCGCCGGGATGATCCCCTCCTGGCCCGGTCGGCCCAGCGCGAAACCGGCGACGAACACTCCGGCCAGCAACAGCGGCAGGATCTGCTTGGCAAAGTCCCAGCTCTGAAGTGCCCACTCCCGGTCCTGCTCGCGCAGGAGCGCGATGAGCATCAGGCCGGCGATGCCGAGCGCGAACGGCAACTCCGGCACCCCCGGTAGCGCCAGCGCCGTGCCCGTCAGGACCGCCGCCAGTATCAGCAACTGGGCGGCGGGCCAGTGCCAGCGCCAGATCAGCAGACCGGCCAGCACCGCCGCCAGCAGGGCGGTGATCGGCCATTTCCAGGCATGGATCCGCATCCAGAGCTCACTGTCGGCCGCGGCCCAGTTGGCGAACACCAGAATACCCACCATCAGCGCGAAGAAACCGGCGATCACCCCCAGGGGTTTGTCGCTGCCGTCACCGCCGAAGCCCCTGCCATTGTGCACCGAACGCTGCGCCTCCTCCTTGCGGTAGATCAGATGCATGATCGTGCCGATCACCAGCGCGAACAGGATCGCCCCTGCGGCGCGGGCGACGCCGATTTCGGCACCCAGCACCTTGGCGGTCACCACCACGGCCATGATGTTGATTGCCGGGCCGGAGTAGAGAAAGGCGATGGCGGCACCGAGCCCCGCACCGCGCTTGTAGATGCCGCCGAACAGCGGCAGTACGGTGCAGGAGCATACCGCGAGCAGGGTGCCGGACACCGAGGCCACACTGAACGCTACCGGCTTGGACGCCTGCGGGCCGAGGTGGCGCATTACCGCACCCTGACTGATGTAAACCGCCATGGCGCCGGCGATCAGGAAGGCGGGCAGCAGGCAGAGGATCACATGCTCGCGGGCGTACCAGTTGGTCAGGCGCACCGCTTCCAGCACGGCATTGTCGAAGCGCTCGGTGCCGGCCGGCACGAAGTAAACGACCAGAAAGGCGGCCAGCATGAAGAGCAACAGATGAGCTTCACGCAGGTTGCTGCGGTACAGCTCGAGTAATCGGGTATGCACGTCCCAACTCCCTGACATAGCGTTTGTGCCCGGGTTCAGTCTAGACGTTGGAAGGCCAGACAGCGGGCCGGGCAGGAGGGTATGTGATGGTCATGCTATATTCGTAAAGTTGCATATACAAGTTGATAGATCTGCAGCCTTGCCCGCGTGATCCCGGAATTGTGCCGAATCTGCTCGCCGAGTCGTGTCGAGGTATGGATTCGTGCTCGCACCCGGTCGGTTAAGCGCTATGTTTAAAGGCGAAGTACAATCGAGCCTGCCCATGGGGTGAGCGGGTAGAGGGAGGAGCGTATGACACGCGATCAATTTCTAACGACCTTGGCCTCGCAAAGCGCAGAACTTAAGCGCGACGGCCTGTACAAGCACGAACGCCGGATCACCTCGCCGCAGGCGGTGGATATCGACCTAAGCGACGGTCATACGGTGATCAACTTCTGCGCCAACAACTACTTGGGGCTGGCCAACCACCCGGACCTGATCGAAGCGGCTAAGCAGGGGCTGGACACGCACGGCTTCGGTATGGCCTCGGTGCGCTTTATCTGCGGCACCCAGGATATCCACACGCAGTTGGAGGCGAAGCTGGCGGCGTTTTTAGGGATGGAGAACAGTATCCTCTACTCCTCCTGCTTCGACGCCAACGGTGGCCTGTTCGAGACCCTGCTCGGTCCCGAGGATGCGGTGATCAGCGATGCGCTGAACCACGCCAGCATCATCGACGGCGTGCGCCTGAGCAAGGCGCGGCGCTGCCGCTACGCCAACAACGACATGGCCGAGTTGGAGCAGCAGTTGCAGGATACCCAAGATTGCCGGGTGCGGCTGATCGCCACCGACGGTGTGTTCTCGATGGACGGCGTAATCGCCAACCTGCCGGCGATCTGCGATCTGGCCGAACGCTACGATGCGCTGGTGATGGTGGACGACTCTCACGCCGTCGGCATCGTCGGCGAACATGGCCGTGGCACACCGGAATATCACGGCGTCATGGAGCGGGTGGATATTCTCACCGGCACCTTCGGCAAGGCGTTGGGTGGCGCATCCGGCGGCTATACCGCGGCGCGTCGGGAGATCGTCGACTGGTTGCGCCAGCGCTCACGCCCCTACCTGTTCTCCAACTCGCTGGCGCCGCCGATCGTTCAGGCGACATTGAAATCGCTGGAACTGGTGGAGGAGCACGGCTTGGCGCTGCGTGAACGGTTGCGGGAGAACAGCACCTATTTCCGCCAGGAGATGGAGAGTGCCGGCTTTACGCTGACCGGAGGCGATCATCCGATCATCCCGGTGATGATCGGCGATGCTGCGCTGGCCGGCGAGATGGCGGAACGTTTGCTGGCCGAGGCGATCTATGTGATCGGCTTCTCCTATCCGGTGGTGCCGATGGGGCAGGCGCGGATCCGCACCCAGATGTCGGCCGGTCATAACCTGATGCAACTGGAGCGGGCGGTGGAAGCGTTTACACGGATTCGGCGTGAGTTGGGAGGGATTTGATGCGCGCATTGGCGAAACTGCACCCCGAGGAGGGGATCTGGCTGCACACCACGCAGCGGCCGAAGATGGGCCACAACGATCTGCTGATCAAGATCCACAAGAGCGCGATCTGCGGCACCGATGTGCATATCTACAACTGGGATAATTGGGCACAGCAGACCATCCCGCTGGGGATGACCGTGGGCCATGAGTATGTCGGCGAGGTGGTCGATATCGGCTCCGAGGTGGAGGGGTTCTATGTCGGTGACCGGGTCTCCGGCGAGGGCCATATCACCTGTGGCCACTGTCGCAACTGCCGTGCCGGACGACGGCACCTGTGCCGCAATACGGTCGGCGTCGGCGTCAACCGCCCCGGCGCCTTTGCCGAGTATCTGGTGATCCCGGCGATCAATGCGTTCAAGATTCCGGACAATATCTCCGACGACCTGGCGGCGATCTTCGACCCCTACGGCAACGCCCTGCACACGGCGCTATCGTTCGACCTGGTCGGCGAGGATGTGCTGGTCACCGGCGCCGGTCCGATCGGCATCATGGCGGCGGCTATCGCGCGTCATGTCGGGGCTCGCCATGTGGTACTGACCGATGTGAACCCCTACCGGCTGGCGCTGGGGCGGCGGATGGGGATCATCCACTGCGTCAACGTGGCCGAGCAGTCGCTGGATGACAAGATGCGCGAACTGCAGATGAACGAGGGGTTCGATGTCGGGCTGGAGATGTCCGGCGCCGAGCCCGCCTTTCGCGGTATGCTCAAGGCGATGAACCACGGTGGCAAGATCGCCATGCTCGGCATCCCCTCCGGCGAGATGGCGATCGACTGGAACCAGGTGATCTTCAAGGGGCTGATTATCAAGGGGATCTACGGCCGCGAGATGTTCGAGACCTGGTACAAGATGGCCTCGGTGCTGCAGTCCGGCCTCAACCTGACCCCGATCATCACCCACCGCTTCCCTATCGATCAGTTCCAGCAGGGGTTCGATGTGATGCGCTCGGGTGAGGCGGGCAAGGTGATACTGGAGTGGGATTAGTCGACTATCCTGGAAACTGGGCCATCGGCGATCGAAGGACATTGCCGATGGCTCGATCCGCAGATGTCAGATCTTGAACACCTCTTTTTCAAACTGGCCAATACAGCTTTGAGCGACCGTGGCCAGAGCCGATTTCAACCCCGCCGCATTCTGCTCAACCAGCTCATCGTACGAGGGGGCAGTGTCTGAGTCCTCGTGTGAGCGCTGATGGCAAAAGCCCTCCGCGAGCAATGACTGATCCCGTGAATCAATCAGTCTCAACTTCGCGCTGTACAGCACCCGGTAATTGTTGAAGTCGCCGGGGAAGTAGGTAAAGCTCCAGTTGACTGTCTGGATATCCAGCACCCAATCGGAGTCTGGATAGGCGCTGGCGATCTCATCGGCCTTGGTTCCTTCGATAGTGTGAGTACCAACTTGTACGCTCAACTTGTACTTCTGCGACAGAGCCTTGGCCAGTTCGGCGCTGATCTGAGTCGCCGGGTCCTGAACCGAGTTTTGCTCGATGATATCGTTGCCGGATGAGATGGCGGCGATTGCGCCGAGTACGCCGAACATCGCCGAGCCGGCAGTCATTGCCGCAAAGTCAGGCTTGTTCCTCTGGGTGGTCTGGATGCTTGTTGGCGGTGCCTCACTGACCCTGGCTTGGTCGATGGGCATGTTCTTGGTACTGACACATCCGGTCAGTGCGAGCACTGTTAGTGCGGGGACCAGTTTCTTGTACATCGCTTCTCCTGGAGTCATTGGCATAGTGGGACATCTGCCTGCGGAAGAGGGGCGTTTGCGATGGCAAGTCGATGTGACAGATGGTGAACGGCATCAGCTTCCCTGCAAATCGCGCTGTTTCCTTGCTGGCATCAGCTGGTGGATATTGTCCTGAATGTCGTGCCGGATTTTGAAACAAAAATAAGTAGCTGGCCAGTGACATTTTACTGTCGAGGCGTCAGAAAAAAGCCCGACCCTGATCCCAGGGCCGGGCTAAAGCTGACAAGGTTTACCTTATATCGATGCCCGATCAGGCACCGATGATGCCGCCATCCTGGCGACGTACCACCATGATGGTCGAACGCGGCTTGCTGTTGCCGCCGGCCGGGAAGTGCGATGGGGCCAGTTTTTCGCCCGGGTGCTGCACACCGATGAAGACGGTACGCTGGTCCGGAGTGAAGGTCAGGCCAGTGATCTCGCAGGCGATCGGACCGGTGGCGAAGCGTCGGATCTCGCCGGTGGCCGGGTCGGCGCAGAGCATCTGGTTGTTGCCCATGCCGGCGAACTCACCCGCGTTGGAGTAGTTGCCGTCGGTCTGGATCCAGAGGCGGCCATCGGCGTCGAAACCGAGTCCGTCCGGGCTGTTGAACATGTTGTCGGCGTTGATGTTGCTGCTGCCCTTGTACAGGCCTTCGGCCACGCTCGGGTTACCGGCGATCAGGAACAGATCCCAGTCGAAGCCGGTAGAGGTGTGGTCGCCACCGCGTGGCCACCAGCGTACGATCTGGCCGTAGTTGTTCTTCTCGCGCGGGTTCGGACCGCCCACCGGCTGGTTCTTGCCTTCGACGCCGCGGTTCTTGTTGTTGGTCAGGGTGCAGCAGACGCTCTTGCCGTTCGGGTGCACGGCAACCCACTCGGGGCGGTCCATGGTGGTGGCGCCGACCTGGGTGGCGGCTTCGCGGGCGAAGATCAGCACCTCGGCCTGGTCGGCAAAACCGTTCTCTTTGGTCAGGCCGTTCTTGCCGTGGGTCAGCTCCAGCCACTCGCCCTGGCCCTTCAGTTCGCCGTCGGCGGCGTTGAATCTGGCCACATACAGGGTGCCCTGTTCCAGCAGGTCGCGGTTGGCGGCCTTGTCGTTCGGGTTGTAGGTGTGCTTGGAGACGAACTTGTACAGGTGCTCGCCGCGCTCGTCGTCGCCGAGGTAAACCACCACGTGACCGTTGCTGTCGACGGTGACGGCGGCGTTTTCATGCTTGAAGCGGCCCAGCGCGGTGCGCTTCTTCGGCGTGGAGGTCGGATCCATCGGGTCGATCTCGACGATCCACCCGAAACGGTGCGGTTCGTTCGGCTGCTTGGACAGGTCGAAACGCTCGTCCTGGGTGAACCACTGGTATTTGCTTTCGTTCTTCAGGCCGTAACGCTTCTGGTGCTTGTCCTGCTGGAAGGCCGCATCAGTGGCACCGAAGTAGCCGTTGAAGTTCTCCTCGCAGGTCAGGTAGGTGCCCCAAGGGGTCTGACCGTTGGCGCAGTTGTTGAGCGTGCCCAGCACCTTGCGTCCGCTGTTGTCGGCGGCGGTCTTCATCAGATCATGGCCGGCGGCGGGGCCGGTCAGCTCCATCGGCGTGTAGCCGGTGATGCGGCGGTTCAATTTGGCGCCCGGCTGCACCTGCCACTGGCCCTTGGCGTTGCGCTTGATCTCGAAGATGGAGACGCCGTGCGCGGCCTGGGCTTTCTTCACCTCGTCGGCGCTCAGCGCCTGCTTGCCCTGATGCGCGAACAGGTATTCGTAGTTGGTGTACTCGTTGTTGACGGCGATCAGCGCATGGTCGTCAGCCAGCGGGAAGAAGCTCATGCCGTCGGTGTTGTCACCGAACTGAGCGGCTTGGGCGGCGGCATCCTGCACGCCGGACTCATCGAACGCCGGTGCGCCGTTGAGGATCGGATCGCCCCAGGAGATCAGCGGCTCGGCGATATAGCCCTCGGGTACCGCGAAGGTGTCGGCGGTGCTCGCCGGAATCTGCTTGAACCCAAGCAGTGTGCTCTCGGTGGCGGCGGCAACCGCCTTGGCCAGCGGCGTGGCGGCCAGGAACAGCCCCATGGCGGCAGCACTGCCCTGCAGGAAGCCGCGGCGGCTAAGCCCCTTCTGGATGATACGGTCAAAGTCGCTGTGCTCGAGTTCGATATGATCTTCTTCGTCGTAGGCTTTGTGGCTCATGGTTTTGTTGTCCTGTCGTTCAAGAAAAAATCCGTGCGCATTTGATAACAGGCGGAGATGACAGAATTAAGAAACCGGAACCATAAGGACTGGCGCCGACCTGGTGGATCGGCGCAGCGGGACCAAGTGCAGGGTGAGGAGGGAGGACGTTACTTGGCGAACAGCGCGTCCAGATTCTTGAATGCCTTGATCTCGATGGCGTTGTCGGACGGGTCGAGGAAGAACATGGTGGCCTGTTCACCCACATCGCCGGCGAAGCGGATATAGGGTTCGATGACAAACTTGGTGCCCAATGCCGTCAATCGATCGGCTAGCGCCTGCCACTCATCCATCGGCAGTACGATACCGAAGTGACGCGCCGGAACCTTGTGGTTATCCACATCGCTCAATGCGTCACAGCCGCACTCCTCGGGCGCCACATGTGCGACGATCTGATGGCCGTAAAAGTTGAAGTCGCACCACTTGCCGGGCGCGCAACGCCCCTCGCTGCAGCCTAGAACGGAACCGTAAAACTGACGGGCCTGCTCCAGATCGCGAACCGGGAATGCGAGGTGAAAGGGGTGAATCGTTTGCTTGGGCTGGCTCATCGGAGACTCCGGAGATGGTTGGCTGTGTTCATCAGTGTAGAGCGGTTTGCTCTTGTTGCTCGCTGGCGTTCGGGACTGCCTATGCTACAGATAAGTGAACCTGAGCCTTTAGCATTTATATGAGCGTTGTCTAATTTTTATACGCCAGGCTCTTGAACACCGGGATAAACACCCTCATCTAATGTGGTAACAGAAAAACCGGATTCCAATCCGGCGCCGCAGCGTTCAGAAGGAGAGCCTATGCGTCCCGACAAATTCACCTCCAAGCTTCAGGAAGCCCTGGCCGATGCCCAGTCGCTGGCGATCGGCAAGGATCACAACATGATCGAGCCGATCCACCTGCTGGCGGCCTTCCTTGAGCAGCGCGGCGGCTCGATCCGTCCGCTGCTGAAACAGGCCGGTGCCGAGCCGATGCAACTGACGCGCAAGGTGGGCGAAGCGCTCGATCGCCTGCCCGTGGTCTCCAACCCGGACGGCGAGATCCGGCTATCGCAGAACATGGCGCGGCTGTTTAACCTGACCGACAAGCTGGCGCAGCAGCGCGGCGACGAGTATGTCGCCAGCGAGCTGGTGCTGCTGGCGATGCTTGAGGACAAGGGCGATGCCGGCAAGATCCTTAAGGATGCCGGTGTCACCCGCGAGTCGCTGACTCAGGCGATCAACAACGTGCGCGGCGATCAGGCGGTCACCGATCCCAACGCCGAGGAGAACCGCCAGGCGCTGGACAAGTACTGCATCGATCTGACCGAACGTGCCGAGTCCGGCAAGCTGGACCCGGTGATCGGCCGCGACGACGAGATCCGTCGCACCATCCAGGTGCTGCAGCGCCGCACCAAGAACAACCCAGTGCTGATCGGCGAACCCGGCGTCGGCAAGACCGCCATCGTCGAGGGGCTGGCGCAGCGCATCGTCAACGGTGAGGTGCCTGAAGGCCTCAAGCACAAGCGCGTGCTGGCGCTGGACATGGGCGCGCTGATCGCCGGTGCCAAGTTCCGCGGCGAGTTCGAGGAGCGGCTGAAGGCGGTACTGAACGAGCTGTCCAAGCAGGAGGGGCAGATCATCCTGTTTATCGATGAGCTGCACACCATGGTCGGCGCCGGTAAGGCCGAGGGCGCCATGGATGCCGGTAACATGCTCAAGCCGGCACTGGCGCGCGGTGAGCTGCACTGCGTCGGCGCCACCACGCTGGACGAGTATCGCCAGTACGTGGAGAAGGACGCCGCGCTGGAGCGCCGCTTCCAGAAGGTGCTGGTCGACGAGCCGAGCGAGGAAGACACCATCGCCATCCTGCGTGGTCTGAAGGAGCGCTACGAGGTGCACCACGGGGTCGATATCACCGACAGCGCCATCATTGCCGCCGCCAAGCTGAGCCAGCGCTACATCACCGACCGGCAACTGCCGGACAAGGCGATCGATCTGATCGACGAAGCCGGTTCGCGCATCCGCATGGAGATGGACTCCAAGCCGGAAGAGATGGACCGCCTCGACCGCCGCCTGATCCAGCTCAAGATGGAGCGCGAAGCGCTGAAGAAAGAGAAGGACGACGCCTCGCGCAAGCGCCTGAGCGAACTCGAGGGGCATATCGCTACGCTGGAGAAGGAGTACGCCGACTTCGAAGAGGTGTGGAAGGCGGAAAAGGCCACCCTGCAAGGCTCCGCTCAGGTGAAGGAGAAGCTCGACCAGGCCCGCATCGAGATGGAACAGGCGCGCCGTGCCGGTGACCTGGCCAAGATGTCGGAGCTGCAGTACGGCCGTATCCCGGAGCTGGAGAAGCAGCTACAGGCCGCCGACAGCGCCGAGCATGAGCAGACCGAGACCAAGCTGCTGCGCAACAAGGTCACTGACGAGGAGGTGGCCGAAGTGGTCTCGCGCTGGACCGGCATCCCGGTCAGCAAGATGCTCGAGGGCGAGCGCGAGAAGCTGCTACGCATGGAAGAAGCGCTGCACCAGCGCGTGGTGGGCCAGGACGAAGCGGTGATCGCCGTCTCCAACGCCGTGCGTCGCTCCCGCGCAGGTCTCGCCGACCCCAACCGTCCGCACGGCTCCTTCCTGTTCCTTGGCCCCACTGGGGTCGGCAAGACCGAGCTATGCAAGGCCCTGGCCGGATTCCTGTTCGATACCGAAGAGGCAATGGTGCGCATCGACATGTCCGAGTTCATGGAGAAACACTCCGTGGCCCGCCTGATCGGCGCACCTCCCGGCTATGTCGGCTACGAAGAGGGCGGCTATCTGACCGAGGCGGTCCGCCGCAAACCCTACTCCGTACTGCTGCTCGACGAGGTGGAGAAGGCGCATCCGGATGTGTTCAACATCCTGCTGCAGGTATTGGAAGATGGCCGCCTTACCGACGGCCAGGGCCGCACCGTGGACTTCCGCAACACCATCGTCGTCATGACCTCGAACCTGGGCTCCGACCTGATCCAGAACTACACCGAGGACGACGACTACAACCTGATGCGGAGCGCCGTGATGGAAGCGGTCGGCATGCACTTCCGCCCCGAGGTGATCAACCGTATCGACGAGGTGGTGGTGTTCCACAGCCTGCGCAAGGAGCAGGTTGCCGGCATTGCCAACATCCAGCTCGAACGCCTGCGCAAGCGTCTGGCCGAGCGCGAACTGACCCTGACCCTGACCAGCACCGCGATGGACAAGCTGGTCGACGTCGGCTTCGAGCCGATCTACGGTGCGCGGCCGCTGAAGCGGGCGATCCAGCACTGGATTGAGAATCCGCTGGCGCAGAAGATCCTGGCCGGCGATTACGCGCCGGGGGATGAGATTGGGGTGGATGTTGAGGCTGGGGAGTTTGTGTTCAGGTAAGTTTTCCGGCGTTCCCGCCTGATTGTGAAAGAGCCTGCTGATGTTTCAGTGGGCTCTTTTTGTTTTGGGTGGTTAGGGTTTCGCCCCTTTGGGGCGAGTGTCTTTTCTTTGCTTGTCCAAAGAAAAGGCACCAAAAGAAACGACACCCCCGCGAAGCAGGCCTTCGGCTCCCCTGCGCTTCCAATCCACCCAAGTTAAGCATGGTACCCGTCAACAAGGCTTTTGATTCATGAACTTATGTGGCTTTGGCCTTGCCTTGCGTGGCTTCGACAAGCCCGAACGGTATTGGAATGTCCGTCGAGCGATCAGCTCCATAGCATCCTGCAACCAAGAGAGAGCCGCCGCGCCCAGCAAGACGCCAGGCAGAAGAGGTTTCAACACCGTATGGACATAAGCACGGTTGATACGTCGCTCCTCCGGCAGCAAGTCATCGGCTGCTAATGTCACCAGAGACGCCAGGTTATCGCAGAGCACCTTGGCGGCAAAGTCCTGCTTCACCGCCTGATCCGACAGCCCGGACACATGTTCGAGATTGAGCCGATGCTTCAGCCGTTTGAAGGCCTCTTCGATGCGCCAACGCCGGTGATAGAGATCGCCGAACCGCTCTGCCGGAAAGGCCTCGGTGTCCCGCAGATTGGTCATCAAGACCCGTACACTCCCGCTCGGCGTCCGATCGCGTATCAAACGCACGCGTTGCGGCGTCGCCGGACAACCGAAGTCGGCTACATCGCAAGGATCGGGCGCTCGAAGCGTCACGACCTGCTCGGGCAACCCCGAGCACAGGAAGTCACGGACACACCCGAAGCCACTGTTGCCGCTCTTCTCGACCCGCATGCAGAAGCGGATGCCCCACTGGTTCAGCACCGACACCAGACAGCGGCAGGGATAACCTCGGTCCATCAGCAGCAGGTCATCCTCCTGCAGGTAGTTGAGGTGTTCGAACAGCATCTGCCGTTCACTCTCGTGAATGCTGTACAGGGAGGCCGCCAGTGTCATCTCGGCATCCGGCAGGTAGAGGCCGAACGCGATCCGATCACGAACGGCAGCACGGGGGACATGGCTGGCCCGCAGGCCAAAACGCAACGGGGACGCGTCGGCTGCCACCAGACGCAGTCCTTGCCAACGTGGAATCCAGCCCTCTTGTTCGGCGCGCGCGATCAGATAGTGGTTGAGTCCGGGCAACGCATCGGCGGACAGCTTGACACGCGCCTGGGCGAACGCCTGCTCGGAGACCTCCCGTACCAGCAGCGCCTGTCGACGCAGATGGGCGAAGAACTGGTCCAACTCGGCCTGCACACTCTTGCACAGTCCCGTGAGCATGACGGCGATCAGGGATGGGAGCGGCAGCTTGCGCTGTCGAGTGAACGCGTTGGGATGGTCGGGGTGCCGGGCACTCTGCCGGAACTCCTCGGAATGCAGGTAGTGCGAAAAATCGGCAAACAGTTCGTCAAGGGACATGGGGATAGTACTCGGATCGAAAACGATCCCCATTGGCCGCCGTCCTGCTTGCTTAAAACACGGACGCAATCAGGACGGCGGCCGCGCGATGCGGAGGCACTGTCAAGTGATTTTTGGGATTTGTTGTGGCTCATGCCATCAGCGGGACGGCTGACGATGATACGGTTGATCCTTAACTTGGGTGGATTGCCTGCGCTTCTCGAAGCGACGGGATGGCTGAGAAGCTCGCCGCTACGCGGCTCAGACAGCTCAGCCATTGATTCCCGCCGCTTCTGCGATGCTCGGCTGCTTCGAGGGGTAAAGAGCAAATTCGGTAGTAATGTGCTGGGATATTGGTTTATAGTCTTGTCTGAAAGTAATTAATATTCCGGTTTTTAAAATGTATTCCAAAAAAGTTTCTGATGTTATAGATGCGCTTGTTAGGATAAATAAACTATCTCAGTCAGGCGTTATTTTTTGGAATACTTTGTTGCTTCCAATTTTAATAGCGGTTTTTGTTACCTATATTTTGGAATTAAATAAAAATCCAGAGGGAAGTGTAAGTAAATTAATTTGGTTTTTGGTAGTCATTGTCACTTTTATTCATTTGTTTGTTGTGTATCTTCAGTATCGAGGATCGTCTATAGATACGTTGTTAAAGGAATATCAAGAAAAAGATAAAAAACTAAATGAAGTGGCTAGAGATTTTGAAGAGCTTAAAAGTTTCTATGAAATGGATGTTGAGTGTTTTTCTAGTCAGCAAAAAGCAATTAGATTTGCCGTAAACTCATTAAGCTACGCGATTGGTAAGTTGAGAAACTTAGAGTTAGAAAGTGAAAAGGCGACTGTGGATGAAATTAATGAAATGGTTCATAGTTTAATTTGGCCTTTAGTTGTTTATCGAGAGAATTTGTTCGGCTTTAAAGCTGGAGTGTTGTGGAACATAGCGCTTTATGGACTTAATGCAGACAACGAGTTAGAACCTATTTGGCGTAAGTGTGACGAGCGAATCAAACCCAGAAATCGAACTTGGAAACCAGGTTTTGGCGTTGCGGGAATGTCTTTTTTACATAAAAGTATAAAATATTATGAAGATATTAAAGAAAATGCCGTTAATGACGATAATACTATAAGTGACTTGGAAACTTACAGAAGTATTATCGCAATACCAGTTATACCATGTGAGGATGAATCTAGTTCTGATGATTTCAACCCTTCGGGAGTTTTGGTCATAACTAGTAGTTCGGAATCACAATTTCAGCTAGATAGAGATGCTGACTTTTTGCAGATTTATGCTAATCTATTGGCTGTGTTCTTGGAAAAAATTCAGACATATTTTGAGCATTCCAATAATGTTCAAAACGTTGGCGGAGGGGACGATGAGTAGAAAAAATCCTCATGTTATTATGGGTGAATTAGTCAAAGGCTCATCAAGTCAGGGTTACTCAGTATCGGTCGCATTTTACAAGTCAACTTTGAGTAGTGCTTATAAACCTGATGCAAAAGATATGTTAGATGAATTGGAAAGTGATATAGATAGGAAAAAAAGGCTTATAAAAGTTCGTGCACGCAAAGTGGCTGCTAAGCTTGCGGCTGGGTAGAAAATAATGAATTGGTGTTAGAGTAAACTTATGTTGGTTGTGGCACAGAATATCCCCTAGGGGCAGCCGAGCATCGCAGAAGTGGCGGGAAACAATGGCTGAGTTGTCTGAGGAGCGTAGCGACGAGTTTCTCAGCCATCCCGTCGCTTCGAGAAGCGCAGGGGAGCCGAAGGTCTGCCCCTCGGGGTGCACTTTCTTTTGGTTCGGTTTTCTTTGTGCAAGCAAAGAAAATGAACTCGCCCTTCAGGGCGAAACCAGAAAAACTATACACCTCACCCCGGAAACTTATGCTTCTGATGCAACACACGCATTACGCGAATCGCTGAACCATCCACCCAGTACGAGACAATCATCGACACTTCGGGGATGATCAGTGACCGGCCGCGAATATGGGTACGCTGCACGCCCATTAATGGCTGATCGAGCAGGTTTTCAACTTTGGCTTCGATGATCTCATCGGTTTTTTCGGCCACGACAGGGTTTACGTCGTATAGAAATTCGAAGATCTTTTCGCGGTCGTTCAGGGCTTCCTCTTCCCAATAGATCATCCATCAGCCTCGATTTCGTATTTTGGCTTTGCGTTCGGCCATACGTTTCTGAGCGTCGTCATGGGTGACGAAGACCGCCTGGTCAGAGTCCAGTTTGGCGAAAGCCGCATCGATCTGCTGGGTCAGCCAAGCGTCATGTGCCATTGCCTTGCGTTGCTGTTCGGCAAGTTGCTCGGTGAGTTCACGACAGGCGTCGCTCAATGTGCGTCCCTGGCTTTCGGCCATAAGCTGAGCGAGCCGCTTTACCTCTTCGTCAACACGAAATTGAATACGGGTATCCATGGTCGATTCCTGTTTTTGTGCCAACAAATGTTAGCACGGGATGGGGAGGCTAACAAAGAAGCCAGTAACAGCGCCAGAACAGGTATTCCCCGTTGGGGGGCTTTCTCTTGATGCCGTCTTTGTGCGGGCAACGCGATACCCAAAGGGCACAGTGAGTACCTCGCCATCAGGCGAAAGCGATCTAGCCGAAACGATCAGATCTATGCCTTACCGCGCTGGCGCTCATACACGCTGAGACTCACGGCGGTACCCAGATTGAGCGACTCGATCAGACCGCTGCCGGGAATGGTAAACGCCTGAGCATTCAGTGCACTCAGCGCTTCATGCGGTACTCCCCGCGCTTCGTTGCCGAAGATATAACAGTCGCAGCTGGCAAATCCTGGGCTGCTGATTGGGTCGCCCTGCATATCCAGATAACCAGGTTGGTGGTAACGACCGCTCAGGGTGTCGATCGGTACCTCGGACTCCAGTGGCACATGGAAGATGGCGCCCATGCTGGCGCGGATCACCTTCGGGTTGTACGGGTCGACGCTGCCGGGGCTGAGCAGGCAGCGGTAGCCGCCGAACCAGGCCAGGGTGCGCAGAATGGTACCCAGGTTACCCGGGTCCTGAATCTGGTGCAGATAGATCGCGGGTTCGCCGCTTGAGGGGGCGGGTTGCAGCGCATCGATCGGCACCAGGGCCACGATCCCCTGCGGGGTTTTGGTATCGCTGATCGACGCCATCTGCCGTTCGCTGATCAGGTGGTGGCGGAAGGGGCTGTCCCAGTGCTGGTAGCTGTCGGTGAGGTAGAGTTCGGCGCCGAGCAGGGCCGGGCGCTGGGCGGCGGCACGCTGCAGCTCCAGCACCAGATGCTCGCCCTCGACCAGGCAGTAGCCCAGCTGCGCGCGGTACTTCTTCTGCTGCAGCTTCTTGATGTCGTCCAGCTTCATGGCTGTTCGGGGCCCTGCTGTTGCAGCTGCTGCAGCATATCCAGCGCCAGAGCCTCGGCGACCTTGATGCCGTCGATACCGGCGGAGAGGATACCGCCGGCGTAACCGGCACCCTCACCGGCGGGGTAGAGACCGCGCACGTTGAGGCTCTGCAGCGTCTGCGGATCGCGGGTGATGCGCACCGGTGACGAGGTGCGCGACTCGATGCCGGTCAGCACCGCATCGTCGCGATCGAAGCCGCGGATCTTCTTGCCGAAGGCGGGCAGGGCCTCACGCATCGCCGTAATCACGTAATCGGGCAGGGCATCGGCCAGGTTGCACAGCTTCACACCCGGCTGGTAGGAGGGCTCGACCTGACCCAGTGCGGTCGAAGGCTGGTCGCGCAGGAAGTCGCCGACCAGCTGGGCCGGGGCGCTATAGTCTTCGCCACCGAGCTTGAACGCGATCTCTTCCAGACGCTCCTGCAGCTCGACACCCGCCAGCGGACCGCCGGGGAAATCCTGCTCGGGATTAATACCGACCACGATACCGGCGTTGGCGTTGCGCTCCTGCCGTGAATACTGGCTCATGCCGTTGGTCACCACGCGGCCCTCTTCCGAGGTGGCGGCCACCACCTGACCGCCCGGGCACATGCAGAAGCTGTACACGGCACGGCCGTTCTTGGCGTGATGGATCAGCTTGTAGTCGGCGGCGCCGAGCTCCTCGTGCCCGGCATATTTACCGAGCCGCGCCCGGTCGATCATCGACTGCGGATGCTCGATGCGGAAACCGATCGCAAACGGCTTGGCTTCGATATGCACCTGACGGGCGTGCAGCATGCGGAAGGTGTCGCGGGCACTATGGCCCAGCGCCAGCACTACATGGCGGCTGTGCAGCTCCGAGCCGTCTTCGAGTACCACGCCACGGATCGCGCCGTCATCGAGCAGCAGGTCGTTGACCTTGGACTCGAAGCGGATCTCGCCGCCGAGCTCGATGATCTCGGCGCGCATCTTGGCGACCACACTGGTCAGGCGGAAGGTGCCGATATGGGGTTTGCTGACATAGAGGATCTCCTCCGGGGCGCCCGCCTTGACGAACTCCTGCATCACCTTGCGGCCGTAGAACTTGGGATCCTTGACCTGGCTATACAGCTTGCCGTCGGAGAACAGACCGGCACCGCCCTCGCCGAACTGCACGTTCGATTCCGGAGTGAGTACATGCTTCCGCCACAGCGCCCAGGTGTCCTGGGTGCGCTGGCGCACGTTGCGGCCGCGCTCAAGTACGATCGGCTTGAACCCCATTTGTGCCAAGATCAGTGCCGCGAACAGACCGCAGGGGCCGAAACCGATCACCACCGGGCGCTCGGTCAGCTCCGCCGGTGCCACCGCGACCGGATAGTAGTGGGTATCCGGTGCCGGTTTGACATGCGAGTCGTTGGCAAAACGCGCCAGCACGGCGTCATCATCGGCGGTCTGCAGATCGATGATGTAGACGAAGGTGATCTCGGTGCTCTTCTTGCGGGCATCGTAGCTGCGTTTGAACACGGTGAAATCGAGCAGCTGATCATCGGCCAGTGACAGGCGTTGCAGAATGGCTTGGCGCAGCGCCGCTTCGGGGTGATCGAGCGGCAGGGAGAGTTCGGTGAGGCGAATCATGCTAGGGCTTCCGGCCGGTTGACCCGGCAAAGGCATAAAAGATGGTGCAATTATACCCGCCGCCGGCGGTGAAGTCAGGCAAGCGACGGCGCTTGGGCCGTTGGCCTGTACCGCATCGAGCGCGTACAATTGGGCCCTTCATTCAGATCCGGTTGTTGTGAGTCATGGCCCGTCCTACCCGTTCCAAAAGCAGTGCTCGCTGGCTCGATGAGCATGTCAATGATCCCTTCGTAAAGCAGGCTCAGGTCGACGGCTATCGCTCCCGTGCCAGCTACAAGCTGCTGGCGATCAATGACAAGGACAAGCTGATCAAACCCGGCATGTTGGTGATGGATCTGGGCTCCGCTCCCGGTGGCTGGTCCCAGGTGGCATCGAAGCTGGTGGCACCCAAGGGGCGGGTGATCGCGTCCGATATCCTGCCGATGGATGCGATGGCGGATGTGGAGTTCATCCAGGGCGACTTCACCGAGCAGGAGGTGTTCGACCGGATCATGAGCGCCGTGGGCGGCGCGCCGGTGGATGTGGTGATCTCCGATATGGCACCGAACATCAGTGGCGTGGCCTCGGCCGATCAGGCGTCGTCGATCTATCTGGTCGAGCTGGCGCTGGATATGGCCTGTCAGGTGCTCAAGCCCAAGGGCAGTTTTATCGCCAAGGTGTTCCACGGCGAAGGTTACGAAGAGTTCGTCAAAGCGGTGAAGGAGCACTTCGATAGCGTCGTCGTGCGCAAGCCCGAAGCGTCCAGGGCACGTTCGCGAGAGGTTTATCTGGTTGGTAAAGGGTTCCGGGGCGGTTAACCGGCCGCCCGTCCCGATTCAAACAGCCAGCCGTCAGTCATGCTGGTGGCAGCTTTCCCGGCGCGCTCGGCAACGATTGCAGGCTTGATCGCCTCAACGGCGTATTTAAGTGTCGATGCCAGACATCTGGCGTGACATGACAGCTTGCATAATGTCGGACCTTTTCATCGGTTATCTGGAGCTGACATGTCCGACTTCATCACTGTTCTGCGCGAAACCTGCCCGACGCCTGTGGTTGATGCCACCAAGTGGACCCGCATCGGCGGCGACCCGCACACCGTGAACCTGAACGCTTACACCTCGGCGGACGGCAGCAAGATCATGGGTACCTGGATCTGCACCCCGGGCAAGTTCGAGGTGAACTACGAGAAGTGGGAGTTCTGCCACTTCCTCGACGGTTACTGCATCATCACCCCGGAAGGTGAAGAGCCGAAGCACCTGAAGGCCGGTGATGTGTTCGTTATCGAACCGGGTATGAAGGGGACCTGGGAAGTGGTGGAGACGGTACGTAAGTACTTCGTGTTTGCCTGATCGGTCAGAGGCGAGTTTGGGGCCTTACCCAGGCTGGACCGTCTAAGTCTGCTGTTCTAGAGCCTGCTGATCTATCGGTGGGCTCTTTTCGCGTTTTGTCTCGACCACTATCGGCGAGAAGCGCGCTGAGCTCCTCTCGCCACTCGGCAAAAAACCTAACCCTGCAGATGAAAATTGAGCGGCTTGTCAGCAAAGGCCTGGCGCTCGGCTTTCCATTTGGCCAGGGTTTCGCCGGCATCTTCCGACAGGGGGAGTTCGATCGCCGCGATCAGTTCGCCGCGGCTAGTCCCCATATCTTCCAACACTGCGTCGGTGTAGTTGAGGAGACTCGCAAGCTGCCTGCGGTACTTCCATTCGGTCAGCCGCTGTTGAAAAGCCCGGTAGACCCGTGTTGCGACACCTTGGGTACGCGGCTTGCTGTGCGATGCGTCGCTGTTAACGGGACGGTTTAACTCAACTGCATTTAAGTACAAATCGAATGCGGACATGGTAAGCCCTCTCTTCATGGCGATATCTTGTGGATATCTCTATTAATCTGGATGTAAATGTAACTTAAAAACTTATATATGGTGGATTTTGCTGCCTAAGCGGAATGGATACAAACGACAAATAGTCCAAAACTGGTTAAGTTTTATTCATCATTAGGTGTGTTGTCGGTGGAGTGGCAATAGCTGTTGTGTCGCGCTGAAGCAGCTGACGAGAATGGGAATTGGGGAGCGGGGGCCGATCTGAATGGAGCGCTCACTCCGATAATGGGGACGAAGGCCGGCATAAAAAAGAGGCCGGTTTTACCCAGCCCCTGCGTTTCGCTGTCCGCCGTTTATGCAGTGATAACCTTAGCGATCAGCTCAGTGGAGCTGATCCGGCTTGACTACCAGCCAGGATTTGTCGGCAGTCACCGCCTGGCCCAGCGCTTCCTGCTGGGCGGCTGCGTCTGCCCACCAGGCTTCCATCTTCTTCATGTACTTGTCCTTGCGGTTGACCCAGATACGCAGGCCGCCCTTGTCCATGTCGGTGCCGTTGAACAGCATGTAGCCATCAGAGAGCGGCGAGTCGCCGGCGACGAGGACCGGTTTTTTCCACTGGTCGATCCAGCCCAGAATTGAGCCCAGTTTGCTCTCGTACCAAGTCATCGGGTTCATCAGGTAGGGGGTGAGCTCCAGCGACAGGTTCTTGGCCGGGTCGTAGCTACCGTTCTTGATCTGCAGGCGCGAAGTGGTCAGGGCGCCACTGTCGCGGTCTTTCAGCAGCATGTTGACGCCGATGACGTTCTGCGGTTTCACGTTGTAGCCGTACTTGGGATCGCTGGCGATCATGCGCACGATCTCCTCGCTGGCCGCGGTCATCACGTAGACTTCGATGCCGTTCTCCTGTAGCCGGTTGTACAGCTCGGTCATGCCGGCGAACACCTTGGGCGGGTTGACGCTGCCGGAGACCACCTTATCGCCGTCGTAGTACTGAATCGGGATCTTCTTGTTGTAGGCCATCACCTCGTCGACGTAGCCCTTCAGCTCCTGCAGCGTGAAACCGGCAAAGATCTGCGCCACCCAGGGGTAGCAGACCAGGTCGTCGATCTCACAAAGGCGGTAGTAGTAGCTGTTCAGGCTCTCCTTGAACTCCGGGGTGTCCTTGAACGGGATCAGCTTCAACGACGGGTCCATGGTCTCCCGGGTAAGCAGGCCCTTCATCTCCAGGTAGGGCAGCAGCGACTCTTCGATATCGTACTGGTAGCTGGTGTTGTCCATATCGAATACGGCGTAGGCGCCGCTGTTGGCGTTGGCGCTGATCATGTTGTCCAGCTGCTTGGCAACGTCGGCTGGCCAATGTGTCAACTCGGTTGCGCCGGCACTCAGGCTGGCGATCGCCAGCGTCAGACCTGCCAGGATTTTGTTCATTCTCCTCATATCGTTCTTCCTTATTATTTCGCCCGCATAAATAGGCGTGAGGTTGTGTGTAACAAAAGTGAAACACTTTGGAGGCTAGAGCGTTGGGAGATGAACAATGAGCCTGATTACGACCCCTGCATATCTTTCTATACCGTTCGGTGGGGGGCCAAGCAGGTCATTGTCCACAGGCTGGCTCACGCCAAACCATAAATTAGCTCTGGGACTGGTTCCTCAGCATCCGATACCGTGGTAAAAAGTCCCGGCTGTCGACCTTCTTCGACAGCGTCTGCCGGCGATTCCGCCGCACCATCTCCTGATCGTATTCGTCCGAGGCTTTCGTGAACCCTTTTGCCATCTCGATACTGCTGCTGATCTGCAGCAACGTGTTTATGACCTTTGCCTGGTATGCGCACTTGAAGGAGATGAGTGGCAAGCCATGGTTGATAGCGGCCTTGTTGAGCTGGGGGATTGCGCTGATTGAGTATATGTTCCAGGTGCCCGCCAACCGGGTTGGCTACACGGTGATGAACGTCAGTCAGCTCAAGATCATGCAGGAGGTGATCACGCTGAGTGTGTTCGTGCCGTTCGCACTGTTTTACCTGAAGGAACCGTTGAAACTGGATTATCTCTGGGCGGGTTTGTGTCTGGTTGGTGCGGTGTTTTTTATGTTCAGGGACAGGTTGGCCTGAACTGACGCACTAGGGAGGGAGGTCGGTGGTTCAGGAGAGAGCTAAGTCGGGTGGATGATACAGATAGCTGCACCAGCAGCGTCCCGGGTGAGGCGCATCTGCTACCTGATCGTTATGGGGGAGATCAGGCAGTCAGTTTAAATCCGGGCGCTGCTGGGTGCCTTGAGCGCGCTTAGCCGGTGATCCGACGCTCTTCGCGCCAGCGGCCCAGTGCCTGCTTGGCATCCTGGGTCAGCGGCAGTTCGATCGCCATGATCAGCTCGCCACGGGTCATACCGATATCTTCCAGTACGTGGTCGTCGTAGTTGAGCAGGCTTACCAGGGCGCGGCGGTATTTCCATTCGGTCAGGCGCTGGGCCAGTGAGCGGTAAGCGCGCACTGCCAGATTGTCTGCCGGAAACTGGACGCGCAGCGCATCCCAGTACAACGGATTGTTAGACTGTGAATTCAGCTGAAGATCATATGTAGACATGAGAGGGGCCTCGTTTGTGGCGATATCTCATGGAAATCGCTCATTAGTTAGATATAAAACGTTGTTTATATCGATATTTGCAGCGAATGATGCGCCTAAAAAATGACCAATTCAAACTACAAAAAATCCGCTTTTTGTTAACTTTTTTTCATCTATTTTTGCGAAGGAGTGGCACAGGTTTTTACTGGAGGTTTGAGCCGGCTAGGGCCTTATCCAGGTGGGGCAGGAGACAGGAGGTTGGACGCTTAGGCTGGCTTCGGATCTTTAGCCCATCATCGCCAGCGTTCGATCGGCCCACCCCATCGCTTCCAGATTGGCGCGATGGTAGAGCGGGTGATCGGAGATGCGTATACGGCTCCAGAAGCCGTCACAGAATGCGGAGACTCGTGTCAGCAGCTGGCCCAACTCGCCCTCATGGTCGATGATCGCGGCTTTCATCGCATCGCTGATCGCGATCTGGTCGAGAACGGCGCTTTTCTCGATATCCAGTAGCGCGTCGATGCGATCGAGCATGCCACACAAGAAGGCTGTACTTGGTGATATACCCGGCAGCTTGAGCTCCTCGGCAAGCTGTTCGCACATGCAGGCGGCGATCAGTACCTGGCGGGTCAGTTCCGCAGGTTTTGCTTTCTGTCCGGAGAGAGCGATCAGCGAGACCCATTTGCGCACTTCGGTAAGACCTAGAATCACCAGAGCTTCCATCAGGCTGTCGATCTTCCGTGTACGTGACATCGCTGCGGAGTTCACGATCGAGAGTAAGCGGTAGCTGAGACTGGGATCCTGTTCGATCAACTCGACCAGGCGCTTCTCCTGCGGCTCGGGCTTGAGCAGTTCAGACAGAAGCTGGAGCAGGATCGTCTCATTGGATTCGATACGGCGACCGGCAACAATCTCCGGGTGCTTCAGGAAATAGCCCTGAAACAGTTGAAAACCCAGTGCGATGCAATCTTCGAGTTCGGCATGGGTTTCGATCTTTTCGGCCAGTAGCGTGGCACCGAAACGTTTCAACAAGCGCACCTGGTCATGCATCTTGGCAATGCCCAGTTTGCGGATATCGAGGCGTACGATATCGACATGGTCGAGCAACTCGTCGAATGCACGATCATAAACGAAGTTATCCAGCGCGATGCGGTATCCCGCGCGCTTGTAGCGTTTTATGGATTCGATCGATACGTCGTTAGCCGCCAGCTCCTCCTGCAGTTCAAACACCACCTGCTTGGGCGATAGCGCCGGCAGTGAGTCGGTTTCCAGCATCTGCCGTGGCAGGTTCAGAAATACCGGAAGCTGACGCAGGGTCTGGTTATCCACGATGCTGCTGTAAGCGTTGATCAGCACGTTGCAGGTTGCGTGACGGCCGTTGAGTACATTGGCGACTTTGGTTTCGTCGTCACTGCGGTAGAGCAGCTCATAAGCTACGACGCGCAGATTGCGGTCGAAGATCGGCTGTCGGGCCATCAGAACCTGGGGCGTGTCGGACAAGGTGGGTGACTCCATGAATGGTGCTGCTCAACAGAGCATAGTCTCTATTCGACGCAACTGAACGACTTAACGATCGGCGAGGGTATCGCGTGTGATGAACGCCAGGCGAGATCCAAGATGAAAAGTGATCATACCCCAGATGCCGGGCCTGATCACTCGAATCGATCCCAGTAGGGTATGTCGCCGAAATAGCCGCTCACAAAGTCGATAAAGCGGCGTACCTTGCTCGCCATCAGCTGTCGGTGGGCATAGACCGCATAGAGGCCCAACGGCTCGGGTTCGTACTCCGGCAGGATCACCCTGAGCTTGCCCTCATGTATGGCCGGGCCGCAGATGAAGGTTGGCTGCATCACGATCCCGGCGCCCTGAATCGCGGCCTGGACCAGAACGTCGCCATTGTTGGTGACCAGGTCGCCGGCGCTGTGCCGCAGTCCGCTGGACAGGGTCGAACTGGGGTCGCTTTCCATATGGCTGTAGCGCAGGTAGCGATGCTCTTTCAGCTGTTCCGGGCTAGTTGGCGTGCCATGCCGGGTCAGATAATCGGGCGAGGCGCATAGCAACAGCCGCACCGGGGCGATGCGTCTGGCGACCAGCGAAGAGCTTTTTAATCGGCCGATGCGCAGGGCGACATCGAATCCCTCCTCAACGATATCGACCTTGCGGTCGCTGAGCTGCAGGTCGATGCCCACCGCGGGATGCGCCTGTTGAAAAGCGCAGAGCAGCGGTGCCAGGTGGCGGCTGGCGAAGGAGACCGGGGCGCTAATTCGCAACAGGCCCTGAGCCTGGGTCTGCATATCGCCGACCTGACTTTCCAGGTCATCCAGTTCGTCCAGCAGTTGCTGTGCCCGCCGGTAATAACGCGCGCCCGCCTCGGTCAGGTGTACCCGGCGCGTGGTTCGATTCAGCAGCCGCGCACCGAGCTGCTGTTCCAACTGGCCGACGTATTTGCTGACCAGTTGTGGTGACATGGATAACCGTTCCGCCGCCCTAGCGAAGCTGCCTTCGCCTGCGACGGTGATAAAGGTGCGCATCGCGTCGATACGGTCCATCGCTGTCTCCTGCTTCGGAGTGCATAGGGAAACGCTAATTATCAATATTATGTTGTTAATGAAGCAATAATTTTGCGGTTAATTATCACAACTGGAGATAGTACAGTGGGTAACATCCAATCATCAGCAGTCCTGCCTGGATCTGTTGATGTCGCCTGCCACGGCTTGTTCAAGTGCAACCGCATCAGACTTAGTGAGGCATGGCTGAGTCAGGCGAATCCTGACGCCGGGGGCGTTGTCGAGGCGGTGACCTGACACACCTGGCAAAGCCGGCTATTACTCCATTCAAACGCTCAACCCCAACGGTATCGTGCCGGTTGGACCGTTATCGAATTAAACTTGGCGATAGATAGTTGAATCGCGTGAACCTTGATAGGTGAGATGATCATGAATAAGCGGACCGATATCCTGTTTCTCTCCCATGGCGGCGGTCCGATGCCGCTGCTGGGCGACCCTGATCACCGGGAGATGGTCAACAGCCTTGAACAGTTTGCCGCCAAGATGCGCCAGCCCGATGCGATTCTGGTGATCAGTGCCCACTGGGAGGAGGCGGTGCCGACCATCACCTCGGGTGCAGCGCCTGGCTTGATCTATGACTACTACGGCTTCCCCCCCGAGTCGTATGAAATTCAGTATCCCAGTCCCGGCGAGCCTGCACTGGCGCAACAGGTCTGCCAGGCGCTGCAGAGTGCGGGTATTGCCGCGCGGTTGGATGAAAAACGCGGTTATGACCACGGTATGTTCGTGCCGTTGAAGGTCATGTACCCGCGGGCGGATATACCCTGTGTGCAGCTGTCGCTGGTCAACAACCTGGATGCCGAAACCCATCTACAGATCGGGCGGGCGCTGCAGGCGCTGGACTACAATAACCTGCTGGTGATCGGCTCCGGTTTTTCGTTCCACAACATGCGGGCGTTTTTCGCCCCCGATACACCGGATATCCGGGCGCGCAACCAGGCTTTCGAAGATTGGCTGTTGGATACCTGCGTCAACCCCGATATTGATGAGGCCGAAAGATCCCGGCGTTTCATCGAGTGGGAACGCGCGCCCCATGCGCATTTCTGTCATCCGCGCGAGGAGCATCTGCTGCCCCTGCATGTCTGCTACGGCATGGCCGGACGACCCTGCGATGAGCACGCTGTAGCGACCATCCTCAGGAAAAAGTCGGGGCTATTCCGTTGGTCGCGCGCTGAATAGCAGAAAGATGGTGAAGTTTCCTGAGTGATTTTGCTCCCTGACTTGCCGTAGGGCGAGATTGGCGGCCAGAATGAGACGTGTGTCTTGCCGTTAACACTAGGGAATTTCGCCATGTCCGACTATCGCGTGTCCGGCAGTTGCCTCTGCAACAGCGTAACCTACGAGATCACCGGCAATCTGGGCATCTTCCAGTACTGTCACTGTTCGCGCTGCCGTAAGTTCACCGGCAGCGCCTTTGCTGCCAATATGTTTGTCCTGCCCGAGCAGTTCCGCTGGACCAAAGGCGAGGAGTTGGTTGCACGCTTTGCGCTGCCCGAGGCGAAACACTTCGCCACCGCATTCTGCCGACACTGTGGCTCGGCTCTGCCGTGGATGGCTCAGACCGGTAAGGCGGTGGTGGTGCCGGCCGGTACTCTGGATGGTGACCCTCAGCTGCGACCGACACAGAATATATTCTGTGCGTCGCGGGCGATCTGGTTTAGCGATCCGGATAGCTTAGCGTCCTACGACGAGTTACCCCCGAGACCGAACAGTAAAGGCTGATATGTAATGGACAAGGTGGTCATTATCACCGGCGCCAGCCGGGGAATTGGTGCGGCGACGGCGAAATTGTTGGCGGCACGGGGTTATGCGGTGGGTGTTAATTACCGCACGCATGTCCGGCAGGCCGACGAGGTGGTGGCGCAGATCGTGGCGACAGGCGGACAGGCAGTGGCGTTGCAGGCCGACGTGTCGATCGAAGCCGATGTGATGCGTCTGTTCGATGAAGCAGAGCGAGCCCTGGGGCCGGTGACGCACCTGGTCAACAATGCCGGCGTGTTGTTCACCCAGTCCCGGCTGGTGGATATCGATCTGGAGCGGTTCAACCGGGTGTTGCAGGTCAACCTGATCAGTTGCTTTCTCGGTTGTCGGGAGGCGGCCCGGCGGCTGCCGTCCGGTGGCGCGATCGTCAACCTCTCCTCGGTGGCGGCCAGGCTCGGTGCGCCATTCGAATATATCGATTATGCCGCGTCCAAAGGTGCGATCGAATCTCTGACCAAGGGGCTGGCTACCGAGCTTGCAGGGCAGGGGATAAGGGTGAACGCGGTCAGCCCCGGGTTGATCTATACCGATATCCACGCCGACGGTGGCGAGCCCGGTCGGGTCGATCGAGTGGGGCCGACACTGCCGATGAAGCGGGGCGGTCAACCCGAAGAGGTGGCCAGTGCGATCGCCTGGCTGCTCTCTGAAGAGGCATCCTACGTGACGGGATCGATCATTGATGTGGCGGGTGGGCGTTAGCGCATCGCATCCGCCGGCCTTGGGTGCCTTCCGCCAGGAGGTGTGGCTTCGGCGCGGCGGTCGATGTGGATAATAAGCCGGGGCGTTTGGACCGTGCCACCCCGGCGGGTTCCAACCGGCGCGTTACTCTACGGTGATGGTGATTTTCTGTGACATCACCGGTGGGTTGTGCGGCATATGGCTCTGGTCGCCCATAATCAGCTGCAGGGTATGTCGGCCCGGTTCCAGAGTTAGCGTCGTTTCGGTCTGGCCACCGCCGAAATGCTTCACCTCTTTGCCCATGGCGCTGCCCATCATCGGCATCTCGGTACCATCGATCATCAGATGGTGGTGACCGGTATTTTCCTTGTCGATACCCGCCGGCGCGACGCCCATCCCCTTGAGGCCGAACTGCACTCTGAAGGTCTGCGGTACGGTTGCCCCGTCCGCGGGCGCGATGATGTACGCCTCGGCGCCCTCTGGTGACGGGGTTTCGGCGAAGCTCAAAGAGCTGATGACGGCTGCGATGCCTGCGGCGAAGATCGCTTTCTTCATGGTTGAATGTCCCTATTGGGCATGCTGTTGGGTTACATGCAGGTTGATTGGGTGGTGCAGGGTGCGAATGCCCTCCAACACAACAACTCTAGTCGGTGATGGCGAGCATGGCCAAGGCGCGGCCGTGTAAATCGACAGTGGGCAAGGCGTGGCGTGGGCGTGATTGCGCCGGGGTGAATAGGTCGGCCTGGCTGTCAGCTGGCAAAACAGGTCCGGCGATACCATCCTTACTGAGACCGGCTTCGGGGCGGGGCCGCCTCGGCCGTTAAAATGGAGCAAGGAGGTCCCTATGTTCCAGATCGCGATATTCAGGTCAGTTACTCTGCACAAGCTGTTACTTGCCGTGTTGGCGATTTTTACCGTCGGGTGTAGCCAGTTCCAAAAGGAGCAGGGGCTGGCGGGCTCCTATGAAGGTCCGCCGGTATCGGTCGGTAAGGGGGAGGCTCGCGCCTATGTTAGGCTCGATGAGCAGGGGAAAGTGACGACCCTTGGTATCCTGATGAGCGAAGATGCATTGGACGGGCTGCCGGAGCAGGTGTCGCATGGAGCGGTAGAGTACCTCTTGACGTTACCCCCTGAAGCGAAGGCCGGCGGCTACGACCATGTCAGCGTCGAATGGAATCCGCAGGGCCATATTCCCCCGGGGGTGTACGACGTGCCCCATTTCGATTTCCATTTCTACCTGATCGATGGGAAGGCGCGAAGCGCGATTACCGCCACCGGAGAGGATCTGGCCCGAGCCCATAGGCAACCTGAGCCGAGCCATATGCCGGTGGATTATGTGTTGCCAGAGGGTACCGAGGTGCCGAACATGGGGGCGCATGCGATCGATCCGGGCGGCGATGAGTTCAACGGTAAGCCGTTCAGTCAAACTTTTATCTACGGCTTTTATGATGGCAGGATCATCTTCATGGAGCCGATGATGACGCTGGCGTTCCTGCAATCCCGGCCCAGTGTTTCAACGCCGGTAAAGCAGCCCCAGATCTACAGCCCGGACTTTGCCTATCCGGCCTTTTACGGCACCTATTACGATGCCGACAAAAAACGGTACAGGATCACTCTGGACGGACTGAGCATGCACTGAAAAGAGCGCTCCGGCGCGTTACCGGGGCGCTCTTCATTTAACGCTCCACGAACGCCCGTTCAATGACGTAGTGGGAGCGCTCGCCGTGACGCGACTCGTTGAAGCCCCAGCCATCCAGTATGGCGCAGGTATCCTTGAGCATGCTGGGGCTGCCGCAGATCATGAACCGGTCGTCATCGGTATTGGGCTGGGGCAGGCCGATGTCACGGAACAGCCGACCGGAGAGCATCAGGTCGGTCAGACGGCCGTTGTTTTTGAACGCCTCACGGGTCACCGTCGGGTAGTAGATCAGCTTCTCTCTGATCAGGTCACCGAACAGCTCATTGTTGGGCAGTTCATTTTCGATGTAGTCCATGTAGGCCAGTTCCGAGGTGTAGCGGACGCCGTGGGTCAGGATCACCTTGTCGTACTGCTCGTAGATCTCCGGGTCCTTGATGATGCTCATGAACGGGGCCAGGCCTGTCCCGGTCGCCAGCAGGTAGAGATGCTTGCCGTCGAGCAGGTGGCCGCTGACCAATGTCCCGGTCGGCTTGGTACTGACCAGCACTTCGTCACCGACCCGGACATTCTGCAGGTGCGAGGTCAGCGGGCCGTCGGGCACCTTGATGCTGAAAAACTCCAGCTCCTCCTCGTAGTTGGCGCTGGCGATGCTGTAGGCGCGCATCAGCGGGCGCCCCTCGATCTCCAGCCCGAGCATGACAAAGTGACCGTTCTCGAAACGCAGCGACCGTCCGCGGCTGGTGCGGATGGAAAACAGGGTGTCGTTCCAGTGGTGTACGTGGGTCACCGTCTCTTTTACCAGGTTTGTCATGCTCTCTCCTCCGGTCAAGAACCAATACCGGCCACTCTACGCCTGCTCCTGAAATCTGTTAAACGGGTTAAATTCATATCCATTATCGATTTAATGGGTAAAAACCGGGGTGGCAACGGTGCTTGCCGATCAGGGATGTATCGACGTCGATGTGTGTGCTACTTCGATAGGATAGCAGCTGCATCGCGGATCAGTTTTTCACCGCCCTGTTTTGGCGTCAGATGACCAAAGGCGATCTCGTGTCCTATCCCTTGCAGCGTGATAGTGACCTCACCGGCGCCCAGCGGTGGGGTGGGTGGGAGCGGCCCGATCCAGGGTGCCAGCTTGTCGATATAGTCGATCGTTTTCCGGTCTACTTCATTGAGTTGGGGCGATAACACCTCGCGCATGGCCGGGGAGGCGGGAATGCCCCGGTCGACGCCGAGTATCCTGACCGCCTCGGGCGACATCACCAGGAAGTTGGCCAACTCGACAGCGAGGTCCGGTGCTGTCGAGCCGGCACCCACGGAGAGCATCTGCGACGGTTTGTAGTAGTGTCCGGGTAGGCCGCCGGCGTCGGCCGGAAAGGCGGTGATGTCGAGCGGGCGGGCGATGCGTTGTTGGTAGTTCAGCAGCATGTTGGAGTGGGCAAAGTCCATCGCGGCGAAGCCGAGGATCAGTACCGAGGTCTCGATCGAGTGTTTGTCCAACACCTGAATGTCGGCCGGTACGCAGCCGCCGAAAGCGCGGATATCGGCCCAATAGCGGAACCACTCCACTGCATCAGCGGTTTCGAAACCGAGTTGACCCTCGCTGTCATAGAGCCCCTTGCCCCTTTGTCTGAGCCAGTTCTCAAACGCGATCGTGATGCCGCCGGCATCCGGTGTGGCATAGTAGTTCGGTTGCCGGTTGCCCTTGGCAAAGGCCTCGCACTTGTCGCGGAACGCCTCCCAGTCGGTGCCGAAGCTGGGGGGCTCGACTCCGGCGGCGGCCCAGCCCTCTCTGTCCACGACAGCCGCTGTGGAGTTGATGCCGAGGTTTACGCCGTAGAGTTTGCCGTCAACCCGGCAGGAGTCGATGTTGTGTTGGCCGAAGGAGTCGATATCGAGGCGATTGCCGAGATAGCGATCCAGCGGCAGCAGCACACCGTTGTTGGCGTAGAGCTTCAGGTATCGGTAGTCCATCTGGATCAGGTCCGGCGTCTGCCGTATGGCAACCAGCGAGACAAAGCGTTGCCAGTAGTCGAGCCAGTCCAGATATTCGGTGTCGACGGCGGCGCCGGGATTGGCGGCGGTGAAGGCGGCAAGTGCGTTGCGGGTCAGTTCGGCGCGCTCCCGGCTGCCCCACCACATGAAGCGCAACCGGTTGTCCGCGGCCAGGGAAACGGGGCTATAGAGAGCTCCGGCCAGGCCGGCGGCCAGGCCGAGGAAGTGGCGGCGGGTAAGGTTTGAGGTTGTCATGGTCTACAGTATCTCCACCCTGTTGGTCAGCATTTCCCGTGCTTGCGCGGCGGTCATCGGCTTGGCGATGTAATAGCCCTGGGCCTGGGAGCAGCCCTCGCGGCGCAGGAACGCCAGTTGTTGCGCATCTTCGACCCCCTCGGCAACGGACTGGATCCCCAGCGTTGCGCAGAGGCCGCAAACGGCCTGCACCACAGCCTGGCTGTCACTGGAGCTGAGTACATCGTGGACGAAGGACTTGTCGATCTTGATCCGGTCGAAATGAAATTTGCGGATGTAACCGAGGCTGGAGTAACCGGTACCGAAATCGTCCATGGCGATATGCACCCCCATTCGGCGCAGCTCTTCGAGTAGCTCCAGATTGGTCAGGGTGTCCTGCATCAATATCCCTTCGGTAATCTCCAGCTCGAGACGGTGCGGCGCCAGGCCCGAAGCGCTCAGGGCCGCTTTGACATCGGCCGCCAGGGTCTTGGCGCGGAACTGGATCGGGGATATGTTGACCCCGATCTGCAGTGGCAGCGGCCAGTCGCGGGCTTCATGGCAGGCTCGCATCAGTACCCAGCGGCCGATGGTCGTGATCAGGCCGGTCTCCTCGGCTATGGGGATGAACTCCTCCGGGGAGATATAGCCGCGCTCCTGGTGGTGCCAGCGCAGCAGTGCCTCGAAACCCTGGATCTTGCCGGTGGCGATATCCACCTGAGGCTGGAAGGCCAGATCCAGTGCCTCGGCATCGACCGCTTGTCTGAGTTCCATCTCCAGTGTTCTGCGGGCCTGGAGGCGGGCACCCATCTCCTGTTCGAAGAAGCTGTAGCGGTTGCGGCCTTCGTCCTTGGCTCGATACAGCGCCAGGTCCGCACACTTCATTAGTCTGTCCGGATCATGGCCGTCTCGCGGGCTGATGGCGATGCCGATGGAGATGCCGACGACGATTACATGACCCTCGATATTGTAGGGGCGGCCGATCTTGTCGATGATTCGACGCGAGATCCGGATCGCTTCCTCGGTGCTGGAGTCGTCGGTCAGCAGGACGGCAAACTCATCGCCGCCTACGCGGGCGACCCGGTCGGTGTCGCGCAGGCAGGCCTGCAGGCGTTCGGCCACGGCGACCAGCAGTTGGTCGCCCAGCGGGTGCCCCAGTGTATCGTTGACCGTCTTGAACAGGTCCAGATCCATGAACAGCAGCGCGACCTCGCGTTTCTGCTCGGGGTCTCCCAGCAGCTTGCCAAAGGTGTCTCGGAACAGGCGACGGTTGGGCAGCCCGGTCAGGGTGTCGTGATACGCCAGGTGGGCGATCTGCTGCTCCTGACGACGGCGCTCGGTGATATCCTCATGCACCGAAACCAGGCCGCCCTCCGGAGTGCGGGCAGTGCGCACCAGGATGGTGCGTTGGTTGCGGAAGTTGAAGACCAGCGGTTTACGCGAAAAGGCGGAGAAGCGTTCGGGGTGTTCGCTCGTTCCGTCGTGGCGTATCGGCTTTGCGCCGCGGGCGATGCAGGTGTCCATCACCTGTTGCAGCGGTGTGCCTTCGCGCAGGTCATCGGGTGTCAGTTCGTACAGCGTCATGAAACGGCTGTTGCTCATCAGCAGCCGGTTGTCGGCATCGATCAGGCACAGCCCCTGCGGGATGCTCTCGATGGCGGAGGATAGGCGGTCGTACTGCGTTCTGATCCTGGCTTGGGATTCGGACAGCAGGTGTTGGCGGGCATCCGCAAGGTCGACAATCAATTCGTTGAACGAGTGCGCCAGCTCGCCCACCTCATCCTTGCGCGCGAGCAGTTGATCGGGCATGCGTTGCGACAGATCTTCCGATCCGCGCAGTTTTATGACAAAGGCTTTCAGGCTCTCGATCGGGCGCACGAAACCGGCCGCCAGGAGCAGGCCCGATGCCAGTAAGACCACGGCGATCGCCAGGGTGACACCGATCACGACCCAGCGCGCTTCTTCGATGCTGCGACCGGTATGTGCCAACGCCTGAGCGTAGCGGGCGCGCGCCTCCGCTTCCATGCCACTGAGTGCCGACGCCAGTGCAATGTCGGTGCGGCTCATCGCCATACGGGTGATGATGGTGCCGGAGTGGAACAGGCTGGTTCGACGCCAGATATCGTGGATGCCGTCCGGGCCAGACACCGCCTGCGAAATCTGCGTCAACGCATGCTCAATCAGGTCGTTCTCCCGTGTGAATCCGCTCTTGACCAACAACGGGGCCAGGATCTCGTACTGGGTCGAGAGCGTTGCCATCTTCTCTTCGTTCAGCCGGATGACCTGGTCACCGTTCTTGGCCAGTGTGTTGGAGTGGTTGTGCAGCAACACAGTGCCGATCTCGCCGAGCCGTGCCGACATCAGGTCAAGCTGTAACTCCAGCCTGTCCCGGCTATCGGTACTCGCCTCGGGCATCGGCTTGGGGGCGGAGGGGGCGTCGCTCCGCAGTGCGCGGATTACGCCGTTGATCTCGGTAATGGCGCTGTCGATATCGCTCAGCCGGGCTTCGAATGCCTGCTGCAGCAAAACCTGTGTATCGCAGCTGTTGGACAGGCTGTCGAACGCATTCAGCATCTCCTCCTTGGCTGACCTGACCTTGACCTCATAGACACGGATCCCCGTATCCTGCAGAAACCGTGCGAGGGTATCGATGATGGCGATATTTTTGGCCAGTGAACCGTTCATCAACGCCCGGTGCGAATCGTCCGCACGCTCGCAGGCCAGCAGCAGATTGTGTGCCAGCAGGCTGAGATTGTGCATGGCGTTGGAGGCGTTGACGGCGTTGGTCAGCAGGGGGAGGTAGAGTTCATTGGTGTCGGTGACCGAAGTGTTAACGCTATCGGTATAGCGAAGGCCCAGCCAGCCGCCGGTGCCACTGATCGCGGCAACGCCCAAGGCGACACAGAGCACCTTGAAGCGCAGCCGGTTTGTCAGCAACTGCAACCATCGGTTCAATGGTGACTCCTCAGCGCCGGACTTCGTGCTGTTTGGATCCGAACCGACAGTTACCCCTTAGGGGCTGCTCGGACAGATCCTCGGGTTCACTTTTCCTTTCCTGTAGTAATGCCCTACCCCTTTCCCGTGTCGAAAACGCCCTGCTTGCGAATCCGGTTAATGACATAGTAGCTCATAACTCCGACAGTGAACCGAGACACTTATCTCTTGGTAGGAGCAACCTAGCACGAACCGTTCGTGGTGACGATAGCAGCTGTTTCCATCGCTGGTACAATGGGGCACTGTTCGCTGTTGACTTCGCATTGTGGGGCTTCTGTCGGCGCCGCGATTATGGGACAGTGTCACAATTCGCTATCAAACGGAATTAGATTGATCGATGAGTAAAATTAAGGTGTTGGTGGTCGATGACGCACGGTTTATCCGTGAGCGTGTGGCATCGATGGTGCGCGATGCTTTTCCCGACAGCAGTGTCGATGCGTTTGAAAACGGCCGGGATGCGATGAAAGCGATGCAGGCGCGCCAGTATGACATCATTCTGTGCGACTGGGAGATGCCGCAGATGAGCGGCCTGGAGCTGCTGCAGTGGACCCGGACGCGGCCTGAGTACAATACGGTCCCGTTCCTGATGGTGACCAGTCGTGGTGAGCGTGAATACGTGCTCAAAGCGATCCAGGCCGGGGTCAATGACTACCTCGGCAAGCCCTTTACCAGCGAGCAGCTGGTGCAGAAGATCGTCAAGGCGTTGGGCAAGGGCGGACGGTTAAGTCCGGAGCAGCAGGAGCGTGCAGCCAAGCTGTTGCAGGAGGATGGGACTCGCAAGGAACCGACCTCCAAATCGATGCCCAAGCCCAAGGGGCTGGCGCAGCTGCGCTGCAGCAACCAGACCTTCAAGTGTGCGATCAAGGACCTGAACCTGCGTGAAGTGAAGGTGGTGATCAAAAACGAGTGGGTATTTCCGGTGCTGCTCGACCAGGTCGTGGTGGATATAGAGCAGCTGTCCGGTGATGCGGTGGCGCGCCTGAACGGTTTCGTGTTGTCGGTGCAGGCCACGGAAGCGCGGCAGGACTCCCCCTATGTCGAGGTGCGAGTGCAGTTTGCCGACGACGATCCGGAGAAGATGGCACACCTGTCCAAGTATATCGCCAGCGTACGTTAAGGAGCCTTTTGCATGCCGCTCGGTCACTATTTCAAGCCTCTGCTTGCTGCCGCCATGGCGGCGGCACTGTTGGCCGGTTGTGCCGGCAAGGTAGAGCCGGTCAAGCCGGCCAAACCAGCCGGCTCGGTCACGCCGAAACCGTTGAATGTCGCCATGCTGGGTGGTTACGGGGTAGAGCAGCAGCTGGCACTGTCACTGATCGCCCATTACCTCAGCGCGCCGCTGTACCGCATGTCCAACCCGCTGCCGATGAGCCGGGATTATCGCATCGGTGGGGCGATCCACTCGCCCAACGGCCATCAGGCCGTGGTGACCATGCGCAGCCTGGATGAAAACCGCTGGGCGCTGGTGACCCTGTCGGTGTCGCCGGGGGCGGTGATGAATGCCTTCGATGTGGTGCGTAATGGCCAGCCGGGGTACGCATTGGTACTGAAGCATGCCCGTATCTGTCTGGTTGAGGGCGCCGATCAACCGCCGGTCTGGGGTGGTAACGGTTGGTCGTTCTCGAAAACTGAGCCGGGCCACTTCGAGTGCAGCGCTCAGACCAATGGCTCGCTCTATCAGCCTTACAGCGGTATGCCGGGACTGATGGGCGTCTACGCCGAGTCCGGCGATACCGTGCTGTATGGCGAAAGCTGGCCGCGTCTGAAGGAGATCGCCTCGGGTCTGGCCAGTCTGTTCCCCCATCTTCAGGTGCCGCGGATCCAGTGACGCGGCACTGCCCCTGATTTTTCGAAAAGGCTGCTCCCATGCTCAGCTATCAGCACGGCTTTCACGCCGGCAACTTTGCCGATCTGCACAAACATCTGGTCTTGACCACTTTGCTGGAGGCGCTTAATCGCAAGACGAAGCCCTGGAGCTATCTGGAGACCCACAGTGGCCGTGCGCTCTATGACCTTGCGGATGCCCAGGCGCAGAAAACCGGCGAGTATCGGCAAGGGATCGCGCGGCTATGGCAACAGGAATGGCCGGCACCATTGCAGACCTATCTGCAGCAGGTGAAACGGGTCAATAGCGGTGAGGCGTTGACGCACTATCCAGGCTCACCGACCATCGCGGCCGGGATGGCGCGTGCCGACGACCGTATCCGGCTGATGGAGCTGCACCCGGCCGAGGTGGAGGCGCTGCGGCAGGTGTTCGAGCGTGATGAGCGCGTGGCCGTGCATCATCGAGATGGCTATGAGGGCGTGGGTGCGCTGTTGCCGCCGACGCCGCGTCGGGGACTGGTGTTGATCGATCCCGCCTATGAGGTCAAGGAGGAGTATGCGCAAGTGGTGCGTTTTCTGAGCAAGGCGCAGCGACGCTGGCCGACGGGAATATTTGCGATCTGGTATCCGCTATTGGCGGCCAACCGCTGGCGAACGCTGATCGATGGGATCAAGGCCGGAGTCGGGGGCGCGGTGTTACGCAGCGAGCTGCAGGTCGCGCCCACCGACAGCGGTGGCATGTATGGTTCGGGAATGCTGGTGGTCAATCCGCCCTGGCAACTCGATCAGCAGTTGCAGCTGGCGCTACCGCTGCTGGCCCAGGCACTGGGATGTGATGCTGTGAAGGCTGTACGCAACGAATGGTTGGTGGCAGAACAGTAAATTGAAGGGCGCTCCCTCAATAGAGCGCCTTTTCATCCCTGACCAAATCCTTGAGTAGCTCGAGGAACAGCCGGTCTGCATCGCTCTTTTCGATGCCGATCTTGACGTTGGTGGTGTTGGATATTTCGTCGGCAATGAGCTGATCCGCGTCCTTTTCGTTGATGTACTTGCGCGCAACCTGCTTGGCGATATCGCAGATTTCCGGTTCGTTGAACACCTTGCGAACGAACAGCAACAGCTCGTCGATAACCCGCTCTTTATTCTTGATCTCAGATATTTTCATCAGTGCTACTCCATGTCGCCTTATACCTACCACTATAACCCGAGTGCCCAGAGCTGCCTATAGCTCTGTTTTTGCCTCGAAAACCGGCAGGGCAATCGCACTACGTAGCCACGATGCGTGCCGGTCCGGGCCGGTGGCACCGCTTCCGTGCGACACGCGATG
>NZ_JAHREP010000032.1 GCF_019084545.1 Marinobacterium ramblicola
TAAAGAGATGAAGTCGACCACGTGGCCATGGACGATCCGGTCATAGAGATTACCCAGCGCGCCGCCGAGCAGCAGCGCCAGACCCGCGCCCAACCACCAGGGGCTGACCGGGGTGCGTCGCATCCAGATCAGCAACAGCGCACTGACCCCGCAGGCGATCAGGATAAACAGCCAGCGCTGCCAGCCGCCGGCACCGGACAGAAAGCTGAATGCAGCACCCTTGTTATAGAGCAGCGTCAGGTCAAAGACCGGCAGAACAGGCACAGGCCTGGCGTACTCGAGCATCGTATCGGCCAGGTACTTACTGCCCAGGTCAAGCAGAATGACGAGCAGGGTGATCCAGAGCCAGCGCAGGGCGCTGGCTTTTGCAGGGATATGAGTCATCAGGCGTACTGGCGCTGCTCTCCGTTGCCGCTGACGTTCTCGATACAGCGACCACAGAGTTCGGGCTCTTCCGGATGCTGACCGACATCCTCACGGTGATGCCAGCAGCGCGCGCACTTGGCCTGTTCCGAGGCTTTCACCGCCACTTTCAGTCCGTCGACATCGGTTGCACGCGCATCGCCGGCTTCGCTCAGCGGCTTCAGTTGCGCCACGGAGGTGATCAGCACGAAGCGCAGCTCGTCGCCGAGACGGGCCAGATCAGACTCAAGCTTGTCATCGACATACAGGGTCACCTCGGCCGCCAATGAGGCCTTAACCAGCTTCTCGCTGCGGGCATCTTCCAGGCACTTGTTGACCGCATCCTTGACCGCCATCACCCGCTGCCAGAACGCCGGACCGAAGGCATCGCCATCGGCAAACGCCGCCAGCCCTTCGTACCAGCTGGTCAGCAGCACGCTGTCGCGGCGCTCGCCCGGCAGCACCTCGTAGATCTCCTCGGCGGTGAAGCTCAGGATCGGCGCGATCCAGCGGGTCAGCGCCTCGGCGATATGGAACAGCGCGCTCTGGCAGGAGCGGCGCGCCAGACTGTCCGGCTTGGTGGTGTACTGGCGATCCTTGATGATGTCGAGGTAGAAACCGCCCAGCTCACGCACGCAAAAGTTGTGCACCTGCTGGTAAACGTCGAGGAAGCGGTAGCTGTCGTAGGCATCGATCACCTTCTTCTGCAGTGCCGCCGTCGCGCCCACGGCCCAGCGATCCAGCGCCAGCATCTCCGACGGCGCCACCATATCGGTGGCCGGATCGAAGCCGTTCAGGTTGGCCAGCAGGAAGCGCGCGGTGTTGCGGATACGGCGGTAGGAGTCCGCGGTACGCTGCAGGATCTGCTGGGACACCGCCATCTCGCCGGCGTAGTCGGTGGACGCCACCCACAGGCGCAGGATGTCGGCACCCAGGGTATCGGTCACCTCCTGCGGTGCGATGACGTTGCCGAGCGACTTGGACATCTTGTAGCCCTTCTCGTCGACGGTAAAACCGTGGGTCAGCACCTGCTTGTAGGGCGCGCAGTCGTTGATCGCGATGGAGGTCTTCAGTGAGGACTGGAACCAGCCGCGATGCTGGTCCGAGCCCTCCAGGTAGATGTCCGCCGGGAAGCGCAGGCCGTCACGCTGTTCGAGTACGGAGTAGTGGGTCACGCCGGAGTCGAACCAGACATCCAGGGTATCGGTGACCTTGTCGTAGTCGGCCGCCTCGTCGCCGAGCAGCTCCGCCGCGTCGAGTTCGAACCAGGCGTCGATACCGCCCTGCTCGATCTTCTGCGCCACCTGTTCGATCAGCTCCCGGGTACGCGGGTGCAGTTCACCGCTCTGCTTATGGGTGAACAGGGTGATCGGCACACCCCAGGTGCGCTGCCGGGAGACACACCAGTCCGGGCTCTGTTCGACCATCGCCTCGATCCGGTTCTGGCCCCACTCCGGGAACCACTGCACCCCCTTGATCGCCGTCAGCGCGTGCGCCTTGAGTTTCTTCTCCTCCATGGAGATGAACCACTGCGGCGTGGCGCGATAGATCAACGGGGTTTTGGTGCGCCAGCAGTGCGGATAACTGTGTTCAAAGCGTTTCTTGTGTACCAGCTTGCCTTCGCGCCCCAGCGCGTCGCAGATCGGCTCATCCGCCTTGTAGACGTGCACGCCGGCAAATTCACCGGCGTCATCGGTGTAGGTACCGTTGGACTGCACCAGATTCAGGGTACCCAGGCCATACTGCTGGCCGACGACGAAATCCTCCATACCGTGATCCGGCGCGGTATGCACCGCACCGGTACCGGCATCGGTGGTGACGTGATCACCGAGGATCACCGGTACCTGACGGTCGTAGAACGGGTGCTGCAACTGCAGCAGTTCCAGCGCGCTGCCGTTGCAGGTCGCCAGCACCTGGTACTGCTGTACGCCCCAACGCGCCATGATGGCGTCGACCATCTCGGCGGCCAGCACCAGACGCTCAGGCCCCTGGTTGATCTGGGTTTCGACCAGGGCATAGTCGAGGTTGCCATTCAGGGATACCGCCTGGTTGGCCGGGATGGTCCAGGGCGTGGTGGTCCAGATCACCACGGAGACGGGCCCTTGACCCGCTTCGGTACCGAACAGTTTCAGCACCTTGTCCTGATCCACGGCAGTAAAGCGCACATCGATCGCGGTCGAGGTCTTCTCCTGATACTCCACCTCGGCCTCAGCCAGCGCAGACTGACCGACAACACTCCAGTACACCGGTTTGTAGCCTTTGACCAGGTGGCCGTTGTCGATGATCTTGCCGAGGGCGCGGACAATATTGGCCTCGGTTTCAAAGTTCATCGTCAGGTAGGGGTTGTCCCAGTCGCCGATCACGCCAAGGCGGATAAAGTCCGCCTTCTGCCCCTCCACCTGCTCATGGGCATACTCGCGGCATTTCTGACGGAATTCACGGTAGGGCACTTTCTCACCCGCCTTGCCGATCATCGTTTCGACCTTGTGCTCGATCGGCAGACCGTGGCAGTCCCAACCCGGCACGTAGGGTGCATCGAAGCCGCTCAGCGTCTTCGATTTGACGATCATATCCTTGATCACCTTGTTCACCGCATGACCGATATGGATGTTGCCGTTGGCGTAGGGGGGGCCATCGTGCAGGATGAACTGCGGACGCCCCTTACCCTCTTCGCGCAGCTTGGCGTAGAGATCGATCTGTGCCCAGCGCTCCAGGCGTGCAGGTTCGCGGGCGGGCAGATTGCCACGCATCGGGAAGGCCGTTTCCGGCAGGTTCAGTGTCGGTTTGTAATCGGTCATGTTGGATTGTTCCCAGCTTCAACTTTGCGTCGATGCCAAGGCCAGCCAGTCGCGAGCTGCCTCGATATCCGCGTTAATCTGTACCTTGAGCGCGTCCAGTCCGTCGAAGCGACGCTCCGCGCGCAGAAAATGTAAAAACTCCACCTGCATCAATTCGCCATACAGGTCGCCCTGAAAATCCAGCAGGTGCACTTCGAGTACCGGCTGACGGCCATGAATGGTCGGCCTGATCCCGACATTACAGACACCCGGATAGCGCTGGCCCTTGATCAGGCCGTGCACGACATACACGCCACGCAAAGGGCAGGCGAAGCGGTGCATACGCACATTGGCGGTCGGCGCGCCGAGCTGCCGCCCCAGTTTCTGGCCATGCATCACGCGTCCTACGACCCGGTATGGACGCCCCAGGAGTCGGCCGGCAAGGTCAAATTCATGTGCTTGCAGAGCCGCCCGAACCCTTGAGCTGCTGACCCGTTCGCCGTCGACCTCCAGCGTAGCGGTCTCCTCCACCGAGAAGCCGATGCGCTCGCCGGCGCTCTTGAGCAGCTCAAAATCTCCCCGCCTGTCGCAACCGAAACGGAAATCGTCACCGACAACCAGATGACGGATATCCAGCTTCTGCACCAGCAGCTGCTCGATAAACTGGTCCGCCGACATACTGCGCAGTCGAGTATTGAACATCAGGCAGAGCACGCGCTCGACACCCTTGAACTCGAGAAAGCGAACCTTTTCGCCGAAGCGCGTCAACCGCGGCGGCGCCTGATCCGGCGAGAAGAACTCACGCGGCTGAGGCTCAAAGATGATCACCACGCTGGGCAGGCCGAGCTCTGCCGCTTTTGCCTGCAGCTGCTCAAGCACACGCTGATGCCCAAGGTGCACGCCATCGAAGTTGCCGATGGTCGCGACACAGCCTCGATGGCGCTCACGCAGATTGTGTAAACCGCGGATCAATTCCATACGCGATCTGATCTTTTACCCCTAGAACCCGAGACCCATAGGTCGAGAAAAGCCACCGCGAATGCCGTGCCTGTCAAATGCGAACGCAGGAGTATAGCGCACATCGCCAGTATTGATTAAGTCCTGCACACCGGCAAACCCTGCTAACCGCGCAGATGACGCAACCTGAGTCCGCAGGCCACCAATACCAGCAGATAGATACCCAGTCCACCGGCAACCAGCACGGACATCCACTGCACACGCTGCCACAACCCCGCTGCCAGCCACTGCTCGGTGGGGGTATTCAGCCAGATCAGTAGCACACAGAGCGCGCCGCTTGCCGCTACCAGGCGCATCACGAAGATACGCCAACCAGGCTGCCAGGAGAACACGCCAGCCTGGAGCAGGCCGCGCAACAGCAGCACGGCGTTCATATACGCCGAAAGCGTGGTCGCCAGTGCCAGACCGGCATGGGCCAAGGGCCAGATCAGGATCAGGTTGAGCACCATATTGGCCGCCATCGCCTGCATCGCGATCTTGACCGGGGTTTTGGTATCCTGGCGTGAGAAAAAGCCGGTCGCCACCACCTTGATCAGCATGAACGCCACCAAGCCCAGGCCATAGGCGCGCAGGCTGCGCGCCGACATCTCGATATCCAGAGCACTCATCTCGCCATAGTGGAACAGCGTCACCAGCAGCGGCTCGGCCAGCACCACCAGCGCCAGTGCCGCCGGAACCCCGATCAGCAACACCATGCGCACGCCCCAATCCAGCGTCTGGCGAAAATGCTCGGACGACTGTTCGGCATGGCGACGGGACAGGCTGGGCAGGATCACGGTCGCAATAGCGATGCCGAACACCCCTAACGGCAGCTCGGAAAGTCGGTCGGAGTAGTACAGCCAGGAGACACTGCCGGTCTGCAGAAAGGAGGCCAGCACCGTATCCAGCAGCAGGTTGATCTGCGCCACCGACACGCCGAACAGCGCGGGCAGCATCAACCGCAAGATCCGCTGTACGCCTTCGTCCCTCCAGCCTCGCTGAGGTATCGGCAGCAGCTGCAACCTGGCCAAAAACGGCAACTGGAACAGCAACTGCAGAGCACCGGCCATAAACACACCCCAGGCCAGCGCCAGGATCGGTGGATCGAACAACGGACTGAGCAGCACCGCCGAACCGATCAGGGTCAGATTCAGCAGCACCGGGGTAAACGCCGGGATAGCGAAGCGGCCGTATGCATTGAGGATTGCACCGCAGAACGCGGTCAGCGAGATCAGCATCAGATAGGGGAAGGTGATCCGCAGCATCTGCGCCGCCAGCTCGAACTTATCCCCGCCAGCCAAGTAAAAGCCCGGGGCAAATAACGCCGCCAGCAACGGCGCGCCAATCACCCCGAGCAACGTGACCAACATCAGCACGGAACCCAGTGAACCCGCAACCCTGTGCACCAACTGCTGGACCGCGGCCAGGTCGCGCTGGCTGCGGTATTCGGACAGGACCGGAACAAATGCCTGAGAGAAGGCACCCTCGGCAAACAGGCGGCGCAGAAAGTTGGGTATCTTGAAGGCGACAAAAAAAGCGTCAGCACTTCCGCTGGCACCAAAATAGCCCGCGATCACAACATCGCGCACCAAGCCCAGTACGCGCGAGAGCATCGTCATCAGGCCGACGACACTGCTTGATCGGAGCAATCCGACTGAACGGGTTTTCTGTTCGGGCACTGGAGCTTCCATAGCCTGGTTAAGTCACCGAGGTTAATCGTTGATAATAAGCAGCGCAGATCATACAGCGGCCAGCGCCAGTGGCGAAGCGCCCATTAAAAAACAGACACGGGCTTGACACCCGGCGCCGTACCATGAATAATCTCGCGTCTAATTTTTCGACGCTCATACGTCGTATTCTGAATCACTACTAAGTTTTGAGGAGCCAGATCGTGGCGAATTCCGCAGGATCTCGTAAACGCGCTCGCCAGGCCGAAAAGCGTCGCCAGCACAACGCTAGCCTGCGCTCCATGGTGCGCACTTATTTCAAAAAAGTTCTGAAAGCCATCGCCAGCGGCGACCAGGCTGCCGCCCAGGACGCTTACAAGGTTGCCCAGCCGCTGCTGGACAGCTCTGTCAACAAGGGCATCTTCAAGAAGAACAAGATCGCTCGCACCAAGAGCCGTCTGAATGCACGGATCAAGGCGATGGCCGCGTAAGCAGCCCGCTGATCAACGCTCCAAAAAAACCGGCCGAAGCCGGTTTTTTTGTGCCTATAATTCACCCAACCAAGAAGCCCTGCACAACCCACACATTGCCGCTCGTGCGTATCCCTGCGCCCGCGGCATACCGTGCATCCTGCACATAAAAAGCCGGCAGCGAAGCCGGCTTGATCGAACAATATATCAGCACCTCAGGCCAGCACCAGATTGTCGCGGTGCACCAGCTCCGGCTCACCCATAAACCCCAGGCGCTCGACGATCTCACTACTGGCGAAGCCGATGATACGACGCGCATCCTCGACGCCATAATTGACCAGGCCACGCGCAACGATCGCGCCAGCCTCATCCAGCATCAACACCATCTCACCGCGCGAGAACTCACCGGATACCGACTTGACCCCCGCCGGCAGCAAGCTCTTACCACCCGAGACCAACGCCCTGACCGCACCGGCATCCAGCACCAGGGTACCCCTGGCCTGCAGATGACCAGCGATCCACTGCTTGCGCGCCGCCACCGGCTCTTTCTCCGGCACCAGCAACGTGCCCAGCTCTTCGCCGGCAAACAGACGCAACAGTACATCGGGCTCACGCCCACTGGCGATTACCGTCTGCGCACCGGAGCGCGCCGCCAGACGCGCCGCACGCACCTTGGTCGCCATTCCGCCGCGCCCCAGCTTGCCACCGCCGCCCGCCATGGCGATAAGACGATCATCTTCCGCACGCGCCTGATGCACAAAAGGCGCATCCGGCGTCGAGCGCGGATCCGCTTCATACAACCCCGACTGATCGGTCAACAGGATCAACGCATCCGCCTCGATCGCATTGGCGACCAACGCCCCGAGGGTATCGTTGTCGCCGAAGCGAATCTCACTGGTCACCACGGTGTCGTTCTCGTTGATCACCGGAATCACGCCCAGATCGATCAACGTACTCAATGCCGAGCGCGCATTCAGGTAACGCTTGCGATTGGACAGATCATCATGGGTCAGCAGTACCTGAGCGGTGTGCAAACCGTGGCGCGCAAAGCTGGATTCGTACGCCTGAACCAACCCCATCTGCCCCACTGCAGCCGCCGCCTGTTGACGATGCACCTCTTTCGGTCGCTCGCGCCAACCCAGGCGCTTCATCCCCTCGGCAATCGAGCCGGACGAGACCAGCACCACCTCCACGCCACGGGCGCGCAACTGCGCCACCTGATCGACCCAATGCCCGATCGCCGCGAGATCCAGCCCGCGACCATCATTGGTCAGCAACGCACTCCCGATCTTAACAACCCAGCGCCCACCGCGCGCCAAACCTTCGCGACCCGCCACCACCGTCTATCCTCTTTACATCCGCTGCCGTTAGCGCACCCACTCGACGTCGACATCGTAGTCGTCGTCATCAAAATCGTCATCATCCAAGCCGTCGGCGGCCGCCTGACGCCTTGCACGCGCCTCGGCCTTAAGCCGCTCGAGATTCTCGCGCGCCTCAGCATCGATAATCGCACGCGTTTCGCGCTCCTGCTCCAACAGCGAAGGATCTTCCGCCACGGCCGCTGCGCGGGCATCCAGAAAATCCTGAAGATCGCGCACCAGGCCCTGCAGCCCCTGCTTGTTCAGCGCCGACACCCGATAGACCGGCCCAGACCAGCCCAGCGCATCAACCACCGCCTGACAGGCAGCATCCTGCTCTTCGGCCGCCACCATATCCAGTTTGTTCAGCACCAGCCAGCGCGGCTGCTCGGCCAGTGTCGGACTGAACTTGGTCAGTTCAGCCACCGCGGTAACCGCCGCCTCTGCCGGCGTAACCTCATCCCAGGGCGCCATATCCACCAGATGCAGCAGCACGCGATTGCGCGCCAGATGCTTGAGGAAGCGAATCCCCAGACCGGCACCCTCGGCCGCCCCCTCGATAATGCCAGGGATATCAGCGACCACAAAGCTGCGATGCGCCTCGGTGCGCACTACGCCCAGGTTCGGCACCAGAGTGGTAAAGGGATAATCCGCCACCTTGGGCTTGGCCGCCGAGATGGAGCGGATCAGGGTCGACTTGCCCGCATTGGGCAGCCCCAACAAACCAACATCGGCGAGCACCTTCAGCTCGAGACGGACGTTACGCAGCTCGCCCGGCGTGCCATTGGTGGTCTGCCGCGGCGCCCGGTTTACACTGCTCTTGTAGCGGGTATTACCCAGGCCATGAAAACCACCCTGGGCGATTTTTTCGATCTGACCAACCTTCGTCAGATCCGCCAGCACCTCGTCGGTATCGATATCCACCACCGTGGTACCTACCGGCAGCTTCAACACCAGATCCTCACCCTTGGCGCCAGTACAGTTACCGCCGCGACCACCTTCACCATTGCGTGCGTTGTAGCGACGGGTGTAGCGATAGTCGATCAGCGTGTTCAACCCCTCATCCGCCTCGACGAATACGGAGCCGCCATCACCACCATCACCGCCATCCGGCCCCCCTTTCGGGATAAACTTCTCGCGCCGAAAGCTCATGCACCCGTTGCCGCCCTTGCCGGCCTCAACCGTAATGATCGCCTCATCGACAAATTTCATCTGCTTCCTCCCGAAAGATCAGGTACCGCCCCCGCAATCAAAGGGACACCGTAGCGGTTTAGCCCGCTCAATAACACCACTCCCGCACTTCCATGCGCCCGCAGCCCAGCGTACATCCTGCACATAAAAAAAGCCCCGCCTTGGCGGAGCTTTTTTTCTACTTCAGCGTGCCGCTCAGGCAGAAACCACGCTGACGTACTTGCGATTGTTCGGGCCTTTTACTTCGAACTTCACAACACCGTCCGCCTTGGCGTACAGGGTGAAATCCTTGCCCAGACCTACGTTCTCACCAGCGTGGAACTTGGTACCACGCTGACGGATCAGGATGTTGCCCGCGATGACGCTCTGACCACCGAAACGCTTTACACCCAGACGCTTCGCCTGTGAATCGCGACCGTTGCGCGTAGAACCACCAGCCTTCTTATGAGCCATTGTTCAATCTCCTGTCTGATTAGCCACTGATACCAGTGATTTTAACCTCAGTGAACCACTGACGGTGGCCCTGACGCTTCATGTGGTGCTTACGACGACGGAACTTGATAATGCTCACTTTGTCGCCACGGCCATGAGATACGACTTCAGCCGCAACCTTGGCACCATCAACAACCGGCGCACCGACTTTGACGTCGTCGCCATTGCCAACCAGCAGTACACGATCGAACTCGACGTTGGCACCCGGCTCTACCGCCAGCTTTTCCAGCTTCAGAGTCTGGCCTTCCTGAACGCGGTACTGCTTACCACCGCTCACAATAACTGCAAACATGTTTTTCTCCAGTGTAAGGCCTGCCCGGCTACTGAAATGGGTAACACCTACTTCTAAGGGTTTCAGGCACGACGGTCTCGCGACCGGCGGCACCCTATGATAGGGAGCTAAAGATGGACAGGCTCAGGGCGCGAAATTCTACACAAACCCAGCCACCGACTCAAGTACTTTAGCCTATGTATTGTCCAGCAGCAGCGCCCTTTTCTTGACACCCCGAGGCCTTGTCCCTAGCATGCGGCGAACCATTCTGTCGACCGACATCGTAACGCCATGCAGCCACACCAGCTCAACCCGCTGATTGAACCGCAGTTCGACGCGGTCACCGACTATATACTCAACCACCTCGGATCCAATGTCCCGCTGGTGGAGAGTATCGGCCACTACATAGTTGAAAGCGGAGGCAAGCGCCTGCGCCCACTGCTGGTGCTGCTTGCGGCCAACGCCTGCGGCTACTCGGGCCAGCAACATATCCCGCTGGCGGCGGTGATCGAGTTCATCCATACCGCCACCCTGCTGCATGACGACGTGGTCGACAACTCCGAACTGAGACGAGGCAACGCCACCGCCAACGCCAAATGGGGCAACGCCCCGAGCGTACTGGTCGGCGATTTTCTCTACTCCCGCTCCTTCCAGATCATGGTCGAGATCGGCGAAATGGCGATCATGCAGGTGATCTCCAACGCCACCACGGTGATCGCCGAGGGCGAAGTGCTGCAGCTGCTCAACCAGCGCAACCCGGACACCACCGAAGAGTCCTACATGAACGTGATTCTCGGCAAGACCGCGATGCTGTTCGAGGCCGCCACCGAATGTGGCGCGATTCTGGCCAACGCCAGCCCACAACAACGCGAAGCCCTGCGGTTGTACGGTCGCCACCTCGGCATCGCGTTTCAGCTGGTGGATGATGTCATGGATTACCTCTCCAGCAGCGAGGAGATGGGTAAAAACGTCGGCGACGATCTGGCAGAGGGCAAAGCAACCCTGCCGCTGATCTACGCCATGCGGGAAGGTTCGGACAGCGACCGCGCACAGGTTCGCGACGCGATCCGCAAGGGCGGCCTGGACGACCTGGGCCCGATCCTCGACATCGTGCAGCGTACCGGCGCGATCGAATACACCAAGGCTCAGGCTCAAGCCCAGATCGACAGCGCACTCGCCGCGCTTGCCTCGCTACCGCAGAACAGCTTCCGCGACACCCTGTCCCGCATCGCGCAGATGGCGGTCGCACGCACCAGCTGAGCCCTTTGCACCGCCTATTGGCGGTGCAGCAGGTACACCATCTCGCGCTCCAATCCTCGCGGCGTCTCGGTGCGTTCTCCGGCAGCCAGGCTAATCACGGTAAACGCCGGCTCGAACAGATCCCGCACCTCGTTCTCGAACACGGAGAATGGCGGCCCATCCGCTTCACTCACCGAGAACTGAGAGCGATCGTCGCCGACCAACTCCAGCGTCACCAGCAACATCTCGACACCGGGCTCGATACGCTGCGCCAACCGTTCCGCGTAGCGTCTCCGCATCGCCGGTGGCAACGCGATCAGCGCCGCCCGATCGTATACCGCGCCGATGCCGCGAAACACCTCCCAGGGCAGATCAAAGAGATCGCCAGTCACCAGTGTTATGCCGTCACGCTCGCGACGGTGGTAGTTGTCTATAGTGACCGCCTCGACCTCGACACCCTGCTCATGAAAAAAGTCCCGACAGGCAATATCACTGAGCTCTATACCCAGCACCTCATGCCCCTGCTCACGCAGCCAGAGCATATCGAGCGATTTGCCGCACAAGGGCACCAACACCTTGGCGCCGGGCTTGATAATCAGCTTTGACCAGTACTGCTGCAGCCAGGGATTGACGTCCGCCTGGTGAAACCCGATCCGCCCTTCCTGCCAGCGCTGATGCCAGAAGTTATGCTCCATAATCCCAATATCCCACCCAAGTCGATCGCTGAAAGCGTAAATTAACTGATGCAGCCCGTGCCTCGCGGACTGCTAATCGGTATAATAACCCGCTATTCTGAAAAAAACGGATGTGGATAAACAGTTTTCTCATGACCAGACCCTCTTCCTTTGAACGCGAAGACCTCCTTAAGTGCGGTCACGGCGAGATGTTTGGCCCGGGCAATGCCCAGCTGCCAGTCGACAATATGCTGATGATGGATCGCATCACCCGGATCAGTGCCGAAGGCGGTGAGTTCGGCAAAGGCGAGATTATCGCCGAGCTCGATATCCACCCCGACCTCTGGTTTTTCAACTGCCATTTCCCCGGCGATCCGGTCATGCCCGGCTGCCTGGGCCTGGACGCCATGTGGCAGCTGGTCGGCTTCTTCCTCGGCTGGCGCGGCAACAAGGGCCGCGGTCGCGCGTTGGGTTCCGGTGAGGTGAAGTTTACCGGTCAGGTACTGCCCAGCGCGAAGAAGGTCACCTACAACATCCAGCTGAAGCGCGTGATTGAGCGCAAACTGGTGATGGGAATCGCGGACGGCTCGCTGTCGGTTGACGGTCGTGAGATCTACACTGCAAAAGATCTGCGTGTCGGCCTGTTTACCCAAACCGACAACTTCTAACATTAGCGCAGCCCGCTGCATGATCCCTGTTCAGCTTAACTCAGGAACTTGATCGTGCGCTGCATATCCAACAACAAGAGTTCGAAAATAGAGAGAGGCTACACATGCGACGTGTCGTAGTGACCGGTATGGGGATTGTTTCTTGCCTTGGTAACGACAAGGAAACGGTTCTGGATTCTCTGCAACAGGGACGCTCCGGCATCAAGTACCAGCCGGAATATGCCGAGCTGGGCTTCCGCAGCCAGGTAGCCGGCAGTGTCGACCTGGATATCGATGCCTTGATCGATCGCAAGCTGCGCCGCTTCATGGGCAACGCGGCGGCCTATGCCTATATCGCGATGGACCAGGCGGTGAAAGATTCCGGCCTGACCGAAGATCAGGTCTCCAATGTCCGCACCGGTCTGATTGCCGGCTCTGGTGGCGCTTCTTCTGCCGACATCGTTGAGACCGCGGACATCCTGCGCGACAAGGGCGTTCGCCGCGTGGGCCCTTACCGCGTCACCCGCACCATGGGCTCCACGGTATCCGCCTGCCTGGCAACGCCGTTCAAGATCAAGGGCGTCAACTACTCCATCACCTCTGCCTGCGCCACCAGTGCCCACTGCATCGGTAACGCCATGGAGCAGATTCAGCTCGGCAAGCAGGACGTGGTGTTCGCCGGTGGCGGCGAAGAGCTGCACTGGTCCCTGACCGTGATGTTCGATGCCATGGGTGCACTGTCCAGCAAGTACAATGAGACCCCCGAGAAAGCCTCACGCGCCTATGACGCGGATCGCGACGGTTTCGTCATCGCCGGCGGCGCCGGCATGCTGGTGCTCGAGGAGCTGGAGCACGCCAAGGCGCGCGGTGCCAAGATCTATGCCGAGCTGGTCGGCTATGGCGCCACCTCTGACGGTTACGATATGGTCGCCCCCTCCGGCGAGGGTGCCGTTCGCTGCATGCTGCAGGCGATGAGCACCGTCGACGGCAAGATCGACTACATCAACTCCCACGGCACCTCGACCCCGGCTGGCGATATCCAGGAGCTGAAGGCGATGAAGACCACCTTCGGCGACCATATGCCACCGGTCAGCTCGACCAAGTCGCTGACCGGCCACTCCCTGGGCGCTACCGGCGTACAGGAGGCGATCTACTGTCTGCTGATGCAGCAGAATGACTTCATCTGCGCGTCCGCCAATATCGAGAACCTGGATCCGGAAGCGGAAGGCCTGCCGGTGGTGACCACCCGCCAGGACAACGTGAACCTGGAGCGGGTCATGTCCAACAGCTTCGGCTTCGGCGGCACCAACTCAACCTTGGTGTTCCAAAAGTACCACGGCTGATCGAGCAGTATCGACATAAAAAAACCCGTCCTATGACGGGTTTTTTATTACCTAGCGTTTATGGATAACTTACAGCACTCAGTCGATCGCGCCGATCTCCCGCATCGCCTGCTCCATCCACAGCGCCATCTCGGCATGAAGTTCATCGACGCTGCGGCCATCGGCCGGTATCGGCGGCCCTACCCGCACCTGCACCGTACCCGGATACTTGATAAACGATTTGCCGGGCCAGAACAGTCCGGCGTTATGCACCAAGGGCACGATCGGCACCTGAGCCTTCGCCGCCAACATCGCGCCGCCCTTGTTCATCCGTCCGATCTTGCCGGCGGGCACCCGCGTGCCCTGCGGGAAGATCAGCACCGGCAAGCCGCTTTTGAGCCGAGCCACGCCCTGCTCCAGCAGTTGACGCAATGCTCCCCGGCGATCGGAACGGTCCAGCGCGATCGGCCTCAGCAACGCCAACGCCCAGCCAAAGAACGGGATCTTCAACAACTCTCGTTTGAGCACCACCACCTGCGGCCGCACCAGCAACTGCAGGTAGAGCGTCTCCCACTCACTCTGGTGATTGGCGACCACAACGAACGCCCCTGACGTCGGCAGCAGCTCTCGCCCCTCAACCTCGACCCAGACGCCGCAACAGACACGCAGCCAGGCGATGTAGAAGTAATTGATGCTGCTGAGCACAGCAAAGCGCGGCCTGAACGGCAGCAGAGGCCCAATCAACAGGCATAGCGCGGCATATACGATAGTGACCGGGTAGAACCCGAGATAGTAGATGGCCGCTCTGATCCAGAGCAGAGGTGTCGATCGCTGAGCCAACTCAGCCTCCTGTTACCGGTGGAAAGAACGCGACCTCATCACTGTCATTCAATGCTGTCTGCAGGGTGGTCATCTCCTGATTGACGGCGCAGAGCAGGCGCTGATCGCGCAACGTCGCCGCCCAGGGGCCGCCCCGCTCAGCCGCCAACCAGGCGATCAGCTGTTCGACAGTACCGACCCCTGCCGGCAACGTCAGTGTCTCGCTATCGATACCCAGCTGCTCGCGCACACTGGCGAAATAGACCAGTCTCATTTTTCATCCTCACGTCGCCAGTGGCCGCTCTTGCCGCCCTGCTTTTCCAACAGCTGGATCGCCTCGATCACCATGCCGCGATCCACCGCCTTGCACATATCGTAGAGCGTCAGCGCCGCCACCGACGCGGCAGTGAGCGCTTCCATCTCAACACCGGTCTGGCCGCTGACCTTGCAGCTGGCCTCGATGTCGACACAGCTGTCCTGCTCGTTCGGCGTCAACTCCACCCTGATCCCGGTCAGCAGCAAAGGATGGCAGAGCGGAATCAACTCATGGGTACGTTTCGCCGCCTGGATACCGGCGATACGCGCCACCGCAAGGACATCGCCCTTCTTATGTCCACCTTCCAGAATCAGCTTCAGGGTTTGCGGCAGCATCCGCACTCGCCCCGTGGCCACCGCCTCTCGCGTGGTCACTGCCTTGTCTGATACATCGACCATCGTGGCACGTCCCTGTTCATCCAGGTGGGTCAAACGACTCATACTCCTGCCTCCGCACGCTTATGGTTGAACACCGGGTTGGCATACATCTGCTTCATGATCTCACGTGCCGGTCCCTCGACCTGAGCCAGATGAGCGTCAAACCGGCTCTGCGCCTCGGCATCCACCTGCTCACCTGCCGCCGCCAGGTTGGACGGGTGCAGGTAATAGTTCAGGTAGATCTGGCGGTCGATCTCCTGCGCCAGCTGTTCCGGCGTGTCGAACTGACCGCGAATCGGCTCACCAAATGCCACATGAACATGCCCCTTGTTGCCGGTGATGCCCTTGACGATGCTGTCGATATCCTCGAACTCGCCCTTCTGGTAGACACCGGCACTGGCCTTGGTGGCCAGCTCGTTGGCCTTACTGGCATCGCAGGGATCATACTCGTAGGAGATCGACACCGGCACGATATTGAGCCGCTCCACCGCCTCGCTGAAGCTGCGCTCCTTGCGCTGCGACATGTAGAACATCTTCAGCAGCGCCGGATCGGTGCGATCGTTGCCATCCTTCGCACGGCCTTCCCGCTGCGCAATCCAGATCGAATGACCGCTCTGGATGCTGTGATCGATATAGCTGGACAGTTGATTCAGCGCCGTCATCATCTCCCGACCGCGCGCCGAGCGATTGACGATAAAACTCTTGTTCAGGCGCATCAGATCGGAGATGTAGGGCTTGCGCAGCAGGTTGTCGCCAATGGCGATGCGCACCGTGCTCATCCCGTACTGGTACCTGACCCAGTTGACGAACGCCGGATCCATGGCGATATCGCGATGGTTGGAGACAAACAGATACGCCTCATCTTCGTCCAGCCGCTCCAGCCCGGAGCAGGTCATTCGCGTGGTGGTACGCGCGATCATCTTGGCCATGTAGCCGGCGACCATCGCCTGGAAGCCTTTCACATCTTCGACATCGCCGATGCGCGCCGCCAGCAGGATCCGCACGATCGGCCGCAGCATCCAACCCATCCATTCGGAGATACGCGGGAACTGATAATGCGTGATGGCGCGAATAAACTCATCGTTGTGAATCAAACCGTGGAGGACATCGCCGACCTCGTCATCCCGGTAGGGCCGGATCGCCCGATACGGATCGTTAATCAGATCTTGTTCACTCATGTGCAACTGGCACCCTCGAGCATCGCGTCAAAAAGGCGCATATTTTAGCTAATTATTCGATATGTTTCATATTCACGGGCGCAGCAGCATCGCCAACGGGAAGAACTCCAGCACCTGCCCCTGTTCAACGACCGTCCCGGCCGGGACACGCAGCAGGCCGTTGGTGTTCAGCAGCGAACTGAGCATACCGGAGCTCTGATTACCCCAGGGGGTGGCATAGCCGTCGGAGGAGCAGCTGGCGCGCAGGTATTCATCGCGACTCTGCACCCGGGCGCGGCTGAATGCCGCCCGGACCGGCAGCGAAAACGGCTCGCTGACGGTCATCCCCTGCGCCTTCAACAGGCAGGGCTGGGCCAATAGCGCAAAGGTGATCAGCGCAGAACCGGGATTCCCCGGCAGGGCATAGAGCGGTACCTCCGCCACCCAACCCGCGGCAAATGGCTTACCCGGTTTGAGATTGACCTTCCACAGATCGATCCGGCCGAGTTTTTCGATCGCCGCCTTGACGTGATCCTCCTCACCCACCGATACACCACCGGTGGTCAGAATCAGATCGGCGGTGTCGGCGGCCTGCCGCAGCGCGGATTCCGTCGCCTGCGCCGTATCGGCGATGACACCGAGTTCCACCACCTGCATCCCCAATGACTGCAGCAGGCCGCGGATCAGGTAAGCGTTGGAGTTATAGATCTGCCCGGCGGCGAGGGGCGCCCCCGGCTCCACCAACTCATCGCCAGTGGCTAGTATCGCCACCCGCAGCGGTTTATAGACCTCCACCTCGGCAACACCGATCGAGGCCAACACGCCCAGCGCCACCGGCGTCAACCGGGCGCCCGCGGCCAACACCAGGGTGCCGACGGCCAGGTCCTGACCGCGGGGACGGATATTCTGCTGTGCACGCACATCAGCCGGAATCACCACCTGGCCCCCTTCGACCCGCACCTGCTCCTGCATCACCACCGCATCGGCACCGGCGGGGATCTCGGCACCGGTAAAGATCCGTGCCACGCTTGCCGCCGCCAGGGGCAGGGGCGCCGCACCGGCCGGAATACGCTGACTGACCGGCAAGCGAGTCTCTGCGTTCGGCGCGAGGTCGGACAGGCGTACGGCATAGCCATCCATCGCACTGTTGTCGGCCGGCGGTACATCCACCTGGGCATAGATATCGCTGGCCAGAATACGATCGGTCGCTGCGCTCAGCGAACAACGCTCTCGCGCCGCCCGGCACTCGGCCTGTGCCAGCAGCTGTTGACGCGCCTGTGCCAGGGGCATCAATCCAGGCTGGCCGCAGCCCGGCTGATCACATCCACTCATGGCAAGGTCCGGCGCTGATCGCGTGCGCGGATCAGGGTGTCGACGAAATTACAGGGGCGGTGGCGGCTATCCAGCTGCTCGGCGATCACCTTGTCCCAGCCGGTACGGCAGGCACCGGTGGAGCCCGGCAGGCAGAAGATCAGGGTACCGTTGGCCAACCCGGCCAGCGCCCGCGACTGAACCGTGGAGCTGCCGATCTCCTGGTAGGAGATCTGACGGAACAGCTCGCCAAAGCCCTCGACCTGCTTGTCCAGCAGTGGTGCGATCGCCTCAGGCGTAGAGTCGCGATGCGAGAAGCCGGTGCCACCGGTCACCACGACGACCTGCACCTCAGGATCCGCGATCCACCGGGAAACCTGCGCGCGCAGACGGTAGACATCGTCGATCACCAGAGCGCGATCGGCCAGGCGATGCCCCGCCTCCTGCACACGCTCCGCCAGCAGGTCGCCGGAGGTATCGTTTTCACTGGTACGAGTATCGGAAACGGTCAATACCGCAATATCGAGGGGGATAAAGGCTTTTTCGGCTTGGTGTGCCATAGGGGTTCCTACGAAGAACGGAGTGTTAAAGGCGACAGAGAGTACAGGGGTTCAGGACCAACCGCTCGATCTAGCCACCGGTCATATTCATGAAGCGCAGGATCTGCGGCTCTTCATCGAGGCGAAACTCGTGCTTTTCGGGCTTGATCGCCATCGCATCGACCAGCGTCTGCTGCAAGCGCTCGAGGTCACCGGGGTACTGGCGCACCACCTCTCTGAGATCCACCGAGTGCTCATTGCCGAGACAGAGCAACAGCCGCCCTTCGACCGTAACCCGGACCCGGTTGCACTCGCTGCAGAAGTTGTGACTGTGGGGAGAAATGAAACCGATCCGCGATGCCGAATCGGCCATGCCGTAATAGCGTGAGGGGCCGCCGGTATTATCGGTCGTGGCCTGCAGCGGATAGCGTGCGTCGATCAGCTCGCGCAGCTCATCGCTGGAGCAGTATGACTCCGCCCTGCCATGTTCGGTGATCTGCCCCAGCGGCATCTCCTCGATAAAACTGATATCCAGCCCGGAATCGCGGGCGAACTCGACCAGATCGAGCACCTCGTCATCATTGCGCCCCTTGAGTACCACGGCGTTGAGTTTGATCCGCTTGAACCCGGCACTGCGCGCCGCTTCGATCCCGGACAACACCTGTTCAAGCCGCCCGGTACGGGTCAATACGCGAAAACGCTCAGGCTGCAGCGAGTCGAGACTGATATTGAGGCGCCGCACGCCGGCACGTGCGAGGTCCTGGGCCATATGCGGCAACTGGGAGCCATTGGTGGTCAATACCAGTTCGATCGGCAACTGACCCAGGCGCTCGATCAGGCTCAGGATGTCGCGCCGGACCAGCGGCTCGCCGCCGGTAAGGCGGATCTTGCGCACTCCCAGGCCGACAAACGCTGCCGCCACGTCGTACAACTCCTCCAGCGACAGCACTTCGGCACGGGGCAGAAACTCCATCTTCTCCGACATGCAATAGACGCAGCGGAAGTCACAGCGATCGGTTACCGACAGGCGCACGTAATCAACGCGACGACCGAAACGGTCGATCAATTGCGAGGGAGTTGAAGTGCTCATACTGCTGTCTCCAGTGCTGCAGGCGCGATGCGATGATGAATTGACTCGACCGGCACGATCACGCATTGTCTGCACCCAGGTCGAATCCACTCGTCGCAAGAGGCATAGACATGCTCTACATCACGCTCAAGCATATACATTTAACGACCGTTGCGTTGACGATCTCTCTGTTTCTGTTTCGCGCAGCCCTTATGCTCTGGCGCCCTAAGGCGCTGAACTGGCGCTGGCTGCGCATATTGCCCCATATCGTCGATACCGTCTTACTCGCCAGCGCCATTGGGCTGATGCTGGTGATCCACCAGTATCCACTCGTCAATCACTGGCTCACCGCCAAGGTCGTCGGAGTGCTGCTCTATATAGTGTTCGGCAGCATTGCGCTCAAGCGAGGACGCAGTAAGACCGTACGCGTTCAGGCGCTGTTTTTTGCGCTACTGAGCCTTGGCTACCTGATCGCCGTCGCCCGTACCCACTCGCCGACCCTGGGTCTCTTCTAGCAAGTGCCCGGCGTAGAGCTCACGCACCAGGCGCTGCAGTTCCGAGCGCCAGGGGCGTTGGCGTATACCGAAAGTATTAAGCAACTTACTGCATTTGAGTACCGAAGACGCGGGACGTTCCGCCGCCTCCGGCATATCGCGCGATGACACCGGCACCAGCTCGGTGACGGCAAGCTCTTCATATTGCCTGGCCGCGGCCAGGATAGCCTCACTGAAGCCATAGCGGGTGGTCACTTCGGCGCCACAGTAGTGGTAGGTACCCCAGGCTTCGGCGCCGTTGGCCAGCTGTTTCAGAATCGCCTGCAGCACCCGCGCCACATCATCGGCCGATGTGGGGCAGCCACGACGATCATCAACCGCCTTGATACTGCGTTCATGGCGCGCCTGCTCCAGGGTACGCAGCAGGAAATTATTACCGCTTTCACTGAAGATCCAGCTGACCCGCAGGATGATATGACGTGGCAGCAGGCGCCGAATATGCTCTTCGCCCTGCCACTTGCTATCGCCGTAGATCCCGAGTGGCGCCGCATCATCCGACTCGTTGTAGCCACTGGCATAATGCCCATCGAACACATAGTCCGATGACAGGTGCAGCAGCGGGATCGACAGTTCGCCACAGAGCGCCGCCAGTTCCGCGGCACCTTGCGAGTTGAGTGCGTAGGCCTGCTGAGGATCTTTCTCAGCGGGATCCACCCGGTTAAACCCGGCGCAGTTGACCACGTAATCCGGTAGCAACTCGGCCAGCTTCTCGCCGATCTGCTTTCGATTGGTGATATCGAGCTGACGTCTTGAGCAGGCCTGGATATCAAAGTCCGGATCACGCGCAAGCAGCCTCACCAGCGCTCGGCCGATCTGGCCTTGAGCACCGGTAATCAGGATACGGCTGGGCTCTGCGAAGGGTGTCGCACTCATCGATCGGATCGGTCTTGAAAATATGCCGTCGACAACATTCCCCATGCGGTCATACAAGGTGTTGGCAAATGAGGAGTCCTCTCGACTAAATATGTCAGCGCACAATCCTTCATTATACATAGGCATCTAGGCAGTTAAAGCACCGTTATAGACCCCCAAAACGATCGCCGGATACTGATCCTGGCGCTCGAAAATTAATCGGCCAAACTTAACCGGCGTCAATTCGATCTCGCCTGTGCGCTGGATATACTGCATTCAACATACATCAATTTGCCGCTGGCCTTGAACACGCCATGTCCAACAGGGTCAGCGGTCGCAGCAAGGGTAACTCGCCATGGGACTGGGTGGTATTAGCGTCTGGCAACTGCTGATCGTACTCATCATCGTTGTGCTGCTGTTCGGCACTCGCAAACTCAGCGGCTTCGGCAGTGACCTTGGCGGCGCGGTGAGGGATTTCAAAAACGCGCTGTCGAACGATCACCGCTCGGCGGGAGATAAATCCTAGGTACCACAGATGGGCAGGGTGTCTGTCTTACCCTCACGCCCCGATAGGGCGGCCGCATCTGTTGTGCCGGTACAGCTTCCTTAAGCAACCTGAAAGACTGTCGTTATGAAGAAACTGATCATCGCTGCAAGCCTCTGTCTTGCTTCCTTCGCCCAGGCCGACGACGGCGAGGCGATCTACAACAGCGCCTGTGTCGCCTGCCATGGTACCGGTATCGGGCCCATGGTCCATATGAAGGGAGCCTGGCAAGCGCGTCTGGAGGCCAAGGGCGGTGTCGACGGCCTTCTGGAGAGCGCCAAACAGGGCCTCAACGCCATGCCGCCCATGGGCGGTTGCAACGACTGCAGCGACGAACAGCTGCGTGCCGCCATCACCTATATGACCACCTTCCAATAATATCGCCGCTCCTGCGCATGAGCGCCAGGGATGACGGAGGGCCGCCCCACGGGAATCCTGTCGTTGCAGGAGCAAACGACAGGGACCCTACATCCTGGCTACCGGAACTCCCCGCCGGTAGCCTTTTTCCCTCCCTGCCTACATCGCCATCGGCGACATCGATGAGATCAGATCCAGATCGATCTGGTCGAAGCGGTAGAGCCGGCCACCGAACTCTTCGATAAAGAGCTCGGCCACGGCTCGGTCGGCAAAACTTGCCAGCGTCGGCCCCATCCCGCCCTCGCGCTTACTGCCCACCACATACCAGGCCTGACGGGCATCGATATAGGTCTGATCGTCGGGATGATCCCAGGGTGTCACCGCCATATCATGGACGAAAACACTCTCGATCCGGTGCTTGTGCTCAGGATCCAGCAGGTAAGCGAACAGATCCCGGGTCGAGCAGAACTTGTGCGGTGTAGCCACCTCCCGTTCATACAGCTGCCCCTTGGGGCCTGGCTGATTTTCGATGATCATGCCGCACAGGTGGCACTCTTCGCCGTGCTCTATGGCCATCGCCCGCCGTACTGTGGCCACAGTGTCGGCGTTATCGCTGCAGCCGGACAGCAGCAAGGGTGCCAACAGCAGCGCAAACGCCAATACCCGACGAGCCGGCAACTGAGGTTTTGACATCAGATTTTTCTCCTGTTGAAGCGCCACAGCGCCAGCAGTACCGGCACCACCAGCCAGAACACCAGCGCGGCGAACAGCGCTACCGTACCCAGCCGGACATGCTGGGCGATCGCCATCAGGCCGCTGAGCTGCTCTTCGGCGAAATAGCTGATATGGATGAGACGGAAAATATCGGTGGGGTTGAGCAGCAGCAGATAGGGAAACAGCTGCGCATCCAGGTCACCCTCGGTGGCCACCAGCAACCCGAGCAGCCCCAGGTCGAATGCCAGTACGAACAGGAACCAGAGCACCAGCGCCAACCCCGCCGCCTTGGACTTCTCCTGCACCGAAGTACTGATCAGGTAGGAGAAGGCGATGAAGATCCAGCCCAGCAGTATCGCCGACAGAATAAACAGGCCGAAGGCGGGCAGCAGCTCCGCCCAACTGACGCTGTCGTTCAACAGACCGAGGATAACGGCCGCCGCGCCGAACCCCAGCAGTGTCGCCAGCGCCAGCAGCGTACCGTGCCCCATCAGCTTGCCCAGCAGCAGTTGCCAGCGCGCCAGCGGGTAGCTCAGCAGCAGCAGCAGGGTGCCGTTCTCCTCCTCCCCGACCAGACTGTCATAAGCCAGCATCAGCGCAATCAGCGGGATAATGAACACCGCCAGGCTGGCCAGGCTGACTACCGTCGTCGACAGAGAGGTAAAACCCACGCGCCCGGAGGCCGCGGCACCGAAGTAGGCCAGACCCACCGCCAGCAGTGCGAATATCAGGCTAACGCCTAACAGCCAGCGGTTGCGCAGGCCATCCTTGAGCTCTTTCTGGCATACAGCAAGGATGATCGACATCAGTGCACCTCCCCAATGAAGTGTCGGTATAACGCCTCCAGAGCGGGCGGCTGGATCTCCAGGTCCTCCAGCCCCGGCAGGCTCATCAGTTGTCGAAGGCAGGCCATTTTCTGCTCCAGCGGTATCTGCAGTCGGGTGACATTGTCACTGCCCGGGCTGGCATATTCGCCCCAAGGGGCCGGCAACGGGCCGGATGCCCCGCGCAGACTTAGGCTCAACGGTAGCGCCGCCTGCTGCCGCAGCTGCTCCAGACTGCCCTGAGCCAATACCCGCCCCTTGCCCAGTATCAGCGCCCGGTCGATATACTTCTCCACCCCCGGCAACACGTGGGAACAGAGGATCACCGTGCAGCCCTGCTGCTTGAGCAGGGCAAGATGCTGATAGAAATCACCGGTCGCGATCGGATCCAGACCCACGGTGGGTTCATCCAGCAGCAGCAGACGAGGCTGACCCAACAGGGCCTGGGCCAGCCCCAGGCGTTGACGCATCCCTTTGGAGTAACCCTTGACCCGGCGCCGACGGGCGTGGTCCAGTCCTACCTGCTCGAGCAGCGCCCGGCTCTGCTGCCGCGACGCCCCCTTGAGCCGGGCAAAGTAGTTGAGCACCTCTTCACCGGTCAGTTGGTCGTAGAAGCTAACGTTCTCCTGCAGGAATCCGATATGGCGGCGCAGCTCCCGTGCCCCGGCCGTACCCGGTGTTTTACCAAACACCCGCACCTGACCGGCACTGGGCTCGATCAGGCCGAGGATCAGCTTGATGGTGGTGGTCTTGCCGGCACCGTTATGGCCGAACAGCCCCAGTACCTCGCCCGCTTGCAGACGCAGGTCCACGCCGCGCAGGGCCTCAACGTCGCGATAACGTTTTTCGATCCGGTCTAGCTCTACAATATGCATGATTACATCCTTCCGGCATCTGCCGTCGACGAAGTCAGCTGCGGTGGCCGCATCAATGGATGGCTATCGGCCACCCCTGGCGGCTGCAGCACCGGGAACTGACGCTGCACCCAACGCAACACCTCGACCGCCGGGCTGTTGAGCAGCACCTTGGCGTTGGGGTATTGCCACAGCAGCTTGTCGACGCCGTCGTTGGGCTGATAGGGCTGGTCACCGATACCGTCTCCATCCAGGTCCCAGCCCAGATAGTCGCTCCAGTAGTTGCCACGACCGCCATCGGACCACTCCTGCAACCGGTTGGCGACGTATTTGACCTGCTCCTTGTTGCCGATGAAGGCGTTGCCGACGAAGCGGTTGTCTTCGGAACCGGCGGTGAGGTGGATACCCAGATCGCTGGCGGACAGGCGGTTGCCGCGGATCTCGTTGAACAGTGAGTTGTAGATGAACAGCGCCTTGCCCTCGGCGCCGGCGACACTGCCCCCGGTGTCGGCAAACTTGGAGCTGCGACCGCTCTGAACCCCCTCCACCCAGTTGTCGGTGATCGCGGAGTGGGTGATGTAGTTCATCAGGATGCCGTAGTTGCGGTCGTTCTCGGAACGGTTGTGGGTCACGGTCAGGTACTTGGACTGCATCAGCGCGTAACCGGTACGGGTGTTCCGGGTATGGTTGTAGCTGACATCGTTGTTATAGGCATACATGTAGTGCACGCCGTAGCGCAGATCGTGCAGGTAGTTGCCGACCAGGCGGTTGTGGTTGCTCGATTCGATGTAGAGGCCGTCGCGGGTATGCCAAACCTCGTTATCCTTGATCAGCGATCCGCTGACACTGGACAGGTGGATGCCGTTGCCGCGGTCGGCGGAGCGCAACTTGGTGTTGCCCTCGATACGGTTGCCGATCACCCGGGCATCGGCGGCGCCGTCGAGCCAGATGCCGAAGCCGTCGCCCTGCAGGCGGTTGTCGCGGATCTCGACGCCGGTGGCCGCGGGCTCGACAAACACTCCAGCATCCAACGTGGAAAGGTCGCTACCCCAGTGGCGTATCTCGAGGCCACGAATACGTACTCCAGGCGCCTGGATCCGTAGAGCATACCCTGTTCCACCGCCATCGATCACCGCTATCCCCTGCCCGTCCAGCTCAATGGGTCGGGTGATGCGGAAATTGCCGTGATAGGTGCCGGGGGCCAGCAGTAGCCGGTCACCGGCGGTCGCGTTCTCCAGCACTTGTTGCAGATCGTCGGACGGCAGCACCTGTATCTCGTCCGCCCAGACAGCATCGGTCGGCAGCCCGCACAGCAGCAATCCTATCAGGCAAGCGATCAACGACCTCATAGACGGATTTCAAACCTCAGTTTATTGAGTCGCGGCATGTGCCACGACCTGGAAATAATGCCGTTGTGGGGGGGCTGATCGGAGGCCGCGAAGCGGCCATCCGGCAGCCCGTCGGATCAGGCCTTTTCCACCAGCATGCGGCCGCGCATCTCCATATGCAGAGCATGGCAGAACCAGGTGCAGTAGTACCAGTGCACCCCTGCCTCCTTGGCGATGAAGGTCGCCGAGGCTGTGGCCTGGGGGCCGATCTCGAACTGCACACCGTGGTTGACCATGGCAAATCCGTGCGTCACATCCTCGACGTTATCCAGGTTGGTGATGACGATGGTGACCTCGTCACCCTGTTTGACCCGGAAGCTGTCCATACCGTAGTTGGGCGCCACCGAGGTCATGTACACCCGCACCTTGTTGCCGTCGCGAATCACCTTATTGTCCTTCTCCAGCACCACGCCATCGGCCTTGGCCTGGGCCACGGTGGTGGCGAAGAAGGGGTCGTCTCGCTTCCACAGTTTGTCGGTCTTGACCTTGCTACGGTGCACGATCATGCAGTCGTGGGGCTCCGCGTAGGTGGGGCCGTCGTGTACCAGCTTCATCTCATCACCGGAGATGTCGATCAACTGGTCGTTCTCCGGATGCAGCGGCCCTACCGGCAGGAAGCGGTCCTTTGAGAACTTGCACAGGGATATCAAGTACTTACCGTCAGCGTCGCGGGTCTCGCCCATGGTGGTGTGGTTGTGGCCCGGCTGGTACTGGACGTCCAGCTTCTGCACGATGTAATCCACCTCCTCGCCGTTGTAGGCGCGTACCGCTTTTTCGACATCCCACTTACAGATCTGGCTGTCGATAAACAGCGTGGTATAGGCGTAGCCGCGGTTATCGAAGGCGGTGTGCAGCGGCCCCAGGCCGAGTTCCACTTCAGCGGCGATCACATCGCGCGGCTCGATCTTACCGGCGAACAGATCATCGAACTTGTGCAGGTCGAGCATGGTGATGGTGGGCGACAGCTTGCCGTTGGCTACTGCATAACGTCCGCCCGGCGCGGTGTTCATACCGTGCGGACTCTTCGGTACCGGCACGTAGGCGGTCAGTTTTGAGCCCTTGCGTCCGTCCAGTACCGGCACCTTGTCAGCCCCGGGCAGGGTCTTGTAGTCACCGGCCTTGATTGCCGCCTCGATACGTTCGATGTTGAACACCACCACGTGGTCGCGCTCGTTACGGATGGAGCCGGCCAGCGTCACCGCATTTTCCGAGTTGTAGCAGGTGGAGAAAGCATACTTGCCGGTGTAGTCAGCATCGGTGTTGTCCAGGTTACCGTCGACGATGACCTGGAACGCCATCTCCATGGTCTCGGCATCCACCGCGTTGAACATGGTGTAATACGCCTCGATATCGTCCAGCCCGGTACCGTCGTTGGGGTGCGGAATGCGAAACTCGGCGTTGCAGAACACGTATTTGGTGTACGGTACCTTCTGCACCCGCAGGCCGTGGATCGCCTGCACATTGGGAATGGTGATGATCTTGTCGGTTTTCATTACATCGCAGCGAATACGCGCCACGCGGCTGTTGGCCTTGTCGTTGATGAAGACATACTTACTGTCGTACTTGCCGTCGGTCATGCTCATGTGGGGATGGTGGGAATCACCGGCCAGGAACTCGGAGTGACCAAGCACCTCCTTGCTCTCGTTGGTGATACCCCAGCCGGTGGCGCTGTCGAGGTTGAACACCGGAATGCGCATCAGCTCGCGCATGGAGGGTAGGCCTAGAATCCTCACTTCTCCGGAGTGTCCACCACTCCAGAAGCCGTAATACTCATCCAGTTCACCGGGTTTCACCTCTATTGACGGGCCGTCATGGCTGGCGGCATGCGCGCTTGGCGACAGCAGGCCGGCACCGAGGCCGGTTCCGGCGGCGCCCACCAGGGCGGCGGAGGAGCCGAGGAACAGGCGGCGGCTCATGCGCACGTGTTCGCTGACGCTGGCGTCATCCGCATCGATCTCCACGGATTGAGGGTGTTGTCCTTTCTGTTCTCTCATCTTCAGTTCTCCTGTTTGCTATTCGTCCATTGGCGATCGGTTCGTCAATAGCGAGGTGACGACGAGGTGTTCAGGTCTGGGCCTATCTAACCTCGACGGCGGGGATGCGGTCCGTATCATCGGTGCCGGCCTGCTTGCGTCTTTTCCGGGCCTTGGCGACCAGCGGCGGGCACTTCTGTTCGTTGAAGTAGGTCATCTGGCAATCGAGGCAGTAATGGCACTCGTTGGCATTGATGTGACCATCAGGCTCGATCGCCTGGATCTCGCACTCATTCGCACACACCTTGCACGGATTGCCGCACTCCTTGCGCCGCCGTAGCCAGTCGAAGATGCGGAACTTGGACGGAATCACCAATGCAGCGCCCAACGGACAAACGTAACGGCAGTAGACCTTGCGCGTGAACAACGAGATGAACAGCAACAGTCCGGCGTAGAGCACGTAACCCCACTCTCGTTGGAACTTGAGCATGATGGCGGTCTTGAACGGTTCCACCTCGGCGTAGCGCTCCGCCTCGCTGAGCGACTCCAGCGAGATCGCGAACAGCACCAGCAGGATGATGTATTTCAGCGCCCAGAGCCGCTGATGCACGGCAAAGGGTGGTTCGAACTGGCGAATCTTGAGCTTGCGTGCCAGCTGGTTGAGCAACTCCTGCAGCGCACCGAAGGGGCAGAGCCAACCGCAGAAGATACCCCGGCCCCAGAGGATCAGCGTCATCGCGGTATAGGCCCAGAGGATGAAGATCACCGGGTCGAGCAGGAACAGCTGCCAATGGAAATCACTCATCACGGCATGCACGAAGGTAAACACGTTGACCACCGACAGCTGACCCAGGGCATACCAACCGATGAACACCACGGTGTAGGCCAGGAACAGGTGACGCAGGTTGTGCAACAGACGCGGGTAGCGCACCAGGGCGTCCTGCAGAAAGATGATCGTGGTCAGCAGTACCAGGCTGACACTCAACACGCCGATCTGGAACGCTTTTTCCCGCCAGATCGACACCCAGAGCGGCTCCGACTCAGGCGCCTCCACCACCGGCGGTGCCGGCCGATCGATATAGACTTCCGGGATCTGGTAGTCGCCGTAGAAGCTGGTAAACACGCTGTCCAGCGCCCCGATCTGGCGCCGCACCACCAGCTCCAGCTGCCAGGGAGCGCCGGGATCGAACTGGTAGTGGTCGCGGATGATGAAGATCATCATCTCGTCGAAGCCGGGAAAGCCGTCGATATAGACATCACTCAGGCGGTGGTAGTCGCTGTCGTGGAAGAGGATGGTCTTGCCGTCCTGTTGCAGTTGGGTGCGATCGAAGATGCCACCGCGGACATAGCCGTTGCCCTTGAACGAGTAACGCCCCTTGCCAAATACCGCAATCGCCTGGTCGCCCGGCTGCAGATCGGCCATCAGCCAGTCGTACTGATCATCGCCCAGCAGGTTGCGACCGATCGTCGGCACATTGAGTGGCGCGTAGTACAGGTCGATGAAGAGTTCATCCTTGTGCTGACCCCGACCCTCTCCTTGCCCCTTGGCCGCGCGGGTACCGGCAAAGGCCTCATCAACCTGACCGCGGCTGAGGCGCAGCCGACGGATGGAACCGTCACCGGTCAGCGTTGGCCAGTCGGCCTCAGTGAATAGCTCGCGCTTGATGGTCGCCGGCGGTGCCTGGTCGGCGGCGCTCAATCCGGCCAGCCCCAGCGCCTGGCCCACCTTCAGCGCCGAACGCATCAGCGTCTCGTTGACCACCATCACGGTCACCGTGGCACCGGTGATGGCATCGACATTGTGTACGTCAGTGCCGCCGGTACCGACGCGAACACGGTCGCCTACCCTCAGCCCGCGGTACTGATCGGTAAAGTCAAAAAGCTTCTGTTCCGGTATGCCGACCAGCAGGATCGGCTCATGGTGCTCCAGCACCTGAATGTCGACAAACCGACCCTCGGGATCCAGCGCGACCAGCATGTTGACCGGCTCACCGGAGTAGGCCGGAACGGCAAGCACATCAGCGGTCTCATAGGCGTAACCCAGTACCTGGTCGACCCGGTAGACGGTGCGGACCTGTGGTCCCTCGTCGCCGCCGATCGGGGTCTTGTCACCAATACGACTGGCCTCGGGAAATGCGGCATCGATAGCCGGCAGGGCTGGACGGGCAGCACTGATCGTCAACGCCTGTGCCGCCGGTACTACCAGCAACAGCAGCAGCCAACCAGCCGTCAAGCTAAGGTTGAGAAAACGCATGAAACACACCTCACTCACCAACATCCGAGTAACGCAGTCGGTTTTTGAGGTGCCACGATATACCCTCGCAGAAAAATCCTGCTTGACGGGTATCAAGTTGGCTCATCCACGACCAAGCACCAAGATCTAGGTCAATAGATTCGTAATTGAGTGCAGACGATCAGTTGAGACTGGCATATGGAATGCCGGTCGGCTGGTAGATTTGAATGCTAGAGGGACAAACTGCAGCAGCATCGGCTGGACGCCGAGCTGAAAAATCCGCAATCCGGGAGTGGAATGCGGATCTTGTGCGAGGCTCATGGGCTGGCCGCCGCCGGAGCGAACGGCATGCGACCCCTAGAAGGAAGGGCCGCCGGTCACACGGATATCAGAACGGGATATCGTCATCAAAGGGGTCCATATCCGGTGCTGGCGCTGCCGGTGCCTGCTGCGGCTGTGCCGCCGGACGCTGCTGCTGACGAGGCTGCCCCTGAGGCTGGGACTGGGGCTGACCGTAACCCATCGGGTCGGGCTGCGCATAACCGCCGCTTTCACCGCCACGACCATCCAGCATCTGCAGTTCGCTGGCGACGATCTCTGTGGTGTAGCGGTCCTGGCCATCCTGCCCCTGCCATTTACGCGTGCGCAGAGAGCCCTCGACATAGACCTTGGAGCCCTTGCGCAGGTATTCGCCGGCAATCTCGGCCAGGCGATTGAAAAATACGACGCGATGCCACTCGGTACGCTCTTGCTGCTGACCGGATTGCTTGTCTTTCCAGGATTCACTGGTCGCCAGGGTTACGTTGGTAACGGCATTGCCCGAGGGCATGTAACGCACTTCCGGGTCGCCCCCCAGGTTACCGATCAGAATCACTTTGTTGATGCCGCGCGCCATCTTTCTCTCCAGTTGGTTTTACTTGCAAGTTACACGTCCGGCCACCTCCTGTGTCCGGCACTTTGATCTACTGCGAGAATAACACAGCAAGGCGGTTTTAGGCGCCCCCGCTGTACGCCTATAATAGCGCTTTTGCCTTGGAAAATTGCCTGCAGCCCGTGACGCATAGCCGTGGGTATATTCGCAGCCCCCTTTTCTGCCGGAGAGTTCATGGACAAGATTCTGGTACGTGGCGCCCGTACCCACAACCTGAAGAATATCGATCTCGATATACCGCGCGACAAGCTCATCGTGATTACCGGACTTTCCGGTTCCGGCAAATCCTCGCTGGCGTTCGATACCCTGTACGCCGAGGGCCAGCGCCGCTATGTGGAATCGCTGTCCACCTATGCCCGCCAGTTCCTGTCGATGATGGAGAAGCCCGACGTCGATCACATCGAGGGGCTGTCACCGGCGATCTCCATCGAACAGAAATCCACCTCGCACAATCCGCGCTCCACGGTCGGCACGATCACCGAGATCTACGACTACCTGCGCCTGCTGTTTGCCCGCGCCGGCGAACCTCGCTGCCCGGATCACGACCTGCCTCTGGCAGCACAGACCATCAGCCAGATGGTCGATCAGGTACTGGCACTGCCGGAGGGCAGCAAGCTGATGCTGTTGGCTCCGGTGGTGCAGGATCGCAAGGGAGAGCATCTGCACACCTTTGCCGATCTGCGCTCCCAGGGTTTTGTTCGTGCCCGCATCGATGGCATCGTGGTCGATCTGGACGAAGCACCTGCGCTGGATAAAAACCGCAAACACAACATCGAGGTCGTGGTGGACCGCTTCAAGGTCCGGGACGATCTGCAGACCCGACTGGCCGAGTCGTTCGAGACCGCCCTTGCGCTAACCGACGGCGTCGCCCGCGTGGCCTGGATGGATGAAGAGCGCGAAGAGCTGGTGTTCTCCTCCCGCTTCGCCTGCCCCACATGTGGCCACAGCATCCAGGAGCTGGAGCCCCGCCTGTTCTCGTTCAACAACCCACACGGCGCCTGCCCCAGTTGCGACGGCCTGGGGGTACGCCAGTACTTCGACCCGGTCAAAGTGGTTCACGACCCCAGCCTGACCCTGTCCGAAGGCGCCATTCGCGGCTGGGACCGGCGCACGCTGTATTACTACCAGCAACTTAAATCGGTGGCCGGGCACTTCGGCTTCGACATGGACACCCCCTTCCAGGAGCTGGACAGCCAGCACCAAAAGGTGATCCTCAATGGCAGCGGCAAGGTAGAAGTCCCCTTCCAGTACGTCAACGACCGCGGCACCGTGGTGACCAAGTCCCACCCGTTTGAAGGCGTACTGAACAACCTGGAGCGCCGCTACCGCGAAACCGAATCCGAAATGGTGCGCGAGGATCTGGCCAAATACCTGAACATGCAGCCCTGCCCCAGCTGCCAGGGCACCCGACTGCGCCGTGATGCCCGCCACGTCTATATCGATCAACGTACCCTGCCCGATCTGGTTCGCCTGCCCATCGGCGGCGCCCGGGACTACTTCGAAGGGCTCAAGTTGAGCGGCAAGCAGGGCGAGATCGCCGAGAAGATCCTCAAGGAGATCCGCGAGCGGCTATCCTTCCTGGTCAACGTCGGTCTCGATTACCTGTCGCTGGAGCGCAGCGCGGAGACCCTTTCCGGTGGCGAGGCCCAGCGAATCCGCCTGGCCAGCCAGATCGGTGCCGGCCTGGTCGGCGTGATGTACATCCTCGACGAGCCCTCTATTGGCCTGCATCAGCGCGATAACGAACGTCTTCTCAGGACCCTCGAACATCTGCGCGACCTCGGCAATACCGTGATCGTGGTGGAACATGATGAGGATGCGATCCGCCTGGCCGACTGGGTAATCGATATCGGGCCGGGGGCCGGCGTGCACGGCGGCCGCGTGATCGCCGACGGCCGTCCCGAGGAGGTGATGGCGTGCGCGGAGTCGATGACCGGCCAATACCTCAGCGGCACCCGCAAGATAGAAGTACCCAAGCAGCGCCACGCCTGCGATCCCAAGCGGATGCTGAAACTTCACGGCGCCAGCGGCAATAACCTAAGGAACGTCAGCCTGGAGATACCGGTTGGACTGTTAACCTGCGTCACCGGTGTGTCGGGATCGGGCAAATCCACGCTGATCAACAACACCCTGTTCCCGGTCGCGGCCACCGCGCTGAACCACGCCACGACACTGGAGGCAGCCCCCTACGCCAAGATCGAGGGCCTGGATCATTTCGACAAGGTGATCGATATCGACCAGAGCCCGATCGGACGTACACCACGTTCCAACCCCGCCACCTATACCGGCATCTTCACCCAGATCCGGGAACTGTTTTCCGGTACCCAGGAGGCGCGCTCCCGCGGTTACAAGCCCGGACGTTTCAGCTTCAACGTCAAGGGCGGCCGCTGTGAAGCCTGCCAGGGCGACGGTGTAATCAAGGTGGAGATGCACTTTCTGCCCGATATCTACGTGCCCTGCGATGTCTGCAAGGGCAAGCGTTACAACCGGGAGACCCTCGAAGTCAAATACAAGGGCAAGAGCATCCATGAGGTGCTCGATCTGACCGTAGAAGATGCGCGCGAGTTCTTCGACGCCATCCCCGCCCTCGCCCGACGTCTGCAGACGCTGATCGATGTAGGACTGAGCTATATTCGCCTGGGCCAGGCCGCCACCACGCTATCCGGCGGTGAAGCGCAGCGCGTAAAGCTGGCACGCGAGTTATCGAAGCGGGACACCGGCAAAACGCTTTATATCCTCGATGAGCCGACCACCGGTCTGCACTTCTACGATATCCAGCAGTTGCTGAGCGTGCTCAACCGCCTGCGAGACCATGGCAACACAATCGTGGTGATCGAACACAACCTGGACGTCATCAAGACCGCAGACTGGATCGTCGACCTGGGTCCCGAGGGCGGCAGCGGCGGCGGCGAGATCATCGCTACCGGCACACCGGAAGAGGTGGCGCAGAATCCTGCGTCCCATACCGGCCGCTTTCTCAAACCGATGCTCTAAAATCTCCGCCAAGGATGGCGAACCCTGTCATATCCCGCTCCTGCGCCACGGGATACCGTACATCCTGTACATAATAAAAAACCCGATCCTCACGGATCGGGTTTTTCAATTCGGCTTATCGCGATTGCTTAGTCTTCAGCGGACTCTTCAACCACAACAGCCTGGCCAGCGGCACGATCAACCAGTTCAACATAAGCCATCGGCGCATTGTCGCCGGCGCGGTAACCGCACTTGAGAATGCGGATATAACCACCCGGGCGAGTCGCGTAACGCGGGCCCAGTTCGTTGAACAGCTTACCAACAGCTTCACTGCTGCGGGTACGTGAGAATGCCAGACGACGGTTAGCAACCGAGTCGGTTTTGGCCAGAGTGATCAGCGGCTCAGCAAAGCGGCGCAGTTCTTTAGCTTTAGGCAGAGTGGTCTTGATCAGTTCATGTTCGAACAGAGACACTGCCATGTTTTTGAACATCGCTTTGCGGTGCGCACTTGTACGATTAAAGTGACGACCAGATTTACGATGACGCATTTTCTAAATCCTTCACAACTCAGGGTTAGAAGTCAGACTTCAGGAAGCGGCCTTGTCGTCGCCCTTGAGGCTGGCCGGCGGCCAGTTCTCAAGACGCATACCGAGCGACAGACCTTTGGACGCCAGCACGTCCTTGATCTCAGTCAGCGACTTCTTACCCAGGTTAGGAGTCTTCAGCAGCTCTACTTCGGTGCGCTGGATCAGATCGCCGATATAGTAGATCTGCTCTGCTTTCAGACAGTTAGCGGAACGTACAGTCAGCTCAAGATCGTCGACCGGACGCAGCAGAACCGGATCGATCTCCGGCTCGGCCGGCTCGGACCGGGTCTGTTCGCTGGCGTCTTCGAGGTCAACGAATACTGCGAGCTGTTGCTGCAGGATAGTTGCCGCGCGACGGATGCACTCTTCCGGATCGATGGTACCGTTGGACTCGATATCGATAACGAGTTTATCCAGGTCGGTACGCTGCTCGACACGTGCGCTCTCTACGGCGTAGGAGACACGCAGAACCGGGCTGTAGCTGGCATCCAGCTGCAGACGGCCAATAGCACGAGTTTCGTCATCCTCGCTGATACGGGCATCTGCAGGCACATAGCCGCGACCGCGCGTAACCGTCAGGTGCATATTCAGGTTTGCGCCACTGTTGAGGTGCGCAATCACGTGATCCGGATTGGCGATCTCAACATCCTGGTTCAACTGGATATCGCCAGCTGTCACAGGACCGGGCTCAGACTTGCTAAGCGTCAGCACCGCTTCATCGGAATTGTGCATGGCGATAGCAACACCCTTGAGGTTCAGCAGGATCTCGATGACATCCTCCTGTACCCCTTCGATGCTGCTGTATTCGTGCAGCACTCCATCAATCTCAACTTCCGTGATGGCACAGCCAGGCATGGAAGAGAGCAGAATACGGCGCAGCGCATTGCCCAGGGTATGACCGAATCCACGCTCCAAAGGCTCCAGAGTCACCTTGGCGCGTGTCTTGCTGATCTCCTGTACGTCGATATGACGTGGGCTAAGAAACTCGTTTACTGAACGCTGCATAGTTCCACCAGTCAAGAGTTCAAGAATTACTTCGAGTAGAGCTCAACGATCAGGTGCTCGTTGATATCGGCAGACAGGTCGCTGCGCTCCGGACGGGTCTTGAAAACACCTTCCATCTTCGCAGTATCTACCTCGATCCACTCGACCGGTGCACGCTGTGCGGCCAGTTCCAGTGCGTGCTTGATACGCAGCTGGTTCTTGGCTTTTTCACGTACAGCGACCACATCACCTTCCTGCACCTGGTAAGAGGGTACATTCACAGACTGACCGTTAACGGTGATCTGACGGTGAGAGACGATCTGACGAGCTTCCGCGCGGGTTGAACCGTAACCCATGCGGTAGACGACGTTGTCCAGACGGCTTTCCAGCAGCTGCAGCAGGACTTCGCCTGTTGCACCTTTCTGACGTGCCGCTTCTTTGTAGTAGCTACGGAACTGGCGTTCCAGGATGCCGTAGGTACGACGTACTTTCTGTTTTTCACGCAGCTGAAGACCGTAGTCGGACAGACGTCCACGACGAGCGCCGTGTACACCCGGTACTGTTTCAGCTTTGCACTTGCTGTCGAGTGCGCGCACACCGCTCTTCAGGAAGAGATCGGTGCCTTCGCGACGAGACAGCTTGCACTTAGGTCCAAGATAACGAGCCATATTACCGTCTCCAGATTAAACGCGACGCTTTTTCGGCGGACGACAGCCGTTGTGCGGAATCGGGGTTACGTCCGTGATGTTTGTGATCTTGTAGCCGCAGGCATTCAGCGCGCGGACTGCAGATTCACGACCCGGTCCCGGGCCCTTCACAAACACGTCCAGGTTCTTCAAACCGTATTCCAGTGCAGCGTTACCGGCACGCTCTGCAGCAACCTGCGCAGCGAACGGAGTGCTCTTACGGGAACCACGAAAACCTGAACCACCGGATGTAGCCCAGGACAGTGCGTTACCCTGGCGATCGGTGATGGTGATGATGGTATTGTTAAAAGAGGCGTGGATGTGCGCGAGGCCATCCGCTACCTGCTTTTTAACCTTTTTACGTGTGCGATTACCTGGCTTTGCCATATTCGGAAATTCCTATCGCTTACTTACGGATCGGCTTGCGCGGGCCCTTGCGGGTGCGAGCATTGGTCTTGCTGCGCTGACCGCGAACCGGCAGGTTGCGACGATGACGCAGGCCACGGAAACAACCCAGGTCCATAAGACGCTTAATGTTCATGTTGACTTCACGACGCAGGTCGCCTTCAACAGTCAACTTGGCAATTTCACCACGAACATTATCGAGCTGCTCTTCAGACAGATCACCAACCTTGGTGCTCGGCTCGATGCCGGTTGCTGCGCAGATCTGCTGAGCAGTCGTGCGGCCAATACCGTAAATGTAAGTCAGAGAAATTACCGCATGCTTATTGTCAGGAATATTGACGCCAGCTATACGGGCCATTCAATGTACTCCATATTTCTGTTCCCGATTGACTGATACGGGAACCGTTGTAATCAATTAGTTCGTGGAAGGCGCGCAATACTACACCTTGATCATTTTTAAATCAAGGCAGCAGCGACAACCTTCCTACGACCAGCCTTGTGTGGATTAACCCTGACGCTGCTTGTGTCGGGGTTCCACTTTGCAGATCACGCGCACGGAACCGTTGCGACGTACGATCTTGCAGTTGCGGCAAATCTTTTTAACAGATGCGCGTACTTTCATGATCCACCTCATGAGGCTTAGCGCAGGAGACCCGCGCCGCCTTTAAGATTCGATTTCTTCATCAGCGATTCGTACTGATGTGACATCAGATGCGACTGCACCTGCGCCATAAAGTCCATCACCACCACCACGACGATCAGCAGAGAGGTACCCCCAAAGTAGAAGGGTACGTTCCAGGCAACGACGAGGAACTGGGGCATCAGCGATACGGCCGTGATATACAGCGCGCCGAACAGAGTCAGGCGGCTCAACACCGTATCGATGTAGCGTGCGGACTGTTCACCAGGACGGATCCCCGGGATAAAGGCACCCGATTTTTTCAGGTTGTCTGCGACATCTCGCGGATTGAAGACAATCGCGGTGTAGAAGTAGCAGAAGAACACGATCGCAATAGCAAACAGCAGAATGTACAGCGGCTGTCCCGGCCCGAGAGCCAGAGCCACATCCTGCAGCCAGCCCATACCTTCACCCTGACCGAACCACTGTCCGACGGAAGCCGGGAACAGCAGGATACTGGAGGCAAAGATCGGCGGGATAACCCCGGCCATATTCACCTTCAGCGGCAGGTGGCTGGACTGGGCAGCGTAGACGCGCCGCCCCTGCTGACGTTTGGCGTAGTTAATGGTGATGCGGCGCTGGCCGCGCTCCATGAATACGACAAAGCCCACAGTGGCGACCGCCATCACAGCGATAGCCAGCAGCGCGAGGATATTGAGATCTCCCTGGCGCGCTGCTTCAAAGGACTGACCGATCGCACTGGGCAGACCGGCCACAATACCTGCGAAGATCAGAATCGAGATACCGTTACCGATACCCTTCTCGGTCACCTGCTCGCCAAGCCACATCAGGAAGACTGCGCCTGAAACCAGCGTTACCACTGCCACGAAGTAGAAGCTTATGTCGGCAACGAAGGCAACGCCCTGGTTAGCCAAACCAACTGCCATACCAAGCGACTGAACGGTGGCCAGAACCACAGTACCATAGCGGGTATACTGGTTTATCTTACGACGACCGGCCTCTCCCTCCTTCTTCAACTGCTCGAGGGTCGGGCTCACAATCGTCATCAACTGCATAATGATCGATGCAGAGATGTACGGCATGATACCCAGCGCCAGGATCGACATTCGCTCCAACGCACCACCCGAGAACATGTTGAACAGGCTCAGGATGGTGCCCTGATTCTGATCAAACAGCGCAGCGAGACGATCAGGGTTAATGCCCGGAACCGGGATGTGAGCCCCGATCCGGTACACGATAACCGCTATCAATACGAAGCGCAGACGAGCCCAAAGCTCACCCAAACCGCTCTGCATTCCCGCTGGTATTTGTCCTTTCTTAGCCATTTACGCCTCGACTTTACCGCCAGCAGCTTCGATCGCAGCCTGAGCACCCTTGGTCACTTTCAGACCTTTAACGGTGACTGCCTTATTGATCTCTCCAGACAGGATCACACGCGCAGACTTGATCTCTTCGCGGATGATGTCAGCCTGTTTCAGCGCAGCCAGATCGACCACGTCCACACCAGCTGCTACCAGCTCGTTCAGACGGATCTCAGCGACATAACGCGCCTGACGGGAGTTGAAGCCAAACTTCGGCAGACGACGGTGAATCGGCATCTGACCGCCTTCAAAACCCGGATTTACACTACCGCCTGAGCGGGATTTCAAACCCTTGTGACCACGGCCACAAGTTTTACCCAGACCGGAGCCGATACCACGACCGACACGCTTAGGTGCCTGTTTAGAGCCGGCGCCCGGGCGCAGAGAATTCAAACGCATTGGGTCACTCCTCTTACTCGCCTACTACCTTAACCATGTAGTAGACCTTGTTGATCATGCCACGAACCGCCGGAGTGTCTTCCACTTCAACGACGTGACCGATACGGCGCAGGCCCAGACCTTTGACGCACTCTTTGTGCTTCGGCAGTTTGCCGATCGGGCTGCGAACCAGCGTTACCTTGATCTTGTCAGCCATTGTTAGCTCCCCAGGATCTCGTCAACAGACTTGCCGCGCTTGGCAGCAATATCTTCCGGTGAGTGCATGGAGGCCAGACCCTTAACGGTCGCACGAACGACGTTTACCGGGTTGGTTGAGCCATAGCACTTGGCCAGTACGTTGTGTACACCGGCGAGCTCAAGCACTGCACGCATAGCGCCACCAGCGATGATACCGGTACCTTCAGATGCAGGCTGCATGTAGATCTTGGCAGAACCGTGGTTTGCTTTAACCGGGTACTGCAGAGTGCCACCGTTCAGCTGCACGCTAACCATGTTACGGCGAGCCTGCTCCATTGCCTTCTGGATAGCGACCGGCACTTCACGTGCCTTACCGCGACCGAAGCCAACGCGACCATTGCCATCACCGACTACGGTCAGGGCGGTGAAACCGAAGATACGGCCGCCCTTAACCACTTTGGCGACGCGGTTTACCTGAACCAGCTTCTCCTGCAGTTCACCGTCTTTCTGTTCGTGATTTGCCATATTCGAAACCTTTAGAATTCCAGGCCGCCTTCGCGAGCAGCATCAGCGAGAGCCGCTACGCGACCGTGGTATTTGAAACCGGAACGGTCAAATGCGACTTCAGTAACGCCTGCATCTTTAGCACGCGCGGCGATCAGAGAACCGACTTTCTTAGCCGCTTCGATGTTACCGGTTGCGCCTTCACGCAGATCCTTTTCAACGGTAGAGGCGCTAGCCAGTACAGTGCTGCCGTCGGCAGAGATGATCTGTGCGTAGATGTGGCGCGGGGTGCGGTTGACGCAGAGACGTACGCTACCCAGTTCGCGCATTTTTGCGCGGGAACGGCGCGCACGACGGATACGAGCTTCTTTCTTAACGTTCATGACCCTGCCTTACTTCTTCTTAGCCTCTTTGCGGCGTACATATTCGTCAACATAACGAACACCCTTGCCCTTGTAAGGCTCAGGCGGACGGAATGCGCGAACTTCTGCAGCAGCCTGACCTACTACCTGCTTGTCAGCACCGCTGAGCACGATAGTGGTCGGGTTCGGAGTTTCTGCGGAAACACCTTCAGGCAGTTCGTAATCGATCGGGTGAGAGAAGCCCAGCGTCAGGTTCAGCACCTTACCCTTGGCGGCAGCGCGGTAACCAACACCCTGCAGAGCCAGGGTCTTGTTAAAGCCTTCGCTTACACCGATCACCATGTTATTGACCAGCGCACGGGTGGTACCAGCCAGGGCGTTTGCCTGCTTGGAGCCGTCGCGCGGCGCAAATTTCAACTGACCGTCGGCCTGCTCAACAGCAACAGACGGGTGAACATCCAGGCTCAGCTGACCGTTCTTGCCTTTAGCGACAAGACCCTGGCCATCAAGCTTGATCTCAACACCTGACGGTAGTACTACGGGTTTCTTCGCAACTCGTGACATGAGAAATCCTCTTAGAATACCGTGCAGACTACTTCACCACCGACACCCGCTTGGCGAGCGGCGCGGTCAGTCATGACACCTTTACTGGTAGAGATAATCGCGATACCCAGGCCATCAGCAACCTTCGGCAGCTCAGATGCGCTTTTGTAGATACGCAGACTGGGACGGCTTACGCGCTTGATCTCTTCGATTACCGGCTTGCCTTCGAAGTATTTCAGTTCGATGGTCAGAACCGGCTTCACATCACCTTCAACTGCATAGTCGGCGATGTAACCTTCCTCTTTCAGAACCTTGGCAACTGCCAGCTTCTGCTTGGAGGACGGCAGGGACACAGCCTTCTTCTCAGCCATGTGTCCGTTACGGATACGGGTGAACATATCCGCGAGTGTGTCTTGCATACTCATGCTTTTAACATCCTCTTAGTGCAGCGCGACGCGGTAGCGAAGCCTTCGCAGGCTTCGCCCTGACCGCCGTGCTTACCGTTTGGCGTGCTGTTACCAGCTCGCCTTCTTCAGGCCCGGGACATCGCCACGCATGGCAGCTTCGCGCAGTTTATTACGGCACAGTCCGAATTTACGGTATACACCGTGCGGACGGCCGGTAACCTGACAGCGACGCTGCTTGCGTACCGGGCTGGCGTCACGCGGCAATTTCTGCAGCGCGATCTGTGCATCCCAAACTTCCTCTTCAGAGCTGTTCGGGCTTACAACAATTGCTTTGAGCGCAGCGCGCTTAGCGGCATATTTATCAGCCAGCTTCTCGCGCTTGAGCTCACGATTGATCATAGAAACTTTAGCCATGGTTCAATCCCTGTCTTATTTCTTGAACGGGAACTGCAGCGCAGCCAGAAGAGCACGACCTTCGTCGTTGTTCTTCGCCGTAGTAGTGATAGTGATATCGAGACCACGCAGCTTATCGACCTTGTCGTAGTCGATTTCCGGGAAGATGATCTGCTCTTTCACACCCATGCTGTAGTTACCGCGGCCGTCGAAAGACTTGGCGTTGAGACCACGGAAGTCGCGGATACGCGGAATGGAAATATCGACCAGACGGTCGAGGAATTCCCACATACGCTCGCCACGCAGCGTTACCTTGCAGCCAATCGGCCAGCCTTCACGCACCTTGAAGCCCGCGATAGATTTGCGTGCCTTGGTAACGATCGGCTTCTGGCCAGCGATGGCGATCATGTCGGCCATGGCGTTATCAAGCTGTTTCTTGTCACCCAGCGCTTCGCCAACACCCATGTTCAGGGTGATCTTGGTGATGCGGGGAACCGCCATAACGTTAGGAGACTGGAGCTCCTCTTTCAGCTGCTGCTTAACTTCGTTTTCGTAAAGCGCTTTCAATCTGGACATTGCACCAACCCCTCTTACTTATCTCCGGCGACGAGCTCGCCGGTGGACTTGAAGAAACGTACTTTGGTGCCGTCTTCAAGCAGCTTGAAGCCAACACGATCGCCCTTGCCGGTCTGCGCGTTGAAGATAGCAACGTTGGAGGTCGCAATCGGTGCTTCCTTCTCAACGATGCCACCCTGACGCTGCAGCATCGGGTTCGGCTTCTGGTGCTTCTTGATCATGTTGATGCCAGACACGATCAGGTGATCGTTTTCGAGCACGCGCATCACCTTGCCACGCTTGCCCTTGTCTTTACCTGCGATCACGATGACTTCATCGTCGCGACGAATCTTACGCATTTAATTTACCTTGTCGTTTCCTACTACCTTCCTCATGCTCAAAAACGCCAAGCCCTTTCGGGATTGGCGTTTTCAGCAAGAACCCTCTGTGTAAGCAGGGGTCTTAGAGCACTTCAGGCGCCAGGGAAATGATCTTCATGAACTTTTCGTTACGAAGCTCACGCGTTACTGGCCCGAAGATACGAGTACCGATCGGTGCGTCGTTGTTGTTCAGCAGAACCGCAGAGTTAGTATCAAAGCGGATCAGTGAACCATCGGGACGACGAACACCTTTACGGGTACGCACTACGACAGCCTTAAGAACCTGGCCTTTTTTCACCTTGCCGCGCGGAATCGCTTCTTTAACGGTGACTTTGATAATGTCGCCGACAGAAGCGTAGCGGCGGTGAGAACCGCCCAGGACCTTAATACACATCACGCGCTTGGCGCCGCTGTTGTCAGCCACATCAAGCATCGTTTCAGTCTGAATCATGGTCTACTCCAAAACTGTAAATGCAGTCGCCCACCTCTCTAGCAGGCGAACCGGCAATTGGAGCAGCAAAGGCGCAATATATTACACCTTAGCTGCGCGCTCTTCAATGCGAACCAGAGACCAAGTTTTGGTCTTGGACAGCGGGCGGCTCTCGGCGATGGTCACCAGATCACCCATCTGACACTCATTCTTCTCATCGTGAGCGTGCAGTTTGGTAGAGCGCTTGATGTACTTACCGTACACCGGATGCTTCTCTTTACGCTCAACCAGAACTGTGATGGTCTTATCCATCTTGTCACTGACGACCTTGCCGGTCACAGTACGAGTACGTTTTTCCGCGCTCATTTAGTCACCTGCTTTTCGTTGAGTACTGTCTTAACGCGAGCGATGTCGCGACGAACCTGACCCAGCAGATGGGTCTGTGCCAGCTGGCCTGTGGCCTTCTGCATACGCAGGTTGAACTGGTCCTTCAGAAGACCCAGCAGAGACTGCTGCAGCTCTTCTACGGACTTGTCACGCAGTTCTTGTGCTTTCATCACATCACCGTCCGCTTAACAATAGTGGTAGGAACCGGCAGCTTGGCCGCTGCCAGCGCAAAGGCTTCAGCCGCGAGCTCTTCCGGAACACCGCTCATTTCGAACAGAACCTTACCCGGCTGGATCTGAGCGACCCAGTACTCGACGTTACCCTTACCCTTACCCATACGAACTTCAAGCGGCTTGGTGGTGATCGGCTTGTCCGGGAATACACGGATCCAGATCTTACCACCACGCTTGACGTGACGAGTCATGGTACGACGGGCCGCTTCGATCTGACGCGCAGTGATACGACCACGCTCGGTCGCTTTCAGTGCGAATTCACCGAAGCTAACCTTGCTGCCGCGCTGAGCCAGGCCGCGGTTGCGACCCTTCATGACCTTGCGGAATTTGAGACGTTTCGGTTGCAGCATTGACGTCTACCTCACTTAGCTTTCTTCGCGGGCGCTTTCTTCTCGGCGCGAACCTGTTCCAGGCCACCGAGGATCTCGCCCTTGAAGATCCATACTTTGACGCCGATCACACCGTAAGTGGTGTGCGCTTCGTAAGTCGCGTAGTCGATATCGGCACGCAGGGTGTGCAGCGGCACACGACCTTCGCGGTACCATTCGGTACGCGCGATTTCAGCACCACCGAGACGACCGCTGACCTGAATCTTGATGCCCTTGGCACCGATACGCATAGCGTTCTGTACCGCGCGCTTCATGGCACGACGGAACATCACACGGCGCTCGAGCTGGCTGGCAACGCCCTGGGCGACCAGCTTGGCATCCAGATCAGGCTTACGCACTTCTTCGATGTTGATGTGCACAGGCACACCCATCATCTCGGAAACAGCTGAGCGCAGCTTCTCGACATCCTCACCCTTCTTACCGATAACGATACCCGGGCGAGCGGTATGGATAGTGATCTTGGCATTCTGCGCCGGACGCTCGATCTCGATACGGCTAACAGACGCATTCTTCAGCTGATCTTCCAGGTAGCTACGTACCTTGAGGTCGTTCAGCAGTTTGTTGGCATAGTCGGCTTTGTCCGCGTACCACACAGAAGTGTGATCCTTGATGACACCAAGCCGGATGCCGGTCGGGTTTACTTTCTGACCCATAATGAACTCTCCTAGCACTCAGCTCTTAGTCAGCGACCTTGACAGTGATGTGTGAGGTACGCTTCAGGATGCGATCAGCACGGCCCTTGGCACGCGGCATGATGCGCTTCATGGTCATACCCTCATCAACGAACACCGCAGATACGCGCAGCTCGTCAACGTCGGCACCTTCGTTATGCTCTGCGTTGGCAATAGCAGACTCCAGCACCTTCTTGACCAGATCAGCACCTTTCTTGTTGCTGAACGCCAGGATATTCAGAGCTTCGCCCACAGACTTACCACGGATCTGATCTGCGACCAGACGAGCCTTCTGAGCGGAGATGCGGGCGCCTTTATGTTTGGCGATAACTTCCATCATCTACTTACCTCTTCTTGGCTTTCTTGTCGGCTGCATGACCGCGGAAAGTACGCGTTGCAGCGAACTCACCCAGTTTGTGACCGACCATATCTTCGGTGATGAACACCGGGACATGCTGACGGCCATTGTGTACTGCAATCGTCAACCCGACAAAGTTCGGGAAAACAGTAGAACGACGCGACCAGGTTTTGATCGGACGACGTTCGTTAGCTTCGATTGCAGCCTCTACCTTTTTCAGCAGGTGAAGGTCGATAAATGGACCTTTCTTCAGTGAACGTGGCACAGCTGATTCCTCTTATTTAGCCTGACGACGGCGTACGATCAGTTTATCGGTACGCTTGTTCTTACGAGTCTTGTAACCCTTGGTCGGAACGCCCCACGGAGTAACCGGATGACGACCACCAGAAGTACGACCCTCACCACCACCGTGCGGGTGATCAACCGGGTTCATGACCACACCACGAACGGTGGGGCGAACACCACGCCAGCGCTTGGCACCGGCTTTACCCAGCTGACGCAGGCTGTGCTCAGAGTTACTTACTTCACCCAGGGTTGCGCGACATTCGATCAGAACCTTACGCATCTCACCTGAACGCAGACGCAGAGTCGCGTACGCGCCTTCACGGGCCACCAGCTGCGCAGAAGCGCCGGCAGAACGCGCCAGCTGCGCACCCTTGCCCGGCTTCAGCTCGACACAGTGCACGGTGCTACCCAGCGGGATGTTACGCAGCGGCATGGTGTTGCCCGGCTTGATATCGACGATTTCGCCAGACTGTACAGAAGCACCAGCCTGCAGTCCTTTCGGAGCGATGATGTAGCGACGTTCGCCGTCAGCATACTTCAGCAGTGCGATGTGAGCTGAACGGTTAGGATCGTATTCAACGCGCTCGATTACAGCGTTGATGCCGTCTTTGTTACGACGGAAATCGATTACGCGGTAATTCTGCTTGTGACCACCACCAATGTGGCGAGTGGTAATACGACCGTTGTTGTTGCGACCACCGGACTTCGATTTCTTCTCGACCAGCGCAGCGAAAGGCTTACCCTTGTGCAGGTCAGCGTTAACTACCTTGACGAGGTGACGACGCCCAGCAGAGGTCGGCTTAGTCTTAACAAGTGCCATTATTTAAACCTCTCTTATTCGCCAGCCAGGAAATCGATCTCGGAACCATCGGCCAGTCGAACATACGCCTTGCGAACATCGCTGCGCTTACCCATGCCACGTGCAGTGCGCTTGGTCTTGCCCTTGATGTTCAGAACGTTGACGCCTTCAACTTTAACGTTGAACAGCTCTTCGACAGCCTGCTTGATTTCCGGCTTGGTCGCGTCTGAAGCTACGCGGAACACTACCTGCTGGGTACCTTCAGCAACGATAGTGGCCTTCTCGGAGATGTGCGGCCCGAGCAGCACTTTGTAGATGCGTTCCGGGTTCATGCGTACACCTCCTCGATCTTCTTCAGAGCAGGAACGGTAATCAGCACCTTTTCGTAGCCGATCAGGGAGACCGGATCGATACCTGCCGCGTCACGTACACCGATGTGCGGAACGTTACGCGCAGCCAGGTACAGGTTCTGCTCTACGTCTTCAGTAATCAGCAACGCGTTGTCCAGGCTCAGCTCTTTGAGCTTGGCAACAAACTGCTTGGTCTTGGGAGTCTCGATGGCAAACTCTTCCACCACAACGAGACGATCCTGGCGTACCAGCTCGGACAGGATGCAGCGCATCGCAGCGCGGTACATCTTTCTGTTCACTTTCTGAGCGTAGTCACGCGGCTGCGCTGCGAAGGTCACACCACCGGTGCGCCAGATCGGCGAACGGGTAGTACCCTGACGCGCACGACCGGTACCCTTCTGACGGAACGGCTTAGCGCCACCGCCGGATACCTGTGAACGTGTTTTCTGGGCTTTGGTACCCTGACGGCCGGCTGCCATGTAAGCAGTTACAACCTGGTGTACCAGCGCCTCATTGAACTCTTTACCAAAAGCCAGTTCGGATACTTCAACCGAACCGTTGGCTCCAGTCAGATTCAGATTCATGGAAACCTCCCTTAGGCGCGTGCTTTGACAGCAGGTTTAACGATGACGTCGCCGCCCATAGCGCCGGGAACGGCACCCTTGACGATCAGCAGATTACGCTCGGCATCGATGCGCACAATTTCCAGAGTCTGGACTGTGCAACGCTCGGCACCCATGTGACCGGCCATCTTTTTACCTTTGAAGACACGACCCGGGGTCTGGCACTGACCAATGGAACCCGGAGCACGGTGAGAAAGCGAGTTACCGTGAGTCATATCCTGGGTGCGGAAGTTCCAGCGCTTAACGCCGCCCTGGAAGCCCTTACCTTTAGACTGACCTGTTACGTCAACCTTCTGACCCGCTTCGAAGCGCTCAACAGTCAGCGCGTCGCCGACGTTGATTCCCTCATCACCATTCACGCGGAACTCCCACAAACCGCGACCGGCTTCAACACCAGCCTTGGCAAAGTGACCTGCTTCCGGCTTGGACAGGCGATTAGCCTTCTTCCCACCGGTAGTCACCTGCACTGCAGCGTAGCCGTCGGTTTCAACGGTCTTGACGCTGGTTACACGGTTCGGTTCCACCTCGATGACGGTGACTGGCACGGACACGCCCTCATCTGTGAAGATGCGAGTCATACCCGCTTTACGTCCGATAAGTCCTACAGACATTTTGTTACCTCTTGCCAGTTGTGTACGGGGCTGTCACCCACTATGGCTGCCCTTTTCAGGCGCATTCCACAAATAGCGCTTCATTAAGTTAATAATTTCGCGCAGTGCGATTAGCCGAGGCTGATCTGCACTTCTACACCCGCAGCGAGGTCCAGCTTCATCAGCGCGTCGACAGTTTTTTCTGTCGGCTCAACGATGTCCAGAACACGCTTGTGCGTACGAATTTCATACTGATCACGCGCATCTTTGTTGACGTGCGGAGAGATCAGGACGGTGTAACGCTCTTTACGGGTAGGAAGTGGGATCGGACCACACACCTGAGCACCTGTCCGCTTGGCAGTCTCAACGATTTCCTGAGCGGATGAGTCGATCAGGCGATGATCAAAAGCCTTCAGACGAATTCTGATTTTTTGGTTCTGCATTCTGATCACGCATTTCCTGTAAGTTTCGTTACGGCAATAGCCGACCTCCCCTTGGGTAAAGGGGACGCAAATTTTACTCAGTAGGGGTATGAGCGTCAACTGGAAAGGTACAAATTTTAACCAGTTGCGGATAGTCGGAATATTGAAGAGGAGTAGAACGAAAAAGGCCCTCACTCGAGGGCCTTTTCAGATCAGCTAATCAGCGATTAGGCGATGATCTTGGATACAACACCCGCACCAACGGTACGGCCGCCTTCGCGGATCGCGAAGCGCAGACCTTCTTCCATGGCGAT
>NZ_JAHREP010000033.1 GCF_019084545.1 Marinobacterium ramblicola
TAAATCAGTCAACGAACCGACAAAAAGGGGACATCTCAAACCGCGAAAAAGAGGACTTCTCAGACCGGCATTGACACCAACGATAAACCGTTGTCACGCTAGGGGGCCTGATTTCCCCAATATTGGCGGAAACAGATTCGATAACGGGCTCCAGGCCTGCCGCTTTGGGCTCCTTTCCAAGCCGACAGATAGACTCCTTGATGTATTCGTACTTGCGCAGAACCTCTTCGCGCTGTGACTTGGATAGCGCCTTTAAATCGCGTGCAGCCCGGGAGCTCAATCCAGCGTCGGAATTTGACTCCCGGTTGTTGGGAGACTCAAGGATCAGCTCTCCTGTTGCCAGTAAAGCGGCCAATTCGGGCTTAGTCTTAACAAGCACTCCGCCATCAGACAGCCGCTCCAGGTAGCACTCTCCTGATACCAGAATCCTATCGATGCGGTATCGCGTGCTATTCAAAGTCAGGCGCAGTCCGGTATGAAAAGAGGCAACTTTCATGGCCGATACCCTCCGGTAAATGCAGCGTTGTGGCAGGTGAAAAAGGTGTGAATAGATCCACGTTCAGCACTCGCTGGGCGATCAACGCATAGACCTGTGTTGGTGAATTCAGTAGCTCAGCCAATTGCTCGAAAGTGACAGGGCCTGCGGTACCGACCCAATGCTCTACGCGCTGTCGCACCGCATCGGAGATATGAGCCCGTTGGTGGGCTCTCAGCAGTTTCAGATTGAGCTGCAAGGTGGGGTGGTAAAGCTCTACGTCGGTGATGACACCAAATTGCCGACCGTTCAGCTCCCAAAATCTAGCCACCTGCTGAAACCGTCGCTTGAGATCAGTGTTTTGGAGCTTGGCTAAGGGTTTAACCTCCAGATAGATCGATCTGCCATCCTGGAACTGAAGTTCGAAATCAGGCGTGTACCGGCGCATCTGGCCATCACTTTCGAAATAGACCGAGATAGGCTGCTCTCGGTAGCGAACAACATCCGGCGAAAACTCGAAGAGGGCGCAGGCCTTCTGCTCAAGCTGTGATTCCCAGGCCACTAGCCGGTTGTTCTTGGTCGATGGGTAGAAACCGACAACGCGTCCGGTTGTCGGTCGCACCGGCTCCCGAGCCCGAATTTCTTTGCGTAGCGGTCCGGATTTCAGGCGTAGCTGTGCTCCCTGCCTTGTGCCAAGCGGCACGACAGTATTTTTTGAAGACATGTGTACCCCTTACTCTGGCGAGTAACGAAGTTAAATGACTGGCTTAATGTCTAGGCGGGTCGATTGACGGGCAGGGAGCAAGCAAGGATACTTAGATTTCCTACGTCGTAAGTACTATTTGCTTGCGCCATAGCGGGACAATCCACCCGGTGCGTCCCGTTATATCTACATAGCGATACCCTCCTGTGAGCCAGAACCCAGTCCCAACACTTTTCGCATGATCAGCACCTGATCTCCGCTCAATGTTCCCAGGTGGCTCTTTAGATCGTGGACAAACTCAAACTCGTCCTGCGACATACCATCCGGTAAACGGAACGTCATCTCGGACAGTTCTACGGAGTGCCAAAGCTGCTCCTGTTCATCCCGAGACAAGTTCAGATTCTTGATGAGTCGCTTGAGTACAGCTTTCGACGGTGGTCCCTTACGCCCCCTTTCCAGGGTGCTGACATAGCAAGGATTGATTCCCATCAGATCGGCGAGCTGCTTCTGCTGCATTCGGCGGCTGCGTCGGAGGTGTTCAAGATAGGTACCGAAGGGGGTCATAAGCACACGGTCCAATATTGTGCATTTATCGTACAGAATATAGAAAGGAATCAAGAATGGTCAAACAATAAATAATGAAAATATCTTTTAATATCAAAGCGTTATATTCTGATTATCAAAATATACCATCTTGATTAGTGCTTCATCGTTTACGATTGTAACGTCATCTACATATTGATCCCTGCTTTCTTGGTTGCAAAGCGTCAAGCTCCTCTGCAATCTAAGCATATGGATAGTCCTAAGTTGTTGTCGCCGTAGAGCCACCTATTGCAACCATTAAACCCTTATGGCTTTATTTTTCATCAATTCCAGTTCGATTTTTGGACGTAATGATGCCTACACTTCAAGAGCAAATAGAGCAGACACTCGGTGATTTCTGGGATGAGCGGGAGATATCTGTCTCCAGCGATCCAACCTCTATCAATGATCTCGGCGCATCGATGGATTCTCTAACTGCTTGTGAAGCTATGATTGCCATTGATGAACTGGTCGGCAAGACTGTGCCGGTCGATGTTGTAATTAAAAATGGTGGATATGAGTCACGCGAGCAATTCATTCAGGAAGTTACCGAGGGGGTACTCACGTACCTAAAGAATGAAGATGGGTGATGCTGAAGCAAAGCTGATTCAAATAGCTGAGCGCCTCAGAGCTGCGCGGGAGTACATGGGTTTTTCTCAAGCAGAAATCGGCCAAATGACGGGGCTAGATAGCGCAGCCATTGTCGATATTGAATCGGGGGCTCGGGAGGTTGAAGCTGAGGAGTTAAATCTTCTATCGAAAATATATAGACGCTCAGCAGAATACCTTTTAACCGGGTCTGAGCCAGCTTATTCTGGTCCCGAACAATTTTCTTTCTTAGCACGAGCCACTAAAGGATTAAGCACTAAGGATAAGGAAGAAGTTGCCCAGTTTGCTGAGTTCTTAAGGGCTTCAGACGCCAGCTAGGAGTTAGGATGCTCACCAAAAGTCAGATCCGGACAGTAGCCACTCGCGCAGCAGGAGTCATTAGTGATTCTAGCGCTAAGCAGCGCGTCCAAGAGGGATACACTCGAGTCGATCCATTCCGCATTGCACAATCTGCAGGCGTAATTGTAATGCTGCGCCCACTAGAAAAATTGTTTGGTGCGTTTGTTCGTCAAAAACAGCCCGGTATTTTAGTCAATTCTGAACGCCCCGCCGGGCTCATTCAAATGACCTGCGCACATGAACTCGGACACTTCTTTTTAGGGCATGAAACGACGACAGACGATCAGCTTGATTACGGCTATCGAGCGAATCAAACCGAGTTAGAAGCTGATTGGTTCGCCTACAGCCTAGTTGCTCCGCGCTGGGCGATCGCGAATATCATGCGGAAAAAGAGATGGAGCATCGCTGACCTGTCGCATCCCTTTGTGCTGTATCAACTTTCGCTCAGGCTAGGTATTAGTTATCAAGCCGCCGCTTGGTCCCTCAATCGCTTGGAATTGATCGAAAAACCTATTGTTGACAAGCTATTACGCACACAGCCAGCAAAAATTAAAAGCTCGTTGTTGGGCAGACCACTCGAAAACTCTCAACGAGATGTTTGGCTGTTAGATGAGTCAGATCAGGATTTTATCTTGGAACCTCGCGTTGACGACCAAATGCTAGTGCGTTTGAAAAGTCATACTGGTGCAGGTTACGTGTGGACTGCGGATGAGACAGCTTCTGAAGGATTTTCCGTCGAGCCCTTGATGCTACCCGCTTCTGAACTATCTGCGGATGATGCACTAATAGCAGGGGGAATTCATTATCAAGATTATCTGGTGTCAAAACCTTTATTAGGACACTCACATCTTCGACTAAGTGAACGAAAGGCCTGGAACCCTCTAGAGCCGGCACTCGATAGTTATAGTACAGAGACGTGCTATGAAAATTTGACGAATGGACTTTCCCCTGTAGCGAAGGAAGCCCTGCTTCAAGGAACTGAAAGCGCGTGATTCAACCGCTCGTTACAATCTCGATGGAAGCGCGTGACCAAGGGCAGCGTGGATCATGTGTCGCATTCGCGATAGCAGGAATTAAGGGCTGCATGACAAATTACATGTTGAGTCCAGAGTATGCCTATCTTGCAACTGCTCTTCGGAGCCCAAGTTGGCAACCAAATCAGGGCCTTAGTGTTCAGATTGCGATAGACTCGACATCGTCAGGGTTACCGGAAGACCACCTCTTTCCTTATCAACATAATGAGCCTGAAAGGCCTTTACCGGCATTACCTACCGAATTACCCCTATTTGGCCCGGATATGACATTGATGCCACCGGATTTAGCGCAAGTAAAAACCTGGTTAGCCGAAGGGCGACCGGTAGGTACCGTGATTACTCTGACACAATCATTCATGGCTCCGATCGACGGTTTGGTCGCCTTCGAAACATCGGTTTACCCAGGTCGTCATGCAGTTGTGATCGTTGGCTACGGCAATGATCAGACAGGTAACGAGCACTACCTTATCTGTAATAGTTGGGGCTCATCATGGGGAGTCAACGGCCATGCATGGATACCAGACTCCTATCTTAAATATCACGCCTCTTGTATCTACGGAGTTAACTGATGGCCGAAGTATTTCAACGATCGCGAGTAGTACAAGCCTGGCTGGCCGGAGCGCGTTACCTGTCAGAACAAAAAAGCCTAGATGCACGCAATGTAATTCTTGAGATAAACACGCCTCAGCTGATTACTGCTGAGGATCGTGCCGCCATCAACGATGTGAATTGTGCTCTACAGAAAAAGAACTCCACTCGTAGTGTGATGACTGCTGCAGGCACTATCTTTCCGCAACGGATTTATCAGCGATATGGCCGACCCGAATGGTATAAGAAATATAAAGAAGTCATAGAAAGGGGTAAGGTGCCTGGTACTTGGGGTACCTATGCAATGCGCATGATCGAACGCAAGGGGGATGGTGACACGTCGTTCAATCCCCTTGATAAAATTATTGAAAAGCTCACTGCTATGCGAGAGAGAGATAAAAGTTTCTTTAAATCGGCATATGAATTGGGGATATGTGATCCCTCTGAAGATATCGATCACACATTCAACGGAGAAGGTTTCGAACTACCTACATATGATCCGCGCATTGATCGTAATAGTTACATGGGGTCTCCTTGCCTAAGTCATGTAACCTTTAAGCTGATAGATGGCAAAATAGACCTTACGGCTATATATAGGTCCCATTATTATGCTGAAAGGGCATTAGGCAACCTGATCGGGTTATCCCAACTTCAGGACTACGTTGCAAAGGAGTCTGGCTTCGAACCAGGCGTGATGACGTGTGTTTCCACCTATGCAAAGCTAGACGTTGGCTTTGGCGGTATTCGAGCGGCTCGTGAGTTACTAGACTCTTTGCCGAACGACGAGTCCCTTACAAAAGAGCTCTCTGCTTGAATGCCTTCACACCTAGTTTACTTTCGTGAATGTTGTAGATCCTTTGCATACCAGCTCTGAAATCTTTTACACCACCATAGCTTGGATGACGAACAGTCAAAACTTCGACTCCAAATTCTTCTGCGTACTTAGCGGCATCTTGGCCTATTGCTATGATGCGACTTACTCTTAGCCACTCAATCAACGTGTTGTTAAGCTCCTTCACCAGCGCGAGCTCTCTCGCTGTAAATCGTCTGTTCGTTAACGGGTCTTTGGCTTCATGTGGATGGAATGGAAAAACATTCCATAGCAAAGGGGGAGTATCGATGATTTTTAGGACACCCCAAATTTCCGCAGCTGTACGCTCAGAATAAACAGGGCCTTTCGTAGCTTGCTTGGGAGAACAACCATCGTACAGGCTTCCCATCTCTGATAGGTGGAATTCGTCTGTTAGGGCCAAGCCGGTTCGGCGCCCCCCCCGATATCCTAAGTCTCGCCCCATCCAGATAGTGTCGACCCCGGTACTTAAGCACGCTTTCAGGTAAGTACGGAGGTTCGTACGACGAATCCTTGGCGCATCTTTTCTATCGTAAACGGGACAGGTATCACTGTAGGGATTGAAAACATTGTCCAGTGATAGGCTGGCGAGTTCTTTCACAAATGAGGTGGGCGTCATTTAGAACGATTATTCTCAACTGTAGGTTCGAAAGTTAGCAGATGATCCGTCATATTAACTACAACAGAACCTGAGCGCTTTTTACGTATTTCTCGAAACACCTCAAATCCTTTCAAGATGGCGCGCTCCCATTGCCACAATGGGCACCGGTGCACCTCGTACCCTTCTACCATAGAGTGAATTTGCTTGAGTACACCATACTCCAATGCACCTTCTTCTATTCCTTCATAAAAATTCCGGCGCTTCGCATGGTTAAATATCCAGGTAGCAATTCCTTCCTCAATGATCATGGCCCTCGCACCATCTTCGTTCTCATCAGTCGATGGCTGGGATTTACGTTTTCTTCTGAGCAAGCCACGCAGAACTGGCGACCATCCCAAATAAGCCATATAGGCTAGATGGAATACATCGTGAAAGCGGTAATCATCTGGCTCGTTGCTGTTATCCGTCAAAGGGTCGCCGATAAATACTCCGTTCAACTGTTGGACAACGCAAGTACCATTGGGGCGAGGCAACTCTATGAAGTCCATCTTCAGATTTCGGGGTAGCTGTTCGTAATCTGGGTAGTCGGAATCAAAAAACGAAGAGTACTCAGGATACTCTCCTGGCCAGCGACTTTTGATTTTTTCTAAGTTACTCCTAGCCACATCTTCAAGATGCAGATTAAAGCTCGAACAGCATAGTGCCAGTTCCATCAACAGGTTGCCAAAATGTACAAGTATTGAAGGGGTGGGACCGGCCTTGAGTTGTGCTTCAGATATGTTGCAGAAAACGCCAGCAGCATGGGCTAGAGCTCCCATTTCACTGGGCCTATCGATTCTCTCATCCGTGCAAGCATTGATTAAAGAATCTATTTGACGAAACGTTACGGGTGTTCGGCACGGCTGTTCACTCTCGCCGAACCTTTTCCTCAGTACATCTAAACAATATAAGCCCAAATCGTCCGGGGTGATTTCCAACAAGCTAGCTACAGTAAACAGATACCATAGGGAATCTCCCAACTCCTCAGCCGCTGTAGCACTCTGAGTGTCCTCCAAACGATCACGCTCAGCTTTTTTCACTGAAGATAGAAGACCACCAACTTCGCCAAAAAAACCAAAACGCAGACTCTGTAGCGCTCTCGGGCTGTCCTTGAATTGTGAGGATTCTCTAGCCTTGAGCTCGTACTCCGGAAGAGACAGAGGTGTTACTTGCTGCTTAGCAATACCCGCCATTTAGTCCTCCTTAATCAAACAGCGATTGCTGAAGCATCCTCTGCGCTTGCATCTGTTCACGCATCTGCTTGCAGCATCCAATAATTTTTCTGCGATCAGCATTAATAGCGCCAAGCTGAACTGCTCGGTAACGAACAGAAAGTGTCACATCATAATGAGGGTAAAAGCTTTCACTTTGAAACCACCTACGTTCCAGTCCTAGTCTAGCAGCGAAGCTATGAAGCTCATCAAGAGAATCTGCTACCAAATGGCACCAAACACGTCCCTTTGAGTGGATTTCTTCTGAATCTACGTAGACTGCCATGGCTAGATTCCCCGTGCATAATGTGCAATTATTATGCACATCATGACCCAAGAACTCAACAAAAACTCTGTCCAAAAACTAGCCAAACGCATCCATGAAAAGCGCTTGGAATGCGGTCTTACGCTTGTTGATTTAGGGTCTGCCTGCGATGTCCACCATTCACAACTATCCCGTATTGAACGAGGGAAGGTTGTAAGAGTAAGTAAGAACATGGAGAAAATTTGCACATTTTTGCAAATAAATCCATATACACTCGACAAGGATCAGGATGTTCCGCTTCTAGACCGAGTGGAACGTGTCATTGCCTCATCATCTGCTAGCGCACGAGCGATAGAAAGCTTGGTAACTGCTTTGGAAGAATTGACAGAAAATCGGACACGCCACACGGATTAAACTGTTCGATAGCGCTCTCCACTAACATTCAAGCACAAGAGATTTCGGCTCATGGAGGGGCAATCGTAAAGCGCTGATCGGCTAAAAGCATCGTGCAATTACCGATACATAAAAGGTAAAGGCTCTGCACAATGTTGTGATATGACAAAAAAAGCAGCCACTAAGGGCTGCTTTTCTCATTTCATTCTGGATGAGACGTCATTGCACGCATATGAGACGCCATTTCATTTTGAATGAGATCCGACAGAGATTCAACAAATCACACATCCAGGTTCGCCACATTCAGCGCATTGGACTCGATAAAGTTGCGGCGAGGCTCCACCTCGTCGCCCATCAGCGTGGTAAACAGCTGATCCGCGGCAATGGCATCATCGATAGTGACCTGCAGCATGCGACGCGCATTGGGATCCATGGTGGTTTCCCAGAGCTGATCCGGGTTCATCTCGCCCAGACCCTTGTAACGCTGGATGGTATTGCCGCGACGCGACAGGTCCATCAACCAGCGGATACCGGTGCCCAGGTCGGTGAGGCCGAAGCGGCGCTCACCACGCTGCAGGAAGGCGCCATCCTCGAGCAGGGATTGCAGCTCGCTGCCCAGCTGTACAATCGCCTGGAAATCGCGCGAACGGAACAGATCCAGGTCCAGCCGGTAATCGGTTTCCACACTGTGGTGGATATGCCGAACGCGCGGCAGATAGAGGCTGTGCTCGCGGTCCAGCTCGGCCCTGCACTCGTAGCTCTCGGCACTGCTGGTGGCGTGGGCGATCAACGCCTCGTTGAGACCTGTGACCCAGGCGTCGACTGCCTCTTTCGACGCCAACTCTTCGACACTGATTGCCGGCAGGTAGAGCAGCTGATTCAGCACCGCTTTCGGATAGAGCTTGCCCAAACGCTCGATGGTGCGCTCAACCTTGCGGTAGCGGCTGACCAGATCCTCCAGCGCTTCGCCGGAGACCGGTGGTGCCTCCTCGTTTATGTACAGCGCGGCGCCTTCCAGCGCGCCCTGCAGCAGGTAGTTTTCCATCGCCTCGTCGTCCTTGAGGTACTGCTCCTGCTTGCCACGCTTGACCTTGTACAGCGGCGGCTGGGCGATATAGATATACCCACGCTCGATCAGTTCCGGCAGCTGACGGAAGAAAAAGGTCAGCAGCAGCGTACGGATGTGTGAACCGTCGACGTCGGCATCGGTCATGATGATGATGCGGTGGTAACGCAGTTTCTCGATGTTGTACTCATCGCGGCCGATACCGCAGCCCAGCGCAGTGATCAGCGTGCCCACTTCGGCCGAGGTGAGCATCTTGTCGAAGCGCGCCTTCTCGACGTTGAGGATCTTACCCTTCAACGGCAGGATCGCCTGGGTACGACGATCGCGTCCCTGCTTGGCGGAACCGCCGGCGGAGTCACCCTCCACCAGGTAGAGTTCAGACAGTGCCGGATCTTTCTCCTGGCAGTCGGCCAACTTGCCGGGTAGACCGGCGATATCCAGCGCGCCCTTGCGGCGGGTCATCTCGCGCGCCTTGCGCGCCGCTTCACGGGCACGGGCAGCGTCGATCATCTTCTGCACCACCGCCTTGGCGTCCTGCGGGTTCTCCAGCAGGTAGTCGTTGAGGTGCTGTGCCATCAGCTGCTCGACCGCGGTCTTCACCTCGGAGGAGACCAGCTTGTCCTTGGTCTGGGAGGAGAACTTGGGATCCGGCACCTTGACCGAGATGATCGCGGTCAGACCCTCGCGGCTGTCGTCGCCGCTGGTGGCGACCTTGCCGTTCTTGTTCAACTGCTCCGATTCGATGTAGCCGTTCAGTGAGCGGGTCAGCGCGGCGCGGAAACCGGACAGGTGGGTACCGCCGTCGCGCTGGGGGATATTGTTGGCGAAGCAGTGCAGGCTCTCCTGGAAACTGTCGTTCCACTGCATCGCCACCTCGACGCCGACGCCGTTCTCATGCATGGCGTTGAAGTGGAAGATCTTGTTGATCGGCGACTTGTTCTGGTTCAGGAACTCGACGAACGCGCCCAGACCACCTTCATATTCGAACACCTCCTCACGGCCGCTGCGCTCATCCTTGAGGCGGATGCGCACGCCGGAGTTGAGGAAGGAGAGCTCGCGCAGACGCTTGGCCAGGATATCGTACTGGAAGTTGATATTGCTGAACGTCGCTTCCGAGGGTTTGAACCGCACGATGGTGCCGGTACCCTCGGTTTCGCCGATCACGGCCAGCGGCGCTTGCGGAACGCCGTGATGGTAGACCTGCTCGTGGACCTGTCCGGCGCGGCGGATGGTCAGGCGCAGCTCGCTGGAGAGCGCGTTCACCACCGATACACCGACGCCGTGCAGACCGCCGGACACCTTGTAGGTGTTGTCGTCGAACTTACCGCCGGCGTGCAGCACGGTCATGATCACCTCGGCGGCAGAGACCCCCTCCTCCTTGTGGATATCGGTGGGGATACCGCGACCGTTGTCCGACACGGTCACGCTCTCGTCCTGGTGGATGATGACGCCGATCTCGGTGCAGTGACCGGCCAGCGCCTCGTCGATACCGTTGTCGACCAGCTCGAACACCATATGATGCAAACCACTGCCATCGTCCGTGTCCCCGATATACATGCCGGGGCGCTTACGCACAGCATCCAGCCCTTTCAGTACTTTGATACTGGACGAATCATAGCTCTGGTTTTCACCACTCATCTCATTCTCCTGGTGCAGCAGACTGCGATATTGTTCCCTGGTCGACCCTGAACAGTGCCAATGCCGTATCCTCTTTCCAGACGCGGCTCAACAGACTCGGGTCAACACAGGTGATGAAGCACTGGTTGGCGCTCTTTTCCAAAAAACGGCAGAACTGGCGGCAATGGCGCTCATCCAGCTCCGACGGTAGATCGTCGATCAGGTAGACACAGGCGCGCTGACTCTGACGATGAAACAGCGCTCCCTGCGCCAGTTTCAAGGCACTCACGACGAGCTTTTTCTGCCCTCGCGACAGCCGTTCGGCGGCATCCTGCCCCTCGACCCTGAAGCGCAGATCGGCGCGCTGCGGCCCGCTACTGCTGAACCCCTGGCGCAGATCACGCTCGAAGTTCTCCTCCAGCACCTGGGCCAAAGAACGTTTGGCATCCCAGCCGGGGGAGAAACGCAACTGGACCTGCACACCGGTCAAAAGTTCGGCCAGAATCTCTTCGAACACCGGTATCAGCGCTTCGACATAGGCGCTGCGCAGCTCCGTCAACGGCTCGGCAAACGCCACAAGCTCCGCGTCCCAGAGCGCCCGGACGCGACTGTCGATTTTACCACATTTCAGCAGCGAGTTTCGCTGTTTCAGTACACGGTGGAAACCACGCCACAGCCGGATAAAACCCGGATCCGAGTGGAATCCGCCCCAGTCGATAAACTGGCGCCTTACGGAGGGCGATCCCTCCAGTAGCGCGAAGGTATCCGAGTTGATCACCAGCAGCGGCATCAGGCTGGCCAGCTCGGCCGAGCCGATACTCTCACCGGCATAACGAACTCTCAGCTCGCCTTCACGCGCCCGGCTGACGCCCAGGGGGCGGGTCTCTCCGCGATTGAACGGATCGATCTGGGCGAACACCAGCAGCTCCTCCTGCTCGCTGCGGATCAGCTGGCGATACTGTTGGGTGCGGAACGAACGACCAAGACCGAGCAGATGGATCGCTTCGAGCAGACTGGTTTTACCGCTGCCATTCTCGCCGTGGAGGAGATTGATACGCGAGGCGGGCTGCAGCTCCACGGCGGCAAGATTGCGCACGTTGCGGACCTGCAGTTGGGAGATCAACATAGCTATCTATTACTGGAGTAAGTACGCACTAACAAAGTTAGTGCGTACTTACATCGGCTATTACATGCGCATCGGCATGACTACGTAGGTAGAATCCGGCTCTTCGAAGCCTTCGATCAATGCACTGGAGTTCGAATCGAACAGCGTGAAACGCACCACGTCGGAGTTCAGAATGGAGAGCACATCGAGCAGATAGTTGACGTTGAAGCCGATCTCCAGGGAACCACCCTCATAGTCGACGGCCACAGTCTCTTCCGCCTCCTCCTGCTCAGGGTTGTTCGCCATCACCTGCAACATGCCATCGGAGAGCGACAGACGCACGCCGCGGTATTTCTCGTTGGACAGGATCGCGATACGGCTGAACACCTGACGCAACTCCAGACGATCGCCCAGCAGCACCTTGTCGCCGTTACGCGGGATAACGCGCTGGTAGTCCGGGAACTTGCCATCCACCAGCTTGGAGGTGAAGGTGAAATCACCGACATTGGCGCGGATATGGTTGGCACCGATCACCAGGCTAACCGGGTTGTCGCCGCCCTGGAGCAGGCGTGCCAGTTCAAGAATGCCCTTACGTGGCACGATGATCTGGTGCTGGATACCATCCTCGACCTCGACGTCGCTGATGGCGGTAGCCAGACGGTGGCCGTCGGTAGAGACCGCACGCAGGGTACCGTCGCGCACCTCAAGCAACATGCCGTTGAGGTAGTAACGCACATCCTGCTGTGCCATGGAGAAGCCAGTCTGTTCGATCAGGTGACGCAGTGCGGCCTGCGGCAGCGTCAGCTGCATCGCCTGCGGACTGTCCTCCACATTGGGGAACTCACTGGCCGGCAGCGTCGACAGCGAGAAGCGGCTGCGCCCGGACTTGATCACCATCTTCTGGCCGGAGAGTTCAAGCTCGATCCGGGCATCGTCGGACAGCGATTTGCAGATATCCATCAGCTTGCGCGCCGGGACGGTCACTGAGCCGGATTCGGCCGGCTCATCCAGCTCGACCCGTCCGATCAGCTCAACCTCCAGATCCGTGCCGGTCAATGAAAGTTGGTTACCCTCGGCGACGAGCAGAATGTTGGAGAGCACGGGCAGCGTCTGACGACGTTCCACTACACCGGCTACCAGCTGTAACGGCTTGATCAGGGCTTCACGGGAAATTACGAATCTCATGGCTGTCTACCTTGTCAGGATCCGATCACTACGCCGTCAGATGACGCAGCAGGTTTTTGTAATCTTCGGCGATGTCCGTATCACTCTCTCGCAACTCTTTGATCTTGCGACAGGCATGGAGCACCGTGGTGTGATCGCGGCCACCAAACGCGTTACCGATCTCCGGCAGGCTGTGGTTGGTCAGCTCCTTGGCCAGACTCATCGCCACCTGGCGTGGCCTTGCGACCGAGCGACTGCGCCGTTTCGACAGCAGATCGGCGACCTTGATCTTGTAATAATCCGCAACAACGCGCTGGATGTTATCAATACTAACCTGTTTATCCTGCAATGCCAGCAGGTCCTTAAGTGACTCTTTTATAAACGGTGTATTGATCGCGTTGCCGGTAAAATGGGCGTTGGCGATAACCCGCTTCAGCGCGCCTTCAAGCTCACGCACGTTGGAGCGGATCTTCTGTGCCAGGAAGAACGCGGAATCGTCCGGCAGGTTGACCTTGGCCTCCTGCGCCTTCTTCATCAGGATCGCCACCCGGGTTTCCAGCTCCGGCGGCTCGATCGCCACCGTCAGCCCCCAGCCGAAGCGGGACTTGAGACGCTCCTCGACGCCGCTGATCTCCTTCGGGTAGCGGTCGGAGGTCAGGATCATCTGCTGACCGCCTTCGAGCAGCGCATTGAAGGTGTGGAAGAACTCCTCCTGGGAGCGCTCCTTGCCGGCGAAGAACTGGATATCGTCGATCAGCAGGGCATCCACCGAACGGTAGTAGCGCTTGAAATCGTTGATCGCATTCAGTTGCAGCGCCTTGACCATATCGGCGACGAAACGCTCGGAGTGCAGGTAGACGATGCGCGCATTGGGATTGCGCTTGAGCATCTCGGTACCCACGGCGTGCATCAAGTGGGTTTTACCGAGGCCGACGCCACCGTAGATGAATAGCGGGTTGTACGCGCCCCCCGGATTGTCGGCCACCTGCTGTGCTGCCGCCAGCGCCAGCTGGTTCGACTTACCCTGGACGAAGGACTGGAAGGTGAACGAGGGGTTCAGGTTCGACTGGTGACGAACACTGCCCTCGACCTCGACCCGGCGCTCCGGACGCGGTCGCATCACCTCGTCGCTGGGCAGCATATCCAGTTCAAGCTGAGGCTCGGCTTGAAAGCTGTTGATCTCAACGTTTGCAGGGGCACGGCCGATCGGCTCGTCGACGATCTCGGGTTCAGGTGCAGGCTCAGGTGCGAAACGTGCCCGCGGTGCCATCTCGGGCACCGCACTGCTGGCGACGCGCTTGCGGATCGGCGCCGTTCGCCGGCGGGCAGCCGACGCCAGGTCACCGCCGCCCAAGGCACTGGCGGCCGCACGACCGGCGATATCGAGGCGCACTTCGGTGCTGATATCGCCACTGACGTCCGCGACGACCTGACGAATACGGGAGAGAAATTTGTCCGCCACCCAGTCACGCACGAAGCGATTGGGGGCCAGCAGGAGCAGCGCATTATCAGAGTCGTCCGCGCGCAGCGGACGTATCCAGGTATTGAACTGCTGGGCAGGAAACTCCTGCTGCAGGCTCTTCAGGCACTGCTCCCAAAGTTCGACCGACATCCCTTTAACCCCTGATAAAGCACTTGGATAGTTATCGCAGCCACGCTGGCCATCACCGGCCGGGCAGCTGTCTTAATCTGAACTGCGGCTATTCTAACCATTCAAAGGGCAGTTATACACAGCTGTGGGCAAACTTTTTCAGATTCGATGTTTTCAGGCTCTACACCTTGCGGCCGAGTGCACCGGCCAGGCCTTATCCACCAGAAATAGGACAGACACAAGTTGAAAACAAGCTTTCAATAGCCTTACAAACAGCGTTACTGGTTGTTTATATTATTATTTTTTAGATTACTAACAGATTTGCATACTGCTCGGTGTCTGCGCTTCAGAGATCGGTCTGGAATACGCCAGGAATAGGGGTAAGTCGTCATCCTGACCCGGCTTTTTTGCCTTTTACCCCCTTAACTGCCGCTCCGAACACCCCACTATCGAAAAACTGGATAAAAGATTTGCATCTGACACGGCGATTAACTAGAATCTCGCGTCTTGATTTTTACCTATACGTGGATCAGCACCTCACGTACAGAACGTAAGTAGGACTGAGGCAATGAAAAGAACATTTCAACCGAGCGTACTCAAGCGCAATCGCACACACGGTTTCCGTGCTCGCATGGCAACCAAGAATGGCCGTCAGGTTCTGAACCGTCGCCGCGCCAAAGGCCGTAAAAGCCTTACTGTTTAATTCTGCCAGCAGGATTCAACGTCTGCATGGCTGAATTCGAATATCCCCGCCAGTTGCGCTTGCTGACTGGCGGGGATTTCAAACGCGTCTTCGATAAGGCCGTATTCAAGGTATCCGAGCAACCTCTGCTCATCCTCTCCTCACCGAATAACCTTGAACATCCCCGCATCGGCTTTGTTATTTCCAAAAAAAACATCCGTCGGGCTGTCAAACGCAACCGCGTTCGGCGTATCATTCGCGAGTCTTTTCGCCTGCATCAGCATCAGCTTCCCAATGTGGATATTGTCATTCTGGCCCGTCGCGGCCTGGATCAGCTCGAAAATCCCGAGCTGCACAAGATGATTGAGCGCTGCTGGTCCAGATTGATCAAAAAAGCCCAAAAAGCTCACAGAAATAGTTGATGGTCCCTTCGCCATGGATGTACAGCGAGTCATACTGATTGCCGCCCTGGCACTCATCTCCTACATGCTGGTACTGCAATGGAACGAGGATTACGGTCCCGCCCAGCAGCAGGCTACTGCCCAGCAACAGGCCCCCAGCGTCTCCGCCTACAGCAACAGCGCCAATGGCGAGCTGCCGGCGGCCGGTGTCGCTTCAGATGCCGCTACCGGTGTGCCGACAGCCGATATTCCTCAGGTAGCCAACCCTGCCGACCAGGCCCAGGCTGCCACTGCAGGTAATGCAGGCCAGCTGATCCGCGTCAGCACCGACGTGTTGCAGCTGCTGATCGATCCGCATGGCGGCGATATCATACAGGTCGCTCTGCCCAAGCATGAGTCGGCACTGAACTCAGGCGAGCCATTCGTGCTGCTGGAGCAGAACGCTAATCGCACCTACGTCGCCCAGAGCGGTCTGGTCGGACGCGACGGTCCCGACGGCAAGAAGGGTGGACGCCCGGTTTATCAGGTCAACAACACCGAGTTCCAGCTCGGCGACCAGGATAGCCTCAATGTCGACCTGACCCTGGTACAGGCCGATGGCGTCAAGCTGACCAAGCGTTACACCTTCAACCGGGGCGAGTATCGCATCGGCCTTGACTATATCGTCGACAACCAGAGCCAGGAGCCCTGGCAGGGCGTGCTGTTCGGTCAGATCAAGCGCGACGGCAGCGCTGATCCGTCACAGCAGACCTCCATGGGGATGCAGTCCTACCTTGGCGCCGTATTCTCCACCAGCGAGAACAACTATCAGAAGGTCGACTTCAGCGATATGGATGAGGAGCGTTTCAGCGCCAGCAGCCAGGATGGCTGGGTCGCCATGGTTCAGCACTACTTTATCAGTGCCTGGATTCCCGCGCCGGGTGCCGAGTACTCCTACCAGTCGCGCAAGCTGAACGGCAACTACATCGTTGGCTTCCTGTCGCCCTCATTCGAGGTCGCGCCGGGTCAGAGCCAGAGCGTCGGCGCCACCTTCTATGCCGGTCCCAAGGACCAGGAACAGATGGAAGCGACCGCACCAAACCTGAAGCTGACCGTGGACTACGGCATCCTCTGGTGGATCGCGACTCCGCTGCACGTCATTCTGACCTGGATCCACTCGGTGGTCGGTAACTGGGGTCTGGCGATCATCGGTATTACTCTGCTGGTCAAGATCGCGCTGTTCCAGCTCAACGCCAAGGCGTTCAAGTCGATGGCGAAGATGCGCAAGTTCGGTCCGGAGATGCAGCGTCTGAAAGAGCAGTATGGCGACGACCGCCAGGCGATGTCCCAGGAGATGATGAAGCTGTACCAGAAGGAGAAGATCAATCCTCTGGGTGGCTGTCTGCCGATCCTGGTACAGATGCCGGTATTCATCGCGCTGTACTGGGTGCTGATGGAATCGGTCGAGCTGCGCCATGCGCCGTTCTTCGGCTATATCCGCGACCTGTCGCAGATGGATCCCTACTTCATCCTGCCGATCCTGATGGGCGTCACCATGTTCATTCAGCAGCTGCTGAACCCGACACCGCCAGATCCCATGCAGGCGAAGATCATGAAGCTGTTGCCGATCATCTTCACCTTCTTCTTCCTCTGGTTCCCGGCAGGTCTGGTACTGTACTGGCTGATCAACAACATCCTGTCGATCGCCCAGCAGTGGATCATCAACCGCCAGATCGAAGCGGGCGATACCAAGACGGCGTAAAGCCAGATTGATAGAAAGGGCTCCTGCGGGAGCCTTTTTATGTTTAGGATCTATCTGCTCCCGCAAGCGCAGGTGTACGCAGCAGAAGACGAGTAAACTCCAGGACCCAGGCTATGCAGATCAGTCAAGACACCATCGTTGCGCAAGCTACCCCGCCGGGCCGGGGTGGCGTGGGGATTATCCGCGTATCGGGCCCTCAGGCGCTGGATCTTGCCAAACGCCTGCTCGGATTTGCTCCCCAGCCGCGACATGCGCATTTCGCCGCATTTCTGAACCAACAGCATGAGGAGCTGGATCAGGGGATCGCGATCTATTTCCCGGGTCCTAATTCCTTCACCGGCGAAGATGTAGTCGAGTTCCAGGGTCACGGCGGGCCGATCATCCTGGATCTGCTGCTGCAGGAGCTGATCGCACTGGGCGCACGCCCGGCCCGGCCCGGCGAGTTTTCCGAACGCGCCTTTCTCAACGATAAACTGGATCTGGCCCAGGCCGAGGCGATCGCCGACCTGATCGACAGCTCGTCGGAGCAGGCGGCCCGCTGCGCCCTGCGCTCACTTCAGGGGGCATTTTCCAAACGTGTACATGAGCTGGTGGAGGAGTTGATCCAGCTGCGTATCTATGTTGAGGCTGCGATCGACTTCCCCGAGGAGGAGATCGATTTCCTCGCCGACGGTAAGGTGCAGAGCGATCTCGAAGCCATTCTCCAGCGCCTGGCCCAGGTACGCCAGGAAGCGCGCCAGGGCAGTCTGCTGCGTGAGGGGATGAGTGTGGTGATCGCCGGCCGTCCCAACGCCGGCAAATCCAGCCTGCTCAATGCGCTGGCCGGACGCGAAACCGCCATCGTCACCGATATCGAGGGCACCACCCGCGACGTTCTGCGCGAGCATATCCATATCGATGGTATGCCGCTGCATATTATCGATACCGCGGGCCTGCGCGATGCGCCCGACGAAGTGGAGCGGATCGGCATCGATCGCGCCTGGGCCGAGATCCGCAACGCCGATCGTATCCTGATGATGGTCGACAGCACCCGCTCGACCACCACCGATCCGCTTAGTCTCTGGCCGGAGCTGGGCCAGCATCTGGACGATCTCAGCCACCTGACCCTGATCCGCAACAAGGCGGACCTGAGCGGAGAGAAAGCCCGTATCGAGCAGGTAGGTGAGCACACACTTATAGCGCTATCGGCGAAACAAGGCGGTGGCGTCGAACTGTTGCGCGAACACCTGAAGGCGGTCATGGGCTTCACCAGTACCACCGAGGGCGGCTTTATGGCGCGTCGCCGCCATATCGATGCGCTGGAGCGTGCCCGTGAGCTGCTCGAAACCGGATTGACGCAGTTGAAAACCGATGGTGCCGGAGAGCTGCTGGCGGAGGATCTTCGTCTGGCACAGCAGGTACTGGGCGAGATCACCGGCGAATTTACACCTGACGATCTTCTCGGCAGAATCTTCAGCTCATTCTGTATCGGGAAATAGCGAAGATGGCGCCGCTGATCTCCACCTATGCCATTCTTGCACTGGCGATTCTGCTCGAAGTGGTAGGCACCACCTACTTGCAAAAATCGCAGCAGTTCACCCTGCTGGTGCCGACACTGATCATGGCCGGCTGCTACATCGGCGCCTTCTATTTTCTGTCGCTGGTACTGAAGCAGATACCGCTGGGTCTGGCCTATGCGATCTGGAGTGGGCTTGGCATCGTGCTGATTGCCGCCGCCGGCTACGTTCTGTTCCGCCAGACTCTGGACCTGGCCGCCATGATCGGCATCGGTTTTATCATCGTCGGCGTAATGATCGTCAACCTGTTTTCCAACTCGATCACCCATTAACCCACAAGATCACCGCGCTTGCCCCCCCTTTTCATCCCGCTACAGAGATGACAGGCTAGGGTTATCCAAGATTAAACCTGGACGGGATCTTTGACATGGCGCATCAGCACCACGCGGGTCACCATCATCACGCCCCCGCCGACACTCAGGGCCGGGCCTTTGTCATCGCCATTGCGCTGAACACCGCCTTCGTCATCGGCGAATTCCTGTTCGGTTTCATCGCCAACTCCACTGCCCTGATGGCCGACGCCGGCCACAATCTGTCCGACGTGCTCGGGCTGGTCCTGGCCTGGAGCGCCCTGCTGCTGTCCCGCCGGGCGCCGAGCCAGCGCTTTACCTTTGGCCTGCGCAGCAGCTCGATCCTGGCGGCCCTGGGTAACGCCATGTTGCTGCTGCTTGCCTGCGGCGCCATCGGCTGGGAGGCGATCGGACGTTTCTTTGACCCTCCTGCCGTATCCGGCCTCACCGTCACACTGGTCGCCGGTGTCGGCATTCTGGTCAACGGCTACTCGGCACTGCTGTTCATGCGGGGTCAGAAACGTGACATCAATGTCCGCGGTGCCTGGCTGCACATGGCCGCTGATACCGCGGTATCGTTAGGCGTGGTCATCAGTGGTGCGGTGATTATGGCCACCGGTTGGTACTGGATCGACCCGTTAATCAGTCTGCTGATCGTGGTGATCATCCTGCTGGGTACGCTCGGGCTACTGCGGGAATCGGTACAACTGGCATTGAATGCGGTACCAACCCATATCGACCCAGAAGCGGTTCGCGCGTTTCTGCAGCAGCAACCGGGCGTAAGCGCGGTGTGCGATCTGCACATCTGGGGTATGAGCACGACCGAGAGCGCGTTGACCGCTCACCTGGTGATGCCGCAGGGCTACCCCGGGGACGCGGCGATGAGCGAGATGCGTCAGGGGTTGGAAGCGCGATTCAGTATCGCCCACTCGACACTGCAGATTGAACAGGGCAATCAGCATCGCTGCTCCCTGCAACCGGGAGACTACTGAGCCTCAACCGGCGTGACGGAAAGTCAGGTTGATTCTCCAGGCCCCCATCAACGGATGTTCACCGGCTTTCAATGGTGCCACACCGTGGTACACCAGGCGTGACGGCCCTCCCCAGACCATCAGATCACCGTGCAGCAGCGGAAAACGGCGTACCGGATCACGCCGCTTCAGCCCCCCAAACATGAAGGTCGCCGGCAGACCGAGAGAGAGTGATACGATCGGCGATCCAAGATCGCGCTCATCCCGGTCCTGATGCAGACCCATCTTCGCACCGGGTTGATAGCAGTTGATCAGGCAGGCATCGGGTGAGAATCCCTCGAACCCCGCGCGTGCAGCCCCGCTGCAAGCAAGTGCCAGTAATAGCGGCGGGATAGCCGGCCAGTCGCGTCCGGACAACGGATCCTCGCTGGCGTAGCGGTAACCGCGACTATCACTGACCCAGCCCAAGGCGCCGCAACTGCTGGTACGGACCGACATCCAGTGCCCGCCCGGTACCTGCATCTGGCGCAAGGGGGCCTGGCGCAGCACCGAGCGAACCGCCTCCACAATCTCTGATGCCTGCTCAAGAGCATAGCCTCGAAACAGCCAGGCGCTATCCGCTATGGCGATCCGTTCTTCGTCGCCAAACAGCTGCCCGCTCTGTTCTGGATAGCTATTTTTCGCATTCATTCTGGTCAATGGCCTGTTCGAAAGCGCTAATTTGCAGCAAGTGTGGATAACTTAGATAAAAAATTACCCACAATTTCACCGTTTTGCTCACACTTTCCATCCACATTTTGCAGCACCTGATGGGTGTGGATAAAGAATTGCCGAAGAAACAGCCTTGATCTTACTTTTTATCAACACGTTAACCACAGCCAACTAACTGTGTGGGAAATTTTAAGTTGTTGATTTTTAATCGCTATAAGACTTATTATCGACCAGGTATAGATTTTTGCCCCCGGATTCGTACTCTGCGTCGGTGCGCTCTCGTGTAAAACCTTACCCACATATCATACAGAAACTGTGCAACAATGATTTCCGGTTCATGTCTATTGTCCACCTATTGCTCACGATTTGCTCTACCTATTGCTCACAGCGCCGATATTGTCGGAGTTATCAACGAAAGCCTGTGGGAAATATGTATAACTGAGATGGCTGAAGCTGGGGATTGCGTGTGATTGAAATCCGGTTGTGTGTAACCAGGGCTTTTATCAACAAGGCATCCATAGGCTGTGGGCAGCCGATACGCACAGAGCAAACAACAATTCGGTGTACCTAATTAAATGTTTTATATAGAGAAAATGAGGTTTTCCCAAGAGACTGGCCTGCCTAAAAGAAGTAAACATAACAATCTCTCTTCATATAAGAGAACTCTCTCTACTTATTTAAAGAACAAAGACCATAGATAAAAAGACGCTGGTCAATTTTTAACCATTCCTTCCGAAAGCCTGTACGGCTATAATCATGCCCCTTTTCCAGCAGTCTCCATTCGTACGACTGTGTCATCCCCAATCTGAGAGGTGTTGAGTGGACTATCCTGACCACTTTGATGTGATCGTGATCGGCGGCGGTCATGCCGGTACAGAAGCAGCCTTGGCGTCTGCCCGTATGGGTGCACGTACTCTGTTGCTGACGCATAACATCGAAACGCTGGGCCAGATGTCCTGCAATCCAGCTATTGGCGGTATAGGTAAAAGCCACCTGGTGAAGGAGATCGATGCTCTCGACGGCGCTATGGCCCGAGCCACCGATCTCGGCGGGATCCAGTTCCGAATCCTCAATGCCCGTAAAGGCCCCGCGGTCAGGGCCACCCGAGCCCAGGCTGATCGCGTGCTGTACAAAGCCGCCATCCGTCAGATACTGGAAAACCAGCCCAATTTGCAGCTGTTTCAGCAGGCGGCTGATGATCTGATCGTCGAGGGGGAACGGGTAACCGGCGTGGTCAGCCAGAGCGGTATCCGTTTTCGTGCCAAGACCGTGATCCTGACCGCCGGTACCTTCCTCGGTGGGGTGATCCATATTGGGCTTGAGCACTACTCCGGTGGACGCGCCGGCGATCCGCCCTCCCTGCGTCTGGCCCAGCGCTTACGTGAGCTGCCGTTGCAGGTCGATCGGTTGAAAACCGGAACACCGCCCCGTATCGATGCGCGCAGTGTCGATTTCTCGGTGATGCAGGTGCAGCCCGGCGATACGCCGACCCCGGTGATGTCGTTTATCGGCAGCCAGGATCAGCATCCGCTGCAGATCAACTGCTATATCACCCACACCAATGAGCGCACTCACGACATCATCCGTGCCGGGCTCGATCGCTCACCCATGTATACCGGGGTCATCGGCGGGGTGGGACCGCGCTACTGCCCATCGATCGAGGACAAGATCCACCGTTTTGCCGACAAGAATCAGCATCAGATATTTGTCGAACCGGAGGGGCTGACCACACACGAGCTCTACCCCAACGGTATCTCCACCAGCCTGCCGTTCGATGTACAGCTGGAGCTGGTACGCTCCATGCGCGGTTTCGAGCAGGCCCATATCACCCGGCCGGGCTACGCCATCGAATATGACTACTTCAATCCCCAGGGACTGCGGCACACGCTGGAAACCAAGGTGATCAACGGGTTGTTCTTTGCCGGACAGATCAATGGCACCACCGGCTACGAGGAAGCGGGCGCCCAGGGGTTGCTCGCCGGCGTCAACGCCGCCGCCCAGGCGCTGGGCCGGGAGAGCTGGTATCCCCGTCGCGATGAAGCCTATATCGGGGTCATGGTCGATGACCTGATCACCCTTGGTACCTCCGAACCCTACCGCATGTTCACCAGCCGCGCCGAGTACCGTCTCGTGCTGCGTGAGGACAATGCCGATCTGCGTCTGACCGAGCAGGGGCGAAAACTGGGCATTGTCGGTGACGAGCGCTGGAGCCGTTTCTGTGCCAAGAGAGAGTCGATCGAGCTGGAGGCCCAGAGGTTGCGCGATACCTGGATTCAGCCGCGCAGTGCCGAATCCGAGCAGATCGAGGACAAACTGACCTCGCCGATGAGCCGCGAGTACAGCCTGGCCGACCTGGTCAAGCGCCCCGAACTCAGCTATGCCGACGTCGCCGGACTCAAGGGCGAGCCAGTGAGTGACCCGCAGGTGGCCGAACAGGTCGAGATCCAGTTGAAGTATTCCGGCTACATCGACCGGCAGAAGGATGAGATCGCGCAGATGCAGCGCCAGGAGAACACCCCGCTGCCCGATGACTTCGACTATGACGCGGTAGGCGGTCTGTCCAACGAACTGAAAGCCAAGCTGAAGCAGCACCGGCCGGAGACCCTGGCTCAGGCGTCCCGCATCCAGGGCATGACGCCGGCGGCGATCTCGCTGCTGCTGGTATACCTGAAAAAACGTCAGTTGCAGCAGAAGGCCGCCGGTTGATGCAGGCATACAAAACGCAACTCGAGCGCCAACTGACCGCGCTCGATCTGAAACTCGATGCCGGCAAGATCGAGCAGCTGCTCGCCTACCTGGCGCTGCTGGTGAAGTGGAACAAGGCCTACAACCTGACCGCGGTGCGCGATCCCGCCGAGATGGTCAGCCGCCACCTGGTCGACAGCCTCAGCATCCTGCCCTGGATCGGCGAGGGGCGGCTGATCGATGTCGGCAGCGGTCCGGGTCTGCCCGGTATTCCGCTGGCGATAGCGCGACCGCAGCTCGATGTCACCACGCTGGACAGTAACGGCAAGAAGACCCGGTTCCAGAACCAGGTCAAACTGGAGCTCGGTCTGGCCAATCTGCAGGTGATCCACGGCCGGGTCGAGCAGTGCGATCAGGGCCCCTACGAGCAGATCGTGTCGCGTGCCTTTGCCTCCCTGGCCGACATGCTGAACTGGACCGGACATCTCTGTTCCGATCAGGGTGTTTTTCTTGCCATGAAAGGGCTGTATCCTGAGGCGGAACTCAACCAGTTGCCGCCGGGATATGCACTGAAAGCCAGTCACCGGCTGAATTTGCCGGATACGGATGGTGAGCGGCACCTGCTTGTCCTAGGGAGAGCCTGAGCGTGGCGAAGATCCTCACGATCACCAACCAGAAGGGGGGCGTCGGCAAGACCACGACCGCCGTGAATCTGGCTGCCTCATTGGCGGCGACGAAAAAGCGTGTGCTGATGATCGACCTCGATCCCCAGGGCAACGCGACTATGGGCAGCGGTGCCGACAAGCATCAGCTCGATAAGTCGATCTACGAGGTACTGACCGAACAGTCCAGTGCCGAAGAGGCACTGGTCACCGGCCTGCCCAGCGGCTATCACCTGATCGGCGCCAATGGCGACCTGACCGCAGCCGAGGTTGAGCTGCTGCAGATGCCGCGGCGTGAGTTTCGCCTCAAGATGGCGCTGATGCCGCTGCTCGATCGTTACGATTTCATCCTCATCGATAACCCGCCGTCGCTTAACCTGCTGACCGTTAATGCACTGTCCGCATCGGACGGCGTGATCATCCCGATGCAGTGCGAGTATTACGCGCTGGAGGGGATCAGCGCGCTGGTCGGTACCATCGACAAGATCAACAAGCGGCTGAATCCCAAGCTCAAGATCGAGGGGATTCTGCGCACCATGTTCGATCCGCGCATGAGCCTGACCAAGGATGTTTCCGATCATCTGGTGGAGTATTTCGGTGCCCGGGTCTATCGCACCGTGATTCCGCGCAATGTCCGTCTGGCCGAAGCGCCGAGCCACGGTATGCCCGCGTTGCAGTACGACAAAAACTCCCGCGGCGCGCTGGCCTACCTCGCGCTTGCCGGTGAGCTGATTCGGCGCACCGAGCAGGAACGCGCCGGCGAGACAGTGGCTACTGAACAGGAAGAGATTTAGAGATGGCGGTCAAAAAACGGGGCCTCGGACGTGGCCTGGATGCATTGCTCTCCAGCGTAAGTGTTGCCGGTGACGAGCCGGAAGGCCAGCAGGACAACGCGGCTGATGCCTCTTCGGTTAACGGAAAGCTGCAGGAGATGCCAGTTGGACTGATTCAGCGCGGGCGCTACCAGCCCCGGCGCGATCTTGAACCCCAGGCACTGGAGGAGCTGGCCGCCTCGATCAAGCTGCAGGGGGTGATGCAGCCGATCGTGATCCGCCCGGTCGATGGCGAGATGTACGAGATCATCGCCGGTGAGCGGCGCTGGCGTGCGGCACAGATGGCGGGGCTCGACCGCATTCCGGTGTTGATCCGCGACGTGCCCGACGAGGCGGCCATCGCCATGGCGCTGATCGAGAATATCCAGCGCGAAAACCTCAATCCGATGGAGGAGGCGATCGCCCTGCACCGGCTGCAGACCGAGTTCGAGCTGACCCAGCAACAGGTCGCCGATGCAGTCGGCAAATCGCGCTCCACTATCACCAACCTGCTGCGGCTGATGAACCTGACCGAAGAGGTCAAGCGGATGCTGGAGTATGGCGATCTGGAGATGGGCCATGCCCGCGCCCTGCTGCCGCTGACCGAAGAGCAGCAGATCGAAGCGGCGAAAGAGGTGGTGGCAAAGGGCTTTTCCGTTCGTCAGGCCGAAGCGCTGGTGCGCAAAATCGTCGAAGGGCGCCATCTGCCGAAGCCTAAGCCGGAACCGAGTGAACGCCACAAGAGCGTTGCCACGCAACTGACACAGCGCTTCTCGGTACCGGTCGAGGTGAGCGCCAATGCCAAGGGCAAGGGCAAGATCAGTCTCAGTTTCAGCTCCGACGAGGAGCTCGAGGCGATACTGGCGCTGATCGGTTGAGCGATCCCGGCCGGGCAGCAGGCCCCTACCTTGGTTACTTTTGTTAAGACCTTAGTGCAAAACTCTTAAGGTTTTGTTGAGTAGCGTTGCCTTACACCCTATAATCTTGCCGCTATTTGAAGGGGACATTGCGTCCGAAATAGGGTGGCTTTTGCGTAAATCAGTGCCTGGAGTGCAACCAGAAGTCCAGCCGGCGGTAGTCAGCGGACGGTTGCAGAAGCGCGGAAGGCGGGCGCTTTTCAAGGTTTATCTGATTCAGAGCGGTCTGTTGCTGGCGATTGCCGCCGGGCTGTTGCTCAAAAGTCCAGTCGAGTCTTACTCGGCGCTCATCGGCGGCCTGCTGTATCTGCTGCCCAATCTCTATTTCACTTGGCGTGTTCTCTACAGCAAGCGCCCTGCCGAGACGGCTCAGCAGGTCGTGATCAGTCTCTATGCAAGTGAAATAGGGAAAATGGTTTTGGCGGCCGGGTTGTTCAGTGCAACCTTCCTACTGGTCGATCCGCTAAGTCCATTTTCCCTATTTCTCACCTTCATACTGCTGCAACTGTCCGGGTGGATGCTGCAGTGGAGGCTGAATAACCGTTTCCTGAAACTTTGAAAATGAGAGACTGAGAATGGCGAGTGGAACAGTTACATCCTCAGAATACATATCGCATCACTTGACCAACCTGACCTTCGGTAATCATCCGGAGCATGGTTGGGGCTTCGCGCACAGCGCGGCCGAAGCGGCGGAGATGGGATTCTGGGCGATCAACGTCGATACCATGTTCTGGTCAGTAGGTTTGGGTCTGCTGTTTGTCTGGTTCTTCAGCAAGGTGGCCAAGGCCGTGACCTCCGGTGTACCGGGTGGAGCACAGAACTTTGTCGAAACCGTTATCGAGTTTGTCGATGACAACGTGAAGAGCATCTTCACCCACAAGAGCACGGTGATTGCGCCGCTGGCGCTGACCATCTTCGTCTGGATCTTCCTGATGAACCTGATGGACCTGGTGCCGATCGACTGGATTCCGTTCGTTGCCGGCGAGATGGGCATCCACTTCATGAAGGTGGTACCGACCACCGACGTCAACGCCACCGGCGGCATGGCGATCAGCGTATTCGCCCTGATCGTCTACTACAGCATCAAAATGAAGGGCGTGAGCGGTTTCATCGGTGAGCTGGCGTTCCAGCCGCTGCCGAAGATCTTCGCACCGTTCAACCTGTTCCTTGAGATCGTCGGTCTGCTGGCCAAGCCTGTTTCCCTGGCACTGCGACTGTTTGGCAACATGTATGCCGGCGAAATGATCTTCATCCTGATCGCGCTGCTGCCGTTCTGGGCACAGTGGGTGCTGTCAGTACCCTGGGCGATCTTCCATATCCTGATTATTACGCTGCAGGCGTTCATCTTCATGGTACTGACAATCGTGTACCTGGCGATGGCCCACGATCACCACTAAGCGTAGTGACAGGTACAGGTAGTAGAAAACCGAGTTTGTTTCAAACCTTTAAACTTTAACCTTGAAAATTGCTGGAGAAAAAAAATGGCTGAACTGCTGTATATCGCTGCTGCTCTGATGATGGGTCTGGCTGCAATCGGTGCCGCTATTGGTATCGGTATCCTGGGTGGCAAGTTCCTCGAAGGTGCTGCTCGTCAGCCGGAACTGGTACCCCTGCTGCGCACCCAGTTCTTCATCGTCATGGGTCTGGTCGACGCGATCCCGATGATCGGCGTGGGTCTGGGTCTGTACGTCCTGTTCGCTGTTGCTTAATAAGTAGAAATGGCGTTTTACCCCATGTCGGGTAACTACTACTTACACAACAACCGCGAGGTAATGGCGTGAATATCAATCTCACCATCATTGGTCAGGCCATTGCATTCTTCCTCTTCGTCGTATTCTGCATGAAGTACGTATGGCCGCCGATCACCGGCGCCCTGGCAGAGCGCAAGAAGAAGATTGCCGAAGGTCTTGATGCGGCCGACCGTGCTGAACGTGACCTGCGACTGGCTCAGGAAAAAGCCGCCGCAGATATGCGTAAAAGCAAGGACGAGGCAGCCGCCATCATTGAACAGGCCAACAAGCGGGCTAACCAGATCGTCGAAGAAGCCAAAGAGCAGGCGCGTGTCGAAGCTGACCGCGTGAAAGCATCTGCTCAGGCTGAACTCGAACAGGAAGTTAACCGGGCGAAGGAAACTCTCCGCGCTCAGGTGGCTACGCTGGCAATTGCCGGTGCTGAAAAGATCCTGGAAGCCTCTGTTGACGAGAAAGCGCACGCACAGCTGGTTGAGAAACTGGCGGCTGAGCTTTAAGCGAGGTTTACGATGGCTGAACTCAATACAGTCGCTCGGCCCTACACCAAAGCCGCGTTCGAATATGCGTTGGAGAAGGGCAACCTCGATCAGTGGTCTACGATGCTGTCCGCAGCTGCACAGGTTGTGCAGGACAGCACTATGGCCCAAGTGCTGACAAACCCGGCCCTGACTTATCAGCAGAAGGCCGAGGTGCTGATCTCCGTCTGTGAACAGCAGATGGATGATGCCGGCAAGAACTTCACCGTTCTGCTGGCTGAAAATCAGCGACTGGCTCTGCTACCGGAGATTGCTCTGCAGTTCGCCCGGCTGAAAGCGGCACAGGAGAAGAAGGTCGATGTCGACCTGACCACCGCTTTCCCGCTTGACGATGCTCAGCAGCAGAAACTGGCTCAGGCGCTCAGCACCAAGTTGGGTCGCGAAGTGAAACTGACCTCCCAGGTGGATAAATCCATCCTCGGCGGTGTGGTCGTTCGCTCCGATGACTTTGTGATCGACGGTTCCATTCGTGCACGACTGGCGAAACTGGCCGAAGCGATGAATTCCTGAGTAATGAGGAATAACAATGCAGCAACTGAATCCATCTGAGATCAGCGAGATTCTCAAGAAGCGCATCGAGAAGCTCGATGTGTCTTCTGAAGCCCGTAACGAGGGCACGATCGTCAGCGTATCTGACGGTATCATCCTGATCCACGGTCTCGCCGACGTAATGTACGGCGAGATGATCGAATTCCCGGGCGGTGTCTACGGTATGGCACTGAACCTGGAGCGTGACTCTGTCGGCGCCGTTGTACTGGGCGACTATCAGACTCTGGTCGAAGGCATGACCGCCAAGTGTACCGGTCGCATCCTTGAAGTACCGGTTGGTCCGGAACTGCTCGGCCGCGTCGTTGACGCCCTGGGTAACCCGATCGACGGTAAGGGTCCGGTTGAAACCAAACTGACCGACGCGGTCGAGAAAGTGGCGCCGGGCGTTATTGCCCGTCAGTCGGTTGATCAGCCGGTACAGATCGGTCTGAAAGCGATCGACGCAATGGTCCCGGTCGGCCGCGGTCAGCGCGAGCTGATCATCGGCGACCGTCAGATCGGTAAGACCGCTATCGCGATCGACGCGATCATCAACCAGAAAGGCACTGGCATCAAGTGTATCTACGTTGCCATCGGCCAGAAACAGTCCACTATCGCCAACGTCGTGCGCAAGCTCGAAGAGCATGGCGCCATGGACCACACCATCGTCGTAGCCGCTGGTGCCGCCGATCCTGCAGCGATGCAGTATCTGGCGCCTTACGCCGGTGCGACCATGGGCGAATACTTCCGCGATCGCGGTGAAGACGCGCTGATCATCTATGATGACCTGACCAAGCAGGCCTGGGCATATCGTCAGATCTCCCTGCTGCTGCGTCGTCCGCCGGGCCGTGAAGCCTATCCGGGTGACGTTTTCTACCTGCACTCCCGTCTGCTGGAGCGTGCTGCGCGCGTCAACGCCGACTACGTAGAGCAGTTCACCAAGGGTGAAGTGAAAGGCAAAACCGGTTCTCTGACCGCCCTGCCGATCATCGAAACCCAGGGTGGTGACGTTTCCGCGTTCGTTCCGACCAACGTAATCTCCATCACCGACGGTCAGATCTTCCTGGAAGCCAGCCTGTTCAACTCCGGTATCCGTCCTGCCATCAACGCGGGTCTCTCCGTATCCCGTGTCGGTGGTTCTGCACAGACCAAGATCATCAAGAAACTTGGTGGTGGTGTGCGTCTGGCCCTGGCCCAGTACCGTGAATTGGCTGCCTTCGCACAGTTTGCTTCCGACCTCGACGACGCTACCCGTGCTCAGCTGGAGCATGGTCAGGCGGTTACCGAGTTGATGAAGCAGAAGCAGTACTCGCCGATGTCCGTCGCAGAGATGGGTCTGAGCCTGTACGCAGCGAACGAAGGTTTCCTGAAAGACGTGGAACTGGACAAAATCGGTGCTTTCGAAGCGGCTCTGATCTCCTACTTCAACAGCGAACACGCTGATCTGATGGCGAAGATCAACGAGAAGGGCGATTACAACGACGAAATCGCTGCGTCCTTCAAAGCCGGCATCGAGAAGTTCAAGTCTACCCAAACTTGGTAAGTGCTCTGACAACCCGTTTGTGAGAGTCGGGGGCCGGTGACTCACCGGCCTGAACCGAGACAAGTTTAATAGGCGGAACTATGGCAGTCGGAAAAGAGATTAAGACGCAAATCGCGAGCATCGGCAGCACGCGCAAGATCACCAGCGCCATGGAAATGGTGGCTGCGTCGAAAATGCGCAAGGCCCAGGATCGCATGCAGTCTTCCCGTCCGTACGCCCACAGCATCCGTGGTGTGGTTCAGCATCTGGCCAAGGCCAATCCTGAATACCGTCACCTCTACATGCAGGAGCGTGAGGTCAAGCGCGTCGGTTTCATTATCGTCGCTTCTGACCGCGGCCTCTGTGGTGGCCTGAACGTCAACATGTTCAAGGCAGCCATTGCAAAGATGAAGGAGTTCAACCAGCAGAACGTCGAGATCGATATCTGCGCGCTGGGCTCCAAGGCAATCAGCTTCTTCCGGAACTACGGCGGTAACGTCGTGGCAGCCAAAGGCCAACTCGGCGATGCACCCGAGATCGGCCAGCTGCTCGGATCCGTGAAGGTGATGCTGGACAGCTATGACGAAGGCAAGCTGGATAAGCTGTACATCGTGTCCAACGATTTCGTGAACACGATGACCCAGAAGCCCGCTGTCGAGCAGCTATTGCCGCTTCAGGCAGGTGAAGACGAAGAGAAGCTCAGCCACCACTGGGATTACATCTATGAGCCGGACGCGAAAGAGCTGCTGAACGGGCTGCTCAAGCGTTATATCGAGTCTCTGGTGTACCAGGCAGTGGTTGAGAATAACGCCTGTGAACAGGCAGCACGAATGCTGGCGATGAAGAACGCAACTGATAACGCCGGCAACCTGATCGATGAGCTGCAACTGGTTTACAACAAAGCCCGTCAGGCGGCGATTACTCAGGAGATATCCGAGATCGTCGGTGGTGCTGCTGCTGTTTGATGCGGTGAACAGGTTTAAATTTAAGAGGATCCGAACATGAGTAGCGGACGTATTGTTCAGATTATCGGTGCGGTTGTTGACGTGGAGTTTCCGCGTGACAGCGTGCCGAAGGTTTACGACGCACTGGTCGTCGATAAAACCGGCCTGACACTGGAAGTTCAGCAGCAGCTGGGCGACGGTGTCGTGCGAGGCATTGCAATGGGTCAGACCGAGGGTGTATCCCGTGGTCTGGAGGTGTCCAATACCGGCGCTCCGGTCTCTGTACCTGTTGGTACCGAAACCCTGGGCCGTATCATGGACGTACTGGGTAATCCGATCGACGAGTGTGGCCCGATCGGTGAAAAGGAGCGTTATCCGATTCACCGTAAAGCGCCGACTTACGCTGATCAGGCTTCTTCCAACGAACTGCTGGAAACCGGCATCAAGGTTATCGACCTGGTGTGCCCGTTTGCCAAGGGCGGTAAGGTTGGTCTGTTCGGTGGTGCCGGTGTAGGTAAGACCGTCAACATGATGGAGCTGATCAACAACATCGCACGTGAGCACTCCGGTCTGTCTGTATTCGCAGGTGTTGGTGAGCGTACCCGTGAGGGTAACGACTTCTACCACGAAATGCAGGAAGCCGGCGTTGTAAACGTCAAGCAGTTCGACCAGTCGAAAGTAGCGATGGTTTACGGTCAGATGAACGAGCCGCCGGGTAACCGTCTGCGTGTAGCGCTGACCGGTCTGACCATGGCGGAGAAGTTCCGTGACGAAGGTCGTGACGTACTGCTGTTCGTCGACAACATCTACCGTTACACCCTGGCGGGTACCGAAGTATCGGCACTGCTGGGTCGTATGCCTTCAGCGGTAGGTTACCAGCCGACCCTGGCGGAAGAGATGGGCGTTCTGCAGGAGCGTATCACCTCTACCAAGACCGGTTCCATCACCTCTATCCAGGCGGTATACGTACCGGCGGATGACTTGACCGACCCGTCTCCGGCGACCACCTTCTCCCACCTTGACGCGACCGTCGTACTGTCTCGTCAGATCGCGGAACTGGGTATCTACCCGGCGATCGACCCGCTGGATTCCACCTCTCGTCAGCTGGATCCGCTGGTTATCGGCCAGGAGCACTACGAAGTGGCGCGTGGCGTGCAGTCTACCCTGCAGCGCTACAAGGAGCTGAAGGATATCATCGCGATCCTGGGTATGGACGAGCTGTCGGAAGAGGACAAGCTGACCGTATCCCGTGCGCGTAAGATCCAGCGCTTCCTGTCTCAGCCGTTCTTCGTGGCAGAAGTATTCACCGGTTCTCCCGGTAAGTACGTATCGCTGAAAGATACCATTAGCGGCTTCAAAGGCATCCTCGAAGGTCAGTATGACCAGCTGCCGGAGCAGGCGTTCTACATGGTCGGCACCATCGACGAAGCGGTAGAGAAAGCTAAGAGCCTGTAATCGGTTCACGGCGGAAACCTTTAAGAGGTAATGAAGATGGCTATGACTGTTCACTGCGACATCGTAAGCGCCGAAGAGGAGATCTTCTCCGGCCTGATCGAGTTCGTATCCGTAACAGGTAGCCTGGGTGACCTGGGTATCTATCCGGGTCACGCTCCGCTTCTGACGGAACTGAAACCAGGCCCTGTCGAGCTGCGTAAGCAGGGCGGTGAGGAAGATGTGTTCTACGTGTCTGGTGGTTTTATCGAAGTGCAGCCGCACAAGATCACGGTACTGGCGGATACTGCCGCTCATGCCGCTGATCTGAACGAGGCTGCTGCGCTCGAAGCCCAGAAACACGCCGAGCATGCGATGGCTGACAAATCCGGGGAATTCGAATACTCCCGGGCAGCCGCTCAGCTCGCGGAAGCTGCTGCGCAGCTCCGCACACTGCAGCAGATTCGTCGCAAGACCGGTAAGTAATACACCCGCTTGCAACGATCTAAAAAAGGCAGCTTCGGTTGCCTTTTTTGCTTTTCAGAGCAACCCCCAGAGGGTATCGAAGATGATCTGTTGTGCCGTCGAGACCTCCTTCGAGTCGATCACTACCGCGGTGGGATAGTTGTCCGAGGCCAGCGAGATGATCGCACAGCGGGGTGGATAGATGGCGATATAGGCGGCATCCACCGGCCCGTCGGTACGGATCCACTTGCGCTCTGACAGCTCGGCGCTCTCACCGCCATCGCCGATGGCGATCACGCGCACCCGAATATCGCGGGCGATGCGCTGGGCGGTAAAGGTCGGGAAAGGCCGGTACAGGTGGCGCCGGATCGGCTTTGACGAGAAAACCGAATAGACCTTCTGTGGCTGTTCCGAAACCCGATTGAGGATATCCCGCAGCACCTGCTCTATCCCTGCATCCCCCTCGAAGAACTGCACGTTGGCGGCACTGAAGTCGGGCTTCAGGTGATGCATCTCCGGGATGATGCGGCCCTTGAGCTGGTTCAGCGCTATCGCCAGGCGCTGCTGACGCTCTTCTCCCAGTTGCAGCAGCACCTCCGGCTCGCGGGCCGAGAAGAATCGGCGCTGCCCCTTCGGCAGGTAGGTCACGATCCCCTGCTGCTGCAGCGCCTTCAGGCATTCGTAGGTTGTACCCCGATTGACACCGGCGCGTTCAGCAATGGTGCGGATAGAACTGGGTCCCAATGCCAGCAGTGCCTTGTAGATCGCGATATCGCGCGGTTCGAGCCCGAGTTGGGCAAAGATCTCATCGTCCATATTGTCAATTTTTTTATGACAAAGAATATTGATCCCATCCTGACATACTGTAGGCTGCTGTCAATTCGTGGTTATCGACCACGCAACAAAAGACGATGTTTGTAGTCAGTTGGATGACACGGCAGATCAACAACAAGATCAGGAACGATGGATGAATATTGACGTAGTGATTCTGGCCGCTGGCCAGGGCAGCCGAATGAAGTCGAGTCTGCCCAAGGTGATGCACGCCCTGGCGGGCAAGCCGATGGTACAGCACGTGATCGATCATGCCCGGGCGTTGGGCGAGGTGAACCTGCACGTGGTGGTTGGTCATGGTGCGCAGCAGGTTCAGGATGCACTGAGCGGTCAATCGCTGCAGTTCGCGCTGCAGTCCGAGCAGCTCGGTACCGGCCATGCCGTGGCTCAGGCGCTGCCGGCAGTGGCGGCCGACTCGTTGGTGCTGGTGCTGTACGGAGATGTGCCGCTAACCCGGCCGGAGACGCTGGATGCGCTTCTGCATATCGCAGCTCAGGGCCATTTGGGGCTGCTGACCGTCGAACTGGCCGACCCCAGCGGCTACGGCCGCATCATCCGCAACCCGGTGGGTGACGTGGTGGCGATCGTTGAGCACAAGGATGCCTGTGAAGAGCAGCGTGCGATCGCCGAGGTCAATACCGGAATCATGGCGTTGCCGGCGGCTTATCTGCATGACTGGCTGCCGCAGCTCTCGTCCGATAACGCCCAGGGCGAATACTACCTGACCGACGTGATCGCCATGGCCGCCGAATCCGGCGTGCGGGTACAGGCGATCCAGCCCGGCTGCGAACAGGAGGTGCAGGGGGTTAACAACCGTGCCCAGCTGGCTTCACTGGAGCGCTGGTACCAGGCTCAGCTCGCCGAGCGGCTGATGGCCGACGGCGTGACGCTGGCCGATCCGGCGCGCATCGACGTACGGGGCACGCTGGCGGTGGGCCAGGATATCAGCATCGATATCAACTGCATATTTGAGGGTGAGGTGGAGCTGGGCAGCAACGTTCGCATCGGCCCCAACTGTCTGATCCGCAACAGCCGCATCGGCGCCGATACTCAGATCGAGGCGAATACGGTGATCGATGGTGCCCTCGTTGCGGGCGCTTCGACCATCGGGCCTTTCGCCCGCCTGCGCCCGGGCACCGAGCTGGCCAATGGGGTCAAGGTCGGCAACTTCGTCGAGACCAAAAAGGCACGTATCGGCGAAGGCAGTAAGGTCAACCACCTCAGCTATGTCGGCGATGCGCTGATCGGTCGCGACGTCAATGTCGGGGCCGGCACCATTACCTGCAACTATGACGGCGTCAACAAGTCGCTGACCGAGATCGGCGACGGCGCCTTTATCGGCTCCAATACGGCTCTGGTGGCGCCGGTCAGTGTCGGTGCCGGCGCGACGGTCGGTGCCGGTACGACACTGACCAAGCCGGTGGCGGACGGTGAACTCGCCGTTGCCCGCAGCAAACAGAGCAATATCCGTGGCTGGCAACGGCCGGTCAAGCGCAGCTAAGGTAAGGACGGAGCAGAGAATATGTGTGGAATCGTAGGCGCCGTGGCGGCGCGACAGGTATCGGGCATTCTGCTTGAGGGGCTGCGTCGGCTGGAATACCGCGGTTATGACTCGGCCGGGATGGCGCTATGGCATAACGGCGAGATCCAGCGTTTGCGCCGTATCGGCAAGGTGCAGGCATTGGCAGAGGCGCAACAGCAGCAACCGTTGTCAGGCACCCTGGGTATCGCCCATACCCGCTGGGCCACCCACGGCAAGCCCTCGGAGCGCAACGCACACCCGCATATGTCGGCCAACCGCGTTGCGGTAGTGCATAACGGCATCATTGAGAACTACGAACGCCTGCGCGACGAGCTGATCGAGTCCGGTTACAGCTTCGATTCCGAGACCGATACCGAAGTGGTGGCCCATCTGATCGACCGTGAGGTGCAGTCCGGTGCCACGCCGCTGGAGGCGCTGCGCACGGCGATGTCGCGCCTGGAAGGAGCGTTTGCACTCGGCGTCATTCAGCTCGACCATCCGGACAGATTGCTGGCGGCACGTAAAGGCAGTCCGCTGGTGATTGGTGTTGGTATCGGCGAGCATTTCATCGCCTCCGATCAGCTCGCCCTGCTGCCGGTCACCGACCGTTTCATGTTCCTCGAAGATGGCGATATTGCCCGCCTGACGGCGGACAGGGTAGAGGTCTGGGATGCGGCCGGTCAGCCGGTGGAGCGCAGCGTCAGCCGCTTCGAGCATGGTGCCGGCAGTGCTGAAAAGGGCGCCTTCAAGCACTTCATGCTGAAGGAGATCTACGAGCAGCCAGCGGTGATGAAGTCGGTACTCGAGGGGCGTATCAGCGGCGATCACCTGCTGGAGCAGGCGTTCGGCAATGAGGCGGCGGCGCTGTTCGACCGTACCCGTCAGGTGCAGATCGTGGCCTGCGGCACCAGCTATCACGCCGGTGTTGTAGCCAAGTACTGGATCGAATCCCTGGTCGGTATCCCCTGCATGGTCGAGGTGGCCAGCGAGTTCCGCTACCGCCCGGTGGTATTGCCTCAGGGGACGCTGCTGATCACCCTGTCTCAGTCCGGCGAGACCGCCGACACCCTGGCCGCGCTGCGCGATGTACGTGAGCGGGTGCTGGGTACCCTGGCAATCTGCAATGTGCCGGGCAGCTCGCTGGTGCGGGAGTCCGATATCGCGCTGATGACCAACGCCGGTCCCGAAATCGGTGTGGCCTCCACCAAGGCGTTCACCTCGCAGCTGGTGGCGCTGATGCTGACCACCCTGGCCCTGGGTCGCCGTCACGGCATCCTGCCGGGTACCGAGGCGCAGATCATCACGGCGCTCAAGCAGTTACCGGAGCTGCTCGAGCAGCTGCTGGCACTGGATCCCGAGATCGAGCAGATGTCGGCGGCGTTTGCCGAGAAGCAGCACGCACTGTTCCTCGGTCGCGGCGCGCTCTATCCGATCGCGCTGGAGGGGGCGCTGAAGCTGAAAGAGATCTCCTATATCCATGCCGAAGCCTATCCCGCTGGTGAGCTCAAACACGGCCCGCTGGCCCTGGTCGACAAGGAGATGCCGGTGGTCACGGTGGCGCCGAGCAACGACATGCTCGACAAGCTCAAGGCCAACCTGCAGGAGGTGCGCGCGCGCGGCGGAGAACTGTTCGTCTTCGCCGGTCAGGACCAGAGCATCCGCACCGAACCCGGTATCAGCGTAATCCGCCTGCCGGCGATGCCGGTGCTGCTGGAACCGATCGCCTATACCCTGCCGCTGCAGCTGCTGTCCTACCATGTCGCGGTGCTCAAGGGTACGGATGTGGACCAGCCGCGTAACCTGGCGAAGTCGGTAACGGTGGAGTGAAGGATCCACTCCGAATGTAAACGCGGGTCTGGCGGGCCAGACCCGTGATGTTCGTCCAGCCTGGCAACTGAACCTATCCGTGTCGCTGAGGGTCTATCCAGCATACTGGGAGATATAATGATGCTGACCAAACTGAAGGGCTTTCTCGACAACCTGATGACTGTAGATGTCGAACAGGTGGAGGATCCGCAGGAGCTTTTCTCGCTGGCCAGTGCCGTGCTGATGGTGGAGGTGATCGCTTCGGATTATGCGCGCAAGCCGGAGGAGAGAGCGGCACTGCTGGCGCTGGTCAAACGCAGCTTCAGTCTGGAGGACGCTCAAGCCGAGGCTCTGCTTGAGCGTGGTGAGGAGGCGCATCGGCTCTCCACCGACTATTTCCGCTACACCTCGCAGATTAACCGGATCTGCTCACCCGAACAGAAGGTATCGTTGATCGAGAACCTCTGGCGTGTGGCTTATGCCGATGGTGAACTGCACCATTACGAGGAGCATGTGATCCGTCGCGTTGCCGATCTGATCCACGTCCCGCATATTGAGTTTATCGCCGCCAAACACAGGGCCCAGAGCGGCGAGTAGTCCACACGCTGATGAATCGGTTAGCATAGAGCCGACTCAGGTCCAGAGAACCTCAATATGAACGATACCCTTGCAATGCTGGCGATCGATTTTATTGCGATCATCGGGTTGTTGCTGCTGTTGTTGATTATCGGTGGCGTGATTACCGCTGTCATCATGTACCAGGTCGACAAGCGCCAGACCGCCCATACCATCAGGCGCAACTACCCGCTACTCGGGCGCTTTCGCTACCTGTTCGAGAGTCTCGGTGAGTTTTTTCGCCAGTACTTCTTCGCCATGGATCGGGAGGAGATGCCGTTCAACCGCGCCCAGCGCTCCTGGGTCTACCGCGCTGCCAAGAATATCGACAACACCGTCGCCTTCGGCTCCACACGGGATCTGAAAAAGCCGGGCACCTATTACTTCCTCAACTGCCCTTTCCCGACCATGAGCGAGGATGCGGCGAAAACCCAGTCGATGCGGATCGGCCCCTATTGCCGGGAGCCCTATGATGCGCCCTCCTTTCTCAACATTTCGGGCATGAGTTATGGCGCGCTCTCAAGGCCTGCGGTGAAAGCCCTGTCGCGAGGTGCGAAAAAAGCCGGTTGCTGGATGAACACCGGCGAAGGTGGTCTGTCACCCTACCATCTCGAGGGCGGCTGCGACATCGTTTACCAAATTGGAACTGCCAAGTACGGGTTACGCGACGATCAGGGCAAGCTCAGTGACGAGAAGCTGGTGCAGGCATCGGCGCTGCCGCAGGTCAGGATGTTCGAGGTCAAGCTCAGCCAGGGCGCCAAGCCGGGCAAGGGCGGGATCCTGCCCGGTGACAAGGTGACGGCGGAGATTGCCGATATCCGCGGAATTCCGGCGGGACAGGCCTCCATCAGCCCTAACCGCCATCCCGAGATCGGCTCGATCGAGGACCTGCTCGACTTTATCGAGCATATCCGTGTAGTGACCGGTAAACCGGTGGGGTTCAAGATGGTGCTGGGGACGACCAACTGGCTGGACCCCTTCTGCGAAGCAATCAACAAACGCGGCAGCGAATCGGCGCCAGACTTCATTACCCTGGATAGCGCCGATGGTGGCACCGGTGCCGCGCCGCTGCCGCTGATCGACAGTGTCGGACTGCCGTTGCGTGAGAGTTTGCCGATTCTGGTCAACAAGCTGATGCAGCATGGTTTGCGTAACCGGATCCGCATTATCGCCTCGGGTAAGCTGATCAACCCGACCGATGTGGCGGCAGCAATCTGCATGGGCGCCGATTTCGTGGTTACGGCGCGGGGCTTCATGTTCGCGCTGGGCTGTGTTCAGGCGCTTCAGTGCAACAAGAACACCTGCCCGACCGGGATCACCACGCATAACCCCCGCTTGCAGCAGGGGTTGGTACCGGAGGATAAGGCCGAACGTGTGGCCCACTTCCACCACAATCTGGTACATGAAGTGGAGATGATCGCCCACTCCTGCGGCGTTTCCGAACCGCGTCAGTTACGCCGTGAGCATGCGGCCATCGTGGTCGATGGCGGAAGTTCGGTGCCGCTCAATATCCTCTATCCAGAATCCTGACAACGATCGCCGCTCATACGCCGGCGGCATGCCGTAGATCCCGTACATAACGCGAAAGGCCAGCGTAACGCTGGCCTTTCGTGGTCTCTACTCTTCGTCGAACCAGGAGTCGTTGTCGATAAAGGGGGACAGCTCCTTCTCCTCCCGTCGACGCTCTATGGCGCGGCGTGCTTCAAGGAGACGCTTGGATGCGTGCTGTTTGCGGCGGTTGTTCTCTTCGACATCGTAACTGACGAGGATGTCGAACACTTGGGTCTGAATATCGCTCAGTTCCTGCTCTTTCCGTACCTGCATAATACTTGCTCCGATCAACCCATTTTGCGGTGACCAACGGAGCGTTTAGAGGCCCGTCGGGAACCGCGAAAACGTCGCTGTAGATCCCGTTTTACCCCAACATCGATCAAAACTCAAACAATGAGGGGATGGTTGCACAGGGAATACTAGGCGGGAGCTGTTGCACGGAGGTGACAGGGGCGCCTGTTTCAGGCGCCCTGTTGGCCGGGTTAATCGTCGTCGTTGTCGTCTTCCGGACGGCGTAGCAACAGGCGTTTATCGTTCTGGCGCAGACTGCGCAGGCTGCGCTTGATCGTCTTCAGATGATCGAACAGCGCCGGACCCAACTTCATCGCCACGCCAACGGCGAGTACATCGATCACCACCAGATGCACGATGCGTGACGACATCAAGGTGCTCAGATCCTTGTCCTCCTCCACATCGATATGGATGGGGATGGTGGCCAGGTCCGCCAGCGGCGTGTTGCCGGGGCAGAGTGCGATCACCGTGGCACCGGTTTCACGCACCAGCTTGACCGTATGCAGCAGGTCCTTGGTGCGGCCGGTCTGGGAGATTGCCACGACCGCATCGCCCTCGCCCAGGGTGACCGCGGAGATGGTCTGCATATGCGGGTCGGAGTAGGCCGCCGCCGATACTTTCAGACGATAGAACTTGTGCTGGGCATCGGCACAGACCGGCGCCGATGCACCGAAGCCATAGAACTCCACCCGGTTGGCCTTGGCCAGGGCGTCGATCGCCTCCTCCAGTGTGGTCGGGTCCAGTTGCTCGCGGATATTGATCAGGTTGCCGATCATCGAGTCGAAGATCTTCTGCTTGAACTCGATCACGGTATCGGTGGAGTTCAGGGCAAACTGTTCGAAGCTGGTATTGCTGGCCAGCCCCTGGGCCAGGGTCAGCTTGAAGTCCTGGAAACCGTCATAGTTGAGTGCACGGCAGAATCGAACCACCGTCGGCTCGCTGACATTGGCCTCCGACGCCAGATCGACGATCCGCATATGGATCACTTCGTTGGGGTTGGTCAGTACATACTCCGCCACCTTCTGCTCGGATTTACGCAGTCGTGGGCGGGCATCAGCGATCGATTTAAGCAGATTGAAGGAGTTCAATGGTCTTTCCTGCAAGAATCAGGGATAGCGATTGCCGAGAGTATATCAAGCCTCCACCGGCCACGCACAATTTCACGAAAATATCTAAGCTGTTGACTCGCAAAGAAATTGATAGGCTAAACAAATGGCCGGCGGAATGGGAGTGTGCGTTGGTAGCCCTTTGTTTTATACTCTGGGGCACTATCTTTTTACCGATTCCTGGTGTCAATCAGTAGACGAAGCGGAACGATGCTGTATAAAAGCCGAGCGATACTGACCGTTATTTTCCTGCTGCTGGCCGGCCCTCTCTGTGCCGCCAGTCTCAAACTCGACCCCTCCCGCCTGCAACTCGCCTCGGTCAATGCGATGATCACCGATCTGGATACGGGCGAGGTGCTGTATCAGAAAAATCCTGATGCCGTGGTACCCATTGCATCGGTGAGTAAGCTGATGACGGCGTTGGTGGTGCTCGATGCCAAGCTGGATATGGATGAGCGCATACCGATCCAGGTCCGGGATTCGATCCAGATGCAGAATGTGTACTCGCGGATACGCCTGGGGAGCGAACTGCGCCGTCGCGATGTGCTGCAGCTGGCGCTGATGGCGTCGGAGAACCGCGCCGCCACCGCGCTGGCGCACGCCTATCCCGGCGGCTATTTCGCCTTCGTGCGGGCAATGAACCTGAAGGCACAGGCGCTGGGCATGAACAGCACACGTTTTGTCGAGCCCACCGGCCTGTCCTACTTCAACGTGTCGACGGCGCGAGATCTGGTCCGCCTGATCAAGGTTGCCCGCGATTACCCCGAGGTACGTGAAATGACCACCAGCGCCAAGCTGGATGCACGCTTCAGCCATCCCAATTATGTGTTGGCGTTTTACAATACCAACCGCTTGGTGAACAACGACGACTGGGAGGTGCTGCTCAGTAAAACCGGCTATAACGACGAGGCAGGTCGTTGCCTGGCCCTGGCCAGCCGGATCAAGGGCCGCCGAGTCGCCATGGTGCTGCTGGATTCATTCGGCAAACGTTCCCATATCGGCGATGCCTCGCGGGTCAAGCGCTGGCTGGAGACCGGCGACAGTGGTTCTGTGCCGGCCGAGGCTCGCCGCTACGAGCAGGAGAAGAATCGTCCGGGACGCAGTGCCACGCTGCTGGCTGACAAGAGTCGCTGATCCTGCACTGGGCGATTAGCCGATTATCCGGCCTGTAAATGCAAAAGCCCCTGCCGATCGGCAGGGGCTTTTTGCTTCTGTGCAAACGGGTTTAGATCTTGGAGTAGATCTGCGCACCGGCTTCGCGGAACTGCTCGGACTTCTCCTGCATCCCCTGCTCCGCCTGGGCGTTGATCGCCGCCACCTGCTCCTCGTCCAGCTCGCGCACCTCCTGGGAGATCTTCATCGAGCAGAACTTGGGGCCGCACATGGAGCAGAAGTGTGCCACTTTCGCGGACTCCTTCGGCAGCGTCTCGTCGTGGTAGGCGCGGGCGGTATCCGGGTCGAGGCCGATATTGAACTGGTCCTCCCAGCGGAACTCGAAGCGCGCCTTGGACATGGCGTTGTCGCGAATCTGCGCGCCCGGATGCCCTTTCGCCAGGTCGGCGGCGTGGGCGGCGATCTTGTAGGTGATGATGCCGGTCTTGACGTCATCCTTGTTGGGCAGACCCAGGTGCTCCTTCGGTGTCACGTAGCAGAGCATGGCGCAGCCGTACCAGCCGATCATCGCCGCGCCGATACCGGAGGTGATGTGGTCATAACCGGGGGCGATATCGGTGGTCAATGGGCCCAGGGTGTAGAACGGTGCTTCGTCGCACTCCTTGAGCTGCTTGTCCATGTTCTCCTTGATCATATGCATCGGCACGTGGCCAGGGCCCTCGATCATCACCTGCACGTCGTGCTGCCAGGCGATCTTGGTCAGCTCGCCCAGGGTTTCCAGCTCGGCGAACTGAGCCGCGTCGTTGGCGTCGTAGACCGAGCCGGGGCGCAGGCCGTCACCGAGGGAGAACGCCACGTCGTACGCCTTGCAGATCTCGCAGATCTCCTCGAAGTGAGTGTAGAGGAAGTTCTCCTCGTGATGCGCCAGGCACCACTTGGCCATGATCGAGCCGCCGCGGGAGACGATGCCGGTCATCCGCTTGGCGGTCAGCGGCACGTAGCGCAGCAGCACACCAGCGTGGATGGTGAAATAGTCCACGCCCTGCTCCGCCTGCTCGATCAGGGTGTCGCGGAACACCTCCCAGTTCAGGTCCTCGGCGACGCCGTTGACCTTCTCCAGTGCCTGGTAGATCGGTACGGTGCCGATCGGTACCGGCGAGTTGCGCAGGATCCACTCGCGGGTCTCGTGGATGTTCTTGCCGGTGGAGAGGTCCATGATGGTGTCGGCACCCCAGCGGGTACCCCAGGTCATCTTCTCCACCTCCTCCTCGATCGAGGAGGTCAGCGCCGAGTTGCCGATGTTGCCGTTGATCTTGACCAGGAAGTTGCGGCCGATGATCATCGGCTCCAGCTCCGGGTGGTTGATGTTGCAGGGGATGATGGCGCGACCGGCGGCCACCTCTGAGCGCACGAACTCGGGCGTGATCTCCTCCGGCAGGTAGGCGCCGAAGTTGTGGCCCGGGTGCTGCTGGGCGACGATGCTGCCCTCGGCCTGTGCCTTGGCCAGCTTCATGTTCTCGCGGATGGCGATGTACTCCATCTCCGGGGTGATGATCCCCTGGCGGGCGTAGTGCAGCTGGGTGACGTTCTTGCCGGGCTTGGCACGACGCGGTTTGCGGGTCAGTTCGAAACGCAGTTCGTCCAGGCGCAGGTCGGCGGCACGGGCACGGCCGTATTCACTGCTCAGCCCATCGAGCTGTTCGGTATCGCCACGCTCCAGGATCCACTGCTCGCGCAGTGGCTGAAGACCCTTGCGCACATCGATCTCGGCGGCGGGGTCGGTATAGGGGCCGGAGGTATCGTACACATACAGTGGCTCATTCTTTTCGCCACCGAAGGCGGTCGGGGTATCGTCCAGCGTGATCTCGCGCATCGGTACGCGGATATCGGGGCGGCTGCCCTCGACGTAGACCTTGCGTGATTTCGGGAAGGGCTGCACCGAGTCGGCATCGACGCGGGCACTGTCTTTTAAACGCTGGGGGTTCGAGTGTTGGGTCGTCATTATTATCTCCGGTGTTGATGGCGAGAGGTTGGCGTCAGGGCGTAGTGGCATAGGTGTCGACAGCGGGTGTGGCCTTGGTCAGCCCCTGCCGCTGCATGAAGGCGCCGAAGCGCTGATAGCGGGCAGTGTCCAGCGCCGCCGGGCGCAGGGCGAAACGGCTCAGGGTGTCAGCCCAAGCGCGCTTGTTCAGTTCGGTATTCAGCTCGTCGGGTTTGTAGCTGACAAAGCTCTGCCAGGCCTCATCGGGGTGGTTGACGATGAACTGGGTCGCTTTCTCCACTGCGGTCATGAAACGGGCGTAACGCTCGTCACCCCGATCCTTGGTGTTGATCACCAGGATCAGCTCGTCATAGGCGGGTACACCCTGCTCCTCGACGAAGAAGGCACGGCCGGGGTGGCCCTCGATCTCCATCTGGTTCAGCTCGAAATTGCGGAAGGCACCGATCACGGCATCGACCTGGCCCGAGATCAACGATGGTGACAGCGACCAGTTGACGTTGACCAGCTCGATATCGTCCAGGCTCAGGCCGTGCTTCTCCAGCATCGCGCGCAGCAGGGCATCTTCGAAGCCGCTGACCGAGTAGCCCACCTTGCGCCCCTTGAGGTTGGCGATCGATTTGATTGGGCCATCCTTGAGCACCACCAGCGAGTTCAGCGGCGTGGCGACCAGTGTGCCGACCCGCACCAGCGGCAGACCCTCATCGATCTGCTGGTGCAGCTGCGGCTGGTAGTTGATCGCCATATCGGCCTTGCCGGCGGCCACCAGTTTCGGCGGCATCGAGGGATCGGCCGGTTCGACCATCGACACCTCCAGATTCTGCTCGGCGAAATAGCCCTGCTGCTGGGCCACGATAAGCGGACCATGGTCGGGGTTGATGAACCAGTCCAGCAGCAGTTCCACCTTGTCTGCGGCGAAGGCTTGTGCTGAAAACAGCGCGGTCAATAGCAGTATGCTCAAGCGTTTCATGAGAGTCCTCTCATTATCGGCTCCGGCCTGAGCCGGATAGGGGTGTGTTCAAGGTATCGCTCTGCCAGGGCACCAGCAGTCGGGCCAGCCGGTCGATCAGGAAGTAGAGAGCGACGGCGATCAGGGCCAGTATCAGCAGCGCGGCAAACATCAGGTCCACCTGCATACGGGCGTTGGCATTCAGCATCAGGTAACCCAGTCCCGTGGAGGAGCCGACCCACTCGCCGACCACGGCGCCGATTGGGGCTACCGACGCGGCGACGCGCAGGCCCGAACCGAAGGCGGGCAGTGCGGCGGGCAGGCGGATCTGGAGCAGCTGAGCCCGCCGCTTGGCACCCAGGGTGCGGGCCAGCTTCAGATAATCGGTGGGTGTGCGGCGCAAACCATCGAAACAGGCCGCGGTCACCGGGAAATAGATAATTAACGTTGCCATCGCAATCTTTGACGCCATGCCGTAACCGAGCCAGAGCATCAGCACCGGCGCCAGGGCGAATACCGGGATCGCCTGACTGATTACCAGCACCGGCATCAGCCAGCGTCTCAGGCCGCCCCAGGTGATCAGTGACAGCGCACTAAGCAGGCCCAGAACTACACCCAGGACCAGACCGAGCAGGATCTCGACCAGGGTGACACCGGCATGGCGCAGCAGTAGCGGCAGTTGATCGACCAGTGTCGCGATCACCAGTCCGGGCCCCGGCAGGATAAATTTTGGCGCGCCGCTGATCCAGACAATACATTGCCATAGCAATGCCAAGCCGAAGGCGATGCTCAGTGGGCGCAGTATGGCGGCCATCAGGCGGCCTCCCCGGCGAGCAAGGCCAGCAGCTCACCCTGTAGCTGCAGCAGGGTCTCGTCGCGCACCGAGCGCGGCGCTGCGCCTCGGGGCAGGATCGGATGGGTCAGACGCGCCGGGGAGCCTTGGAGAACCAGAACCCGGTCTGACAGGCGTAGTGCTTCCAGCGGGTCGTGGGTGATCATCAATACGGTACGATCGGCCAGCAGTTGTGCGGCCAGGTCCTGCAGGCGCAGTCGGTTGATCGCATCCAGCGCAGAAAAGGGCTCATCCATGCAGACCAGCGGTCGATCCTGGAACAGGGTGCGTGCCAGGGCCACCCGCTGGCGCTGACCGCCGGAGAGCTGACTGGGCCGTGCCCGGGCCTTGTCGCCGAGTCCGACCTGGGTCAGCAGGTAGTGGCCAAGTTCCCGCTGCTCAGGCGTTACCTGGCGCTGGCTGAGCCGGGCAGCGAGCAGTACGTTGTCGAGTGTGCTTAGCCAGGGCAGCAGCAGATCATCCTGTGCCATCCAGGCTACCCGGCCCGACAGCGGTTTACCGTCACTGCACTGGATAGTGCCGCTGAGATCGGCATCGTCAGCGATACCACACAGCAGTTGCAGCAGGGAGCTCTTACCGACCCCGGACTGGCCTAGAATGCTGGTCCACTGCCCTGCCGGCAGCTCAAGATCGAGCTCACGGAACACGCAGTGCTGCTGCCAGTGCAGGCTGGCGTTTTCGAGCCGGATATCCAAGGGCTTACCACCAGCGGTGGAAATGGTGGGTCGGGCCGTGACCTGAGCCGACCTGCAATCGGTCGGCTGCCTGGATCGCCTCGGTGATATAGGTCTTGGCCTCCTCTACTGCGGTGCGAATCTGCAACCCGCGGGCCAGGCCCGCCGCGATCGCGGAGGACAGGGTACAGCCGGTGCCGTGAGTGTTACGCGTGGCGATACGCTTGGCCGGCAGCCAGAGTTCCTGTTGTTGATCCAGCAGCAGGTCGGCACTGTCTACGCTGCTCGAATCGGACAGGTGACCGCCCTTGATCAATACTGCGCGGGGCCCGAGCTGCAGCAGCAATTGAGCTTGTTTGCGCATGGCGTCCATCGACACCGCCTCATCGCGGTCAAGCAGCACCGCCGCTTCCGGCAGGTTCGGTGTAATCAGCGTCGCCAGCGGCAGCAGTTCACTGCGCAGGGCATCCACCGCTTCCTCTACCAGCAGCTTATCGCCGCTTTTGGCGACCATGACCGGGTCGAGCACGATGTTGGTCAGCGCCCGCTCGCGCAGAATGGTGGCGATGGTCTGGATCGATTCCGGGCGACTGAGCATGCCGATCTTGATCGCGCTGACCGCTAGGTCGTCGAACACGGTATTGAGCTGATCGGCAATGAATGCAGCCGGTACGTCGTGGATGGCGCGTACTTCACGGGTGTTCTGGGCGGTCAGTGCGGTAATGACTGAAGCGCCATAAACGCCGAGCGCGGAAAAGGTTTTCAGGTCGGCCTGGATGCCGGCGCCGCCGCCGCTGTCGGAGCCGGCAATGGTCAAGGCGATGGGAGTTTGGTGCGTCATGTCAGGCTCCTGTGCTACGGATAAACCGCACAGTCAGCCCGAGCTGGGGATGGTTCTTGGGCATACGGTTAATCTCGATTTCCTACGCCGGTTCAAGCCGGATCAGGTTCAGCGGGTTTAATCTCAGCCCGGCTCACGTAGCATGCCTGCATCGCGAACGGGGCACCCCGACCAAGATAGATGTAGCGCACAGTCTAGGTGGAGAGGGACTGTCTGTCTACAATCCCGGCAAAGCGTGGCAGGGCAATCGCACTATCCCCTGACAATGATGGGATCGTCGGGCCGATGTGGTCGGGCCTGTCTGACACGCCGTGAA
>NZ_JAHREP010000034.1 GCF_019084545.1 Marinobacterium ramblicola
GGCGCCGATGCCGGCACAGACGCCGAGCGGTTCGCGCCGGGTGTAAAAGAAGTTGCTGTTGCCCAGCTGCTGGTGTTTGCCGCCGAGCGAGGCAGCCAGCCCGGCGTAGTACTCGATCACATCGGCGCCGGTAACAATGTCCACGCAGATCGCCTCCTGCAGCGGCTTGCCGGTGTCGAGCACCTCGATTTTGGCCAGCTCGTCGTTGCGCTCACGCAGCAGCTGCACCGCGCGCAGCAGGATACGGCCACGTTCGGCCCCGCTCATGGCGCCCCAGATCGCCTGGCCCTCGGCGCAGGAGGCGACGGCGGCATCCACATCGGCTTGGCTGGCCTGGTGCACCTCGGCCAGCACCTCACCGGTGGCCGGGTTGCGGGTGAGGAAGGTCTCGCCCGATGTGGCGTTGCGGTACTGACCGTGAATGTAGAGCGCGTGCTGCTGCATCGAAGTTATTCCTCAGTCTCTTGCCGGTATCTTATCCAGCCCGATCAGGCTGGAATATTTTTATTGATTGATCGTTTAATTAAAAATAAAGCTTCTTTGATAAAAGTCAAAAAATCGCAATATTTTTAAGTTGTTGAAAAATAAGGTCTTATAAATTCCGTGTCGTAAAATGGACAGTTTGTGGCGTATTCAGGCTTATGGATTGGCGCATGGAAAAGGCGTTTTACTTCTCTGGTAAACGCCCTGTCGCGCCGTTAATGAACAGAGATTTTCGACTCCGCGCCAAAGCTGGGCATCGGTAATCCGTTGAATTACGGGGTGTCGGGGCGAGTCCGGAGCAGATCCAGAGCGGACAGGCTGTATTTCGGTGCGCGGCGGTTTTTGCGTGATGGCGTGGCGATAGGGGCGACGAACGGATGCTAGATTTCCGCTTGAAAAATATTCAGCACAACTTAACAGGCTGCAAAATCGTCTCATGCAGGCGGGAAGTGGGGCCGCAGGAGGGGGAGGGCCTGCCCAAATAGAGCAGGCCCGAGGCGTTAGCGTGCGGCGGTGTTGTTCTGTTTCGACTGATAGGCTTGTGCTTTTTCCCGGAAGGTTTTCAGCGCTTCCGCCGCGTTCACATTCAGATCGCTGACGCTGTCGATCCACTTTTTGTCCATGCCGGCAGTAAGTTTCCAATACTCCTTGGCTATGGGGGAGTCGTCACCGACCTGTTTGATCGCCACATGGTTTTGCTGGGCTGCGATGATGCCGTTATTGTCTGACTGATCCCAGGCCTTGCCGGCCAGCGCCGAGAGTCGGGCGCCGGATACGTCCATGATCGCCTGCCGATCCTTCGGGCTCAGCTTATCGAGGAACTCTTCATTGGCGATGATGGAAAAGCTGCCAAGATAGAGTCCGCCCGGCAACAATGTCAGGTTGGGAGCGACCTCTGCCAGACGAAAGTCCTTCTCACTGGCTGCAGGCATGAATACGCCATCGACGATACCCTGCTGCATCAGTTCGTAGACCTTGGGCCCCGGTGCGGCCACGGGTGTCACGCCGAGACGTTCGCCAACCTCCTGCTGGATGCCGCCACCGAGGCGGATCTTCTTGCCCCGCAGGTCGGCGAGAGTGTTGATCTCCTGCTTGCTGAAGATCTGCCCCGGACCGTGGGTGAACAGTCCCATCAACGCGACACCGTCACCCGCAGGCTTATACCGGGGTCAACTGGGTTGGTGTGTTCTTCATCCCTGCAGTGGCTTCGCGTTCGGCAAGTTCCGCCTCTGCTCGGCGCTTCAGGTAGCGGCGCATGGCAACGCTGGCGGCATCGGCCTTGACCGAAATCTCGTAGTAGTCATCGCTGTCGCCATACTCCTCGATCATCTCCGAAACAGCCTGGAGCCCGACCACATCCTCCTGGAATGCGGCCATTAATTGCTGATGCATGAAATCGGTGACCTCATCCTCCTCGAGGGCGAAGTTGCGGCCGTGTACGACAAAGTAGTGGGTCCTGTCGGCGGTGGCCGGTGTCGGAATGTGTGCAGTCTTGATCCGCTGGTCCGGCCGCTCGGATTCGTCCAGCGAGATGTCGTAGAACTCGGCGTGCACGATATGCAGGGCAGGCGATACGAAGTCGGAGGTGGTGATCCGCGCAGCATCCTTGTCCTCCAGTCCGGTGGGCTTGGCCCAGACCGGTGGCAGGCGTGTGGGTACTACATAGCGCTTGAGCAGAAAACGGTCCTCGCTGATATCGGTATCAAAATTGGCGCGGGCATAATCCGGCGTACCGAAGGTGTTGGCGTGGAGGAAGCTCAGATGGGTCAGGTCGAGCAGATTTTCGTGCAGATAGACGTAGCTACACTTAAGATCCATATAGTCCTCGGAGGTGACCCAACCCTCCTCCAGCATCGGCATGGCGGGGATCTTCTCGAGATCCGCCTGCTCCGCTTCGCCCATCCAGATCCAGATCACCGGGCCCTGCTGATGTACGGGGTAACTGCGGATCGAGATACCGGAGCAGTTGCACTGGGAGGGCACTTCGACACACTCACCTTTTTCGTTATAGCGCAGGCCATGGTAGCCGCAGACCACGGTGTCGCCGTCCAAGGTGCTGCGTGACAGAGGAAAAGAGCGGTGGCCGCAACGGTTGTTCAACGCGACAGGCGTACCATCCTCTTTGCGGAACAACAGTACTTGCTGGTCTAGGATGGTGCGGGACATAAGCTCCCGACTTACCTCGCGAGTCAAGGCGGCGACGTACCATTCGTTGTAGATAAAAGGGGTCTTGCGATCAGCCATCCGGCGGCATGCGACCTGTGCGGCGCGCTGTACTCGTGTCAGTGACATGGGGCTCTCCGGTTTGTAGTTGTATTCAAGCCTGTGTCTACGGTAAACCAGCGCTGAATGGCCGGAACTCACAATATCTTGTGAGGCTCGATATCGACGCCATAGGCGTGTAATACTGTCAGGACGAATGAACGCCCGAGCGCCACGGGTGGATAACAATAAAAAGCGCCGATGAGGCCTGAAGATGAACCCAACGCTTGAACAGTGGCCGCTGGCGACGCTGATATCCAGTGTCGGACAGCGCCGGTTTGACCGGGTACTGGCCGACACCATGCACAGGCTGACAGGTGCCGATCACTGCGTACTGGTGTCCTATCCTGCTTATTTGAAACACCCCTTTACGCTGTTTTCTGCCGGGTCCATACGCGAGCCATTGGCCCAGGAGTGTCGTCGCCTGTATGACGAGGTGTTCTACGTACGTGACCCTAACCTGGCGTTGATGACCGCAGGCGATAGAAAAGGCGAACCCAGGATCAGGCAGGTGCAGGTCGATGAACTCGACGATCAGGAGTATCGCCACCAGCTGATGGAGCGCTGTGACATTCGTGAAAAGATCGCCTTTATCGGGCAGAGCAACGGCCAGCCCTTCTGCCTGAACCTGTATCGAGTGAATAAAGCAACACGTCGCAATCTGGACAGTGCTCCCCTGGTGGAGGGCGGTGCGGTGCTGGCGTCGATACTGGAGCGACATATCGCATTTGCCGGCCAGCAGCAGATTCGCTTCGATCTGCCCTGGGTGATGTCGCGTTTGCAGGGGGCCTGTGGCGATCTGTTGACCGCGCGCGAGATCGATGTCGGTGCGAGGATCGTGCTTGGGTACAACTCCGAGGCGATTGCGCTTGACCTGGATATCAGCGTCAACACCGTATTGACGCACCGGCGTCATCTGTACGAAAAGGTCGGCATCGGTACCCAGAACCAGCTGTTTGCACTGGTGGTGGAGGGGCGGTTGCCCTTCTGAGCCTGCACTGCCCAACTCTCCAGGTTAACCCTGTTTCGGATCCGGGAGCGCCGCGCCAAGGGCGTCGCGATCCGATAACGTCTGCACCTTCTCTCTGGATAGCCTCCCGTCGGTAAACGCGAACCAAGCTCGCGTCAGCGCTGGCGAATCGGTAAATGACAGAGTTTTTTCACTGTGTCGCAAATCGACATTGCCGAGGCGTTACGGAACATCATGTTCCCCAACGCTCTGGATACCATCCTCTCAAAGCCAGCCAGTCTGGTCTTAAGCTATTTGGTCAAACCGGTGTACCCAACACGTTCTTGCTTCACCTGGTACTAGCAAACGGCGTAATCAGGTTAAGCATTGGAGGAGAAAAAGATGTTTGCAAAGAGTGATGATATTCAGGGCTTCGATAACGAACTCTGGGACGCGATCCAGCACGAAGCGGTGCGTCAGGAGGAGCATATCGAGCTTATCGCCTCCGAGAACTACACCAGCCCGCGCGTGATGCAGGCGCAGGGTACCGTGCTGACCAACAAATACGCCGAAGGCTACCCGGCCAAGCGCTACTATGGCGGTTGTGAGTATGTCGACGTGGTAGAAGCGCTGGCGATCGAGCGCGCCTGCAAGCTGTTCGGTGCCGATTACGCCAACGTACAGCCGCACTCCGGCTCCCAGGCTAACGCCGCTGTTTACATGGCACTGTGCCAGCCGGGCGATACCGTACTGGGCATGAGCCTGGCGCACGGTGGTCACTTGACCCACGGTGCGCACGTTAACTTCTCCGGCAAGATCTACAACGCGGTTCAGTACGGTCTGAACGAAGCGACCGGCGAGATCGATTACGACCAGGTCGAGGCGCTGGCACTGGAGCACAAGCCGAAGATGATCGTGGCGGGCTTCTCTGCCTACTCCCGTATCGTCGACTGGGCTCGCTTCCGCGAGATCGCGGACAAGGTCGGTGCCTACCTGTTTGTCGACATGGCGCACGTTGCCGGTCTGGTTGCCGCTGGTCTGTACCCGAACCCGCTGCCCTTCGCCGATGTCGTTACCACCACGACTCACAAGACTCTGCGCGGTCCGCGTGGCGGCCTGATCCTGGCAAAGTCAAATCCGGAGCTGGAGAAGAAGCTGAACGCCGCGGTATTCCCGGGCGGTCAGGGTGGCCCGCTGATGCACGTTATTGCAGCCAAGGCTGTCGCATTCAAGGAAGCACTGGACCCCGCCTTCACTGAGTACCAGACTCAGGTAGTGAAAAACGCCAAGGCGATGGCTGAAGTGTTCATCGAGCGCGGCTTTGATGTTGTGTCCGGCGGCACCGATAACCACCTGTTCCTGCTCAGCCTGATCAAGCAGGGGTTGACCGGCAAGGCGGCTGATGCAGCGCTGGGTCGTGCCAATATCACCGTGAACAAGAACGCCGTGCCGAACGACCCGCAGTCTCCGTTCGTGACCTCTGGTCTGCGTATCGGTTCTCCGGTTGTGACCACCCGCGGCTTCAAGGAAGAGCAGTGCCGTACACTGGCTGGCTGGATCGCCGACCTCCTCGACGTACTGAACGACGAAGAGAAGCTGGAAGCGAAGATCATCGAAGTGAAAGAGCAGGTTAAGGCGCTGTGCGCTGATTTCCCGGTCTACCGTTGATCTGATTGGTTATTTCGAAAACCCGCGTAAGCGGCTATCAGTGGAGCTGACGTTATGCAGCGTTATTCCGGATTTGGACTGTTCAAGCACAGTCTGAGCTATCACGAAAACTGGCAGCGGGCGTGGCGCAACCCGACGCCGAAGAAAAAGTATGACGTCATCATCGTTGGTGGTGGTGGGCACGGTCTGGCGACCGCCTACTACCTGGCCAAAGAGCACGGCATCACCAACGTGGCAGTGATCGAAAAGGGTTACCTGGGCGGCGGTAATACCGCCCGTAACACCACGATCGTGCGCTCCAACTACCTTTGGGACGAAGCGGCTCACCTGTACGAACACGCGATGAAGCTGTGGGAAGGTCTCTCACAGGACCTGAACTACAACGTCATGTTCTCTCAGCGCGGCGTACTCAACCTGGGTCACACGCTGCAGGATATGCGCGACATCCAGCGCCGTGTTAACGCCAACCGCCTGAACGGTATCGACGGTGAAGTTCTGGACACCAAGGGTGTTCAGGAGATCGTGCCGCACATGGATTGCTCCGCCAACCGTCGCTACCCGGTACTGGGTGCGTCCTGGCAGCCGCGTGCGGGTGTCGCCCGTCACGATGCGGTGGCCTGGGGCTTCGCCCGTGGCGCCGACAGCTACGGCGTCGATCTGATCCAGCAGTGTGAAGTCACCGGTATGGTGATCGAAGATGGTGCCATCGTCGGGGTCGAGACCAACCGTCACGGCAAGATCATGGCCGATCGCGTGGGCTGCGTTACCGCCGGTAACTCCGGTGTGATGGCGAAGATGGCCGGTTTCGAACTGCCGCTGGAATCTCACCCGCTGCAGGCGCTGGTCTCCGAGCCGATCAAGCCGATCCTGGATACCGTGGTGATGTCCAACCACGTACACGGCTACGTCAGCCAGTCCGACAAGGGCGACCTGGTGATCGGTGCCGGTATCGATGGCTACACCGGTTACGGTCAGCGCGGTTCCTACCCGACTATTGAGCACACCCTGCAGGCGATCGTCGAGCTGTTCCCGATCTTCAGTCGCGTACGCATGAACCGTCAGTGGGGCGGTATCGTCGATACCTGTCCGGATGCCTGTCCGATCATCTCCGACACCCCGGTTGAGAACCTGTTCTTCAACTGCGGTTGGGGTACCGGCGGCTTCAAGGCCACCCCGGGATCCGGCAACGTCTTCGCCGCGACGCTGGCGAAGGGCGAAGCCCACCCGCTGGCCAAGCCGTTCTCCATGTTCCGTTTCCACAACGGCGCACTGATCGACGAACACGGCGCCGCTGGCGTTGCTCACTGAGGACTTACGAAATGCTGCATATCTACTGTCCGCACTGCCGCGAGCACCGCGAAGAGGAAGAGTTTCACGTCAAGGGCCAGGCGCATATCGCCCGTCCGCTTGATCCGGATAGCTGCACCGACAAGGAGTGGGGTGAATACCTCTTCTTCCGCAAGAACCCGCGCGGTCTGCATCACGAGATCTGGTACCACACCACCGGCTGTCGCAAGTTCTTCAACGTGACACGCGACACGGTCAGCTACGAGATCAAAGAGGTCTACAAGATCGGTGAACAACCTCAAGTGGTTGCCAAGGGTTAAGGAGCGGAACAAATGAGCCAGAAAAACCGCCTCCAGTCCGGAGGCCGCATCGACCGTTCCAAGGCGTTGTCCTTTAGTTACAACGGTCGCCAGTATCAGGGTTACCAGGGTGATACCGTCGCCTCTGCGCTGTTGGCCAACGGTGTCGACATCATTGGTCGTAGCTTCAAGTACAGCCGTCCGCGCGGTATCGTCACCGCCGGTGCCGATGAGCCGAACGCTATCCTGCAGATGGGCGCTACCGAAGCCACTCAGGTGCCGAACGTACGTGCCACCCAGCAGGAACTGTTCAACGGCTTGGTGTGCAGTGCCACCAACGGTTGGCCGAATGCCGATTCCGACATGATGTCGATCCTCGGCAAGGTCGGCGGCAAGATGATGCCTCCGGGCTTCTACTACAAGACCTTCATGTTCCCGCAGTCGATGTGGGAAACCTACGAGAAGGTTATCCGTAAGGCTGCCGGTTTCGGTCGTTCTCCGCTGGAGAACGATCCGGACGAATACGATCACGTTAACCAGCACTGCGATCTTATGGTCGTGGGCGCAGGTCCTGCCGGTCTGATGGCGGCGCTGACCGCTGCGCGCAGCGGTGCACGCGTGATCATCGCCGATGAGCAGAACGAGTTCGGCGGTCACCTGCTCTCCAGCCGTGAGCGCATCGGCGGCAAGTCGGCTGCCGACTGGGTCGCCGAGATCGTCGAGGAGTTGGCGAGCTTCCCGGATGTGATGATGCTGCCGCGCTCTACCGTGAACGGCTATCACGATCATAACTTCCTGACCATCCATGAGCGTCGTACCGACCACATCGCCGACAAGGCGCCGACCGGTCAGGTTCGTCAGCGAATGCACCGTGTCCGCGCCCATTGGGTGGTACTGGCCACCGGCGCCCAGGAGCGTCCGCTGGTATACGGCCACAATGACGTGCCGGGCTGCATGGTTGCATCCGCCGTGTCCACCTATATCAACCGCTATGGTGTGGTACCGGGCAAGCAGTTGGTACTGATGACGACCAACGACGGTGCTTACCAGACCGCTCTGGACTGGGCCGATGCCGGCCGTGAAGTGGTCGCCGTGGTCGATACCCGTGCTAATCCGCAGGGCGAACTGATCGAAGCGGTGCGCAAGCGCGGCATCAAGGTGATCACCGGTAGCGCCGTGATCGAGGTCAGCGGCAAGAAGCGTGTCAGCGGTGTGACCATTGCCAACATCGATGCCAAGGGCGAGAAGGTTACCGGAAAGGCTCACTCGCTGATGAGCTGCGATACCGTCGCCAGCTCCGGTGGCTGGAGCCCGGTTGTGCACCTGTCCTGCCACACCGGCAGCCGTCCGCAGTGGAACGACGAGATCATCGGCTTCGTGCCGGGCCCGACCGTGCAGAAACAGCTGATCGCCGGCGGCATCAACGGTACCTACGCGCTGGACAAGGTTCTGGCAGAGGGTGTCAAGGCGGGTCAGGAAGCGGCCACTCGTCTGGGGCTGACCGCGGCCGACACCCAACTGCCCAACGTGCGCAGTGTACGTGAAGGCAAGGCGATGGCACTGTTCCATGTACCGCACAGCAAGCCGACCTCGCGTGCGCCGAAGCAGTTCGTCGACTACCAGAACGACGTGACCGCCGCCGGTATCGAGCTGGCGACCCGCGAAGGCTTCGAGTCGATCGAGCACGTCAAGCGTTACACCGCCATGGGCTTCGGTACCGACCAGGGTAAACTGGGTAACATCAACGGTATGGCGATCACCGCCAAGATCCTGGGCAAGTCGATTCCGGAAACCGGTACCACCGTGTTCCGTCCGAACTACACCCCGATCACCTTCGGTGCCATTGCCGGCCGCAACTGCGACGAGCTGTTCGATCCCAAGCGCTTCTCCGCCATGCACAAGTGGCATGTCGAGAACGGCGCCAAGTTCGAGGACGTGGGCCAGTGGAAGCGTCCCTGGTACTTCCCGAAAGCGGGCGAGACCATGCAGCAGGCACTGGATCGCGAGTGCAAGGCGACCCGTGAAAGCGTCGGTATCCTCGATGCCTCCACGCTGGGTAAGATCGACATTCAGGGTAAGGATGCTCGCGAGTTCCTGTCCCGTGTCTACACTAACGCTTGGGCCAAGCTCGGCGTTGGCAAGTGCCGCTACGGCCTGATGTGTAAAGAAGACGGTATGGTGTTCGACGACGGTGTGACCTCATGCCTGGGCGAAAACCACTTCCTGATGACCACGACCACCGGTGGTGCTGCGGGCGTACTGGAATGGCTGGAGCTCTACCACCAGACCGAGTGGCCGGAGCTGGAAGTGTTCTTTACCAGCGTTACCGATCACTGGGCGACGATGACCATCTCCGGCCCCAACAGCCGCAAGCTGCTGGCCGAGCTGACCGATATCGACCTGGACAAGGATGGGTTCAAGTTCATGGACTGGCGTGCAGGCACAGTGGCGGGCGTACCGGCGCGTGTGTTCCGTATCTCCTTCACCGGTGAGCTGTCGTTCGAGATCAACGTTCAGGCCAACTACGGCCTCTACGTCTGGGAGAAGCTGTTCGAGCATGGCGCCAAGTACAACCTGACACCGTACGGTACCGAGACCATGCACATCCTGCGTGCAGAGAAGGGTTTCATCATCGCCGGTCAGGACACCGACGGTTCCGTGCATCCGTTCGATCTCGGTATGGGCTGGTGTGTTGGCAACAACAAGCCGTTCAGCTACATCGGTAAGCGCGGTATGGCACGTGAAGATTGCGTACGTCCAAACCGCAAGCAGCTGGTAGGCCTGAAGACCAAGGATCCGAAGGTGGTTCTGCCGGAGGGCGCCCAGGCGGTGGCCAATCCGAAGCAGGCGATCCCGATGGATATGCTCGGTCACGTCACCTCCAGCTACTGGAGTGCCAACCTGGGTCGCAGCATCGCGATGGGCTTCGTCAAGGGCGGCCTGGAGCGTATGGGCGAGTCCGTATACTACCCGCTGGCCGATGGCCGCGTGATCGAAGCTGAAATCTGCAGCCCGATCTTCCTCGATCCGAAAGGGGAGCGTCAGAATGTCTGAGACACTTGCACCTGAAAAAGAAGGCACCGTCAACGTGGCGGTCATGAACCAAGTAGCGGGACGTGGTGTGCGCGCCGAGTCCCCGCTGCATCACGCCGAACTCGACAAGCTGGCTGCGCGTAACCCGCGCACCGGTGGGGTGATGTTGCGCGAGCTCAAGCTGCTCGGTCACCTGACCCTGCGCGGTTCGCAGCAGAACGAAAGCTTCATGAACGGCTGTGCCGAGGTGCTGGGCGTGGCGTTGCCGACCCAGCCGCTGACCTCGGTAGAGAAGGGCAGTGTATCGATCCGCTGGATCAGCCCGGATGAGTGGCTGGTGGTACTGCCGGGCGATCAGGCATACGAAGTGGAGCAGGGGCTGCGCGCCGTAATCGAAGGCCACTTCTCGGTGGTTAACGTCAGCGGCGGCCAGACACTCCTTGAGCTGTCCGGTCCGAACGCCCGTGAACTGCTGCAGAAGTGCATCCCGCTGGACGTGCACCCGAGCCAGTTCCCGGTCGGCAAGGTCGCCGGTACCGTGTTTGCCAAGAGCACGGCTGTGGTACGCCGCAGTGGCGAAGATAGCTGGGAGCTCGTGGTACGCCGCAGCTTTGCGGACTACATCTGGCTCTGGTTGCAGGATGCCAGCCGTGAATACGGTCTGGTGATCAAGAGCTAAACCGTTTTGGCACACCGGGGTGTTTCCGCCAGACGCCCCCGGTGTGCCGTCTTAAGTTGCTGGAGGAGATTGTCATGAGCTCTCTGCCCGATTCCTGGATCTTCACCGCCCAATGCCCCAGTCAGCTGGGTACCGTCGATGTGGTGACCCGCTTCATGGCGGAATCGAAAAACTACATCAATGAGATCCATTCGTTCGACGATCGCGTCAGCGAGCGTTTCTTCATCCGCATCGAATTCCAGCCTCAGGGAGAAGTATTCACTCCCGAGGGTTTCAACGAACAGTTCGCACCGCGCGCGGCTCAGTTTGACATGGAGTGGGACTTGACCCCGCCGGGCCAGCGTCCGCGCGTGGCGATTCTGGTGTCCAAGTTCGACCACTGTCTGAACGACCTGCTGTTCCGTCACCGTACCGGACAGCTCAACATCGATGTGCCGGTGATTATCTCCAATCATCCGGACCTGCGACCGCTGGCCGAATGGCACGGTATACCCTACTACCATCTGCCGATCACCGCGGACACCAAGCCCAAGCAGGAGGCGCAGATCCTCGATCTGCTGGAGCAGTACGATATCGACCTGGTAGTGCTTGCCCGCTATATGCAGGTGCTGTCACCGCAGATGTGTGAAAAGCTGGATGGCTGGGCAATCAATATCCATCACTCCCTGCTGCCGGGCTTCAAGGGCGCACGTCCCTACCACCAGGCCTGGGAGAAGGGCGTCAAGATGGTCGGTGCCACCGCCCACTACGTCAACAACGATCTGGATGAAGGCCCGATTATTACCCAAGGTATCCAGAGCGTTGACCACGCCCACTACCCGGAAGACCTGGTCTCCAAGGGGCAGGATGTGGAGCGGATCACCCTGTTCAACGCGGTCAAGTACCACGTCGAGAAGAGGGTGTTTCTCAGTGGCAAGCGTACCGTGGTATTTAGCAACTGAGGTTGCTGCTGATTTTCCGTTGTTGTTTTTGCCGGGCCCAGTGCCCGGTTTTTTATTGGTAAATGTGGCGGATTTTTTCGGTGTCATGGGGTATATCGTTAAAAGACGATATGACATCATGGGCGGATACAACAGGAGCCCAAGATGAAATCACTGTCCACTATCCCTTTTTCTGTGCTGGAGCTGGCGCCGATACGACTGAACGAGGCCGTTGGCGATACCCTGGCCCGTACCATCGAGTATGCCCGCCATGCGGAAGGTTGTGGCATCAAGCGGTTCTGGCTGGCCGAACACCATAACATGCAGGGGATCGCAAGCTCAGCGACCTCGGTACTGATCGGTGCGGTGGCGGTCAATACAGACAAGATGCGGGTCGGCTCGGGCGGTATCATGCTGCCCAACCACCCGCCCCTGGTGATTGCCGAACAGTTCGGCACGCTGGACGCGCTCTATCCTGGTCGCATCGACCTGGGGCTCGGCCGTGCGCCCGGTACCGATCCGCTGACCAGCCGGGCGCTGCGCCGTGACGACATGCGTGCTGAGCATTTTCCCGAGGAGGTGGCGCAGCTGCAGAAACTGCTCGGGCCGGCCGATCCTGACGCCCGTGTGAGAGCGATACCCGGTGAGGGCAGTCAAGTGAAGATTTGGTTGTTGGGATCAAGCCTGTTCAGCGCCCAGCTCGCAGCAGAGCGGGGCTTGCCCTACGCCTTTGCCGGACACTTCGCACCGCGCCACGCTTACGAGGCGCTGACGCTCTATCGTCGACAGTTCCGACCCTCGGATGTTCTGGACTCACCCTATGCGATACTTGGCGTACCGTTGATCGCGGCACAGTCGGATGATGAAGCCCGCTATCTTGCCACCAGCTCGCAGCAACGGGTGCTGTCGCTGATACGGGGTGAACCGCTTTGGCTGCGCCCGCCGGTAGAACGTATGGATGGGCTCTGGAGCCCACATGAAAAAGCGTCGGTGGAGGCGTTTCTCGGTCTGCAGATCGTGGGCGGTCCGGCAACACTCCGGTCGAAGCTGGAGCATCTGATCGAGGAATTTCCGGTGGATGAACTGATGTTCACCAACGATCTGTATGATCAGGTAAAGCGGTTGGAAGCGCTGTCGATCCTGACGTCACTGGCGTAGGCAGCGCAGTATCCGCCCCGGTTCTGCGCCTTTAGTCGCGATGACAGATGCAGGAATCACCGCTGGCAGCAGCTTTCAGCTCCTCGGCGATACCGCATTGCGCCACCGTTTGATGGTGAGCGCAACGCTGGCGCAGAACCATCAGTTGTGACTCCAGCTCGGCGAGTTCTGCACGACGCTGATGCACGGCAGCAAGGTGTTGATCGATTACAGAGTCGATCTCACCGCACTCGTTGGCGGGTGAGGCGAGCAGCGTCAGTAGCCGGCCGATCTCCGAGAGCGAAATCTCCAGTGCCCGGCAGTGACGGATAAAGCGCAGGCGCTCGATGTGAACGCTGGTGTAATGCCTGTAACCGTTGGCTTCGCGGGCGGGCGACGGCAACAGCCCTTCGCGTTCGTAATAGCGGATGGTGTCTGGATCAACTCCGGTCTGGCGGCTCAGTGTACCGATACGCATCAATTCCCCCCCTGTGACATGACGTGAATTAATAGCTTATCAATATTGACCCTGAAGTCGCTCCAAGGTTTTAAATGCTTCCTGAATTCAGGCCAATACGGGAGATTCAGATGTCAGGGCGTTGTTGTGGTACACCTTCGGTAGCACCTCGCGATACATGGGCCGGGCGGCGTTTCCGGCGGGCGCTTTGGATCGCGCTGGCGGTCAATGCAGCGATGTTTGGGGTGGAGCTGGGTGCGGGCCTGCAGTCTGGGTCGGTATCGCTTCTCGCCGATGCGATCGATTTTTTCGGTGACAGTGCCAACTACCTAATGTCGCTGGTGGTTATGTCGATGGGATTGATGTGGCGCGCGCGCGGTGCCTGGATCAAGGGGATGACGATGGTACTGTTCGGACTGCTGGTGTTGGCACGAGCCGCTTGGGGGGTGATGTTGCGTGAGCTTCCTGAACCGCTGGTGATGTCCGGCATCGGCGTGCTTGCATTCCTGGCGAACCTGGGCGTTGCCCTGATGCTGTATCGGTTTCGCGACGGCGATGCAGATATGCGTTCAGTCTGGCTGTGCAGCCGCAACGATGCCATTGGTAACCTGGCGGTGATCTCGGCCGCTGCCGGGGTGTTCGGAACCGGTGACGCCTGGCCGGATCTGGTGGTGGCGGTCATTATGGCGGGGCTGGCGCTGAGCAGCGGTATAGGTATTCTGACTCACGCGCGACGGGATATGCAGAGGGCCAAAGTGGAAGCAGGGATTTAACCGATCAGGCCATTGCGTTTGATTACGCGGTAGATCTTCTGGCTGGTGCGGCCCAGGGCGCTGAGCTCACCGAGCTTGGGTTCTTCTCCCTGCTCCAGGCGCGTCTGCCAGTCGAGCAACTCGCCGTCGAGATAATCGAGTAGCTTTTTCGAGCAGCCGTTGCAGATGCCGTCGCAAACCTGAGTCGCGGGCAGATCGAAGGGCAGAGTACTCCTTACGTCGTCGATCAGGTTCTGCATGGCGATGCGGGGACTGGGTTTGGGCATAGAGTTCACTCCTGGCTACCGGGGTGATGATAGCGCAGCGATCCCGGTGCCGGGTTGACCGATCTCAAGCCGAGACTTCTGGCCGTCGGCTTAAACAATCGAGCTCGGCGCTATAGATGCTCGGAGAGGAACGTCAGTGTCCGTCCGTGGGCCCGTGCCGCGGCTTTCTGGTTGTATGCGGGCCTGCCCCAGCAGTTGAAGCCGTGGTCGACCCCCAGATAGTCGAAGAAGGTGGCGTTATCGCGGCCGGCGAAGCTGATCTTGACCTTGCCGACGGCTTCGGCGGGGATCATCCTGTCCAGCTCGGCGTAGTGGAACAGAATCGGCTGGGTAATCTTTTCGGCCAGCTCAAGATTGTTCTGGATACCGCCACCATAGTAGGCAACGGCGGCATCGACACTGCCGGCGGCTGCCACGCGGTAGGCCAGTTGCCCGCCGAGGCAGTAACCGATAGCGGCCACGGCGCCTTCGACCTCCGGCAGGCTTTTCAGATACTCGGCGGCTGCGGCCATATCGGCACCGGCCTGAGCATCGTCGACCTGCTGACGCAGCGCCATCGCTTCTGCTCGGCCCGCGTCATCATAACCCAGATCGACACGGGGCTGCTGGCGCCAGAACAGGTCGGGGGCGAGTACGACATAGCCGTCCAGCGCGTATTGGTCGGCGACGGCGCGAATATGGCTGTTGACGCCCCAGATCTCCTGGATAAGGAGTATGCCGGGCCCCCTGCCGGTAGGCGGTAGCGACAGGTATCCGGAGAAGCCTTCTTTGCCAACGTTAGGGATATCGATCCATTTTGCATTCATGTTGTCTACCCGTTTCTGTATTGAACCTGTCGTATTGCGGCGCAAAGGCAGCTCATAAAGCATCTTTTCATAAGGCATCTTTTTATAAAGTACCTTTGAACCTGGCGACCAGGTAGGGGGCAAATAGCGTGGTAATCAGAACCAACAGTAGCAGATCGCCCGATGCGGGGTTAAACAACTGCAGGATCTCGCTCCAGCTCTTTCCGGCAAAGAAGTGACCAAAGAGGATATCGAACAGCAGCGTCATGCTGACCCACTGCAGTCCGATCAGCAGATAGATGCGGCGGCTGCGGCTGCCGATAAACGGAAATGCGCAGTAAGTGGCGATCAATATGAGCAACGACAGGCTCAGCCCGCTGACGACCAAAGCGGGATGCTGACCGATAAGCTCGACCAACACTCGGTCTCTGATCAGGCCATTGACGATCGCCAGTATCACCATGGCCAGCCAGATCGCCGAGGCGGTAAAAAACAACCTGAAGTAACTCGGTGCCTGAGTCATAGGTTTGGCTTTTGAACGATGAAGTAGAGGTGTAGTTCCGGATACTGATCAAACTCCAGATGCTTGCAGATACAACCCGCTTCGCCGATGACTCTCAGGAAGCCGGGAATGCCCGGTGTCGAGTAATAGACCTCAGGCCCCATGCTGGCGTCGAGGTGCTGATCGGCGTGATCAAGGCCGCCAGCGGAGAAGATGCAGATTCCCCCGGGGTTGAGGTGAGTGAACAGCTTGCGCAGTACCGGCTCATGTTGGTCGAGCGGCAGGTGCCAGAGGCTGTCCCAGGCGGTTATGAAGTCGTATTGTCGGGGCGGGCGCCAGTTGCAGATATCGGCCTGGTGAAAGGCCAGGCTTGGGTAGCGCTCTCTCGCCAGCTCGATCATGCGTGCCGAGATATCGACCCCTTCCGGCGTGAACCCTTTTTCCAGCAGCAGCTCCTCTATCCGACCGTTGCAGCCGCAACCCACATCCAATGCGGCACCGCGCTTGTCGGTAAACGCGATGGCGCGTTCATGCTGAGCAATTCCATTGGTATGGTTGAACTCCGGCCGGGTCCAGAGCTGGGTGATCTGATCATAGGCCAGGCCGATCTGCTTGGGCTGCATAGGGTATTGGCGTTGTCGAATTGGGTTACCGCCATGGTGCAGCATACTGGCTGTTCTTGCCAGCCACTTGATCTATACAGCCGGGCGCAGTCGTTTCAATGTGAGGGCGATATGGTTGAGCCTCAGCTCGCCGTGGCGGCGACCACCGACATCTCTACCAGAATCTCCGGGCGTGCCATGCGCGCTTCGACACAGGCGCGTGCCGGCTTGGGCAGGTCGGCAACCCAGGCGTCCCAGACTGCATTCATGGCGGCGAAATCTTTCATGTCGCGAATATAGATGGTGACCGACAGCATCGATGCCTTGTCGCTCCCTGCTTCGTTCAACAATGCTTCGATCTTGGCCAGGCATTGCCGGGTTTGCTCGGCGATATCCCATTCCGCCTGACCGGCGGTCTGGCCGCACAGGTATACGGTGCCGTTATGTTTGACGATGCGGCTCATACGCTCGGTTGAGTGGATGCGTTCGATGGACATGACTCTCTCCCATTGATGTTGATTCGAAACGTTTAGACCGGCAGCGCTGGAATAGGCCGCTTACAGCCAGTGACTTTCACTGTGCCTGAAGTGGCCTGCGACAAGGTTTCCGGTTCGGGAGGGTATAGTAAGGCATATTTTAAAGTCTTAATAACTATATAAATAAATAAAAACATTAAAAATAACTACAAAAATGAATATATATAGTTAAATAATGCTGTATAAAATTGATAAGGCAGTGGATCATGCATAAATAAAATCCATAAGCTTTATCGAGGTGCATCATGACAGTTCTGGTAATGGGGGCAGGTGTTGTTGGCGTAACGAGTGCCTGGTATCTGGCGAAGGCGGGTCACGACGTGACAGTGATCGACCGCCAGGTGGATGTTGCGCTGGAGACCAGTTATGCCAATGCCGGACAGATCTCGCCGGGATACTCTACCCCCTGGGCGGCGCCGGGTGTGCCGCTGAAGGCGATCAAGTGGATGATGCAGGATCTCGCGCCGCTGATGATCAGTGGCAAAGAGCTGGATATGCAGACGCTCGGCTGGATGGGCAAGATGCTGGCGAACTGCAACGAAAAGGCCTATCACCGCAATAAAGAGCGGATGCTGCGGGTGTCCGAATACAGCCGCGACTGTTTGAAGGCGCTGCGCGCCGAGATCGGCATCGAGTACGATAACCGCGCCCTGGGGCTGACCCAGTTGTTCCGCAGCGAGAAACAGGTCGAGGCCTCCAGGCAGGATATGGCGATTCTCGATGAGTGTGGTGTGCCCTACCAGGCTCTGAATGTCGATCAGTGCATCACCTATGAGCCGGCGCTGGCTCAGGTGAAAGAGAAGATTGTGGGTGGTCTGCGCCTGCCGGGTGATGAAACCGGCGACTGCTTCCAGTTCACCAACAAGCTGGCGGCCGAGTGCAAGAAGCTGGGCGTCAAGTTCATCATGAAAACCGAGATCCTGGGTGTGAACACCGAAGCCGGCAAGGTGGTCAGTGTGTCCACCTCAAGGGGCAAGATGAAGGCGGACCACTACCTGGTCGCCCTGGGCAGCTATTCGACGCCGCTGCTGGCCAGCATCGGTATTCAGGCGCCGGTCTACCCGATCAAGGGCTACTCGCTGACCGTGCCGATTATCGACGCCGACAAGGCACCGACCTCAACCGTGATGGATGAGACCTACAAGGTCGCCGTGACACGCCTGGGGGATCGTATCCGTGTCGGCGGTACCGCCGAGATCGCCTCCTACAACAAGGAGTTGGCCGAGAAGCGCCGTCGCAACGTGGAGTTCGTGGTCAGTGACCTGTTCCCGGGCGGTGGCGACCTGGAGCAGGCCGAGTTCTGGACCGGCTTGCGGCCGATGACCCCGGACGGTACGCCAATTCTGGGTGAAACCTCCATGCCCAACCTGTTCCTGAATACCGGTCACGGCACTCTGGGCTGGACCATGTCACTGGGTTCGGCGAAGTATGTCGCCGATGTGATCAGCCAGCGTAAAACCGATATCAGCCCGGAGGGGCTGTCGATCGCGCGCTATGCCTGATCGCTACGCCTGATCGGGGGAAGCCTGCACGGCTGCGTGCAGGCTTCGTTGTGTCAGAAGTACAGCCGCAACAGGCTGTCGGCCACGCAGACGAAACGGCTTGAGCCCTCTGCCTCGACTTCAATCCTGTTGACCATCTCCACGCTGCGTTTGGCGGGGGTTAGTGATTTCAATGTGGTGCGTGCGCGTATACGGCTACCGCTCTTGACCGGGTGCGGAAACCGGACTTGGTCCAAGCCACAATTCACCACCATGCGGGCCTCGGGATAGGGCGGTTTTTCCGGGTTCACCGTATCGGTCAGATGTGGCAGCAGCGACAGTACCAGGAAGCCGTGGGCAATGGTATCGCCAAAGGGGGACTCGTTTTTGGCACGCTCCGGATCGGTATGGATCCACTGCTGATCGCCGGTGACCTCCGCGAAATGGTCGATACGGGTCTGATCGACCATCATCCAGTCACCCACGAATACCTCTTTGCCGATTCGACCATGCCAGTCACGGTAGAAGGCGATCACCTTCGGATTTTTTACACCCTGCAGATCCTGCTCTTCCTCTGCCTCGGAAAACAGCTTGATGCGAGACACCCAGGAGTTGTTCAGGGTGTTGTTGAGCGAGTGGCTGATGAAATAGGTCAGCTGACGAAGATGGCCATCCGGATTGCCTTTGAGGTCCAAGCCGTTAATCCGGCTTCTGAGCGAGCGCTCTTTCTCTTTTATATATTCAATTACATCCATCGTCAGATCCTGCTCGGGTGTTCGTGCGGCAGTCGAAGCTTGTGAGTATAGCTTCTGGGGTGTTAAGGAACAGGCGTTCGATCCCGATTCGCGCTAAAAATTCCGCGGATTATCGACGATTGAGCAGAATAGCGGCTTGGCTTGATGTCAGGCCGTAGAGAAAAGGGGAGGGAGGAGTGCCACCGAACGGTGGCACCGTGTGGCGCTAGGATCAGGCAGCCGATCCGTGTGGATCGATAACGAACTTCATCGCGGCGCCACCGTCGAACTCGGCGTAACCCTGAGGAGCTTCGTCCAGAGAGATCATCTTCACGTTGACGGCGTCGGCGATCTTGATCTTGTCGAACAGGATAGCCTGCATCAGCGGACGATGGTACTTCATGACCGGGCACTGACCGGTATGGAAAGAGTGGGACTTGGCCCAGCCCAGGCCGAAGCGCATGCTCAGCGCACCCTGCTTGGCCGCATCGTCGACGGCACCCGGATCTTCGGTCACGTACAGGCCCGGGATACCGATCTGGCCGCCGGCGCGGGTCATCTGCATGGCAGAGTTGAGTACGGTAGCCGGTGCTTCCTTGCCGTGGTTGCAACCACAGGCGTGAGCTTCGAAACCGACGCAGTCGACGAAAGCGTCCACTTCACGCTCGCCCAGGATCGCTTCCAGCTTATCGGCCATATCACCTTCCTGAGTCAGGTCGATGGTCTCGCAACCGAAGCTGCGGGCCTGCTTCAGGCGCTCTTCATTCATGTCACCGACGATGACACAGGCAGCGCCGAGCAGATGGGCTGATGCAGCAGCGGCGAGACCGACAGGGCCGGCACCGGCGATGTAGACGGTGGAGCCTGGGCCTACGCCCGCAGTGACGCAGCCGTGGAAGCCGGTGGGGAAGATGTCGGAGAGCAGGGTCAGGTCCTTGATCTTTTCCATCGCCTGGTCGGAGTCCGGGAACTTCAGCAGGTTGAAGTCAGCGTAGGGGACCATGACATACTCAGTCTGGCCGCCGACCCAGCCGCCCATGTCGACGTAACCGTAAGCCGCACCGGGGCGCGCCGGGTTAACGTTCAGGCAGATACCGGTCTTACCCTCTTTACAGTTACGGCAGCGACCGCAGGCGATGTTGAACGGTACGGAGACCAGATCGCCCACCTTGATGAACTCCACGTCACGGCCGGCTTCGATGACCAGGCCGGTGATCTCGTGACCCAGAACGAGGCCAGAAGGAGCTGTTGTACGTCCGCGCACCATGTGCTGGTCGGAACCGCAGATGTTGGTAGTTACAACTTTGAGGATGACGCCGTGATCGCACTTGCGATTGCCGATCGCCAGTTCCGGATAGGGGATCGACTCGACCGCGACTTTGCCCGGTTCCTTGTAGACGACACCGCGGTTGCTTGAGTTACTCATGGGGTGCTCTCCATCTTTTTTTGTTATATATGTCAACAGATGTGTTGTGCACTATAACAGTTTTGTTGTGCATAACAATGGATCGCTCCTACATCGCAAGGAGCGTCACGACACCCTACGCTTCGAGCAGGCGCGAAACTTATCTGACCGAGACACTGAAATGCCGGATTGAGACGCGGCGATAGACAGTGGGCCTATCCACCTGTGCGTAAAGCCTGGGGCTGCCGGTTGCAGCGTGCAATCTTACGGACTGTCGATTAATGTGGATCGATCCACAAGATATTGCCGCTGGATCTTTTGAATGAGGCTTTATCCGTAGCGCTATCACCCGCTCTGGGTATGGTTTAAGGTCAGACGAAAATTAACTATTTCATGGAGCATTTTGCGGATGGAATCACCGGTCATCGTATTTATCGATGATGAGTCTGCCGTTCTTAACGCGGTGAAGCGGCTGCTCAGGCTCAGTCATCGAGACTGGGACGTTTACCTCTTTACCTCGGCGGAAGAGGCGTTGAAGCGAATCCCATCGTTGCAGCCCTGGGTTGTCGTCAGTGAGCGAGAGCTGCCTGATATGTCGGGCGATGCACTGCGAGAGGCTATAGTGGAGTGTGCGCCGTTAGCGATCCGTGTGATTCTCACCGGTGACACGCGGCGTGAAACTATCCTTGCCAGCCCGTTTCAGGCCCATTTCATGATCCGCAAGCCGTTTGATCGCGAAGTGCTGGATAACCTGCTGACACGTGCTCGCATACTGCACCAATTGCCACTTCAATATGAAACGCGGGTTCAACTTGGCCGTCTGCAGGGCTTGCCGGTCCTGCCCGACATCTACCATGAGCTCAGTGTCGAACTGGAGAAAGAGGAGCCGGAAGTTAGCGTTGTGGCTTCGCTCATTCAGCACGACCAAATTCTCGTGAGCCGTGTACTGCAATTGGTCAACTCTCCTTTCTTCGGCTTCGGTTCGCGCACCAACGATATAGAAGTCGCGGTGATGCGACTTGGTTTGCAGACGATCCAGAGACTTGTCCTGGTGCTGGAGCTTTACCACGGAGACAAGCCCTCCGAGCAGAGAATCGCGGATGCACTGCTGCACGATGCCATGAGGTTGGCGTCCCAGGTTGGTGTGATATGCGACAGCCGAGGGATGAGCAAAGCGTTGCGAAATCAGTGCCTGGTCGCTGCCTTGCTGCACAACATCGGTCAGCTGGTGAGGTGGTTTCAGCTTAGCGCATCGGATGTCGATCCAAAGCGATGGAAAACTGAACTCCTTAGCGAGTATGAATTGGTAGGCGCCTATCTACTGGAGCTGTGGGGGTTCGAGCCGGAGGTGATCGATGCGGTCAGGTTGCAGCTCGAGGATCCGTTACCGGACGACTGCGATACCGTCACCGAAGTGTTGAATCTGGCGTTAAGGATGGTGCAGGGGCGTTACGAAGAGTCTGAGTCCGGGCAATCTGAGTAAGCCGGTCGATCAGTTAGAACAGGTAAAGAGAGTTATGTCCGTCAGATCGCCTTCGCGTCAAAGTGTTTTCAGTGTGCTTTGGGGCACCTATATCCGCAATGCTCTGATTCCGATCATCTTTATTGAGCTGGCACTGATAGGAGCCTATCTGGTGACCAACTATCTGGTGCGCGATGAAAATATCGCAACCATGCAGCTCAGTGCCCAGCAATCACTGCTGGAGACCGCCAGGCTCGAATCCGAGGTCATCGACACTCAGCTCAAGGGCGTCGCCGAGATGACCAATCTGTTCGCCGAGCTTACCAGTCGCGCCTATGACACACCTTACATAGCGTCAGAGGTCGAGAAGGGCCGTTACGCCTTTAGTGAGACGGGTGTCTGGCATACCCGACCAGAGACAGGTGAGGCGGCGATGTTTTATTCGTCGATAACCGATATCGGTGACCAGGAGCGAGAAAAAGCCTGGCAGATGGTACAGCTGGACCCCTTGATGGCCCAGCTCGTTAACAGTAGCTCGCTGGTGGCTCAAGCCTATTTGAACACCTGGGACTCGATGAATCGCATCTACCCCGCATTCGACGTGGTTGAGCAATATCCCTTTGATTTGGATGTCACCAAGTACAACTTCTACTACGAGGCGGATGCGAAACATAATCCCGATCGTGGCGTGGTGTGGACCGACGTATATATCGATCCGGCAGGGCAGGGGTGGATGGCATCGGCGATAGCGCCGGTTTATCGCCGTGGCAGCGATTTTATGGAGGGGGTGGTCGGTCTCGATATCCGGGTGTCCGAGATCGTTGATCACGTGTTGTCGCTATCGCTGCCCTGGGACGGCTACGCGTTATTGGTCGATGGTGCCGGTACCATACTGGCGATGCCGAACTCGGCGGAAGATGACTGGCAGCTGCATGAGTTGACCGATCATGAGTACTCCAAGGCGATCGAAGAGGATACCTTCAAGCCGGAGGAGTTCAATCTGTTCAAGCGCCCGGACAGTCTGCTCGTGGCGCAACGGCTGAAAGCCGATAAAACCGGGGTTGCGGAGCTGCAGCTCAATGGCCAACTCAAGCTGGCTGCCTGGGCGCAGATACCGGGAGCGGACTGGCACCTGCTGGTGGTCGTCGATCAGACCCGTATCTACGCGGATGCGAATGCACTGAAAGCCCGGGTGGATCAGGTCGCGATCGGCATGATTCTGGCGCTGCTGTTGTTTTATCTGCTCTTCCTGGCGTATCTCTATCGTAAATCCGTGCGTGTGGGGCGGCGTCTGTCGGAGCCGATGGTCGGGCTTACCCGTATGATCCAGAGCATCGGTGGTGGTGATTATCGCCCTCCCTCTCTGGCCACCGATATCACTGAGCTGCATACGCTGGCGACCGGGCTTAGCGACATGGGAAGCACGCTTGGCCGCAGTCGGGAGATGCTGGATGACGCCAACAGAAACCTGGAAAAGCTGAACCGGCAGCTGGAGCAGCGGGTGGAGGCGCGTACGCGCGAGTTGCAACTGGCGAATACGAGTCTCAAGCAGGAGAGGCAGGAGCAGGAACGTTTGATCGCCGAGCTTAAGTCGACCCAGGCGCAACTGGTTCAGTCGGAAAAGATGGCTTCGGTCGGTGTTCTTGCCGCCGGGGTAGCGCATGAGATCAACAATCCACTTACCTTTGTCGGTACCAATATCTCGATCCTGAACGACTATGTGCCGGCACTGCTGCGCCTGCATGAGCAGACGGTGGATCTGGTGGCTGAGGAGAAGCGCGAGCAGCTGGCGGCGGCCGAGGATGAGCAGCGTTTCCCTGAGATCGTCGACGATATGCCCGACCTGCTGGAAGATTGCTCCGAGGGCGTACGGCGCATTCGTCATATAACCGAGAGTCTGCTGGAGTTTTCCCATGTCGGTAATACCTCCTGGCAGACCTGTGATATCAACCACTGTATTGAGACGACACTGGTCATCTGCTACCACGAGTACAAATACAAGGCCGAGATAAAGACAGATCTCGAGCCCAATATTCCTCAGATAGAAGCGGTTCCGGCTCAGCTCAATCAGGTGATCATGGCGCTGGTGGTCAATGCGGCTCAGGCCATCGAGCGGATGGGCGAGATCACTATTACCTCGGGATCTACCGGCGATAAGATCTTTTTCACCGTTTCGGATACGGGGTGCGGGATCAAGCCGGAGGTGCTTGATCATATCTTTGAGCCATTCTTCACCACGAAAGATGTGGGGCAGGGAACCGGTTTGGGTCTGGCGGTCGTGTATGGGATCGTCAAGTCCCACAACGGTCAGATATTGGTCGAGAGCACACCGGGTAAGGGAAGCCGGTTCAAAGTGTTGTTACCGATTGTACAGAGGAAAGGTAACTAGCTCTCGTAACCGGTTTGCAGTCGATCCTGTGTCCGCCAACGTCGCTGTGTGACATGTGATGCCGAAGTTCCCCTCCGATAATGGGCGCTTGCTAATTCCCCAGTAGAAGGCAGTGCGCCTCGGAGAGAGTCATGAGTATCAGTGTTTTTGATCTGTTCAAGATCGGGGTTGGCCCCTCCAGTTCTCACACCGTCGGACCTATGCGTGCGGCGCTAGCCTTCGTGCAGCAGCTTCAGGAGCGGGGAATACGCCCGGCGGTAAAACGCGTGCAGGTCGAGCTGTTCGGCTCCCTGAGTGCGACCGGCGTCGGCCATGGTACGGATAAGGCAACGGTAATGGGTTTAATGGGTGAGGCGCCGGACAGCATCGATCCGCGCCGCATCGAGCCCGCCGTGAAGGCGGTATGGGAAACCGAATACCTGTCGCTGGCCGGCGGCGAAGGGATCGAGTTCGATTGGAACCGCGACATGCTGTTCGTTGATGAAGTGCTGCCCTATCACCCCAACGCCATGCGCTTGACCGCGTTCAGCGATCTGGGCGAGTTGTATCAGAACACCTTTTACTCGATCGGCGGCGGCTTTGTGCTTGATGAGAGCGAAGCGACCGCGAACGCGCACCTGGTGCCCCAGGTGGAGCTGCCTTACGACTTCAATACGGCGGTGGAGTTGCTCGACCTCTGCAAGGCGAACGGTTTGCGGATCAGCGAACTGATGCTGGAGAACGAGAAGGTGTGGCGCAGTGAGAGCGAGATCCGCGCCGGCGCCGACAGTATCTGGAAGGTGATGCAGGAGTGTGTCGCCAATGGCCTGGAGAACGAGGGGATCCTGCCGGGCGGCTTGAAAGTACGCCGTCGCGCACCCTCGCTCTACCGTTCGTTGCAGCAAGCCTCCGCCGGTAACGTGATCAGCACCACGCTGCGGGCGATGGACTGGGTCAACCTTTACGCGCTGGCGGTCAATGAAGAGAACGCTGCCGGCGGTCGTATGGTGACGGCGCCCACTAATGGTGCGGCCGGCATCGTGCCCGCGGTACTGATGTACTACATGCGTTTCAATGAGCAGGCGACCGACGAGGATGTGGTCAACTTCCTGCTGGCGGCGGCGGCCATCGGTGCGCTGTGCAAGAAGAATGCTTCGATCTCCGGGGCCGAAGTCGGTTGTCAGGGGGAGGTGGGTTCGGCGTGCGCCATGGCGGCGGCCGGGTTGACCGAGGTGCTCGGCGGTACACCGGCGCAGGTGGAAAACGCGGCGGAGATCGCCCTGGAACACAACCTGGGGCTGACCTGTGATCCGGTGGCGGGACTGGTGCAGGTGCCCTGTATCGAGCGAAACGCGATTGCGGCGATGAAGGCGATCAACGCGACGCAGATGGCGCTGCGCGGTGACGGTGAACATTTTGTCTCCCTGGATAAGGTTATCCGTACCATGCGCGATACCGGTCGCGATATGCAGGATAAATACAAGGAAACCTCGCGCGGAGGTTTGGCGGTCAACGCGATCGATGTCACCAGCATTGCGGTCGGTGTGAACGCTGTTGAGTGCTGATTGTTAAGTCAAATCTCCCGATTGTTGATCGGCGCACCCTGTTTGGATGTCCAAATATGGTGCGCAGGGCGTAAAAAAAGATGCAAAAAACGACATGGAGGGGTCGCTTTTTACTGCGTTTCAACTATAGTTCGTGAGTCTATAAGCCACGAATGACGTGGGCTTGAGTGTATACGGATCGGTTCCGGCACTCACATGCCTATATGCGACATCAGGGCTCAGGCAGGTCCAAATATAAATATAAAAGGCACAGCTGTTGCTAGTGCCCCACATAGCTTAAATGGGGTTCGTGCAAATGTCTGAGAACAACACTTCCGTTCAGGGTGCGGCTATCAAAACCAAAACCCGCAATATCGGTTTTTTGTTGCTGAACAACTTCACCATGATTGCGTTGGCATCGGCAGTCGAGCCGCTGCGTATGGCCAATCAGCTCAGTGGGCGTGAGCTGTATAACTGGCATACCATCAGCGAAGATGGTGAGCAGGTCATGGCCAGTGACGGAATTCGTATCACACCGGACAGTTCGATGGCCGATGCGCCGGCTCTGGATACGATTATCGTGGTGGGCGGTGTCAATATCACACGTAACTACAGCCGTCGCCAGGTATCATGGTTGCAGTCCTTGGCACGCAAGCACATTCTGATCGGCGGCGTATGTACCGGTCCTTATCTGCTGGCGGAAGCGGGTCTGCTGGATGGTTATGACTGCAGTGCGCACTGGGAATGTATAGCCTCCTTGCAGGAAGCTTACCCCAAGGTGCGTTGCACCAATCATCTGTTTGTTATCGATCGCGATCGCATGACCAGTAGTGGCGGTACCGTACCGCTGGATATGATGCTGAACATGATCAAGCGTGACTTCGGTTACCAGTTGACGGCCGGTATTTCGGAGATGTTCATCTGCGACCGAGTACGTAACGAATCCGATTATCAACGTATTCCTCTGCGACATGTGTTGGGTACCACGCAGCCCAAATTGGTCGAGGCGGTGGCGCTGATGGAAGCCAATATCGAAGAGGCGATCGAGCTGGATGAGCTGGCGTCCTACGTTGGTCTGTCCCGTCGCCAGTTGGAGCGCCTGTTCCAGAAATATCTGCAGTGCTCACCGTCGAAGTATTACCTGAAGCTGCGCCTGTTCCGGGCTCGCCAGTTGCTGAAGCAGACCTCCATGTCGATCATCGAGATCGCGGCGGCCTGTGGTTTCGTGTCCACTCCGCACTTCAGCAAGTGTTACCGCGAACATATCGGTATCCCGCCGCGTGAGGAGCGTAGCGGTATGCGCAGCCAGGACCGTTCTCAGACCGTGACACCGTTGGTAACGACGGCTTTGCCGGGGCTCAATCAAAAGGCGGGAACCGCCGCAAATGCGCTTGCCATGCATGCGTTGAGCGAAGCTCAGTTCGAGCCGACCTACGGTTCGGTTACCCTGCAGTAAGCGCTTCGACAGTGCTTCAAAAACGCCGCCACGCCTTCGGGAGTGGCGGCGTTTTTGTTAGCCAGGAAAAAAATGGTTGCAGGTCGCGAATCACTACGCTTTACGTCAGCCCGGTGACGCTTTTAGAACAATTCTGCTCGATCTTTCCCCCTATTCTGACCGCTGAATAGAACGCCCTTTAGATAGGTGAAGAGATGAACGCAGCCGAGTTGCACAAAGACTCCATCATCATCGATGGTCTAGTTTGCGGGAAAATGAACCTTGAGTTGTTCCAGGATATGCAGAAGGGCGGTGTGACTACCGCAAGCTGCACTATGGCGTTTTGGGAAAACTTTCAGGGCACGGTGAATAATATCGCCGCCGTAAACAAAATTATCGATGAAAACCCCGAGATGCTGCTCAAGGTGCGCACGACTGCAGATATTCGTCGTGCGAAAGCCGAGGGTAAAACCGGCGTTCTGATGAGTTTTCAGAACACCTATGCTTACGAAGATCAGATCAGCTACGTGAAGATCTTTAAAGACCTGGGCGTGGGTATCGTGCAGATGTGCTACAACACCCAGAACCTGGTGGGTACCGGCTGCTACGAGCGCGATGGCGGTTTGTCTGATTTCGGTCGTGAAATCATGTGGGAGATGAACCGCGTTGGCGTTATGTGCGACCTGTCGCACGTCGGTTCCAAAACCTCCGAAGAGGTGATTCTCGAGTCCAGGAAGCCGGTGTGCTACTCCCACTGCCTGCCGTCCGGTCTGAAAGAGCATCCGCGCAACAAATCCGATGAAGAACTCAAGTTTATCGCCGATCACGGCGGCTTCGTTGGTGTAACCATGTTCGCGCCCTTCCTGAAAAACGGCATCGATTCCACCATCGAAGATTACGTTGAAGCGATCCGCTATGTATTCAACCTGGTGGGTGAAGATCAGATCGGCATCGGTACCGACTTTACCCAGGGTCAGGATCAGCAGTTCTTCGAGTGGCTGACCCATGACAAGGGCTATGCACGTCGCCTGACCAACTTCGGCAAGATTATCAACCCGAAAGGTATCCGTACCCTGGGCGAGTTCCCGAACCTGACCGAAGCGCTCCTGAAAGACGGATTTACCGAAACTCAGGTGCGCAAGATCATGGGTGAGAACTGGGTTCGCATTTTGGGCGAAGTCTGGGGCGAGTAACCCCTTTTATTTTAAGAACAGAATTCGATTTGGAGTTTGGAACAATGGGTACTCATGCACCTGAAATGCCGATCCTCGTAGATGACGAAACCGGCGTATGGACCACCGACGCACTGCCGATGCTGTATGTGCCGCGTCACTTCTTCGTCAACAACCATATGGGTATCGAGGAAGAGATCGGTGCGGAGCGTTATGCCGAGATCCTGTACAAGGCCGGCTACAAGTCCGCCTACTACTGGTGTGAAAAGGAAGCTGAAGCGCACGGTATCTCCGGCGCCGATGTGTGGCACCACTACATGAAGCGTCTGTCTCAGCGCGGTTGGGGCTTCTTCATCACCGAAGCGCTGGATCTGGAAAAGGGTACCGCCCGCGTGCGTCTGGAGAACTCCGCGTTCGTTTACCAGTACGGCAAGGTGAATCGCAAGGTCGACTACATGTTCACCGGCTGGTTTGCGGGCGCCATGGATCAGATCGCTGAGAGTCTGGGCTATCCGGTACGTACCGTTGCCGAGCAGACCCAGAGCGCCGCTGAAGAAGGCTGTGACTACGGCATCTTCGAAGTGACGCCCGTAGCGGAACAATAGTGCTGAGCTGATCAGCGCAAAACAAGAGCAAAATACCTGCGTTGCCCAGAGGCGGCGCAGGCCCTTAGAAAAGTTGGGGTGAACCATGTCGCAGTTCGATGTCCTGTTTCAGCCGTTGAACATCAACAAGCTGACCATTCGTAACCGTATCGTCAGTACCGCTCATGCCGAGGTGTATGCCACCGACGGCGGTATGACCACCGATCGTTACGTCAAGTATTACGAAGAGAAAGCCAAGGGCGGCTGCGGCCTTTGTATCTGCGGCGGTTCCAGCGTGGTCTCCATCGACAGCCCGCAGAGCTGGTGGAGCTCGGTGAACCTGTCCACCGACCGCATCATCCCCCACTTCCAGAATCTGGCCGATGCCGTGCACAAGCATGGCGGCAAGATCATGATCCAGATTACCCATATGGGCCGTCGCTCCCGCTGGGATGGCGAGAACTGGCCGAACCTGATGTCGCCGTCAGGCATTCGTGAGCCGGTACATCGCGCGACCTGCAAGACCATCGAAGAGGAGGAGATCTGGCGCGTCATCGGCGATTTCGCGAAAGCGGCCGTACGTGCGAAAGAGGGTGGCCTGGACGGCGTCGAGCTGTCAGCTGTGCATCAGCACATGATCGACCAGTTCTGGTCTCCTCGTGTAAACAAGCGTACCGACCAGTGGGGCGGCACCTTCGAAAACCGCATGCGTTTCGGCCTGGAAGTGGCCAAGGCGGTGCGTGCAGCGGTGGGTCCTGACTTCGTCGTCGGTATGCGTATCACGGGCGACGAGTTCCATCCGGACGGTCTGAACCATGACGACATGAAGCAGATCGCGGCGTACTACGACGCCACCGGTCTGATCGACTACTTCGGTGTTGTTGGCTCTGGCTGCGATACTCACAACACCCTGGCGAACGTTATCCCGAACATGAGCTACCCGCCGGAGCCGTTCCTGCACCTGGCGGCAGGCATCAAAGAGGTGGTATCCGTACCGGTTATCCACGCGCAGAACATCAAGGACCCGAACCAGGCCAAGCGTATCCTGGAAGCCGGTTACGTCGACTTCGTCGGTATGACCCGTGCGCACATTGCTGACCCGCACTTCATCGCCAAGATCAAGATGAACCAGGTCGACCAGATCCGTCAGTGCGTCGGTGCCAACTACTGTATCGACCGTCAGTACATGGGTCTGGACGTACTCTGCATCCAGAATGCGGCCACCTCCCGTGAGTACATGGGTCTGCCGCACATCATCGAAAAAACCACAGGCCCGATCCGCAAGGTTGTCGTTGTCGGCGGTGGCCCCGGCGGTATGGAAGCGGCCCGTGTGGCAGCCGAGCGCGGTCACAACGTGACCCTGATCGAGAAAGCCGAGGAGTTGGGCGGTCAGATCACCATCGCGGCGAAAGCGCCTCAGCGTGACCAGATGGCCGGTATCACCCGCTGGATGGCCATGGAGCTTGAGCGTCTGGGCGTGGATATCCGTCTGGGCACTGCGGCCAATGCCGACATGATTCGCGACCTGAAGCCTGATGTCTGCGTTCTGGCCACCGGCGGTACGCCGTTCCTGGAGCAGAACCCGCACTGGGGCGCTGCCGAAGGTCTGGTTGTGTCCAGCTGGGATGTGATCAATGGCGTTGTCGAGCCGGGCAAAAACGTGCTGATCTACGACACCATCTGTGAGTTCTCCGGTATGTCCGCGGCCGACTACCTCTCCTCCAAGGGCTCCATGGTTGAGCTGGTTACCGACGATATCAAGCCGGGTGTCGGCATCGGCGGTACTACCTTCCCGACCTACTACCGCAGCCTGTACGAGAAGGAGGTGATCATGACCTCTGACCTCATGCTGGAGAAGGTCTATCGTGAAGGTGACAAGCTGGTAGCAGTACTGGAGAACGAGTACACCGGTCAGAGGGAAGAGCGCGTTGTCGACCAGATCGTGGTCGAAAACGGCATCCGTCCGAACGAAGCGCTGTACTACGAGCTGAAGGCCGAGTCACGCAACAAGGGTCAGATCGACAACGAAGCGCTGTTCGATATCAAGCCGCAGCCGATCCTTAGCGAGCGGGGCGATGGCATGATCCTGTGGCGTCTGGGTGACTGCGTGTCACAGCGCAACACCCACGCCGCGATCTATGACGCACTGCGTCTGTGTAAGGATCTGTAATCGTCGGGCAGCAGCTTCGGCGGTTAGGTGACAAGCAGGTGGTCACGGGCCGCACGGTGGGGTACCGACTGGGTGACCTGTTCCGGCACGCCGTGAACACATCCATGTGGGCTTCACGCCGGCATCCCTGCCGGCGAGAGCCGGCCCAGATCACCCAGTCGGCACCCCTGATAGTCCGGCGGTTCGATATTACGCCGTGTTATTCCGGGTTGTGCCGGATTTATTGAGATTCAGTGAGGGCTCATCATGATCCTCGATTGGTTACTCCCCATTCTGATCTCCGCAGCGCTGCTGTTGGCCGTGGCCGGCATGCTCAAGCGGATCAGCCTGTGGCGCGCCGGTCAGCCGGAGAAGGTCAACTTCTTCTCGGGCTTGATGGCGATGCCGCGCCGTTACCTGGTGGATCTGCACCATGTAGTGGAACGTGACAAGTACATGTCCAAGACCCACGTGGCGACCGCAGGCGGCTTCGTGCTGTCGATGGTGCTGATCCTGGCCGTGCACCTGTTCGGTATTGAAAACCGTTGGCTCAGCTACGCGCTTTTGGGCGCGCTGGTGCTGATGTTCGTCGGCAGCTTCTTCGTCTGGAAGCGTCGCCGCAATCCGCCTTCACGCCTGTCGAAAGGGCCGTGGATGCGCCTGCCCAAGAGCCTGCTGATGTTCGCCGTCAGCTTCTTTATCGCCACACTGCCTGCCGCCGGCATTCTGCCTGAGGCGTTCGGTGGCTGGGTGCTGGCAGTGCTGCTGGCGGCCGGTATCGTCTGGGGTCTGGGTGAGCTGGTGTTCGGCATGGCCTGGGGCGGGCCGATGAAGCACGCCTTTGCCGGCGCGCTGCACCTGGCGTTTCACCGTCGTCCGGAGCGCTTTGGTGGCGGTCGTTCAACCGGCCTCAAGCCGGTTGACCTGAACGCTGCAAAGCTGGGTGTTGAGAAGCCTACCGATTTCAAATGGAATCAGCTGCTTGGGTTCGATGCCTGCGTACAGTGCGGCAAGTGTGAGGCGATGTGCCCGGCATTTGCGGCCGGTCAGCCGCTGAACCCGAAGAAACTGATCCAGGATATGGTTGTGGGTCTGGCCGGCGGTTCTGACGCCAAGTTTGCCGGTAGCCCTTATCCGGGCAGAGATGTGGGCTTTGCCGTCGGTGGCCCGAACAAGTCGATCACCGAAGGTCTGGTCAGCCCCGATACGCTCTGGTCCTGCACCACCTGCCGCGCCTGTGTCGAGGAGTGCCCGATGATGATCGAGCACGTGGACGCGATTGTCGATATGCGTCGGTTCCTGACCCTGGAGAAGGGCAACACGCCGAACAAGGGTGCTGAAGTCCTGGAAAACCTGATCGCCACCGACAACCCCAGTGGTTTCAATCCGGGTAGCCGGATGAACTGGGCGGCGGACCAGAACCTGCGCGTCATGAAGGATGTGAAAGAGGTCGATGTGCTGTTCTGGGTTTCCGACGGTGCTTTCGATATGCGTAGTCAGCGTATCCTGCGCGCATTCGTGAAAGTGCTGAAGGCTGCCAAGGTGGACTTTGCCGTACTCGGTGATGAGGAGCGCGATTCCGGCGACGTGGCCCGTCGTCTGGGCGACGATGCGACCTTCCAGAGCCTGGCCAAGCGTAATATCGCCGCACTGAGCCAGTACAAGTTCAACCGCATCGTGACCACCGATCCGCACGCCTTCCACTGCTTGAAGAACGAATACCCGGATCTCTATCCGGCCGGCCAGAAACCCGCTTACGAGGTGCTGCATCACACCACCTTCATCAATGAGCTGGTCAAGGCGGAACTGCTCAACCTGAGCGAGTTCAAGGGCGGCACCGTGACCTATCACGACCCCTGCTACCTGGGTCGCTACAACGGCGAGTACGACTCACCGCGCGAGCTGCTCAAAGAGCTGGGTATCGAGCTGGCCGAAATGGAGCGCTCCGGTTTCCGTTCCCGTTGCTGTGGCGGCGGCGGTGGTGCACCGATCACCGATATTCCGGGTGAGCGTCGTATTGCCGATATGCGTATGGAAGAGGTTCGTGCAGTTGGCGCCGAGCTGGTTGCCGTGGGCTGTCAGCAGTGTACTGCGATGCTGGAAGGTGTCGTAGAGCCGCGAGCCGAGGTCAAGGATATTGCCGAGCTGGTCGCCGAGGCATTGGTGGAGGAGGTTTCACCTGCGCCTGCCAAGTCGCGTGAGCAGAGTAAAGTGGCAAAAAAGCCGCTGGCTGAGGAGGTCTCCTGATGAGTGAGGATATTATCCGTCGCGATCCGAGGGCTGAGTGGATCGCGCGCAACCGGCTGCACCCTCTGCACCAGACGATGCAGGCGAGCCCGGCCGAAACACGTGGACCCTCCGGCCTGATTCGGCGTAACCCCCATGCGGTAGGCTTTATTGGCCCGAATGGCATCAAGCGTATCGATCGCATGAATGCCAGTGGTCCGGCTACGGTCGGCGGGCGTCGCGCCGCCGGCGCGGCGAAAGAGGTGGAGCTGCCGCTGCACCGCGTCGAGAACCCGGATTACTATATCGCCGTGGTGCCCGATATGGTCGGTGGCCGTCTCAACGGCCACGACAAGGATGTAATTGGCCAGGCGCACAAGCTGATCGGCGAGATCGGTGGTAACGGCGCCGTGCTGACCATCGTCTTCGGTGAGCACCGCGAAGAGGCGTTCGACAAGGCCGGCGTGGACCGCTTGCTGCATCTGCAGGGCGACGAGTACGAAGGTTATTCGCCGGAGTTGCGTGTTGCCGCTCTGGCCCAGGTTGAAAAAGAGTACGCACCGCGCTACTGGCTGCTGCCGGATAGCGTCGCGGCGGGCTTCGAGCTGGGATGCCGCTTGGCGGCCCGTATCGGCGAGCGCCCGGCGACTCAAGCCTGGCAGGTTGGTGCCGAACAGACTATCTGCCGCGGCGCCGGTGGTACCAGCGATATCACGCGCCAGACCCCGCGCTTGTTGCTGTTGGCCGAGGAGTGCGCCGACCAGATCGACGAGACACGTCACGAAGTACTGCCGGTGGAGCTGGTCGGTACTGTGGCGGGCCATGCGTCGATTCGCGACTGCGGCCAGGTGGCGGTGGATCCGAATGCGATCCCGCTGGCGGAAGCCGAATTCATCCTCTCTGCCGGTAACGGTGTGAGCGACTGGGCTCAGTTCCATCAGGCCGCCGAAGCGCTTGGTGCGACCGAGGGTGCCAGCCGTGTGGCGGTGGACGATGGCAACATGCCACGTTTCCGTCAGGTGGGTGCGACCGGTACTTGGGTCACGGCGCGGGTTTACGTCGCGGTCGGTATCTCCGGTGCGATCCAGCACATGCAGGGTATCGGGCAGTGTGACAAGGTGATCGCCATCAACACCGATGTCGGCTGTGACATGGTTAAGCGCGCCGCGCTGAGTGTGATTGGTGACAGTAGCGAAGTGCTGGCGGAGTTGATCCGTCTGGCCAAGGCACATCGTCAGGAGGTAGTCGAGAATGCAGCCTGATAAACAGAACGCAAGTCTGCGCATTACCGCGCTGGTATCCGTCGGTAAGCATCCAGGCTCCGGTCGCGCACGCCGCGCCGAACAGGATGCTCGTGCTGTCGAGATGGCCATGACCCTGGCGCCTGAGGGCTTGGAGGTGCTGCATGCCGGTGACCCGCAGGCCGATTCCCTGCGTGCCTATGCCGGTATGGGGTTGAAGAGGTTGCGTGTCCTGCAACAGGGGACGAATGCTGACGCGGTTCCCGCGTTGAGTCAGTACCTGAAACAACAGAAACCGGACATCATCCTGACCGGCGTTCGCGCCGAGAGCGGCGAGTCCTCCGGCATGACGCCCTACCTGCTCGGCGAGGCGCTGGGTCTGCCGGTGGTGACGCGCATCGCCGAGATCGTCAGCATCGATCATGGTGAAGCCAACCTGCTGCAGGCGCTGCCGCGCGGTCAGCGTCGTGCTCTACGCGTACCCTTGCCGTTTGTTGCTAGCGTCGATATGGCCGCAGCGGCGCCGCGTCAGAGCGCCTTTGGCCCCGCCAGCCGCGCCGATCTTGAAAGCCAGGATATCGGTATGGCGGTTATGGATGAGGTCAAGGCTGCCTGGAGCGAGGCGCCGGCGCGCAAGCGTCCGAAACGGCTCAAGGTGGTTAAGGCTAAAACCGCCGCCGATCGCTTCAAGGCGGCGACGGCAAAATCATCCGGTGATGGTGGCAAGGTGCTGCGTGACAAACCTGCAAGCGAGATGGCTCAGGCGGTGTTCGACCTGCTTCTGGAAGAGGGCGTTCTGCGTTAAAAAAGCCTTTTTACCCCGTGTCGTTCCTGGAACTGTGCGGGGCGATCATGAGCAGGTGACTGATGTTTGCTCAGTACACAATGGACACATATTCCAAACGAAGCCAGACAGCCTCACCTCTGTATGCTACCTGCGGAATATATCCCCTGTGTTAAGACCGGCGCCGGACCTCCTTCCGGCCCCGGTTGTTCTTCAAGTCTCCGGCGCACCCCGGAGCATTCACGGTTCTAATCCTTGAGCCCCCTTTATGGGGGCTTTTTTTTGCCCTGGACCCATGGCCTGAGTGCTGACCCGGTTTGTGTCGATCTCGTCGTCTTGATTGCCAGGAGTCGGGGCGATTGGCAAGCGGCGACGGATTGTTCGTATAGCCAGGAGCGCTATTTTGAGGTGTCGCGATTAGATAAGTCATTCCCGCCATGTCGCAATCCTGCCCCTTTTCCTGCCGGAGCTGTCGCAAGCAGGACAACAGAATATCCCCGCATTCGTAGTATGGACTGGCACGCTTGGCTGCGCTCGGAAAGCCTTTTAAAAGGCTGGGAGTTCCTCTCGCTTCCGCTATGGGCTGGTCCCCCAGCATCCGTTCACGCCAGGACACAATAACAAAACCAGATTCCTCATCAGAGGCCTGTGCTGTTAGAGCAGACAGTTCAAAGGAGAGCTTTATATGAAAGGTGTAAAATCCGATCCATCCGTGGCAGAGGCCGCGGTGATCACCGATGAGTATGATACCGACTACCAAGTCGGCCAGGATAACGTCAACATACTCGGCCTGGATGTGCATAACCCCGTGTTCGGCATCAGCGCCGGACTGATCCTTCTGTTTATCATAGCAACGCTGCTGTTTCCGGCTGGTGCCAAGGAAGCACTGACCGGAGCCCGCGGCTGGTCGATCGAGAACTTCGATTGGCTGTTCATGGTGGCCGGTAACATATTCGTTATCTTCTGCCTGGCACTGATCGTGTTGCCGGTCGGTCGTGTTCGTCTTGGTGGCGTTAATGCCAAGGCCGAGTTCTCCACCGTCTCCTGGTTCTCGATGCTGTTTGCTGCCGGCATGGGTATCGGTCTGATGTTCTGGAGTGTTGCCGAGCCTGTGGCGTACTACACCGACTGGTACGGTACACCGCTGAATGCGGCGGCACGTACACCGGAAGGTGCCGACATGGCCCTGGGCGCTACCATGTTCCACTGGGGTCTGCATCCCTGGGCGATCTACGGTGTTGTTGCCCTGGCACTGGCCTTCTTCTCCTACAACAAGGGACTGCCGCTGACCCTGCGCTCCGCCTTCTACCCGATTCTGGGTCGTCACACCTGGGGCGTGCTGGGCCATGTGGTCGACATCCTGGCGGTACTGGCGACTATCTTCGGTCTCGCTACCTCCCTTGGTCTGGGTGCACAGCAGGCAGCTGGCGGTCTTAACTACCTGTTCGGCATCGCCAACGATATCTCCACTCAGGTGGCAGTGATCGTCGTGGTTACCTGCATCGCGCTGTTCTCCGTGGCACGTGGTCTGGACGGTGGTGTAAAGCTGCTCTCCAATATCAACATGCTGATCGCAGCGGGTCTTATTGCGCTGATTATCGTGGTGGGTCCGACCCTGGCGATCTTCAAGACCGCAGGTACCATCCTCGGCTCCTACGCTGAAAACATCATCCCGCTGTCCAACTGGATCGGGCGTGAAGACGGCACCTGGTTCCACGGCTGGACCGTGTTCTACTGGGCATGGTGGATCTCCTGGTCACCGTTCGTGGGTATGTTCATCGCCCGTATCTCACGTGGTCGTACCGTGCGCGAGTTCATCACTGCTGTACTGCTGGTGCCGACACTGGTCACCGTGGTGTGGATGGCGGTAATGGGTGGTACTGCAATGGAACAGGCCACTAACGGCGTCGGCCAGCTGGCTAACGGTATCGGCGATGTGTCCCAGGCGATGTTCCAGATGTTTGAAAATCTGCCGGCAACCACTCTGCTCTCCGTAGTGGGTATCGTGCTGGTGCTGGTGTTCTTCATCACCTCTGCTGATTCCGGCTCTCTGGTCATCGATAGCATCACTGCTGGTGGCAAGACCGATGCGCCAATGCCGCAACGTATGTTCTGGGCTACTCTGGTGGGCATCATTGCCGGCACGCTGCTGGTTGGTGGTGGCTCCGAGGCGCTGACTGCGCTGCAAGCGGGTGCCATTACTACAGGTCTTCCGTTCACAGTTGTGCTGGTACTGATGTGCTTTAGTATCTATCTTGGTCTGAAGTCAGAAGTACACTTGCACCGCTGATTTAAGCCATAACTGGGGGATCGGACGATGATGATTGCTGAGCTATTTGATCTTGAAGATTTTGCGGGATATCTGCGTGAGCTGGGGCTGGCATTGCCGGTCGGGGCTGATGAGGCTCTCGTAAGAACTGAACTTGAAGAGTGGCTCAGCAACGCATCCGGTGAAGGGCTGGCCGCATTTGAGCGGCTGGCCACTGAACTGGAAGCGAAGTACGAGGGGGTGATGTTGCCTTGTGTCGTTGCGCTTATCGCCCATGGCCGCGACTGCATTGCTCATAAACGATAACAAGTGATAATCACTTGAAATGAGAGATAACTACTCAAGGTTGTCGGGATTCGTCTGACACCTTGCTTCATGAGTCGAGGAGTAGCTCATCCAGTGTGATCAGCTCACCGCAATGGGTGCTGTCATAACCGGGTAGAGCATCGACCGCTTGTCTGAATCTTTCTCCGCGAAACGTTTCCAGCAGTGTCTGCATTGCAGGCATCTCCAGCGCACGCTGGTGGCAGGCCAGCAGGTAACGCTCTTGAGCCAGGGGGATAAAGTCTAGTCCGAATTGACTAGCGGCGGCCTGTACGCCGAACCCTGTGTCGGCCATCCCCGCTGCAACATGGGCCGCGACTGCGGAGTGAGTGAACTCCGTTCCGGTGCTGTCGAGGCAACTGGCGCTGTCGAGTCCGCTACGGCGCATGAGCTCCTCCAATAGCGAGCGTGTACCGGAGCCGGTCTCTCGATTGATAAAGCGCACATCATCGCGGCACAGATCAGTTAGTCCCTGGATAGCCAGGGGGTTGCCCGGTTTTACCATCAGTCCCTGTTGGCGGGTGATAAAGCGGATAATGCGGTGCGCCCTGGGTTTCAGCAGTTTCTCGATCCACCCCAGCATTTCGGCGCTGATGGCGCTTACCGGTAGATGAAAGCCGGCGATATCGCATTGGTCGCGAGCCATGGCGGCCAACGCATCCTGTCCCTGTTTGTATTGCAGATCGAGATCGAACCCTTCGGTAAAGCGGGGCAGCAGCTCCACCGCATAGCCATGGCTGGCATGCAGGCGCAGGCTCGGACGACTACCCTCTAATAGTCGGGAAAGCTCGATATTCAGCTCAGAGGTGATGTTGTCGAGCTGGGGTTCGAGCCTGGCGATCACGCGCTTCTCGGCCCAGAGCAGCTTCTCGCCCAGTTGTGTGAGGCGGGCTCCACGCCCTTTTTCCAGCTCCGCCAGTGGCAGGCCGAAAAACTCCGCCCATTTGTTGAGCTGGTTCCAGGCGTGGCGGTAGGAGATCCCGGCTTTCGAGGCGGCGCTGGTGAGCTTGCCGTCACGCTCTATGTGTCGCAATAAGGTAAATAGTTGGGGATCCAGTGTGCGACCCTGTTCATCTCGGAAAGACCAGGTAGGCACAATTGTAATCTTATGAATAGGCATTTTGTTTCATATTTTGATTTGCGTGTCTGAATGGTAATTTAACCGCCACTATAAGAGCAATACTTCCGCTTAAATATGAAATTGGGTTCATATATTGGCGGTAGGAGGTATAACAATGACTATGCCGGGAAGCGCAGCCTGGGAGCCAACAGCCGCGCAAGCCATCATCGATCAGCTCAAGTCAAAGCCAGGTGCGCTACTGCCGATCCTGCACGCCATCCAAGACCGCTTTTCCTACATCCCCGAAGAGGCCGTTGCGTTGATCGCGTCCGCGCTGAAGTTGACGCGGGCAGAGGTCCACGGGGTGATCAGCTTTTACCACCACTTCCGCACCCATCAGCCGGGCCGTCACGTGGTGGAGATCTGCCGTGCCGAAGCCTGCCAGGCGCAGGGCGCACGGGCGCTTGAAGCACACGCCAAGGCGGCGCTGGGCGTTGACTACCACCAGACCACCGCTGATCGCACCGTAACGCTGGAGCCGGTCTACTGCCTGGGCAACTGCGCCTGCGGTCCGTCGGTTCGCGTCGGTGACGATATCCACGCCCGTGTTGACGCCCAGGCGTTTGACGAGCTGGTCGAAAGTCTGAAAACCGAACGAGTGGAGGTGCGGTGATGACCTATCGTATTCATGTACCGTCCGACACCACGGCCAAGTCGCTGGGCGCCGACCGTATTGCCCGCACCGTTGAACAGCTGGCGAAAGAGCAGGGCGTTGATCTGGAGATCCGCCGCAACGGTACCCGTGCCCTTTACTGGCTGGAGCCGCTGATCGAGGTGGATACAGCGGAAGGGCGTTATGGTTTCGGTCCGGTGAAGGAGTCCGACCTGGACTCGCTGTTCGCCGCCGAGTTTTGGAAGGGCGCCGTCGAGCATCCGCTGGCGTTGGGCCTGGTCGAAGAGATCCCCTACCTGAAGCGTCAGGAGCGTCTGACCTTTGCTCGCGCCGGTGTGACCGATCCGCTGTCGCTGGAGGATTACAAGGCGCATGACGGGTACAAGGGGTTGGAAAACGCCCTGGCGCTGAGCCCGCAGGTGATCGTCGATATGGTGAAGGAGTCCGGCCTGCGTGGTCGTGGCGGCGCAGCGTTCCCCACCGGCATCAAGTGGCAGACCGTGCTCAATGCACCTGCCGATCAGAAGTACATCGTCTGCAATGCCGACGAGGGCGACTCCGGCACCTTCGCCGACCGTCTGGTCATGGAGTGTGACCCGTTCATGCTGATCGAGGGGATGACCATTGCCGGTCTTGCCGTCGGCGCGACCCAAGGTTACATCTACCTGCGCTCCGAATACCCGCTCGCGCAGAAGAACCTGAACGCCGCGATCGAGACCGCCTACGCCAACAACCTGCTCGGCGAAAATATCCAGGGCAGCGGCCGGCACTTCGATCTGGAAGTACGCCTCGGTGCCGGTGCCTATATCTGCGGCGAGGAGACCTCGCTGCTGGAGAGTCTTGAGGGCAAGCGCGGTCTGGTGCGCGCCAAACCGCCGCTGCCGGCCATCGTCGGTCTGTTCGGCAAGCCCACCGTGGTCAACAACGTGCTGTCGCTGGCGGCGGTGCCGTTTATCCTTGATCAGGGCGCCAAGGCCTACGCCGATTGCGGTATGGGTCGTTCACGCGGCACGCTGCCGTTCCAGCTGGCCGGTAACGTCAAACAGGGCGGTCTGGTCGAGCTGGCGTTCGGTCCCAGTCTGCGTGAGCTGATGTTCGAGTTCGGCGGCGGTACCCGTAACGGCCGTGCGTTGCGTGCGGTGCAGGTTGGTGGCCCACTCGGTGCCTATCTGCCGGAGAGCCAGTGGGATACCCCACTGGACTATGAAGAGTTCGCCAAGGTCGGCGCCGTGCTGGGTCATGGTGGCGTGGTGATGTTCGACGATACCGTCGATATGGGCGAGCAGGCGCGCTTCTCGATGGAGTTCTGCGTCGCCGAGTCCTGCGGCAAGTGTACGCCCTGCCGTATCGGTTCCACCCGCGGTGTCGAGGTGATCGACCGTATTCGCGCCGGTGAAAACGTGGAAGCCAACCTGGAGCTGCTCTCCGACCTGTGCGAAACGATGGTCGATGGCTCTCTGTGCGCCATGGGCGGCATGACGCCGTTCCCGGTGCAGAGTGCGATGAAGCATTTCGGCGAAGACTTTGTGAAAAACGCGTCCAACGCTCCGGCGCTGGCGGAGGAGGTCTGATCATGTTGCAGCATTTCGATCCGCGTATTGATCACAATCGGGACTACGGCACTCCCGCGTCCCTGAGCGAAAACCTGGTCACGCTGGAGATCGACGGCGTCGAGATCTGCGTGCCCGAGGGCACCTCGGTGATGCGTGCCGCCGCGCTGGCCGATATCAACATCCCCAAGCTCTGCGCCACCGATAACCTGGAGGCGTTCGGTTCCTGCCGTCTCTGCGCGGTGCAGATCGACGGGCGTCGCGGTCTGCCTGCCTCCTGCACCACTCCGGCGGAGCAGGGGATGAAGGTGTGGACCCAGAACGACAAGCTGGCCAAGCTGCGTCGCAACATCATGGAGCTGTATATCTCCGACCACCCGCTGGACTGTCTGACCTGTCCGGCCAACGGTGATTGCGAGCTGCAGGATATGGCAGGCGCCGTCGGTCTGCGCGAGGTGCGCTACGGCTTCGATGGCGAGAACCATCTGGATGCGCCCAAGGATACCTCCAACCCCTATTTCACCTTCGACGCCAGCAAGTGCATCGTCTGCTCCCGCTGCGTGCGTGCCTGTTCCGAAGTGCAGGGCACCTTCGCGCTGACCATCGACGGTCGCGGCTTCGACTCCAAGGTGGCCGCCGGTCAGGACGAAGATTTCCTCGACTCCGAGTGCGTCTCCTGCGGCGCCTGCGTCCAGGCCTGCCCGACCGCGACGCTGATGGAAAACTCCGTCATCGAGATGGGACAGCCGGAGCATAGCGTGGTCACCACCTGTGCCTACTGCGGTGTCGGCTGCTCGTTCAAGGCGGAGATGAAGGGCGACAAGCTGGTGCGCATGGTGCCCTACAAGGGCGGCGAGGCGAACCACGGTCACTCCTGCGTCAAGGGGCGTTTCGCCTTCGGCTACGCCACCCACAAGGACCGTATCCGCACACCGATGATCCGCGATTCCATCGACCAGCCGTGGAAAGAGGTGAGCTGGGAGGAGGCGATCGGCTTCGCCGCCAGGCGCCTGAAGGAGATCCAGAGCGAGTACGGCCGGGAGAGCATCGGCGGTATCACCTCGTCACGCTGCACCAATGAAGAGACCTACCTGGTACAGAAGCTGATCCGCGCCGCATTCGGCAACAACAACACCGACACCTGCGCCCGCGTCTGCCACAGCCCCACCGGCTACGGCCTGAAAACCACGCTGGGCGAGTCCGCCGGTACCCAGACCTTCGACTCGGTGATGAAGGCCGACTGCGTGCTGGTGATCGGCGCCAACCCGACCGACGCCCACCCGGTATTCGGTTCGCTGCTGCGCCGCCGTCTGCGTGAGGGTGCAAGCCTGATCGTGGCCGACCCGCGCCATATCGACCTGCTCGATACGCCGCACCTGGGCGATGCGATGCACCTGCCGCTGCGGCCGGGCACCAACGTCGCCATGGTCAACGCGCTGGCCCATGTCATCGTCAGCGAAGGTCTGGAAGACACCGACTTCATCGCCCAGCGCTGCGAGTCCGACGCCTACGCCAAGTGGCGCGCATTCATCGCCGACGAGCGTCACGCGCCGGAAGCGGTGGAAGCGATCACCGGCGTTGCCGCCGAACAGGTTCGCGCTGCCGCCCGCGCCTACGCCAAGGCACCGAACGCGGCGATCTACTACGGCCTGGGCGTCACCGAGCACAGCCAGGGCTCCACCATGGTGATGGGTATCGCCAACCTGGCGCTGGCCACCGGCAACATCGGCCGCGACGGTGTCGGCGTCAACCCGCTGCGCGGTCAGAACAACGTGCAGGGCTCCTGCGATATGGGCTCCTTCCCGCACGAACTACCGGGCTACCAGCACGTCTCCGATGCCGTCGCCCGTGGTCGCTTCGAAGCCGCCTGGGGCGTGCAGATCGACGACGAACCGGGGCTGCGTATCCCCAACATGTTCGACGCCGCCATTGCCGGTCACTTCCGCGCCATGTACGTGCAGGGCGAGGATATCGCCCAGTCCGACCCCAATACCCAGCATGTCGAGGAGGCGCTGCGCTCGCTGGACTGCCTGATCGTGCAGGATATCTTCCTCAACGAGACGGCCAAGTTCGCCCACGTGCTGCTGCCGGGCTCCACCTTCCTGGAGAAGAACGGCACCTTCACCAACGCCGAGCGTCGCATCAACCGCGTGCGCAAGGTGATGCCGCCGATCGCTGGCAAGGAGGACTGGGAAGTCACCGTCGAGCTGTCCAATGCGCTGGGCTACCCGATGAACTACAGCCATCCGTCCGAGATCATGGACGAGATCGCCATGCTGACCCCGAGCTTCGCCGGTGTCAGCTACGACAAGCTGGATCAATACGGCAGCCTGCAGTGGCCGTGCAACGCAGAGAACCCGGTCGGTATGCCGATCATGCACGTGGAGAGCTTCCCGATCGGCAAGGCGCACTTCGCCGTTACCGAGTTCGTGCCGACCACCGAGCGCGCCAACCGTCGCTTCCCGCTGCTGCTGACCACCGGCCGTATCCTCAGCCAGTACAACGTCGGCGCCCAGACGCGTCGTACCGAGAACCAGGTCTGGCATAACGAAGACATACTGGAGCTCCACCCGCACGACGCCGAGGAGCGTGGCATCAACGACGGCGACTGGCTCGGCATCACCAGCCGTGCCGGCCAGACCGTACTGCGTGCCCGCATCAGCGAGCGGATGCAGCCGGGCGTGGTCTACACCACCTTCCACCATCCGGGTAGTGGTGCCAACGTGATCACCACTGACAACTCCGACTGGGCCACCAACTGCCCCGAGTACAAGGTGACCGCGGTACAGGTGGAGAAGGTGAGCCAGCCCTCCGAGTGGCAGAAGAGCTTCGAGGACAACAATCAGCGTCAACAGAAGTTCCTGCGTGAAGCCGCACCCGCGGGTGAAGGTCGGTAATGAGCGGGCATGAGGGCCGGAAGGTCTTTAATGTGCAGCGCCGCCAGGGTTCTGCGTCACAAGTAGCGCAGGACCAACTGGCGGAAGAGGTTGCGGTAGCACTGGTCTACAACGGCCTCTCCCACGTGGTGATGATGGCCAGCCCCACGGCACTGGAAGATTTCGCGCTGGGCTTCAGCCTCAGCGAGGGGATCATCCAGCGTCCGGAGCAGCTCTATGGCATCGACATCGAGCAGCGCCCACTGGGCATCGAACTGCTGATCGAAATTGCCACCGAGTGCTTCGCCAAGCTCAAGGAGCATCGCCGCAACCTGACCGGACGCACCGGCTGCGGCCTCTGCGGCGCAGAATCCCTGCAGCAGGCGGTCGGTACGCCCAAACCGGTGCGGGTTGTGGCGCTGCCCGACAGCCAGGCGGTCGAAAACGCGCTTGGGCAGCTGAAGGCCAATCAGCCGCTGCAATCGGTGACCGGCGCCGTGCATGGCGCCGCCCTGTGCGATCTTGATGGCCATATCCTGCTGCTGCGAGAGGATGTCGGCCGCCATAACGCGTTGGATAAACTGATAGGCGCTCGTGCGGCATGCAGGGAAAAGTATCCGGCAAACCACGAAAGCTTCGTGCTGATCTCCAGCCGCGCCAGTTACGAGATGGTCAACAAATGCAACGCCGCGGGTATCTCAACCCTGGTCGCCGTATCCGCACCGACAGCCTTGGCGGTGGAACACGCGACCGCAGCAGGCATGAACCTGATCGGCTTCGCCCGCCCGGGACGGCATGTGATCTATGCCGGCGGCCAAAGCGCACAACAAGAATCCAGATTAGTGAGAACAGAGCATGTTTCAGACTGAACAGGAACATCTGATCCAGATGATCAACCAGATCGCCCTCAACAACATCAGCGCCGGCGATGAAAACGACGTCGCGGATATGGTCGCGAGCCACGTGAAGAAGTTCTGGTCACGTCGGATGAAGAGTCAGCTGTTTGAGTGTGTCGAGCAGGGTGGGGAGGAGCTGCATCCGGCGGCTAGGTTGGCGGGGGAGAGGTTGCAGTCGGAAACCAAGCCACTGCCACAGTGAACGCAAAGAGCCTCGACTCATCGGGGCTCACTCCCAAAGAGTTGAAAAGGTCTCAGGCAGCCTGACTCATCCCTTCGCGAGCGCGACAGAACTTAATGATCTCGAACAGATTCTCCGCTCGTGGGTTACCTTTTGAACCGACCATGCGACGCAGGCTCTTGACGTCCTTATGGACGGATTCGGCAAGCTCGGGAAAGCTCTCTGTCGCATTAAGGTAATCGCGAAGTAGGTGCTTCCCGGTCTCAAAGTCGCCTTCGAGAAAGTTCTCGACCGCTTCGTCGATCAGGGCACGACGATACTCCGGGTCTGCCTTCGCCATCTCCATGACGGTTTCACGAAATTCTCGAGTCAGTGCCATCACCAAACTCCTTTTACCTAACCTCGTTAAAAATTACCGCAGAGCTTCCTTGCGGCGCTGGTAATCAGACCAATACTGCTTTGCGGCCTCGACGTCACGGCTTTGTCTTTTCTTGGAGTCGCCGAGCAGCTGCAATATCATTGTTCATACGTAGTAAATCCATCTGCCGGGTCAGTCTGCTATCTAGGTGGTAGTTTCTTTCTGTCACCTTGTAATCTGAAACCTTCAGGGATTGGCTTGAATTTGTCGTCATCCTCAGGCCAACGCTTTGCTCGACTTTGGAACGCTCTGAGTGCGTCAATATCCAATGTGGCTGCAACAACAAAATCGTTGTCACCTCCACGCAAACGAGCGATATCGCGCATGAACGATTCCTTAGCTGGGGAGCGTACGCGACTATCTCCGTACTTTCGATTATTGACTAGAATAGTATAGGCGTGAACATCCAGTGCGGCTGATTCGATTAGCGAAGCAAATGTGTCCAAGTCTCTATTCCAGCTCAATACCATCAACGCATCCACGGCACCCTGAAAACGTATTCTCGCTTTGCTGTTTTGCAGTTCAGAGCAAACCATAACGCCAAAATTAACGCCGTTGTGAATGTATATTGGTTTGGTAAACTTTCGTGATCTAGCATCTTTCTCTGATATGGCCCAAATTTTCCCATATTTAGCTGTTACTAACTTTTCGGAAAGTAAAGTCATAAAATGTGATACAATCGGCGCATGAAATGTAAACGTAGCTCAGATGGCCGCGCCATCGATCATCACTCCCTTCAGGTCATGCGCCAGCAGGCCGTAAAAGCGGTTGGCGAAGGCCAATCTCCCGAGTCCGTTGCCAAAGCGTATGGAGTCAGTGTGCGCACCGTCTTCCGCTG
>NZ_JAHREP010000035.1 GCF_019084545.1 Marinobacterium ramblicola
GTCGTCAGGCCGTTGTAGAACATGAACAGACGACAATAGTCTGTGTAGTTGGATCCACGCGCCGGATCCAGCGTGTCAGCGGTCGACCCGGCCGCGGTGGCGACCTTAATCCGCCCACCGCGCTGCGGCGTCTGGGACTGGGCATAGACGGAACTCGCACCGGCCAGCAGACTGCCACCGGTTGCCGCCAGCAGGGTACCGGCGGCGATGCCGCGCATCAGATCGCGCCGCGAGATGCCGTGGACGGATTCGATACCGGTCTCGCCCATTTGGGATCCGATCCGGTCGAAAGGCTGTTTCTTGTTCTTCATCTTATGCCTCCAAATCTCTATCATTGCGCGCTGTTCAGCCCCGTGCGGGAGCGCCTTAAAAAATAAGCGGAATCGACAGACCTCCAGGGCCGCCAATCTCTCGCTCCTTGAATTACAACACGCTGCCATATCGCTACATTTCGTTTTACGCTGCTTCCGACACATATTCCTTGGTTTTAGGCACCAAGTTCGGCAGTAAATGTCGAACCGTGCCCGCGGCAAGAATGTCCTAGCCTTCCCCGGCACCCGTTGCCACAGTTAATCGCTTTACCTGCCGGACCGAGCGCCCCCTTCCGCGTAAAAACCTGGTCCGGCACGCCAATATAGGAAGATTGATAGATGAGCTTTCTCTACAAATCCGAACCGCTGCGCGGGGCGCGTTAGGCCAGCCTGTTCGCCCTTCGTGACTAGATAGGAATACTAAGCACGTTATTCAAACAGATTCGGTATACGTGACACTGGTGGGAGATTTCCAATAGGGCAATGATGCCGCCGTTTGTTGTTGGCGGCTGATCCCAGCGCTGAATAATACGTCGTTGAAGCAACTTGGCCGGCAAGCCTAACCGTTGTACGTCATCAGGCATTTAACCCCGATGCCCAAACCGCGATACGTGACCAATGCCTTTTACAGAAAACGGGTCGTGGTACTCTGCTTCTCGTCAGGCAGTACCTGTGGGCACACCCAGCGGCTAATAACCGCCATTATCAGCCCAGGTGTCAGTTTTACCTCGGCGTCAGAGGGTCATTTTTCAATCGGCGTTAACACTGATGGCGGGTCCGTGTAACCCAATGGCCAAGCCGATCGAAGCGGGGCAGCTATTTGATATCCATATGCAGAATGTCACCCGGACAGGCGCACTCATAGCACGGAACGACTGGTGCTGGCTCCCGGTCTGATACCCGGCTCAGCTATAACCAACGTAAGATTGTTTGGCGATAATAGCCAGCATCCCGAACTCAATTGTATTGGTTTGGGCAAAGGAGACAGCACAGCCTTGGGCTAACACTACTGACATCTCTCTTTTCGGATCGATAGTCAGCCCGCCCGATAATCACTTCCGCTTTGGAATAATTATGATAAAACCAGCTGATCGTGCGCCAGACTAAACTCCAGATCCAATGCGGGCATGGGGCGAGCAAAGAGATAACCCTGCCCTATGTGGCAGCCTATTGAACAGAGATAGTCGGCCTGGCATTGGGTTTCCACTCCTTCGGCCACCAGCCCTATCTCCAAACAGTGAGCCAGGGCGACGATACCACGCAGTAGTTTCTCCCGCTGAGAATCCTGCTCTACCCCTTGTACGAATGAACGGTCGATCTTCAGTACATCGATGGGGAAACGGGAAAAATAGTTTAGTGCCGAGTAAGCGGTACCGAAATCGTCGATGGCGATTGTAAATCCGAGCGCGTGCAACTCATCGAGCGTTTTCCGCGTCTCGGAGCGGTCATCGAGCAGCAGGCTTTCGGTGATCTCCAGCTCTATCCACTCCGGCCGGCAGCAAGTCTCGGCCAGTATCCGCTGCACGCTGCCGAGCAGGTCATGGCCGACAAACTGTCGTGCCGACAGGTTCACGGCTACCTTAAACGGCTCCATCTTATTGTGGTTCCAGAGTACCGCAGCGGCGCAGGCGGTGCGTAGTACCCATTCACCCAATTCGAGGATGATTCCCGTTTCTTCAGCGATAGAGATGAAGTTGTCCGGTGTCAGCAGGCCTCGGCGTGGATTGTGCCAACGTAGCAGCGCTTCACAACCGATGACTCGGTTGCGAAGCCGATCGATCTTTGGTTGATAATACAGCTCCAGCTCCGTTCGTTGAACGGCCTTGTGTAGTTCACCTTCGAGCAGCATTCGCTCAGTCAGCCCGATGGTCAGCCCTCGATCATAAAAGCCGAAACCGTTGCGACCGCACTCCTTTACGTGGTGCAGGGCGGAATCTGCAAACTTGATCAGTTCGTTCACCGAGCTACCGTCATCGGGGTATAAGGCTATTCCCATGCTGACCGAAATCCTCAGCTCATGCTCGTCGATCTGGAAGGGCTGGGCTAGGAGCGCCATAAGGCCTTGCACCGACTCTTTCAGCATCTTTGAGTTGTTGTCGTTATCCATCACCAGGATGGCAAACTCATCTCCCCCTAGACGCGCGACGAAGCCGTCATCGTTGATGTACTCGAGAAGCCGACCTGAAATATCGTGGAGCAGGACGTCGCCTATGCTGTGCCCCAGGCTATCATTAATGACCCGAAAGCGGTCCAGGTCGAGCATTATCAACGCTACCCGCGCCCCGGCGATGGTAATCATTTCATGCAGCCGGTAATAGAATTGATCTCGGTTTGGTAAGCCACTGAGGGTGTCGAAATTGGACAGATGGTGCACCTGTTTCCGGAGATACTCGACATTGGTAATGTCACGCCCCACTGCCAGCACGCTAGCAATCTCGCCCTGCTCGCTATGTTCCGGTGTCAGCCTAACCAGTGAGCAGTGCTCACTATCGTTGCTATTACGCCATCTGAGCTCAACTTCGACCGCCTCTCCTCTGCGTAAACATGTCTGTATCGCCCGCTGGTATTTATTCATTGAGGGGCCTCCTGGATACTCCAACGGCGTTTTCCCAAGCAACTCCGAAATCGGCCTGCGGCACATCCGTATAAAGGATCTGTTAGCGTAGATACGACGACAATTTCTGTCGTAACGGACTATGGTATCGGGGGTGTTGTCCACTGCGGTACGGTAAACGCGCTCAAGACTATCCAATTGCCGGCACTGCCGACGCTGTTCTGCGATATCCCTGGCCAGCATCAGTATCCTCCGACGCCCCACGCATGAGGAGAGCAACGGTATAAGGCTGATATCCATAGCGTGGCGACCGTCAGGAAGGCCGGTATGTACCTGAAAACATAACGTTTCACCATGCTCAAGGCAGTGTAACAGCTTATTTGCTACCAGCACGCGACTCTCATCCAAGGGCCATAGCTCAAAAAAGCTACGTCCAACTGCCATATCCTGCGCTATCCCCATCAACTTGGCCGCAGCATAATTCATGTCGGCTAAGTACAGTTCGCTCGGCTCCCCTTCTTCCACCAGGCAGACTATCTCATATGTAGGATCATTGGCTTCAAATTCCAACAAATCACCTGCCGAGGTGTTATCGATGGACAAAAGGCTATTGAACGTATTTATCTTATATGCACTCAAACTTCTCGGCCTCAAAACAAAAATGATGCATGCCTATCAAAATTGAAAGCTTGTCACGCTAGCGACCTTCGGACTTTAAACCGCCAGTATTGCTAGCGAAAATATGGTCCAATGGCATGACACTATTAACAGCCTTCATCTCGATTGCGACTTTCTCCATACCTAATACCCCGCAGCTTTCTTCATCTTGGGCAATGGTGTGTGCAGCGGCAAGCAATCCTGCGATCGCCCAGGCGGTTCTGTCGTAGTTTGAAAGTAGAATAAGCGAAGTCGATCCGTTCAACCCCTACAGTAGGCACACCAAACTTACGTTTGTTTTTTTCAAGCCTGTCCTTTGCGCGCATCGCTATTAATTTCCCTTAGCTTTCGTCGCCTTTTATTTGGCGACTCCCATTAGCTGGTTCCAACCATGGGTTTGCCATGATCCTATACAACCGCAACCTTATTGCCTGCAACCCGAATGGCTAAGTCATAAAACAAGAACAACCATCAGCAAAAACATCATCCTTGACTGCACGGACAACCCGAGCAGAATGACTCTAACTCCGTTCCCCCAAACATATCGCCCCATTCCCGAACTACTGACGCATTAATATTTCGTTTTCTTCAATATTTTCGATATTTCGTTCCATGTACACTGCGCAGCAAGAACGTCCTATCTTTCCCTACCACCCGTTGCCACAGTAACTGCTGAACCGATCGCTCCTCTCCCGCATAAAGACTGACCCGATACCATAAATAAGGAAGATTGATAGATGAGCTTTCTATATAAATCCGAACCACTGCGCGGGGCGCGTTGGGCCGAGCTGTTCGCCGCACGCGCGCCCGAGATCGACTTTCATATCTGGCCCGCCGTCGACGACCCGTCACAGGTGCGCTATCTCGCCGCCTGGCAGCCGCCGGAGAATATTGCAGAAACCTTCCCCAATCTGGAGCTGGTATTTTCCGTGGGTGCCGGGGTCGATCAGTTCGATCTCTCCTGCATACCGGAGCATATTCCGGTGGTGCGGATGATCGAACCGGGCCTGATCGCCGGGGTGGTCGAATATGCGACGCTGGCCGTACTGGCCGCCCATCGCGACTGGATCACCTACATCGCACAGCAACAGCAGGGCCAATGGCGACCCAAGCCGGTTTGTACCGCCGACTCGCGCCGCGTAGGGGTAATGGGCATGGGGGTGCTGGGCAGGGCAGTACTTGAAAAGCTGCGCGACTTTGGCTTCCGCTGCGCGGGCTGGAGCCGCTCCGAACACAACCTGCCCGGTATCGAATGCTATACCGGCGAGCAAGGGCTGGAGGACTTCCTGGAACGTAGCGACATTCTGGTCTGCCTGCTGCCGTTGACCGACTCGACCCGTGGCATCCTGTCGACCGAGCTGTTCCGGCAACTGCCGAAAGGCGCCGTGCTGATCAATATGGGACGGGGCGACCACCTGATCGAAGAGGACCTGCTGGACGCGCTCTATCGTGACCGGCTCTCGGCGGCCATTCTCGATGTCTGCAGTGTCGAGCCACTGCCGAAGGAGCACATCTTCTGGCGTCATCCACGCATATTGCTGACACCCCATATCGCCGGCATGACGCAGGCAGACAGCTCCGCCGAGATCGTGCTCGACAACCTGCGTCGGCACCGGGAGGGGGCGCCGCTGGTCGGCCTGGTGAACCGCGAGCGGGGTTATTGAGTTACCGCCGGCAGGCGGAACATGCTGTCGTCTGCCGGGCAAATTCGAAATTTTTACCCTGTCGCCAACCGCAAGTCGACATAAAACGTTGCCGAGCGGTCACTACCATAAACCATGGTGCACCGTATCGCCCGCCTTGCGAAAAGGGCAGGCAGTCTCTCGCGCCAGACTACCCCGGCTCGAAACAAGCCTAACGCTCACTCGACATACGGCGAAAACAATCATGAATACAGAATCCCTCGTCACACTGGATCGCAACCACCTAATCCACCCGGTCGTCAACTACCGCGCCCACGAACAGCGCGGTGTAGCAGTGCTCGAATCCGGCCAGGGCGCCTATCTGCGCGACAGCCACGGCCATGAACTGCTCGACGCTTTCTCCGGCCTCTGGTGCGTCAACACCGGCTACGGCCATGACAGCATCGTGCGTGCCGCCGAAGAGCAGATGCGCCGCCTGCCCTACGCCACCGGCTATTTCCACTTCGGCTCCGAGCCCGCCATCAAGCTGGCGGCTCAATTGGTCGAGCTGGCGCCCGAATCTCTCAAGCGGGTCTATTTCACCCTGGGCGGCTCTGATGCCGTTGATTCGGCTATCCGCTTCATCGTCAACTACTGGAACGCCCTGGGCAAACAGGAGAAGAAGCACTTCATCACCCTCGAACGCGGCTATCACGGCTCGTCGTCCCAGGGCGCGGGCCTGACCGCACTGCCGGTGTTCCACCGTAACTTCGACCTGCCGCTGGCGACCCATCATCGCATCCCGTCGCACTACGCCTATCGCAACCCGGTGGGCTCGGACCCGACCGCGATCATCGACGCCTCCGTCACGGCGCTGCGGAACAAGGTGCAGGAGCTCGGTGCCGACCGGGTGGCCGCCTTCTTCTGCGAACCGATCCAGGGTTCCGGCGGCGTGCTCGTACCGCCCAAGGGTTGGCTCAAGGCGATGGAGAACTGCTGCCGCGAACTCGGCATCCTGTTCGTGGTGGATGAGGTCATTACAGGGTTCGGCCGCACCGGCCCGATGTTCGCCTGCGAAGCGGAAGGGGTGACCCCCGACCTGATGACCCTGGCCAAGGGCTTGACCGCCGGCTACGCGCCAATGGGTGCGGTATTGATGAGCGACGCCGTGTATCAAGGCATCGCCGACGGTGCCAACGGGTTCCCGATCGGCCACGGCCACACCTACTCCGCCCACCCAGTCAGCGCCGCCGTCGCCCTTGAGGTGTTGCGCCTGTACGGCGAAGGCGGCCTGCTGGCAAACGGTGTCGAGCAGGCGCCGCGTTTCGAACAGGGCCTGCATGCGCTGCTCGACCACCCCCTGGTCGGCGATGCTCGCTGTCGCGGCATGCTCGGCGCGCTCGAGTTAGTGGCCGACAAGAACGGCAAGACCCCGTTCGACCCTGGCCTGAAGCTGGCCGACCAACTGTTCGAGATCGCCTACCGTAACGGCATTATCCTGCGCGCCTTCGCCGACAATATACTCGGCTTCGCGCCAGCGCTGTGCTACAGCGGTCAGGATTTCGATCTGCTGTTCGAACGTCTCGAACGGACACTGGACCAAGTGCTTGATCTGCCGGACGTTCGTCGCGCGCTGCGCTGACGCTGAAGTGGCGCATCCAACAGTGGTGCGCCCACTTTCCACCTGATACTATCCCATTAACCCTTGACCAATGCAGAGCGATCGATGAACGACGCGCATAAACTGGACCGCATCGATATCCGTATTCTGAGTCATCTGCAAAAAAACGGCAGGATCTCGAACGTTGACTTGGCGGATGCCGTCGGCCTGTCCCCCAGTCCCTGTCTAACCCGAGTCAAGCGGCTGGAGAAGGCGGGCTATATCACAGCCTATGGTGCCCATCTGCAGCTCGAGAAGCTCGGCAATATCCAAAGGGTATTCACCCAGCTCACCCTGTCCGACCACAGACTCGAGGATTTCGCCCGTTTCGAGTCCTACATCCGCAAGGTGGACGAAGTTCTCGAGTGTCACCTGGTCAGCGGCGGCTTCGACTATCAGCTAACCTTCCTGACCCGCAACGTCGTGCATTATCAGAGCATCATGGAGGATCTGCTCGAACAGCGGATCGGTATCGACAAGTACTTCAGCTATATCGTGATCAAATCGCCCGTTGTTAAGCGCTACTATCCGATCGAGAAACTGATCGCACCACAGGATTGAACCCGCCGGGCGCCTCTCCCGCGCCGGCCACGGCATAAACTTCCGCACACCGACCCGAAAACCCACGTTCCTGCGATTCCCCCCCCTCAATTCGAAAGCCTCCGCCGTGTCGGGATGGCTAATATGATCTCAACAGCACCGCCTGAACAACCGCCCCCCACGTAAGACCAAGGCAGGGGGGGTATCCGGGCACCCTATAAACCAGACGAACGAGGCTTCAGCCATGGCTATCTCTCTCGATTACCCCGATCTTCTGCGCGTCGATAACTTCATCGGCGGAGAGTGGCAAGGCAGCGTCACCGCCGCACGATATGCCGTCTACGATCCGGCGACCGGCAACAAGATCGTCGATGTCGTCGACAGCGGCGCCGCCGATGCGCAAGCCGCCACCGCCGAGGCTCATCGTGCGTTCGAGTCCTGGCGTTTGCAGCCGGCAGCGGTACGCGCCCAGCTGCTCAAACGCTGGCATGCGCTGATTCTGCAGCATACCGAGGATCTGGCACGACTGATCTCCCGCGAGCAGGGCAAGCCGATGGCGGAAGCCCGCGGTGAAGTGGCCTACGGCGCCTCCTACGTGGACTGGTTCGCGTCCGAGGCGGTGCGCAGCTACGGCGATATCATTCCGGCGGCGGTACGCAGCAAGAAGATGCTGGTCACCAAGGAGCCGGTTGGCGTGGTCGTCGCGATCACCCCCTGGAACTTCCCGCTGGCGATGATTGCGCGAAAGATCGCCCCGGCGTTGGCGGCAGGCTGCACCGTTATCGCCAAGCCGGCCGAAGATACGCCGCTGACCGCACTGGCGCTGGTTGCTCTGGCTGAGCAGGCCGGCGTGCCGCGTGGCGTGCTGAACATCGTCACCTCCTCTCGCGAGCAGGTCGCCGAGGTTGTGGGTGCCTGGCTGAAGGACTCCCGCGTGCGCAAAATCACCTTCACCGGTTCCACTGCGGTCGGCAAGCTGCTCGCACGCGACTCGGCCGACACGCTGAAACGTCTGTCGCTCGAACTCGGCGGCAACGCGCCCTTCATCGTGTTCGAAGATGCCGATCTGGATGCGGCGGTGGAGGGTCTGATGGCCGCCAAGTTCCGCAACGGCGGCCAGACCTGCGTCAGCCCAAACCGTGTCTATGTTCAGGCGTCGGTCTATGACGCCTTTGCCGACAAGTTGTCCACGCGTGTCAGTGCCCTTCGCGTGGGTCCGGGCGATCGCAAGGATAGCCAGATAGGGCCGATGATCAACGCCCGCGCGGTCGACAAGATCGAACGCCACGTACAGGACGCCCTGACCAAGGGTGCCCGGCTGCTGGCCGGTGGGCAGCGCATAACCGACGGGCCGAACTATTACGCCCCCACTGTGCTCGGCGATGCCAACCACGAGATGGAGCTGGCGCACGAGGAAACCTTCGGCCCTGTGGTACCCCTGTTCCGCTTCAACGACGAGAGCGAAGTACTGGCTGCGGCCAACGACACGCCGTTCGGCCTGGCATCCTACTTCTATTCGCGCGATGTCACGCGCGTCTGGCGCCTAAGCGAACAGTTGCAGACCGGCATCGTCGGCATCAACGAAGGGGCGCTTGCCGCCGAGTCGGCCCCCTTCGGCGGGATCAAGGAGTCCGGTTACGGCCGCGAAGGGTCGCGCTACGGGCTGGACGATTACATGGCAACCAAGTATCTGTGTCAGGGTGGTCTCGCCTGAGCCGAGAGGAAACCGACTCGTAGCCCCGATCCAAACTGCGTGCTCGTCATGCCCTCGTTGAGCCAGCTGGACCAGGAGTCGCCCTGGTTCGACTCGGCCAACGACAGGGCCAAACGACAGGCTCCGGTCAGTGATGCTAAAGAACCTGACCCTATGGTGCGCTGAAAAGCGGTATATAAAAACAGATATTCAGGCCAGGAGAATCGTATGCCGGCCCCGTTGATAACCATTCCGTCCACGCCAGAGCTGCCCCAAAATGCCGATGCGGTTGTCATCGGCGGCGGCATCATCGGCGTGTGCGCCGCCTACTTCATGGCCCGTCAGGGCATGCATGTGGCCCTGATCGAGAAGGGCCGCATCGGGGGCGAGCAATCCAGCCGCAACTGGGGCTGGTGTCGCCAACAGAACCGCGACGCACGCGAGTTGCCGCTGTCGACCAAGAGTCTAGATCTGTGGGAGGAGATCACCGCCGATCTCGGCGAGGATCTCGGCTTCCGCCGCTGCGGACTGCTCTATCTGTCGGATAACGAAGCAGAAATCGAGGGTTGGGCGAAGTGGGGCAAGTTCGCCGCCACTCAGGGGGTCGCCAGCCATATGCTGAGCGCCGCCGAAGCAGCGGAGCGCGGTGTTGCCACCGGCAAACGCTGGAAAGGCGGTGTATTCGCCCCCACCGACGCCATTGCCGATCCGGCACGGGCGACCCCGTTGATCGCCAAGGGGATACTCAAGTACGGCGGCTCGGTACATCAGTTTTGCGCGGCACGCGGCATCGAGACCGAGGCGGGCAAGGTATCCGGCGTGATCACCGAAAATGGGGTGATCAAGACCTCCCAGGTGGTGATGGCCGGCGGGGCCTGGGCCTCCTCCTTCTGCCGTCAACTCGGTATCCGCTTTCCTCAGGCCTCGGTACGCTCCACCATCCTGTCCGTGATGCCGGGCGCGGAGGGCATCCCCGATGCCCTGCACACGGCGGAGGTATCGATTACCCGCCGCGGCGACGGCGGTTATACCCTGGCGACATCGGGCCGGGCTCAGGTGGACCCGACCCCGCAGCAACTCCGATTCGCGAACAAGTTCCTGCCGATGTTCGCCAAGCGCTGGCGGATTCTATCCCCGGGTGATCTGCAGGGTTGGCTGTCGGGCCATGAAACCCTCTCCAAATGGGCGCTGGATCAACCCACGCCGATGGAGCGTATCCGCATCCTCGACCCGCGCCCCTCGCAGGAGATCGTGAACGAGACGCTGGCTCGCGCGCGACGGCTGCTGCCCGCCCTCGGCTCAGTCCCGATCCAGGCCGGTTGGGCAGGCTATATCGACAGTACGCCCGATGGCGTACCGGTGATCGATCAAGCGGCCAACCTGCCCGGCTTTCTGCTTGCCGCCGGCTTTTCCGGCCACGGCTTCGGCATCGGCCCCGGCGCCGGGCGCCTGATCGCCGAACTGGTAACCGGCAAGACACCCTTTGTCGAGCACCGTCAGTACAGCCTGTCCCGCCTCGGCAAAAGTGCCTGGGGCAAGGTATCGGAATTCTGAGATACACCCTGCAGTTTTTGGCGGGAGTACTGCTCCCGCCTTTTTTGTGCGCTTGGAACGGGCGCATCGCCGCTCCTGCGCATCCATGCGCCCGCGGCATATCGTACTTCCTGTACATCGCCGCTCCTGCGCATCCATGCGCCCGCGGCATATCGTACTTCCTGTACATAAAAAAAGGAGGCTCAAGGCCTCCCAGCAAGACGGCAGGTGGAAATCTGCCAATGGACACTCTTTTCACTCAGGTACAGCTTGTTGCGGTTGCGCCAGCCCCGGTGCGACGGTTCAAGCGCAGGATCGGCCGACCTTGATCGCACTCAGTCGGCCTTAAGCACCCAACAACAGTTTGTCGTCGTCCAGCTCTTCGCCATCGGGGCGGATCTGCGCAAACAGGTTGAGCAGGTCCTTGACGCCATACTGGCTGCGCTCTTCGCCGGACAGATCGAAGGCGACCTGGCCCTCATGCATCATGATGGTTCGGCTGCCATGATCCAGCGCCTGGCGCATGGAGTGGGTCACCATCAGTACGGTGAGCTTCTTCTCCGCCACGATCTGGTCGGTGATATCCATCACCAGCGCCGCGGTCTTCGGATCCAGCGCCGCGGTATGCTCATCCAGCAGCAGGATCTTGCTCGGCTGCAGCGCCGACATCAGCAGGCTGACCGACTGGCGCTGGCCGCCGGAGAGCAGCCCCATCTTGGCATCGAGGCGATCCTCAAGACCGAGATTGAGGCGGGAAAGCTGCTCGCGGAACAGCTGGCGCAGACGCTCATTCAGTGCCAGGCGCAGGCCGCCACGGTTGCCGCGGCCATAGGCCAGCGCCATGTTCTCTTCGATGGTCATATCGCCGCAGGTACCCGCCAGCGGGTCCTGGAACACCCGCGCTACATCGCGGGTACGTGCCGCCGCCGACAGCGCGGTCACGTCGCGGTCGTCGAAGTAGAGCCGCCCGGCGGAGCTGCGGATATCACCGGCGATGGTGTTGAGCAGGGTCGACTTGCCGGCGCCGTTGGAGCCGATCACGGTGATGAACTCACCCTGGGGGATGGTCAGATTAACGCCGCGCAAAGCTCGCTTTTCGGTCGCCAACCCGGCGTTGAAGGTGACTTTCAGATGTTCACAGCGGATCATGCGGCACCTCCCTGGGCGGCCTTGCGCGCTTTCCATTCACGGCGGAAATGCGGCAGGATCAGCGCCAGACCCACCAGCACCGCGGTAATCAGGTTGAGATCGGAGGTGGTGAAGCCGATGAAATCAGCATTCAGCGCCACCGACACCGCCAGGCGGTAGAGCAGCGAGCCGAGAATACAGCTGAACACGATCACCAGCATGGAGCGGCTGTTGAGCAGGCTTTCACCGACGATCACCGCCGCCAGACCGACCACGATGGTGCCGATCCCCATGGTCGAGTCGGCAAAGCCGTTGGTCTGTGCGAACAGCGCACCGGCCAGCGCCACCAGGCCGTTGGACAGTGCCAGACCGGCGTAGATCTTCTCGTTGATCACGATACCGTTGGCCTGCGCCATGCGCGGGTTGGCGCCGGTGGCGCGCATCGCCATGCCGTACTGGGTGTTGAGGAACCAGGCCAGCAGCAGGCCGACTGCGATCACCACCGCGGCGACGAAAATCACCTTCAGGTACATATTGGGGATACCCAGCGACTCGAACGGCGACAGTACGGTCGGCTCGGCGATCAGCGCCAGATTGGGCTTGCCCATGACCCGCAGGTTGATGGTGTAGAGCGCCGTCATGGTCAGGATACTGGCCAGCAGGTGCAGGATATTGAAGCGCAGGTTGAGCCAGGCGGTCAGCAGACCGGCGGCGGCACCGCCGAACATGGCGCACAGCGTAGCCAGATAGGGGTTCACACCGGCGAGGATCAGCGCCGCCGCCAGTGCCGCGCCCAGGGTAAAACTGCCATCGACGGTCAGGTCGGGGAAATCAAGCACGCGGAAGGTCAGGTAGACCCCGACCGCCACGAGACCGAAGATGAAACCGATCTCCAGCGTGCCGAGAAAAGAGAATAGAGACATGTGGATATACCTCGTCTAGTGCCGCACCCGGTGAGTGCCGCAAGGCCCTGACGACCTCGCGACACTCACCTCAAGACATAAGCCGTGCAGGCTCCGGGGTTGCTTAGGTATTGCTTAAGCTACGGCTGTTACTGAACGACTTTGGTGGTGCGCTTGAGCACGGACTGCGGGATCTCGACCCCCATCCGCTTGGCCATGCTGGTGTTCACGTACAGGTCGGAACCGACCGCCACGCGCACCGGGATATCGCCGGCCTTCTCACCCTTGAGGATGCGCACGACCACGGCGCCGGTCTGGCGACCGATATCGTGGTAGTTGAAGCCCAGCGCCGCCACCGCGCCGCGCTCAACCGAGCCGGTATCGCCGGAGAACACCGGGATCTTGCCGTCGATACCGACCTTCACCACCGACTCCAGTGCGGTCAGGATGGTGTTGTCGGTGGGGCAGTAGATCGCCTCTACCTCGCCGATCAGCTTCTGCGTCGCCATCATCACGTCGGAGGATTTCGGTGCCGGCGCTTCAATGATCTCCAGACCCATCTTCTCCGCTTCCTGCTTCAACAGGGCGACGATCGCCACCGCGTTGGGCTCACCCGGGTTGTAGGGTACGCCCAGCTTCTTCAGGTTGGGCAGAAACTCGCGGATCAGCCCCAGATGCTGAGCCACCGGGGTCATGTCGGACAGGCCGGTGACGTTGGCACCCGGCGCCTCGTAGTTGGTCACCAGCTTGGCAGACAGCGGATCGGTCACCGCCGAGAACACCACCGGAATATCCCGGGTGGCACTGACCAGGCTCTGTGCCGACGGCGTGGAGATGCCGACGATCACGTCCGGCGCATCGCCAACCAGCTTGCGGGCGATCTGTGCCGCTACCGCCGGATTGCCCTGGGCGCTCTCGTAAGTGAATTTCAGGTCCTGTTCGGTGTAGCCGTTCTCCATCAGGGTCTGCTTGATGCCGTCACGCACGGCGTCCAGCGCCGGGTGTTCGACGATTGCCGTGGTCGCCACGTACACAGGCGCCGCCTGGGCCGCGGATAGGGTCAGGGTAGTGGCAGCAACAGCGGCGGTCAGCAGCTTCTTCAGGTTCATTGCGGTTTTCATCGGTAGCACTCCAGTTATTTATGCTTATTCAGGTGGTGCGGTTAATGAGGCGGCAGCGCTCAGGCGGCAGCCCGGGGTTGGCAGTCATCGAAGCCAGCGATCCGCTCGGCGCCGATCAGATCGGCGGCGTGGCTGGTGGCGATTTCGCGTTCATCAGCCAGGGTGAACACCTGATCCAGGGTGGCGGCGATCTCGTCGACCTTACGCCAGACCCAGGCGTCGTCGCTCTTCTCCAGGTCACCGGCGACCGCCAGCAGGCCACCGCAGTTGACGATGTAATCGGGCACGTAGAGCACGCCGCGACGCGCCAGCTCGATGCCGTGGTTGGGGTGGGTCAGCTGATTATTGGCGGCGCCGGCAACGATGGAGGCCTGGATCTGGCCGATGCTGTCATCGTTGATCACCATCCCCAGCGCGCAGGGGCTGTAGATATCCACAGGCTGGGCATGGATCACCGAGGGGTCGACGATGTCGATGCCGAAAGTGTCACGGGCGCGCTCGACCGAGGAGGTCTGCACCTCGGCGGCCACCACCTCGGCGCCGCGCTCGCGCAGCAGCTCGACCAGTTTGAAGCCGACCTTGCCCAACCCCTGTACCGCCACGCGGCGACCGCTCAGGTCATCGCTGCCGTAACGGTGACGGGCAGCGGCAAGGATCGAGGTCAGCACGCCGTAGGCGGTAACCAGGTCCGGCGCCAGCCCGGCACGTCCACCCAGGTGTGACGTACGCTCGGCCATCACCTCCACATCCGCGGCACTGAGACCCACATCGACACCGGTTTTCACCTTGCCGCCCAGGCTCTCGACAAAATCGCCCATGGCGAGGAAGGTGGCGCGGCGGTCTATGGCCTCCGGGTTGGCAATCATCACCGATTTGGAGCCGCCGTAGTCGAGCCCGGCCAGTACCGACTTGTAGGTCATGCCACGGGACAGGCGCAGCACATCGGTAAACGCCTCCTGGGCGCTGGCGTAGTTGCGCAGACGGCAGCCACCGACCGCAGGCTTGCCGTTCCAGGCCCGGTGCACGGCGGTGATCGCCTTCAGCCCGGTGGCCTCGTCAAAGTGCATGTACACGTTAACGTGGTTGTCGAATTCGGGGTGATCGAACAGGACGGTATTCATGGATCAGATCTCCACTGTTTTTCTTATATCGAAGTGCTTGCCTTGGGGCGTGTCATGGTCTGGCGATACGCCAACGGTCTGCGCCAGCGCAGCGACAAAGGAACCGATGGAGCGATCGCTAAGGCCCGCGACATTGAAACGGCCGGACTCAACCAGATAGATGCCGTGCCGCTTGCGCAGCGCCACCACCTGCTCGCGCTCGATGCCGAGGAAGGAGAACATGCCGCGCTGATGGCGGATGTGACCGAAGTCGCCATTCACACCGGCCTGCTCCAGACGATCCACCAGGCGGTGGCGCAGGTAACCGATCCGCTCGCGCATGGCGGTAAGCTCGCTCTGCCAAAGCCCGGTCAGCCCCGCGTCGCCGAGGATGGTTTCCACCACCGCGCCGCCATGGGCCGGCGGCATGGAGTAGTGGCCGCGAATGCGGCTGAACAGCTGGCCGCCGGCACGCTCGGTCTGCGCCGGGGTGCGGCCGATCAGGAACAAGGCACCGGTACGCTCACGATAGAGGCCGAAATTCTTCGAGCAGGAGGTCGCCACCATCATCTCGGGCAGGCGTTCGGCCAGATAACGCACGCCGTAGGCATCCTGATCCAGCCCGTCACCCAGCCCCTGGTAGGCGATATCGACGAACGGCAACAGGCCGCGACGCTCGATCAGCTCGGCCAGTTGCCGCCACTGATCGGGTTCCAGGTCGGCGCCGGTGGGGTTGTGGCAGCAGCCGTGGAGCAGCACGATATCGCCCGCTTCAGCCCCGTTCAGGGTCTCGATCATCTCGTCAAAGCGGAGCGAGCGCTGCGCCGCGTCGTAATAGGGGTACTCGCGAATCTCAAGCCCGGCACCTGCGAGCAGCGGACGGTGGTTGGCCCAGGTCGGATCGCTGACCCAGATCCGCCCGGTGGGGCTGCAGGCCGCCAGCAGTTCGGCACCGATACGCAGGGCGCCGCAGCCGCCCGGCGTCTGCGCCGACACCACTCGCTTCTCTTCGATCACCCGGTGATCGGCACCGAACACCAGTTGCGCGATCAGCCGGTTGAAACCCTCGCTGCCGGCAGGGCCGATATAGCTCTTGCTGGTCTCATGCTCCAGCAGCAGCCGTTCGGCGCTGGACACCGCCTGCATGATCGGGGTTTGCCCCTGCTCGTCCTTATACACACCGATACCGAGATCAAGCTTGTTGGGGTTTATATCGCGGCGATAGCCGGCCATCAGCGCCAGTATCGGATCCTCGGCTACGGGTTGCAGTGTTTCGTACATCGAAGTCCACCTTTCAAGAACCTGGCCGACGCCAGATGCGACAACGCGCCGCGCGCCAGGCTCGGATTGAATTGGATAGGGGAATACTTAAATCAGACGCCAGATTTCAGGCGTTAGCTTTCGGGCGGTCAGTAGCCCGGGGGCGCGCTGAACAGCCGGGCGTAGACAACCTCGCCGCGGGGCTTCAGCTCAGAGAGGGTAAACAGGCGTGCGCGGCGACAGCATAGCGCCAGACCGCACAGGTCACTGGATGACAGCTGGATTGAAGGGGTTCTATCGCGGTTCATTCCGCACCTCAGCATCACGTTCTTATTGTTATACCGGTTAGGCCGGATGGCTCGGCGTACCGGTGACAGCTGTGAAAAAGTCTATCCCTTTAGTTACGAAAGGTGCTTAGAGTTTCGATGCCATTACCAACCAGTTTTAAAAGACTATTCGATAGTTACTAGCTTAAAGAAAGATTCTTCACATCCTGACGAAATTCATGAAGAGATGACCCGCTGATAACAACAGCACTTGATTGAGATCAACCTACTCCAATATTATGTAACCAGTTACGTAATCTATTACAAAGCCCAGGATTACCCCCTCATGGATCAAATGCAGAGCTTCGGCAGCCTGTCGCTGGGCAGCCGGTTGCGGCGGCTGTCGGACCGACTGGTCGCCGACGTGGTGGATATCTACCAGGCACAGGGTGTGGAGCTGAATCCCACCTTCTTTCCGTTGTTCAACCTGCTCTACCGGCAGGGGGCGATGTCGGTGACCGAAGCGGCCGAACTGCTCGGTGTCACCCACCCCGCGATCAGCAAGATCGCGCGCAAGATGCTGGCCGAACACTGGCTGAGCAAAACCACCGACCCCAGCGACGAGCGCCGCCAGTTGCTGGCGTTGAGCGAGCGCAGCCAGCAGTTGCTGACGCGGATCAAACCGATCTGGCGGCAGATCCAGTCGCACCTGGATGCGCTGATGGCAGGTCAGCAGCACCCGCTGCTGGCGGCGATGGATGAGTTCGAAGCGAAAGTGGCACAGCAGGGGTTCAAGGCGCCGGTGCTGGCGGCACTGGCCGATATTCAGCCCTGCGCCGAGATCGAGATCATCGGCTGGGATAGCCAACTGCGCGATCACTTCCGCGAGCTGAACCTGGCCTGGCTCGATCGCTACTTTAACGGAGAACTGACCGAGCAGGACCACCGGGCCCTGGACAACCCCGAAGGCTACTATCTGGCCAAGGGCGGCTACATCTGGTTTGCCCGCGCCGACGACAAGATCGTCGGTTGCTGCGCGCTGGCCAAACAGGGCGAGCAGCGGTTCGAGATATCCAAGATGGGGGTCGACGAGAGTTGTCAGGGTCAGGGCGTCGGCCGCCGACTGATGCTGACCGCGCTGGCCAAGGCGCGGGAGCTGGGCGCGACCGAGGTCTATCTGGAGAGCGCCACCCGGCTGGAGCGGGCGATAAACCTGTATCGCAATCTGGGCTTTCGAGCGGTGCCCCACCCCGATGGCCAATCGATCTACCCGCGCTCCGATATCTATATGACGCTGACGCTTTAAGCACTCAGCGCTACACGTTGACCACTGGGCAGGAGAGTTCGATGTCCGCTACCGATTACCCCTTGGCCGAGCGCCGCCGACAGGAGTTTATCGCCGGAGCCAAGGCAACCGTGCCACTGATTGTCGGCGCGATTCCGTTTGGCATTCTGTTCGGCACCCTGGCCGAACCGAGCGGCCTGTCGGCGCTGGGTGCGCTGGCGATGTCGCTGATCGTGTTTGCCGGTGCCAGCCAGTTTATCGCGCTGGGCCTGTTGTCCGCCGGTGCCGCACTGCCGGTGATCATTGCCACCACGCTGGTGGTCAACCTGCGCCATATGCTTTACGCCGCCAACCTGGTGCCCAAGATCCGCCACCTGCCGCAGCGCTGGCGAATCCCCATGGCGTTCGGCCTGACCGACGAGACCTTCGCCGCGGTCAGCAATCGTTACCTGCAGCAGGAGGAGACCAGAGAACTGCACTGGTTCTACCTGGGCTCCTTCCTGGCCATGTACAGCAACTGGGTGTTCTGCACGGCGCTGGGGGTTGGCCTGGGCAAGGTGTTCCCGGACATGACCCGCTGGGGGCTGGATTTCGCCATGTCGGTCACCTTTATCGGCATGGTGGTGCCCTACCTGCGCAACAGCCCGATGTGGGCGGCGGTGATCGTCTCCGGTGCGATGGCGATCGCCACCGCAGGCATGCCGCACAAACTGGGGCTGATGGTGGCGGCGATCTGCGGCATCGCCGCGGGGCTGTCGCTGCATCTGCTCAAGCAACAGCGTGCGGATCAAGATCGGACCGCAACGGAACCGATGACGGAGAGGGAGACCGACAGATGAATGAAGCCGCTTTGATATTCGGCATGTTCCTGGCGACCTTCAGCGTACGCTATCTGCTGTTCGCAGTCGCTGGCCGAGTGCACTTCCCGCCCTGGCTCAACACCGCGCTGGGCTTTGTGCCGCCGGTGGTGCTGACGGCGATCGTCCTGCCCGCGGTACTGATGCCCAAGGGTGAACTCTGGCTCAGCCCGACCAACCCCTGGCTGCTGGCGGCGCTGGTCGCCGCACTGGTGGCACTGGTGCGGCGCGACCTGCTGACCACCATTCTGGTGGGGATGGCCGCCTTCATGCTGCTGCGGTTTGGCATGGGGCTTTAAGAGCAGCAGACGTCAGCCGATCGGCAGGGTGGTTTCGTTTTTCAACTCGCGCAGCGCGAAATGGGACTGCACCTGCCCGACCCCCTCCAGGGTAAAGATCTTTTCGTTGATGAACTGGTCGTAGCTCTGAATATCCGCCACCACCACATGGATCATGAAATCCGCGTCACCGGTGATGGAGAAAAACTGCAGCACCTCCGGATAGGAGCTGACGGTATCCTCGAACAGCTTTTTGCTGTCGGCATCGTGCCGTAACAGCGACACGGTAAGGATTGCACGCAGGCCGCGGGATAGCTTTGCCGCATCCAGCAGCGCTGTGTACTGACGGATCACCCCCGCCTCCTCCAGCGCTTTCACCCGACGCCAGGTGGCCGCCGACGACAGGCCGATCTTTTCCGCCAGTTGCTGGTTGGTAATCCGCCCATCCGCCTGCAGCGTGTTCAGGATCTTGCGGTCATAGGAATCGAACATCTAAGCACCTAAAGAAATATTCTTTCTTATACCAAAACATACAAAGAATACTCTTCCTCAATACGTAAAATCCACCGAATAATAGAAAGCTCATTTCGCGATCTTCGGCGTAGCATTTTCTGACCTGAGCAAGCCTTGCGCTTGGCACAACAAAAACAAACCTGTACGAGCAGGATCAGGAGACAACTATGCCCGCCACCCAACGCGCAGAGACCGCCTGCGAGCCCCAGCTGGACTGGGAAGTGATCGCCTACCAACTGCTGCTGTCCCGTGAACTGGACGACCTGGAAGAGAACACCCTGGTCCCCGCCAAAGAGGTGCTTTACCAGTTCTCCGCCCGCGGCCATGACCTGAGCCAGATAATCCTCGGTCAGCACCTGACCCACCCCCGCGACGCGGTCAGCGGCTACTACCGCTCCCGCCCGCTGATGCTCGCCCTCGGCCTGGACCTGGTCGATGCCCTCGGTGGCCCGCTGATGCGCGCCGGTGGCTACAGCGACGGCCGCGATATCGGTGTAGTGCATAACCTGCCCAACCTGAACGGCCCCTGCGGCCTGCCGATGAGCGGCGGTGTCGGCGCCCAGTACACTCCGATCGCGGGCTGGGCACAGTCGATCCGCTACCACCGTGAAGTACTGAACGATGCCAGCTACGCCGGTTGCATCGGTGTCGCCCACGGCGGCGAAGCCTCCTGCTCCACCAACGGCTTCTGGTCCGCACTGACCATCGCCACCACCCAGGATCTGCCGATGCTGTTCTACATAGAGGACAACGGCTACGGCATCTCCACCACCTCCGACTACCAGACTCCCGGGCGCGATATCGCCGCCAACCTGGCCTCGTTCAAGAACCTGAAGATCTACTCCGGCGACGGCACCGACCCGCAGGAAGCCGCCGAGCTGATCGGCAGCGCCGTGACCTGGGTACGCGAACAGCAGCGCCCCGTCCTGCTGCGCCTGACCGTGCCGCGCCTGAGCGGCCACTCCGGACAGGACACTCAGGGCTACAAGGATGAAGCGACTATCGATGCCGAGCGCGCCCGCGACCCGCTGCCCAAGCTGAAAAAGTTCCTGGTGCCGTCGCTGCTGAGCGAGCAGAAGTGGAGTGCACTCTGCGCCCGCGCCGCGCAGGATGTGGCCGAGGCACTGGAGCAGGCCCGCGCCCGCCCGGCCCCGTCGCCGGAGAAGATCACCCGCCACGTGTTTGCCGAGGTCGACGAACAGGGCCTGCCGGAAGTCCAGTTGCAGGGCGGTATCGCCCCGTTCAAGCCAGTATTTCCCGCCGGCTCCGTTGATTCCCGCCCCGAGGGAAAACGGATCAATATGGTCACCGCGATCCGTCAGACGCTGGACTACGAGCTGGAACATAACCCGCGCATGGTAGTGTTCGGCGAGGATGTCGGTCCCAAGGGCGGCGTCCATGCCGTCACCCTCGGCCTGCAGAAGAAGTACGGGGTCGAGCGCGTGTTCGATACCAGCCTGTCCGAGGAGGGGATCATCGGTCGCGCCCTGGGCATGGCCCAGGCCGGCCTGCTGCCGGTGCCGGAGATCCAGTTCCGCAAGTACGCCGACCCGGCCGAGGAGCAGCTCAACGACTGCGGCACCCTGCGCTGGCGCACCAACAACCGCTTTGCCGCGCCGATGGTGGTGCGCATCCCCGGCGGCTTCTTCAAGTGCGGCGACCCCTGGCACAGCCAGGCCGCCGAGGTGAAGTGGGCGCACGCTATCGGCTGGCAGGTGGCGATCCCCTCCAACGCCGAGGATGCCGTGGGCCTGCTGCGCTATGCCCTGCGCGACAACAACCCGACCATCTTCTTCGAGCACCGCAACCTGCTCGACGACAGCTCCGCCCGCCGCCCCTACCCGGGCGATGCGTTCATCATCCCGTTCGGCAAGGCGGCACGCCTGACCGAAGGCGATGGCCTGACGCTGGTCACCTGGGGCGGCATGGTGCCGCGCTGTCAGAAAGCGGTGGAACTCAGCGGCGAGTCCGTCGAGCTGTTCGACCTGCGCACCATCTCGCCCTGGGACAAGCAGGCGATTCTCGACTCGGTACGCAAGACCGGTCGCTGCCTGATCGTGCATGAGGACAACTTCACAGCCGGTTTCGGCGCCGAGATCGCCGCTACCCTGGCCGACGAGTGCTTCTTCGAGCTGGACGCACCGATCCAGCGTCTGACCATGCCGGATATCCCCAGCCCGCACCACCCGGCGCTGCTCAATGCCGTGGTGCCGACCGCGGAGAAGATCTGCTCCGCGATCAACCAACTGCTGGAGGTGTAAGCATGAGCGCATCTATCGATATCACCCTGCCGGAAGATCAGCTCGAAGGCACCTCCGCCACCCTGCTCGCCTGGCTGGTCAAGCCGGGCGACAAGGTAACCAAGGACCAGCCGGTAGCCGAACTGGAAACCGACAAGGTCACCATGGAGGTCGCCTCACCGGCCGACGGCATCATTGCGGCCCAGCTGGTAAGGGAGGGCGACGAGATCGCCCCCGGCATGGTGCTGGGTTCTGTCAGCGGCGCCGAGGATAGCGCATCCACCGAGGCCAGCCCGTCCGAGTCGACCGAACAGGTCGTGACCGCGGCCGCACCGTCGACGCCAACCTGCAACGGCGACAGCGGAATGCTGCTCAGCCCCGCCGTACGCCGCCTGGTGCGCGATCACCAGATCGACCTGAGCGGCATCGAGGGCAGCGGCAAAGCGGGCCGCGTCACCAAGAGCGATCTGCTCGAACATATCGCCGGCCTGCCCCAGACCGATCGCCTGATCGAGGCTCCGGCACTGCCGAAAACCTCGGAGCGCAAGCCTGCGCCGGAGGCTGCCACCGTCCGCACCGAGAACGCCACCGGACAGCGCATCGAGCAGCTACCCCGTGCCGTGGAAACGGTCACCACAGGCGGTTCGACCCTGCGCCCGCACAGCACCATGCGCAAGCAGATCGCCCAGCATATGGTGGAGAGCCTGCTGCACACCGCCCCCCATGTCACCAGCGTGTTCGAGCTGGACATGAGCGCGATCCAGCGCCACCGCAACGCCAACAAAAAGGCGTTCGAGGCCCAGGGTGTGAAACTCAGCTTCACCAGCTACTTCATCGCCGCCGTGGTCAAGGCGCTGCAGGCAGTACCCGAGGTCAACAGCCGCTTCCACGGCGATGCGCTGGAGATGTTCCACGACGCCAATATCGGCATCGGCACCGCGCTGGGCAACGACGGCTTGGTGGTGCCGGTTATCCACAGGGCGCAGGATCTGAACCTGCTCGGCATCGCCCGCCGCCTGCAGGAGCTGACCGACGCGGCTTACTCCAACAAACTGAAACCGACCGATATGCGCGGCGGCACCTTCACCATCTCCAACCACGGCGTCAGCGGCTCGCTGCTGGCCGCGCCGATCATCATCAACCAGCCGCAGGTGGCGATCCTCGGTATCGGCAAGATGCAGAAACGGGTGGTGGTCGAGGAGATCAACGGCGTCGATGCGATGGTGATACGGCCGATGTGCTACCTCACCCTCAGCATCGACCACCGCGCGCTGGACGGTTACCAGACCAACAAATTCCTCAGCATTGTGGTGGAAACACTGCAGAATTGGTCATAAGCCCTCTGCCCCGGCCAGGGATGGCTGGGGCGTTTCAACTGCAGTGCTCTGAAACCAGAACGCCCTGCAATGAGGGAAAGGAGGTTCGACTCTGCAAGAAGTTGATAAGCTGTTCTGGGCGACTCAAAGATCCATACCGCCTATGGGTCAGAGACCTGAATCTTCACAGCGAAGTCGAGCGTGCTGCTCGCGCCGCCACCGACAAAGACACCGCTGACGGGCAGCGTATCCTGTGCAAGTGCCGCCGCTGCGATGGTCACATGCGTGTCGGCAAGCATATATCCGTGAGTTGGGTCCCATCCGCGCCAACCTGCGCCCGGCAGATACACCTCTGGCCAGGCATGCAGATCCCGGCGGTCGCGCTGCAGATCGCCTTTCTGATAGCCGCTGGCAAAGCGCGCCGCTATGCCCTCGGCCCGGCAGCAATCGACAAACAAGACGGCGAGATCGCGACAGGCGCCACGCCGGGTCTGCAAGGTAAATGCCGGCGCCTGCGGCGCGCCGGAGTGACGATGGATCTGAACAAATTCATCGTGCAGGTAACGATTGAGACGCTCCAGAAATCGCAAGGTATCGCGGTTCACGCCCAGGCTGAGTTCGGCCGCGAAAACGGTCACCGCATCGTCCGCCCTGCTGCGTTCCAGATAGGCCCTGGCGCAGATCGCATCCTGATCGTGGCTTATCGGTAACCGCATCGCTGCTGGCGCCAACAGGAAATCGAAAGCGTTTTTCCGCAGTGTCTGGACCTGCATGCTGACCTCGATTTCGAAATATTGGGTTTCGCCGTCAAACCATACTTGGGTGACGTGATTGCCCTCCAGGTCGAGGAACTCATTCTGCCCTTGAGGTACAGGGTTGATGTAAATCTGATGGGCGAGTACCTGCTGCGAGCCGTCGCAGCGTGGATAAAAGCGCAGTTGTTGTGGACTCAGCCGCACGGGTTGAGAGTAGGTGTAGCGAGTACGATGTTGGATGTTGAATAGCAAGCTGGCGATCCTCGTCGGCATACGATTAAAGGTTTCCAGCTTCCTGCTTGGAGTCAGTCGTGAAGCCGTTCGACCCGCACCGTCTGCGCTGTTGCGAAAGAGGGGGGGCCGAATTGATTGAACACCGCGACATCGGCCGCATCACGCCCGTAACCCAGCGCCACATATCCACCTTTTAACGCCGACTGAGTGGCATCGAAGGTATACCAGCGGCCCCCCACGTAGGCCTCGAACCAGGCGTGCAGATCCATGGGCTCCAAGTGATGTAGATACCCCACCACCATGCGCGCCGGAATGCTGAGACTGCGGCACAAGGCGATGCCAAGATGCGCCAGATCACGACAGATACCGACCTGCCTGGCGTTTACCTCCACGGCTGACAGGGTAGCGCTGGTGCTGCCCGGTACATAACTGAATGCGCTACGCAACCAAGCCTCGATCGCCGCAACCTGATCGTATCCCAACCGCTGCCCCGAGGTGATTTCGGCGGCCATCTCGTTGAAATGATCGGACTCGCAGTAACGACTCGGCAGCAGATAGCAAAGGACCCCATCCGGCAGATGCTCCACATTTACGAATGGCGCCCCGGGCGCCCTGTCGACGCTATCTGCGACCATCAGCTCGGCCACCGTATGGACCGAAAACGTGCCAGGGGGAGCGACCAGACGTTGGCACAGGTTGCCGTAGCCATCGGTGAATTCAAAAACCGGCACGACGGGTTCAATGTTGTATTCCTCACGCGCAACCCATTGATTGGCACCGCTGCGCGGCCGCAGCATGAGAATAAAAGGGGTCGGCACGGTAATATCGAACGTCAAGTCACAACTGGCACGTAACCGCATGTGCTTCTCCAGAGGCAGTAGGGTCTACTTCGAAACGGACAACCACGTTCCTGTATCGGTTAGCAACACGGCGGCAGGTGATTGTGCGACGTCGTGGGTCTAAGCCCTTGTATTGCTGCAGGGGCACCACAAGCGAAACGCCCCAGTGCCACTGGTTCAATATAGCACGCGTATACCGCCCCCAAGTTTTCCGGGTAAACATCCTGACCTGCCGAGACCTCATGATCGGCCGTTCGATCAAGGTGCCGGTGTCGATCCTCTAGCTACGCGAACACAAGGATGACGATGCGGAATATACGTCTTCCCCCCCATTCGGAGACCCGAATCGTGTTATCTCTGGAATCGACGTCTAGACTTTCAAGTAAGGGTATCTTGTAAGTAACGGTATCTTGCATTCGAGCGGATTCGTCAGGTCTCAGGTTGATATCAACAGTCCCCCAGAGGTGCCAGGTGTCAAAGGCGAGAAAGCGGTCCATAACGACCGGCTGATCCAGTAGCAACCACACGCGGACTTCGGCGCTGGTGCTATATCACTAATCGCACAACGGGAGAGAAAAGCAGATGCTGTATTTTGCTGCTGTATTTTTTATCGTCGCTGTCATCGCGGGATTACTGGGCTTTACCGGTGTCGCCGCCGGCGCTGTCGAGATTATCAGAATCCTGTTTGTATTCTTTGTTGCACTGTTTGTCGTCTCGCTGGTCATAGGACTGAAACGCCGCAGATGACCCCGAACCTGCGCAGCCCCAGTGTGCAACGAGGGCTGTCTCAAGTCAGGCCGAATTCCCAAACAAAAAAACGGACCACAAGGGCCCGTTTTTAATCGGTTACTGAACCCGAGGTTCAGATCGCGGAGATGTTTTCAGCCTGAGGACCTTTCTGGCCCTGAGTAACAGAGAACTGAACTTCTTGGCCTTCAGTCAGGGTTTTGAAGCCTGAACCCGAAATCGCACTGAAATGGGCAAAAACGTCCGGACCACCGTTCTTCTGCGAGATAAAGCCGAAGCCTTTAGTTTCGTTGAACCATTTAACGGTGCCAGTAGTAGTAGACATAATAGTATTCTCGTTCGAAAAATGTTTTAACACCGCAGCTAAAATGCTGAAGATGTTCGGATAATGCTTTAAATAATACAAGGACTTATGAAAACAGAACGAGGTACATACGATTAGGCAGGACGTCGAAAAGGTGCATAAATGCAGGTGTTACTCTCAAGCAAAATCATAGTACGCTTATTAGTAGCCTGGTGATAGCTTTATTTAATTTATTTTAGAAGCCATATATAAACCACAGCCTTTTCAATTGATTAGGAGTCCTACGAACCAAGCAACGTCAGCTAAGGGCCAATAGCAGTCGGTACGGTAGCGCGTTCCTCGGCAATCCCCCATGTTTAGCGCGGGTGCGGCTGCCGCTTTTGACTTCGATCGGGAGAATCCGGCCGGTATCGTCCGCTACGATAATTTCGATCTCGGCACGGGCGTCCCGCCAGGAGAAGGTCGACTCCAGACCGATCGCGGCCAGCTCCTGCTGGACGAAGTTCTCGGCAATACATCACACTTTTATGCGCATAAAAATGCAAAAAACCACACTTTATTGCGCATAAAAAAGCACACCCTGACGCCATGCTCATCGTTTCCTGGCGGGTAATCGCCGCTCCTGCGCATGAGCGCCAAGGATGGCGCGAATGCCGCTTTTGCAGGAGCAAAAAGCGGCCCGTGCGCCCGCGGCATACCGTACATCCTGAACGTAAAAGGTGGCTCAGTGGCCACCCATCAACCTCTCCCCCGCCGGCACCTCAGGCAGCGCCTGATCGAAGAAGCCTTCGGTGTGGATCATCTCGTCACGGGCGCCCAGTGCCTTGGCGGCGCTCATGCAGTCGGTGACGAACTCGGGGCTGCCGGCGATGTAGATGGCGTGGCCGGACAGGTCCGGGTACTGCTGTGCCAGCAGTTGCGGGATACGGCCGTGCAGCATCCCCTCTTTCTGCTCACGGGTCAGCGTGGGGATAAACTTGAAGCGGCGGTGGCGCAGGTTCCACAGTTCGAGCAGGCCACGGTCATAGATGTCGGCTTCGGTCTGCGCCGAGAACATCAGATGTACCGGTTTGTTGAAGCCGCGGCGCAGGGCGGCATCGGTCAATGCCAGGATCGGCGCAAGGCCGGTGCCGGCAGCGAGGCAGAGCACCGGGGCGTCGGTGGCCGGATCACCGATAAAGGTGCCATAGGGGCCGGACAGGCTAAGCATACTGCCGGGGTGCAGACTGTCGTGTACCCAGTTGCTGGTAGCACCTTCAGGCACGCGGGTGATCTGCAGGATGATCTCGCCGTTGTTGCTCGGCGCGTTGGCGATGGAGTAGGAGCGCGGCGGAATGGTGCGCTCGATATTGGTCAGCTGCACGTACTGGCCCGGCCAGTAGCGCAGGGTGTCGCCAACCGGGCGGATACGCAGTTCAACGATACGCGGTGTGCGCTCGATACGGTCGACGACGACGCAGCGTACGTTCTCGCGCGGCGGAAACAGCTTCGGCTTGGCATCCTCGGTGCCCCACTCGATCTCCAACACCTCGCCCAGCGGTTTGGCCATGCACATGAGGCCGTAGCCCTCGTTACGCTCCTCCTGGGACAGCGCCATATCCAGCACCATGCCCTGGTCGAACTCGCCGCTACGCACGCGCACCTTGCACTCGCCGCAGGCGCCGGCGCGGCAGTTGTTGGGCAGGGCGTAACCGGCTTTCTCCAGCGCCGCCAGTACGGTATCGCCCGGGGTTACATCCACTTCTTTGCCTGAGGGGTAGAGTCGTACTCGCGTCATGGTACCCATCCTATTCGATTCTTGTAGTTCAAAGGCAGCACAAGCCGGCACCCCGGAAAGGGTGTCGGCTTGCATCGTGCAACGGTCGCTCACGATCAGAAGATCGGGATGATGTCCGCAGAGTCCAGGTCGGCCTGGGTGACCTCCTGACCGGTGATGTCGACTTCCGGAATCGCCGGGAACGGGGTGTCGTACTTGTCGAGCACCGCTTTCAGGTTGAGCATCGCGGCGCGCCAGTTGTCCTTCTTGGCGTCGAACGAGGGCACACCGAAACCGGCCTGACGGGCGATCTCTTCCGCTTCACGCTGGGTGGCGATGAAGTCTTCCGGCAGGTCCCAGAACTCGGCGGGCGGCTCGAACAGCACCGCGGAGAGGAACAGGTAGCCGGCGCGGATCTGCTTGGTGATGATCGACTTCTCTTCGGCGGTCAGCTTCGGATAGTCGCGCTCCATCAGCGACAGGCAGATCGCCATGTGGCGGCCTTCGTCGCGGCCGATGTTGCGGAACGCCTCCTTGAACACCAGCTCTTCGCAGCTCTGCGACATCTGCTTGAAGATGGTCGCCGCGGCGATCTCGCCCATCAGGAAGGAGCTGAACAGTACCGCCAGGCTGTACTTGGGCACCGCCTGCTTGTAGCCGTTCCAGTAACGGCCACCGTTGTAGTAGAGCCAGCGTGCGTTCTTCTGCAGACGACGGCCCAGTTCGGTCTTCGGTTCGTACTCCAGCGGGCTCGGTGATTCCAGCAGCTTGGTGATCGCCAGACCGCACATCTGTTCGTGGTTCTGTTCGTCGCGGGTCACCGAGAAGAAGCAGCGACGGATCGCGTCCTCTTCGTGGCACTCGTAGGTCTTGATGAACGCTTCGGCGAACACCGGCGGTGCGGATGCATCGAACACGGAGAGCAGCGTCCACCAGTAGGCGATCGCTTCACGCTCTTCCCAGCTGTAGCTGGAGACGTCGAAGGTGTCCCAGGGCAGATCCTTCGGATTCCACGCTTCGCGCAGCGATGCGTCCCAGATCTCCTCGACCTTGGAGGATTTGGTCTCCCAGCGCAGCGGGTAGATGTTCGGCTGCGGCGTCTCGGGCGGGAACTCCATCTTGTCGGCGATTTTATCGTGCATCTCTTACACCTCTTCTAGTCGTTATGGTGATGAACGTGGTTGAAGAGTAGATTTAGTGATACATAAAAACAACTATATATTTTTATTGCGTATCATATTTATGAAGATACCAAAGTGATTCAACGCCTTGTTTTTATTGATATAACAGATCTAATACAGCTGTTTAGCGACGATAAAAACCGCACTTTATATTGACACACGTCAACATTATTTATATCAATTGCCGTAACAGATAAGCCAAAACAGGCTGACAATGACACGGCAGCTGTAACCGGCTGCACGCAACTGTGACAGGTTGTGAAGAGTTGTTCGGCGCTACTGCTAATGCGGGGCGCTGTGAATAAAATCCCGACTGAGCTCCGCCACCCCAACGAATAATAAGACAGGAGTTATCCATGGCTGCATCGGAAACAGAGAAGTCGATCTCCAGCCCCTCCCATACCCGCACCAAGCTGTTTCTGATGCTGTTGCTGCCCAGCCTACCCGGCCTTGCGATGCTCACGTTGATACTCTATGCCGGCTTCCAGACCGTGCCGGGCGCAGATCCTCTGCTGAGCACGCTGACACCCGCCAGCCTGGTGATCGCGGCACTGATCCCGCTGTCACTGATCCTCAGCTACACCCTGCTCAACCGCTCTTTTGTGCGGCGCGTATTCGAGATCAAGCAGACCTTCGAGGAGATCAAAAACCGTCAGGGCGATATCTCCGCCAGCCTGCCGGTTAAAGGCGAAGACGAGATAGGCCGCCTGGGAATGGCGTACAACGATTTTGCCCAGTCACTGAAACAGATGATCGCTCAGTCCCGCCAGCGCAGCGTCAACGTATCTCTTGGTTCCGCCCAGCTGCAGAGCATCATCCAGCGGGTGCACCAGGCCGCGGAACAGCAGTCGAGCCAGGCCAGTCAGGTGTTCCAGGCCAGTGAGGAGGCAACCCAGGCGATCAACGAGATCGCTAGCCACACCCAGCTGATCGCACAGCGCAACGAACACAACCTGGGGGAGATCAACGCGTCCAACGACGAGCTGTCCCGCATTCAGGATCAGGTGACGGCGATCGGCGAAGAGGTGGCCCGTTTTCAGCAGATCGTCGCCCGGCTGTCGGAAAATTCGAATGAGGTGATCAGTGTGCTGGCGATGGTGCAGGGGTTCTCCGAACAGACCAACCTGCTGGCGCTGAACGCGTCGATCGAGGCGGCTCGCGCCGGTGAGGCCGGACGCGGTTTTGCTGTGGTCGCCGACGAGGTGCGCAACCTGTCGCTGAAAGTCAGCGAGGCGACGCAGAGGATCGATCGCAGCATCACCGAGATGACCTCACTGGTGGAGAGCACCCGCACCGGATCAGACAACATCATGAACCATGTGCGCGAAACCGATAGCTTTATCAGTGCCACCCATGGCAAGTTCTCCGAGCTGTTGAACGATTTCGACGCCCTGCACAACCAGCTCGGCGAGATCAGCGCAGCAGTAGAGCAGCTCTCCTACGCCAACAGCGCCACCCATGACAACATCTCGTCGATCAACCGGCTGTCGGACAGTATCCGCGACGAGATCGAGGTATCCGCCCGCCACTCCCGTACCCTGGAGGAGGCGACCGAGGAGATGCAGGAGCTGCTGTCCAACTTCCGCATCGGCTTCGGTGGTTTCGAGGATATCATCAGCACCGCCCGCGATTGGGCCAGGGAGGTGGAGCAGCAACTGCAGGCGCTGGCCAAAGAGGGACACGACCTGTTCGATCACAACTACCGCCGCACCAACCCGAACCAGTTGCCGGAGAAATACGATACCCGTTACGCGGACGCCTTTGAGCGTGCACTGCAGCCACTGTTTGACCGATTCATTCAACAGCGTCCGGAGTTTATGATCGCCTCGGCATTCGATATCAACGGCTACCTGCCGGCGCACAACGCCAAGGTGTCGCGGCCACTGACCGGCGATTTCAACACCGATAACGCACTCAGCCGCCACCGCCGCATCTATGCCGCCAATCGGGCCGAGAAGCGCCGTGCCGCCAACACCTCCCCCTTCCTGCTGCAGACCTTCATCCGCGACACCGGCGAGATCCTGAACTCCATCTCGGTGCCGCTCTATGTCGGCGGTCGTCACTGGGGCAACTTCTGTACCGCATTCCTGCCCGAGCAGCTGCTGGAGATTAAACAGGAAAGGCCGTCAGACAATCGCTGATCGACAGCCCTCGCTATCGACCGGGAAAGGGTTATCCACAAACGCCCCTTGCTCTCAAGGTGCCGGATGCCCCTGTACCCGTCGCCGCGCCCGGTGCGACGCGCCGTTACGGATCGACCAGCGCAGGGTCGGCACCAGCAGGTGCATGGAGGAGCGGATCAGCAGTCGCTGTGGCGCCGACAGACTCTGGCCGGCCATCGCCTGCGCCCACTCCGGCAGCAGATCGATACCGGCCCGGGCCATCAGATAGCCGACCGGGCTCGTCATGCGATTGGGACTCGGTGCATTCAGCAACAGCCTGAGCACCTCGGCGGTGCGCTGATCGAACACCAGTTGGGGGCGCATCGCTTCAATATAGGCCTCGATCTGTCGGCGATTGCGGGGCACGTTTTCGGCGCCCAGCGCCTCGGCAACACGGGCCACCTCATCGAAATAGCGATCCTGCTCCTCATCGCTAAGCCTCGGGTCGCAGTAGCGCATGTATGAGGCCAGGAAACTCCTGACCTCGGCCACATGCACCCAGGTGAGCAGCGCCGGATCGCTCGCCGCGTAGGGACGGCCATCGGGTGCCCGCCCCGTTATCCGGCTGTGGATATCCCGTACCCGCGCAATCAGGCGTTGCGCATCCTCACTGGCGGCAAAGGTGGTTCCGGCGATGAACTGGCTGGTGCGCCTGAGTCTGCCCAGCATATCCTCGCGGAAACTGGAGTGATCCCAAACGCCGGACAGCGCCAGCGGGTGCATCATCTGCAACATCAGCGCCCCGATGCCGCCACAAAGCATGGAGGGGAAATCGGCGTGAACCCGCCAGCAGACGCTCCCCGGGCCAAACAGACCCGGGTCGCCCCGGGGATGCTCGTAGTCGATGGTGTTCAGCGCCAACCCGGAGATACTGAATATTTGTCGCTCGATACGCTGTCGTATGATGTTCATGGCGGGACCTTCAAACAGATCCCCATAGTGTGCCCGAATCACCTCCCCCGCCCAATATCGGCGTGAGTCTGTCCATCCATGCTTCGCTCCACGTCAGATGATCAAGCCAGCTGCTGAGCGAAAAACTCCAACGTCCGCTGCCAAGCCAGTTCGGCACTGGCCTCGTCGTAACGGGCGGTCGAGTCGTTGTGAAAACCGTGGTTCACATCCGGATAGACAAAGGCGGTGTACTCCACCTGCGCGGCTTTCAATGCGGCCTCATAGTCCGGCCAAGTACCGTTTACCCGTGTGTCCAGCCCGGCGAAATGCAGTTGCAGTGCAGCCTTGATATTACCGATATCGCTCTGTGGCGGAGTGCCGTAATAGGGCACCGCCGCGGCGATATCCCCTCCGAGCAATGCCGCCAACTGGTTGGTCAGATATCCGCCGAAGCAGAAGCCGACCATGCCTAACCTGTCGGTGGTCAACTCGTGCGCCTTGAGCATCCTGGCCGCACCCACGAAATCCCCCTCGATCTTGCCGCGCTCCAGAGTGCTCTGCATGGCGCGACCCTCGTCGTCATTGCCGGGGTAGCCGCCCAAGGGGTAGAGCGCATCCGGGGCGAACGCAACGTATCCGACCTTGGCCAGGCGCCGGGCTACATCTTCGATGTAGGGGTTCAGGCCCCGGTTTTCGTGCGCTACCAGCACTCCTGCTGCCGGTTTGTCCGCACTGACGCCGCTGGGCACCACCAGATAGCCGCGTCCCTTGCCGTGCCCTTGCGGCGCATCGAACTCCAGGTAGCTGGCTTTGATATCGGGATCGTTGAACGAGACCTGCTCCGCCAGCGCATAGTTGGGCAGCAGAGCGCCGGCAACGGCATTCAGTGTCAGCCCGGCCAGGCCCAGCGTGGCCAAGCGTTGCATGAAGGTACGTCGGTCGATATCGCCGTGGGCGTATTCGTCATACCAGTCGAACGCCTGCTGCGGAATCGTCAGCGCCACCGAGGACTGGGCATTTTCTTCTGATCTGTTGTGCCTGCTCATAACCGCTCCTGGTTTTTGGGGTGGATCTGTTCGCGCAACCTTTAGTTAAGCAGAGGATGAAAACTCTGCCTCCACTCATTACGGCGACGGGAAGCGACTGGATCAACGTCGGCCGATGCGGCTATGGTTTATACTGGCCATCCAAACTCACCCCTCAAAACCAGCAGTGTGTAGGCGTAATGAGCAAACAAGCAGAGGTAAAGGATATCCGGGGCTGGCATGCCCATGTCTATTTCGATGCGGACAGCATCGATCAGGCTCGCGCCCTGTGCGAGCAGGCGGCAGAGCGATTCCCCGATCTGAAGAAGGGACGGGTGCATGAGAAGCCGGTCGGCCCCCACCCGGACTGGAGTTGTCAGCTGGCGTTTCGCGCGGAGCTGTTCGAGCAGGTGATCCCCTGGCTGACATTGAACCGGGGCGGCTTGACGGTGTTCATCCATCCGATCACCGGGTTCGATCTGATCGACCATCGCGATCGCGCGATCTGGATGGGCAGCGTGCGTCCGCTCAATCTCTCGGCACTGCCGGAAACTTCCGTGGTCTACGATCTCTGAGCCAAGTCTGTTCACCATAGGACAGGCCCATAAACGGAAAAGCCCCCTGCCCGACTAAGGCAGGGGGCTTTTTAGATAGCCCTGGTTTGTTTGATACCGGGTTCATTCGATATCGGGTTTATTTGATATCGACCACCACTTCGCCGGATACCGGATCGGTGACGCCCAGGTCACCCCCCTGATCCTCCAGCGTATCGCGAAAGCGATCCAGAATGCCGATCATCTGCTCACGTGCCGCAACGATACTGTCCATGCTGTCCCACTCGCCAACGAAGCAGTAACTGCGCTCGCCGGTCTTGACCAGCGCCGCTCTTTTCATGCCCGAGAACTCCTCGTCGACCTTGCGGTGCACGTCGATGAACTTCTCTTCGCAGCCGGGCTTGACCTTCAAGCGCACGATATTGAAAGCCGACATACTCACCCTCCCGATCTGACTCAGTTCAATTCCGGGTAGCCGTAGTCGCGCTTATTCAGGTTAACCACAAGCGCCCATCCATCGGGTCCGATCCGCAGGCGGAACGGACCCTGTAGACAGTATGGAGGAGAGCGCCGGGTTCCGCCCGTAACGCCGGAGAATCAATCCTCCCCGGGCAGCGGCACGATCAGTACCGGGCGTTTGCTGTTGTACATCACCCGGTTCGGGGTCGAGCCGAGCAGGAACTTCTCCATCGCGGTGTGGTGGCGCACGCCCATCACGATCACATCGGCGTCGATCTCGTCGGCGACCTTGAGGATCACCCGCCAGGGGGTACCCTCCTCCACCCGCGCCGTTACCTGCGACGGGTCCATGATCTCGCTGTCCTCCAGCTCCGATTCGCAGAAGCGTTCGATCCGCTCCTTGACCTTGATTTGCAGGTTTTCGATCCCGTCATGCAGGCACTTCTCCATCTCCTCCTCGTCGAGGATATTGCGGAGCTGGTTCTGCGCCGAAGCCGGCAGCGACTCGATCACGTGCAGATAGGTGATCTCGGAGTGATAGTGACCGCACAGGCTGACCGCGCGACGAAACGCAGGCCGTGCGCCCTTTTCCAGATCGGATGCATAGAGAATCTTCTTTACGTCAGGCAGCATGCATATGCCTCCTTAAGCTGATCCGAAAACAGGCCCCCGCATGGGGGCCTGTCGGTCGTTTGACTTATCGATAAAGCAACTGCGGCAGGAACAGCGATATCTGCGCAACGAATACGATCAGCGCCAGGCGCACGATATCGGCACACCAGAACGGGGTCACCCCCTTGAAGATGGTGCCGGTCTTGACATCCCGCAGTACTGCGCTGAGCACGAACACGTTCATCCCCACCGGCGGCGTGATCAGGCTGATCTCGGTGACCACGACGACAACGATACCGAACCAGACCAGGTCGTAGCCCAGGTTCGCCACCAGCGGGTAGAACACCGGCACGGTGAGCAGCATCATCGACAGGCTCTCGAACACCATGCCGAGCACGATGTAGATCGCCAGAATCACCAGGATCACCACGATCGGCGCCACCTCGAGGCCGGTCACCAGCCCCAGCAGCGCATCGGGCAGCCCGGCGCGATTGATGAAGTCGGAGAAGATCAGCGCACCGATCACCACGCCGAACAGCATCGCCGAGGTGCGTGCGGTATCGGTCAGCGTATCGAACAGCGTTGCCAGCGTCAGACGACGGCGGGCCAGGGCGATGATGAACGCACCACCGGCACCGATACCGGCCGCCTCGGTGGGGGTGAAGACACCTAAGTAGATACCGCCCATGACCACGGTGAACAGCACCAGCACACCCCAGACCCCTTTCAGCGCCTGCAACCGCTCGGGCCAAGCCATCTTGTCGCCGGCCGGCCCCTGTTCAGGATGACGCCAGACCACGTAACGCACGGCGGCCAGGTAGAGCAGAATACCGAGCATACCGGGGATGAAACCGGCGGCGAACAGCTCACGGATACTGGATTCGGTCAGCAGACCGTAGATCACCAGAATCACGCTGGGCGGAATCAGGATGCCCAGGGTGCCGCCGGCGGCGATCGAGGCAGCCGCCAGGCTATCCGAGTAGCCATACTTGCGCATCGGCGGCATCGCCACCCGTGCCATGGTGGCGGATGTGGCCAGACTGGAACCGCAGATTGCGGAGAAGCCGCCACAGGCAACCACGGTCGCCATCGACAGACCGCCCTTGCGGTGGCCGAGGAAGGCGTTGGATACATGGTACAACTCCTGCGACAGGCCGGAGCGGGTGACCAGGTTACCCATCAGAATGAACAGAGGGATCACCGACAGGCTGTACTCCTGCACCGTATCGATGACACGGTAGGAGGCCATGGAGAGCACGCCGCTCCAGCGGAAATCCATCAGATTGCCGAACTCCAGTCCCTGAAGCGCGGCGAAGCCAAAGAAGCCAACCAGTCCCATAGCGAACGCGATCGGCATCCGGACAACAAGAATCAGCAGTAGCAGGACCGCAAATCCGAGCAGTACGACAGACATAGACTGTACCTTTTAGGACCTATTTCGGTTGGGTGGTGAGGATGCGGTAGATACCGTAGGTGATCATCCCCACTGCCGTGAACCAGCTCATTGCTGCGATGTACTCGACGATATAGCCGGTGGGTATGCCGAGATACTCGGTCTGCACGCCGCGCCGCAGCGAGCGTTCGGCCAATTCGAAGATGCGCACGCCGAGGAAGTACATCGAGGTGGAGATCACCAGTGCGGCGAGCAGACCCAGCGCCTTGACCACGGCGTTGCCCATGACGCGGTCAAGGATATCGACCACCACATGGCCGCCGCGCCAGGTTACCACCGGCATCTCGGCGAACAGCATGATCGCCAGCCCGATCTCGGTTAGTTCCGTAGCGCCGTCGAGGGAGTTGGCGAACAGATAACGGCCGGTGACATCGACACAGGTCAGCAGCATCAGCAAAAACAGTACGGTTGCGGCGACTACTTCAAGGGCGAAGGCCAGCCACCTGACTGGCCCCACCTCGTCATAGTGCGCATGAACCCATGCACTTAGAGACATAGTCGTACCTATTAATTCTTGCCGCTTTCATAGTCGCGGGCGATGGACCAGAGCTCATCGATTGCGGCCTTGGCATCGATGCCACGGTCAGCCACGCTCTCGACCCACTCCTCCTTCATTCCCTTGATCATAGAGTAGAATTCACGCGCCATCGGATCGGTTTCCTTCACCTCGATCAGGTTAACGCCGGACTCCTCAGCCACCTTGTAACCTTCGGCATCGATCGCATCCCAGGCCTTGCCGGCCATCTGCGACAGCTTCTCGCCGGACACGCTGAGGATCGCCTCACGGTCTTTCGGATCCAGATCGTCAAGGAAATCGGGGTTCATGAAGATCGAGAAGCTACCCAGGTACATACCGCCCGGCAGCATGGTGACGTTCGGCGCCACTTCATTCAGGCGCAGCGCCTTCTGCTCGCCCATCGGCAGGAATACACCGTCGATAACGCCCTGCTGCAGCATCTCGTACACCTTGGGTGCCGGCGCGGCGACCGGAGTAATGCCCATGCGCTCGCCGAGTACGCTCTGTACGCCACCACCGATACGGATCTTCTTGCCCTTGATCTGATCCCAGGCGGTGATCGGCTCCTTGGAGTGGATATAGCCCGGACCGTGGGTAAACATACCGATCACTTCGAGACCGGCAAACTCGTCGGCCTGCTTGAAGTGCTTGTCATAGACGCGCCAGAGTGCCACGGACGCCGCCTCAGCGCTGACTCCCAGACCCGGCTGCTCGACCGCCTGCGGCAGCTCGAAACGGCCCGGCACATAACCGTGGTAGCTGAAGCTGGCGTCGATCACACCGTCCTCAACCAGCTGGAACAGGGTTTTCGGGTGGCCCAGGCCGTCCTGAATCTCAACCCGCACGCGACCTTCGGTCGCCTCTTCTACCCACTTCGCCCAGGTCGGCCAGACCACGGCGTTCTGCGGATTGGTTGGCGGCAGCCAGGTACCGACGTGCAGTACGGTTTCAGCGAATACGCTGCTGGACAGGGTCAGCGCTCCCAGCGCGATTGCAGCTTTGGCCTTGGAAAAGAGTTTCTTGTTGATCATTGCTATCCACCTGCTTCTCTGTAGTGAGATTATAGTTATTTATTAACATATTAACTTTCAACGCAGCATGAAGCCGCAGCGAAAGCGCTGTGCCAGTCGTCTGGCGTCAGGATTTTGCGAATAGAGGATGAATGTTGTTCTTGTTGAACTTGAGCACCGGATCGAGCTCGGTCATCTCGAACGAGATCTGACAGTAGCCATTGTCGGTGATCGGCTTCATCCAATCGCAGAGGATCTCGAACACCCGCTCCGCCACCTCTTTCTTCAACGCCATATCACGGCCGTGACCGATCTTGAGGTTCAGGTTGAGGAAGGCGAAATCTTCGCGACCGTCCGCAACGCGGAAGTCATTGCAGCGGATGGCGCGGCTGCGCACGCCACCGATAGGAAAGGCACCGGTTGACACGACATACTCATGCAGTGACTTGAACAGCGGCTGGAACTCCAGCTTGTCATGCAGGTTTCCTGAGTACTCGACGATGAAATGGGGCATTTCAGCGACTCCCGTGCTTGTTGTAGCTATTTTGTCTTTGGGGCTGGGACGCTCAAACACGTCCGTTACAGCAAAACTTAATTAACATATTAACTTTTGTCAATGTGCATACCCGGATAATTGGTCGTGTCTTCGACTCAAGATGCACTGCTACCCCTGAGTTCCAGGGGGCCAGGGACGATTCTGGCCGTGCAGAATATTCCTACTAAGCTCTAACAATGGTGATTTCCGAACGACGACAGGTTGACTTACTTAAGATGTTAACTAAAATGCAATTAACGGACGCTAGCTGAAGCGAGGCACGCTTCGCGAACGAAACTTAACAAATTAACTAACATCGGCAACACCGCTCCCGGTACTGCAGTCACAGAGCAGCCAGCCAATGGATCAGCGCCGATACCACGAAAGGTTCAGTCCCGACATGTTGACCCAAGAGCAGATCAAAACGGCCGCGGAGCGGCTCTACCAGGCTGAAGTCGAGCGTAAGCAGATCCCCGCGCTGACCCTTCAGCACCCCGAGATGACCATGGACGACGCCTATGCGATCCAGAAGGCCTGGGTCGACCGCAAGATCGATGACGGTCGTTCGGTCATCGGCTACAAGGTGGGCCTGACCTCTCGCGCCATGCAGATGGCGGTCAACATCGATCAGCCGGACTACGGTGTCCTGCTCAACGACATGCTGTTCGAGGATGGTGCCACACTGAAAGCATCCGACTTCCTCGACCCGCGTATCGAGGTGGAGCTGGCGTTCATATTGAACAAGCCGCTGTTCGGCGAAAACGTCAGCATCTTCGATGTCTACAACGCTACCGATTACGTCATTCCGTCGCTGGAACTGATCGCCGCGCGCTGCATGCGTACCGACCCGGAAACCGGCTACACCCGTAAGGTGTACGACACCATCTCCGATAACGCCGCCAACGCCGGCATCATCCTCGGCGGGCGCCCGATCAAGCCGACCGAGATGGATCTGCGCTGGGCCGGTGCCGCGCTCTACCTGAACGGTCAGATCGAGGAGACCGGTCTGGCCTCCGGTGTACTCGGCCATCCGGCCAAGGGGATCAGCTGGGTGTGCAAGCGCTTCGCGCCGCACGGCGTCGGCCTGGAGCCGGGCCAGATCATTCTGGCCGGCTCCTTCACCCGTCCGGTACCGGTCAAGGCCGGCGATACCATCCATGCCGACTTCGGCCCGCTGGGCGGCATCGGTCTACGTTTCGTGTAAATAGGCTTCGTATAACCGATTCAGAAGGAGTCTCTGATGGAGATGCCGAAAAACCGTTTCAAGCAGGGCCTGGCCACCGGCCAGACCCAGTACGGCCTCTGGCTCGGACTGCCGGACAACAGCGCCGCCGAGATCGCCGCGGTGGCCGGGTTCGACTGGCTGCTGATCGACAGCGAGCATGCGCCGTTCGACCTGCGCACCATCATGTCTCACCTGCAGGCGATCGCCCCCTACGACGTGGCGCCGATCGTGCGTCCGGTGGAGGGCGATACCGCACTGATCAAGCAGCTGCTGGATATCGGTGTGCAGACCCTGCTGGTGCCGATGGTCGAAAACGCCGAACAGGCGAAGCAGCTGGTCCGCGCCGTGCGTTACCCACCGGCCGGTATCCGTGGTCTGGGTACCTCTCTGGCCCGCGCTGCACGCTGGAACCAGATCCCCGGCTACCTGAAGAAAGCCAACGACGAGATCTGCCTGATCGTGCAGGTGGAGACCGCCAGCGCGATGGAAAACCTGGATGAGATCCTCGCCGTAGAGGGTGTCGACGGCGTGTTTATCGGCCCCTCGGATCTGTCCGCCTCCATGGGCTATATCGGCGATGCCGGTAACCCGGTGGTGGTCGAGGCGATCAACACCGGTCTGAACAAGATCCGCGCCGCCGGGAAATACGCTGGCCTCTTGTGCCTGGATCCCTCCTTGGCCGAGCAGTACGTGGCCCAGGGCGCCAACTTCGTCGGTGTCGGCGTCGACACCATGATCCTGGCCCAGGCGACCCGCAAACTGGCACAGCAGTTCAAGAGCGGCAAGCCGGTTGAAGAAGACAAGCCCCAAGCTGGTTACTAATAACAGCGGGAGACTAAGAGACAAAGGTTGAATATGACAACGAATACCCTGGTTAACAGCAAACTGGTCTGCGTCGCGCTAAACGACAAGGCGCAACTGGCGGCGCTGGCAAGCACCTTCAATGAAGCGCCCTATAAAAAGCCGCCCACCCAACCGGTGCTGTACTACAAGCCGCGCAACACCTGGAACATCGACGGCGCCGAGATCGAGTGGGCCAAGGACTTTGACGGTAACGACGTACCGGCCATGGCAGTTGGCGCGAGCCTGGGCGTGGTGATCGGCAAGGAGACCTGCCGCGTATCCGTCGACGAAGCACTCGACCATGTCGGCGGTTACACCATCGTCGGCGATTTCTCCCTGCCGGAAGAGAGCTACTACCGCCCGGATATCAAGGGTAAGTGCCTGGACGGTTCCGCACCGGTCGGCCCGGAAATCGTATCGGCGGAGAAGATCGCCAAGCCGGACGCACTGAGCGTCTGCATAAACATCAACGGTGAACAGAAGAGCGTCTTTGAACTGGCCAATATGCAGCTTAGCGTCGCTGAACTGATCAGCATCATTTCACGCATCATGACCCTGCAGCCGGGCGAGATCATCGCCGTCGGCTTCGCCGGTGAGCGTGTTGCCGTGGCCAAGGGCGACAAGGTTGAAGCAAGCATCGAGGGTGTAGGCACCCTGACAAATACTCTGGGAGGTGCCTGAACATGAGACATGCACGCATCATTTTTGACGGCCGCGAACTGGATATCGACATCGCCGCTGATGACACAATCACCACATCTGAAGGCGAGGTGCTGGACGTCGCACTGGATTCCGATGCGATTACCTGGCTGCCGCCGGTGAAAACGCCGGGCACCATCTTCGCGCTGGGCATCAACTACGCCGATCACGCATCCGAGTTGGCGTTCGAGCCGCCGAAAGAGCCGCTGATCTTTATCAAGCATGCCAATTGTCTGACCGGCCATAAGCAGGTGAGCTACCGTCCGGACAACATCGACTATCAGCACTATGAGTGCGAACTGGTCGCCGTGATCGGCAAAACCGGCAAGAACATCAAGCGTGAAGATGCGCTGGAGTACGTGGCCGGTTACACCGTGTGCAACGACTTTGCGATCCGCGACTATCTGGAAAACTACTACCGCCCCAACCTGCGCGTCAAAAGCCGTGACTCACTGCTGCCGATGGGCCCCTGGATCGTCGATACCGCGGATATCCCCAATGCCAACGCGCTGAGACTGACCACCACCGTCAACGGCAAGGTCACTCAGGACGGCAGCACCAAGGACATGATCTTTGACGTGCCGTTCGTCATCGAATACCTGAGCAAGATCATGACCCTGAACCCGGGCGATATGATCTGCACCGGTACACCGCATGGAATTGTCGACTGCCAGCCGGGCGACACCATCGTTTGTACTATCGAGGATATCTGCTCACTCGAGACCCGTATGGTCAGCGAGCAGGAATACTACGGCGACAAATACTGATTGAGGCAATAGCTTCGGGAGAATAATGATGAGCGATACACTGCAGACCAACCTGGAACGCGCCACTCAATATCTGGAGCGCTTCAAGAACAACACCACCGGCCACTACATCAACGGCGAATTCACCCTGGGTCAGGGCGGCAAGGAGTACGACAACCTCACCCCGACCGATAACTCCTCCATCGGCAAGGTGATGGCGGGCTCCGTCGACGACGTAAACGCCGCCTGCCAGGCCGCCGAAGACGCATTCGACGCCTGGTCCAACATGCCCGGTGCCGAACGCAAGAAGCTGCTGCACAAGTTTGCCGACCGTCTGGTCGAGCGCGCCGACGAGATCGCCCTGGTCGAGTCGATGGACTGCGGTCAGGCGATCCGCTTCATGAAGCAGGCCGCCGTGCGCGGTGCCGCCAACTTCCGTTTCTTCGCCGACAAGGCGCCGGAAGCGCAGAACGGCCTGGCGCTGCATCAGGATGAGCACACCAACTACACCCTGCGCAAGGCGATCGGTCCGGTCGGCATCATCACGCCGTGGAACACGCCGTTCATGCTCTCCACCTGGAAGATCGCTCCGGCCCTGGCGGCAGGCTGCACCGTGGTGCACAAGCCAGCGGAACTGACCCCGCTGAGCGCCTATATCCTGGCCGAGATCGCCGATGAAGTGCTGCCCAAGGGCGTGTGGAACATGGTCAACGGCTTCGGCGAAAACGTCGGCAAGCGCCTGACCGAACACCCGGCGATCAAGGCCGTGGCCCTGGTCGGCGAGTCCGCTACCGGTTCCCACATCATGCGCCAGGGTGCCGACACCCTGAAGCGGATGCACTTCGAGCTGGGCGGCAAGAACCCGGTGATCGTGTTCGACGACGCCGACTTCGAGCGCGCACTGGATGCCGTGGTGTTCATGATCTACAGCCTGAACGGCCAACGCTGCACCTCCTCCAGCCGTCTGCTGATCCAGAGCGGTATCCGCGACAAGTTCATCGCCGCGCTGGAGCAGCGCGTGCGCAACCTGCGCGTCGGCCACTCGCTCGATCCAAACACCGAAGTGGGCCCGCTGGTGCACACCGGCCACTTCGAGAAGGTGATGAGCTACATGGATATCGCCAAGGCGGATGGTGCCAACATCGCCGTCGGCGGCAACCGTATCCTGGACGGTCGTGAAGGTCTGGATCCGGCCGGCAACTACGTCCAGCCGACCCTGTTCACCGGTGCCAACAACAAGATGCGCATCGCTCAGGAGGAGATCTTCGGCCCGGTGCTGACCGCCATCTCCTTCGACACCGAAGAGGAAGCGATCGCCATCGCCAACGACACCGAATACGGCCTGGCCGGTTACATCTGGACCGAGAACACCGGTCGCGCCATGCGCATGGCCAAGCATGTCGAAGCGGGCATGCTGTGGGTGAACTCGGAGAACAACCGTAACCTGCCCTCCCCGTTCGGCGGCATCAAGATGTCCGGTATCGGTCGTGACGGCGGCGACTGGAGCTTCGATTTCTACATGGAAACGAAGAACGTCTGCATCGCGCACGGCACGCACAAGGTGCCGCAGCTCGGTAAAGTCTGATCTGGTAGACTGAAGGGCGCCCCGGTTCAGGGGCGCCCCTATCTAACAGATTCTGGACTCCGCGTGACCGATTCCGAACACAGCGCCTGGATCCCCAACATCATTCTGGGGCAGGATTACGACCAGCGCTATATCGACGCCCCGATCCATTACGACGTGCTGGAAAACCTGGCCGGCTTCTTCGGCCGCGATATGCCGGTGCACCGGCATGCCCAGTATATGCAGATCCACTATATCGACCGCGGTGAGATCAGCTTCCATATCGACGACAAGATCTACCACGTCACCGGCCCGGCCTGTTTCCTGACCCCGCCCTCGGTACCGCACTCCTTCCTGACCGAAGCCGACGCCAAAGGTCATGTGCTGACCATTCATCAGTCGATCGTCTGGCAGTTGATGAAAGATGGTCTGGAGCAGGAGATCGAAAGTAACCTCAGCGAGGGGATCTGTCTTGAGCGCGCCAGCCTCAATCAAGAGCAGCGCAAGCTATGGACACGACTGGCGCAGAACCTGCGCAATATCCGTGCAGAGTGGTACCAGGAGCTGGTGGCGAAGAACCTGGCGTTGGACTCGTTGGTCCGGCTGTTGATCATCCGCATCGCCCGGCTGTCGAGCAGACGCGCCGAGAGCATGACCGTCAATAATGACGATCTCCGGCTGTTCCACCGCTTCTCCGACCTGATCGAGGAGCATTACCGACAGCAGTGGCACCTGCCCCAATACACCCAGGAGATGGGGGTATCGGAGAGCCGTCTCAACCAGATCTGTCAGCGGATCTCCAACCGCTCGCCGAAAAAACTGATCCACGACCGTATCGTGCAGGAGTGCAAGCGCCTGCTCACCTTCAGCAGCCTGAGCAGCAGCGAGATCTGCTACGAACTCGGCTTCGCCGACCCAGCCTACTTCTCCCGCTTCTTCAAGAAACACACCGGCGTCACCGCCCAGCAGTACCGCAAACAGCAGCAATAGTTCCCCGGATCAACCGTACGGTTGATTTTTAGCCTTTCGCAAAAGCGATCTAATGAATCTCGTATTTTCGGTGACTCCCCTCTCACCTTCAGTGCAACCGACAAACACAACAAGAAAAGCTAAAAAAACACACTGAGGAACACTTCATGAGAAAAGCATTTCGTCCTTCACTATCCGCACTGCTGTTGGGCTCGGCAATCGCCGCCGCCTCCGGTTCCGCCTCCGCCTACAACCTGTACAACCAGGACGGCACCGAGCTGAACCTGGATATCGAGATAATCCTCGGCCATTTCAGCAGCGAGGAGACCTACGGCAACAGCGAATCCAGCCCCGCCTGGAGCGAAGGCTACGCCAAGTACGGCTTCTCCGGCAGCAAGACGCTGGGTAGCGGCAGCCTGTTCGGCGCCGT
>NZ_JAHREP010000036.1 GCF_019084545.1 Marinobacterium ramblicola
CCGAGGAACCGGATGAGTGAAGGCTCACGTCCGGATCTGTGGGGGGCGTCGCCCGAGAGGGCGGCTCCTACCCGGAAGTCGCTCCCGTTGGTCGCTGGGACGTCCAAACGCTGCGCTTTTTGGCCGCCCCTGTGCGCGGCGTTAACGGCTTACGTTACGGACATGGAAGGATAAAGTGACTTTTAAAAGTTTTGGTATTTCGTTAGGGATAGGAATAGGGCTGGTTGTTCTGTTGTGGTTACCTGTCTTCTGGAGCTACATCTTCGCAAAGTGGAAGAGATTGGCTTATCCAAAGTGCTTTGCGTTTTTCAGTGGTTGCACGAGCTACGGTATCCAAACTCTGATCGGGGCGTTGCTGTTATGTCCCTTTGTTGCTCTAGCGGTCATGGACGCACCACTGTACTGCGAAGATTATCCAGAAGCTTGGGTCTGTTACGGACTAGATTTTATAGAAGATTGGTCCAGTGTGTTGAGTTTGATATCTGCTGTTGTTGTTACAGCATTGACTCCGGCGGTATTCAATAGATACGTGTGGAGTAGTGGTAATGGCCGTTAACGAAGCGTTCAAAATCGTTCGCTACGCTCACTGGAACCTCAAAATCTACGCTTTTTTCGGCCCTTTAACGCGACGTTAGCCATATAAAAGGAGAGTGACATGGGCTGGGGAGGAGAAGCCAATAACGAGTTTGGAATAGCCCGGCGTGATATCAAAAACGCAGCCAGCCGTCGCACTAGTAATGGCCAGTACGAAAGTCAAGAACAATGGTCGCAACGTTATATGGGGGAGCGACTATTAGGAATGACCCTTTCGCTGACTGCTATCGTATTGATTATGGTTTGGTTATTCGACACTCCTCCACTCTATAGATATGGGGTTAGCGCAGGTGTACTGACTTTATTTATATATGTTTTAACCGTGAAGATATCGCGTAGAAATCGACTGAAACGAGTTAGAGCACAGCACCTCAGAGAACTTGAAGAACAATCGCGAGATAAAAATGGCTAACAATCACACGAAGTTCGCCCACATCGTGGGCTGGGACGTGTCACCCGTTTCGGGGGAAGTCCAAGGTTTACGCCTGACGGGGAGGTGTAAGGTGGCCTCTGTTGGGTAAGGCAATTGTCATGTTTGTACCGCGTAGTTCATGGTGCGTTTCACCGGTGTCAGTCCGCGACTGGACTATACTTCGCATGACGCTGAAACAACGTGCGCACCCGGCAGCTGCTGTGGTGGTTGTCCATTAGCTCCTTTCCTTGAGCCGGTACGGTATACCGGCACTCCCGCCTTCGACCGCTATCGGAGTGCGCTGCAGTCGATTATCAGCCAAGCGGCATCACTCTGTACCCCGGTGGGGTTCGGTGATGCTTTTCGATTGAGAAGAGGAGTAGCGTTATGAGTTGTTCGCTTATAAAGACAGGCTCCGCTCTTATGCTAAGTGCAGTGCTAGCGTTGGCGGCACCGCTTGTCGTGGCGCAGGATTCTGCTGAGACGAAGGGACCGTCGCTTTACGATCGTTTGGGTGGACTGGCGCCGGTTTCGGTGGTGGTTAGCGATTTTATCGATGCGCTGGTGCCGGACGAGGTGCTCAATGCGAATCCTGCAATAGATGAGGCAAGGAAGCGGGTTCCGGCGCCCTATCTCAAGTACCAGGTAACCGCACTGGTCTGTCAGGTAACCGGTGGTCCCTGCCAGTATCAAGGGCGTGACATGAAGTCTTCACATGCCCATTTGAATATCACCGAGGCCGAGTGGGGACGCATGGTGTCGATATTCAAGGAGGTACTGGCCAAGCACAGCGTGCCAGAACAGGAAACGCAGGAGTTGCTCGATATCGTGGAATCGACCAAGGTGGATATAGTCACGATGTAATGCAGCGGAGTGATGGTTGGAGATACGAAGAAGCCCGGAGCGATCCGGGCTTCTTTCGTTTACCGTTTACTCTCGAACAGACGTGGGTCAAGTTCGTAGGGGAGTTCCAAAAGCTCTAATACCGGACCTTCAGCACTACCCAGACGAATGTCGGAGTGTTCCGCCTGCTCCTTGTTGATCACGGCCAGCAGCTCATACTGGCCGGCGCCAGTGGGAGCCGCGATCACCACCTGGCCGACATCCTCTTTTTCGGCGGTATGCAGTGCCTGGCCTGGCTGCGGGCGCTCAGTGCTTGTAACGCTGGCCCTGTACATCGGCTTTTTCAGGATGCCGCGGTGCTGCAGGCGGGTGACGACCTCTTGGCCGGTATAGCAGCCTTTGGTAAAGCTGACGCCGTCGAACACCTGCAGGTTGGTCATCTGCGGAATAAAGGCTTCGGAGGTGTCGCTGTTCAGTTCGGGCAGGCCGGCGCGGATCTCCTGCAGCAGCCAGTCGTCGGTACCGGCCAGCATCGCCTGTTGACTCAGCTGTTTGATCAGTTCGGCGGCATCGGCGGCGGGTAGCCAGCACTCGAAACGATTCCCCGGCACCCGTACCAGCAGCTTCTCGCCCTCTACGCTTACACCATCGTTCTCGGCCGGGATGGTGGCGATGATCTGGGCTCCGAGTTCGGTCGCATTGGGGCCGAACAGGCCGATGCCGACCAGGTCATCGCTCAGCTGTGCTTCGGCCTTGGAGAAGAGGATATATTTTTTTATCGTGGCCAGTGCCTTGTCGGCATTGCCGCTATTGCTGCGCAGCCAGAAGGATTCGGGGGTTTGCTTCATCACCCGGAACAGGCTGATCATGTGGCCCTTGATGTTGCAGTGGGAGCCCAGGCGGCTACCGATGCGTTCGACCTCGGCCAGGTTGCAGCTCAGCTGCCCCTGGAGAAACTTCTGTGCCTCCGGGCCGGTGATGCGAATGATCCGCTGCCGGGTAAGCGGCACCAGGCAGGTGCTGTCTTGGCTGGTGCTGTTGCCGGTCGTGGCATTGCCCTGCTCATCCAGGGTATAGCCCAGGGCTGCCAGGCTGTCGTGCCAGTGTGTATTCATAACTCTCTCCCGCCGCGATGTCGTGCGTATATGGGTGGTGTCAGGCTTTGCTGGTAATGGTGGCGATGCGACGTCCAAGCACCACTTCGGCACCATGGGTCAGCGATTCCTCCCAGCGCAGTACGTCTGCGCCGAAGGCCAGGATGACCGTGGAGCCAAGGTGAAAACGGCCCATCTCCTGCCCTTTTTCCAGCCGTACCGGGGCGGGGTTGAGGCGGCTGTACAGGGTTTGCGGCTTGCGAGATTGGGGCGCCACGGGGCCGGACCAGACCGTTTCGATGCCGGCGACAATCATTGCGCCGACCAGTACCATCGCCATAGGACCGTACTCGGTATCGAAGATGGTGACAAGGCGTTCATTGCGGGCAAACAGACTCTCCACACCGTGCGCCGTGGCGTGGTTGACCGAATAGAGATCCCCCGGCACGTAGATCGCTTCGCGCAGGGTGCCGCTGACCGGCATGTGCACGCGGTGGTAATCCTTCGGCGACAGGTAGAGGGTGGCGAAGCTGCCGTTGATGAACGGTTCGGCACGCTCGGCGCATCCGCCAAGCAGAGTGGTCAGGCTGTAGCCCCGCCCTTTGGCCTGGATCAGCCGGCCATAGCTGATCGCGCCGGCCTGGCTGACGGCGCCGTCACAGGGGGAAACCAGTGCGTCGGCCGCCGGATCGATCGGGCGCACGCCATCTTTCAGGGCGCGGGTGAAAAACTCGTTGAAGCTGGGGTAGGCGCGCGGGTTCTCCTCGGCGGCCAGGCTCATATCGATCCTGTAGTGCTTATGAAACAGGTCGATAAAAAGGTTCTTTACCCAGGGGGTGCGGCAATCGGCGATCCGTCCAACCAGACGCGACAGCAGGTGCTGGGGCAGCAGGTGTTGCAGCAGGATAAACAGCTTGTCTTTCAAGTATCACTCCAGAGGCTAGGTTAGCCGACGAGGTCAGATCAGCGTTCGATCGGCAGGTCGGGGGTGTTGCCCCACTCGAACCAGGAGCCATCGTAACAGCGAATATCGGTAAGGCCGAGCCAGCGTCCGGCCAGCCAGGTGAGGCCGGAGCGTCGATGGGTCTGGCAGTGGGTCACCAGGGTGCGTGCGTCGTCGAGGCCAGCGTCGGCAAGCCGTGCGTGCAGGCTGTCGCGGTCGCGCAGGCGGGGGATCGGGCCTGGCTCAAGAAGATCGGTCCACTCCAGCAGTTTGGCGCCGGGGATATGTCCCCCCGCTTTGGCATTGACCACTTTCTCGCCGCGATACTCCTCGGCACTGCGGGCATCCCAGATCTTCACCTGCGGGTCGTCCAGATGGTCCAGCAACCAGGGGATATCCACCACCAGCTGCTCGTTTAGGGTCGCACTGAACTGGCTGGGCACCGGGTTGTTGGTGCAGGTTTCGGTGGGCAGTCCGGCGGCCAGCCAGGCCGGTAGCTGTCCGTTGAGGAGGCTGGCGCGGTCATGGCCGGCGATCGCCAGAGTCCAGATCATGCGGCCGGCCCAGGGGCCTTTCTGGTCGTCATAGACGATGACCTGGCGCTCAGGGGTCAGGCCGATGGCGGAAAACAGCGTGTTCAGTTGTTCGACGGTCGGCAGCTTGTTGGGCACCGGCCCCTTGCCGCGCTGCAGTTGTTTGGGGTCGACATGGATCGCGCCGGGAATATGGCCGTTGGCGTAGTTCTCGGCGCTGGAGAGGTCGATGATCAACAGCGCCGGGTCGTTCAGCCGTTCGGCCAGCTGTTGGGGTTCAATCACAAGCGGAAGCGTTGCCAAGGTTTCTCTCCGGTTTATCGGGTTCTATGGAGCTTGAACAGGGGGCGCGATGTTAGTCGGCGGCGCCGATCTGTTTGAGAGCCTGGCTCGCGGCCTGGCACAGTTCGCGAAAATGCTGCTGGTGAAACTCGACCAGCGGTGTATTCGCACCCTGGCGGTCGGCATAGATCAAGGCGACCGGTGTCCTGCCCCTGAAGATCGACATTATCAGGCCATCGTTCTGTCCGAACCAGCCCTGGTGTTGCTCTGGCAGGGAGGCGTGGATCTGGCTGCGGTTGGTTTCGTCGATCTGCAGCATGGACGGCTTTTCACAGAGCTTGGCAAACAGTCGGGCTTGCTTCAGGTCGATCTCAAGATGGGTCATCGGATCATCCTGGGATATTCCGATTGCACGCGCTGCGCGCAGGCTCTGGCTTTGTGGGTGGACCAACAGCAGCATGGCGCGCTCAAGGCCGATGCCACCGTGCACCCCCTGCAGTAAGCCATGCAGGATGTGGGCGGGTTTGGTGTACAGCTCGTAACCGTTCTGGAACCGTTTGAGTACCTGGTTGTAGATATGGGGGTTGAGCAGTTCGGGTGTGTAGACTGTCTCTTCCGCCAGCGGGTCGTTTATTTCAGGGGCCGGCATCGGTGCATGTTCCACCGGTTCAGGGAAGCGGCCGGCATAGGCGCTTAGTTCCCGCTCGGAGAGCCGGTGCGGCAGGCGGCCGGCCCCCGGCAGCAGGATCAGCTCGGCGGCCGGTGTCATGATGCCGGGGACGTAATAGCTTCTGGCCGCAACGGCGCAGTTGCGATGCAGGCGTGCCATGGTTTCCGGCAGCGGCAGATCCAGATAATCGCTGATGATATCGAAGGTGCGGTGGGCGCGGTTATGGTCCCAGCCTCGGCTGACGTTGAGTGCCATCCAGTTAGCCAGTTTGACCGGGAAGTAGTGCTGCTGTACCAAGTGATTGAGTTGGCGCAGGTCGTCCTCCTCAAGCCGAGGGTCTTTCAGTGCACGCAGGTGCAGCTGTTTCAGCAGGCTCAGTGAGGGTGATGTTTCGTGGTCCAGTGCCAGCACGGTCAATTCGGTGAGCTTCCAGCGATCGGCCAGCGCCCTGCCGATCTCTTGCGTGGTGCCGCCGAAGATGCGTCGCTCCGCATCGACCGGGCTTTCGCCGTTATCGATAACCGCAATGGCAAACCTGTGCTTGTGCAGTGGTGCATACAGCCAGAGCATCCAGTGCACCAAGCCATAGAACAGTGCGGCGAGACGCGCCTCTTCGGCGTAGGGCAGCTGCTTGTGATGGACCCAGTCCGCGGCCTGCACGGAGGCGTGGTTGCTGGCGGCAATGGAGCGGAAAAAGCTGCGTTGCGCGACGCTGTGCGGATGGATCTTGATCGTGTCCAGTTCGCTGGCCAGGGTTTCGATCTGGCCGAAACCGAGCGAGGCGATGGCATGGTCGACGCTGGTGACCGAGGAGCCCTTGGCTTCGTGAATGATTTGCGCCTGGCGGGTGACGTGCAATGACAGTACGGGATCCATGCGGACCTGGTGCGCGAGCTGGGCCAGGGTGGTGCGGTCGTCGCTCAGGGCGCGCTTGAGGCGAACCAGGGTACTGGCGCGGACTGGCAGCGTTTTCTCGCCCAGATAGCCGGCCCAGGCTTCCACTCCATATAGGTTGTCCGTACTGCTCATGCTAAAGGACCCGTTGCGTTCGTTCTTGTGTTCAGATTAACCGTCGCGCAGCTGTCCCGACTGCAGCGACTGTAGAATCTGACGATAGCTGTTAAAGCGGCTGGCGCTGATCTCACCGGCTTCCAGTGCGGCCTTGAACGCGCAGCCGGGCTCGCTTTCATGCCTGCAGTCGCGGAAGCGGCAGTGGCCGAGCAGGGGGCGCAGTTCGCGAAACCCTTCCAGAACCTGTTCCGGCTCGATATGCCAGAGCGCGAACTCTCGGATCCCCGGGGAGTCGATCAGTTCCCCGCCCTCGGGGAAGTGGAACAGCCGTGCGGTAGTGGTCGTATGCCGGCCCTTGCGGGTCTGTTCCGACAGCTCGCCCACTTTCAGGTCGATACCGGGGAGCAGGGCGTTGATCAGTGACGACTTGCCCACGCCGGACTGGCCGACAAACACGCTGACGCGATCTTTCAGTAGCGTCTTGAGCGGATCGAGCCCATGCTCTGCCGTGGTCGATGCCTTGAGTACGCGGTAGCCGATCGCTTCGTACTGGGCCAGCAGCGGAGGCAGGTAGGCCCCCGCTTCGCTGTCCAGCAGATCGATCTTGTTCAACAACAGTACCGGTTCGATGCCACTGGCCTCGGCGGCCACCAGGTAGCGGTCGATCAGGTTGGGGTGGGCGCGCGGCTCGACGGCGAAGACGATGACGATGAAGTCGATATTCGCGGCCACCGGCTTCAATTCACCCTGGTTGTTGGGGCGTTGCAGTTCGCTTTTGCGCGGTTGTGCCGCGACCACCACACCGCCGTCATTGGAGGCGCGCCAGATCACCCGATCGCCGGTGACCAGCTGGCCCAGGTGGGTACGCATATGGCAACGGTAGATGCTGCCGGCAGTAGCGCCCTCCAGCGCTTCCACATCCACGCTGCGACCGAAGTGGGAGATGATCAGACCCGCTTGCTCGGGCCCCAGATCGCCGCCCTCGAGCTTGGCATCAAGCTGGGTGTCGCGGCGTTCGGCGCGCTTGGTGCGCTCTGCCTGAATCTTGTCTACACGCCAAGCCTGGCGTCTTGTTAGCTTGCGTTTCGCCATCGCTTGGGCGCTGCTTTCCTGGGCTATAAAGTTGATGTGCTAAGGTATTCTAATTTGGGTAGAATTTACAGTATTTGCATGGGGAGAGCCTGGTATGGCGCAAGATCCAAAGGGCCGAGATCAAAATCTTATCTGGGTCGATCTGGAGATGACCGGTCTGATACCGGAGAAGGATCGCATCATCGAGATGGCGGTGATCATCACCGACGCGGATCTTAATTTGGTCGCCGAAGGTCCGGTGATCTGTGTGCATCAGCCGGATTCCCTGCTCGACCAGATGGATGAGTGGTGCACTCGCCAGCACGGCCAGTCCGGCCTGACCGAGCGCGTGCGCGCCAGCACCACCAGCGAGGCGGAGGCGGAGCAGCAGATGTTGGCGTTTATCGCCCAGCATGTGGACAAGGGGGTGTCGCCCATGTGCGGTAACAGCATCGGCCAGGATCGACGCTTTCTGTACGCTTACATGCCCGAGCTTGAGGAGTACTTCCATTACCGCAACCTGGATGTCAGCTCGGTCAAGGAGCTGGCGCGGCGCTGGAAGCCCGAGTTGTTGAAGGGGATCAAGAAGCAGAGCACGCACCTGGCGCTGGACGATATCCGCGACTCCATCGAGGAGCTGCGCTACTATCGCGAGCATTTCTTCCGCCTTTAATCCCGGATCCGTTTCGCTCCCGGATGGCGCAGTATCGGCAGAGGGGTGGGTTCCGCTGCCGATTCAAGCCGCTCCAGCGCCCAGTCGATATGTTCCTGAACCAGGGCTGAGGCGTGCGGCCTTTTTGCCCTCAGCGCCTGCAAGACCTCCTCGCCGCCGCGGCCGTTACCCAGCGCTACCGCCAGGTTGCGCTGCCAGCCTTCGAAGCCGGTGCGGCGGATCGCCGAGCCCTCGGTATTGCGCAGAAAGGTCTCTTCGTCCCAGGTGAACAGGGTCAGCAGATCGGCCCGGTCCAGCGCGTGGCGGGGATTGAAATCATCCTCCGGCGAGCGTTTGGCAAAGCGGTTCCAGGGGCAGATCAGCTGGCAGTCGTCGCAGCCGAAGATGCGGTTGCCGATCAGTGGTCTCAACTCCTCCGGGATGGCGCCGCGGTACTCGATGGTCAGGTAGGAGATACAGCGCCGGGCATCCAGTACCCCGGGCGCGGGAAAGGCGCGGGTCGGGCAGATGTCGAGGCAGGCGGTGCAGCGGCCACAGTGTGACTCGGTCTCCGGGGTGTCGATCGGCAGTGGCAGGTTGATGAACAGCTCGCCGAGAAAGAACAGCGAGCCCGCCGTGCGGTTCAGAATCAGGGTGTGCTTGCCGACCCAGCCGATGCCGGCGTTGCGTGCCAGCGGGCGTTCCAATACCGGGCCGCTGTCGACGAAGGGGCGGAACTGCACCTCGATCTCTGTGCCCGCTTCCTGCTGCAGCCATTGGCCGAGCTGCTTGAGGCGCTTGCGGATCAGTTTGTGGTAATCGCGGCCCAGGGTGTAACGGGCGATATAGGCTTTGTCCGGGTTGCTCAGGGTTTTAAGCGTGCGGGTGTCCGGCGGCAGGTAATCCATCCGCACCATCACGATCCGCTCGACCCCCGGTACCAGCAGGCGCGGATTCAGGCGCTTGTCCAGATGCTGCTCCAGATACTGCATCTCACCCTGATAGCCCTGCTCCAGCCAGGTTGCCAACTGCTCGGCTTCCATCGAGGCGTCGGGCAGGGTGATGGCGCACTGCTGAAAACCCAGCTCGCGCGCCCGCTGTTTTAGGCCTGCAGCCAGCGCCTGCAGTTGGGATTCTGCGGGGGAAGATGGGTTTGCGTTTGCCAAGGGCTGTTCCACTATAAATAATGCGTGCAGATCAGTGATGGGTGGACAGAGTATGAGCGTCAACAGAACGGTGTTGCCGACCACATTATACACAGCCGAACAGTGTCGTGTGCTGGATCGAACCGCCATCGAGCGCGTCGGTATCCCCGGCTTTCGCCTGATGCAACGTGCGGGGCAGGCGGTCTGGGCGGTGATCGGTCAGCGTTGGCCTGAACTTGAGCGTGTCACCATCGTGTGTGGCGCCGGCAATAACGGCGGTGATGGTCTGGTGGTGGCGGGGCTTGCCTGGCAGGCGGGTATCCACGTGCAGCTGGTGGTGGTCGGCGAACGCTTCCCCGAGCGCCTGCACGGTGAGGCGTTGGAGGCCTGGCAGTGGTTGAGCGGTTTCGGCGTCAAGGCGCAAACCTGGCATTCGGGAATCGAGTTCAGCGGTGAACTGCTGGTCGATGCGCTGCTCGGTATCGGTTTGAGCGGGTCGGTACGTGGCGAGATGGCCAGTGTGATCGCGCAGATCAATCGCGGTACGGTGCCGGTTCTGGCGGTGGATATCCCCTCTGGGCTCTGTGCCGATACCGGCGCGGTGCTCGGGACTGCGGTCAGGGCCGGGTTGACCCTGACCTTTATCGCGCTGAAGCAGGGGCTGTTGACGCACGAAGGTGTCGACTGTGTCGGCGAGCTGCTGTTCGACGGCCTGCTGCTGCCGGATGAGGTGTTCGAGGAGGTGCCGGTCAGCGCCTTCCGTACCGATACCGAGGATCTGCGCGAACTGCTGCCGCCGCGGCCAGGTTCTGCGCACAAGGGGCGCTATGGCCATCTGCTGATTGTCGGTGGTGATCTCGGCATGGGCGGAGCCGCGTTGATGGCAGCTCAGGCAGCGCTGCGCTCGGGCGCGGGTCTGGTGACCCTGGCTACCCGTGAGGAGCATCGGCTGGCGGCGATTACCCGTGCGCCGGAGGTGATGTGCCATGCGGTCGAGGATGCAGAGGATCTGGAGCCGCTGATCGCCCGTGCCGATGTGATCGTTGCCGGTCCAGGGCTTGGTCAGCAGCTCTGGGGACGCACGCTGCTGCAAGCGGTGCTGGATAGCGGCAAGCCGCTGCTGCTGGATGCCGATGCGCTTAACCTGCTGGCGCAGGAGGCGGTTTCGGCACCTGCTTGTGAGTGGGTGCTTACACCTCATCCGGGTGAAGCCGCTCGGCTGTTGGAGACCGATGTGGCGGATATCCAGGGTAATCGGTTCGAGCAGGTGCGCGAGCTGCAGAACCGCTATGGCGGTACCGTCGTGCTCAAGGGGGCGGGAACGCTCAGTTGCGATGGCGATGTGATCCACCTGTGCAGTGACGGCAACCCGGGTATGGCGACGGCAGGGATGGGGGATGTGCTTAGCGGGGTGATCGGCGCGCTGCTGGCGCAGCGCCTGACTCCTCTGGATGCTGCGCGGATCGGCGTCATGGTGCATGCTCGCGCAGCGGATCGCTGTGCCCGCCGCCTGGGTGCGCGCGGCCTGTTGGCAACCGATCTGTTGAATACCCTTCCATTGGCGATGAATGAACAGGAAAAAAATGACTGAACAGACGATCGAGCTGGCCGATGAGGCTTCGATGGTGGCTTTCGGTGAAAAGCTGGCCGCGCTGGCCCAGGCCGGCGGTGTGATCTTTTTGCACGGCGATCTTGGTATGGGGAAAACGACGCTGTGTCGGGGCGTGCTGCACGGGTTTGGCCATACCGGCGCGGTTAAGAGTCCCACCTATACCTTGGTGGAGCCCTATGAGACGGCAAGCGGGCGGGTCTATCACTTTGATCTCTATCGCCTGAGCGATCCGGAGGAGCTGGAGTATCTGGGCATTCGCGACTATTTCGATGACGAGTCGCTGAGTCTGATCGAGTGGCCGGAGCGAGGGGGAGGGGTGCTGCCGCAAGCCGATCTGGAGATCAGTATCGAACGGGCCGGTGCAGGACGGCGGCTGTCGTGGCAATATAATAGTGAAAAAGGCCGGGAGCTGGCCGATAAACTTAATGAAGTGCGGGCATTAATGTCCTGATAAACGGTAATTTTTGGCCGAAGGGGTAAAGGGGCTGGTGCGTATTCTGACCCGCTTGGCGCTGCTGCTGACGCTGGTATTCAGCGCCGTGGCGCAGGCATCGACCAATATCGAAAATATCCGTGTCTGGCTGGCGCCGGACAACGTGCGTTTGGTATTCGATCTCAGCGCGCCGGTGGAGCATAACCTGTTCATGCTCGATAACCCGCGTCGTCTGGTGTTGGATGTCAAAAATACACGGATCGGCGTGGATGTCGCCAATTTGGGGCTGGACAAGGGCCCGATAGCGGGGGTGCGCACAGGTCAGCGCGATGATGGTGTACGCCTGGTGCTTGATCTGAACGCCGAGATCACTCCCAAGAGCTTCCAGCTCAAGCCCAATGATCAGTATGGCCATCGTCTGGTGCTGGATCTGGAAACCGCAGCCGAGCCTGAGGCACCGGTGGTCAGTCAGCCGAAATCGACGCCGGCGGGACCGTTGCGAGACATCGTGGTGGCCGTCGATGCCGGTCATGGCGGTGAGGATCCCGGAGCGCTGGGGCCCGGGCGCATTCGGGAGAAGAATGTGGTGCTGTCGATCGCCAAGGAGGTTGCCAGGCTGATCGATGCCGAGCCGGGTTATCGTGCCGAACTGGTCCGCAGCGGTGACTACTATGTGAGCCTGCGCGGACGCACACTGAAAGCCCGTAAGATCAACGCCGATCTGTTTGTCTCCATTCATGCCGATGCTGCACGTGATAAACGTGCCCGGGGTGCGTCCGTGTGGGTGCTGTCCGGCCGGGGCGCCACCAGCGAAATGGGTCGCTGGCTGGCAAGAAAGGAGAACAGTGCCGACCTGATCGGCGGTGTCGGCAGCGTCAGTCTGGAGGACAAGGATGACGTGTTGGCCAGTGTGCTGCTGGATATGTCGATGACCGCGAGTCAGACCAGCAGTCGTGAGGTGGCCAAGCGTGTGCACGACAACATCGCCGGTTTTGCCCGCATGCACAAGCCTTACGTGGAACAGGCTGGATTCGTGGTGTTGAAGTCGCCTGACATCCCGTCGATCCTGGTAGAAACAGGATTTATCTCCAATCCACAGGAAGCGGAGAAGCTGAATAGCAGCGGCTATCAGAAGCAGATGGCGCGGGCGATCGCGCAAGGTGTAAAGGCTCATTTCTGGGAGCGCCCGCCTGCAATGACGCGTGTGGCTGAAATGAAACGCGGCGGTACCACCCTGGCGGAGGCTGAACGCACCTACAAGGTGGCGCCGGGAGATACACTGTCGGTAATCGCCGTGCGCAATGGCGTGTCGCTCGATGACCTGCGCAAGGTCAACGAACTGCGCGGCGATCGTATCCGTGTCGGTCAGGTGCTGCGTATCCCTGCCAGTTAAACGCTACAGCTGTTAGGCTGTTCGCCAATCCTTTCAAGCATTGAATCAGGCTGTAACATGACCCGTATTCACCTGCTCTCGCCGCAGCTGGCCAACCAGATTGCGGCGGGCGAAGTTGTTGAACGTCCCGCCTCGGTGGTTAAAGAGTTGCTCGAGAACAGTCTTGACGCCGGTGCGCGCAAGATCGATGTCGATATCGAGAACGGCGGTATCAAACTGATCCGTCTGCGCGATGACGGTTTCGGCATCGACAAGGAGGATCTGGCGCTGGCGCTGAGCCGTCATGCGACCTCGAAAATTCTCCAGCTACAGGACCTGGAAGCGGTAGCGAGCCTGGGTTTTCGCGGCGAGGCCCTGGCCTCGATCAGCTCCGTGGCGCGGCTGGCGCTGACCTCGCGCACGGCGGAGCAGGACGCCGCCTGGCAGGTGCGAGCCGAGGGGCGGGATATGGAGGCGGTGCTGTCACCGGCGGCTCATCCGCAGGGCACTACGGTGGAGGTGCGCGACCTGTTCTTCAACACCCCGGCGCGGCGCAAGTTCCTGAAAACCGAGCAGACGGAGTTTCGTCACCTGGAAGAGGTGATCAAGCGCCTGGCGCTGAGCCGCTTCGATGTGGCGTTCAACCTGCAGCACAACGGGCGCCGCGTGCAGCAGTTGCGACCGGTGGATGGCGAACAGGCCCGCGAGCGCCGACTCGCCTCGCTGCTTGGGGCGGCCTTTATCGACCAGGCGGTGCATCTGGATGTCAGTGCCGAAGCCTCGGGTCTCAGACTTTGGGGCTGGATCGGCCTGCCCACCTACTCGCGCAGCCAGGCAGATCAGCAGTACTTCTTCGTCAACGGCCGGATTATCCGCGACAAGGTGGTTACCCATGCCGTGCGTCAGGCGTACGCCGACGTACTGTTTTCTGGCCGCCATCCGGCGTTTGTACTCTACCTGGAGCTGGATCCGGCGCTGGTCGATGTCAATGTGCATCCCACCAAGCATGAGGTGCGCTTCAGAGAAAGCCGTTTGGTGCATGACTTCATCTTCCGTACCCTGCATCGCGTCATTGCCGATCTGCGGCCCAAGAGTGCGGTTGTCGATGAGAGTGCGGCGCCTGCCGTCGAAGGCCCGGGGGCGGACGGGTTGGCGCTAAGGCCCTCTGTCGGCAGCGCCGGCGGTGGCGGTGGTTTCAGTCAGGGACGGATGCCGCTCTATCAGTCGGCGCCCGGCAGTGGCGGCTACACGGGTTCGGCGGTGCGCGAGCAGATCGCCGCCTATGCCGGCCTGCACGAGCCGGCATCTCCGCTTATGCGGCCGCAACAGCCGGCGATGCCGCAAGCGGGTGCCGAACAGGCGCCGCCGTTGGGCTACGCTATCGCCCAGCTGCATGGTGTTTACGTATTGGCGCAGAACGAGGCGGGGCTGGTGCTGGTCGATATGCACGCGGCCCATGAACGCATCGTCTATGAGCGGATGAAGACCGCCTGGGATGAGGACAAAATGCGCTCCCAGCCGCTGTTGGTGCCGGTCAGTATCAGTGTCAGCGAACGCGAGGCGGATCTGGCCGAGGAGCGGCCGGAACTGTTCGAGCGTCTCGGCTTCAAGATCGAACGCATGGGCGCGGATACCCTGACCGTACGCGAAGTGCCGGTGTCGCTGGCCAAGGCGGATGCCGCACAGTTGGTGCGTGATGTGCTTGCCGATCTGGTGGTCTTCGGCAGCAGTCAGCGTATCGAGCAGAGCATCAATGAGCTGCTGGCGACCATGGCCTGTCACGGCGCGGTCAGGGCCAATCGGCAGCTGAGTATCACCGAGATGAACGCGCTGCTGCGCGATATGGAAGCCACTGAGCGCAGTGGCCAGTGTAACCACGGCCGGCCGACCTGGACTCAGCTGTCGATGGCCGAGCTGGATAAATTGTTCATGAGGGGGCAGTGAGTTGGCGCTAAAACATCCCCCGGCGATCTTTTTGATGGGGCCGACGGCGTCAGGCAAGACGGCGCTGGCGATGCACCTGTATGATCGCCTGCCCTGCGAGTTGATCAGCGTCGACTCTGCGCTGATCTACCGGCAGATGGATATCGGCACGGCGAAACCCAGTGCCGAGGAACTTCAGCGCTATCCGCACCGTCTTATCGATATTCGCGACCCCAGTGAGAGCTATTCGGCGTCGGAGTTCTGTGTCGATGCGCGTGCGGCGATGGATGAGATCAGTGCCAGGGGCAAGATCCCGCTGCTGGTGGGTGGGACGATGATGTATTTCAACGCGCTGCAGCAGGGGATGGCGGCGCTGCCGGAGGCTGACCCGGCGCTGCGTGCCGAATTGGAGGCGGATGCCCGGCGGCTGGGCTGGCCGGCGATGCATGAGCGTCTGGCTGGGTTGGATCCCGCCGCCGGCGAGCGGCTCAAGCCCACCGATGCGCAGCGTATCGAGCGGGCGCTGGAAGTGGTGCTGCTGACCGGCAAGCCGATCAGTGAGCACTGGACGGAGCAGGAGGCGGCGTCACTGCCCTATGAGATAACCGCGCTGGCGCTGATGCCAGGCGACCGGGCGCGGCTGCATCAGCGGATAGAGCAGCGCTTCGATCTTATGTTGGCGCAAGGGTTCGAGCAGGAGGTTCGCGCGCTCTATGCCCGTGGCGACCTGCATACCGGTTTGGCGTCGATCCGCTGTGTCGGTTACCGCCAGATGTGGGATTACCTGGAGCAGCGTCTGAGTTATGACGAGATGCGTTATCGCGGCATCGTCGCCACCCGTCAGTTGGCCAAACGTCAGTTGACTTGGCTGCGTGGCTGGCAGAATGTGCACTGGCTTGATAGCGAAATGGATAATTTACTCGACGCCGCCTTGAAACTGGTCGAAGCAAACATTATATAATGAGAGGCTTGTTCTTCGCTTGGATCGCGCCTGTTGCGCGGATTGGGGGAAGTTATAAATTACAACTAACAAACGATTTTATTTTTTGGGAAGGAGTTTGCAATGTCAAAAGGGCAGTCTTTACAAGACCCTTATCTGAATGTGCTGCGCAAGGAGCGTATTCCGGTATCCATCTTTTTGGTTAACGGTATCAAGCTGCAGGGGCAGATCGAGTCTTTCGATCAGTTCGTGATCCTGCTGAAGAACACTGTCAGCCAAATGGTTTATAAACATGCCATCTCTACGGTGGTTCCCTCACGCCCCGTCAAATTGCCTCAAGGTGATGAGAAGGCGTCAGACTGAGGTCCTAATTGTTTTTCGAACGTCCCGAATCGGGCGAGATAGCGATTCTCGTCCACATTGAGCTGTCCTCCGATGCGAACAGCGAAGACCCACGGGAACTGGAGGAGCTAGCGCTCTCCGCAGGTGCCGATCCGGTTGCGTTTCTGACCGGATCTCGCGCCGATCCCAGCCCCAAGTTTTTTCTCGGAAAAGGCAAGGTACAGGAGCTGGCCGAGCTGGTGCGTGAGCATCAGGCCGAGCTGGTGATCTTCAACCACGCCCTGAGCCCGGCACAGGAGCGAAATCTGGAGCGTGAGATCCAATGCCGTGTGCTTGATCGTACCGGTCTTATTCTGGATATCTTCGCGCAGCGCGCACGCACCCACGAGGGTAAGTTGCAGGTAGAGCTGGCACAGCTCGAACATATGTCCACGCGCCTGGTGCGTGGTTGGACCCACTTGGAGCGGCAGAAGGGTGGTATAGGTTTGCGCGGGCCGGGTGAAACCCAGCTCGAAACCGACCGTCGCCTGCTGCGTGCCCGGATCAAGTCGATTCAGAAACGGCTGGAAAGGGTGCGTTCGCAGCGGGAACAGGGGCGTCGTGCGCGACAGCGTGCCGAGGTGCCGACGGTGGCGCTGGTGGGTTACACCAACGCCGGCAAGTCGACCCTGTTCAACTTTATGACCGATTCCGGCGTATACGCCGCAGATCAGCTGTTTGCGACCCTGGATCCGACCCTGCGCCGGATCGAACTGGATGACGTCGGGCCGGCGATCCTGGCTGATACCGTCGGCTTTATCCGTCATCTGCCGCATAAGCTGGTCGAGTCCTTCCGTGCCACACTGCAGGAAACGGTGGAAGCAACGCTGCTGCTGCATGTGATCGACAGCTATGACGAAGAGCGCCAGGATCATATCGATCAGGTGCATGCCGTGTTGCGGGAGATAGGTGCCGACGAGGTGCCGGCGCTGCAGGTCTACAATAAGATCGACAAGCTGCCGGGCCAGACACCGCGTATCGATCGCGACGAGGATGGGGTAGCGCAGCGGGTCTGGCTGTCGGCTCAGACCGGCGAGGGTGTGGATCTGTTGATCGAGGCGGTGCGCGAGCGCCTGGGTGGGGATATGTTCCATGATACTCTCTGTCTGACGCCCGAGCAGGGACAGTTTCGTGCCCAGCTTTATGCCCAGGGGGCGGTGCTGGGTGAGCGGGTCGACGATCAGGGGCAGATCAGCCTTGAGGTGCGGATGCCGATGCGGGATATACGCCAGCTGTTGAGCAGATTGCGTATTCCGGCGGAACGTTATCTGCCCGAACAGGTCCATTGAAGGTTGCGTGCTGAGGGGTAGCCCCCTAAAATTTTTTAAACTTTTCAAGCGTTTTCACTGACGGAGAACAGTATGGCCTGGAATGAGCCTGGTGGTAATGGCAACAACCATGACCCCTGGAGCGGCGGCAGCAAGGATAACCGCGGTAAGCGCGGTCAGGATCAGGGTCCGCCGGACCTGGATGAAGCGCTGCGCAAACTGCAGGACAGAATGAACGCGATCTTCAGCGGTGGGAAGCGCCGTGGCGGCGGTTCCGGCGGCGGTGCAGCCAGTGGTGGCGGTTTTGGTTTTCTGCTTGTGGTGATCGTGCTGGCAGCGCTGTTCTGGGCCGGCATGGGGTTTTACACCGTGGATCAGCCGGAGCGCGGTGTGGTGCTGCGGCTGGGTAAGTACTATGAAACGGTGCAGCCCGGTCTGCAGTGGAATCCGCCGTTGATCGATGATGTTACCAAGGTCAATACCGAGGTGGTGCGTACGCACAGTCATGACTCGCAGATGCTGACGGAGGACGAGAATATCGTTTATATCGATCTCGCGGTGCAGTACGTGGCGACCGATCCGAAGGCATTCGTGCTCAACGTGCGAGATCCCGAAGAGAGTCTGGCACATGCAGCGGAGTCGGCGTTGCGCCATGTGGTCGGTACCACCGACCTGCACGCGATTCTGACCGAGGGGCGTGAGGCGTTGGGTGTGCAGGTGCAGGCGCGCTTGCAGCGCTACATGGAGTTCTACGGCACCGGTATCAATATTACCAAGGTCAACATCAAGAATGCTCAGGCGCCAAGCCAGGTGCAGGAAGCGTTCGATGACGTGATCAAGGCGCGTGAGGACGAGCAGCGCACCATCAACCAGGCGCAGACCTATGCCAATGGTATCGTGCCGGAAGCGCGTGGTGAGGCGCAGCGTATCATCGAGGAGGCCAATGCCTACCGCGAAGAGAAGGTGGCGCGGGCAGCGGGTGAAGCCAGTCGCTTTACAGCGCTGCTGGACGAGTACGAAAAGGCGCCGGAAGTCACGCGTCAGCGTCTCTATCTGGAAACCATGCAGGATGTGTTGGGCAAGACGCCCAAGGTGCTGGTCGATGTCGAGGGCGGCAACAATATGATGTACCTGCCGCTGGATAAACTGATGGAAAAGCAGTCGGAGGTGCGTGATTCAAGTGGTCGCCCGGTGCGTCTGGATGACAGCAGTCTTCGGCAGATTACCGATGAGGTCATGAATCAGCTGCGTCAGCGTCAGAGCTCTTCATCTACAACACGGGAGGGTCGTTGATGAGTCCCAAGTCACTTTATGCCCTGATCGCCGTGCTGGTCCTGGTAATGGTTGGTTCCAAGTCGGTCTATATCGTCAAGGAGACCGAGCGAGCGGTGATGTTGCGCTTCGGTGAGATCGTGGATCCGGATGTGACGCCCGGACTGCACTTCAAGATCCCGTTCGTAAACACCGTGAATGTCTTCGATGCGCGTATACAGACGCTTGATGCGCGTCCGCAGTCGTTCCTGACGCTGGAGAAGAAGCGATTGATCGTGGATTCCTTCGTCAAGTGGCGGATCGCCGATCCGGCGAAATACTACACCTCCATCTCGGGCGATATTTTCCGGGCCTCGGAGCGTCTCTCCAACAACATCGAGGAGAAGTTGCGTAACCAATTTGGTGAGCGCACCGTAACCGAGGTGGTCTCCGGTGAGCGCGAGGAGGTGATGGATGCGGTTATTCGCGATCTGAGCATGCAGGCGGATGAGCAGTATGGTATCGAGATCATCGATGTGAGGGTCAAGCGTATCGATCTGCCGCCCGAGGTGTCGTCATCCGTTTATGAACGTATGCGCACCGAGCGTGAGCGTGAGGCGCGTGAACTGCGTGCCCGTGGTCGCGAACTGGCGGAAGGTATCCGTGCCGATGCGGATCGTCAGCGCACGGTTATTCTCGCGGAGGCCTATCGCGATTCCGAGGAGACGCGTGGTGAGGGCGATGCGGAAGCAGCGGCCATTTATGCCGAAGCCTATAGCAAGAATCCCGAGTTCTATGCGTTCAACCGCAGTCTGCAGGCCTACCGTGATACATTCGGCGGCGGTGGCGACGTTATGCTGCTGAAGCCGGATACGCAGTTCTTCCGCTATCTGGATGATGCGAACACGCCGCAGCGCTAAGGCCTGAGGTAGTTTGCCGCTAGTGCGCCACCAGGCGCCGGCGGCATACGATACATCCTGTACATTGTCGCTCCTGTGCATCCAGGCGCCCGCGGCATACCGTACATCCTGTACATAAATCGGGTGCCCCTGGCGCCCGTTTTCGTGATAATATTCGGTAACCGGGTCGAGGCCCGGTTTTTTTGTGGATTGAGGTGAGACGATGGCCGAGCTTTGGCGGGAACTGATGATTGCGTTCTGCCTGATGCTGGTGATCGAGGGCGTGTTGCCTTTCCTCTACCCGCAACGCTGGCGTCAACTGGTGGTTCAACTGGCTGATATCGACGACTCCGTACTGCGCGGAATAGGTTTGGTGTCGATGCTGATAGGGCTTCTGGCGTTGTATCTGATCCACTGATTTTGGTTTAACTGTACTGGAGCACTGCATGACATTGGCAGATCGCTGGTTGCTGCCGGATGGAATGAAAGAGATGTTGCCGCCGCGTGCGCGTCAGGTTGAAATGATGCGCCGCCGCCTGCTCGATCTCTACCACTGCTGGGGCTATGACCTGGTGATGCCGCCGCTGGCGGAGCATCTGGAGTCGCTGCTGACCGGCGTCGGTCGGGATCTGGAGCTGAAAACATTCAAGCTGACCGACCAGGTCAGCGGCCATACGCTGGGTGTGCGCGCCGATATCACGCCGCAGGTGGCGCGTATCGATGCGCATCGGTTGCGTACGGAAGGTCCGAGTCGCCTCTGTTACTGTGGCTCGGTGCTGCATACCCGGCCGGGGCACAAGCTGGCCTCGCGCAATCCGCTTCAGCTCGGAGCCGAGCTCTACGGGCATGCCGGTGTCGATAGCGATGTTGAGGTGATATCGCTGATGCTTGAAACGCTGGCGGCGGTGGGTGTGCGCGGGCCGGTCAGCCTTGATCTCGGGCATGTCGGTGTGTTCAGTCAGTTGATGCATGATGCGGAGCTGACCACTGAGCAGCAGGATGATTTCCTTGACATGTTGCAGCGTAAGGCGCTGCCGGAGATCGCTGGATTTGTCGATGCGCTTGCTTTGGCACCGGCACTGTCCGAGCGTTTGCTGGCGTTGCCGCGAATGAGTGGCGGTATCGAGGTGTTGGCTCAGGCCAGGACGCTGTTTGCGGGGTCTGAGCGTATTTCACAAGCCTTGGATTATCTTGAGCAGGTAGCGGAGCGTGTAGCGGTTCGTTATCCGCAGACCGACCTTTATTTTGACCTTGGTGAGCTGCGTGGCTACCACTACCATACCGGTATCGTGTTTGCTGCCTATACGCCTCACTTTGGCCAGGCGCTCGCCAAGGGTGGGCGTTATGACGAGATTGGCCGTGATTTCGGTCGTGCGCGCCCGGCAACGGGGTTTAGTGCCGATCTGAAGACCTTGCTGGAAACGGCGGAGGCGTTGCCCGCACCGGAGCAGAGTGCAGTGTTGGCGCCCTCGGGTGAGAGCGCGGAGCTGCTGGCAGCGGTATCGGAGTTGCGTCTGCAGGGCGTGCGCGTCGTTCAGGCGCTCGAAGGAGAAGTGGTACCGGGCTGCTGTGATCGTCAGCTGGTACAGAAGGATAAGCAGTGGGTCGTTGAGGCCCGGTAAACATTTCCCAATTCAGAAGAGTTTTAGAGACAGCAATGGGTAGAAACGTCGTTGTTCTGGGCACCCAGTGGGGTGATGAAGGCAAAGGCAAGATCGTCGATCTGCTGACTGAGCGGGTTGCGGCGGTCGTGCGCTTTCAGGGCGGTCATAACGCCGGTCATACGCTGGTAATCGATGGTCAGAAAACCGTTCTTCATCTGATCCCCTCGGGCATCCTGCGCAAGAATGTTGAGTGCCTTATCGGTAACGGCGTGGTGCTGTCGCCCGATGCGCTGCTGAAAGAGATTGCCGAGCTGGAAACCAGTGGGGTGCCGGTGGCCGACCGTCTGCGTCTGAGTCCGGCATGTCCGCTGATCCTCTCCTATCATGTGGCGCTGGATCAGGCGCGTGAGAAGGCGCGCGGTGAGTCCAAGATCGGTACCACCGGTCGTGGTATCGGTCCGGCCTACGAGGATAAGGTGGCGCGTCGCGGTCTGCGTCTTGGCGACCTGGCGGATCCTGCGCGTTTCGAGCAGAAGCTGCGTGAAGTGATGGTCTATCACAACTTCATGCTTGAGCAGTACTACAAGGTTGAGCCGATCGATGTCGATGAGCTGCTGGCGCACTGTCTGGAGATGGGCAAAACACTGGTGCCGATGATCACTGATGTCACTGCGCGTCTGCATGAGCTGCGCAAGCAGGGTGCCAGCATCATGTTTGAGGGTGCTCAGGGCTCTCTGCTGGATATTGATCACGGCACCTACCCCTATGTGACCTCCTCCAATACCACGGCTGGCGGTACCTCTACCGGCAGTGGCTTCGGTCCCCTCTACCTGGATTACGTGCTGGGGATCACCAAAGCCTATACCACACGCGTTGGTGGTGGTCCCTTCCCGACCGAGCTGAACTGCGATATCGGTGCGCGTCTGGCTGAGCGTGGTCACGAGTTCGGGGCCACCACGGGGCGTGCCCGTCGTTGTGGTTGGTTCGATGCGGTGGCGTTGAAGCATGCGATCCAGATCAATTCTGTCTCCGGTATCTGTCTGACCAAGCTGGACGTACTGGATGGGCTTGATCAGATCAATATCTGTATCGGCTACCAGGATACGCAGGGTAATCCGGTTACCTCGCTCAGCGGCAGTGAGGATTACGAAGGCGTTACCCCGGTCTATGAATCCGTTCCCGGCTGGAGTGAGAGTACCGTGGGCGTTAAAGCGCTTGAGGAGTTGCCGGCCGCGGCACGCGCCTATATAGCGCGTCTTGAGGAGCTGGTTGAGGCGCCGATCGATATTATCTCCACCGGTCCTGATCGTGTGGAGACGATCGTGTTGCGGGATCCGTTCCAGGAATAACCGGTTGGCCGAAGGCTGATATGAAAACGCCGTGCTTAAGCGCGGCGTTTCTGTTTTCTGGGGGTATAAAAAAAGCCGCGTGTATTGGCGGCATTTTTTATATTGCGTGGGATTACTGGCTGAGTGCCGGGCGCAGCATCTTCAGCAGCGCTTTAAAGATCTTTGGGTTGCCGGCAACGAGTTTGCCGCAGTCGCGATGGTTGCTGCCGCCGGCGGTATCGCCTACCAGGGCGCCGGCTTCCTGTAGCAGTAGCAAGCCGGCATCCTGCTCGCTCGAGTTGAGTCCGAGCTGGCAGAAGCCATCCAGTCGTCCGGCGGCGGTGTAAGCCAGGTTCAGTGCCACCGAGCCGGTATTGAACGGGGTGGCGCCGGCGCTAATCAGTTCGCGCATGATGGCGACCTGGGTATCGAGCCCGTCCACATCGCTTTTCCGGCCCAGAAAGCCGGTGCCGATCAGTGCGCCGTCAAGATCCTTGCGGGTGCTGGCGCGCAGGCGTTTGCCGTTGAGCTGTGCGCCTTCGCCGCGGCTGGCGGTGAACTCCTCGCCGGTGATCGGATTGAGGATCAGGGCGTGAGCGACTTTGTCCTTGATGCGGCCAGTCAGGCTGAGTGCGAACGAGGGTACGGCGTTGGAGAAGTTGTGCAGGTTGTCGATCACCGTGATCTGCCACTCGCAGGGGGTGGGGCCGTCGCCAATCGCCTTGTGGCGACCGGTGTATTCGCCGACCAGCGTGTGATGCGGGTAGGCTTTCTGCAGGGTGTGAACGATGGTGCGTTCGGCCTGCTGACAGAGGTCATTGATGAAGGTGGCCGCGCCTGCCTGTTCTGCTTTGATGAGGTCCAGGCGTTCGGTGGCGCGGACGATCTGCTCGGCGGCAAGGCGGGCGGCGCGCAGAGCGATATTGACCATAGGTTGCATCGGTAGTGGGATCCAGTCGTTCGTAGGAAATCAAACGACTATTGTAGCTCAGGTCGAGGCGCGGCTGAACCGTTCGCTGCATTTATGCGCAAGTTCCTGTTGAGGTGGATGGTGCTCATCGGGTTTGCTGCTGATCGATCGGGTTGTATCGGCTCGGTCGATAAAGCGGGGGAGAGTCTGCTATGATGTCGGCCCAATTTTCCATCCTGTGGCGTAGTCATGCTTGATCACATACGCATCGTTTTGGTGAACACCACTCATCCGGGTAACATCGGCGCGGTTGCGCGTGCGATGAAAAACATGGGGGTGAGTGATCTTTGTCTGGTGGCGCCCAAGCGTTACCCGGATGAAGAGGCGACTGCGCGTGCATCTGGTGCCACCGACATTCTCGATAGCGCGCGCGTGGTCGATGAGTTGCACGAAGCGCTTGAGGACTGTCAATTGGTGGTCGGTGCCAGTGCGCGGGGGCGTCATATTCCCTGGCCTGTGATCAATCCCCGGGAGTTGGCGGCCATCGCCGTGCCTTCGCCTGAGCGCGGGGCGGTCGGCGGAGTTGGGCGTAATCGCGTGGCAATCCTGTTTGGGCGCGAAGATCGTGGGCTGACCAATGAAGAGCTGCATGCTTGTCATCATCACGTTCATATCCCCTCTGTTGAAGGGTTTAGCTCGCTCAATGTGGCGGCCGCCGTGCAGGTGATCTGTTACGAGTTGCGCATGGCGAGCCTGCATCAGGTTGAGGCCGAGAAGCCGCAGTGGGGAACGGACTGGGATATAGAGCTGGCGGACCACGCCGAGCTGGAGCGGATGTTCGAGCATCTGGAGCGAACGCTGATCGATATCGATTTTCTCGATCCTGATAATCCGCGTCAGTTGATGCCGCGACTGAGAAGGCTGTTTTTGCGTGCAGTGCCTGACAAGGTGGAGGTTAATGTGCTGCGCGGTATCCTGAAGTCGGTAAACCGTACGATGTTGTCGCAGGCCGATGATAAAAGGACTGGGGATTGATTATCCTGCGTTAAAGGATAGTAGCCTAGTAAATTAGTCGGAATAATAGTTGACTAAAAACCTCGGGATTTGCATAATGCGCCCAAGCTCGTAAGAGTAGGTGAGGATAGATATGCGATTGACGACTAAAGGGCGTTACGCCGTAACTGCGATGCTGGATCTTGCGCTCCATGAGGGAAAGGGGCCGATCAGTCTGGCCGACATTTCCGAGCGTCAAGGGATCTCATTATCCTATCTGGAGCAGCTGTTTGCCAAGCTTAGACGTAACGAGCTGGTGCATAGCGTGCGCGGTCCGGGTGGCGGCTATCAGCTCAAGCGTGAGCGTGGCGAGATCAATGTGGCCGAAGTGATCGATGCGGTCAACGAGTCGGTTGACGCGACGGGCTGTAATAAAACCGGAAGTTGTCAAAGCGGAGAGGTGTGTTTAACCCATCATCTCTGGTGTGACTTGAGTGATCAGATTCACGGTTTTCTTAGTGGTATCAGCCTGGCTGATCTCGTACACCGGCACGATGTGCAGGAGGTTGCCGAGCGGCAGCAGCGTGTGATGGCTCAGCCCGAGAAGCTGATCGCCAGCAGTGTTGCCTCGGCATCCTGAAGAGCAAGTTTTGGAGACTGAAATGAAATTGCCGATCTATCTCGATTATTCCGCGACCACCCCGGTTGATCCGCGAGTGGCTGACAAAATGATGAGCTGTCTGACTCTGGACGGGAACTTCGGTAACCCGGCGTCACGCTCTCATCAGTTTGGTTGGCGAGCCGAAGAGGCGGTGGAAACTGCACGCCGTGAAGTTGCTGATCTGCTCAATGCCGATCCGCGGGAGATTGTCTGGACCTCCGGTGCTACCGAGTCCGATAATCTGGCGATCAAGGGTGTCGCGCACTTCTACAACAAGAAGGGCAAACACATCATCACATCGAAGATCGAGCATAAAGCCGTACTGGATACCTGCCGTCAGCTCGAGCGCGAAGGTTTCGAGGTTACCTACCTGACCCCGGGTAGCGATGGTCTCATTACGCCGCAGATGGTGGCCGATGCACTGCGCGAAGACACGATCCTGGTTTCGCTGATGCATGTGAACAATGAGATCGGCACCATTACCGATATCGCGGCGATCGGCGAGCTGACTCGCAGTCGCGGCGTGTTGCTGCACGTGGATGCCGCGCAGAGCGCGGGCAAGCTGCCGATCGATCTGGCCGAGATGAAGGTCGACCTGATGTCGCTCTCCGGTCACAAGATGTATGGCCCCAAGGGAATCGGTGCCCTCTATGTGCGCCGCAAGCCGCGCGTCCGTATCGAAGCGCAGATGCACGGTGGCGGTCATGAGCGCGGCATGCGTTCCGGCACCCTGCCGACCCACCAGATCGTGGGTATGGGCGAGGCTGCGCGCATTGCCAGAGAGGAGATGGCTCAGGAGGCGGTGCGCCTCAAGGCGCTGCGTGATCGTTTCTGGAGCGGCATCAAGGATATGGAAGAGGTTCACGTCAACGGTTCTGTTGAGCAGCGTGTAACGGGCAACCTCAACGTCAGCTTTGCCTTCGTCGAGGGTGAGTCCCTGCTGATGTCGCTGAAAGATCTGGCTGTGTCTTCCGGTTCCGCCTGTACCTCGGCCAGTCTCGAGCCCTCCTACGTGCTGCGCGCACTGGGCCTTAACGATGAGTTGGCACACAGCTCCATCCGCTTCTCCTTCGGCCGCTTTACCACCGAGGAGGAGGTCGATTACGCCGTAGAGCAGATCAAGGTGGCTGTGGGTAAGCTGCGTGAGTTGTCACCGCTTTGGGATATGTACAAGGACGGTGTGGATTTGAGTAAGGTTGAGTGGGCGCACCACTAACGCGGGCATTTTAAGTTTTTGGAGGTCATTATGGCTTACAGCGAACAGGTTATTGATCATTACGAGAACCCGCGCAACGTCGGCAAGATGGATGATAGCGATGATCATGTGGGTACCGGCATGGTTGGCGCGCCGGCTTGTGGCGATGTGATGCGTTTGCAGATCCGCGTCAATGACGAGGGTGTGATCGAAGACGCAAAATTCAAAACCTACGGCTGCGGTTCCGCAATCGCGTCCAGCTCCCTGGTGACCGAGTGGGTCAAGGGGATGACGCTGGATCAGGCGGCCGAGCTGAAAAACTCCCAGATTGCTGAGGAGCTGGCGTTGCCGCCGGTGAAGATCCACTGCTCGGTGTTGGCTGAGGATGCGATCAAGGCTGCGATCGAGGATTACCGCAAGAAGCGCGGCTGAGTCTTAAAGGCTTGCTTCGGGTTGTTGAGTATTTGAGGGTTATATGGCGATCAGTATGACAGACGCGGCGATCAATCACGTCGCGCGCTATCTCGAAAGACGTGGCCACGGTAAGGGGATTCGTGTTGGTGTACGTACCTCCGGGTGCTCGGGTATGGCTTACGTGCTCGAATTCATTGACGAGATTGAATCCGATGATCAGGTGTTCGAGTTTGGCTCTGTGAATGTCGCCATAGATCCCAAGAGTCTGGTCTACCTGGATGGAACCGAACTGGATTTCGTCAAGGAGGGGCTGAACGAAGGCTTCAAGTTCAACAACCCAAACGTGCGTAGCGAATGCGGTTGTGGTGAAAGTTTTAACGTCTGATCCCTGTCTGACATCAAGGGTGCTGTACTGACACATGGATATGACCCGCAACTACTTTGAGCTGTTTGATCTCGAGCCTGGCTTCGAGGTGGATCAGGCGTTGCTCAGCGAGCGTTACCGGGCACTTCAGAAACAGTGGCACCCTGATCGTTTTGCTCATCTCTCCGAGCGTGAACGCCGTCTTGCCGTGCAGTACACGGCGCATATCAATGAGGCGCTGGCGACCCTGAAATCTCCGCTGCGTCGCGCGCAGTATCTGCTTTTGTTGGCCGGACGTGATACCCATGGCGAGTCGGGTGCGCAGCTCGATCCCCTGTTCCTGATGCAGCAGATGGAGTTGCGCGAACGCCTGGCCGATGCCTCGGAACATGTCGATCCCGAGGCTGAGCTCGACGCCTTGCGGGAGCAGGCCGATAGCGGCTTGCGCAATCTGCTGGATGAGTTTGTCTCACTCTTTTCAAAGCAAGATCTCGATGGTGCCGAAAAAACGGTGCGTAAGCTGCAATTCGTGACCAAACTGCAAAAAGAGATCGAATTGCTCGAAGATCGTTTGCTGGACGACTGAACGGAATACCTATGGCTTTGTTGCAAATTGCCGAGCCCGGGCAGAGCGTTGCGCCGCATGAGCGCAAGCTGGCTGTCGGGATCGACCTGGGAACCACCAACTCGCTGGCGGCCACAGTCCGCAGTGGCGAGGCGCAGACGTTGGCAGACGTGCACGGTGAGCATCTGCTGCCGTCGGTGGCGTACTACGCCGAGGATGGCTCTGTGGAGATCGGTGATGCGGCGATGCGCCACGCGGCGGAGGATCCCTACAATACGATTATCTCCGTCAAGCGCCTGATGGGGCGCGGTGTCGAAGATGTGCTGTCGTTTGGCGATGAGCTGCCTTATCGTTTTGCGCCGGGTGAGGGCGGTATGCCCTATATCGAAACCCAGGCAGGTCCGCGCAGTCCGGTACAGGTGTCGGCGGATATCCTGCGCGCGCTGCGTGTGCGTGCAGAGCAGTCGTTGGACGGCGAGCTGACCGGCGCGGTCATTACCGTGCCGGCCTATTTTGATGACGCCCAGCGTCAGGCGACCAAGGATGCGGCCCGGTTGGCCGGATTGCATGTGTTGCGTCTGCTCAATGAGCCGACGGCGGCGGCTGTGGCCTATGGTCTGGATCAGGGTGAAGAGGGTGTTATCGCCATATACGACCTGGGCGGCGGTACCTTCGATATATCGGTGCTGCGCTTGAGTCGAGGCGTGTTTGAGGTGCTGGCCACCGGTGGTGATAGCGCACTTGGCGGCGATGATTTCGATTACGCCTTGGCGCGCTGGATGCTGAAGGAGTCCGGTATCGAGCTTGAACCCAATGCTCAGCAGGCTCGTTACCTGACGACATTAGCCAGGTGCGTGAAAGAACAGTTGAGCGCAGAGCCAGCGGTTGAAGTGGTGCTTGAGCTGGACGGGCAGTCCAGAAACTTGACCATCTCCCGCGAGCAGTTCGATCAGGTAATCGAGCCGCTGGTGAAGAAAACCCTCCGTGCCTGTCGTCGGGCGTTGAAGGATGCGGGAGTCGGCGCTGATGAAGTGCGTGAGGTGGTCATGGTCGGTGGTTCCACCCGGGTGCCGCTGGTTCGCGCGCGCGTTGGCGAGCTGTTCGGACGTGAGCCGCATATCGAGATCGACCCGGATCGTGTGGTGGCGATCGGTGCGGCGCTGCAGGCAGACGTGCTGGCGGGTAACAAGCCGGATAGTGAAATGCTGCTGCTGGATGTGATTCCGCTCTCGCTGGGGCTTGAAACCATGGGCGGTCTGGTAGAGAAGGTGATTCACCGTAATACCGCCATTCCGGTAGCGCGGGGGCAGGAGTTTACCACCTACCAGGATGGTCAGACGGCGATGGCGATCCACGTGGTTCAGGGCGAGCGGGAGCTGGTCGCGGATTGTCGATCGCTGGCGCGCTTCGTTCTGCGCGGTATTCCGCCGATGGCGGCGGGTGCTGCCAAGATTCGCGTCACCTTCCAGATCGATGCGGATGGACTGCTCAGCGTATCGGCTCAGGAACTGTCGACCGGTATCGAGAGCAGTATTCAGGTCAAGCCCTCATACGGCCTTACCGATAATGAGATCGCCGGCATGTTGAAAGACTCGTTCAGTCACGCCGAAGAGGATATGGCAGCGCGTGCGCTGCGTGAACAGCAGGTCGAGGCTGGGCGTCTGGTAGATGCGTTGGAAGCGGCTATGGCACAGGATGGTGAACTGCTTGATGAGCGCGAGGCGGCGGAGTTGAGCGCGGCGATTGTCGAGTTGAAGGAGGTTGCTACCGGAACTGATGCTGCTGCAATCGAGGCGGGTGTGCAATTGCTGGCTAAACTGAGCGATGAGTTTGCGGCGAGGCGTATGGATAAGGGTATCCAGCGGGCGCTGCAGGGGCATCGAGTTGATGAACTGGGTAAGGAGTTGAAATAATGCCGCAGCTGATTTTTCTGCCGCATGAGGAGCTCTGTCCGGAGGGGAAGGTGATCCAGGTAGAACCGGGGATTACCATCTGCGATGCCGCGCTGAAAAATGGTATCGAGATAGAGCACGCCTGTGAAAAGTCCTGTGCCTGTACGACCTGTCACGTGATCGTGCGGGAAGGGTTCGACTCGCTCGAAGAGTCGGACGAGCTCGAGGACGATATGCTGGATAAAGCCTGGGGGCTGGAGCCGGAATCGCGGTTGAGTTGTCAGGCGGTGGTGACCGATGAAGATCTGGTGATCGAGATTCCCAAGTACACTATCAACCAGGTTTCCGAGCAGCACTGAGTCAGAGGGTGGCGAGAATGGGTCTTAAATGGATAGATGTGCAGGAGATCGTGATTGCGCTGGATGAGAAGTATCCGGAGCTCGATCCGCTGCGAGTCAACTTCCCGGATCTAATGCAGATGGTGCTGGAACTGGATGGCTTCGATGATGATCCGTCACATTGTGGTGAGAAGATTCTTGAGGCGATTCAGATGACATGGATCGATGAGCGGGATTGAGAGCCTAATCAGCTTCGAGTAACCCGAAACCCGGCACTTATTGCCGGGTTTGTTGTCTTTGGATGTCTCGCAGGTATGCACGGCAGTGGTTCTAATGGTCTTTGTGATCACTGAGCTGAGTGTTATCGCCTGCGAGGTATCGTTGCGGGCCCCGGAGCGAATGCCAGCTGCCGGCGTCGTTGGCATGACCGGGGCCGATAATCGTCATCCGCCGCATCAGCTGCGCCGGATGTCTGCCGAAGGCACTGCAAACTGTTTGGCCGGATCTCCGGGAAGCAGGGGAGGGAAACGATGAAAAAATCCATAATCGCCATCACGATGCTGTCTCTGTTGCCGGCGCTGGCAATGGCCCGTGATCTGACCGTCGACTCCGCCATTGGTGGCGCGATCGGCGGTGCGTTAGGTGGTGCTGTCGGCGCCGAGCTTGGTGGTCGCGACGGTGCTGTCGTGGGCTCAGGTATCGGTGCTGCTGTCGGTACTGCGATCAACACCGATGACTATCGTCGAGACGATTACCGTGAAGGGCATCGCGAGCGGCGTGGCGAGTACTACTATCGTGAAGGGCGCCACCATCACGATGATCGTCACCGTAGTTCATTCTGTCCGCCGGGGCAGGCGAAGAAAGGGCGCTGCTGATCCTCGCTGCGTTAATTTGGCGATTGCTCATGCTGCTACCGGCCGTTGGCGTCGAAACGTTGTGTCCTGGCGTAGAGTCGTACTTGTTGCTGTTCAGGCTTTGAACAGTCGCGTATAATGCTGCGCCTTGCATTTTTATAACCCTACAACTTTGGGATTAGGTTTAACATGGCTACTGAACGTACACTCTCTATCATCAAGCCGGACGCTGTCGCTAAGAACGTGATTGGTGAAATCCTGACGCGTTTTGAAAAAGCGGGTCTGAAGGTTGTTGAAATGCAGATGAAAGCGCTGAGCAAAGCGGAGGCCGAAGGCTTTTACGCTGAGCACAAAGAGCGTCCTTTCTTCGCCGACCTGGTTGCTTTCATGACCTCTGGTCCGGTTGTGGTTCAGGTGCTGGAAGGTGAAAACGCTGTTGCGCTGAACCGTGAGCTGATGGGGGCGACCAACCCGAAAGAAGCGGCTGAAGGTACGATTCGTCGTGATTTCGCCGAGTCTATCGATGCCAACGCCGTACACGGTTCCGATTCTGCTGCATCTGCTGAGCGCGAGATCGCCTACTTCTTCGGTAAGTGATCCCTGTCGGGGCCGCCGCTCGGCGGCCCCTGTACTCCGAAACGAGTGACTTCCATGACTGAATCCACCGCCAAGGTCAACCTGCTTGGCCTGTCTCCGAAACAGCTTGAGAACTTTTTCGACGAGATGGGTGAGAAGCGTTTTCGTGCCACTCAGGTGCTGAAGTGGATACATCAGCTCGGCGCCAGCAGCTTTGACGAGATGACCAACATCAGCAAAGCGTTGCGGGCAAAACTTGCCGAAGTGGCTGAGATCCGCGAGCCTGAGATCGTCATGGAGAAGTTTTCCAAGGATGGCACGCGTAAGTGGGTCATCCGCATGGATGGCGGCTCGGCGATCGAGATGGTGTTGATCCCGGATGGCGATCGCAAAACGCTCTGCGTATCGTCCCAGGTGGGGTGCTCGCTCGACTGTAGTTTCTGTTCGACCGGCAAGCAGGGTTTCAATCGGGATCTGAGTACCGCTGAAATTATCGGCCAACTGAGGGTGGCGATACGCTCCTTCGGGCCGTTCGACCCTTCCGGTGAGCGCCGCGTGACCAACGTGGTGTTTATGGGTATGGGCGAGCCGTTAATGAATTTCGATAACGTTGTCGCTGCCACCGAGTTGATGATGGATGACAACGCCTATGGTCTGTCCAAGCGTCGCGTGACCCTCAGTACCTCGGGTGTCGTGCCGGCGCTGGATCGCTTGCGTGAGGTCAGCGACGTATCGCTGGCGGTATCGCTGCATGCGCCAAACGACGAGTTGCGCAACGAGTTGGTGCCGATCAATCGGCGTTACCCGATCGACGAGTTGATCGCGGCGTGCAACCGCTATCTGCAGGGGCTTAATGACAAGCGAGTGGTGACCGTTGAGTATACGCTGATTGCCGGCGTCAACGATCAGCCCGAGCATGCACGGCAGTTGGTCAAGGTGCTGCGTAAGCTGCCTTGCAAGCTTAACCTTATACCCTTCAATCCTTTCCCCAATTCGGGTTACAGCCGTCCCTCGGAAGAGGCGATACAGGCGTTCAAGCAGATCATGCTGAACAGTCATATTCTGACCACCGTGCGCCGCACGCGCGGCGATGATGTCGATGCGGCCTGCGGTCAGTTGGTCGGGCAGGTGATGGATCGTACGCGGCGTAGCCAAAAGTATATCGCTGTGGTACAAGAGGAGCCTGTTCAGGGGAAGAGCCAATCAGTTTAGGGGGGAGAGATGCGTAAATTACATGCTGTGCTGCTGTTGGGGGCGGCGTGTGTTATTTCAGCATGTACGACGACTTCTGAAGGTTTTAACTCCTCTAATTCGTCCCCAGACGCGGCTCTCGAATCCTATACCAGTCTCGGGTTGCAATACCTGCGCGCCGGTAATACCGCCAGTGCCAAAGGTCCGTTGCTGCGCGCACTCGAAATCGACGATAGCTATGCCCCGGCGTTCAATGCGTTGGCGCTGGTGTTCCAGGCCGAAGAAGATCTGGCAATTGCTGAAGATTATTTCCGCAAAGCGGTTGCAGCCGATCCTCAGTCAGCGATGATACACAACAATTTTGGCGCCTTCCTGTTTGCCCAGCAGCGTTTTGATGAGGCTTGTCAGGAGCTGTCTCGGGCGACAGAGGATCCTTTCTATCAGGCGCGTGCTCAGGCATTTGAGAACATGGGGCGTTGCTATCGCAAGATTGGCCGGTTGGATGTTGCCGAACACGCCTTTAATCGAGCCTTGACCCTGTCCCGACAGCGGCCGATTGCGATGGTGGAGCTCGCCGATATTCTGTTGCAACAAGGCGATAAGGCGGGTGCGGCCGTGCTGTTTGACCAGTTTCGCGAATATGTGGATTCCAAACAGATTGATCATTTTCCGCTCAGCTTTTGGGTGGGTGTCCGGGTCGCGCGTTACGAAAAAAATTCCGGGCGTGCAGCAACCTACGCCCTGCTGTTAAAAAATATGTTCCCAGAATCCGCTGAATATCAGTTGTACAAGGAGTCTGCGCAGTGAGCAGTGAAGAGGAAAAACCGAGCGTTGGACAACCCTTTCCAGGCGGTGACTTTGCTGAGGCTCGCAGCTCCCTGGGATTGAGCTTTGAGCAGCTGACGCGCGAATTGAGGCTGCCGGCCAAAACGCTGGAGTCGATCGAGGCGGGGCAGTTTGAGAAGCTCGGTGGGCCAGTGTTTCTGCGCGGCTATATACGATCCTATGCACGGCGGCTGAAGCTCGATCCTGATCATTATGTGGCAATGTACGATCAGCTTGCGGGTACTAAGGATATCCGCAGTCCCGTGCGTATGGTGGGTTCGGTGTCAACTACGCCGGCCAGGCAGAGCCGGTCGCTGATGCGCTTTGGGACGCTGGTATTCATTCTGGCTATTATCGGTACCGTTGTGTGGTGGTGGCAGACACAGAACTCGATCGATGCGGTGATTACAACCGAGAGCAGTGCGCCGGTAACCGTGGATACCGCGGATGGCAACACGCTGGTGCTGCCGCCGCTGGATGACAGTGTGCCGGGTGAGGAGGGGCTCTATCAGTCGGTAGCGCCCGAATCATCGGTTTCTGCCGCCATGGCGGAAAGCTCTGCTGAACCTCAGGTCGAGATGGAGGCTCTGGAGGATGCGGCTGAGTCCGAGCCGGTGGCCAGCGCTGCTGTGCAGGCAGTAACAGGTGACGCGGTAGCCGAGGCCGATTCGTTTAATACTGCCGAGCTCAGCGCGTCGAGCGTGGCTTCGCTGCATTTGGAACTGACTGAAGATAGCTGGTTGAGTGTAAAGGATGCTTCGGGGCGCTCGCTGTTCAATGGTATCGCCAAAGGTGGTCAGAAATTGAACCTCGATGGCAAAGAGCCGTTGGTGGTTGTGATAGGGCGCGCCAGTGCTGTGCGCCTGATTGAATACGGCGGTGAGCCGGTTGATATTGATAGCGTAAGCAATAAGAATGTTGCCCGCCTGACGCTCCCGGCGTCAGAACGTTAATCTCCATCTGTAAACGGGAAAGTGGAATTTTGGCGAAGATAAAAGCCATCAGGGGCATGAATGACATACTGCCGGATCAGACACCGGTGTGGCAGTATCTGGAAACCGAGGTTAAGCGTGTTCTGGGTAGCTACGGCTACAGCGAGCTGCGTATGCCTATCGTTGAGCAAACCGACCTTTTCAAGCGCTCTATCGGAGAAGTAACCGATATCGTAGAGAAGGAGATGTATACCTTCGAGGATCGAAATGGTGACAGCTTGACGCTCAGGCCAGAGGGTACCGCAAGCTGTGTACGTGCGTGCGAGGAGCATGGTCTGACTTTCAACCAGGTGCAACGGCTGTGGTACATGGGGCCGATGTTCCGCCATGAACGCCCGCAGAAGGGGCGCTACCGCCAGTTTCACCAGATCGGTGTCGAGACCTTCGGCATGCAGGGGCCGGATATCGATGCTGAGTTGATCATGCTGACGGCGCGGTTGTGGCGCCAGCTGGGACTTGAAAAAGCGGTAAAACTTCATCTGAATACCCTGGGTAGTGCGGAGGCGCGGGCGCGCTTTCGAGATGATCTGGTGGCTTATCTCAGCGAACATGTGGATAAGTTGGATGCTGACAGCCAGCGTCGATTGTCGACCAATCCGCTCCGTATACTGGATAGCAAAGAGTCGAGTACTCAGGAGTTGCTGAACCAGGCTCCCCACTTCCACGACTATATAGATGAGGAGTCGAGACAGCATTTCGAACAGCTCTGTGCACTGCTGGACAGTGCAGGCATTGCCTACGAGGTTAATGCGCGACTGGTACGTGGGTTGGACTACTACGGCAAAACCGTCTTTGAGTGGATAACCGATCAATTGGGCGCCCAGGGTACCGTCTGTGCCGGTGGGCGTTATGATGGTCTGGTCGAACAGTTGGGCGGCCGGCCGGCGCCTGCAGTCGGCTTCGCGATGGGTGTCGAGCGCCTGATCCTGCTGTTGGAGACGTTGCAGGCGGTACCGGAGTATGTGCATCAGAATGTCGATGTATACGCGATAGCGATGGGCGATGAAGCTCTGGCCGATATGTTCGGCATCGTTGAACGTCTCCGTGACGAGACCGAGCTTCGCGTGCAGTTGCATTGCGGCGGAGGCAGTTTCAAGAGTCAGATGAAAAAGGCCGACAAGAGCGGGGCCCGATATGCCTTGTTGTTGGGCGAGGATGAGCGGCGTTCGGGCGTCGTGACACTCAAGCCACTGCGAGAAACGGCAGATCAAAAACAGATTAATACTGCAGCGCTGACCGCAGAGCTGGTCGCAATCTATGCTGCTGAGCAGGAGTGAGAACGGATCGTGGCTGAATTGCGTACTGAAGAAGAACAGATCGAAGCGATAAAGAACTGGTGGAAGGAAAATGGTCGCTCCCTGTTGCTGGCTATTGTAGTCGCGCTGGCCGCCGTGCTCGGTTGGCAGGGGTGGCAAAAACGCCAGGCGGCGCAGGCGACAAATGCATCGATCACCTATCAGGAGTTGGTGGATGCGGTCCTGGCGCTACGTTCGGCTCCCGATGTGGACGCCCAGCGTGCAACGGCTGAACATCTGGCCGGAACCCTGAAAAGTGATTACTCCGATAGCGGTTATGCCGTATTGGCTTCGCTGCTGATGGCGAAGGTGAACGTGGATAACGGGGCGTTCGATAAGGCGCTCGATGATCTGGGCTGGGTTCAGCAGAATGCCGAGCAGGATGAGCTGAAACAGCTGGCGCTGCAGCGTATCGCGCGTATTCGGTTGGCTCAGGGTGATGCCGAAGGTGCTCGTGATCTGCTGAAGAGCGGAGATGCGGGATATTTTACCGCCGCCTATGAAGAGCTGCTGGGTGATGTGCTCGTTGCTCTGGGTGATGAGGCCGAGGCGCGCAAGGCGTACGAAAAAGCGCTGGCGGCGGCAGCGCCTCAGGCGCAGGCGGTGTTGCAAATGAAACGGGATGATCTCGCACAGGGAGATGAGTCATGAGGTCCTGGCGTTCAATATCGATGCTGATTGCGGCTGCTCTGCTGAGCGGTTGCGGCTTTTGGGGCGGCGAGGCCGAGGTGGAGCCTACAAAGCTGGTCAGCTTCGATGCGGAAAAGCAGGTTGATCTGCTGTGGAGTGCGCAGATCGGCTCAGGCCCTGGCGGTATGTATCACCAGTTCGTGCCGGCTGTTGGTGATGCGAACCTGTTTGCGGCGGATAGCGAAGGCAAGGTTGTTGCGCTTTCGCGGGATGGGGGGCAAAGGGTTTGGGATACCGAGCTCGATATGACACTCTCGGGTGGCATCGGGGCGGGTTTTGATGTCGTTGTCGTCGCATCCGAGGATGGTGAAGTTGTTGCGCTGGACTCTGATTCGGGTGATGAACTTTGGCGTAGCAAGGTTTCTTCGGAAGTGGTTGCTCAGCCTCAGGTGAGCGCCGACTTGGTTGTCGTGCAGGTGATCAACGGACAGGTCTCCGCTCTGGATCGGGTGACCGGTGAGCACCGCTGGACCTTCGATAGTCAAATTCCGCAGTTGAGTCTTCGTGGTACCAGTGCGCCGTTGCTGGTCGCGAATGTAACACTCACCGGATTTGCCAACGGTAAGCTGGTTGCCATCGATAATGCGACTGGGAATGCGCTATGGGAGCAGCGTATTGCACTGGCCGAGGGGCGTTCGGAGTTGGAGCGTATCGTCGATATCGATGGGCGCCCGATGCTGTTCAATGGTTTGATCTATGCGAGCAGCTACCAGGGACGCTTGGTGGCGCTTAATCCCCGAGGCGCGCAGATGGTTTGGGCTCAGGATTACTCCAGTTATCGTGGTTTGGCGGCGGGCTTCGGTAATATCTACGCGATCTCCGCGGATGACGAGATCAGTGCCTTTGATGCCGGTAGTAGCGCCAGCGTTTGGCATCAGGACGCTCTTCGCTATCGCCGTCTGACCTCTCCGGTGACCTTGGGGGATACGGTGGCGGTAGCGGATGCTGAGGGCTATCTGCATTTCGTATCGCAGATCGATGGTCATTTTGTTGCGCGTTATAACTTCGACTCGTCCGGCGTTTTCAGTGATCCGGTAGTCGTCGATAATACGCTCTATGTGTTCAGTAACGATGGCAAGCTGGCCGCACTTAAGCTGAACTAATTTTATTTTACTGCACTGGCGGCGGCGCTCTGCATCAAGTGGAACGCCGCCGTGCTGCTTCTGGGTGATCTATATGCTTCCGGTGATTGCACTGGTTGGTCGGCCTAATGTTGGCAAATCTACGCTTTTTAACCGCTTGACCCGCTCGCGAGATGCGTTGGTCGCAGATCTGCCGGGTCTGACCCGAGATCGCAAATACGGTGAGGGTCGGCTGGGTGAGCGAGACTATATCGTTATCGATACCGGCGGTATTTCGGGTGATGAAGCGGGGATTGATAAGGCGATGGCCGAACAGTCCTTATTGGCTATCGATGAGGCTGATGTGGTGCTGTTCCTCGTTGATGCGCGTGCGGGTATCAATCCGGCCGATGAGATGATAGCCGACCATCTGCGTCGCCAGCAAAAGACCTGTCACCTGGTGGTGAACAAGGTGGATGGCCTGGATCCGGATGTGGCGCGTTCCGATTTCTTCGCATTGGGTATGGGCGAGCCGCTGACGATCGCAGCAGCCCATGGTCGCGGTGTGACGGCGCTGATCGATTACGCCTTGGACGAGCTGGGTATCGAGGTGCCGGAGGAGCAGGATGCCGAGGAAAAGGAGCGCGACCAGAGTGTGCGGATAGCTGTTGTCGGCCGGCCCAATGTCGGTAAGTCGACATTGGTGAACCGGATGCTCGGTGAGGATCGAGTCGTGGTCTACGACCAGGCCGGTACGACCCGTGACAGCATTTACATACCCTATGAGCGGGAAGGTCAGTCCTATACGCTGATCGATACTGCAGGGGTGCGTCGGCGCAAGCATATCCGTGAGGCGGTGGAAAAGTTCTCCATTGTTAAAACCTTGCAGGCGATCAAGGACGCCAATGTTGTCGTTGCGGTAATCGATGCCCGCGAAGGAGTCACAGAGCAAGATCTGCATATGATGGGCTTCGTCATCGATTCAGGGCGTGCGCTCGTTGTGACCCTGAATAAGTGGGACGGTATGACCCAGGAGCAGAGAGAGAGCGTCAAGACACAGGTTGAGCGTCGGCTGGCGTTCGCCGCTTTTGCGCGTTTCCACTTTATCTCTGCGCTGCACGGTTCAGGTGTCGGTGACCTGTATGGCTCGATTAATGAGGCTTATCGTTCTGCGATGGCGAAGTGGTCAACGAACCAGTTGACCCGATTGCTGGAGGATGTGGTTGCAGATCATCAGCCGCCTACGGTCAATAATCGACGTATTAAACTGAGGTACGCACATCAGGGTGGATCAAATCCGCCGCTGATCGTCGTGCATGGTAACCAGACAGATTCGCTCCCGGGTTCATACAAGCGCTACTTGGAAAACCGCTTTATCAAGTTATTGAAGGTGAAGGGGACGCCGATGCGGTTTGAGTTCCGTACCGGCGACAACCCCTTCGCAGGTAAGCGCAATACGCTTACGGCCCGGCAGTTGGCAAAGAAAGAGCGTCAGCGTCAGCATATTAAAGAGCTTAAGCAGCGTCAGAAAAAGCGCGCGAAAAAGGGCTGAATGTTTTTTTGAAAAATTTCACTGCCCTCTGTTGACTCCCTTGGAGAGGTCTGTAGAATGCGCCTCCTCGCTTGAGCTGAACGCCTTAACGGGCCGGGCAAGATCAGACGAGGCGGTCTCCA
>NZ_JAHREP010000037.1 GCF_019084545.1 Marinobacterium ramblicola
ACCCACTGGGTAACATCAGCCAATTTCCGAATATTAAAATTCATCCCAAGACTTCGGATTTATCTCGGCACGAGCTGCGCTTTGTTAGCACAAGCCCCTCAAGCTACTTATTTACATTGTTTGAATCTGTAGAGTCAGGATTGGAACGGACATAATCTTCACCATTGATATTCACTACATGGTGATTAGGATGCCTCCCTTCCTCTACTTCCCGCACTAACTGATCACGCTCTACAACACCACGCCCCGCAATGGTATAGGAGTCGTTCTCACCATTTTCCCCATCGTGATTTCCGCGAATATTCTTAGCCATAGTGAACCTCGCTTCATTAACGTGACACAATTATCACCATAGCTATATTGTGGTTACTGCCTATATTTCAAGCTCTACATGGTGATTTTTTAACCACTATTTCATTCCGGTGCTAACGCTTGCAGTTGCGGCGTGGAAGGAGCGTAGCGTAGTCCACGTCCGACAACCTGCATTTGTTAGCTATATCTTATTTTTTACTCTTGATGTAATCTATAGCCGCATCCGTCAGTGCCGTCCCTGCGGCAATAAAAACCGCTTTAACAAAGCATTTTGCTTCTTCGCTACCAAAAAGAGGTTCCTTTTCCGAAAAAGAGGCCGCCAGTTCCGGTAGTGCATTAGCCATTTCAGATAACGTATCAGACGATGCCCATAGGTTCCCTTTAGGATCTAGAAGCCGATATGGCTTTAACATGCCTGTTACCTCAAGTGTCTTATTGTGTTGAATACGCCACCCTTTTTCACTAACACATTCATCCCAAAAGACACCGGCATCTACAGTTCCAGTTCCGTATAACCTACGAATTCCCATATCATAATTCCTCTACACTCTATAAAAATCTAGGCACTCAAGATACGCGGCTAACGCTGCGTTAAAGGGCCGAAATAGCGAAGCTATTGAGGTCCCAGTGAGCAAAGCGAACGTTTTTGAACGCCTTGTTGGGCGGCAAATGGCACTGGGTATCTTTCTCTATAGCGCACCGCTCACGGTACGCATAGCTACGCGACACCCAGTCTATCAACCAATTTATAGACAATTTCATCTGTCACTTCATTTGCGTTGAGTTCAGCTTCCCGGTCATATCGGTACATTATTCCAATGATATCACTGGGAATGCCTACAAATTTCGTGTCGTCGAGGAATATTGGTATAACTTCCTTGTCCTGAACCCTTGGGATAAAACATTCTCTCTCAAAAGTGGGCCAGATCTTATCCCGGTAAAAAGAATCTAAAAGACATACTACCAATCTGGAATCACGGCCAAATATTTTTTCAAACTGGCTTGACCACGCCCCACCCAAAAAATTGGATTCAAAATTTTCGTCAAAAAATACGTTTGAATCAAAAACACCCAGCTGGTTGGATATTTCGCGGGCCAAGCACCTGTTTTCCCCAGCGAAAGAAATGGCGATATCATACTCATAGTCTCGAGACTCTTCCCTGAAGCCGCAGCTTTTTCTCAATGCATCCCAGTTAAGATGCTTTAAATAAAAGAAGAGCGCAGGGTCTTCGATTGCGAAGTTCTTCGATTCTGGGTTGTAGTAAAAATGCCTCCCACTCAAAGGCTTATCGCGAAGCAAAACCGCAAGCCGATATTCTTTAATATTATTTATGCTGCCGCGTACATCTTCATTCGCATTTGCCAACTCGTTCAAATCGACGATCGAGCCATCCTGTTCGCTGATCTTTTTCAGTAGCTTATAGTACGGATCATTGTTAGGGCGAAAGCGTACACCACGGCAAAACTCTTTCACCGCAGGATCATATGCAGAGCTCAGCTTCTCAACGACTCGCGCACGCAAATCATTCAATTCGAAGCTAAGCGACAGATGATCACTCTGGCTTTCCATGACGTCATTCATCATGCAAACCATCTGGCATAGCTGCTGTGTCAACCAATAGTCTCCTTGGGACTCTTCATAAATTTGAAGCCAATTATTAATGGTTATGTTTAGACGAACACATCCCTCTGAGATCAGAGATTCTATATTTTGTTGACTGCCTGCCTGAATTCTATGGGTTCCCACGCGCTTTGCTATATCCGGCACCAACTGAATAAGCTCAGACCCCACACGATTGATTCCAATGATGATCAGCTTTACTTTTTCAGGTTCATCTGACTCAGCTGAATGCTTTGCTATGTCGCCCAGTGCTGTTTGGGTTTCATCAGAGAGGCGATGGAAATCATCCACCACAAACCTACCCTTACGCCGCCCCCTTGCGACTTCCTCAATAGCGTGTAAATCCGTCGGGGATCGTGCAGTTAAATATTCCGCCGTCGCATCGCCTAATTGCTCCAGAATCTTTCTGATGCATGTAGTTTTACCCGTACCGGATTGTCCTTCTATGATCACCGGCTTACCGGGGTGTCGCACATCCAGCAAAATGTTGTTGTAGTTGGGTGGCTTCACGAATGTGAACCGCGGCATCCCTTCTGTAACAAATATTTCCTCAAGCAACAGGCTCATTTCATTGCCTCCTTATTGCTGCAGACCACTTGGCGTTCTGTACAAGAAACTTGTGCCGAACGCATAGCCAAAACCAGTTTGCATAGTATACATATCAAAGCTCGTTGCTGTAGGTGCGCAAATGACACTGCGGGAGGTCGATTGCCGCCCAACGCTGTCATAAATTGACGAAAGGAGCGAAGCGTATTGAGGTCAATTTCATGGCCTTGTTAACTGCTCCACTCGATACTTAAAGGCATGTGATCACTTACCTGCAACCATTGATCTGCCTTTCCTATAAAAAAATGACTCTTTTCAATCATATCCTTTGAACAAAATACATAATCAATATGATAAGGTTTTTCTTTGTTTCTATGAAGAAAAAATGTTGGCGAGGTTTCGCAACCATGTGCCTCTTCATTCTTACTATGGTAAACGCTGCAGACGCCCATTTCCTCTAGTTCTTCGACAACCCCTGAGTGACTCCACCATCTATCTGATTTATCCCATATTGCATTACTATTAAAATCGCCCACTATCAAAGTATTCAACCCTGAAAGGTTATCTCTATGAATTTGTAAATACTTCCAGAATTGCCCCATATAGCCAAAGGCCTCGTTATCGCTACCCTTTGTCCATACAGATAGAACGGTAAATAGGTCGTTTATTTTAAAAGGGAGGAATAATTTTAATTCAGTTGTTGACCAACTCAAAGAGGATGACTTGCTTTTAAGTCCTTGAATTGAAAAGCTACCATTCCACTGCAACAACTCGACTTCATTATTAAACCGAGGAAATACACCGATACCTTTATTTTTCGACGTTCCAACCCATAAGTAATTACCTGCCCAATCCTGATACTGTTTTGTAGACAGAGCAGGATCTTCGCACTCTTGCACGATAAGTACATCAGCGTTCAAAGAATCGGCTTCAGCCGTCTTTTTCCTTAATCCGCCGTTACAGTTCCATGTGACAATTTTCATAGCCAGTTAACAGCCCAATTAACTTCCTTTACTAATTTCAATGCACAGGTCCATCAACATATTTTTTTTCTTATCTTCAAGTGCGTCATATTCATCTATAGGTATGACTTCCCCAAAACAAATGTCATTTAAGACTCCAAAAGGCTCGATTTTCATTTTATAATCTTTATGAGAATCAACCGCTTGCAAGAAAACAAAGTCATTCTTTGATTTCCCTGTCTGGTTTAAATGATAACAAGCCATCACAATTTTTCTTTTGTCAGAATCAGAAGTGCTTGAGCCAAAAATAACTCCCCTGATATGTTTACGGCTTACTTCTAAACACCTTAACGCAGAAGGCAGTCTCTCAAAAGTTGGAAATAGCAATCGCACTTCATTTTCATACTTCCAGTCAGTGTATTTTACTAGACCTACAAGATCTTCTTGAATTTTTCGTATTTCGCCATAAAAAGACTCTGGTACATCATAGTGCGCTTCCATTTCACTATATCTAAACTTATGAATCAACTGATAAAACCCATTGATCTTACAGGGTATTTTTGAATATTTTACCTTTTTTAAGGGTAAAATCTCATTGTTATATCGGCCTATTTCTGTTATTCCTGATTTCTTCCTATACCCAGACAAGTTGTTTAACGTTGATTTAACTTCTACATTACCTTTTTCACTTTCATAAATAACTAAAAAACCACTCTCCGCATTAGCATAGTGCCCCCACATCGTTGGGTTAACTGCATTCAAAGAAAAGGAAGCTATATATTTTTGTTCTCGTAAATCGTCCTTAAGAATTGAGGCGAAAAGTTCTGGTATAAATTTTAATATTTCTTTTTCATGCTGAACGTCTAATTCTGTAGCACATGCTTTTATAATCGACTTTGGCAGAGCATCTAGCAAAAATTCAAAATCATAATTTTTTCTTTTGTCATTTTTAACTAAAATTTCATAAATCAAAGAAGCTAACGAAAAAAACTTCTTAGTTTCTTCTATGCTACTACTATAAATGCCATAGTTAACAACCAATTCAACCAATATATAGTCTATAAACCTTATCCAAACGTCTTTTGTTCCATTGAATACATATTGAGCTCTGCACTCATGCTTATCATTAAGCTCAATCGCCGAAGCAAAATAGACCTCACCACGCTTTAGCATCATCAATGATAGCGGGCTTACTTGATTATATTTATAAAAAAACATACTAGCCTATTCGCTTTTAAGCCTACTGTATTTAAGAATTATCTATTACTACTAGTTAACGCTGCGCACAGGGGCCGACAAATAAGCGCAGCGTTTTGGCGGTCCCAGCGACCAACGGGAGCGACTGCTGCGGTTTGTTATAAGTATTACTCAGCCACATACTCAAAAACACGTTTATTACTATCGAATGCAACAACGGGCTTTTTACCTTGATTCGCTATCTTTTTTATTTCCTGAAGTACAATTTCTCTTTTTAATGGATGAGTAGCGACTTCATCTTTTGCATTAGTTGAAATTTGGTACTGAGGGCATTCCGCGCTACAAAGCACATCTAGGTATTGACCATGCTCATGTGGAACGTCTTCAATATGTGCTTCGCGCAAGCATAAAAAGCAATTTCCATTATTTTTCATGACTCCATCTCCATTGACTTATAACGCCGCGTTAAAGGGCCGGAAAAACGCGCAGCGTTTTGGAGGTCCCAGAGAGCGCAGCGAACGTTTTTGAACGCTTTGTTATGAAAACCTCTTCCGGCACAAGGCTTATATAGAAAGGATAAGAACTGACAACGCTTCATATTTGCACCTCCTTGATCCAATCCGCCCCACACCGACAGGCACGCTACCGCCAAGCCCGACATGCCAACACACGGCACCAGGATTGGTTTGCCATTGTTGGAGACACTGATGAGAAGGAGCATAACCCCTCTTCGCCAAGCACTCCATCGCTTGCTTTACTGCCTTGCTTTCAGACTATCCCGAAAGCAGCGGCACTGACTATATAACTGCTACCGAACTTGCCCTGACCACCGTATATAGCTTTGAAGCGGGCAGGATTTCATAACGCCGCGAGCAGCGGCAGCTTACTTTGGGCGCTTTATGCGCGAAAATGGGAGCGCAGCGACCGCGCATAAAGTGCGCAAAGTAAGCTGTCCGGTGGAGGCCCGCAGGGCCGGAACGAACTGCCTCGCATTGTTATGCTGACTTAGCCCACCCACGTGAATCCATGCAGTTCAGATACATTGTATTCTTCATTTCTTGATGTTTAAAAACAAGCTCCTGTTCATTTGACTCGAATTTTCGTCTAATCGCTAGATTTGCCAGTTCACTTGGGGATTTACCCTTTGGATCATCTAATATTGGCCTTCCTGCTCCAGTTGGGCCGCCTATAGAGTTCTCAAAAATAGAATTGACAGCTGCGATGCAATCTTTTCTATCACTATCAAAATCTGTAATAGGTTTTTCCATTCCTGCTTTTGGGCGTAAGTTAAAGCTTGGATTGTATCCGGCACATCCGACCAAAATACAAGTAAAAAACAATAGATATTTTTTCATTTATTACCTTGCATAACATTTTAATACTGCGCATGCGCGTTTAAGCAACTAACGCAATCCTAGGCGAGTTCATCTAAGCAACTGAAGAGAAAGGGAAAATAGAGGTACCACAGCCATTCTCTTCCGATGAAAACAAGCATGCGCGTTTTTCTGCCTTGCCTTGCGTGATATCCCGCAGCGGCCTTTCCATAATGTCTTGATATTGGACCAATTTCATCAAGATCGCCAGTGGCAAACGAGCACATGTTGGCGCCAAAACGCGCACCTTGGCTGGACACAAGAAAATATACTGTATATAAATACAGCAAACATGGACAAGTTATTTACAGCTACAGGGAGTGTACGACATGGCCAGAAGCCCGCTACTCGATCGTGTACGCAGCGAGATGCGCTTGCGAGGCTATAGCATCAGGACGGAGAAGACATACCTCCATTGGATCAAGCGCTATATCTATTACCATAAACTTACCCATCCAGCCCAAATGGGTGCGGAGGAGGTTCGGGCTTTTCTTTCCTGGCTTGCAAATGAGCAATATGTAGCAATCAACACGCAGAAGACAGCTCTTAATGCTCTGGCGTTCCTCTATCACAAGGTTCTTTCGATCGAACTGGGAGACCTCGACTTTCAGCGTGCCAAACGGTCGCGCCGTCTACCGTCCGTCCTTTCCGCGTCGGAAGTATCATTGATACTGGGTCAGCTGGAGCCACGGGACCATCTTATTTTCTCCCTGCTCTATGGCAGTGGGCTGCGTATCACCGAATGCTTGAGGCTTCGCATTCAGGATATCGGGATCGAGGATGGTTCCATTACGGTCAGGGATGGAAAAGGCAATAAGGATCGCAAGACACTCTTGAGCCAAAAACTTATTCCGGCGATTCAGGCGCAGATAGCTTGCGCTCTACCCGTACAGGAAGAAGATAACCGAATGGGCTATGGGCCCTCCTTACCCTATGCATTGCACAAAAAGTATCCCAACGCTTATCGTCAAGCCGGATGGATGTACCTGTTCCCCTCTTCGGCTCTGAGCAAACACCTGGTAACGGGCAGACTATGTCGGCATCACCTGCACGACTCGGTGCCTCGCAAAGCGCTCAAACTTGCCGTTGCCAGAGCTGGAATTCAACACAAGCGCGTTAGTTGCCACACTTTTCGACACAGTTTTGCCACTCACCTGCTGGAAGCGGGGCGGGATATCAGAACAGTGCAGGAGTTGTTGGGGCACAGCGATGTGAAAACGACACAGATCTATACCCATGTGATCGGGCAGCATTTTGCCGGTACCACGAGCCCGCTGGACGCGTTATAGCGCTTTTTCAAACTGTGCCGGCAACTGCCAATCCACCGGCTCTCTCCCCTGGCTTTCAAGCCAGGCATTGGCTTGGGAGAAGTGCTTGCAGCCGAGAAATCCGCGGTGAGCAGACAGGGGGGACGGATGCGGTGCCTTTAACACCAGATGCTTGCGCTGGTCGACGAACGCCGCTTTTTTCTGCGCGTAGCTGCCCCAGAGCATGAACACCACATGCTCGCACTGTTCGTTGACCAGGTGGATGATGCGGTCGGTGAACTGCTCCCAGCCCTTGCCCTGGTGGGCGTTGGCATTGCTGTCCTCGACCGTGAGCACGGCATTGAGCAGCAGCACGCCCTGCTTGGCCCAGGATTCCAGGTAGCCGTGCCGCACCGGTTCAATCCCCAGGTCCGCTTGCAGCTCCTTGTAGATGTTGACCAGCGAGGGCGGCACCTTGACTCCAGGCTTGACCGAAAAACAGAGACCATGGGCCTGACCTGGCTGGTGATAGGGATCCTGTCCGATGATGACGACACGCACATTGTCCAGCGGCGTCGCCTCCAGAGCGTGAAACCAGTTGCTGGAATGGGGATAGATGGTCACCTGTTGCGCCTTGCGCTGCTGCAGAAAGGTTTTCAGCTGCTGCATGTAGGGCTTGTCGAATTCGGGCGCCAGCAGCGGTTGCCAGCTGGGAGCTTTATCCAATGCCATCTTTACCTCGTCCATCGTTCGTCTCGGGTTATAGCTGTCCGCTGTCGCGGATACGGCCATCCTTCGTCCGCAGGGCCTTGACCACCTGACCGTGCCAGATCGAATAGTACCGAATCTTGCCCGGCGCGTGGGAGAAGAAGGCGGACAGCAGGATGATCAGGATAAAATTGATCGCGGCTGTCGACGGCCAGATCAGCGCCAGCGCCAGCAGCACGAGCTTGAGCAGCACCGCCTGACCACGCAGCTGAAACAACCAGACGCCGTCGCCCCAGATCTCGATCAGCATCATAAGAGTGCCGGTGACCAGAGCGAGCAGGCCGTACAGCTTCCACTGATCGAACGGCAAGCCATAGAGGAACAGGCCCGCCACTCCGGCCACGCCGACCAGATGTAGTCCCCGCAGCAGTAGGCTGATGTAACGTTTGCCCGGCAGGTTACGCGAGGTTTCCGGGAACAGAATCTGTTTAATGCTCATCGATACGCCCGTGGGATACCCTGCTTTCTGTACATAAAGAAGGCCGCTCGCAGCGGCCTTCCGATCTCTCTGTTGACGTTTGATCGACCGGCTTACACGCGCGGACGCATGGCCGGGAACAGGATCACGTCGCGGATCGACGCTGAGTCGGTGAACAGCATCACCAGGCGGTCGATACCGATCCCCTCACCGGCGGTCGGCGGCAGGCCGTACTCCAGCGCGTTGACGAAGTCGCCGTCGTAGTGCATCGCCTCGTCGTCACCGGCATCCTTCTCCTCCACCTGCTTGCGGAAGCGCTCGGCCTGGTCTTCGGCATCGTTAAGCTCCGAGAAGCCGTTGGCCAGTTCGCGACCGCCGACGAAGAACTCGAAACGGTCGGTGACGAACGGGTTGTCGTCGCTGCGCCGCGCCAGCGGGCTGACCTCGGTCGGGTATTCGGTGATGAAGGTGGGCTGCTGCAGGCGGTGTTCGCAGGTCTCTTCGAAGATCTCGATCTGGATCTTGCCCAGACCCCAGCTGTCTTTCACATCGATATCGAGGTGCTGGGCGATCTCACGCGCGGCGTGCTCGTTGGACAGCGCTTCGGCATTGATCTCCGGGTTGAAGTGCAGGATCGCATCAAACACGGACATGCGGGCAAAGGGCTTGGACAGGTCGTATTCAACGCTGTCGAGTACCTCACCCGCTTCGTTGCGCACGGTGTTGACCAGCGTCGTGGTGCCGAGCACGTTCTGCGCCACGCTGCGCAGCATCTCTTCGGTCAGGTCCATCAGGTCGTGGTAATCGGCATAAGCCTGATAGAACTCGATCATGGTGAACTCGGGGTTGTGACGGGTCGACAGCCCTTCGTTACGGAAGTTACGGTTGATCTCGAACACCCGCTCGAAGCCGCCGACGACCAGACGCTTCAGGTACAGCTCAGGCGCAATGCGCAGGTACATGTCGATATCCAGCGCATTGTGGTGAGTCACGAACGGACGCGCCGACGCACCGCCCGGAATCGCCTGCAACATCGGTGTTTCCACCTCAAGGAAGCGGCGCTCGGCGAGGAACTGGCGGATCGCGGCGATGATGCGGAAACGGGTCTCGAATACGGTGCGTGACTGCTCGTTGGTGATCAGGTCCACGTAGCGCTGGCGATAGCGCATCTCCATGTCCTGCAAGCCCTTGTGCTTGTCCGGCAGCGGACGCAGGCTCTTGGTCAGCAGCTGGAACTGCTCCATGTCGACATAGAGATCACCCTTGCCCGACTTGTGCAGGGTGCCCTGGATACCGACGATATCACCCAGGTCCACCGACTTGGCAAAGCCGCGCGCCTCCTTGTTGACGTAGAGCTGGATGCGGCCGCTCATATCCTGCAGCACCATGAAGGCACCGCGGTTGAGCATCACGCGACCGGCCACGGCCACCTGGATGCCCGCTTCCTCCAGCTCCTCCTTGCTCTTCTCGCCATGCGCCTTCTGCAGATCGCCAGCGTAGCTGTCGCGGCGGAAGGTGTTGGGGAAGGCGTTACCCTCTTCGCGCAGCGCGGCGAGTTTCTCGCGGCGCTCGGCGATCAGGCGGTTTTCATCTTGTTGAGGGGTCTGAGCGTTGTCGGACATCAGGTCGCTACCTTAAAAATCGTCTTGGATCGGTCAAATTCGGTTTGAATCAGAGCCCGGCCTTGAGGCTGGCTTCGATAAACATGTCGAGATCGCCGTCGAGCACGCGATCACAGTTGGAGGTCTGCACGCCGGTACGCAGATCCTTGATGCGGGAGTCATCCAGCACGTAGGAGCGAATCTGGCTGCCCCAGCCGATATCGGCCTTGTTGTCCTCGACCAGCTGCGCGGCTTCGCGGCGCTTGAGCATCTCCATCTCGTACAGTTTGGCGCGCAGCTGTTTCATACAGAAGTCGCGGTTCTGGTGCTGCGAGCGCTGGGTCTGGCACTGTACCACGATACCGGAGGGCTCGTGGGTGATACGCACGGCCGATTCGGTACGGTTTACGTGCTGACCGCCGGCACCGGAGGCGCGGTAGACGTCGACACGCAGGTCCGCCGGGTTGATCTCGATATCCACGTTGTCATCGATCTCGGGGGAGACGAAAACGGAGGAGAAGGAGGTATGACGGCGACCGCCGGAGTCGAACGGCGACTTACGCACCAAACGGTGTACGCCGGTTTCGGTACGCAGCCAGCCGAAGGCGTACTCGCCCTGGAAGCTGATGGTGGCCGACTTGATACCGGCCACTTCACCTTCGGACACCTCGACCAGTTCGGTCTTGAACCCTTTCGCCTCACCCCAACGCAGGTACATGCGCAGCAGCATATTGGCCCAGTCCTGGGCTTCGGTGCCGCCGGAGCCGGCCTGGATATCGAGGAAGGCGTTGTTGGCGTCGGTTTCGCCGGAGAACATACGGCGGAACTCAAGCTGGGTCAGTTTTTCGGTCAGCGATGCGACCTCGGATTCAACCTCGGCAACGGTATCTTCGTCATTCTCTTCGACCGCCAGGTCGAGCAGTTCGCGAGCATCGGCCACACCGCTGGTCAGCTCGTCGATGGTTTCGACCACCGCCTCCAGGCTGGCGCGCTCACGACCCAACTTCTGTGCATTCTCCGGGTCGTTCCAAACCTCCGGATCCTCGAGCTCGCGCTGCACCTCTTCCAGGCGCTCTTTCTTGACGTCGTACTCGAGGTAGGTGCGCAGCATCTTGGTGCGCTCGCCGATATCCTTGAGGCTGTTCAGTATCGGGTTGATTTCCATCGGGGGTTAAAGCTCGTTGTTGGAAAAAGGAGCATATTCTACCCGATCTGCCGCGCTGTTTGAATTCTGTGCGACGATGGAATAAGGGATTCGGATGCGGCTACCCGCTTGGGTCAAAGTCCGAAAGCGCTCAGTACCTGCGGCACCCAGCGTTCGATTCTGCTGCTTGTTTCGCCGGCCTGTGCATCCTCGTCAATGGCCAGACCGACAAAGCTGTCACCCGCTTCAGTCAATGCACGCGAGGCGTCAAACTCATATCCGGTTATCGGCCAGGGCGCGACCAGCTCGCCGCCCTGCGCCTTGACCAGCTCCGCTAGCATGCCCATCGCATCAAGAAACCACTCGCCGTAGCCGATCTGATCACCGAGCCCAAACAGCGCCACCTTGCGGCCGCTGAAATCGATCCGACTCAGCACCTCCCACTCGGCATCCCAGTCCTCCTGCAGTTCGCCGAAGTCCCAGGTGGAGATACCCAGGATCAGCCGATCATAGTCGGCAATCGACTCAACACCCTCGGTGGCGATATCGTGCAGCTCTAACTCGACACCCTCGATCACACCGGCGATCTGCTCGGCGACGCTTTCGGTGTTACCCGTGGTACTGGCGTAAAAGAGGCCTATCTTGCTCATCGTCTAACAAACTCACTGGCAGCTACGGCGGAGCGCAAAACTACCACCACCGCCGCACAATAAAAAGGCAGCCTTGAGCGAAACGCCCCGGCTGCCCCTCTATCGATAACGTTTACTTCAACTGGAGTACTTGTCGAACGCGCCCTGCGTCAGCTTCTGGATCGCATCGCGCGCATCTTCCAGTGCCTTCAGGTTCTGTTGATTGGCTGAGCGCAGCGTGTCCTCCAGCTCTTTGGCATAGGCTTTCTGCAGCTCGAGCAGATCGGCCGGGGTCTTGCAGTTCTGCCACTCTTTGGTCTGATGCACCGTCGCTTCGATAAACGCTTTGGTGCAATCCATCTGGTGGCGGGTCAGCTCCTCCAGCATCTTGGTCTGGATATCAACCAGCTCCTTGAACGGCTCCATCGACTGGTTGAACATCTTATTCATATCTTGAAACATGGCGCACCCCATCCTTTGCTGTTTTGTACTTGGATGTACTTACCCTGCGCGCACATGGATGTGCAAGAGCAGGGTGTATACATGGATGTATAGATCCGGCGAACAGATGGCTGTGCAGAATCCGGTCTATACATACAGGTAACTGTCCCGCGAGTGCATCGGATGCGCACTGGCGGAACCTCGCTTATTTAGTCTCTCTAATTAAGCATTGTAGACTTGTATGAGCAAGACGCTTTCCACGCCAATCACCATTTTTTCAGGAGATTTTCCTCATGCGCTTACTTCACACCATGCTACGCGTTTCCGATCTGGAGAAGTCGCTCTCCTTTTATACCAGCGTGCTGGGGATGAAATTGCTGCGCCGCAAAGACTATCCAGAGGGCAAGTTCACCCTGGCTTTTGTCGGCTACGGCGACGAGTCTGAGCAGACCGTGCTGGAACTGACCCATAACTGGGATACCAACAGCTACGATCTCGGCACCGGTTACGGCCATATCGCCATCGAGGTGGACGACGTCTATGCCGCCTGCGACAGCATCAAGGCCAAGGGTGGCGAAGTGGTGCGCGAGGCGGGTCCAATGAAGCACGGTTCCAGCATTCTCGCCTTCGTCAAGGACCCCGACGGCTACATGATCGAACTGTTAAGCCCCAGCCGTAAGGACTGATCACTTCGCAGCGCAGCATGCCGGGCTGCGCCGACGCCGCTTTTCCTATACAATCGCGGCCAACATTAGAAGAACCTGAATTGCCGGTGACCTTCAGGCAGCCAAACTGCTTGAGCGCACCGGCCGAATTACAGCGTTACGTAGCCGATCTACACACATACCGGCGGATCCCGTACGCGGATCCGAATATCCAGTTACTTCGCAAGGCATGGGTTTGATGAAAAAATTCGCACTTTTGACAACAGCCGGCCTGCTGCTGAGCCTGCAGGTCGAGATGGCTGAAGCCGCCACAATCAAAGCCGCTCAGCGCGCTTTCGACGCCAAAGATTACGCCGCCGCACTGACCGAGCTGACACCGCTGGCAAAAGAGGGTGACCCGGCAGCACTGAACATGCTCGGCCAGATGTACGAGAATGGCTGGGGTGTTGAAGCCGATATCGAAGCCGCGCAGCGCTATTATGAGCGCGGCGCCCGCCAGGGCCACCTGGACAGCGTCAACAGCCTGCGCGCCCTGAAGAACAAGGCCTACAAGGCGGAGTTCGACAAGATCAAGCCGGCCGCTGATGCAGGTGATGCGACAGCACAAAACCGCATCGGCGAGATGTACGAGTTCGGCCAGGGGGTCAAGCGCGATATCGACGCGGCCTTCAGCTGGTATCAGAAAGCCGCCGATCAGGGCAATGTGACCGCCTGGCATAACCTGGGCCGCTGCTACAACTTCGGCACCGGTGTCGAGCAGAACTACGCCACCGCCGAAGAGTGGTACCGCAAAGCGGCGGAACAGGGGCACCAGGAGGCGATGTTCTTCCTCGGCACCCTATACGCCACCGATCATGGCAGCGACGACTCTGCCGACGCGGATGTTATCGCCTACGCCTGGATGCACAATGCCGCGGCGATGGGTAATCCGACCGCCCAGGCAATTGAAGTACGGCTGAAGATGAAGCTCGATGAGGCGCAGCAGAGTGAGGCCGACGCATTGGCCGAAGAGTACAAGACCCGCTTCGTGACCCCGTTCAGTAACTGATCGACAAGTTGGGGCGTTCGCTCGATGAGCGCCCCGACCTGCCCTCAACTATTGGTTCCCATCCCATGCGCCGCCCCTTCCGCGAAGATATACCTGACATCCGCCCGGCCAGCTTCGGCAAACGTCTGCTGGCGATGCTGTACGATTTCCTGATTCTGGTTTCGATCTGGCTGGGTGTCGCCATTATCGCCACGGCGATCAACCAGGGTGCGGTGGACTCGCCCATGGGCCGCGCCGCCATGCAGTCGGCACAGTTCTGCTTCAGCTTCCTGTTTTTCGGCTATTTCTGGACCCGAAACGGGCAGACCCTGGGTATGCAGGCCTGGCGCCTGCGGGTGCAGACCTTCGATGGCCAGCGCCTGAGCTGGACCCAGGCGCTGATCCGCTTCCTCTGCGCCATCATCTCCTGGATTCCATTGGGTCTGGGCTATTTCTGGATGCTGGTCAGCGACGAACGGCTCACCTGGCACGACCGCTGGTCCGAGAGTTGCGTCGTTTCGCTGCCGAAAAAGTAGCACAAGAGTTCAGGGCTGCGCCGCAGCCCCGAATTGGCGTGTTAGCCCGCCCGGCGCAACAGCACCAGACCAACCGCAAAGCAGATCAAGATCGGCAGCAGAATCGCCAGTAGCGGCGCAAAACCAAACACGCTGCTCGCCGGCCCCAACAGGTCCTGGGCGAACTTGAAGCTGACCCCGCCGATCACCCCGGCGATCACCCGCTGTCCGGCGGTCACGTTGCGCAGCGGGCCGAAGATGAACGACACACCGATCAGCACCAGCGCGGCAATCGACAGCGGCTGCAACAGCTTGCTCCAGAACGCCAGTCGATAGCTGTCGGAGTTCACGCCCTGCTCCTCGAGGTAGCCCGAGTAACGTGCCAGCCCGGTGATCGACAGATCGGTTGGCTCGACTATAATCACCGACAGCAGCTCCGGTGTCAGCCCGGTGACCCAATGCTCCTCATCCTGCAGACCGGCTTCGGTGCGGCCATCGACGAATCGCGTTTCACGAATATCGTGCAAGATCCAGCCGTCATCGGACGCCTGCCCGGTGGCGGCATAACTGGAGCGCAACAGACCGTTATCTTGATCGAACTGATAACGGGTCACACCGTAGATGGTACCGCCGGGCTTCACCGCGGCGATGTGGATAAACTCGTCACCGTCACGATGCCAGGCGCCTTCATTGGCACGCAGGATGCCGTCACTGGCCATCGCCACCGCGCGCCCGCTCAGCGCCAGACGCTCGCTGGCCGGCGCTATGAACTGACCCAGCGCCAACTCCAGCAGCATCAGCAACAGCACCGGTTTGAATACCGCCAGCACGATACGTGCGGTAGAAAATCCGGCCGCCCGCATCACCGTCAGCTCCGACTGGCTGGCCAGCGATCCCAACCCGATCAGGCAGCCGACCAGCGCGCTTAACGGCAGCATCTCGTAGACGCGACGCGGCAGGGTCAGGGCCAGATACTGCAACATGGTCGCGAACTGATAGCGCTCACTGAGCCGGTCCAGCTCATCGATCAACGCCGACAGCAGATCCAGCCCGACCACGATCAGCAGCACCACGGCAATCGCCGACAGCACATGCCGGGCAATATACAACTCCAGACGATTGACGATCATACGCGCCCCTCCCGCTCCGGTTTGCCTCTCTTGGGCAAACGCAGCGCCGGCAGTTTGTTCCACACCGACTCCCAGAAACGATCGGCAAAGATCAGGTTCGCCGCCAGCAGCAGAAACAGGATGTGTACCGCCCACAGTGCCGAGGGAGAGGTGCCGTCATCCTCTATCGCCGATCGAATCGCGGTGAGCAGGGTGACGTACAGCAGATAGATGATGATCGCCGGGATCAGTTTGGCATAGCGGCCCTGACGGGGATTGGTGCGTGACAGTGGCACCGCAATCAGGGTTACGATGAACACCAGCACCGGCAGCGATAGCCGCCAGTGCAGCTGAGCTTGTTCACGGCTACCTTCGCCCTGCCACAATGCCAGGGTGGGCTTGGCCTCGATCTCGTTGATCGTCAAACCGGCATCCGCTTCCGGCAGACGCACGCCGTACTCACCAAAGCGGGTGGCGCTGTAATCGGCCCGGCCCGGCGCGCCATCGAAACGGTAGCCATCCTCCAGTACCAGGAAACGCCCCTGCTCCTCGATGATCCGCTGCTGCGCTACCTTGGCAAACAATAGCAGCGGCTGCCCCTCGTCGTTCTGCTGCGCAATGAACACCCCCTCCAGCCTGCCATCCTCGGTATTCAGGTGCTGGGCGTAGGTCACCTGGTTGCCCTTGCCCTGGGACTGGAAGCGTCCGGGCGTCAGCAGCTCCAGTTCGCTGCGCGCCTCCTGCTGGGCGAAGATCTGCTTGGCCTGGCCAACGCCCCAGGGTGCAACCCACAGTGAAATCACTGCCACCAGCATCGAGACGACCAGCGCCGGCCCCAATGCAAAGAGCACCAACCGCTTGTGGCTGACCCCGCAGGCGCGCAGTACCACCATCTCGCTTTCGAGATAGAGGCGACCGAAGCCGAGCAGTATGCCGAGAAACAACCCCAGCGGCAGCAGCAGCTCGAGAAATCCGGGAATACGGTAGGCCAGCACCAGCAGCACGAAGTCGGCATCGAGCTTGCCGGTGGCCGCATCGGCCAGGTACTTGATCAAACGCGCACTGGTGATAATCAGCAGCAACACGGCGGTTACCGCGGTGGTGGAGAGCAGTACCTCGCGGGAGAGATAACGGAAAATAATCAAAGCTCAATCCCTGTCGCGAATCTGGAATACGGATATCGATGACGTGACGCACGGCTGTCGGTTTAACGAGATCGCGTCTGGCACTGATTCCCGCAACCGCTGTATAGTGCGGCTATCTTGTATATATAAGCGGGCCGCATTATCCCGCAATCAGTCAGCAATGTCTTGTATGGAGTCGTCATGGATTTCGAAATCGTCAATGGTCCGATTGAAGCACTGGAAACGGATTGCGTCGTAGTCGGCGTCGAGGCAGAGGGCAAGCTTGCGCCCTCCGCCGGCGCAGTGGACAAGGCCGCTTCGGGCTATATTCAGGAGTTGATCGAAAGCGGCGACATCACCGGTAAGGCGGGCGAGCAGCAGATGCTGTTCAAGGTACCCGGCATCAAGGCCAAGCGTGTGCTCGTGCTGGGCCTGGGCAAGGCGGACGAGCGCAAGGATCGCCACTATCGCAAACTGGTCGGCAGCATCGCCGGCACCCTGAAGAGGGCCGGTGTCGGCAGCGCCGTGGTGGCACTGGACGGACTGGCCAGCGAGCAACAGGACACCTACCGCCAGACCCGACAGCTGGTGGAGTGGGTCTCGGAGGAGCTGTACCAGTACGACATCACCAAGAGCAAGAAAGCGGACCCGATCAAACTGGAGACCCTGTCGATCCTGCTCGGTGAAGAGGAAACCGAACTCGGCGAAGGCGCCCTGCTCGACGGCGCGGCGATCGCCAACGGCGTCTGCAGCGCCCGCGAAGTGGCCAACCTGCCCGGCAACATCTGCACCCCGAGCTACCTGGCCGAGCGCGCCATCGGTCTGGCCGAAACCTTCGAATGCATCAGTGTCGAGATCCTCGATGAAGCACAGATGGAGGAGCTGGGCATGGGCGCCCTGCTCTCCGTCGGTCGCGGCAGCGCCCAGCCCTCGCGGCTGATCGTGATGCATTACAAGGGCGCGGACGAGAGCGAGAAGCCCCACGCCCTGGTCGGCAAGGGGATCACCTTCGACACCGGTGGTATCAGTCTCAAACCCGGTGCCGAGATGGACGAGATGAAGTTCGACATGGGCGGCGCCGCCAGCGTGCTCGGCACCATGGAGGCGCTGGCCGAGATGCAGCTGCCGCTGAACGTGGTCGGCGTCATCGCGGCGGCCGAGAACATGCCCGGCAGCAAGGCCACCAAGCCCGGCGACATCGTCACCACCCTGTCCGGCCAGACCGTGGAGATCCTCAACACCGATGCCGAGGGACGTCTGGTACTGTGCGACGCGCTGACCTATGTCGGCCGCTTCCAGCCGCAGAGCGTGATCGACATCGCCACCCTGACCGGCGCCTGCATCATCGCTCTGGGCCACCAGGCCTCAGGCCTGCTCAGCAACAACGACGAGCTGGCCGATGCGCTGCTCGACGCCGGTGAATACGCCGCCGACCGCGCCTGGCAGCTGCCGCTGTGGGACGAGTTCCAGGAACAGCTGGACTCCAACTTTGCCGATATCGCCAACATCGGCGGGCGTCCGGCCGGCACCATCACCGCCGCCTGCTTCCTGGCGCGCTTCACCAAGGAGTATCGCTGGGCACACCTGGATATCGCCGGTGTAGCCTGGAAGAGCGGCAAGGCGAAGGGCGCCACCGGACGCTGCGTACCGCTGCTGAGCCAGTACCTGCTGGATCTGGCAGAACAGAAAGAGAGTGCGGATGAAGGCTGATCCACAAAGATGAGCCGCGCCGACTACTACATTCTCGCCGACGCCGACCCGGACAGCCGCGAACTGTTCCTGTGTCGGCTGTGCGAGAAGATCCTCGGCCTCGGGCTGAGGATCTACATCCATATGCCGAGTGAGGAGGATGCTGCGCGGCTCGATCAGCGGCTGTGGGCCTTCCGCGCCGATGCCTTCGTTCCACACGTTATACTGGGACAAACACCGGCGGCGCCGATCGAGATCGGTCACGGCGAGCAGCGCCCGAACCATCGCGAGGTGTTCATCAACCTTGCGTTATCCTTGCCGGAGGATGCGTTCGAATTTCAGCGTATCGTCGAGATCGTGGTGCAGGAGGACTCGATTCTCGAGGCGACGCGACAGAACTACCAGCGCTGTCGCGATCGGGGTGTGGAGCTGCACCGCAACGATATGCGCTGAAATGTGGTGCCAAGCCGCGGTGTAACAGGAGTTCGCATGAAGCGCACACTGATTCTGCTATCGATCGCCCTGCCGGTGGCTGCCGGCAGCTGGTATTTCACCCGTCCGGACCCTATCACCGTCCCCCTCACCCCAATCGACACTGGCCTGGTCGAAGTGATCGCCGCCAACAGCCGTGCCGGCACCATCCGCGCCTGTGACCGATCTCGGTTGTCGATGCCGCAGGGCGGACGGGTCGATGCGCTGTACGTCGACGAGGGCGAGAGGGTCAAAACCGGTCAGCTGCTGCTGCGCCTGCATGACGACGAACAACAGGCGCTGGTGGCCCAGGCCGATGCCAATCTGAAGGCTGCCCGGCTGGAGCAGACCCGCGCCTGCACACAGGCCGAGTTCAGCCGGCGAGAGCTGAAACGCTCCCAGTCCCTGGCCGAGCGCAACCTGGTCTCTGCCGAACAGCTCGACCGCCTGGCCAACGATGCCCGTCTCTCGGCGATCGGCTGCGAGCAGGCCGGTGTCGCCATAGAGCAGGCCGAGGCCCAGCTGGCGCTGTACAGCGCACAGTTGGACAAGATGCAGCTGCGCGCGCCCTTTGCCGGCATCGTTGCCGAGATCAACGGCGAACCCGGCGAGTACACAACCCCCTCTCCGCCCGGCGTCGCCACGCCACCGGCGGTGGACCTGATCGATGACTCCTGCCTCTACGTGCGCGCTCCGATCGACGAAGTCGAAGCCGCCCAGTTAAAGCCCGGACAGCAGGCGCGGATTACCCTGGACGCCTTCCGGGGCGACCGTTTCAGCGGCACGCTGAAGCGTATCGCGCCCTTCGTCTCCGAACTGGAAAAACAGGCGCGCACCGTCGACGTGGATGTCTACTTCGATCCAATTCCGGAGAGCACCCAGTTACTGGTCGGCTACAGCGCCGATGTAGAGGTGATCATCGAGCGCCATGACAACGTCCTGCGCATCCCTACCGAAGCGCTGCTGGAGGGCAACGCGGTACTGCGTTTCAACCCGGACAGTTCCACCCTGGAGCGGGTGACCGTCGACACCGGCCCCGCCAACTGGAGCTGGACCAGCATCAAGGCCGGTCTGTCGGCGGGCGACCTTATCCTCACCCGGCTGGATATCGACGGCGCCGTCGACGGTGCTGCCGTTACACCACAAACAGCAGCACCACAGTGAGCGCCCCGATGATCCGCCTCGAGCAGCTGTGCAAAACCTACCACCTGGGTGGCGAAAGCGTGCATGCACTCGATCATTTCGACCTGTGCATCGAAGCCGGTGACTATCTGTCCGTCATGGGTCCCTCCGGCTCGGGCAAGTCGACGCTGCTGAACATGCTCGGCCTGCTCGACACGCCGGATAGCGGACGCTACTGGCTGGAAGAGCAGGAGATGGGCGCGCTGAGCGAGGAGCAGCATGCACGGGTGCGCAATCAGCGGATCGGTTTCGTGTTTCAGGCCTACCACCTGATCGACCGTCTCAGCGCCCGCGAGAATATCGAACTGCCGCTGGTCCTGACCGGCGTACCGCCTCGTGAACGCAAACCCCGGGTAGATGAACTGCTCGAACGCCTGGGCCTCGAGCATCACGCCACCCACCACCCTCACCAGCTCTCGGGCGGACAGCGCCAGCGGGTCGCCATCGCCCGCGCGGTGATCCGCCGCCCCGCCCTGCTGCTGGCCGACGAGCCCACCGGCAACCTGGACAGCCACGCCAGTGGTGAAGTGATCTCGCTGCTCGAGGAGCTCAACGGCGAGGGGATCACCCTGCTGGTGGTGACCCACGACCCGGCCATAGGCGGCCGTGCTCGACGCCGGCTGTGGATGCAGGATGGCGCGTTGATCCGCGAAACCGATGGCGACGGCAACACCGTCAACAGCGAATCGGACAGAGCCGATGCGCGTCGCTGACCTGATTCAGTTCAACCTGCACCTGCTGCTGCGGCAGTGGTTCCGCACCCTGATGATCCTGCTCGCCACCGCCGTCGGCGTCGCCGCGGTCCTGCTGCTGACCGGACTCGGTGAAGGGGCACGACGCTTCGTGCTCGACGAATTCTCCCTGCTCGGCCAGGACACCCTGATCATGCTGCCGGGACGCAAGGAGACCACTGGCGGCCTGCCGCCGCTGACCGGCGAGGGCACCCGGGATATCACCCTGGAGGATGTGGCTGCGCTGGAGCGGCTGCCCGAGATCCAGATGGTGGCGCCACTGATCGTCGGCAACGCCCAGGTTTACGTGGGCGGTCGCAACCGCGAAATCCTGACCCTGGGCACCAGCGCACGTTTCTTCGACCTGCGCCAGCTCAGCATGCAGCAGGGGCAGGCGCTACCCCAGGCAACACTGGAGCAGGCGGGATCGGTCTGCGTCATCGGCCCGGAGGTGCGCGAAATCCTGTTCGGCGCCGCCCCGGCGCTCGGTGAGTGGATACGGGTCGGCGACCGTCGCTTCCGCGTCATCGGTATTGTCGAGGATCGCGGCGAGTCGCTGGGGATGGATGTCAGCAACCAGGTCATTATTCCGGTCGCCTCGGCACAGCAGATATTCAATACCCAGGGGATGTTCCGTGTGCTGCTCCAGGTGCGTCCGGGCGCCTCGTTCGACAGTGCCCGCCAGCGCGTACTCGAGCTGATGCAGCAGCGTCACGGCGGCGAGCGCGATGTCACCCTGATCACCCAGGATGCACTGCTCGGAGCCTTCTCCGACATTCTGCATCTGTTGACCCTGTCGGTGGGCGCCATCGCCGCGATCAGCCTGGTGGTGGCCGGTATCCTGATCATGAACATCACCCTGATCAGCGTCAGCCAGCGCACCGCCGAGATTGGTCTGCTCAAGGCGCTCGGCGCCAGCGCCAACCTGGTGCGACTGCTGTTTCTCAGCGAAGCGCTGATGCTGTCGACACTGGGTGCGCTGCTCGGCATCGCCTCGGGTTACGCCCTGCTCTGGCTTGGCCACAGCATCTGGCCCCAGTTTCCGGTATCGGTACCGTTCTGGGCGCTCAGCGGCAGCCTGGTGATCGCGCTCGGCGTCGCCACCCTGTTTGCCTGGCTGCCGGCCAGCCGGGCCGCACACCTGGCACCGGTATTGGCACTGCGCGGCGAGGTGCACGATGCTTAGCCAGGACTATCTACGCCTGACCCTGGGCACGCTGCGCTCGGGCCGCATGCGCAGCGCCCTTACCATCCTCGGCATCGCCATCGGCATTGCGGCGGTGCTGATGCTGACCACCCTCGGCGAGGGGCTGCGCCTCTACGTGCTGGAAAACTTCTCCCAGTTCGGCAGCCGCATCGTCGCCGTAACCCCGGGCAAGGCGCAGACCGGCGGCATGGGCGGCATCCTCTCCAGCACCCGCCCGATCAGCCTGGAAGATGCACAAAGTCTCCGTACGCTGCCCTACGCCATCCATGTAGTGCCGATCGTGCAGGGCGCCGGCGCGATCGAGTACGGTAATCGTGTACGCCACACCGATATCCTCGGCACCGGCCCCGATGCGGCCGCCGCCTGGCAGTTCAACGTGGTACTGGGGCGCTATCTGCCCGACAGCGGCGGTTACTCCCAGCCCTTTGCCGTGCTGGGCCACAAGGTGCGCAATGAGCTGTTTGGCGAAACCAATCCGCTGGGCCGGTTCATCCGCGTCGGCGGCGAGCGCTACCGCGTGGTCGGTGTGATGGAGGAGAAGGGGCAGATGCTCGGTTTCGACCTGGACGATATCGTCTATATCCCCATCGATCGCGCGCTGAGTCTATTCAATCGCGCCGGGCTGATGGAGGTGGATATCACCTACCAGGCGGCGACCACGGCCCAGGCGATGGCGGAGCGGATCCGTGCCCGGCTGATCGCCCGCCACGGCGGCGAGGATTTCACCATCATCACCCAGGACGAGATGCTGTCGAGCCTGGACCGTATCCTCGGCATCCTGACTCTGGCGATCGGTGGTCTGGGCGGCATTTCGTTGCTGGTCGGCGCCATCGGCATCCTCACCATCATGGTGACCACCGTGCGCGAGCGGCGTAGCGAGATCGGCCTGCTTCGGGCGCTCGGCGCCACCTCACGTCAGGTATTGCTGCTGTTTCTGAGTGAGGCACTGCTGCTGGCACTGGCTGGCGGTGTCGCCGGGTTGCTGCTCTCGGCACTCTTCCTCGGCTTGCTGGCGCTGACCATTCCCGCACTGCCGATCCAGATCAGTCCGCTGTTCCTGCTGCTGGCGTTGGGGCTGTCCGCGATCGTCGGCTTGCTGGCAGGCGTATTGCCGGCGCGGCAGGCCGCCAGACTGAATCCGGTTACCGCTTTGCAGAGCGAATAAACGCCTGAAATGCCGAAGCAACGCAGGTGTAAGACGCTCCTAGAAACGTGTCAGTGTTTTTTCCTCCCTACAATGCCCTTCCAGCATGGTCAGCTTTTGCTACAAAACAGGTCCTTTGGACCCTCTGATTGAGACTTTCAGGCTGTAGCAAGGTCGCCGTATGGCCAACAGAATACGCAGCATCGATAGCTACGCGTCGCAATCGGCGCACTGCGAAGCAGATTTCCAATTTGACTCAAGAGAGTAGAGACAGATGCGAATAGGTGTACCAAAAGAGATCGAAGAGGGAGAAAAGCGCGTCGCGCTGACTCCCGAGGTCGCCACCCAGTTGCAGAAGCTCGGTTTCACCCTGGCGATCGAAACCCAGGCAGGTGTGGCCGCCAATTTCTCCGACGAGGAGTACCGCAAGGTCGGCGTCGAGATCGTCGAGGATCCTCGCGATATCTGGCGCGAATCCGACATTATTCTGCACATCCGCCCACCCAAGGAGCACCCGGAGCTGGGTTTCTTCGGCGTCGAGCTGATGAAGCCGGGCCAGACCCTGATCAGCTTCCTCTACCCGGCGATGAACCCGGAGCTGCTGCAGGAACTGGCCAACCACGGCATCACCGCGCTGGCGATGGATTCCGTGCCGCGTATCTCCCGCGCCCAGAAGATGGATGCGCTCAGCTCCATGGCCAACATCGCCGGTTACCGTGCCGTGGTCGAGGCCGCGCAGCACTTCGGCCGCTTCTTCACCGGCCAGATCACCGCCGCCGGCAAGATCCCGCCGGCCAAGGTGCTGGTGATCGGCGCCGGTGTTGCCGGTCTTGCCGCCATCGGCGCGGCCAAGAGCATGGGCGCCATCGTGCGTGCCTTCGACACCCGCCCCGAAGTGAAGGAGCAGGTCGAGAGCATGGACGCCGAGTTCCTGATGCTCGACTTCCCGGAAGATGAAAGCGGCAGCGGCCAGGGCGGCTACGCCAAGACCATGAGCCCCGAGTTCATCAAGGCGGAGATGGACCTGTTCGCGTCCCAGGCCGCCGAGGTGGATATCATCATCACCACCGCGCTGATCCCGGGCAAGCCGGCGCCTGAGCTGATCACCGAGCGCATGGTCGCCAACATGAAGCCGGGCAGCGTCATCGTCGACCTGGCCGCCGAAGCGGGCGGTAACTGCAAGCTGACCGAAGCCAACAAGGTGGTGGTCAAGCACGGCGTCACCCTGATCGGCTACACCAACCTGCCCAGCCGTCTGGCCGCGCAGTCGAGCCAGCTCTACGCCACCAACCTGCGTCACCTGCTGACCGACCTGTGTCCGGAGAAGAACGGCGAGATCGTCGTCAATATGGAGGACGAGGTGATCCGCGGCGCCACCGTGGTCAAGGAGGGCAAGATCACCTGGCCGCCACCGGCACCGCGCATCTCGCTGGCGCCGAAAGAGGATGTCGGCATCAAAGCCAAGGCGCAGCTGGAGAAACCGGAAGCGAAACCGGCGCATCCGCTGGCGTTCCTGGTGCCGCTGGCGCTGGCCGGTCTGGCGCTGTTCGGCCTGGGCTCGGTGGCTCCGCCGGAGTTCATCGGTCACCTGACCGTGTTCGTGCTCTCCTGCTTTATCGGCTACATGGTGATCTGGGGCGTATCGCACTCGCTGCATACGCCGTTGATGAGCGTAACCAATGCCATCAGTAGCATCATCGTCATCGGCGCGTTGATCCAGATCTCCAGCGACAGTCCGCTGGTGGTGATACTGGCGACGCTGGCGGTGTTCATCACCAGTATCAACATTGTCGGCGGCTTCGCCGTCACCCAGCGCATGCTGCGGATGTTCAGGAAATAAGGAGCCGACAATGAATGCAGGCATAATCACAGTTTCATACATCGCCGCCAGCGCGCTGTTCATCATGGCCCTCGGCGGCCTCGCCCATCAGGAGAGCGCCCGCCGCGGCAACTTCTACGGCATGCTCGGCATGGGCCTGGCGCTGCTGGTCACCATCATCGGGCTGGTTACCCAGAACCACTTTGTCCTGATCGTCGGCATCGTCGCCGGCGGCGCCATCGGCTGGTACCTGGCGAAGAAGGTCGAGATGACCCAGATGCCGGAGCTGGTCGCGATCCTGCACAGCCTGGTGGGTCTGGCGGCGGTGTTCGTCGGCTGGGCCAATGCGCTGGAGCATGGTGCGGCCATGAGCAGTGTCGAGCAGGCGATCCACGCCACCGAGACCTATCTCGGCATCCTGATCGGCGCCATGACCTTCTCCGGTTCGGTCTGCGCCTACCTGAAGCTGTCGGCCAAAATCAGCGGCAAGCCGCTGCAACTGCCGGGTAGGCACATTTTCAATTTGTTCCTGTTACTTGCCGCGATCGGGTTCTGCTTCGAATACGTCGCGGCAGCACCCGAGGGTGGTATCGTTTGGCTGGTGCTGATGACCCTGATCGCGCTGGTGTTTGGTGTGCACATGGTGGTCGCCATCGGCGGTGCCGACATGCCGGTGGTGGTGTCGATGCTGAACAGCTACTCCGGCTGGGCCGCGGCGGCGATGGGCTTCATGCTCGGCAACGACCTGCTGATCGTGGTCGGTGCCCTGGTCGGCTCCAGCGGTGCGATCCTCAGCTACATCATGTGCAAGGCGATGAACCGCAAGTTCCTCAACGTCATCCTCGGCGGCTTCGGCAACAAGAGCTCAGGGGGTGCGGGTGCCGCAGGTCCGGCCGGCAGCGAAGCGGATATCAAGCCGATCCAGGCGGACGAAGTGGCCGACATGCTGGCCCACGCCAAAGAGGTGATGATTCTGCCCGGTTACGGTATGGCCGTGGCCCAGGCGCAGCACACGGTGTACGAGATCAGCAAGAAGCTGAAGGACAAAGGTGTCAACGTACGCTTCGGTATCCACCCGGTAGCCGGACGTATGCCAGGACACATGAACGTGCTGCTGGCCGAGGCCAAGGTGCCCTACGATATCGTCTACGAGATGGACGAGATCAACGCCGACTTCCCCAACGTGGATGTCTCCATCGTCATCGGCGCCAACGATATCGTCAACCCGGCCGCCCAGGAGGTACCGGACAGCCCCATCGCCGGTATGCCGGTCCTGGAGCCGTGGAATGGCAAGACCACCATCGTGCTCAAGCGCGGCATGAGCACCGGCTACGCCGGGGTGGACAACCCGCTGTTCTACAAGGACAACACCCGCATGCTGTTCGGCGATGCCAAGGACAGTGTGGATGCGGTGCTGAAACACCTCAGCGAGTAATCGCTCGCGAAACAACAACAGACCGGCAACTGCCGGTCTGTTCTTTTCTACCTGCCATTCAAACCTCCAAGCTCCGTCCGATTGAGCCCTGTCGGGTTGAGCTCCGTCCGATCAATATCCCAACACGGGCAACATCGGGCACTGGAAGTAAGCAGGCGGCCCGCCGTCAAAACTGCCGGATACGATCAACAGATGCCCCAGGCTCTCATGAAAGAGAATATCCTCGTAAGAGGTCAGCACAGGCACCGGATCGTGAGCGGCAAGCCCCTCCTCGGTCCACATCACCGTGTGGGTAAACCAACGCCCGCCGTTGTAGGCAGGATTGCCCGGCGCCGCTTCCGAAACCGGAAACTGAACCGCGTCCGGGTTGTTGATAATCACGTAGAGCGCATCGAAGGATTGCAGATTATTGTCCGTTGGAGCTGGCAGTTCGGTAGTGCCCTTGGTGCCCCAGAGCACGCCATCGCCCCAAAGCGACGGCATGAAGTTGGGCTGCCCTGCCTGAGCAAAGCCCGGCACCAACAGCATCAAGGTGATAAATAGCGAAGAGCAAAATCGGGTTAACATGATCAACCTCCCTGGACGGGACTATCCCGCCCAGCGTTTCGAGTGTGATTGCAGGAAAAACAGCTTTCACACCAGAGATTAATCATTGCCGGTAAAGCATGGATAAAGGCTATGTAAACAAACGGTAAAGGCCGTCATCGTGCAAGCGGTGTCGTACCGTCAGACAAAGGCAACCTGGTCTCTTCGATCGCGGTTGCGGCATGGGGCGCCAGAGGCAGGGTCAGATAGATCTCGGTCTGCCCGTCGCTGACCCGTGCGCCGACCTCTCCGCCCTGCGCCTCGACCAGTTCCTTGACGATCGCCAGACCGATACCGGCAACTCCTTTACCCCGCGCCCGCGAACGGTCGGCGCGAAAGAAGCGCTCAAATACGTAGGGCGCATCGTCGGAGTTAAAGGTTTGCCCGTCATTACATAGGCTGAGCCGCGCAGACTCCTGCTGCCGACACAGCTCAATCCGTAGCCGACCACCTTCACTGGCGTAGTGACCGGCGTTCTCGATCAGGTTGCGCAGTATCTGACGCAGCTTGTCGGGATCGGCATAGACCCGGTCGCCCGCCGCCGCTAGCGCGCACTCGACCCGGATACCACGCGTTTCCAGCAGCGGGCGACCTAGCTCCAACGCCTCCTCGAAAAGGGCGATCAACGACAGCGGCTGCAGGTTGAGGTCGCTGCGGGCGGCGTCGGCCCGGGCCAGATCGAGCAGCGACTCGGCCAGTTTGGTCAGCCGCTGAACCTCATCCAGCAGCATCGACCACACCCCCTCCGAGGGCGCGATGACACCGTCACGCATCGCTTCCAGGTAGCCCTGAATATTACTCAGCGGTGTGCGCAACTCGTGAGCGGCGTCGGCCACCATCTGTTCGCGCTGCTGCTCCAACCGGGCCAGCGCGGCGGTCATCCGATCGAACGCCTGCCCCAGCCGGGCGATCTCGTCCTCCCCCTCCAGCCCGACTCTGGCGCTGTAATCGCCGGCGGCGACGCGCCGGGTCACATCCGCCATCCGCGAGAGCGGGCGCAGTACTCGTCGTGTCAGCAGAAAGCTAAGGACGAGGGAGAGCGCGAGCGCCAGCAGGCTGCCCCAGATCAGATAGTGGTGGATGGAGTCGAGGAACAGGCCGTGGGCATCCTCCGGCGAGATATGGTACTCATCCATCAGCACCATGAAGTAGCTCGCCGCCAGATAGTCGATAGCCAACCAGACTACCAGGATCACCGTGGCGATGATCAGGGCGTTGATCGCAATCAGGCGCCAGAGCAGACGGTTATGCATGACGCTCTCCTAGGCCTGGGGGTTGAACCGGTAACCTATCCCTCGCACCGTTTCGATATAGTGTGGATGCGCGCTGTCGCTTTCGATCTTGCGCCGCAACTTGCCGACATGCACGTCGATCACCCGCTCGACCACCACCTCGCCATGCTGATTGATCTGGTTCAGCAGTGCCGAACGGGAATAGACCCTTCCGGGGTGTGTCATCAGCACCTCCAACAGCCGAAACTCGGTCGGTGTCAGCGCCAACTCACGATCCACCAGCCTGGCCTCATGCGCCTCCCGATCCAGGCTCAACCCGCCCTGGTTCAACCGTGACGCATCAGCCTGTTCGCTGCGCTCCACCCGGCGCAGTATCGCTTTCACCCTCTCCATCAGCTCGCGGGGGCTGAACGGTTTGACCACATAGTCATCGGCGCCGATGGCAAACCCCATCACCCGGTCCACCTCCTCGCCGCGGGCACTCAGCACCAGTACCGGCACCTCGGATTCGGCACGCAGGCGACGGCACACCTCCCAGCCATCCAGGTGCGGCAGCATCAGATCCAGAATCACCAGCCGGGGCTGCTGCGCCAGCGCAACGGCCAAGCCCTGCTCGCCATCGGTGGCGACCAACGCCTGGAACCCCTCATGCTCGAGATAGGTTTTTACCAGGGCAGCAATGTGGCGGTCGTCCTCGATCACCAGCACCGGCCGCTGTTGCGGTGTTGTCATGCGTGCAACCCGCCCACCGGGAGTGGGACATCTTTTTACTCTTGAATAAAAGATTAGGCGCTCCCAACCCAAACGCAAAAGCCCCTGTATCAAGCCGACGCGGATACCGCTAAGGTAAAGGGGTAAACACGCCTATGGACCCGTTGAATGCAAACAGAACAGCCTGTTATCCCCTCCCTGCCGATGCCCGATTGGACACAACTGCAGGCAATACCGATACAAGAGTGCGGCGAGCACCTACAGCCCGCCAGCCTGTGCCGGGAGTGGCTGACCTGGCCCGCCTATTTCCAGCAGCGAATATCCGGTGCCGTGCCCGAGTGTCACCTGCGTCTGGGAGTATTCGACCGCCTGCTCGAGGCCGCTCGTGCGCTGCCGGACGGGGTACAGCTGGTGGTACTGGATGGCTGGCGTCCGTTCAGTGTGCAGCAGTATCTGTACGATACCCTGCTCAACCTGATGCAACATGCCAATCCCGAACTCACGGAAGAGCAGCTGGTACTGCGCGCCCGTGAGCTGGTCTCGCCGCCGAGCACCGATAGCGAGTCACCCAGCCCCCACCTGACCGGTGGCGCTGTAGATGTCTGCCTGGCCGACAGCGACGGCCGCCTGATCGACATGGGCACCCGGTTCGATGAGGCCAGTCCGTTGTCGTTTACCGCGGCGCTGGAAGCGGAGGATGCCGACCATTCGATGCAGGCGTTGCCGGCCCGCCACCACCGCCGCATACTCTACCGGGCGATGACCTCCGCCGGCTTCAGCAACCTGCCCTCCGAGTGGTGGCACTACGACTTCGGCGACCAGCTCTGGGCCTGGTACAGCGGCGAACCCGGCGCGCGCTACGGCGCCACTCATATGCCCTCGCTGGAGCATCTGTGGCAGCAGCAGTTGACGCCGCGCTGATCCGTCACCACGCCCTGTAACCGGGCGGTCCGAGCCTGTATAATGTCCGGTTTTCGAATCGCCCTGCGCGCCTTCACCGCAGGCGCAATCACGCTGCCGGATTTCAAGACATGACAGACCGCATGGACAAGACCTACCAGCCCAACGAGATCGAACAGAACTGGTACAAGACGTGGGAAGAGCGTAACTACTTCGCCCCCTCGGGCAGTGGCGATGCCTACAGCATCATGATCCCGCCGCCCAACGTCACCGGCAGCCTGCACATGGGCCACGCCTTCCAGCACACCATCATGGACGCGCTGATCCGCTACCGCCGCATGCAGGGCAAAAACACCCTGTGGCAGGTCGGCACCGACCACGCCGGTATCGCCACCCAGATGGTGGTCGAGCGCAAACTGGCCGCCGAAACCGGCGAGAGCCGCTACGACCTCGGTCGCGACGCCTTCATCGAAAAAGTCTGGGAATGGAAAGAACAGTCCGGCGGTACCATCACCGGGCAGATGCGTCGCCTGGGCAACTCGGTGGACTGGCCCACCGAACGCTTCACCATGGACTCCGGCTTCTACCACGCCGTGCAGGAGGTGTTCATCCGCCTGCACGACGAGGGGCTGATCTACCGCGGCAAGCGCCTGGTCAACTGGGATCCGAAACTGCACACCGCGATCTCCGACCTGGAAGTGGAGAACCGCGAGGTCAAGGGCAAGATGTGGTACCTGCGCTACCCGCTGGCCGATGGCGTCAAGACCAAGGACGGCCTGGACTACATCGTGGTCGGCACCACCCGTCCGGAAACCATGCTTGGCGATACCGGCGTGGCGGTCAACCCGGAGGATGAGCGCTACGACAACCTGGTCGGCACGTTCGTCGAGCTGCCGCTGGTCGGTCGTCGCATCCCGATCGTCGCCGACGAGTACGCCAACATGGAGAAGGGCACCGGCTGCGTAAAGATCACCCCGGCCCACGACTTCAACGACTACCAGGTGGGCAAGCGCCAACAGCTGCCGCTGGTCAACGTGCTGACGCTGAACGCCGATATCCGCGAAGAGGCGCAGGTGTTCAACTTCGACGGCAGCGTCAATGCCGATCTCGACCCGACCCTGCCTGAGCAATACCGCGGCCTGGAGCGTTTCGAGGCCCGTCGTCAGATCGTCGCCGCATTCGAAGAGGCAGGTCTCTTGGTCAAGATCGAAGAGAACGCGATGACCGTGCCCTACGGCGACCGTGGCGGCGTAGTGATCGAACCGATGCTGACCGACCAGTGGTTCTGCGATGCCAAGACCCTGGCCAAGCCCGCCATCGAGGCGGTCGAGAACGGCGATATCAAGTTCGTGCCCAAGCAGTACGAGAACATGTACTTCGCCTGGATGCGCGATATCCAGGACTGGTGTATCTCCCGCCAGCTCTGGTGGGGACACCGCATCCCGGCGTTCTACGACAACGCCGGCAACGTCTACGTCGCCAACTCGGCGGAAGCGGCACGCGAGAAGTACGGTCTGGACCTGGAGCTGGAACTGCGCCAGGACGACGACGTGCTCGACACCTGGTTCAGCTCGGCGCTGTGGACCTTCGGCACCCTGGGCTGGCCGGAAGACACCGAACGCCTGCGCACCTTCCACCCCACCGATACCCTGGTCACCGGCTTCGACATCATCTTCTTCTGGGTCGCACGCATGATCATGATGACCCTGCACTTCATGAAGGATGAAGACGGCAAGCCGCAGGTACCGTTCAAGACCGTCTACGTCACCGGCCTGATCCGCGACGAGAGCGGCGACAAGATGTCCAAGTCCAAGGGCAACGTACTCGACCCGCTGGACATGATCGACGGCATCGGCCTGCCCGAGCTGCTGGAGAAGCGCTGCGGTAACATGATGCAGCCGCAACTGGCGGAGAAGATCGGCAAGCGTACCGAAAAGCAGTTCCCGGAGGGGATCTCCGCCCACGGTACCGATGCGCTGCGCTTCACGCTGGCGGCGCTGGCCTCCACCGGTCGCGACATCAACTGGGACATGAAGCGCCTGGAGGGCTACCGCAACTTCTGCAACAAGATCTGGAACGCCGCCCGCTATGTGCTGACCAACACCGAGGGCCAGGACTGCGGCCAGCACAACGAAGAGGTGCTGCTGACCCTGGCCGACCGCTGGATCATCAGCGCGCTGCAGCGCACCGAGGAGACGGTGATCCGTCACCTGGACGAGTACCGTTTCGACCTGGCCGCCCAATCGCTGTACGACTTCATCTGGAACCAGTACTGCGACTGGTACCTGGAGCTGTCCAAGCCGGTGCTCTGGGATACCTCCGAGGGTGAAACCGCCGAGGAGAAGGAGCGCCTGGCCGCCCTGCGTCGTGGTACCCGCGGCACCCTAGTGCGGGTACTGGAGGCGATCCTGCGCCTGGCCCACCCGATGATGCCGTTCATCACCGAGGAGATCTGGCAGCAGATCAAGGGCCTGGCCGGCAAGGAGGGCGACACCATCATGCTGCAGCGCTACCCGCAGCCGGTGGCCGAGCTGATCGACGAGGCCGCCGAGGCCGATGTGGAGTGGCTGCAGGAGGTGATCGTCAGCATCCGCAACATCCGCGGCGAGATGAACATCGGCCCGGGCAAGGAGCTGGAGGTACTGATCCACAACGGCAGCGACGAGGATTTCCGCCGCCTGCGCGAAAGCTACATCTCCCTGACCAAGCTGGCCAAACTGAGCGAGATCAAGTGGCTGGAGCCGGACGATAAAGCCCCAATGGCGGTGACCAAGCTGGTCGGCAAAATGGAAGTGCTGGTACCGATGGCCGGTCTGATCGACAAGGACGCGGAACTGGCCCGCCTGCAGAAGGAGCTGGACCGCCTGACCGGCGAGATCAAGCGCGTCGAGGGCAAGCTGGCCAACGAGAAGTTCGTCGCCAACGCCCCGGAAGAGGTGGTCGCCAAAGAGCGCGAGAAGATCACCGCCGCGCAGGAGTCGTTCGAAACGCTGAAGGAGCAGTACGCCAAGATCGAGGCGCTCTGATAGCTTGAGTTAAGGAGGGGGCCGCGGCCCCCTTCAATATAGGATATCCGAGTTCCTTTCAGATCATTGGATGATCTAGAATTCAGGCAGAAGTCAGGGATGGGGTTAAAGTATGAAAGAACTGATCGGCGTAGGCATATACAGCATTCCAGAGGCTGCCGCTCTTACCGGTATCGAATCCCGTAAGATCAGGCGCTGGCTATTCGACGGTCCAAAGCAGCCAGGAACGCTAGTCGGCGCCAATGCGTTGTGGACACCCGAGCTGGCAGATGCCGACGTTGGCGACAACATCAGCTTCCATGACCTTCTGGAAGTGCGCTTTGTCGATGCCTTTAGACAGCACGGCGTCAGTCTGCAGTCCATCAGAGCTGCCGCGGCCCATGCAAAAGAGTTTTTTGCCTCTCCCTACCCCTTTACCTGCCAGAAATTCCTGACTGATGGCCGGTCTATCTTTGCCGACACGCTAGAAGAGACCGGCGATGAAAGTTTGATGGATTTGGTCAAAAAACAATATGTATTTAAACAGATAGTGTCGCACTCGCTCTATGCGGGTATTGAATACAACGACAACCAACTGGCGGCTCGTTGGTTTCCGATTCCTCGATCCAGAAAGGTGGTGTTAGATCCCAGCCGAGCATTTGGAAAGCCAATCCTGCACGATTACGGAATAACAACTGAAGCGCTATACTCAAGCTGGCAGGCCGAGGATAGCAGCATTAAACGCGTTTCCGACTTGTTTGAGATACCAAAGGACTTGGTAGAAGCTGCAATAAACTTCGAGCAAAGGATTGCTGCTAATGAAGTTCTTCATTGACCACAATCTCCCCCCTCGCCTTGCCCGCGCAATCAACGAACTCTGCGGGGAAGACCACCTCGTTATCCACTTAAAAGAGCGATTTGACCAATCCACACCCGATGTGGAGTGGATCCGTACTCTAGCTTCAGAAGGCGGGTGGATCGTAATTACGCAGGACCGTCTAAAAAAGGCCGACCATGAAAAAGAAGCGATACGTCGAAGCGGACTGATTCTTTTCAATCTTGATAAGCAGTGGGCAAAAGCCGAATTCTGGGATAAGTCACATCGTTTAGTACAATGGTGGCCCTACATTATCGAACAAGCCGAACGCATAAGCGGAGGAGCGGCATTCCGGGTTCGGTGGAGAATGGGAGGCAAAGCCACCTTCGAGCAATCGAAGCTTTAACGCCCAACTACTAACCAATAGAGTTGGCCTCTTCTCAGTTTCGAGTCCTACCGAAATTGAGCGAAAAAATATGTAAACCTAATGCAGGGTAGGATACCCAGCAAGTTGAAGCCCGCCCCGTAAACTAAGGCGGGCTTTTTCGTTACTGCGGCTTATACGGCAGGTTAGCCAGCGCTACCGGCATCAACCCTTGGGGGCGAAACCGAAGTTCTCGGTCACGTAGTCGATATCCTTGTCACCGCGTCCGGACAGGTTGATCAGAATCGTCTGTCCCGGGTTTTCCCGGCCGTGCTTCATCGCCCAGGCCACCGCATGGGCACTCTCCAGCGCCGGGATGATCCCCTCCATACGCGACAGCTTGTAGAACGCATCCAGCGTCTCGTCATCGCTGATTGCGTGGTAGTTCACCTTGCCCTCGGTCTTGAGGAAGGAGTGCTCGGGACCGACGCCCGGATAGTCGAGGCCGGAAGCGATGGAGTGCACCGGCGCCGGGTTGCCCTCGTCGTCGGTCAGCAGCAAGCATTTGAAGCCGTGGATCATCCCTGGCTTGCCGAAGGTCATGGTGGCCGAGTGCTCGCCAAGTTTGGTGCCCTTGCCCAACGGCTCGACACCGTTGAGGCTGACCCCCTCATCATCGAGGAAGGCACTGAACAGCCCCATGGCGTTGGAGCCACCACCGACACAGGCACCGACCTGGTCCGGCAGCTCACCGACCATCTCCAGGAACTGATCCCGCGCCTCGAAGCCGATCACCGACTGGAAATCTCGTACCATCAGCGGGAAGGGATGCGGCCCGACAACGGATCCGATGGCGAACAGCGCCGTCTCCGCCTGCCCCAGATAGGACTGGAACGCGGAGTCCACCGCCTCCTTCAGGCTGCGGCCGCCGAAACCGACCGGCACCACCTCGGCACCGAGCAGCTTCATGCGGGTGACGTTGGGCGACTCCTTGGCGATATCGATCTCACCCATATGGATCTCGCACTCCATGCCGAAATAGGCTGCCGCGGTAGCCAGTGCCACGCCGTGCTGCCCGGCGCCGGTCTCGGCGATCAGCTTGGTCTTGCCCATATGCTTGGCCAGCAACGCTTCCGCCATGCAGTGGTTCAGCTTATGCGCGCCGGAGTGGTTCAGGTCCTCGCGCTTGAGGTAGATATGCGCGCCCACTTCACGGCTCAGGTTGTGCGCGTAGTAGACCGGCGTCGGCCGCCCCTGGTAGTGCTTGCGGATGTAACGCAGTTCATTGAGGAAATCAGCGGAGCGTCCCAGGGTCAGGTAAGCGCGGTTGATCTCGGCAAATTGGGACTCAAGCTGAGGCGGCAAAAATGCACCACCGAACTCGCCGAAATAACCTTCGTTGTTTGGATATTGCTTTAGATAACCCATATGCACCGCCCTGTTATTTGATACACAAAAATCGACTAACACGATAATTTCAAATCACGTTAGACACAACCGAGACATAGGTCCTGAACCGATAACAGCCTGTCTCAGGTCAACGGACACAAAAAAGGAGCCTCCGCTCCTTTTAAAGTGGACACGAAACCCCGTCAGAAGAAGTTACGCCCCGCACGAACATGGTCCCGGAACGCGTCCGGCACCCGGTACAGGGCACCGAGTTCGCGACAAGCGTCCACCCGCTCGGCGAAGCCTGCGGCGCCATATTGGTCGATATAGCGCAGCGCTCCGCCGCGAAACTTCGGGAACCCCAGCCCCAGGATCAGCCCCATATCGACCTCGGCGGCGGTGTCCACCACCCCCTCGCTAAGACAGAGATAGGATTCGAGACAGAGCGGGATCATCATCCGGTCGACGATCTCCTGGTCACTGATCTCAATGACGCGGGACACCTTGTCATCGATCAGTTGCAACGCCCGCTGATCGGCCCGCTTGCTCCGTGCCCCGCCACTGTAGTCATAGAAACCACGACCGTTCTTCTGCCCCAACGCACCCTGCTCCAGCAACCACTCGATGATCGGTTTATCGTCGTGCCCCATCCGCTCAGGGTAACCCGCCTGCAGTACCCGGTCGGCGTGGACCATGGTGTCCAGGCCGATCACGTCGGCCAGGTAGGCCGGTCCCATCGGCCAGCCGAACACCTCCATCACCCGGTCGATACGCTGAAAATCGACACCGTCGTGTAACAGGCGGTTGAAGGCGTTGAAATAGGGGAAAAGCACACGATTGACCAGGAAGCCCGGGCAGTCGTTGACCAGGATCGGGATCTTACCCAGGCTCAGCGCGTAGCTCAGTGTCGAGGCGATCGCCTCATCACCGCTCTGCTCGCCGCGGATCACCTCCACCAGCGGCATCAGCGGCACCGGGTTGAAGAAGTGCATACCGCAAAAACGCTCCGGCCGCTGCAATCCCTTGGCCAGGCCAGAGATGGAGATGGTGGAGGTGTTGCTGGTCAGGATCGCGGATTCCGGCAGCACCGCTTCGCTCTCCTTGAGTACCGCCGACTTGATCGCCTCGTTCTCGACCACCGCCTCGACCACCAGGCCGACCTCGCCCAGCGGCGCGTAGTCCAGCGTGGTCGTGATCCTCTCAAGGCAGACCCGCTCCTGCTCGACGCTGAGGCGCCCTTTTTCCACCTGCTTGGCCATCAAACCAGCCGCCGTGGACAGACCGAGATCCAGCGCCTCCTGGCGGATATCCTTGAGCACCACCGACGTACCACTCATGGCCGACTGGTAAGCGATACCGCCGCCCATGATTCCCGCGCCGAGTACCGCCGCCTTGGCAACCGGTGTAACACTGCCCCGCGGCTGTTTGGCGCGCTGACGTACCTGCTGCTCATTGATGAACAGCCCGACCAGACTGGCCGCCTCCGGCGAGCCTGCCAGCGTCGCGAAGCAGTGGCGCTCACGCTCCAGTGCCTGCTCGAAGTCAAGACCTGCATGCTCCAGCAGCAGTGCAATCATCCGGCGCGGTGCAGGGTAGTGGGGGTTCAGATAGCTGGAAAAACGAGCCATGAAGGTTTCGCTTTGCTCATCGATCGCCGGATCCTGGGCACTCAGAGCCGTCTTCTTCCTTGTCCGCGCGGTACGCCAGTCGATCTCCCCCGCCACCAGGCGTTGAAGATGTGCAAGCGCGGCGCTGTGCAACTCTGACTCAGCGACCTGGGACGCAGCGATGCCTAGCTCGACGGCACGTTTCGCGTTCACCGGTTTGCCGGACAACATCATCTCCAGCGCCGGTACCGAGCCGATCAGGCGACTCATACGTACCGTGCCGCCCCAACCCGGACAGAGCCCCAAGTTCACTTCGGGAAAACCGACCCGGGCGGAGTCGCCCAGCACGCGGGCATCGGCAGCCAATGCCAGCTCCAACCCGCCACCCAACGCCAGACCGCTGACTGCGGCTACGCTTGGGAAGGGCAGGTTCTCGATACGGCAAAAGAGCCTGTGTGTCCGCTCAAGCCAAGGCATCAACCCCTCGGGTTGACCAGCGAAGCGCTCGGGAAACTCGAACACGTCAGCCCCCACGACGAAAGCGGCCTTCGCGCTGCTGATCAGCAATCCCTGCACACCCCCTGCCGACTCGAGCAGCTCGACGACAGCCTCAAGCTCTTCCAGCGTTGCCTGGTTAAGTGAATTGACCGAGCTACCCTGACGATCGAGTACCAGTTCGACCAGTCCAACTGCATCGGCCACAGGGCTCAGGCTCAGGGTATTACCGCTGTACATCTATGCATCCTCATCATTTTAATTGGCCCTGTCGGCCATCAGGTTTACCCCCGGCTATCATATGGAACCGGCTCATATATCAAGCCCGCTTACATATTCGGCCTGCTACATATTGGGATAGTTCGGCCCGCCGCCACCCTCCGGTACCACCCAGGTGATGTTCTGTGCCGGGTCCTTGATATCGCAGGTTTTGCAGTGCACGCAGTTCTGCGCGTTGATCTGAAAGCGCGGACCCTCGGCATCCTCCACTACCTCATACACCCCGGCCGGGCAGTAGCGCTGGGCAGGTTCGGCGAATCGGGGCAGGTTCTGCGCGATCGGGATGCTCGGATCCTTCAACTGCAGATGGCTGGGCTGGTCCTCCTCGTGGTTGGTGTTGGACAGGAACACCGAGGAGAGCTTGT
>NZ_JAHREP010000038.1 GCF_019084545.1 Marinobacterium ramblicola
TGCACCTCGGCCAGCACCTCACCGGTGGCCGGGTTGCGGGTGAGGAAGGTCTCGCCCGATGTGGCGTTGCGGTACTGGCCGTGAATGTAGAGAGTTTTCTGTTGCATCAGTTTCCGGTCTTGGCTTTGGCCTTGCCCTCAGGTGACAGGCGCTGGTGAAGTTCAAACAGTTCGGAGGGGAGCTGGCGCTCCAGGTAGTCGGTAATGATCGCCAGTGCCAGCCCGGTATCTATCCCCCTGGGGTTGAGTGCGCCGCGCAACCAGATGCCATCGATAAGCGCGGCGATCCCTTTGGCGACGAAGTCAGCCCTCTCCGCGGGAAGCGCTCGCTTCAGCTCACGACGCAGGTGGGAGAGCAGGCGACGCTCGTTGACGCGTTGCAGGCGGAACAGCACCGGGTGATGCATGGCGTGTGCCCAGAACGCGAGCCAGGTTTTCACAACGCTGGAATCGAGCTGGCGGGGATCGAAGTTGCCGCGCACGATCGCCTTGATCCGCCCGACGATGTCGTCCGGGTTTGTTGCGGCCAGCTGTTCCTGTACTCCGCTGGACAGATCCTGAAGTACCGAACGCATGGTCGCTTCGATCAAGCCGTCCTTGCCGCCGAAGTAGTGGTTGATGATCCCCGGAGATACATTTGCGGTGCGGCCAATCAGCGCGACACTCGCGCCATGGAAACCCACTTCGTCGACTACCTGCATCACCGCTTTGATCAGCTGCGGCTTGCGTACCTTGTCCATTCCGACTTTTGGCATGTGAATGTGAAACCGTTTATTGATTGAGCGTTTAATAAAAAATACGCAATTCTATCGAGATGTCAAAGTCGGTGATATTTTTAATATGGTATATTTGTCGCCATATGCTTATAAAATATCTTAAATATATTGATATGTTGCGAAAATATCCTATCGTCTTGATCTGAGAATAATTTGCACTTCGTAAGGGTATGGCGGCCAGCAGGTAGATGGCGAGGTGCTGGGCCAGCGGTCCTGTCCGATTCGGTACCGGGATGTCGTGCAGTTGTCCGTTAGACGTCGTGAGCTACAGGCGTCCGTTAGCCACCTAATGTTGGTGTATGGGGCATAATGGCTGTTAAGGCGGGGCAGATGTCTCGGGGTGCAACCCTTGGGACAGTCACAGGGCACCCCTGGCGGCGTTGCCTAGGGGCACCCTTTGCAGTGTTGTGTCAGGCTGTAATCTGCTTGAACAGCTCGAAGTACTCGGGGAAGGTTTTCCGGGTGCAGCCAGGATCGTTGATGGTGATCGGCGCGTTGCCGAACGCGGCCAGCGAGAAGCACATCGCCATGCGGTGGTCGTCATAGGTGTCGATGGCGGCGCTCCGGATCTCGGCCGGCGGCGTGATCTCGATGAAGTCTTCACCCTCGACCACTTCAGCACCCACCTTGCGCAGTTCGGTAGCCATGGCGGCCAGGCGGTCGGTCTCTTTTACGCGCCAGTTGTAGACGTTGCGGATCGCGGTGGGGCCATTGGCGAACAGCGCCGTGGTGGCGATGGTCATCGCTGCATCGGGAATGGCGTTCAGGTCCAGGTCGACACCGTTCAGCTTACCCTTGGTCACTTCGACCCAGGTTGGGCCGTAGCTGACCCGCGCGCCCATCTTGCCCAGTACCTCGGCGAACGCCTTGTCGCCCTGCACGCTGTCGGAGCCGATGCCATAGACGCGCACAGTGCCGCCGGCGATCGCCGCCGCCGCCAGGAAGTAGGAGGCGGAGGATGCATCGCCCTCGACCATTACCTCGCCCGGCGAGCGGTAGGTTTGACCAGCCTTGATGATAAAGCGCTGGTAGTTGTCGTTGACCACCTCGACACCGAACAGCTTCATGCTGTGCAGGGTGATATCGATATAGGGTTTGGACACCAGTTCGCCATCGACCACGATTGTCAGGTCTTGGCCGGCCAGAGGTGCTGCCATCAGCAGCGCGGTGAGGAACTGGCTGGAGATGTTGCCCTTGATGCTGACCTCACCGCCATTCAGGCCTCGCGCGTTGATCCGCAGCGGCGGGAAGCCTTCATCGCCCAGATACTCGATATCGGCGCCCAGCGGACGCAGGGCGTCGACCAGGTCGCGGATCGGCCGCTCATACATGCGCGGCTCGCCGGTCAGGGTGAATTCGCCTTGGCCGAGGCAGAGTGCCGCCGTCAACGGGCGCATGGCGGTGCCGGCATTGCCCAGGAACAGCTCGGCTTTATCTGCCTTGAACGGACCGGCTACACCCTGCACCTTGCAGCTACGGCGGTCTTCGGCGAGCTCATAACGGACGCCGAGTAACGTGAGCGCGTTGAGCATATGCCGCACATCGTCGCTGTCGAGCAGATTGGTGACCGTTGTTTCGCCCTCGGCCAGTGCCGCCAGCAACAGGATACGGTTGGACAGGCTCTTCGAGCCGGGCAGCTGTACTTCGCCTGAGGCGTGCGTCAGAGGGGAGAGGGTCAGAGTATCCATGGTATTCGCTCAAGCCGTATCTATTCTGGGGGACGCATAAACTACCCCTAACCGCGGACTCAGTCCAGCGCGCCCTCGAGTCTCAGCAGCAGCTGTTTGATATTCAGGCCGCCACCGTAGCCGACCAGTGCGCCGTCGGCCCCGATCACCCGATGGCAGGGGATGACAATGGCGATGGGGTTGCGGTTGTTGGCCATGCCGACCGCACGGGCGGCTTTGGGTTTGCCGATGGCGGTGGCCAGGTCGCCGTAGCTGCGGGTTTCACCGAACGGGATATCGCATAGCCCCTGCCAAACCCGGCGCTGAAACTCGGTGCCCTGTGGGGCGAGGGGGATATCGAAACTCTGTCGTTTACCGGCGAAATACTCGCTGATCTGGTGGGCGGCTTCGAGCAGCAGATCGTTGGGCAGCTGTTCAAGCCCTGGGTATTCCAAACGACCGAATGCCACCCCGGTCAGCGCCGTATCGCTGGCGACAAGCGTCAGGGTACCGATCGGTAGATCGGTCAGGTGGAGCAGGGTGGTGGCGATCGAACTCATGCTCTCTCCCTCTGCAGCAGCGACGTCGATAGGCATCAAAGCACGCGACAGGCCTTAAGCAGGCAGACCTTAAGCAGGATAGTGAAACAGAACCCGCAAGACAAAACTCTGCCAAGCGGCATGAGTAACCCCTGAGCGTTGATTGTCATGCTTTGGGTTCATGAGTGTGTTCTGTCAAAGGTAGGGGCGGGCACTCGTTAAAGATGCGCGCCGTACAGCGGTCACAGATCGACAGGTTCATCTTGTCGGGCACGCAGGAGGCGATCGCTTCCTCCGTGCTGCCAAAGAATCTCGCCGCGCCCATTCTGGCCAGCAACCCGGTGCGCTCCAGATCGTCGAGCAGTATCCCCTTGAACGAACTGAACATCAGTTTGCCGCCTTGGGCCTCGATTCGTTCCGCTTCCTGAATCAGCATCTCCGCCGCCGAGACATCGATAAAGTTGATCCCCTTGCCGATGATCAGGATCAGCGGCGGCCCCTCGCTCATCTTTGCCAGCCGGCGCAGGTGGGCCTGTATGTGATCGACACAGCCGAAGAACATGGAGCCGTCGATACGGATCATCTGCAGCTGTGGGCACTGTTCCAGGCGGTAGCGCTGCACGTTACGGATACTGCGCCGCTCGTTGTTCTGCAAGGGGGCCACCGGTATCACCGAGGGGCGGGAGGTGCGGCGCAGGTAAAATGCGATCGACAGAAACACGCCGACATAGATGGAAAATACCGGATTGACCAATAGTGTGGCGGCAAAAGTGGCGGTCAACACGATGCTCTCGGTACGGCTGGCGCGGGCGATCTGGCGGATATGGGGCATGTCGATCAGATTCCAGGCGATCAACAGTATCGAGCCGGCCATGGCCGGCAGCGGCAGCCAGCCGGTGATATCCGGAATGGTGAACATGATGAGCGCGATACACAGGGCACCGAAAATAGCGGCAAGCGGTGTCTGTGCGCCCGAGTCGTAGTTGGCGCCCGAGCGCGTAAAAGAGCCGGATCCGGCAAAGCAGGAGAACAGGCTGCCGCTGGCGTTGGCGATGCCCTGGCCAAGGAATTCACGGTTGCCATCGATCTGCTGGTGGGAGCGTAGAGCGATGGCACGGGCGATGCTCACCGCTTCAATAAGCCCCAGCAGCGCCAGAGCAAACGCGCCGGTGGCCAGTGACTCCAGAGTGTCGGCGCTGAATGCCGGGAGGCCGGGAATCGGCAGTCCGCCGGGGAGGGCGCCCAGCATCGCGACGCCGTTCTGCTGTGCGTCCAGCAGGTAGCCGGTGAGCGAGCCGATGATCAGTCCCAGCAGAAGGTGCGGCAGTCTGATGCCCAGTCGGCGGCCGGCTACCCGTAACAGGGCAGCGCTTAGCAGCGTGACCAGGCCGATGGTAAGGGCGATAGGGTTGATCTGGCCCAGTTGGCGCAACACCTGCGTTAAGGTTGCAAACAGGTCGGCATTGGATGGAACGGACAGCGCCAGCAGGTGCTTGAGCTGACTCGCCGCAATCAAAAAAGCGGCTCCTGCGGTGAACCCTATGACCACGGTATGCGATATGAAGTTGACCAGCGAGCCGAGGCGAAAGATACCGAAACCGATCTGAATCAGTCCGGTAAGCAGTGTCAATGTCAGTACCAGTGCGATATAGGTTGCGCTACCCGGTGTCTCCAGAGGACTGACGATACTCAGAATGACTATCGAGATGGCGGCCGCCGGTCCGGTAATCATATGCCAGGATGAGCCTAGCAGGGCGGCCAGGGCAGTGACGATGATCGCGCTGTACAGGCCGGTTTCAGGTGGCATACCGGCGATCATCGCGTACGCCATCACCTGTGGCAGGCCCAGCACGGCCCCGCTCAGGCCCGCCAGTAGATCGGCCCTGAGCTTTTGTCCGGTCAGATCACGCGTCCAGTTGAGCAGCATACTGTCTATTCGAATTTCTCTTTGGAAAGGGGACTCGGTAAACCTGATACTACCTGATAGTAGCTAGAAAGTCGGCCCGGCCAGCACCGGGCCTTGGGGGGGCAATCAGTTGATGTCCAGAGAGCCTTTCACGGCGGCCAGTCCCGGCTCACCGTTGAGGGTGGTGACGCCGTCAAGCCAGGCATCAAGAGCAGCGGGATGTTTCTGGATCCAGTTTCTGGCAGCGAGCACCGGATCCATCCTTTCGTCCAGGATCAGTCCCATGATCTGGTTTTCCATGGTCAGCGTGAACTTGAGATTACTTAGCAGTTTACCGACGTTTGCGCACTTGGCGGCGTAGCCGCTGCGGGTAACCGTCTGCACCTCGGCGCCACCGAAGTTCGGGCCGAAGTATTTGTCACCACCGGTGAGGTAGTTCATCTCCAGGTTTGTGTTCATCGGGTGCGGTTCCCAACCCAGGAAGACGATGAACTCCTCACGCTTCACCGCGCGGCGAACCTGGGCCATGACGCCCTGTTCGCCGGACTCTACGACACGCCAATCGCCCAGTTCGAAGTCGTTGGCGTCGACCATGTTCTGTAACAGCTGGTTGGCGGGCGCGCCGGCTTCGATGCCATAGATGCGCTTGTCGAATTGCTCCGGGAACCTGGCCAGATCGGCGAAATCATGAACACCGGCTTCGTAAGCGTAAGCGGGAACGGCCAGGGTGAACTTGGCACCCTCCAGATTGACACCAACAATGTCCAAATCGTCTTTGTATTTGTCGATAAACTTCTGCTGTGCCGGCATCCAGTTACCGAGGAATATGTCGATCTCGTTGTTCTTCATCCCCTCGAAGCCGATGGGTACCGCCAGTGTCTGCACGCGCGGCGCATAGCCCAGGCTATTGAGCAGCACAGACGCTACGCCGTTGGTGGAGTTGATATCGGTCCAGCCGGGATCGGTCAAGCGGACCTCTTTGCACTCGGCGGGATCGCTGGCGTGAGCCACGCCGCCCAGCATCAGGGTGCTCATCACCGCAGCGGTCAGCGTTTTATTGAACGTCTTCATCGTCTGGCTACTCCTCGATTACTTGTTGGCTCTCTTGTCTATCCTGTTCCATCACCGGTTTATTCAACCAGGGGGAAACGTGCCCGCTTCTCCAGATCGTCCAGATCCATGTTGTTGCGCATGTAGCTGATGCTGGCGTCGACCATGGGCTGGTGATCCCATTTCGGCTCGATGCCCAGCTTATGGGCTTGAGCGATCATGCGACGCCGCCGCTGGCTGATCAGCACGCGCTGTGTTATCTCATGCACATCCCAGCGTGCCTCAGCCTCTTCGCGGAACGCATTCACCCTGTCGGCATGGGCCGGGTCATGCACCAGATTCACCATCTCCTTCGGATCCTGTGCCAGATTGAACAGCTGATCCGGGTCGCCCTTGCAGCAGATGTACTTGAAGTCGCCGCGGCGGATCATGAACATCGGTGCAACCACCCCTTCGCCGGTGTATTCGCCGATCACCTCGTCGTGGCCGCCCTCACCCTTAAGATGCGGCATCAGGCTGCGGCCGTCGATGGGCGTGGCGTATGTGGGCTCCTGTCCGTCGTTTGCCAGCGCGGTGAAGGTGGGCAGCAGATCCATTGTGGAGATCGATTCGCGCACGCGGCGCGGGGAGAAGCGCTTCGGCGCCCAGGCCAGCATAGGTACCCGGGTGGACCACTCGAAGTAGGACATTTTGTACCAGAGACCGCGCTCGCCCAGCATGTCGCCGTGGTCGCCGGAGAACACGACGATGGTGTTCTCCTCCAGTCCCGTCTCCTTTAGCGCCTTGAGCAGGCTGCCGATCTGATCGTCCACATAGCTGACGTTGCCGTAATAGGCGCGACGGGCGTTGCGGATCTGCTGATCGCTGATCGGCTGAGCGTTCTTCTCGTAGACGTGGTACAGACGCTTGGAGTGTGGGTCCTGCTCGCTGTCGGGAATGGTGACCGAGGGCATATCGATCTCGTCGTCCGTGTAGCGCTCCCAGTACTCATGCGGCGTGGCGTAGGGGTCGTGCGGATGGGTCATGGAAACGGTCAGGCAGAACGGACGCTGGTCAGTGGAGCGCACATGTTCATACAGGTAGCGACGGGCGTTGAACACCACCTCATCGTCGAAATCCAGCTGGTTGGTGCGGACGGTGGGGCCTGCCTGGGTGACCGAGGACATGTTGTGATACCAAGTTGGACGATTCTCGAAATCGTCCCAGTCCGGGAACCAACCGTAATCCGCCGGATAGATGTCGGTGGTCAGGCGCTGCTCGAAACCGTGCAGCTGGTCCGGCCCGCAGAAGTGCATCTTGCCGGAGAGTGCCGTCTTGTAGCCGGCCAGGCGCAGGTAGTGAGCGAAGGTGGGGTAGTCGGCCGGGAAGTCGGCGGCGTTGTCCCAGGCACCGATACGGGTGGGGAGCTGGCCGGTCATCAGTACATAGCGGCTTGGTGCGCAGAGCGGACTGTTGCAGTAGGCGGATTCAAATACAACACCTTCCGCGGCCAGTCGGTCAAGATGCGGTGTCTTGGCTACTTTGCCGCCCAGAAACGAGAGGACCGGGGCGGCGAGCTGATCAGCCATGATGAACAGTATGTTGGGTTGCGACTGCATGGTGCACCTCTAGGTTGATCGGCCCCAATAGATGAGGGGCTTTGCATTAGAGCGATTTATCTATTATCCGGTTTTGAAACCCTGAGCTGATGTTTTCATAGGGTAATAAAGGTGTAAACTGACTAAAAAATGATAGGTTGGATAAGTACAGCTAATGTTATTTTCAGAACGCCTGCCACCGGTTCAAAGTCTGGTCGTGTTCGAGGCGGCGGCTCGGCACTTAAGTTTTACCGGCGCCGCTCGAGAACTGGGCACCACCCAGTCTGCGGTCAGTCAGCAGGTACGGGCGCTGGAAAACCAGCTGGAGCTGCCGTTGTTCATACGTGTTTATCGCGGCGTTGAGCTCACTGAAGAGGGGCTTATCTTGCGGCAGGCGGTGGAGGAGGGGCTTCACCGTATTGCTGCGGCACTCGAGCAGTTGCAGTTCAGACGTCAGCATCAGCGGCTCGATGTGGCCACCGATTTTGCGTTGGCGGCGTATTGGTTGATGCCGAGGCTACCCCATTTCAGAGCCCTCCATCCCGAAGTGGATGTGCGGCTGGTTACCTCGCAGAGCTGGACTCCCGCCGATGCTCGGGAGGTAGACGTGGCGATCGCGTTCTTCAGTCAATCTCCCTGGGTTTCCGGTACTCAACTGCTGTTTCCGGAAACGGTGTTCCCGATCTGCAGCCCGGCGTTTCAGGCCGAACTGGGCGAGTTGCACTCAGCCGATGAGCTGGCGGATGTTCCGCTGCTCGGGTTACGTTCGGCGCCAGGGGGCGGCTGGCTCGACTGGCCCAAAGTGATGGCATCTCTTGGAGCGACACGGGTTCCCGGGGAGCCGGTTCTGACGTTCGACAACTACACTTTGCTTATTCAAGCAGCGTTGGCCGGGCAGGGGGTGGGCCTGGGCTGGGGGACGTTGGTCGATGACCTGGTAGAACGGGGCCTGCTCGTCGCGATGCGTCAATTTACCCTGAGCACCGAAGGGGGCTACTTTCTGATCGAACCCAAGCCCCACGAGCCGGTAAACGCGAAACGGCATTTCATCCAGTGGTTGCTGGACACTCAACAGACCGATGGCAGATAAGGAGTACCGCTTGCACGACGATCGGCAACGCATCTACGACTGGCGTTACATCCTCGAGATAGGACTTCAGCACCGACGAGAGCTGGCGCTGGCGAACCTGATCGCGATCCTGGCGACCTGCGTTTCGGTGCCGTTGCCGTTGTTGATGCCGCTGCTGGTGGATGAGGTGCTGCTCGATCAACCGGGTGTGGTCGTGGCCAGCGTCAACCGGCTGGTGCCGGAGAGCTGGCACGGCCCGGTCCTCTATATTGGTGCCGTGCTGCTGCTGACGGTGGTACTAAGAGTGCTCGCGTTGGCGCTGAATGTCTGGCAGACGCGGCAGTTCACCATCATCTCCAAGGATGTAATCTTCCGTATCCGCTCGGAGCTGTTGCAGCGCTTGCAGCGGATCTCGATGAACGAATACGAGACCCTGGGCAGCGGCACCGTCGCCTCGCACCTGGTTACCGATCTGGATACGGTGGACCGGTTTGTCGGCAGTTCGGTCAGTCGGCTGCTGGTGGCCACGCTGTCGATCATCGGTACTGCCGTGATTCTGCTCTGGATGCACTGGCAACTGGCGCTGTTCATCCTGTTCCTGAACCCGATGGTGATCTACCTGACCACGGCGATCGGCAAGCGGGTCAAGCAACTCAAGAAGCGGGAGAACAAGGCGTTCGAGGTGTTCCAGGCGGCGCTGACCGAAACCCTGGACGGGATTCAGCAGATCCGCGCCGGTAACCGCGAGCGCCATTACCTGGTGCGCCTGGTCGACCGGGCGCGTGATGTGCGCGATCACTCCACCGCATTCGAGTGGCAATCGGATGCCACCAGTCGGGCCAGCTTCATGCTGTTCATGGCCGGTGTGGACCTGTTCCGCTCGGTCTCCATGCTGATGGTGGTGTTCTCCGACCTCAGCATCGGCGAGATGATGGCGGTGTTCGGCTACCTCTGGTTCATGATGGGGCCGGTGCAGGAGGTGCTGGGGATACAGTATGCCTGGTTCGGTGCCAAGGCGGCGCTGGGACGGGTGAACCGTCTGCTTGAGCTGCACATGGAGCCGAGTTATCCGCACCTGCGTGATCCCTTTGCCGACCGGCAGCAGGTGTCGATCGAGCTCGACAATATCCATTTCAGCTATATCAAGGGGCAGGAGGTGCTCCGCGGTATCAGCCTGCATATCGAGGCGGGTGAGAAGATCGCGCTGGTCGGTGCCAGCGGTGGTGGCAAGTCGACACTGGTTCAGGTGCTGCTCGGGCTCTATCCGCCGCAACGGGGGGAGGTGCGCTTCAATGGCGTACCGGTGACCCAGATTGGCCTGGATGTGGTGCGCGAGCATGTAGCGACCGTGTTGCAGCAGCCTGCGCTGTTCAACGGCAGCGTACGGGAGAACCTGGCGATGGGGCGCGAGTATGGTGAATCGCAGCTCTGGCAGGCGCTGGAGGTGGCGCAGTTGAGAGAGTTTGTCGCGAACCTGGGGCAGGGACTGGATACCCTGGTCGGTCGTCAGGGGGTGCGCCTCTCCGGTGGCCAGCGGCAGCGGCTGGCGGTGGCCAGGATGGTATTGACCGATCCCAGTGTGGTGATTCTCGACGAGGCGACCTCGGCGCTGGACACCGAGACCGAGTTCGCGCTGCACCGGGCGCTGGAGACCTTCCTGCGTGGGCGGACCACTATCATCGTCGCGCACCGGCTCAGTGCCGTGCGCCAGGCGGACAGGGTTTATGTGTTCGATGGAGGGGAGATCAGCGAACAGGGTAGCCATGAGGAGCTGATCGACCAAAAGGGGCTCTATGCCCGTCTGTATGGCGCACGACAGGGCTGATCTGTAACGATGCCGCGTAATTCAAGATGGCAAAACGGTAATCGTGTCGAACTGCTGGTTGACGGGGCGGAGTTCTTTCCCGCCATGTTGAGCGCGATGGAGTCCGCCCGTGAGAGTCTGCTACTGGAGTTCTATCTGGTGGCCAGCGGAAAGTTGGTGGACAGGGTTATCGCCGCTCTATCTGTCTGCGCTGCGCGGGGTGTTCGCGTTTATCTGCTGTTGGACCATTTCGGTGCCCGCGATCTGAAGCAGCACGACCGGGAACGGTTGATTCAAGCGGGCGTGCGACTGCTGCTGTACAACCCGATCGCCGTAAACAAGTGGTTCGCCAACTTTTCCCGCGATCACCGCAAGCTGCTGGTGGTCGATCAGCGACTGGCCTTCATTGGTGGTACGGGGCTGGTCGATAGCTATCGCGCCGATCTGCCCGACAGACCCGACACCCCCTGGCATGAGGTGATGTGTCGCGTCGAGGGGCCTGTAGTCGTCGATATGGCCAGACTGTTTCTCAAGCTCTGGAACCGCACCAGTCTGGATTGCCTGCCTCTGCCGAGTGGCCCATCTCGACAGAACGGCGCTCTGGGCGAGGCGCAGGTGCGTTTGCTGACCTCTGAAGGCCCGCGCAATCAGCAGATCGAGCTCAGTATCCTGCGCATGGCCGGCAGAGCCCGCCAGCGGATCTGGATCTGTACCGCCTACTTCCTGCCCTCGTTTGCACTGCGTCTTGCGCTGCGGCGGGCGGCACGGCGCGGCGTCGATGTGCGCCTGCTGGTCAGCGGGCCATTGACCGACCATATGTGGATCTACCATGCATCGAAGCGCTACTACCGCCGCCTGCTCAATGCCGGGGTTCGTATCTATGAGTATCAGCCACGTATGCTGCATGCCAAGGTTGCCCTGATCGACGACCGGGTGTCCGTCGGCTCCTGCAATCTGGACCACTGGAATCTGCGCTGGAACCTTGAGGCGAATATCGAGGTGCGTGAACCGCACTTCTCGGCCGATGTCGAACAGATGTTGCTGACCGATTTCGGTCAGAGTCAGGAGATTACCGCGCTGGAGTGGGCGCAGCGGCCTTGGCATCGTAAAATTAAAGAGCTGATCTGGGCGCTGATCAGCCAGTGGATACTCCGTATCCGTTAACAAAGGAGAGACAAATGAACAGGTTAAGATCCGGTGCCGTGCTCCTGCTGGCTGCACTGACCCTCGGAGGTTGTGCCCAGCAGAGCCTCACGGGCGATACCTATAGTCGGCGCGAGGCGCGTCAGGTGCAGCACGTACAGTATGCGGTGGTGGATTCGGTTCGCCCGGTGGTGATCGAGGGGCGCACCGATGGCGTCGTTGGCGCCGGTGCCGGAGCCATCGTTGGCGGCATTGCCGGCAGTACGATCGGCGGTGGCAAGGGCTCAAGCATTACCACGGTATTGGGCGCCGTGGCAGGCGGTATCGCCGGGCAGAGGATCGAGGAGGCGACCAGCCGCCGCCAGGGCCAGGAGCTCACGTTGAGACTGGATAACGGCGAGCTGATCTCGGTGGTGCAAGAGGTGGAGAACAACCAGTTTTTCCGCGCCGGCGACCGTGTCCGCATCTTGCGCAGCGGCGCGACCATGCGCGTGAGCTACTGATAGACCTTCACGGCCTGAGGCTCCAAAACGCTCAGGCCGCATCTCTCGGATCGCTGTTGGCAACACCGGTCTGTTCCCTCTGCTCCGCCAGCCAGGCGGCGAGATGCGGATACTGTGCAGCATCGATCAAACCGCGGAACAGCCCCCAGTCGAACATCGAGTACAGGCAGATCGACGGATAGTCCCAGACGCCGAACTCCCCCTCATCGACCCGCTGGTCCAGAGCCTGCAGGGATTTCTCCACCCGTTCCCGTTGCAGATTGAAATACAGCCGGTCCTCACCGGTATCCAGGCCAGACCGCTGCGACAGCAGGATCGCGACCATGGAATCGTTGGCTGCATCGATGATGGTCAGCAGGTTCTCCTGCTTCCAGCTTATCGGCGCCAGGCCCAGTTTCTCCTGCAGGTAACGAAAGATGACACGCGAGTCGTAGATCACCTCGTCGCCGTCGTAGAGCACCGGTATCTTCAGTGCCGGGTTTTGCCGGCGCAACTGGTCGCGATCTTCGCCGTAGATATTGAGGTCCGAGAACTCGTAGCCCTGACCGGCATCCGCCAGCAGCAGACGAATGCGCCGAACATAGGGGGAGGTTGAGGAGCCGATCAGTTTCATAGCTATCCCTCTGAGCCTGGGGCCCGTGGCAGGTTGAACAACAGGGTCTCGGCGCAGTGTAGCGCACTCACCGATCGATTCGGAACGGTTTGCGGGCAGGTCTTATAAAACAAATAGTTATCTTCCGGGGGTGGTTTGTACTGCTGCAGTATGTTTGCTAGGGTAAAAACACATCTCTAACACGGGCCGCCAGATGCGGCGAGCTGTGCCTGTCGGCCTCAACGTAAGGCGAGGAATACCAGAGCTTATGTGTGGCATCTGTGGCGAGATCCGATTCGACGGCACCCAACCCTCCGTCAGCGCTGTTGAGCGCATGGCCGAAAAACTCAGGCCAAGGGGGCCGGATGCCGGTGGTGTCTACGCCCAGAACAATATCGTCTTCGGTCATCGCAGGCTGAAGATCATCGACCTGTCCGATCATGCCCAGCAGCCGATGCATGATCCGGAGCTGGGCCTGACCCTGGTGTTCAACGGCTGTATCTACAACTACCAGGCGCTGCGCGACGAGTTGCAGCAGCAGGGCTATCGCTTTTTCTCCACCGGTGACTCCGAGGTGATCCTGAAGGCGTTTCATGCCTGGGGCGCCGAATGTGTGCAACGGTTCAACGGCATGTTCGCCTTCGTGATCCACGACCGGGACTCGGGTCGCATCCACATGGCGCGGGACCGCTTCGGTATCAAACCTCTCTACTACTCGCAAAGCGCCGGTCGTCTGCGCTTCGCGTCGTCCCTGCCCTCGATTCTGGCGGCCGGTGAGGTGGACACCGAGATCGATCCGGTGGCGCTGCACCACTATATGCAGTGGCACGCAGTGGTACCGCCGCCGCTGACCCTGCTCAAGGGCGTACGCAAGCTGCCGCCAGCGACCTTTCGGGTGATCGAGCCCGACGGCCGTTATCTCGATACCCCGTATTGGGCGCAGAGAATGGGGCCAGTGGCCGGCGACGAGCTGAAGACCAAGGACGATTGGGAGGATGAACTGCTGGCCGCGTTGCGCCGGTCGGTGGAGCGGCGTTCGGTGGCCGACGTGCCGGTAGGCGTGTTGCTCTCCGGCGGTCTCGATTCAAGTCTGATCGTGGGGCTGTTGGCCGAGCATGGTCAGACCGGGCTAAACACCTTCTCGGTCGGGTTCGAGGCGGCCGGTGGCGAGCAGGGCGATGAGTTTAAATACTCCGACATCATCGCCCGGCATTATGGTACCGAGCACCACCAGATACGGGTTCCCTCCAGCCGGCTGCTGGAGACGCTGCCGCAGACCTTCGCGGCGATGTCGGAGCCGATGGTCAGTTACGACAATGTGGGGTTCTTCCTGCTCTCCCATGAGGTGTCCAAACATCTGAAGGTGGTGCAGAGCGGGCAGGGAGCCGACGAGGTGTTCGGCGGCTATCACTGGTATCCGCCGATGCTGAATAGCGTCGATGCGGTGGAGGACTACGGCCGGGCGTTCTTCGATCGCAGCGAGGAGGAGTTCGCACGGGCGATCTGCTCCGACTATGTCGGCGATAACTACTCGCGCAAGTTTGTCGAACGCTACTTTGCCAGTGTCGACGCGCCGCGCCCGGTGGACAAGGCACTGCATATCGATACCAACGTGATGCTGGTGGATGACCCGGTGAAGCGGGTGGACAACATGACCATGGCCTGGGGGTTGGAGGCGAGGGTGCCCTTCCTCGACCACGAAGTGGTGGAGCTGGCTGGACGTATTCCCGCCGAGTTGAAGGTGAAGGGGAACGGCAAGTACGTGCTTAAGGAGGTGGCGCGGCGGATCATCCCCAACGCCGTGATCGACCGCCCCAAGGGCTACTTCCCGGTACCGGCGCTGAAATATATCGAAGGCCCCTATCTCGACTTTGTGCGCGGCTATCTGGACAGCGACAGCTGCCGTCAACGAGGGCTGTTCCGACGTGACTACCTGGAGCAACTGATGGATGCGCCCCGCGATCATATAACCCCCTTAAGAGGGTCCAAACTCTGGCAGATGGCGCTGCTGGAGATGTGGCTACAGACCCATGGAGTCTGAACGTGAACAAGAGAACCGAGGAACAAGCACGTGAACCGAGCGGCGCCTCGCGCCAGGATCCGATGGATCCGTCGGCGATGGCCTCGCTCAAACACTGGGGCGATCCGCTCGACCTGCCGGAAAAAGAGGCGATGCACGACGAGGTGGCGATCGATTGCGGTTGGGGGCGGCTGATCTTCGGCCAGACCTTTCGCGATCCGAAGACCGTCGCCGATCTGCTGCGACGTGAGCGCGAGGGGCGGCGGGATATTGCGCTCTACGTGCGTGAGCCCCATCTGGTGCTCTGCCATGCTCCCCAGGATCTGTTTATGGATCCCTCGCTGACCTACCGTCTCGATTTCGCCCACTATCGCCTTCGCGACTCCCGGCCGAAGGGGCTCAGAATCCGGCCCATGGATCCGCAGGATGATCAGTTGCGTATCAACCGGCTGTACATGGCCCGCAACATGGTGCCCGCCTACGACGGCTTCTACAGCAAACTACCCGAAAAAACTGAACTGACCGTGCTGGTCGCGGAGGATGAGGCCAGCGGCGAGATTATCGGTGTGGTTACCGGTGTCGATCACCGACTCGCCTTCAACGATCCGGATAATGGCTGCAGCCTCTGGGCCCTGGTCACCGATCCGCAGACCCACCTGCCGGCGGTGGGCGAATGGCTCTCCCGTGAGTTGATCAAGGAGATGGCGGGACGCGGCCGCGCATTCATGGACCTGTCGGTGATGCATGACAACGAGGCTGCGATCCACCTGTATGAGAAGCTCGGTTTCAAGCAGGTACCGGTCTACTGTCTGAAGCACAAAAACTCGATCAACGAAAAGTTGTTCATCGGCGCGGAGCCTGAGGCGGAGCTCAATATTTACGCCCGGCTGATCACCCGCGAAGCGCGACGGCGGGGCATCGGGGTCGAGGTGCTGGATGCCGAAGGCGGTTTTTTCCGTCTCTCCTTGGGCGGGCGCTCGGTCAGCTGTCGTGAGTCGCTGAGCGAGATGACCAGTGCCGTGGCGATGAGTCGATGCGACGACAAGGCGGTCACCCGGCGCCTGCTGCAAAAGGAGGGGCTGCGGGTGCCGGAACAGGTGGTCGCCGGTGATGACGAGCAGATCGAAGACTTCCTCTCCCGCCATCACTCGGTCGTCGTGAAACCGGCGCGGGGCGAGCAGGGGCGGGGGATACAGGTTGGCCTGGCCGGTCTGGACGAGGTCCGAGTTGCGGTCGACAACGCCAGACATTACTGCGACAAGGTGCTGATAGAGCAATGTGTCAAAGGAGAAGACCTGCGCATCATCGTAATCAACTACCAGGTGGTAGCCGCCGCCGTACGCAGGCCGCCGCGCATTCTCGGTGACGGCACGCATAGCGTTGGCGAGTTGATCGAGCGCCTGAGTCGACGCCGACAGGCGGCGACCGACGGCGAGAGCAGTATCCCGCTGGACAGTGAAACCGAGCGCAGCGTGCGCAAACTGGGGTACGAGTTCGATGATCTGCTGCCCAGCGGCGAATGGCTGCAGGTGCGGACCACGGCTAACCTGCATACGGGAGGGACGATCCACGACGTGACGGCGGAGCTGCATCCGGTGCTCAGCTCGGCCGCGGTGCGTGCGGCCAAGGCGATCGAGATTCCGGTGGTGGGGCTGGATTTCATGGTGCCGGATGTCAGCGGGCCGGATTACGCGATCATCGAGGCCAACGAACGCCCGGGGCTGGCCAACCATGAGCCCCAGCCGACGGTGGAGTGCTTCGTTGATCTGCTCTTCCCCTATACCCGCAGCCAGGCGAGCCGCGAGCCCGGCAACGACGAACCAAGATAGAGGAGCGAAAGGTGACTGAACTGACGATCGATACCGACTATCTGCAGGAGCAGCTTCGCAATCTGCTGTTGATCCCCAGCCCATCCGGTATGACCGACGATGTGGTGCGCTATATCTGCGCCGAGCTGGAAAAACTGGATATCCGCTACGAGCTGACCCGGCGTGGCGCGATACGTGCCATCATCCCCGGCAAAAATGTCAGCCCGCGGCGGGCGATCGCCGCGCATCTGGATACGCTGGGCGCCATGGTCAAAGGGTTCAAACGCGATGGCCGTTTGCGCGTGGTGCCGATCGGCCACTGGAACGCGCGCTTTGCCGAGGGTGCGAGGGTGCGGATCCACTGCGACAACGGTCAGACCTATCGCGGCACCATTCTGCCGCTGAAGGCTTCCGGCCATACCTACAATACCGGCGTGGACGAGCAGCCTTCGAACTGGGATAACCTGGAGATCCGTATCGACGAGCCGGTCAACCAGATCGACCAATTGTGGTCCATGGGGGTTCGGGTCGGGGACTTCGTGTCGGTCGACCCCAACCCGGAGTTTTCCGACAAGGGCTTCATCAACAGCCGTCATCTGGACGACAAGGCGGGCGTGGCCTGCATGCTGGCGGCGGCCAAAGCGCTGGGCGATGCGGAAACCAAGCCTGAACTGGATTGCCACCTGCTGTTCACCATCTCGGAGGAGGTGGGCGTGGGGGCCTCGCATATACTGCACGGCGAGATTGCGGAGATGGTGTCGATCGACAACGGCACCATCGCGCCGGAGCAGAACACCTGCGAGTACGGTGTCACCATCGCCATGCAGGACTCCAGCGGACCGTTCGACCGCCATCTGACCCAGCATCTGATCAATATCTGCAAACGTGAAGAGATCGAGTTCAGCCGGGATATCTTCAGGTTCTACCGCAGTGACGCGGCTTCGGCGCTGGAGGCGGGCAACGATATCCGTACCGCGCTGATCTGTTTTGCGCTGGATGCCTCCCATGGCTGGGAGCGCAGCCATATGCGCTCATTACTCTCGGTGGCGCAACTGCTGGTGGGGTACATGAGCTCGAAACCGCTGTTCTCACCGCATGAAAACGTGATTGGCTCCGATGAGGAGTACCCGCTGATCCACGATACCGAGCGTCTGCGCTCCAGCTAGCAAGGGCACTAGATGCGGCCCAGGGAGTAGCGCTCACCGCAGCTGTACACCACCAGCTCCTCGCTACCATCGGTGCAGGGTTCGGTTTGGGCCAGCTCCACCAACCGGTAGAACAGATTGCGACTGATCCGGCCATCCATGCCGAAGCGGACCCTCAGAGCGGGCGCCGGTTCGCCGGTTTCGCTGTTCTCGATCACCTGCAACGGGTGTTCAGGGCCCGCGACGATATGGTCATCGGTGCTGCTGGTAAAGTGCAGCTCCTGCCCGGCATCGCCCTCGATAACCTCGAGGGCGATCAACTGGAAGGGCAGGTCATCGACCTGGATTCTCACCTTCTCGACCGGCGTTTTAAGGAAATAGTCATCGTTCTCGCGCCAGAGTATGCGCGAAAACATTTTCACCATCGCTTTGCGGCCGATTGGTGTGCCCTCGTGGTACCAGGTGCCATCCCGTGCGATACGCATATCGATATCGCCGCAAAACTCGGGATTCCACTGCTCCAGCGGCGGAATGCCCTGCCCCTGCTGTTCGAGTCCGTGGCTCAGATCTGCCAGGTTAATTCCAGCCATGCTCGCCGTACTCTCTGTTGTCGGTGTCGATAAGAGCTCCAGTCTGCTTCAAATAGACTCATGCTATCAACCGTAGTTAAAGGATCTATTGGTAACCACGGGGCGGGGCTTCTATACCTTTAAACACGATAAATCCAAGAGGGACCAGTTATATCTTTACGCTGGTTCAGCTACGCAAACGCAGGAGTGGAAGCGATGAACACAGGTAACAACGGGTCCAATGCAGCAGGCAAGTGCCCCTTTATGCATGGTGCGCGGACCAGAATGGGGGGCGCAGGGACCGCCAACCAGGATTGGTGGCCCAATCAATTGAACCTGAAGATACTTCACCAGAACGCCTCCCTGTCTGACCCTATGGATGAGGGTTTCGATTACGCGGAAGCGTTCAAGAGCCTCGATCTGGCAGCGGTAAAACAGGATCTCTATGCGCTGATGACCGACTCCCAGCCGTGGTGGCCTGCCGACTATGGCCACTACGGGCCGCTGTTTATCCGCATGGCCTGGCACAGTGCCGGTACCTACCGCATCGGCGATGGCCGCGGCGGCGCCGGTTCCGGTTCGCAGCGATTTGCCCCGCTCAATAGCTGGCCCGACAACGGTAACCTGGACAAGGCGCGTCGCCTGCTGTGGCCGATCAAACAGAAGTACGGCAACAAGTTGTCCTGGGCGGACCTGATGATCCTGGCCGGTAACTGCGCGCTGGAGTCGATGGGGTTCAAGACCTTCGGCTTCGGCGGTGGCCGCGAGGATATCTGGGAACCGGAGGAGGATATCTACTGGGGCAACGAGCGCGAGTGGTTGGCCACCAGCGATCAGCCCAACAGCCGTTACTCCGGCGAGCGCGATCTGGATAACCCGCTGGCCGCGGTACAGATGGGTTTGATCTATGTAAACCCGGAAGGCCCGGACGGTAACCCGGATCCGTTGGCCTCGGCCAGGGATGTGCGGGAAACCTTCGCCCGCATGGCGATGAACGACTACGAAACCGTGGCACTGACCGCCGGCGGTCATACCTTCGGCAAGGCGCACGGTGCCGGCGATGCCGCCCTTGTCGGTCCCGAGCCGGAGGCGGCGGAACTGGAGCAGATGGGGCTGGGCTGGAAGAGTTCCCACGGCAGCGGCAAGGGACGAGATACCATCACCAGCGGCATCGAGGGCGCCTGGACCGCCAATCCGACGCAGTGGGACATGGGCTACTTCGACGTCCTGCTCGGTTACGAGTGGGAACTGACCAAGAGCCCGGCCGGTGCCTATCAGTGGCAGCCGAAAGGTCTGGCCGACAAGGATCATGCGCCAGATGCCGAGGACCCGGCCAAGCGTGTCGGTATCATGATGACCACGGCCGATATCGGCATACGTGAAGACCCCGAGTACCGCAAGATCGCCGAGCACTTCCACGCCAACCCGGAGGAGTTCGCCGACGCCTTTGCCCGCGCCTGGTTCAAGCTGACCCACCGCGATATGGGGCCGAAGTCGCGCTATCTGGGGCCGGAGGTACCGGCTGAGGATCTGATCTGGCAGGATCCGCTGCCGCCGATCAAACACGACATGGTCGATCCGGACGATGTCGAAACGCTGAAAGGCAAGCTTTTGGCGTCCGGACTATCGATCTCCGACCTGGTCTCCACCGCCTGGGCATCGGCTTCCACCTTCCGCGGCTCCGACAAGCGGGGTGGTGCCAACGGCGCCCGTATCCGCCTGGCGCCGCAGAAGGATTGGGCGGTCAACCAGCCGACCCGACTGGCGAAGGTGTTGCAGGTGTTCGACAAGATCAAGCAGGAGTTCGATGCCGCACAGGTGCTTAACAAGGAGGTGTCGATGGCCGATCTGATCGTGATCGGCGGCTGTGCCGCGATCGAGCAGGCGGCGAAAGATGCTGGCGTAGAGATCAAGGTGCCGTTTGAGCCGGGGCGGATGGATGCGACCCAGGAGCAGACTGACGTGGACAACTTCACCATGCTGGAACCGCTGGCGGATGGTTTCCGTAACTACCTGCGTGAAGGGCTGCCGATAACGGCCGAGGAGATGCTGATCGACCGCGCCCAACTGTTAACCCTGACCGCACCGGAGATGACCGTACTGATCGGCGGTATGCGCGTACTGGACGCCAACTTTGAGCAGTCGGCACACGGCGTACTGACCAAGCGGCCGGGTGTGTTGAGCAACGACTTCTTCGTCAATCTGCTCGATATGAGCACGGTGTGGAGCGCCACCGATGACAGCAAACAGACCTTCGAAGGGCGCGACCTCAAGACCGGCGAGCCGCAGTGGACCGCCACACGCGTGGATCTGGTGTTCGGTTCCAACTCCCAGTTGCGCGCGCTGGCGGAGGTGTATGGTCAGTGTGATGCGCAGGAGAAGTTCGTCAACGACTTCGTCGCCGCCTGGAACAAGGTGATGAACGCGGACCGCTTCGATCTGGCCTGATCGGCCGGGTTATCAGCGAAAATGGCGCTCGCGGAAGAGCGCCATTTTTCTGCCATCAATGTTGCGCTTTACTCGTTAAGCGAACTCGGCGAACGGAGGCGGTCAGCCTGGGCATATGGTGGGCAATCAGCCCCAGCGCAAGGCCCCAGAAGGCACTGCCGATACCGAACAGCGCGATACCCGAAGCGGTGACCAGGAAGCAGAGCAGGGCGGCGTCACGGCTGTCGGTATCGGCCAGCGCCGCACCCAGACTGTTGCCGATGGTACCGAGCAGCGCAAGTCCGGCGATCGCCATCACCAGCTCACTGGGAAAGGCGGCGAACAGTGCCGCAACCGTGGCGCCGAACAGTCCGGTCAGCAGGTAGAAGACCCCAGCCCAGATAGTGGCCAGGTAGCGCCGTGCCGGGTCTGGATCGGCGTCTCGGCCCATGCAGATCGCCGCTGTGATCGCCGCCAGATTGAAGGCAAAGCCGCCGAATGGTGCCAGGAGCAGTCCGGTCAGGCCGGTGCCGGTGATCAGCGGCGAGGCGGGGGTGTCGTAGCCGTTGGCGCGCAGCACCGCCAATCCCGGGATGTTCTGCGACGCCATGGTGACGATAAACAGCGGGATACCGACGCCGATCAGTGTGGAGATGGAAAATGCGGGTGCCGTCCAGACCGGCGTTGCCAACTGCCAACTCAGGGTGTCCACTTGCAGCACTCCCTGGCCGCCTGCGATCATCAGCCCGACCAGCAGCGTCAGCGGGATCACGTAGCGCGGCAGCAGGTGGCGCACCAACAGGTAAGTGGCCAGCATAGCGCCGACCAGCAACAACTGTTGCTGCAGGGCGCCGAACAGCTGCAGACCGAACTGAAACAGTACGCCGGCCAGCATCGCCGCCGCCAGCGGCGAGGGCAGGTGGTGCATCAGCCGGTCGAACCAGCCGGTGATGCCGCACAGCGTGATCAGCGCGGAACTGAACAGGAACACCCCCACCGCTTCGTTCAGGCTCAAACCGGACAGGCCGGTCACCAGCAGCGCAGCGCCCGGTGTCGACCAGGCGGTCAGTACCGGCGTCCTGTAGCGCAGCGACAGTCCGATACTGGTTAGCGCCATGCCGATACCCAGTGCCCAGAGCCAGGAACCGATCTCGGCAGGCCCGGCACCGGCGGCAGCCGCCGCCTGAAAGATGATCACCGCCGAGCTGGTGTAGCCGACCAGTACGGCGACAAATCCTGCCGAGATATGTGACAGATTGAGCAGGCCCTTCATGCTTTCCTCCTCCGTCCGCCGTCGTGGCATGAGCCGATGGTGTGGCGGACGTTATAACGCACAAGTTGAGCTACCATACCCTTGTGCGTTATAACGTACAATCCTTTTTTACCCTGATCGGGAGAGAACATGCTGGACCCCAACGAGTACCTTGCCCAAGCGTTGAAAGCTCAGCGTCAGGCGCGGGGCTGGAGCCTGGATCAGACCGCCCGTGAAACCGGCGTCAGCAAGGCGATGCTGGGGCAGATCGAGCGTGGCGAGTCGAGCCCGACCATCGCCACGCTGTGGAAGATCGCCACCGGCTTCAACGTTGCGCTGTCGGAGTTCACCGATCCGCGGGGCAACAGGATCGGCAATGAGCTGCGCCAGGCGGGCCGGCTGCGCCATCAACCGGCGGCGGACCAGATGCTGGTCGCGTCGCTTTTCCCCTACGATCCCGCGTTTGGCTTCGAGCTGTTCGAACTGACCCTGCTGCCCGGCTACGAGCGCCTCTCCGAACCGCATGCGCAGGGTGTAACCGAGCATGTGATCGTGATCCGTGGCGATATGGAGCTGCTGATCGACGGTAACTGGCAACGGTTGCAAGAGGGCGACGCGGTGCGTTTTCCGGCAGACGGGCCCCATGGTTATCGCAATTTTGGGCAAACGCCCGCTGTATTTCACAACCTGATCCACTACTGTCACGACCGGGAACAGGCCCGTTAGCGGAAAGAGCACGCTCGAAGGAGCGTAACTGGCTATCCAAAAAGCCGCTCGAAAAACCGCCCAAAACCGGCAGGATCTGGCCGGGTATTCAAGGAGCCACAAATTGAGTTTGAGACACTGGGGGCTGGCACTGCTGATCGTGCTGGCGTGGGGCGTAAACTTCGTCGTTATCCGTTTTGGCCTGGACGAGCTGCCGCCGCTGCTGCTCGGAGGGCTGCGTTTCGCCCTGGTTGCCTTTCCGGCGCTGCTGTTCATCAAACCGCCGAATCTGCCGCTGAAGTGGCTGCTGGCCTATGGCCTGACCATCAGTTTTGGCCAGTTCGCGCTGCTGTTCAGCGCCATGTATGTCGGTATGCCCGCGGGGCTGGCGTCACTGGTGCTGCAGTCGCAGATGCTGTTCACGATGCTCTTTGCCCTCATGCTGCTGGGCGAGCGTTGGCGCCTGCCGCAGCTGCTGTCGCTGATTGTGGCGTCATCCGGGCTGGCCCTGTTGGCGACCAAAACCCCGGCCGATGAGATGACGCTGGCCGGTTTCCTGCTGACCATCGCCGCGGCAGCCAGTTGGGGCATGGGTAATATCGTCAATCGCAGGATAGGGCAGCTGGGTGGAGTGAATCTGATGAGCCTGGTGGTCTGGGGTGCGCTGGTGCCGCCGATACCTTTTCTATTGCTCTCGCTCTGGCTGGAAGGCCCGGAGCTGATCTTGAGCAGCCTGAACCAGATGGGGCTCAAGTCGGTGGGCTCGCTGCTCTACCTGGCACTGGTGGCCACGCTGTTTGGCTACGGCAGCTGGGCGTTCCTGATGCGGCACTATCCCGCCTCCACCGTGGCGCCACTGACGCTGCTGGTGCCGGTGGTCGGGCTGATCACCGCCTGGCTGGTACTGGACGAGGGGTTGAGCCTGATCCAGCTGGCCGGTATCGCGCTGATTCTGCTCGGGCTGATGATCAACGTGTTCGGCGACCGCCTGAGGTTCAGGGCGATGCGTCGGGCTGTGGCTGATGACCTGCACAATGCCGGGAAAGGCAGATGAGGCGTGTACATGAAAAAAATCACATTGAACAAAAAGTATACAGGTGAAGACTAACTATCATTAGATAGGCGTTAAAACCGCGGGCCAGCTGTCGGGCCGGGTGCGCCGGACATGTAACAATTACCCGGAGCCGAATATGCTGACAGGTTTCTACCCACTGCCCTGGTGGGGCTATCTTCTGGTAGTCCTGACTCTCACTCATCTGACCATCGCCTCGGTGACCGTTTTTCTGCACCGCAGCCAGGCGCACCGCTCGGTGACGCTGCACCCTCTGGCCGCGCATCCGATGCGGTTCTGGCTCTGGTTGACCACCGGCATGGTGACCAGGGAGTGGGTGGCCATTCATCGCAAGCACCACGCTTACTGCGATATCGAGAAGGATCCACATAGCCCGCAGGTGCGCGGCATCGGCCAGGTACTCTGGCAGGGGGCGGAGCTCTATCGCGGTGCGCTCAGCGATCCTGAACTGCTTGAGCGGTATGGCAAGGGCACGCCGGATGACTGGATTGAGCGCAGGTTGTATAGCCGTTTTCCCTATCTGGGGATCAGCCTGATGCTGGTGATCGATCTGCTCTGTTTCGGCGTCATCGGCCTGACGCTCTGGGCGGTGCAGATGCTGTGGATTCCGTTCTGGGCCGCCGGGGTGATCAACGGCCTGGGCCACTGGGTCGGTTATCGCAATTTCGAGACCGACGATGCCTCGCGCAACCTGTTGCCGCTGGGGCTGCTGATCGGTGGCGAGGAGATGCATAACAACCACCACGCGGCGCCGCTCTCGGCCCGCCTTTCTTGCCGCTGGTTCGAGTTCGATATCGGCTGGTTCTATATCCGCTGCCTGGAGCTGCTGGGGCTAGCCAGGGTGCGCACAGCTTCGTTGATCCAGAAACAGCCGCTGGACCCTGCGGCGGCTCTCAATCGCTTGCAGCTGTTACGGCTATACGGCCGTCAGGTGCTGCTGCCGACACTGAAACTGGAATACCCTCAGCATGGGCCTGCCAGTCGCCGTTTGCTCAAACGCGCTCGCTGGCTGCTGCTGCGCGAGAAACACAGACTGACGGCCGCACAGCGGGCCCGCGTCGACTCCTCACTATCGATGAGCGAGCGACTGGCGACGGTCTACGAGTTCCAGCGCCGCTTGCGCGAGATCTGGTCGCTGCCGGAGCGTTCCGGCGAGCGTCTGGCCCGCGCGTTGCGTGAGTGGTGCGAGGATGCGCGCAGTACCGGCGTTGCGGCACTGGAGGAGTTTGCCGAGCGATTGATGCTGGTATCCCATATCCAGCAGGTGCGGGTTTAACCGCCGTCCGCTGTACTGTCCTTGTTCAGCAGAGCCAGGTACTCGTTGAGCTTGGCGTCCGCCTGTTCACCGAACAGGATGACGCAGGCCTGGTACAGGCCCGGTGCCTTGAGCAGTTGATCTTTCGGTAACACCTGGGCGATCTTCGAGCGCCGACGCAGGAAGTCATCCAGCCGGGTGATCATCTCACGTCGTGCCGCCAGTTCGATCTCGCCGCGCAGGTATTCGGCGTTTTCGATCAGCAGCTCGCCCCAGGCCGGATTTTCCCTGATCCCCTCAAGCAGCTCCAGGGCGCTGGCGCCGTATCGGTGCCAGAGTCTGGATGTCAGTTTTTCGCTGGAGCTGGTCGGTGTCATCGCATCCAGCTGCATCAGTCGTGCCTGGTGCAGATACTCCCGATAGAGGCTGATATGGGGCTCGCCATACCATTTGCGTTTGGCGTAGGGTAGGTCGATTCCGAGACCGGTTACCGCTTGGCACACCTCTTCCCCGACATTGAGGCAGTCGGTCAGCTTGCCGCCGTAGATGCTCAGCTGACGTTGCGCCTGATCGATATCGATCTGATGCTTGCGTGACAGCCTGACCCAGTCTGCCTTTTGTTCGCCACTTCTACTGACCGCCAATGGGCGCACGCCGCAGCGCTCGGCGATCACATCCCGTTCGGTCAGCGGCTTGTCCGGTCGCAGCAGGTTATTGGCGTTATCGAGAATGAAACGCCGGTCCTCTGCATTGATACCGGCTTCCGGTTGTGCCACCTGGGTATCGGTGGTGCCGATGCAGGTTTTCGGGCCCATGGGTATGACGAAGAACAGGCGTCCATCGCTGGCGAAGAAGGTCAGGATACGGTTGCTGTCGGTGATGCGGTCGACAATCAGGTGTACGCCCTTTGAGAATAGATGGCGATGTTCGGTGTCGACACCGGCTAGGGTGTTGATGCTATCGGCCCAGGGACCACAGGCGTTGATCAGGGTATGGGCATGGATCTGCACCGGAGCACCCGTCTCGCGGTCAACGGCGCCGATCTGCCAGCCCCGGTTATCCTGCTCGAAACTCACCGCCTCGACATAGTTGGCGGCTATACAGTCGTAGTCCATCGCCGTGCGGATAAAGTTGAAGGTGAAACGGGCGTCGTTGTCATGCAGGTAGCAGTCGGAGTACTCGACGCCGCCCGCCGCGTTGTGGTCGTCGATCACCGGTTCGCGCCGTTTCAACTGGTGACGGTTGAGCAACCGGGGGGCGCGGGTGTGGAAACGGCCCAAGGCCCAATACAGCAGGGTGCCGGCATAGAGCATCCAGGGCGGCTTGCGGAAACCGCGTTGCAGGGTGGTGAGAAAGCGCATCTCCCGTACCGTCGAGGGGTAGGCTTGCATCAACCGGTTACGGCTGCGGCACAGGTGTTCGACCAGCATCAGCTCGCCAGATTCCAGATACTTGATGCCGCCCCAGGCCAGGTTGGAGCTGTTGGAGCTGGTTTCGCCGGCGAAGTCGCCGCGGTCGATCAGCGCGACACGGGCGCCCCTGGCCGACAGTGCTGCCGCGGATACGGCACCGTTGATACCGCCGCCGATAATCAGCACATCGAAGGTTTCCGAACCCAGACGGGTCAGGTTGCGGGTGCGCAGGCTCAAGGGGGCACCTTCTCTGCTCGGTTGGTCATCCTTTGCTCCGATCTTGGTATGCTCTGCGCTCAGTATAGGAAGAATTAACGCTGCGTCAGGGTGAGTAGGGAGGGGTCAGGTATGATCAAGGTATGTAATCTGTTCAATGAGCTGCCGGACGCCAGTGGGGCGGAGGTGTTCGAACCTTTGGCGGGACAGGAGGGGGTATTGATCGAGCGGATCGTCTCGCAGGGGCAGCGTTCGCCCGAGAACGGTTGGTACGATCAGCCGAATCACGAGTGGGTGATGTTGCTTGAGGGGGCGGCGCGACTGGCATTTGAAGATGGCTCCGAGGTGGAGCTGGCACCGGGCGATGCGCTGGATATTCCCGCTCATACCCGCCATCGGGTTAGCTGGACTGTGCCGGACAAGCCCACCGTCTGGCTGGCGGTGCACTATCCGGCCGTCGACGGCTGAGCTCGACCGTCGACGTTGGCGTAAGGCCGTGTCGCCTTACTTCTCTGGCGCGTGGAAGTGCAGGTAAAGGTCGATCAGTACTTCCGGAATCTGTGCGCACATCTCTTCGGACAGCGCACGGTCCTTGCGGATATCGGTGATCTCGCTGTCCTCGAACAGGTCGGAGGCGACCATGATCGGCAGCAGCAGACCGGCAACCTCCTCTTCCTCCTGACCGAACCAGTCGTCTTCACGGATGAACACACCCTCCATGAAGGATTGCGCCCAGAGGGTGATCTCGGTCAGCTCTTCGTCCTCTTCCGGTTCCAGTGTCAGTTCGCAGGGCAGCAGGATCTCCTGGTCGGAGTAGAGGTCGTTGCTGATGGTGTTGTAGAGCTTGCGCAGCAGGCCGACGATCTGCTCTTTCTGCGCGGCGGATGCCCACTTGGGTTCGCCATCGAAGATCAGCTCCAGCCACTCCGCCTCGGGTACTGCGACCGGTGAAATATTGATCGCACAGAGCAGGCCGTGGGCACCGATCAGGTCCAGTGCTTCTTCCGATACGGCGGGCGAAAACAGGAACTCCTCGAGGATGTCCAGTTCGTCTTCAGTGATCAGGGCGGCGGTGTTAACGGTCATGGTGCGGTCTTCCGGCGGATAGGTTCGGGCTGATTCTACTCTCTAAATCATCCTGCGGGTACCACGAATTGGACTATCACTGGATCAATCCGCGGATGACTTGACGGGGAGCATCGCGGATAATGCGCGGCATGATTGAGCGTGCACAGCAGATATTGGCCGAGGTATTCGGCTTCGAGAGTTTCCGTCCCCCGCAGGATGCCGTTGTCGAGACGCTGCTGAGCGGGCAGGACGCCTTGGTTATCATGCCCACCGGCGGCGGCAAGTCGCTCTGCTACCAGTTGCCCTCTCTGGCGCGGGAGGGCACCGGTGTGGTGATCTCGCCGCTGATTGCGCTGATGCAGGATCAGGTCAGTGCGCTGTCCCAGCTGGGTATCCGCGCCGGCTGTCTGAACTCCTCGCTGCCGCTGGAGCAGCTGCAGGCCACCGAGGCGCAACTGGTCAACGGCGAGCTGGATATGATCTATATCGCGCCGGAGCGGCTGCTGCAGCCGCGCTCGCTGGCGCTGTTCCAGCGTGCGAAGCTTGCCCTGTTCGCCATCGACGAGGCTCACTGCGTATCCCAGTGGGGCCACGACTTCCGCCCTGAGTATATGCAGCTCAACCGCCTGCGTGGGCTGTTCCCCGGTGTGCCGCGTATTGCGCTGACGGCTACCGCCGATGCCCGTACCCGCCAGGAGATCATCGATCGCCTGGAGCTGACCGATGCGCGCCGGTTTATTCAGGGTTTCGACCGCCCCAACATCCGCTACCGCATCGGTCAGAAAGACCGGGGGCGGGAGCAGCTGCTGCGTTTTATCAAGGATGAGCATGCGCAGGATGTGGGGATCGTCTACTGCCTGTCGCGCAAGCGGGTGGAGGATACCGCCGCCTGGCTCAGCGAGCGTGGCTTCAACGCCTTGCCCTATCACGCGGGTCTGTCGCCGGATCTGCGGCAGCATCACCTGCACCGCTTCCTCACCGAAGAGCCGATCATCATGGTCGCGACCATCGCCTTCGGCATGGGGATCGACAAGCCCAACGTGCGCTTCGTTGCCCATCTGGATCTGCCGAAATCGGTGGAGGCCTACTACCAGGAGACCGGTCGCGGTGGGCGCGACGGTCAGCCCGCCGATGCCTGGATGGTATACGGTCTGCAGGATGTGATCTTCCTGCGGCAGATGCTGGAGGGGTCGCAGGCGGACGAGATCCACAAGCAGGTGGAGCGGCAGAAGCTGGAGGCGATGCTCGGCCTGTGCGAGATCACCAGTTGCCGCCGCCAGGCGCTGCTGGCCTACTTCGGCGAGCCCGATCATCCGCCCTGCGGCAACTGCGACACCTGTCTGGAGCCGGTGCCGGTCTGGGACGGCACCGAATCCGCGCGCAAGGCGCTGTCGGCGGTGTATCGCAGCGGACAGCTGTTCGGCGTCAACTACATCATCGACATGCTGCTGGGCGAGAGCTCCGACAAGTCGCGTCAGCGCGGTCACGAGCAGCTCTCCACCTGGGGCATCGGCCGGGAGCTGGATCGCAACCAGTGGCGCTCGGTGTTCCGCCAACTGGTGGCACGCGGCTATCTGACGGTCGAGCCCAACCACGGCTCGCTGCAACTGGCCGAGCGCTGCCGGGCGCTGCTGCGCGGCGAGGAGACGTTGGAGCTGCGGCGCGACCTGCGCACCAAGAGCGCCACGACCAAGGTGGCCAGTGGCCGCTCCCGCGCCCCTCAGCAGCAGCTGGATGTCGAGGATCATGCGCTGTGGAACGCGCTCAAGGCGCTGCGCAAGCGGCTGGCCGAGGAGCAGGACGTACCGCCCTATGTGATCTTCCACGATGCCACATTGATGGAGATGGTGGTCTACCGACCGTTGACACCGATCCAGCTGCGTCGACTGAACGGCGTCGGCGAGCGCAAGCTGGCCCTCTACGGCGATCCCTTCCTGGAGCTGATCGCCGAGCATCAGGCCGGACCCGAGCCGGATACCGACGTTCAGGCCGAGGAGTCGCTGCTGCTGTATCGCAACGGCATGACGGTGGAGCAGGTGGCGCGGCAGCAGAAGCTCTCCACCAATGTGATCTACGGCCATCTCGCACAGGCGATCGCCAAGGGCGCGATCGGCGTCGACGAGGTGGTGGAGCTGCCGGCGGCGGAGCGACGTCAGATCGAGCAGACCATCCTTGAGCACCGCCGCCACAAGGGCGGCTCGCTCAAGGTGGTGCATGAGGCACTGGCCGGTGCCTATGACTACGGCGTGCTGCGCTGTATCGCCCAGGGGCTGGACGCCGTTTGATGGACGCGGCCCTGGTCGAACCCTCGCTACCCTGGCTTTTCGCCAGTGCTTTTATCTCTTCGACGCTGCTGCCCGGTGGCTCCGAAGCGCTGCTGGCGTTGATGGTGCTGCAGCAGGAGGAGTGGATACTACCGGTCTCGGTGGCGACGCTCGGCAATGTGCTCGGCAGTATGTTGACCTTTGTCATGGGCCTCTGGTTGCAGCATCGCTATCCGCTTCGCATACTCTCGGACAAGCACCGGCGCGCGCAGCAGCGGCTGGAGCGGTTCGGGCCTCTCTCTCTGTTGCTGGCCTGGTTGCCGCTCATCGGCGATCCGCTATGCCTGGTGGCCGGTTGGCTCAGATTCAACTGGATAGCCAGCCTGCTGCTGATTACGCTGGGCAAGGGTATGCGCTATCTGGCGGTAGCCGGCCTGCTGCATATCTGACAACGGTTTGACAACCACTATCTGGTTACCCGGGAGGGCGGATGGGCCGATCCACGCTGTTTGGCTGGCTACGCCTGGCACTGCTGTCGGTGCTGCTGACGATACTGGCGCTATACCTCCTGCTGTCGAGCCCGCGCAGCGTCGATTGGCATGAACCGGTGCGGGTGCGGATCTACCCGATCAATGCCGATCGGCACGATGCCACCGCCCGCTATGTCGCCGGCCTCTCAACGGACAGCTTCCGCGATATCGAGTCGTTCTTTTCCCGCGAGGGCGCCCGCTACGAGATCGGTCTGGACCGGCCGGTTCTGGTGCAGTTGGCGCCACCGCTCGTTGCCTTGCCGCCGGCCGCGCCCGAACAGGCCAGCATCGTGCAGGCGCTCTGGTGGGCGGTGCGGATGCGGCTGTGGGTCTGGCGCCACGACGGCTGGAACGCAGCGGACAGCGATATCCGCATCTTCATGAGCTTCTACGCCCCCGATAATCCACTCGGCATGCAGCACTCGCTGGGGCTGCAAAAGGGGATGATCGGCCTGGTCAACGGCTACGCCGACGCCGAGCACCAGGGGCTCAACAACTTCGTCGCCGCCCACGAACTGCTGCACACCCTCGGCGCCGGCGACAAGTACGACATGCAGAGCGGCAAGCCGCTCTGGCCCGACGGCTTCGCCGACCCGGTGCAGGCACCGCTGTTCCCCCAACAGCGCGCGGAGATCATGGGCGGGCGGGTACAGGTGACGCCGGGCTGGTCGCTGTTGCCGCCGAGCCTTGATCACGCCGTGGTCGGCGCGGCGACGGCGATCGAGATCGGGTGGTTGTCGCCGGATGTGCCGAGGCTCAAGGGTGGAGAGCCGCTGCCCATGAAACCATAGCCATAGATTTTTTAAGCTACTTTACTTGACAGGTGCTGGGCGATATTCTACCGCCAACGGACAGGGAGAACCGCCGCATCGGGAAGTAGCGGTCGGTTACAAGGAATGTGGTTGCCAGGAACGTAACGGATCGTGGACGCAATGGACGCTCGTCAAAACTCGCCACAAAACCCTCCGCAGGACTCTTCACAAGAGCATAACCATCCAGCGCCTGACACAGGGCTACACTGCTTGGTCGCCATCGCGCGTTTCCACCGTCTTCCGGCCGAAGCTGCGCAGCTGAAACATCAGTTCGGCAAGGATGAAGCGCCGTTCGATACACAGGATATTCTCAACGCTGCCAAAGCACTGGGTTTCCGCGCACAATCCTCGACGATAGAACTGCAGCGCCTTAGCAATCGCACCCTTCCGGCGATGGGGCGGTCGCGGGACGGGCAGTATTTCGTTATCGCCAAGGTAACGGATCCCAATGAGGCGTTCCGGGTACTGATCCAGAGAATGGACGGCAGCGGGCCGGAGCATCTGGACGAAGAGGCTTTTCAGGCGCTTTGGTCCGGAGAGGTGATCCGCCTTGCACTGCGAGGCGGGCAGAGCCAGAGACACACCTCTTTCAACCTGAGCTGGTTCATTCCGGTACTGATCAAGTATCGCAAGCACTTTGGCGAGGTGATTGCCGCGTCATTTTTCCTGCAGCTTTTTGCGCTGGCGACACCACTGTTCTTTCAGGTGGTGATGGATAAGGTACTGGTTCACCAGGGCTTCACTACCCTTGATGTGCTTGCCTTCGGCTTCTTTGTTCTGGCGTTCTTCGAAGCAACTATAGGCGGATTGCGCCACTACCTGTTTGCTCATACCGCCAACCGGGTGGATGTGGCGTTGGGGGCGCGCCTGTTCAACCACTTGATGGCGTTGCCGCTGGCATACTTCGAGGCCCGCCAGGTGGGACAGAGTGTCGCACGCGTGCGGGAGTTGGAGACTATCCGCAATTTCATCACGGGTACCGCACTCACACTGATAATAGACCTCTCGTTCACCTTGGTCTTCTTTGCCGTGATGTGGTACTACAGCCCCACCCTGACCGGCATCGTGTTGCTCTCGCTTCCCTGTTTTGCCGCACTTTCGCTCTTCATTACCCCCATTTTGCGTCACAGACTTGATCAGAAGTTCAAGCATGGTGCTGAAAACCAGGCGTTTCTGGTCGAATCGGTTACCGGCATCGAAACACTCAAGTCGATGGCGGTAGAGCCTCAGATGCAGCGCCGCTGGGAGGATCAGCTCAGCAAATATGTAACCGCCTCGTTTCGTAGTCAGAACCTGAACAATGTCGCCAATCAAGTAGCGGGCTTTATCAGCAAGCTCACAACCTTGGGCATCATCTGGTGGGGCGCGCATCTGGTTATCGCAGGTGAGCTGTCCGTGGGGCAGTTGATCGCCTTCAACATGATTGCAGGGCGTGTCACCGGCCCTATCCTGAAGTTGGTGCAGTTATGGCAGGAGTTCCAGCAGGCAGGCGTATCGTTACAGCGTCTGGGCGATATCCTGAATACACCGCGTGAACCGGGGTTCAACCCCAATCGAAGCACTCTACCCAGTCTCAAGGGGGCGGTGCGATTTGAACATGTAGGATTCCGATATCGACCGGATGGACCGCAGATTCTTAATGCTGTGGACCTGAATATCCGCCCTGGCGAGCGGGTGGGTATCGTCGGGCGCTCGGGCTCCGGAAAGAGCACGCTAACGAAACTGGTGCAGCGCCTCTATGTACCTGAGTCCGGTCGGTTATTGGTGGATGGCGTTGACCTGGCGATGGTGGATACCGCCTGGTTGCGGCGCAATATCGGCGTGGTACTGCAGGAAAACTTTCTCTTCAACCGCTCGGTCCGCGAAAACATCGCGCTCGCCAACCCCGGGCTACCGATGGAGGCTGTCGTTCACGCAGCCCAACTGGCCGGAGCCCACGACTTCATCCTCGAACTGCCGGAGGGTTACGACAACCCGGTGGGCGAACATGGCTGCAACCTGTCCGGCGGGCAGCGACAACGCATCGCCATCGCACGTGCGCTGATCTCCGATCCGCGCATCCTGATCTTCGACGAAGCCACCAGCGCCCTGGACTACGAGTCGGAGCGGATCATTCAGGACAACATGTCCGCCATCAGCCGGGGGCGCACCGTATTCATCATTGCCCACCGTTTGACCACTGTCCGGCAGTGCGACCGCATCATCGTCATGGACAAGGGGCGGATCATCGAATCCGGCAGTCATGAACAGTTGCTGGCGAAAGACGGCGAGTATTCACGTCTGTACAGCTTCCAGTCGGCAACACCTCGCTCCCCACGGCGACCGCCCTCGCACCTTCACGCGGTCACCGATCTCGAGGGTGGGTCTGAATGAGCTTTCTACGCACGCTGATCGATGCTTGGAGGAACCGGGCCAACCTGGGCGATGCCAACATCGCCGACGACGAACTTGAATTCCTTCCCGCTGCGCTTGAGATTCAGAGCCGCCCCCCTTCACCCACAGGGCGGCTGTTGATGTGGATGTTGATGACGCTGTTCCTGATCGGTGTGCTCTGGGCCTGCTTCGGCAAGGTCAATATCGTCGCCGTTGCCGAAGGCAGGATCATTCCCAGCGGCAAGGTAAAACCGATACAACCGCTGGAGAAGGGTGTTGTCAGCCGGATACTGGTAACCGAGGGGCAAAGAATCGGTAAGGGTGACCCGCTGGTGGAGCTGGATGCCACTCAAACCCAAGCGGACGAACAACGGCTCCGGCAAGAACTGCTGACCACAACGCTCGACATGACACGTCAGCATCTACTGGTCAACCGGCTAACGACAGAGTCGTCCTTCAATCAGGCCATTGAGTGGCCGAGGGAAGCCACCGAAGAGCAACGCCGGTTTCAGCAACAGCTACTCGAACAGCAGTGGATACAGTACCGCGCCCAAGTCGAGGCCCTGCAACGCTCCCTTACTGCCAAGCAGGCGGAGCAGGACGCAAGCCGTGCCCGTATCGAGCGCTTAAGCGTGACACTGCCGTTGGTGACGGAACGCACCGAAGCGCTGAAAAAGCTCAGCGAACGTAAAATGGCCGCTCGCATACAGTATCTCGAATTGGAAGCAGAGCGAGTCAAAACCCGTCAGGAACTGATCGAAGAACGCGCCGTGCAGCGGCAACTCCAGGCTGCCGTGGCGGAGATAGAGGCGCGAATGGAAACGCTTGAAGCACAAACTCGCAGCCAAACCCTCGAAGAACTCGCTGCAAGCAGGCGGCAGATCGCCGCCCTGAAAGAGGAGCTGGCCAAGGCCAAGGACCTCAACCAGCGTCAGATCCTCTATTCGCCCGTGGAAGGTACCGTCAAGGAACTGGTACTGGCCTCCCAGGGTGAGGTTGTCACCCCCGCGCAAACACTGATGCAAATCGTCCCGGATGACGATGCGTTGGTAGTGGAGGCCTACTTGGCCAACAAGGATATCGGCTTCGTGCACGAATCGATGCCGGCAGCCATCAAGATCGATACCTTCCCTTTTACCAAATACGGATTGATCGAGGCCAAAGTCATACAGGTGAGCGCCGATGCCATCGCCGATGAAGAACGAGGCCTCATATATAAAATGCGCCTGCTGATGGATAAGGACTGGCTGGATGTTGAAGGCAGCAGGGTTAAGTTGATTCCGGGTATGACGGTAACGGCTGAAGTCAAAACAGGAACAAGACGGCTGATTGAGTATTTTCTGGCGCCTCTGCTGAGATATCGGCAGGAGAGTGTGAGGGAGAGATAAGATGAAAAAATAGAGTGTATTATATGATGAAATAACTCGGCTATGGGGAAATTAGAGGGTGTGGTGATTTTTATACTATATTCGTCAATTTGTTTTTCATATATATTATTTTTATGAAATTAATTTTTGCTGAATATGTCAATTTGGAGACTGCTTAAAACTCTACGACCATCATTTTTCGTTAGCCGATGAATCGGAATTTTTCGACCACGTCGCCGACTATCTGCAACTGGTCAATAGGAGGTAAATTTATGGTGTTGCTAATTCTATGTTTTTTAATGATGTCTTATTTATATTTTTATTCTAAAAGGTGTATGAGAATAAGAGAGGTGTATGGATATGTCGTTACGGGCCGGTTTGTAATTTTTTTTGTAATCCCATTATCTCTTATTTCTCTCATGGGTTATGGGGGTGATAGCTTTTTATATCAGTCCTATATTAAAAGTGTAGAGCATGTTAGTTATGATTTTTTTATAATATTTTTTGTGATTTTTATTTCAATGTTAGCATCCTTTTTATCCCTTTTTTTGAACATCGGTTTTAAACCCATGGATAGTCCAAGGGGGATTGTAGACTCTACGAAAACATTACTTGGTTTAGTGTTATTTTATTCGTTTGCTTTCTATACGATGGTATCGATTTCATATGGATGGGCTGGAGGACTTGTTGATAAATTTATATTTTTCATGACAAATTATGGAATTATTCTGCTTTCTTCTGCAATTTTTTTAAATATTATTGGTTGGATTGTTAAAAAAGGGACTCTTAAATGACATCTTCAAATGAACTGATAGATTTTGATAAATACATGGATCCGTCAACCTATGATCTGAATGGGGATGGTGAATTTACGATACAGGATGTTGTCGATTATGTGGTCAATGTTTGGGATGGAACGCCTGAAGCTTTAGAAAGCCCGGACTATTCCACGATTACAGGATCTGCTGGAGCTGCAGTCGCTCAGTATTTCTCGGTTTTATCGAAGAGTATGGCAGACTCCAGTGTTAATACAGATCCAAATATGCGTTCGTTATCCGATATTGCAGCAGAGATGCGGGCAGGTGGATTGGCTAACGGGTGGCCAGCGAAAGTGGCTTCTGTAGTAGGATCTACCGCAGTTGGAGCTGCGATGGCAGCCACCCAAGCCTATTTAACGTGGGATGGTGAAGATGAATCTGAATTGGTTGCTTCGATAGGGGCTGGTTTAGGAGGAGCGTTACTCGGCGCTGCATTGGTTGATTTAATGGCCCCGGTGCTCACTGGTGTCGCTGCTGCAGTAGGAGGGACCGCCTTAGCTTCAGGTGCAGTTGTATTTATTGCAGGTATGGTGGCAGGGTATGCGGCCACAAAAATTATTGAAGCGTCCCGAGAATTTCTCTCAGAACAAGACTGGCTATGGGGCACCTATGACCAAGCCGTAACAAACGTCACTGGCTATTTCATCGATATCCATAACTTTTTTAGCGACGCAGAACACTATATTCCCCCTCCACCTCCCCGCCGAGACCCTATAGCCCTGGACCTCGACGGCGACGGAATCGAGACAACCGAAGCCAATGCCTCAATCCTGTTCGATCACAATGGCGATGGCATGCAACAGGCTACCGGCTGGGTAGCACCTGACGACGGTCTGCTGGTAATGGACCGTAACGGCAACGGTACCATCGATGATGGATCGGAGCTGTTCGGCGATGCGACGCCGCTGTCCGATGGTACCGATGCAGCCGATGGCTTCGCTGCCCTTGCGGATCTTGATGAAAATGCCGACGGCAAGATCGATGCGGCAGACAGCCAGTTCGCGAACCTGAGAGTATGGCGTGACCTCAATGGCGATGGTGTCAGCCAGGTCGATGAACTTTTTAGCCTCGGTGAGTTGGGTATCGCCAGCCTCGATGCAACCGGCACTGCTTCTAACACCGATCTTGGCAACGGCAACTCGGTACTGGCAACCGGCAGCTTCACCCGTACTGATGGCACCACTGGCACAATGAGCGACATCGATTTCGGTGTCGATACGTTCTACCGAAACTTTACGGATACAGTGGCCATCCCCCCGGAGCTGGAAGCTTTGCCGGATATGACCGGCTCCGGCGCAGTGCGGGATCTGCAGCAGGCTGCAGCCCTTAGTCCTGCATTGGCCGATACTCTCGCTCAATATTCCGCTGCCGGTAGCAGGGCCGAGCAGGAGGCGCTACTCGACAAGCTGCTGATCGAGTGGGCCAATAGTGCCGACTTTGACACGTTGAGCGAGCGCATCGACACGTGGAACGCGGCCAATCCCACCAATCAGCGTGCCTATGGCGGCGGATACGCTGACGGCCAGGTTTCCACCGTGCTTGATAAGCTGCAGGTATTGGAGGTCTTTAACGGCCGCGCGTTCAACAACAATGTACAAAATATTGTAACGGCAGAGGGTGGCAGCGCACTCTTCGCGGCCCAGAACGATATGTTGACGCAAGCGTATGAAAGTCTGCGTCAATCAGTCTATGAATCTCTGCTCACCCAGACGCGCTTCAAGCCCTACATCGATGCTATCGAGTTGAAAGTCGTTGATGGCGCTCTGGCGCTGGATATGAGCGGTATGGAAGCGTTACTTGAAGAAGCTGTCAGTACTGATGTCGAAGCGACGTATGACATTTTCGAATTGGCGGCCTTGGTAAACGAGGGTACGTCCAATTGGGATGTGCAGGCGTTTATACATAGTCGGCAGCCAGTTATGGATGCGGTCGCGCAGTTAGGTAGTAGCTCGCTGAATAGTGATGGCTATTTCGTTGGTTCAAATAGATCAGACGTACTTTCGGGGACCGCTGGGGCTGAATGGATTGTTGGCGGTGCCGGTAACGACAGCATCTCGGCGGGTAACGGAGCCGACGTGGTCAACGGCGGTGCAGGTGACGATGTGATCGATGCTGGTACCGGCAACGATCAGGTCAGTGGTGGTGAGGGGAGCGATCAGATCACCGCCAGCCATCTGGGCAGCAATGTCCTGTCCGGTGATGACGGTGACGACCTGATCCGGATCAGCCGCAGCAACGCATACAGAACCGA
>NZ_JAHREP010000039.1 GCF_019084545.1 Marinobacterium ramblicola
AACCTGGTCCGATCATTTTTCAGGCAACCCGAATGCCAGTATATTGTTTCATGACATTACTTTCCGAAATGTTAGTAGCTCTTTATCCTCTCCAACAGCCGGCTCCAGCTTTGGCTGCCAAATTTTTACGAAGGTTGGATAACCGAGGCGGTTATCCGAAAGAACCAGTGCCGCCTCGCTGAGTATTTTTATTCCTTCAGAATGCCGATATTCTGTTCCCGCAACTAAGCTGATTCCAGCAGCACTAAGTCTAGCCGCAATACTATTTACCCACTCCAATGGAATGGAAAGTTCCGGAAATAATACATAGTCCGGCTTGGGATTAAGTCTAAGTGTATCGTTAACAAGTGTAGATATTCTCTGATAGCGTTTGCGGGTCAAGTTGGGCTTGTCGCAAGCGGTCGCAGCCCAATCACGATCTTCCGTACGTATATTGGTTAATGCAATGACTATCTTATCTTTTCTGCCTGTCCCAATTTTAAGATGATTTTTGCGTCGATTAGACGTCTTTTCACTACCATCTTGCTCTGTTGCGAGTAGTGTTGGCTTAATCCAAACACCACGCAACGCCTGTGTGTATTTTGCCCATGTGACAGAAGGCATTTCTCGATGCATCTTTCCTGATGAGCTTGGCAATCCAACGCACTCAGGGGCAAGCTCCGATATTTCTGCAGGTGTTAATGGCCTAGTTGGGAATAGATAAGGCAAAAAGCTTTCATTTTTTCTCTTGCCTTTTTCAATCTCTGAAAGTCGACTTGTTCTTGTTGAATTCAGAAATTTTCTAATTGTATCAGTATCAATAATGCCTGATGAATTTAAATGTTTGAGCAGTAGGCTTTCAATTCTACCTTTTCGCTTCCCGACTAGCTCTTTCGCTGATCTGCTATTTAATATCTTTTTGTAGGGCTCTTTCGCTAAATCTGACAATGCAACCAGTGGTGCCTTTTTAACGAAATCTGCGGAGTTGAAACGGAGATTAAGTATGTCCGAAAAATCTGTAAGATTAGAAAATATCTGGTTAAAAAACAGATCGGAAAGGCGTTTCTTTCTAGATGATGACTCACCCATAAATAACTTATCTGGGTGATAGTAACGAGTTGCGGCGTCAACAAATAGCCAGGTCAGTGTTCCTTTAACGTAGCCCCAAAGATTTTTTCTTACTTTGGCATCGCAGCCATTTACGGTGACCGGTTTTCTTTGATGTACCTCTGTTGCCAAGGCTTCTATGGCTTGGTAGGCTGCCATAGCAATTCGTTCAGCATGTTCCCATTCGTTCATACTAATGGCGAAGCCAAGTAGCCGTGGTAGGTAGTTAAAATGCTCGAAAATTTTGTCTGCACGTAAAATATGATTATGAGCAAACTGATAAAACTCTTCGCGCTGTTCTTTCCATTCATTGGGCGGCAGATCTCGCGCAAGTGTTTCTACATGTCGAAGTTGGAGAGCCCAACCTAACCGTCGTATCGTTAAGCCATCGGCTTTTCTGAGAGCGTCAGCGTTTTCACCGACGCTGCCAGCAGCGGACAGAACTTTTGCAGCTGTTGAGTGTTCCAGCTGTTCGGGAGATGGCATGAGGCGGTGCTCGCTGGAAAGCTCATATATCTCTTTTTCGATACTCTCCAAGAGGTCCAGCCCAGCTCGCCCTTGAAGAATAAATAGTTTCTGTTTGTCTGACTGAAGCCGGATCTGTGTGTCGCCCTGAATTCTATCTCCTTGGTGAATTTTCCAAATTTTTGGGGTCGTTTCATCCTGAGCGATGCACTCTTTACCAAGCCTGGATTGGAGAAGTGACATCAAGTCTTGGCTATTGAAGACTGTTCCTGTATCACGCAGTACTAGGAACATATCGTCCACATAACGACCATAGTGAATTGGCGAAACCTTTTCGAGAATTAACTTGTCCCATGTGTGAAGTAGGGCGTTGGAAATAATTCTGCTACAGGTCAGGCCAATAACTAAACCGCCACGAATATCTGACTTTCTACCAGCAACAGTTTTTCCAAATTCGGAAGCTCCATCAGACCAGCGTTTTAAAAAATGGGCTAGCTGATTTGTGAACTCTAATTCCTCATCGCGTAGTTGTACGTCGAGTGATTCCAATAAGCCATCGCTAACAATGGCTTCCGGGTCTATGAAGTGGTAATAACTCTTGAGGTCAAGTGAAACCGCGATAATATCGCGGTCCTTCTCCAACTCGCCGCGAATGGCCTTTAAACCATCATTTCTCCATTTTTGATATGGCTGAAAATAGGGAGTGAATGAACCGATTGCACTAATATGGAATGGTTCGACTTCCTTGGTGCTGAATAGCTCGTCGTTTCTGATGCGCTTTAGTCTAGCGCCGTAGCAGCAATCATGGAGTTTCGCATCGAATTTGTGGCCAATCATGTTGATCCACAGGGCAGATATGATATGGCTATCTACCGGAAGATCACCCACAATTCTGAATTCAGGAACGATGTTAAAATTATTGAATAGGCTCTCTACAGCGCGTTCCGGGTTAGAGAAATGAACATGTCCGTTTACTGTTCCGTCCGATTTGTTATCGGTAGAAAGCTTTTTAGGTAGTAGGCGGTAATCACCTAAAAGTTCTTTGTTCGATAAAAAACCTTTATTTTCATGAAGCTTCTCTAGTAATTCTTCCAGGTTGGTCAGAAGGTCTTGCTCATATTCGGCAAAATTGATCGCAGTAGGAAAGGTGTTTTCAAAAAAGCAATCGGCTTTGGCCTTTCGATAAGCAACTAGAAGATCTTCTAGTTTCAGATTTTTCCAGCCAGTAAATTCCGTTTCATATCCCATTTTATTGTCCCTATTCAATTATTCAGAGGCTTGTACAGCCTCAAAAATAGCTAGCTTGACGCTCTCCGAATAATCGTCTTCATAAATGATAGAGCTAATAATATTATGCAGCAGGTCTTTGTCAATTACGTTGTCCGCAACCCAAACTGCGATGTTTTCCATCTCTTGAACAAATCGCTGCACAACATAGTCGAAACCATTTAATTCCAGGAAGTAGGCACCCAAAGCCAGGGAAGATCGTTTATTGCCATCGTTAAATGCATGATGCTTATTGATGGAGAAGACTAAATGTGTCAGCTTGTCTTCCATTTCCGGGTAATACCAGTCGTTCTGGATATGTTCCAGTGGACTTTCCAATTGGCCAAGGTCCTTCGTTCCAACCAGTCCACCTGAATGCTCGATGATCCAATCATGTGTCTTGACTGCATGGGCCACATCAAAATAGAAAAAGCGTCTTACCTCATTCATCTCAGCGATCCTTGAGGCGTTTGAATACCGCCAGCGTCTCAGGGTCGCTCAGTTGATCTTCCAACGATTTGCTTTTTTCGCCCAGGAATCGTTCGAAATCCGCTTCGGGTACCGACTTGATGTAGGCTTCCAACTTTTCGTGCAAGGCGTCTCTGAAGCACAGATCCCGGCTGGCCATTTTGGTGCGGGCATCCAAAATCAAGGGCCTGAACAGTGGGTGCTGTTCGAAGCCGGCAAATAAAGTCTCTGCTTCTTTTTGGGTTAACTTGCGGTCTTTTGCCTTACTCGCAATCTCCAGTTCGTGAGCAATGCCCGATTCAAAGCTCGCTATCAGGTTTAGCACCTCGGAATACATGGTTTCGCGAATTTTGTCTTTGGCTGCGAGGTTTAATACCTTTTTATATTCCGTAGCGTTTTCATGGAAGATGCTTTGATAGATCAGGTTGGTAAATCGGGCGTATTTCCAGTGGTTACCTTCCACATATTCATCCAGTGCATCGGTAAACTGGCGACGATAGTTTTCTTCCTGAAAAGCCGCCAGCAGATAGTTTCCGTCACGCTGGTTGATAAACTTGGTGTGGCCGCCGGTGCGTTCGGCCATAACGTCCAGTACAATGTCCAGCAACCTGGAACGCAGCCGCTTCGCAGGTTCGCTTTCGGTAAGCAGCATGCCCAGATTGAGCACCGCACGGAATGTAAAGATGCTTAATACCGAGGTTTTGGTACCGTCATATATGTCGGCACCATATGTTATCTCTTTGAATTCTTTTAGTTTTTTCCCCTTTAATATCAGGTGGCCATTGTTGCTCAGTTCGTCGCCATGGTTGGCTAAATAACGCTCAATAGTACGTTCGCTCACCTCGAACAGTGCCGTCACCTGCTGCTTGGTGAACACGGTTTCACCCTGAAACAGGACTCCGCCCAGCTCAAGATGCCGCTCGGCCTGCTGTAGGGCGTAGCGGTTGTTGAGGATATTCTGGCGGTCGTGCAACGATTCGGTGAGGTCTTTAGCCATAACGTACCTCCTCTTGATTGGTGTCGGAGGGTGTTTTTACTGTCACCTGGCCGTTCATTAGCATGGGCAAAAGCCAATCTCGAAGTTTTGTGAGCTCCTGATTTTCAAGGCTTCTTTCAAAAATCATCTTGTTGTAGTTCGTGACTACATCGTCATACTTCTTGAGCAAGTCTGATTTTGGATAGGCTAGAGTGAGAGAATGCAGGTCGTTTTTCGTGATAGAGCCGAACGTTGTTCCTTCAGCATTTCGACGATCAAAAATCTGTTTAAAATACTTCATTACATAAAACAGAAATCCGTCTGATCCGCTTTTACTATTTAATGCAGCCAACCCGCGGCCAATACAACAATTAGTGTTAGCAATATTCATGTTGCCAACAGGAGCACGGACGCTCAAAAGAATGTCACCTTTCTTAGCCATCCGGCTTGGTGCTGTTGTGTATTGACGGTTGGTGGGAAATAACCAGCCAAAGTCCGTAGAACCTTGATAAAAAATGGTTCCAATACCTTCTTCGTTATAGGAACTTCCTTCTGGAGATTGCCCCATCGTAATGTTGGCGATCTGGGATAAAGTTTTGACACTCCACCCTTCTGGAATTTTACGCTTCAGGGTAAAGTTGTAGACCATCTTTCCGCCGGAGGTCTTGTAGGGCTTACCGTTGGCATCGGGGAAGTCGAACTGTACAAACCAGTAGTCGTACAGGGTTTTGGCCATTGCTTCCAACTCGGCGTTGATGCTGTTGTTGAGTTCGATTTTTTCTTCAATCGCATCAAGCAATGTGACGATTCTTTGTTGCTCATCTACATTTGGTAGTGGAACCCTTACATCATATATTCGCTCCGGTGACGTATGTTTTACTTTCGACCCCGAAGATGTAAGGCGAATTTGCTCGCGAACGGTTTTGGTTTTGAATAGATGATAGACATACTCTTTAAGTATTTTTTGCGGATCTGTAGTGATTAGTCCTAATCTTTGATTGTGCAAATAAATGCCAGACTCAGGAACTCGGGCACAACTTCCAAGCAAACCAGCCGCTTGCTCAGTCATAGCAACTATCAAGTCACCTTCTTTGTGCAGATAGCTATCAGGGATTTCTCCCGTATAGAATTTCTCTTTACCTATTTGTCTCTTGAATCCGCCTTCTTCGTAGAAGTTTCCTGGAGTCAGTACGATATAGTCAGTCTCTTCATCTGTGAAAAAATCACTTTTAAAAGGGAATCCATGCTTGATATGAATTTTCCCCTTTAAGCTAGATACGGGCCAGTTTCTCATATTTTTAACCCATTTAGCTGATTTTTAATTTCAACTTCCAGATCTCGAGATTGATTAAAAAGATTTTCCAGATTACTACTAAAGCCCCGCATCTTCTCCGCAAACTGCTCTGGTGAAATATCTACATATTCGATTTTTACATCGAAGTACTGCCCCGCACTCAGGCTGTAGTTTTTGGCTTCTATCTCGTTATAGCTAACAGCAACCGAAAAATCCTCGATCGTATCTTTATAATTAAAGGCCTCGATAATGTCTTGCTCTTCATCGGGAGTGAGCACGGTTTTCTGGTTTTTACCGTCTTTGACCTTTTCGCCCAGGTTGGAGGCGTCAATCAGTACGACTTCGTCTTTGTTGTTGTCGTCCATAAACAGGATGGAGACGTTGGTGCCGGTGGTGGCGAATATATTGGACGGCATGGATACCACGCCGGCCAGCATTTTGTGGTCTACCAGATATTTTCGGATGCCCTTGTCTATGCCGGATTGCGCGGTGATAAATCCGGTGGGTACCACCACCGCCGCTTTGCCGCCGGGTTTCAGTGAGCGAATGATGTGCTGCAAGAACAACTGGTAGATCTCCATCTTGTCCTTGGCTTTGGCTTTGATCTTGGGAATACCGGCAAAGAAGCGTGCTTTGTTCTCTTTGCTGTCCAGCTCATCTCGGAAATCGCTGAAGTCCATCTTGAACGGCGGGTTGGAGACGATGTAGTCGAAACGCTTCAGCTCTTTGCCGTCTTTATGATACGGGTGCAGTACGGTGTTGCCCTGAATCACATTGGGGATGGAGTGCACCAGGTTGTTCAGGATCAGGTTCAGGCGCAGCAGGTTGGAGGATTTTTGCGAGATATCCTGGGTGTAGATACTGCAGCGGTTCTCGCCGATGGCGTGCGCCACGTTCATTAACAGGGTGCCGGAACCCGCCGAGGGGTCATAGCAGCTGACATTTTTGATTTTGCCCTGTTGCTCCTCCGGTACCAGTATGGCCGCCATGATGCGGGCCACGGCATGGGGGGTGTAGTACTCGGCGTATTTGCCGCCGGAGTTGCTGTTGTAGTCTTTGATCAGGTATTCAAAGATGGTGGCGTAGAAGTCGAATTTTTGGGTGAATATCCGCTCGAAGCTGAACTCCACCAACTTGTTAATGATGGCGCGGCAGAAGGCATCGCGCTTGGACTCGTCGGCGATGTATTGGCTGATGCGGTCGAACAATACCACCTTAGCGCCGCCATCGGTTTTAACAGCGAACACGTCGTTATTGGTGATGGCAATATCCATCAGGGTATCATCAAACAGTTTGGCGAAGTCCGGTGTGTTCTGCTGGCTGAACAGGTAGCTGATAAAGTGATGGGGCTTCAGGCGGGCTGTATCACCGCCCATCTGCAGCTGGAGCATCTCCAGATCGTCTTCGCTCATGGCGACCAGCGCTTCTTCCCACTTTTCAGCCTTGGCGACCTTCTCGTCGATCTTCTTCGCTTCGTACGCGAACTTGTCGTTCAGGAACTTGTACAGGAAGGTTTGGGTGATGATCTTAAATTCATTGCCGTCATTACCCAGGCCATAGTGTGCGCAGATGTTTTTCAGGCTATCGATCAGCGCTTTGGTTTTGTCTCTGAACTCGAGTTCTACCACGTACGTACTCCGGTGCTAAATTCTTTCAAGTATTCGGCGACCACCAGGTGGTTGATATAACGTGAGGTGTCGGCGTTGAGTTGTATGTTCTGCTCGCCTTTGAAACGCCGGATCACCAGGGGCATCATCTGGCGTTCAAAGTAGCTTTCGTTATCCAGTATCTGGCTGTTGTTCAGTACTTGCTCATCGGCATCCTGTTTAATACCGGTGAGGGCTTCAAAGATCTTGCGCTCCGACTCGCTGATATCGCTATTGCTGTGCTGGCGCTCCTGCAGGCGCTTATGGATGCGGGTGTACTTGACGTCCCCGTGATATTTTTCGCGGAGCTGGTTGTTCTGGCGGTTCAGCTCTTTGACGCGCTCGTGGATCTTTTTGAGGGCGTCGATGTTAGCCACCATCTCATCCTGAGTAACTTCACTGAGGTTCTTTTTCTTGAACAGCCGTTCCAGCTCCTCCTTCAGACTGATGAACTTGGGATCCTGCTGGTCAAAATTGCCGGCCAGAGCTTCGCGGGTTTGGCGCAGGGTGTTTTTCAGCTGGTCGGCCAGCACCAGCTCCTCTTCGCCTACCTTGATGAACTTGAAGATGACGTCCTCAAGGGCGATGTTCAGCAGGTTGGCGGTATCCGTGCCTTGCTCAATGCTCTCCTTGAGGTTGAGCAGATCCAGGTGGTTGCACGTCTCCCGATAGAGAATGCTCAGCTTGGCGAAGTCCAGCTCATCGAGGATGCCGTACTCGCCCTGCAGGCGGATCAGGTTGTAGAGGCTTTTGGCATCGCCCAGTGCCTTTTTCAGGGCCAGGATGGTTTCCCTGTCCTGAATCTGGCTTATCTGGTCGGTGAAGATCTCCGCATTGTCGATATTAAAACGGAACAGCACATCCTTGATATGCTCGATCTCCTGCTTGATCTCCTCCTGAGATTTGAACAGGTTGGAGTAGTGCTCCATTTCATCGCCGAGTTCCGACTGCAATTCGTCGAAATAGGCTTTGTTGGTGTCGTCAAACTCCTTGCGGATATCGGCAAAGTCCACCACATAGCCGTAGGGGAAGGCTTTATAGGGGCGGTTTACCCGCGTCAAGGCTTGCAGCAGGTTGTGCTTGCGGATCACGCGCCCCAGATAGAGCTTTTTCAGGCGCTTGGCGTCGAAGCCGGTGAGCAGCATGTTGTAGACGAACAGGAGGTCGATTTTCCCGGCTTTGAAAGCTTCTACCCAGTCCTCACGCTCCTCCTTGGTGCCGATGTCATGCAGGATTAGTGCAGCATTTTTGACCTTGTTGTCCAGCTTCGCTCTGGCTGCATAGCTGTCCGGTTTGGCCGCGGCGATCAGGGCCAGTGCCGAGTCCTTGATTTCGTGTGGCGAACTATAGGGTTGTGCATAGACTCCATTGAAGATCTCGAACATCTGCCTAGCCTGGTCTGAGCTGTCGCAGATCACCATGCCGCCGATGGTGGCGTCATTAAGAGCACCACGGCTTTTCTCGAAGTCGCGGATGATGTAGTCGAGCATCGGCTCGACGAAACTCGGGTGGGCGTAGATGAGTTTGCGATCCACGTCCCCCATTTTGACTTCCACCTCCTCCAATGCCTGTTGCAGCGTCATCTTGTAGTTGGTGGCGATCTCTTCCCGGATCAGGCGGAGGGTGTAGCCGTCGGCAATGGAGGCGTTGTAATAATATTTGTGGATGTAGTCGCCGAACAGGGCTCGGGAGTTGTAGTCGTCGCCCAGCAACGGCGTACCAGTCAGGCCGATTTTGATGGCGTTGGTGTCCGACTGGCTCAGATTGGCCAGAAAGCTGCCTTTAGGGTTGTAGCTGCGGTGCACTTCGTCCAGAAAGTACACACGCTGGATGGCAATGTCGTAGTCCTTGGTCGAGACCACGTCCGGATCATCTTTAAATTTCTGAATATTCACAACCGTGACTTCCGGTTTTCCGGAATGGTTGTGGATAGCCTGAGTTGCCTTAATGTCGCGCGTAAAGGCCTCGCGGGAGTTGATGGTATGGACCTTCAGACCGCGGGCGGTAAACTCCTTCTGCGCTTGCTGCAGCAAGTCCAGGCGATCCACGATGAAGTAGAACTTGGGAACGATCTTCTGCTTCTGAAAGTAGTCGGTCAGAAATTGAACGTTGTAGAAGGTTAGGGCGGTTTTGCCGCTGCCCTGGGTGTGCCAGATGATCCCCTTTTTAACGCCTTCATCGAGTTTGCGTTCGATCGCCTTGGTGGCGAACAGCTGCGGGTAGCGCATGATGTGCTTTTGTAGCCCGTCGGTTTCTGCCACATAGGCGAGCGCATAACGCAGAATAAATGCCAATCTGTCTCTGCTGAGCAGCGAGGTACAGATGCGGTTGGTTGGTCGGTTCGGGTCTTTATTGACAACAAATTCCGGGTTGTTGCGAATGACCTCCAGGTTGTTGTCCTTCAGCACCTGGAGTTCGTCGGCATCTGGTAGCGGCTTGAGCAGGGCCGTGAGGTTCAGTACCTCCTCTTCGCGGAAGTAGTTGAATACTGGATCCTGGTAGGAGCTGCTGGCATAGAATGCGCCCTGAACAGGTTCAGGGTCACCGTCGGCGTACTCCATGTTGTTGGAGAAGATCATGAACTGCGTGATGTTAGCAAAGCGCTGGAACTTCGGGTTCTGAAAGCGCTTGTTGATGCGACCACGCTCGGCCAGTATGCCGTCGCGGTTGTTCGGCTTTTTCACCTCGATGAACACCAGCGGCATCCCGTTGATCAGCAGGGTAATGTCTGGCCGGAACTCTTCGTCGCCATTCTGGCAGGTCAGTTCGGTAACGACGTGAAAACTGTTGTTGTTGAAGTTCTCGAAATCGATCAGTTTGGTGTTGGAGCGGTCGGTCAGGCGTTCGAAGAAGGCGCGCCCCAAGTCTTCGTTGTCGAGCAGCAGCTTGACGTCTTCCAACAGTCGGGAAACATCGTCAGCCTCGATATCGGGGTTGATCCGACCAATGGCTGCAGAGAACAGTTCCGGGAATATGTTGGTATCCAGGTTCCAGCTCTGACCCTTGAGTGACAGGTACTGATAACCCAACCTCATCAGGTGGAGTATGGTCGGGATTTTTACACGGGTGTCTTCGTTAAACTTCATAACCTTCCCTGTTTATTGTTGGGTCAGCTCAAGCAGATCGCCCACTTGGCAGTCGAACAGCAGACAGAGCTTTTCCACGGCTTCCAAATCCACTTTCTGCGCGGTTTCTTTGTACAGGAGGGTAACAGTGGCCCTGCTTAGCCCTGTTTCTCTGGCAACGTCGGCTACACGCATCTTGTGTTCACCCATCATGCGGGCGAGATGGCAGCGGATCATCGTGTTTGCCTCATTATTCGACGGTTATATCAACCGCTGTAGGATACCACGCCATGTGAATCGAAGTGTGATTTTGTGAGATGAAATTACATGTTTTGGATGGGTGACATCACGCCGCCCGATGCGCCACTTCCGCCAATGACCTGACAGACGGCAGTTCGCTATTCATGTTCTGCTCAGCGTCCCAGTGTGAGTTATCGTAAATGCCTCGACCGGTCAAGACGTATCCTGATTCAAAATCTCGATATAGCCGGTATAGGCGAACACGCGGTTGCGTTTCTGGCCGGTAAGTTCGCGTACTAAATTGATGTCCGGTTGCGACAGGCGGTCCATCACCTTACCCACGGTGGCCGCCGTCAGACCGCTACGCTCTACCAATGTGGCGATATTGGCGATGGGGCGCTCGAACAGTGCGTCCAGTACCTGTTGTGCCGAGCCGGCCATTCGGCCCAGTTCGGACATCTGTTTACGGTGTTCGCTGCGCAGTTGGTTTAGCTGCTGTGCGGTGTCGACTGCCTGGGTGGCGGTGGTGGCGACGGCGTCGACGAAGAACAGCAGCCAGTTCTCCCAGTCGCCGGTCAGGCGCACCTGCTGCAGACGCTCATAGTAGGTCTGTCGGTGTTTTTTGAAGAATACCGACAGATAGAGCAGGGGTTGGCTCAGTACACCGGCGGCAACCAGTATCAGTGGGATCAGCAGGCGTCCGACACGTCCATTGCCATCCATAAAGGGGTGGATAGTCTCGAACTGCACATGGGCAAGGGCGGCTTTGATCAGCGGGTCGGTGGCTTGGGGGAGGTCGTTGATAAAACGTTCCAGCACACTCCAGCAATCGGCCAGCTCTTGGGCAGGAGGCGGCACAAAGGTGGCTTCGTCGGCGCGGTGGCCGCCGATCCAGACCTGGTTTTTGCGGAACTCGCCGGGGCTTTTATTGATGCCTCGCTCTGAGGTCATCAGCGCCTGGTGCAGTTCGGTGAGCAGACGGAATGCAATGGGATGGCCCTCGGCTATCCGCTCCATGCCAAGCGTCAGTGCACTCACGTAGCAGGAGACCTCCTGCACGTCATCCATCGGTACGCCGGGGATACCCTCCATCTCATAGAGCATCAGGTCGCTCAGCGATGACTGGGTGCCTTCGATCTGGGAGGACATCACCGCTTCCTTGCGCACATAGCTGTACAGAAACAGGTGGGCGTCGGGGAGCAGGGTGCTGATGGCGTCCAGCCTTCCCAGTGCCAGCATCGCCTGATTGATGCGCCCTTGCAGCTTTGTATCGATCTGTAGCGGCGGTTCAGGCGGTAGCGGTGCGGGTATAAACGCCTGACAGGTGACGCCACCATCAATGCTGGGCGTGTAGCGCCCGGTAAGGCCTCGTTCCATGATGTTGCCCTAAGTTAAAATTAGCCTGGCTATTATTTTAACTTTGGCTGTAAATTAAAATAAACAGCAGTGCTAATTTAATTTGACGCCTTTTTACTGCTTGTGTGTTCCGGCCGGTTGTACGTTGCGGGTTTCACGCCGCCCGATGCGCTATATCCGACAATGACCTGACAACGGGCCAATATGGCTGCCGAGTTCGTCAACCTACTCGTGAGGTCCCATGCCCTTCGCTATCGCCAGATGATGCGTCTGGTGGTGGGCGCCGAGCGTCATGACGCCGATAAACCCGAGTGCTTCCAACTTCCCGAGGCTCTCCGGCGTGGAGGCGTGGGCCGTCATCACCGCACCATCGGGGCGTTCCGATGTTTCATAGGTCAAGCCGTAGCTGCCGTTCATGGTGGTCGCGTGCGCTTTTACCATGCGTCTGATCGAGTCGCGCACCTCTTTTGACTCGCTAGTTACGTCAAACTGCATCCCCTGGGCGGTCGGCGTCGCGCTGACATTGGCGCGCAGGGCGACGTTGTCCATGTCGACCAGATGTTGGCGCAGGGCCGGTATATTCACCTTTGTCCAATCCGTTGATGGGTCGTCGATCAGCAGTTCGACTATCTCCTGGATCGCCGCAAATGCACTCTGTCCCGGTTCGCGGGGGAGCCGGCTGTTTACCTCGGCGGGCATCTGCATATGTTGGTGGGCGGTGTGTGCCGTTGGCTCCGCCATCCCCTGTTGAGCCTGGGCTAGTATCGGCAGTGCGAGCGCGGCGGCGGTAAAGATAAGTCGTTTCATACGGTTCATCCTTTTGTCTGTGTCTGCGCATCTTGTATGACAGGGGTGAGTTGAGACATGATAATGATCATGTCATTCAATTTATGCTCTCAATTGAAGCGCTATGGCGGTCGCGAACAGGCGCTCCGGGCCGGTGCTTACCTGTTTCATCAGGGGGATGTCGTTCGACAGTTGTATTACGTGATCGATGGTGAGGTTCAGCTTGTACGTCATCAGGCGTGCGGCAGCGCCATCGTACTGCAGTGCGCAACGCCGGGGGCGATAGTCGCCGAGGCATCGCTATTTTCCGAACGCTATCATTGTGACGCCATCGCTCAGGGGCAGGCCCGGGTGGGTTGTGTCGCGAAAGAGGTGTTTATTCGGCTGTTTCGCAACGATGCCGAGTTTGCTATGGCCTGGGCCGCTTATCTTGCTCGCGGTATTCAAACCGCCCGCCTTCGGGGCGAGATTCTGGCACTGAAAACCGTATCGGAGCGGCTGGACGCATGGCTTGACTGGCACGGCGAATTGCCGCCGCGGGGTGAGTGGAAACAGGTCGCGATGCAGATCGCGGTCAGCCCTGAGGCGCTGTACCGCGAGATCGCCAAGCGGCGCAAAGGGTAGGCTGTGACGCCACCTTAAGTACCTCGCCCGAATTCAGAGGCGGAGTAGAATGCCTGGGTCTCAATTGCCTGAGTGCAGGCTCAGGGGTCCTGCTGACCGAGTCCGAGTCAAGCGGCAGGGTCATGGTTCTAGTATCTCCGGCTACCCCTGAGCCGCGTGTCATCTGGTCGACTATCTTTGAGTTAGAGAGGCTGGCGTTGTTTACCGCCGATCAACCGCTGTCTCCCTCGTTTTAGAGACCAGATGAACCACGTTGAGGGGGGAAGAAGATGATCGATCTAGACCAATTTGTGGCCGACTGTGTTGCCGCAAACCAAGAATCGGAGGCCCAAGCCGCCGTCAACGAAGTCCTGGCCCGGCTGGTGTCCACGCCCGGTGCCGTGCTGGCAGCCCTCGGTGATCCCAAGTCTGCCGGGCTCAATGTACTGCACAGTTCGCCGACGCTGACGATCTTTGCCGCCACCTGGACGCCGCAGATGAACCTTATGCCACACAACCACCTGATGTGGGCCAACATCGGCATCTATACCGGCCGTGAAGACAATATTTACTGGAAACAGACGTCTGATGGGATCAGGGCGTTTGGTGCCGACGCGCTGTTTGAAAAGGATACGTCGATGATGCCGGTGGATGTGGTGCATTCGGTGACCAATCCTTTGCTTCGCTTTACCGGCGGAATTCACATCTATGGCGGTGACTTCTTTGGTACGAAACGCAGCATGTGGAACCCGGAAACGTTGGAGGAGGAGCCGTCTGACGGTGACATTATCCGCGGCATTTTCCAGCGCGAAAATGAACGGCTGGGTCTCTGACCGCCCGACCTCCATGGCTATACGTCTCGTAGTGGAGGTGAGAGTATGAAGCTCAAATTCACGTTATGGATGCTGGCTGGATTCCTGCTCAGCTCGCCCGCTGTCTTGGCGGACGAGGCGATTCTGGCCGGTGGCTGTTTCTGGTGCATGGAGGCCGATTTCGAGAAGTTGGATGGCGTGAAGGATGTTGTCTCCGGCTTTACGGGCGGGACTCTGGAGAACCCGACCTACAACGGCAATCATGAGGGGCATGTCGAAGCCGTGCAGATCACCTACGACCCGCACAAGGTCAGCTATACCGAGCTGTTGGATCATTTCTGGGTCAACATCGATCCGTTCGATAACGGGGGCCAGTTCTGTGACAGGGGGCCCAGTTATCGCAGTGCGATCTTTGTCGCGAACGCACGTGAGCGGGAGATCGCCGAGCAGTCCAAACGCGAGGTTGAAGCGCAGTTTCCGGATCAGCGGGTGGTGACGCCGATCGTCGATGCTTCTACGTTCTATCCCATCAAGGGGGATGAAAGTTACCACCAGGACTACTACAAGAAGAGTCCGCTACGCTACAAGTTCTATCGCTGGAATTGCGGCAGGGACAGCCGTTTGAAAGAGATCTGGGGTGATGCAGCCGTACACTGACGATTACGCCAAGGCTTAATTTAAGTTAGGCTCGAAGTTGAAATAGTGGGGCGCCGTATTTTACGTTGTCGGTCATGTCGGCAGCAGACGGGACCCGCTTGAGAAGCCGGGAGGCGAACCTCCCGGCTGAAAAGGGGATTAACCCCAATCCTCCATGCCACCGGCGGCTGCGGCGGCACTCTTCTCTTCCGGCAGGTCGGCGACCATCGCTTCGGTGGTCAGCATCAGGCCAGCGATGGAGACAGCGTTCTGCAGGGCAGAGCGGGTCACCTTGGCCGGGTCGATGATGCCCATCTCGAGCATATCGCCGTATTCGCCGGTCTGGGCGTTGTAGCCGTAGTTGCCCTCGCCGGAGCGTACCTTGTTGAGCACGACGCTGGCTTCTTCACCGGCGTTGCTGACGATCTGGCGCAGCGGCTCCTCCATGGCACGCAGGGCGATGCGGACACCGACATCCTGGTCGCTGTTGGCGGTGGTGATTTTCTTCTCGGCCAGTTTGGCGGCGGCGCGAACTAGGGCCACGCCACCGCCGGCCACGATACCCTCCTCAACGGCGGCGCGGGTCGCATGCAGGGCGTCGTCCACCAGGTCCTTCTTCTCCTTCATCTCCACTTCGGTGGCTGCGCCGACCTTGATCACGGCGACGCCGCCGGCCAGCTTGGCCACGCGCTCCTGCAGCTTCTCGCGGTCGTAGTCGGAGCTGGTGTTCTCGATCTCTCGGCGGATCTGCTGCACGCGAGCGTCGATCGCCGCCTTGTCGCCTGCGCCGTCGACGATAACGGTGTTCTCTTTGCTGATCACCGCGCGTGTGGCGCTGCCCAGCTGATCCAGGGTCAGGCTCTCCAGCGACAGCCCGACCTCTTCGGAGATCACCGTGCCGCCGGTCAGGATCGCGATATCCTCCAGCATCGCCTTACGGCGGTCGCCGAAGCCCGGCGCCTTCACCGCGGCAGCCTTCAGAATGCCGCGCAGGTTGTTCACCACCAGCGTGGCCAGGGCTTCGCCCTCCACATCTTCGGCGATGATCAGCAGCGGCTTGCCGGCCTTGGCCACGGCTTCAAGGGCGGGCAGCAGCTCGCGAATGTTCGAGATCTTCCTGTCGAGCAGGAGAATGTAGGGGCTGTCGAACTCGACCTGCATCTTCTCCTGATTGGTGACGAAGTAGGGGGAGAGGTAGCCGCGGTCGAACTGCATACCTTCGACCAGTTCCAGCTCGTTCTCCAGCGACTTGCCCTCTTCGACGGTGATCACGCCGTCGCGGCCGACCTTGTCCATCGCCTTGGCCAGAATTTCGCCGATATCGGCGTTCCAGTTGGCGGATACGGTGGCCACCTGGCCGATCGACTTGCTGTCGGCGCAGGGGGTGGCCAGCGCCTGCAGCTCTTCGATCGCGGCCTTGAGCGTGGCGTCGAGGCCGCGCTTTAGGTCCATCGGGTTCATGCCGGCGGCGATCGCCTTGTGGCCTTCGCGGATGATCGCCTGGGCCAGCACGGTGGCAGTGGTGGTACCGTCACCGGCGATGTCGGCGGTCTTGGAGGCGACCTCTTTGACCATCTGCGCGCCCATGTTCTCGAACTTGTCCTTCAGCGTGATCTCTTTGGCCACCGACACCCCGTCCTTGGTCACGCGGGGCGCGCCGAAACTCTTGTCGAGCACCACGTTGCGGCCCTTGGGACCGAGCGTCACCTTCACTGCGTCGGCCAGGATATTGACGCCGGCCAGCATCCGCCCGCGGGCGCTATTGGAAAATTTTACGGTTTTGGCACTCATGCTGCTTTCTCCTCTGACTGGGTGTTTTCGATCACGGCGAGTACGTCTGACTCACGCATCACCAGCAAGGTCTCGCCCTCGAGTTTGATTTCGCTACCCGAGTACTTGGCGAACAGCACACGATCGCCGACCTTCACATCCAGTTCACGGCGCTCGCCGTTTTCCAGAACTGCGCCCGCGCCAACGGCGATTACTTCGCCCTGGCTGGGTTTTTCCGCAGAGCTATCGGGTATCACGATGCCTCCCTTGGTGGTGGTCTCGGCCGCCAGGCGCTTGACCACTAAACGATCATGAAGAGGTCGAATGCTCATACGAAAAGTTCCTCCTTATGTAACCTACTGATATACAGGCAATAAAAAGAAATAGCGGTACGCGCTATCACGCCCGCGACATATCAAATATGTGCTCGGTGAACCGCTTTCAAGGGGAAGCACAAAAATTTTTTTCAATGATGGGTCGGGCTGCTTGAACGAAATTTTTTGCTACCTTAAAGAGGTGTTTGGACACAGGAGAGTCGGCCTATGCCCAGGGTGAAAAGCGCCGGTCTGAACGGACTGGCAGAGTACTTTCGTGAACAGCTTCTAGAAGAATCCTCCTCCCATCCCGATGAAGAGACCCGCTGGTACCTGGGAAACCTGCTGGAGCGGTTCAGCCGTAACGATGCGCTGTTCAGTTACCAGGACGGTGACTTAGGTATCCGCCCGCTGGCGCTGCTCTATGGCGATGCCCAGCAGTGCGTCCATGAGCGGGAGCGCTGCCTGTTGCTGCGTCAACTCGGTGATCAGGCGCTGTTTCTGGGTGCGCTGTTTCCGGAGCATTACGCACGCAAGGGGATCCAGCGCGACTACTTTATCGGCATGGGCGGTGGTGCCTATGACTATCTGGCCGGCCATGCGCGGGAGCTTCGCCACGTGTTTGCCGAACTGGCCGACAGCTTCGCCCAGATAATCGAGCTGGTCGCCCGTATCTGTCGCCGCTATCGGCAGTACAGTGCCAGCGAGATCATGGCGCTGTATCAGCGCTGGCGGCAGACCGGAAACCCGGCGCTGGCGAATCAGTTGCAGGCGATGGGCGTGGCGCTGGAGATTTCGGCGGAGCGGTTGCATTGAGGGTGCCCGATCGACGCCGGTCGTCCGGATAGCACAAGCAGGGCCGCGGGGCGCAGAGGGCAAGTGTGGGCAGGCGCAGGCATTCCGGCCGGAGATGAGTGGCCTCTCTCCGGCGGCAGGATATTCATGATCGCCCGGTGGCAGGCTGCCTATACTGTAGGTATCGGGCAAGCATGTCCGCAAGCAATGCGAGCTGATTATGAAACGCCTCTTTTTCCTGGTGCCAGGGACGGACAGTGCCGGAGCGATTGTCAACGAACTCAAGGAAGCAGCGGTCGAAGAGAAACATATCTACGTTGTTGGCAAGGACCATCATCTGCTAGAGGATGCCCATCTGCACGAAGCAGGTCTGGCGCAGTCATCCGATCTGATCCCGGCGCTGGAGCGCGGTGTGATCATCGGTGGCTCGGCCGGCGCGTTAGCCGGTGTGCTGGCGATCACCTTTCCACCGGCCGGACTGGCGCTCGGTGGCGGCGCCCTGTTGGGGCTGAGTCTGTTCGGTGCCGGTTTCGGTGCCTGGGCGAGTTCGATGATCGGTGTGTCCACTGCGGCGGCCGAGGTCAGCGAGCTGGAGCAGGAGATAGAAGCCGGTAATCTGCTGATGTTGATCGATGTCGAGCGCGACCGAACTGACGAGATCATTCGTCTGATCAAAGCGCACCATCCCGAAGCCAGGATCGGCAATTTCGATCTGCAAGACCGATCCGAGAAGGGGTAATGACTGCACGGCACTATTTTGTGTTAACTAGAAATTGAAACCAATTAAACCCGTTGTCCAGTACCAGGTTTAAACCATCCGTTACATACTGCGCCTTCTGTAATTGTTATTACATCCAATCCCATCTTGGACTCACCGGAGTAAGGCGCATGCAACTTCGTATCCTTTTCTTTTTGCTGTTCTCGGCAGTGCTGGCAGGTTGTACGGCGGAAGCCGACTCCTCCGCTGCCGCGACACCACCAAGCGCTCAGCCCATCGATGTGGCGCAGGTGCTCTACGCCCGCTACAGCCCCGAATATACCTTTACCACCCGGCTGGAGTCGCCGCAGCAGATCGAGCTGCGCCCGCGCGTGTCCGGCGTGATCGAGTCGGTCGAGTTTACCGAGGGTAGCGTGGTTAAGAAGGGCGATCTGCTGTTCCGTATCGACCCTCGCCCCTTTGCCGCCGAAGTGCGTCGGCTCGAGGCTGAATTGAGCCGGACCAAGGCGGCCCTGCAGCAGGCGCAGTCCGAAGCCAAAAGGGCGCGCCGTCTGCAGGGGCGTGATGCCATGTCCGAGGAGCAGGCAGAATCCCGTATCTTCCTGGCCAGTCAGCGCCGGGCGGAGGTGGCGTCGGTGGAAGCGGCCCTTGAAGCCGCTCGGCTGAACCTGGAGTTCACCGAGGTGAGGGCGCCGATCGCCGGGCAAACCTCGAACGCCTTCATTACCGCGGGCAACAACGTGCAGGCGGGGCAGAGCGTGCTGACCTCCCTGGTTGCCACCGACCGTCTGTACGCCTATTTCGATGTGGATGAGCGTACCTGGAACGAGGCTTTCGACGCGGTCGATGCTTCGGGCCGGACCCAGGCTCGCCTGCAACTGGCCGGCAACGATGCGCAGAGCTATCAGGGCGAGATCGATTTCATCGACAACCGGATCGATCCCCTAACCGGTACCCTGCGTGTGCGGGCAGCCTTCACCGCCGACAGCCGGAGTCTGCGACCGGGCGCCTTTGCCCGCATCTCGCTGGCTGCGAGCGATGCCCGGCCGCGCGTTCTGGTGCCGGACCGCGCCGTCGGCACCGACCTGAAGAGCCGCTTCGTGCTGGTCGTCAATGCCGACAATGTGCTCGAGTACCGCCGGGTCGAGCTTGGCGATAGGGCCGGAGAACTGCGCGTGATCGAGTCCGGCTTGACCCCGCAGGATCGTATCGCCGTCAACGGCCCTGCACGGGTCGGCCCCGGAATGCCGGTCACGCCGCGGGATGTGGTCATTGATCAGCAGGGGTTGACCCTGCTCGAACAGGAGCTGGCGGCAGAGCCCTCCGCATAAGCAGGTATCGACACAGATGAAATTCAGCCATTTCTTTATCCAGCGGCCGATCTTCGCCGCGATGCTGTCGCTGTTGATCCTGGTCGGCGGTGCCATCTCGCTGTTCCAGCTGCCGGTCAGCGAATACCCCGAGGTGGTGCCGCCCACCGTGGTGGTCGCCGCCAACTACCCCGGCGCCAACCCCGATGTGATCGCGCAGACCGTCGCCGCGCCGCTCGAGCAGGAGATGAACGGCATCGAGAACATGCTCTACATGTTCTCCCAGGCCACCACCGACGGGCGCATGACGCTGACGCTGACCTTTGCCCTGGGCACCGATCTGGATCGGGCCCAGGTGCAGGTGCAGAACCGCGTCGCCAGTGCCTTGCCCCGCTTGCCGCAGGAGGTGCAGCGCCTCGGCGTGGTGGCGGAGAAATCCTCGCCCAACCTGACCATGGTGGTGCACCTCTATTCGCCGGACGGCGACCGCGAGATCAGCTACCTGTCCAACTATGCCGATATCTATATCAAGGATCAGCTGGCGCGCCTGCCCGGCGTCGGCGAGGCGAGGATGTTCGGCGGCGGCAAATACTCCATGCGTCTCTGGCTGGATCCCGATGCACTGGCGTCGCGCAACCTGACGCCCGGTGACGTGGTGCAGGCGGTGCGTGAGCAGAACCGGCAGGTGGCGGCAGGCAGCCTGGGTGCCCAGCCGGTCGGCAGCGACAGCCAGTTTCAGATTCTGCTGAATGTGAAGGGGCGACTGCAGAGTCCGGAGGAGTTCGGCAGTATCGTGGTGCAGGTGGATGCCCGCGGTGCCGTCACCCGGTTGCGCGACGTGGCCCGTATCGAACTGGGCGAGGACAGCTACTCCCTGCGTGCCATGCTGAACGGCAAGACCGCGGTGGCGCTGCCGATCTTCCAGCGTCCCGGTTCCAACGCCATCGAGCTGTCCAACCAGGTGCGCGAGACGATGACGGAGCTGTCGCAGCGCTTCCCGGAAGGGATCGCCTACGACATCGTCTATGACCCCACCGTGTTCGTGCGCGGCTCCATCGAGGCGGTGATCGATACGCTGCTGGAAGCGATCGTGCTGGTGGTGATCGTGGTGATCCTGTTCCTGCAGACCTGGCGCGCGTCGATCATCCCGCTGATCGCGGTGCCGGTGTCGCTGATCGGCACCTTCGCCGTGATGCAGTGGCTCGGCGTGTCGATCAACACCCTGTCGCTGTTTGGCCTGGTGCTGGCGATCGGCATCGTGGTGGACGACGCCATCGTGGTGGTGGAGAACGTCGAGCGCAACATCCACAACGGCCTGTCGCCGATGGCGGCCACCAAGCAGGCGATGACCGAGGTGACCGGTCCGATCATCGCCATCGCATTGGTGCTCTGTGCGGTGTTTATCCCGACCGCCTTTATCCAGGGGTTGAGCGGTCAGTTCTACAAGCAGTTCGCGCTGACCATCACCATCTCGACACTGATCTCGGCGTTCAACTCGCTGACCCTGTCACCGGCGCTGTCGGCGCTGCTGCTGCGTGGCCATGATGCCAAGCCGGATCTGTTGACCCGGGCGATGAACGCACTGTTCGGGCGCTGGCTGTTCACGCCGTTCAACCGCCTGTTTGAACGAGGCGGCGATCTGTATCAGAAGGGCGTCAAGCGGCTGATCCGTCTCGGTATGGTGGTGGGGATCGTCTACCTGGGGCTGCTCGGCGGTACCTTCAAGCTGTTCGATACCGTGCCGGGCGGCTTCATCCCGCAGCAGGACAAGCAGTACCTGGTCGCCATCGCGCAGTTGCCGGATGCCGCCAGCCTGGATCGTACCGAGGCCGTGGTGCGTGAGATGGAGCGGATCGCCCTCGACACGCCGGGGGTGGACCAGACCGTCTCCTTCCCGGGGCTGTCGGTGAACGGTTTCACCACCAGTTCCAACAGCGGCATCGTGTTCGTCACGCTGGACGATTTCCATCAGCGCAACAACCCCGGTCTGTCCGCCTATGCCATCGCCGGACAGCTGAACGGCCGCTTTGCCGGTATCGACGAGGCCTTCGTCGCCGTGTTCCCGCCGCCGCCGATCCTGGGGCTGGGCACCACCGGCGGCTTCAAGCTGCAGATCGAAGACCGTGCCAGCCTTGGTTTCGACGCCCTGTTCGACAATCTGCAGAAGGTGATTGCCGAGGCACGGAAAGATCCGGCGCTGGTCGGCATCTACTCCACCTTCCGCATCCAGGTGCCGCAGATGGATATCGAGGTGGATCGGGAGCAGGCGATGATCCAGGGGATCCCGCTGGATCAGGTGTTCGAGGCGCTGCAGATCTATCTGGGTTCGCTCTACGTCAACGACTTCAACCTGTTCGGCAAGACCTATCAGGTCAATGCCCAGGCGGATGCGAACTACCGCGTCGACCCGCAGCAGATCCTGCGACTCGAGGTGCGCAACAACGCCGGCGAGATGGTGCCGCTGGGCTCGGTGCTGACGGTGGAACCGACCATCGGTCCCGATCGTGTCATGCACTACAACGGCTACCCCAGTGCGGAACTGAACGGCAACCCGGCACCGGGCTACAGCTCCGACCAGGCGCGGGAGGCGATCGAGCGGATACTCAACGAGAAGCTGGACGAGGGGATGGCGTTCGAGTGGACCGAGGTGACCTACCAGCAGATCTTGGCGGGCAACACCATGGCCTATATCTTCCCGCTGGTGGTGCTGCTGGTGTTCATGGTGCTGGCGGCGCAGTACGAGAGCCTAACGCTGCCGTTGGCGATCATCCTGATCGTGCCGATGACCATCCTATCGGCGCTGGCCGGGGTCTGGCTGAGCGGTGGCGACAACAACATCTTCACCCGCATCGCGCTGATCGTGCTGGTGGCGCTGGCGAGCAAGAACGCGATTCTGATGGTCGAGTTCGCCCGTGACAGCCGCCGCGCCGGGGCATCCAGGTTCGATGCCATTATTCAGGCCTGCCGCCTGCGTTTGCGGCCGATCCTGATGACCTCGATCGCCTTTACCGCCGGCGTGGTGCCGCTGGTGCTGGCCACCGGTGCCGGTGCCGAGATGCGTCATGCGATGGGGATCGCGGTGTTCTCCGGCATGATCGGCGTGACGCTGTTCGGCCTGCTGTTCACGCCGGTGTTCTACATGGCGATGAGCGCGCTGGAGCGCAAACCACGCCCGGAGCAGAAAGTTGAATTGATCGACGAGGAGAGCGTTCGTGTCTGATCGCAAAGGAAAACGATATCTGCTTAACGGCTTGGCAGCGGCTGTGTTGACGGCAGTGCTGGCAGGGTGCTCCGTCAACGCGCCGCACAGCACCTTGCCGGAGCCCGATCGCGCTACGCTGAGCAACCTGACCACGGCTGTTTCGCAACCGGGCGTACCGGCCGGCGATGGCGAGCTGCGCTGGTGGAGTGCGTTCGACGATGCACAACTCGATGGTCTGGTTCAGCGCGCCTTGCAGCACAACCAGGACCTGTCCGCCGCTGCATCAAGGCTGGACGCCCAGCTGGCGCGGCTCGATGTGGCGCGGGACCAGCGCCGCCCTCAGGGCGGCGTCAGCGGCAGCCTGAACCTGTCGCGGGAGCAGACGCCGGGCTCCGGCGTCGACGTTACACGCCAGGAGAGTGTCTCGCTGGGACTGGCCGCGGACTGGCAGCTGGATCTGTTCGGGCGTATCCGGGCGGCTATCGCCCAGGCCGAGGCGGAGCTGAACTATCGGCAGCACAGCCATGAGGCGGTGATGGCCGAGGTGGTAACCGGCGTGGTCAAGACCTACACCCTGCTGTCCGGCACCCAGCGCCGGTTGGCGGTGCTGGAGCGGCAACTGAGTTCGCTGGAGGAGTCCGTGGCGACTCTGCGACTGCGCTATGAAGAGGGATTGGCAACACCGTTGGAACTCTACCGCGCCCGGGCACTACAACATGAGTATCTGGCCCGCAGGCCCCTGCTCGAAGAGAGCGCGGCGGGCTACCGGGAAACACTGGCCACGCTGGTGGGGGTGACGTCGGATCGACTGCAACTGCAGACGGCGAGTGTGGAGCTGCCGGCGGCAGAATCGCTTGCGCCGGCGTTCGGCAACCCGTCCCTAGCCCTGTTGCAGACGCCCGAACTGCTTCAGGCCCAGGCTCGCGTGGCGCAGGGGATGGCCCTGTCGGACCGGGCGAAGGCGGCACTTTATCCGGACGTCAGTATCTCGGGCGTGATCGGTTGGCTGAGCGCCTCCAGCCTCGATCTGGGCGATGCGCGTGAGCAGCTTGGCGTGACTCCGCGTCTGCAGTGGTCGCTGCTCAATCTATCGGCGCTGAAAGCGAGTCTGGATGCCGCCCAACTGGAGGAGCAGGCGCTGCTGGCCGAGTATGAGCGGACGCTTGTGACGGTACTGAACCGTGCCGACCGTTCCATTCAGACCTGGGCTGCCAGAACACAGCGTCTGGAGCAGATAGGTCAGCGTCATCGGTTTGCGCGCCAGGCGTTCGAGCAGGCGCAGGTCAGGTACGAGGAGGGGGTGCTGCCCTATATCGAGTTCCTCGATGCGCAGCGTGATCTGCTCGACTCCGAAGACGCGTTGGTCGGGGTGCAGACCGAGTGGTTGAACGCCTATGCCGATCTCTACGGCGCCTTTCCCGGGAGCTGGGTCAGGTTGCTTGAGTCGGCGCGTCAGACCTCTTGAGCCAGCACGTCAAGGTCGAGCGTTCTTTCATCGTTGGCGTGCTCCATCAGATAGTCGATAAAGAGGCGGGTCTTGGCGGGCAGATAGTGCCGTGACGAATAGTAGATCAGCGCCTGGATCGGATCCGGCTCGTACTGTTGCAGCACGCGCTTGAAGCAGCCCTCATGCAGCAGTTGCGCAGAGCAGCCGTTGTCCTCCAGCAGCGATTGAGCGATTCGGACGCCGGCCAGCGAGATGCCCAGACCCATCTCGGCCGCTTTCATTGAGGCGGCAAGATTGTTGACGATCAGGTTCCCCTTCGGTTCGAACTGGATATGTTCGCCGTTGTCCTTGAGGTTCCACGGCTTTATCCGGCCGGTGGTCGGGGAGCGAAGGGCGACACAGTTGTGCTGCGACAGCTCCTCTGGTGTCTGCGGCAGGCCGTGACGCTCGATGTAGGCTTTGCTTGCCACCAGAATGGGTTGGATCTTGTAGAACTCGCGGGCGATCACCCGGCTATCTGGATTCAGCATGACGCCGATGCCGACGTCCGCGCCCTCCTTGACCAGATCGCCCAGGCGATCGTCGAAGCGGAGATCCAGTTGTATATCGGGATATTTCTCCATGAACGCAGGGAGCAGGGGCAGCACGACCATGCGCCCGAAGCTGTCCGGCAGGTTCACCTTCAGCGTGCCGTGCGGCGTTCTCTTCCTGTCGCTGCTCAGGCGGATCTGGTCTTCGAGCTGCTCCACCAGATGGCCGGTTCGTCTGTGCAGATCCAGTCCATCTTCGGTCAGGGTCAGCGAATGGGTGGTGCGGTGGAATAGCCGCACCTCGAGGCTTTTCTCGAGTTGGGCGACCGACTTGCTGACCGCCGCCGATGAAATGCCGAGCCGGCGTGCCGCGGAGGAGAAGTTGCCGTTCTTGACCACGGCCAGAAAGGTTTGCAACTGATTGGGAATCATGGTCCGAGTCGTATTGCGGGATATCTCGATAGAGTTTACCCCAGACCGGGCGGTTCTCGGCGGAAAATTTTGCGGGTCGAACGGGCAGGGGCAGATAGAGCGGGGGAATCCCCGCTCCTGCGCATCCCTGCGCTCGCGGGACAAGTACATCCTGTAGAGCGCCGCTCCTGCGCATCCCTGCGCCCGCGGCATACCGTACATCCTGTACATAAAGAAAGAGGGCTGCCGATCGGCAGCCCTCTCGATTCAGGTTGAATTAACCCAGGTTCTTCAACGCGGTATCGGTGTACCAGTCGAGGAAGTTGATAACGCCGAACTCGTAGGTCTTGGAGTAGGGGCCCGGTTCGTAACTCAGAGAGTTGATACCGAGCTGGTTTTCTTCACCGAGAACACGGTCCTGATCGTTGGTGGCGTCCCATACCTGGCGCAGGCGCTCAGGGTTGTAGTCCACACCCTCAACCGCATCCTTGTGTACGAACCACTTGGTGGTTACCAGCGATTCCTGCGCGGAGATCGGTAGCACGCGGAACACGATGAAGTGATCGCTCTGCATGTGGTTCCAGGAGTTGGGCAGGTGCAGGATACGCATGGAGCCGAGGTGGCGGTTCTTGATGCGGCCCAGCAGCTTGTTGCAGCCCTGCTCACCGTCGATGGTCATCACCTGGGTGCCTTCCTTCAGCGGCATACGGACGATGCGGTTACGCACGCCGAAGCTCTTGTGCTTGTGCGGAATCCCTTCGGCATCCCACTCGGCAGCCTGACGGGCGTAGTAGTCGAGGAAGGACTGGGGCGCGCGCGGGTCGTTGGTATCGTCCCACTCCAGCAGAGTGTTGAGCAGTTCCGGGTGGTTACCTTCGCAGTGGTAGCACTCACGGTTGTTCTCGATCACCAGCTTCCAGTTGGCCTTTTCGTACATGTTGGATTCGACGGCGAGCTTGGTGTTCGCTACGTCATACGGCTCCATGTACTCGTCCAGTGTCGCCAGGAACTCGTCGAAGTCGCCTTCCGGCTCCTCTTTCGCCAGACAGACATAGATGAAACCGCCGCCGACCTTGCAGTGCGCTTTCTTCAGGCCATGTTTCTGCTTGTCGAAGTCGTCGCCCATTTCGGTGCCGGCGAACAGCAGGTTGCCCTTGGTGTCGTAGGTCCACTGGTGGTAAGGGCAAACCAGGTTGGCGACCTTGCCACGGTGCTCGGAGCAGATGCGCGAGCCGCGGTGGCGGCAGCTGTTGTGGAAAGCGTTGATGCTGCCGTCGGCACCACGTACCACCAATACCGGGTTCTGGCCGATCTCGACAGTGAAGTAGTCGCCTTTGGAGGGGATCTCACTGGACATACCGACAAACAGCCACTCTTTCTGGAAAATCTCTTCCATATCGAGACGGAACATATGCGGGTCGTTGTAGAGCGGCTGCGGCAGTGAGTAGTCACGATTGCGCTCTTTCAGCAATGTGGTCATCTCCTCACGGGCCTGCTCCAGGCTGGAGTAGTTGAGGTTAAGCAGATCGTTCTGTGTCATCTGTGTATCTCGAAATAGATGTGGGGTTTACGCCCACTATGGGCGCTGCTTTCCTTAACGACCCGATACCCTCGACCCTTTGGCTGTTTGGGGCCGGGGTGGTGTCTGGGGCTAATCCTGCATCTCAGTATGGTTATTGGTTTTCCTATTCGCGACATCGACCGAATCTGTTTAAGACCAAGGGGGGGTAAAAAATCCGATTTTGGTGATTTTGAGACAATTCCGCGTCGCGAATAAGTAAGTGGTTGCCAAGGGTAGAACTGACAATTCGCCTTAACGAGATCCCTTTCGAGGATCAATAACCCAACGTACGTTTTTTGGAAGTGCCAGCCATGAACAACTCTAGCGTTTCTGTTGTTAATACCGATGCATTCGAACCGGTGACCACCCAGGTTTGGCGTAATGGTCGTCACATGGTCCGTTGCGTCAAGGCTATTCAGGAAACCTGGGACGTGAAGACATACTGCTTCATGGCCGAGCAGCCTGTCATGTTTTTCTTCAAGCCCGGTCAGTTCGTGACTCTGGAGCTTGAGATACAGGGTGAGCAGATATTCCGCTCCTACACCATCTCCAGCTCCCCCTCCGTGCCATACAGCTTCTCCATCACGGTGAAGCGCGTACCGGGTGGCCTGGTGTCGAACTGGCTGCACGACAATATGGCAGAGGGGATGGATCTGGCGGTACACGGTCCTGTTGGCCAGTTCAACAGTATCGACTTCCCTGCCAGCAAGGTGCTGCTGCTCTCTGGCGGCGTGGGTATTACACCGGTGATGTCGATGGCGCGTTGGGGCTTCGACACCAATGCGGATGTGGATATGGTGTTCGTGCACAGTGCCCGGACGCCTCGCGATGTGATCTATCAGCGTGAGCTGGAGAACATGTCGGCACGTATCTCCAACTTCCACCTGCATCTGATTTGCGAACGGCTGGAGTCCGGTCAGGGTTGGTACGGATACCGCGGTTTCCTCGATCAGGCCAAATTGGAGATGATCGCCCCCGACTTCAAGGAGCGAGAAGTGTTCTGCTGCGGTCCGACGCCGTATATGAAGGCGGTTAAAAAACTGCTGGAGTCCCTCGGTTTCGACATGAACCGCTACCACGAGGAGTCGTTCGGGGCTACGCCTGTGGCGGATGAAGAGCAGGCGATTCAGGATGCCGAGATTGCAGCAGAAGTGGCAGAAGCGCTGGATGCCAGCGATATGTATCAGGTTAGCTTCTCCAAGACCGGCAAGAGCGTCCAGATTGCACCGGGAGAAACCGTACACGCAGCGGCAGCCAAGCTTGGCCTGCATATTCCCAAGGCCTGCGGTATGGGCATCTGCGGTACCTGTAAGGCGAAGCGGCTTGAAGGCGAGGTGGAGATGTCGCATAACGGCGGGATTACCGATGAAGATGTGGCGGAAGGTTACATCCTCACCTGCTGCAGCGTGCCCCAGGGCAATGTAGTGGTGGAGTACTGATTCGGGCCGCATATTGCTGATATAAGCCGTTAGCAGCTGGAAAAGGTCGATCCGTAACAGGGTCGGCCTTTTTTGTTTTAGTCGAACAAAGTGTTATTTAAAGGAGACAGCGATATAAGTGCTGGGAAGGTCGCTAACAGCATAATGGTGAAAGCGATAAGCCTGTATATCTGGGTGTGGCTACAAGAACAATCACAACAAGGATATTGCCAATATGCGCATGCAATTACACCTTCTATGCAAGCACGTGTACAAGCTGACGGCGATCGCCGCGCTCTCCTCAGCCGCAATGAGCGGAGTCGTTCAGGCGGAAGCCATGCCCGGTAACGGCGCGACGATCAAGCCGCTCTTCTCGGACGTTGCCGAAGAGCGTTTTCGAGGCGAAGTGGCTATTGCCGGCCTAAAAGAGTTGGGCTATGAGGTTGCTGAGCCAAAAGAGGCCGAGTATTCCAAGATGATGGCGATGCTTTCAACTGGTGAGGCTGATTTCAACGTCCATCTTTGGGACCGGCTCCACGACAACTTCTTCCAGCAGGCGGGTGGCGAGAGCACGCTGCTCAAGGCGGGCAGCGTGATCCCTGGGGTGCTTCAGGGTTACCTGATCGACAAGAAAACCGCTGATCAGTACGGCATCAACTCGCTGGAGGATCTGCAAAAGCCGGATATCGCCAAACTGTTTGACTACGATGGCGATGGTAAGGCGGACCTGACTGGGTGCAATCCGGGCTGGGGATGTGATGCGGTAATTAACCATCACCTCAAGGCCTATGGCCTGGAAGGTAGTGTCACTCATCACCGCGGACCCTACTTTGAGTTGATGGCGGATACTATCGCCCGCTACCAGGAGGGTCACCCGGTCCTCTACTATACCTGGGTGCCGCAGTGGATCGCCGGCGTATTGATCGAAGGAAAGGATGTGGTGTGGCTGGAAGTTCCGTTCACCAGTTTGCCGGACGGCAACAACGATGTACTGACCAGTTATAAGGGCAAAAATCTCGGCTTTGCGGTCGATGAGGTGATGTCTGTGGTCAATCTGAACTTCGCGAAGAAAAATTCGGCGGCAATGGTCTTCCTGTCCCAACTGCAGATCTCGGCCGGTGATGAAAGTGCTGAGAACCTGAAGATGAAGAATGGCGAAGACTCAATCGACGATATCAGGCGTCATGCCAAGGAGTGGATTGCGGCGCATCGCGATCAGTTTGATGGCTGGCTGAATCGGGCACGCGCTTCAGCCAAATAGTGAGATTGAAAAGGGGCTGATCCGGTACCGGATCAACCCCTTTTCAGACTGTCGGCAGAGTGCCTTGCTCAGGCAACCTCGGCCTGCTCCGCCTCCTGGGTAAAGTGTTTGCCCAGCAGGGCGTGATAGAAGTCGCGGTCCGACAAGATGCCGACCAGCTCCCCGCCTTCGCTCAACAGCACCGGCAGGCCGCTGCGATAGCGCAGCTCGATGGCACTGCGCATCGAGATTTCCGGGCTGGCGATCACCACCATATTGTCTCCTACAGAATCCAGCGGCTGCCCCTCCTGCCACTCCAGCAAGCTGAGCCGTTGTCCGCCACGGTGTGCCGATACCGGTTTGCCGTTTTGCAGCTCGACTCGGCTCTGGTCGTGCACATTGAGCAACAGGCTCTCGCCCTCCAGTTGCAATGCGCCGATGCCGGTCATCAGCGAGCGTCCGCGCAGCACGTTGAGCGGGTTGGTATGGGCGACAAAATTCTGCACGTAGGTAGTGCTGGGGTTGAGCACGATATCCTCGGGCTTGCCATGCTGGATGATGCGGGCCGACTCCATGATCGCGATATGGGTGCCGATCTTGAGTGCCTCGTCGAGATCGTGGCTGACGAACAGGATCGTCTTGTTGAGCTGGCGCTGCAGCGCGATCAGTTCATCCTGGAGCTGGGTGCGGATCAACGGGTCCAGTGCCGAGAACGGCTCGTCCATCAGCAGTATGTCGCTGTCCATGGCGAAGGCGCGGGCCAGGCCCACGCGCTGTTGCATACCGCCGGAGAGCTCGTGGGGGAGTTTGTCGTGCCATTCGGCCAGTCCTACCATCTCCAATTTTTCCATGGCGCGCCGGCGCCGCTCGCGCTTGCCCACGTTCTGCATCTCCAGTCCGAAGGCGACGTTGTCGACCACGCTGAGCCAGGGCATCAGGGCGAACTTCTGGAACACCATGGAGATGCGCTGGCTGCGCAGGTGGCGCAGTGTCGCGGCGTCACACTGGGCCAGATCGACCATGCGCTTGCCATCCTGTACCTCCAGGCTACCGCGGGAGATCGGGTTGAGGCCGTTGACCGCGCGCAGCAGACTCGACTTGCCGGAACCCGACAGCCCCATCAGCACGCAGATTTCGCCCTGTTTGACGTTCAGGGAGGCGCCCTGAACGCCCACCACGTCGCCGGTCCGGTCCAGGATCTCCTGGCGTGACAGGCCCTCGTCCATCAGTGCCAGGGTGCGGTTCTGGTTACGGCCAAAGACCACGTCCAGGTTCTTGATATCGACTGCTGCCATCTCAGACCTCCTCCGAGCTGCCCGGTTTCTTGCATATGCGGTCCAGAATGATCGCCACCAGTACGATCGCCAGACCCGCTTCGAAGCCCTGGGATATGTTGACCGTGTTCAGCGCGCGTATCACCGGTTTGCCCAGGCCGTCGGCGCCGACCAGTGCAGCGATTACCACCATCGACAGTGACAGCATGATGCATTGGGTCACTCCGGCCATGATGCTCGACATCGCCGCCGGCAGCTCCACCTTGAGCAGCAGTTTGGCGGGGCTGGCGCCAAACGCCTTGCCCGCTTCGATCAGCTCCTCAGGCACCCGGCTGATGCCGAGGTAGGTGAGGCGGATCGGCGCGGCGATGGCGAAGATGATGGTGGAGATCAGCCCCGGTACTACACCCAGCCCGAACAGTACCAGCGTCGGGATCAGGTAAACGAAGGTGGGGATAGTCTGCATCAGGTCCAGTATCGGCCGCAGCACCGTGTAGACCCAGCGGCGGTGGGCGGCAAGGATCCCCAGCGGAATACCGAACAGGATCGATAGCGCGGTGGCGGTCAGTACCAGCACGAGCGTCTCGATCATCTCGGTCCAGTAACCCAGGTTCAGGATCAGCAGCAGCGAAGCCGCACTGAATACGGCCAGCGAGACTTTGCGGTGCAGTCCCCAGGCCAGTGCCGCTACGAAGGCGATAATGAACCAGTCGGGGAACCAGAGGAACAGATCGACCAGTGACAGTATGACCCACTCCAGCGAGATGGAGATTGCGTCGAAAAAGCCCGCCGCATTTAGCGTCAGCCAATCGACAAACGACTCCATCCATCTGCCCAGCGGTATCTTATGTTCGGTGAACCAATCCATAATCTAACTACCTTTTTCGGATTAAAGGTTCAGGTATTGCTTTACCGCGGTCAGGCCATCCTTGCCGTCAACAGTGGTGACGCCTTCAAGCCAGGCATCGAGTGCAGTCGGATTGGCACTCAGCCACTCTTTGGCTGCGGCTTCGGGCTTCTTGCCATCATCAAGGATAGCGCCCATCACCTGGTTCTCCATCGCCAGACTGAACTTCAGGTTGTTGAGTAGATTGCCCACGTTAGGACAGGCGCTGGTGTAGCCCTTGCGCACATTGGTGTAGACGGTGGCACCGCCATAGTTGGGGCCGAAATAGTCGTCGCCGCCCTCCAGGTAGGCGAGGTCGAAGTTGGCGTTCATCGGATGCGGCTCCCAGCCAAGGAACACGATCCACTGGTCGCGGCGCACGGCGCGTTTCACCTGTGACATCATGCCGGCCTCGCTGGATTCGACTATCTCGAAGTTCTTCAAACCGAAGGCATCGCTGTCGATCATATCCTGAATCAGGCGGTTGCCGTCGTTACCCGGCTCGATACCGTAGATCTTGCCGCTGAACTCGTCAGCATGTTTGGCGATGTCGGCAAAGGAGTGGACGCCGGCGTCGTAGACATATTTCGGTACCGCCAGGGTGTACTTGGCACCTTCCAGGTTGGCGCGAACCGTCTCGACCGTACCGTTGTCACGGTACTTGGCGATATCGCCTTCCATGGTCGGCATCCAGTTGCCGAGGAATATATCGATGTCGCCGTTGGCCAGGGAGCTGTAGGTTACGGGCACCGAGAGCAGTTGGGTCTTGGTCTGATAGCCCAGGCCCTGAAGTACTTCGCTGGTAATCGCGGTGGTGGCGGTGATGTCGGTCCAGCCGACATCGGAGAAGCGCACGGTGGAGCACTCTTCAGCCTGACTCAGCGCAGAGAAGCTCAGACAGGTGCCGAGCAGGACGCTTGTGGTGATTCGGCTCAGGTTCTTGGTGTTCATCTATCGATTCTCCTCGGGTTACTGGTAGATCTTCTGTACGCGCTGAGCGCGTTTTTCGAGAGGCCAGTCACCGCCTGGTCAGCCGGGCAAGCGCGGCTCGGCTGAGCGGGCGGAAGACGCTGAGGCTCAAATCGAGCATCAGCTTCAGGCATTTTCATGTACAGGATGTGCGTTGTGCCGCGGGCGCATGGGCTGCTTGTTGCTCATGCGGGGAGCGGTGCTACTCCTTGTTGAAAGTTCGTTTTGGTTGCTCTGGGCGCTGGCGAGTCCGCCACTCCGGGTCGATCCAGATATCAGCGTTTTCGCTGACCTCCAGTGTGCGGCCGAGAATAAGGTCAGCGGCGCGTTCGGCCACCATGATGGTGGGCGCGTTCAGGTTACCGTTGGTGATGGTGGGGAAGATCGACGAGTCCACCACGCGCAGACCGTCGAGGCCGCGCACCCTGCACTCGGGGTCGACCACCGCCATCGGGTCATCGGCGGCACCCATCCTGCAGGAGCAGGAGGGGTGGTAGGCGCTCTCCACGTTCTGTCGTACCCAGGCGTCGATCTCCTCATCCGTTTGCACGGCGGCACCGGGCTGAATCTCCTCACCACGGTACTGATCCAGCGCCGGCTGATTGAGGATCTCGCGGGTCAGGCGGATACAGTCGCGCCAATCCTGGATATCCTGCTCGCTGCTCAGGTAGTTGAAACGGATCTGCGGCGGCGTATTGGGGTTGGCACTGGTGATGCGCACCGTGCCGCGACTCTCCGGCTTGTTCGGGCCGACATGGACCTGGAAACCGTGGCCGTCGAACGCCTTCTTGCCGTCGTAGCGCATCGCCGCGGGCAGGAAGTGGTACTGGATGTTGGGCCACTTGAGCCCGGCGCGGGAGCGGATGAAGCCGCAGGATTCGAAATGGTTGGTAGCGCCGAGACCATCCTTGAACAGCATCCAGCGGCTGCCGATCAGGCCCTTGCTGATCAGGTCCAGCTTGCTGTTCAGGGTGATCTTCTGGTTGCAGCGGTACTGGAAGTAGACCTCCAGGTGGTCCTGGAGGTTTTCACCGACGCCGGGCAGCTTATGTTTGACCTCGACTCCGGCCTGTTTCAGCACCTCGGCCGGGCCGATGCCGGACAGCTGCAGCAGCTGCGGTGAGCCGATGGAACCGGCGCTGAGGATCAGCTCTTTTGCGGCACCGATGGTGCGGCGATGCCCCTTGTGGTCGAACTCGATGCCGGTGGCGCGGCCGTTATACAGCAGCACGCGACGGGCGATGACGCCTTTTATCAGTGTCAGGTTGTCGCGTTTCAGTGCCCGGCGCAGATAGGCGTGGCTGGTGGAGGCGCGCACGCCGCCATCGACGGTCATATGCATCGGGCCGAAACCCTCCTGCTGGTAGCCGTTGTAGTCCCAGGTTTCCGGGTAACCCGCGTCGATACCGGCATCGATAAACGCGCGATAGAGCGGATTCAGGCTCATCTCATTGCCGTTGCAGGTGGCCAGCGGGCCGCTGCCGCCACGGTAGTCGTCGGCGCCGCCGGACCAGGTCTCGGCGCGCTTGAAGTAGGGCAGGCAGTTTTTGTAACTCCAGCCTTCGGCGCCCTGTTCCGCCCATTCGTTGAAGTCGCAGCCGTGGCCGCGGACATACACCATGCCGTTGATCGAGGAGCTGCCGCCGAGTACCTTGCCGCGCGGGCAGTGCAGGCGGCGGTTGTCCAGACCCGGTTCCGGCTCGGATTCGAACTGCCAGGCATAGCGCGGCATGCTCATGGGGTAGGAGAGGGCCGTGGGCATCTGGATCAGGATGTTGCGATCCGAGCCGCCCGCCTCCAGCAGCAGTACGCTGTTGCGGCCATCGGCGCTCAGGCGGTCCGCCAATACGCAGCCTGCGGAGCCGGCGCCGACGATGATGTAGTCAAAACTCTGTTGCATTGCTGTGGTCAGGCTTAAAGGTTATTCGTAGGGCGACTTGATGTCGCCGAGCTCCACATACACCGCCTTGGTCTGGGTGTAGTGGGCCAGGGTCTCGACGCCGTTCTCGCGACCGATACCGGACAGCTTGTAGCCACCCACCGG
>NZ_JAHREP010000003.1 GCF_019084545.1 Marinobacterium ramblicola
TCGTGAGGCTTGACCATATAACGCCCAAGGCGTTTGAGTGCGGAGCTGAAAAGCTTGTAAGACACACAGTTGAATATGTAGATCGATGAGCCCCTGCCGGAGACGGTAGCGAGGCACCGGTTGAAGCTTGTAGCGAACGACAGGACAGGGCAGTAGAACAAGGCTGCCATAGAACATCTTTCAGATCTCGATTTGTTCCAGTTTTGCCTGGTGACAATAGAGACGTGGAACCACCTGATCCCATGCCGAACTCAGTCGTGAAACGCGTCATCGCCGATGGTAGTGTGGGGTCTCCCCATGTGAGAGTAGGTCATCGCCAGGCACCTAATGATCCCGAAAGGGAGTGAAGAACCCCGGTACCGCAAGGTATCGGGGTTTTTTGCGTTGGCGCAATTGTGCTGTTGTTTAGTCTGGCAGTCAGGACTTAAAACCGGTTAAATATTGCTGGCAGATAACGCCTGCATAACTGGAGATAGAATGTATACCGAAGAAGATATTAGGCGTCTCGCATGGCAGAGTCGGCGTGGCATGCTGGAGTTGGATGTTCTGTTCGTGCCGTTCGTCGAGGAGGCGTTTCGCGGTCTTGCGCCAGACGATCAGGACCGTTTTGTAAAGTTACTAGCCTGTGAGGATCAGGATCTTTTTCTCTGGTTTATGCAACGGGCAGTTCCAGAGGATCCGGACCTTGCAAGGATCGTCAAGATCATACTCGAACGCGTTCAGCCCGCTTGAGTTAAGGTTTGAACCATCATATAGGCTGCCGGCATTGGTTGTTGGTGCCCATATTTTGGCGTTGGCTGCGATATTCTATTCAGACTTGCCGAAGTTCACGCTCACAATATGTACAGCGCTAGTGGCTCTCTCGGCGACGCACTCCCTGAAAGGTTTTATCAAGCCGGGTAGGGATGACACTGTCGTCGGATTGAGCTGGTATCCGGATCGTAAGCAGCTAGCGCTTGTATTGCTATCAGGGGCACAATTGCAGGTCGACGAGCTACGTCAGAAGTTGGTCATACCAGGGGTGATTGTGCTTAGTTTGGTGCCGGAGGGGCGACTTCTGCCCATATGGCTGATGCTGACTCCTGATCAGATGAGTGCTGAGGAGTGGCGGCGCCTGGCGATCGTGATCAAATGGGCACCACCACCTCAGCGAGATGCCTCCGGCCAAGGGTAGTTGATAGGGGCTAGAATGGTATCGCGGCGTTCTGGCGCGAGATCCGGATAGTCCAAAGTGTAGTGCAAGCCCCTGCTCTCCTTGCGCAGCATGGCGCTACGGATAATGAGTTCTGAAACGGTGGCCAGGTTTCGCAACTCGATCAGGTCGCGACTGACTTTGTAGTTGCTGTAGTACTCGGTTATCTCCTGTTGCAGCAGTTCTATGCGATGCTGGGCTCGCTGCAAGCGCTTGTTAGTTCTCACAATACCCACATAGTCCCACATAAAACGCCGCAGTTCGTCCCAGTTGTGGGCGATGATGACGTCTTCATCGGAGTTGGTAACCTGGGACTCATCCCAGTTGGGCACGGCGGGCAGTTCCTGCTGTTCTCGGGACAATGCTTCACTTATTACAGTTGCAGCAGAGCGTCCGTAGACAACACACTCAAGCAATGAGTTGGAGGCCAGGCGATTAGCGCCATGCAGGCCGGTAAATGCAGTCTCTCCTATGGCATATAAGCCCTCCAGATCGGTGCGACCGGCTTGGTCGGTCATCACGCCGCCACAGGTGTAGTGTGCTGCGGGTACAACGGGAATGGCCTCGCGCGTTATGTCGATACCGTAACCTAGGCAGCGCTCGTAAATAGTGGGGAAGTGGCTGCGAATAAAGTCGGCGGGTCTGTGTGAGATGTCGAGATAGACGTACTCACAACCAAGCCGTTTCATCTCGTGGTCGATGGTACGGGCCACAATGTCGCGAGGGGCGAGCTCCGCTCTAGGGTCAAACGCCGGCATAAAGCGGGTACCGTCCGGTAAGCGCAGTATCCCTCCCTCTCCTCGAACCGCTTCGGAAATCAAAAATGATTTTGCCTGTGGATGGAAGAGGCACGTGGGGTGGAACTGATTGAACTCCATGTTGGCGACCCGGCAACCGGCACGCCAAGCCATCGCTATGCCATCTCCAGTGGAGCCATCGGGGTTGCTGGTATACAGGTAGGCTTTGGAGGCGCCGCCAGTGGCGAGCACGACATGTTGTGCTTTAAATACTTCGACATGGCCTGTTTTCGAATTCAGAACATAGGCTCCGACACAGGCATTATGTGGCAGGTGCAGCTTGCGACGCGTGATCAGGTCTACGGCTATATGGTGTTCGTGCAGGTGGATATTGGTTGCGCGACCGGTTCGTTCAATCAGTGTTTCCTCGAGCGCCCGTCCGGTGGCATCGCTGGCATGAATGATGCGGCGGTGCGAGTGTCCACCCTCTTTGGTCAGGTGGTAACTCTCACGCTCCTGGGTAAACGGGACGCCCTGATCGATCAGCCACTGGATGCCTTCACGACTGCCCGAAACGGTGTGATTGACGGACTCGGGCCGGCTTAATTCGGCACCCGCCACAAAGGTGTCCTGGATGTGGGCGTCAATGCTGTCTTCCTCGTCCAGCACGGCCGCTATACCTCCCTGGGCAAACCAGGTTGAGCCGTTCTCAAGCTCGCTTTTGCTGAGGACGCAGATGCGTGCGGTGTGGGGAAGGTTAAGCGCCAGAGTGAGTCCCGCCGCTCCACTTCCTACGATCAGGACATCATATTCATGCACACTCATCTACCCGTATTTTCCTTATAGCCAATACCAAAGTTTTATTATGCACGCTGTTAAAGCGCTGGGGCAGCGTGTTCCGAAAATATTCTCTCCGCCAGGGAACTTAAGCAAGGGCGGCCGCTCTTACGTTGTGGATAGGGTCAGTACAGGATTCTTGTTGCAATGCGTTAGTTGTGGACGACATACTCTTTGGCTAAGCACCCGAAGTTTTGGGTAGTGTATTGTGAGCGTGATGTGAAGGAATCCTTGTGTCGAATGAGAGTCAGGCCGCTGCTGACCAAAAACTTGTAAAACGAGTGCAGGCTGGTGACAAACGCGCCTTTGATCTGCTGGTTAAACAGTATCAGCATAAAATAATCGGCTTGGTAGGTCGCTATGTTTACGATCATAGCGAAGCGTTGGATGTCGCTCAGGAGGCTTTTATAAAAGCTTATCGGGCGCTGCCGAATTTTCGTGGTGAGAGTGCTTTTTATACTTGGTTGTACCGGATTGCGATCAATACGGCGAAAAACTATCTGGTCGCGAGAAGCCGCCGTCCCCCGGATAGCGATGTGGATGTGTCAGATGCTCATTATATTGACGGCGACAATGAACTGAAGGAAATCGAGACACCCGAAAACAGTTTGTATCGTGACGAGCTGGAACGGGTAGTCAAGCAAACCTTGGATCAGTTGCCTGAGGATCTCCGGGTTGCTCTGACATTGAGAGAGTTTGAGGGTATGAGCTACGAAGATATCGCCAGCATCATGGACTGTCCAATTGGTACTGTGCGTTCTCGTATATTTCGTGCTCGGGAAGCGATAGATAGAGAGATTAAGCCTCTGCTTGAGCCGTGAAACTTGAGCGGATAGGCCGGGAAAAATAACGAATGTGTGTGATTCAACCGCTAAGTGCCTGCATGTTGAGGAATGAGCCATGAGTGAGTGTAAGGAAGGGCTGTCGGCCCTGATGGATGGTCAGGCCAATGACTTTGAAACCCGGCGGCTACTGCAGCAGGTGGGCGAGAACGAAGAGCTCGGTCAGACGTGGCGCCGCTATCACGTGGTTCGCTCGGTACTTCGGGGTGAGACGATAGGACAGTGCCGCGATGACCTCAGTTCCAGGCTTGCCGTATCGCTGGAGGCTGAACCGCCTCTTCAGGCTTCGCTCGCAACCAAGCCTGTTAAGACTTATGCCATCAGTGGCGTATGGCGCTCGGTCGCCAGTATGGCGGTAGCGGCGTCAGTAACCGCGGTCATAATCCTCGGCGCCAATAACTTTGGTACCAGTAATAGTGTCCCTGTTGCGTCCCAGGCTTCCAGTTCCACCCAACTGGCGCCGTCTGTACCTATCTCCAATGATCTGGTGCGTACCCAGTTTGGTGATATGGCACGGGTTACCCAGCCTGCGACGCCTTCGTCGGATGTTATTCGTTTCTCTCAGGGCTTGAAGAGTTATATCGATCAACATCATCAGTTGCTTAATATGGGGCAACCCAAGTGGCAAATGGCGTGGATTCCCGATGGTTACGAGCCTGTTAGGCATGACATGCTGCCACATGGAGAGGTGATGATGTACTCCAATGGTAAGGGGGCGTTTTCGGTGACAGTGGAACCCGGTCGATACCAGCGCTCGACGGAAGGTGTTGTTCAGGCCGACGGTGTGGTCGCTGTAGGTCGGCGCCAGGGGGAGAGTTTTGTCACAGTAGTGGGTGATATACCGCTGATGATTGCGGATCGTATTGCGTCAAATGTGAGACTGATCAGGTAATACCATGATTGAAGAGCTTGTTCATGTTTCTCGAATCGAGGGTGACAAGGTCTGGGTCGAAGCCAGTCGGCAGAGTGCATGTGCAGCCTGTAGTGCGAAGAAAAGCTGCGGGCAAGGTGCGCTGTCTGACTGGATGTCTGGCAGCTCGGTAGAACTCTCCGTGGTAAACCCAAGCAGACTTAAGCCGAGCGTTGGTCAGTCCGTCGTGGTGGGTTTGGAAGAGAGTAGTCTGATCAAGGCCTCTATGCTGATCTACCTTGTACCGCTGGTCCTGCTGGTGCTGATGGCAATCATTGCGCGAGCTTTTGGCGCGGGCGAGGGTTTTCAGATTTTGGCAGCTGTTGCAGGCTTGGTTACGGGCTTCCTGGCTGTGAACTGGTATACCTCTCGCCCCGTTGGGGACGGAAGTTGTTATCAACCGGTACTTCTGAGACTTGCCTGAAATCCCGGTAAATTTAGAGATGTTTTCAAGGGTGCAGTGAACTCGATGTTGAAGATTAAGAATCTAAGCTTTCTTTCGCTATCCTGTTTGATGCTACTTGTGACTTCATTGGCGCAGGCATCCTCTTCGTTACCGGACTTTACGGAGCTGGTTGAGACCTCTGCTCCCGCGGTGGTCAACATCAGCACGGTGCAGGCCGCAGATCCTGAGCGCAACTCTCCGCTAGGGCAGTTCGGTGGGCCGGATTCCGAGGATATTCCGGAGATTTTTCGCCATTTTTTCCGGAACTTGCCCGATATGGAACCACGCCAGCGGCGAGCGCCTCAGTCGCTGGGTTCTGGCTTCATTATCAGTGAAGATGGCTATGTACTGACCAACAATCATGTCGTTCAGGGAGCTGAGCGGGTTCTGGTCCGCTTGAATGATCGTCGTGAGTTGGAGGCCAGTATCGTCGGGACGGATGAGCGTTCGGACGTGGCGCTGCTTAAGATAGAGGCCGAGGATCTTCCTGTGGTGAAGGTGGGTAAGGCTCGTGACCTCAAGGTTGGTGAGTGGGTACTCGCTATCGGTTCGCCCTTTGGTTTCGATCATACGGTCACGGCGGGAATTGTCAGTGCCAAGGAGCGTGCTCTGGCCAATGAAACCTATGTGCCGTTTATTCAGACCGATGTGGCGATCAATCCCGGAAACTCCGGTGGGCCGCTGTTTAACCTGGATGGCGAGGTTGTGGGTATCAACTCTCAGATCTATACCCGCTCAGGTGGATTTATGGGGCTCTCCTTCGCGATCCCCATCGATGTGGCGATGGATGTGGCGGATCAGATCAAGAGTCAGGGGCATGTCAGCCGCGGCTGGCTGGGTGTGATCATCCAGGAGGTTAACCGTGATCTGGCAGAGTCGTTCGGGCTCGATAAGCCTGCAGGAGCGCTTGTTGCCAAGGTGTTGCCGGAAAGTCCCGCGCAGGCGGCAGGTCTTCTCGAAGGTGATGTGATCACCGCGTTCAATGGACGGAATATAGCATTGTCATCGGATCTGCCTCACTTGGTCGGTAGGGTGAAACCGGGTACTGAGGCCGAGATGGAGGTGATCAGGGATGGTGAGCGTAAATCTGTCAAGGTGGTGGTAGGCCTGTTGCCCGACGGGGATCAGCAGCTGGGTAGCCTTTCGCCGGCGGAACCTGCGACGGTCAATCGCTTGGGACTTAAGGTTGAGCCTCTAAATGAGTCCTATCGTGAGAAGTGGAATGTCCGCTCCGGCGTCATGGTTGCAGAGGTGGCTGATGGTGCAGGTGCACGGGCGGGAGTGGTCGCCGGTGATGTGATTACCATGCTCAATGGTGTGCAGATCGAAACCGCAGAGCAGTTTGGCAAGGTGGTGGACGAGCTGCCAACTGATCGCTCGGTACCGATGAGAATCGTACGGCGTGGTAGCCCGCTGTTTATACCGCTGAAGCTGGTGAAAAAGTAGGAGTGAAAAAAGGGGCGAAAGTCCCTTTTTCATTGCGCGGGAGATTGCATTACGTGCTGTGCAAAGGGAAATACGGTAAACTGCTGCGCTTCTTGTAGCACCGTTCTCAGTCGTCAGTTCGAACCGAGTAGCCCTATTGTGAGCAAGCTGGACCATATACGCAATTTTTCAATTATCGCCCATATCGATCATGGTAAATCAACCCTGGCCGACCGTCTGATCCAGATCTGTGGTGGACTGTCGGAGCGGGAGATGGCCGCTCAGGTGCTTGACTCCATGGATATCGAGCGTGAGCGTGGCATCACGATCAAGGCTCAGAGCGTCACGCTTAACTACACGTCGAATGACGGTAAAACCTACCAGCTCAACTTTATCGATACCCCGGGACACGTGGATTTCTCATACGAGGTATCGCGATCGCTGTCGGCCTGCGAGGGGGCGCTGTTGATTGTCGACGCCGCGCAGGGGGTTGAAGCACAATCCGTTGCCAACTGCTACACCGCGATCGAACAGGGCCTCGAGGTGCTGCCGATCCTGAACAAGATGGATCTCCCTCAGGCCGAGCCGGAGCGTGTGCGGCATGAAATAGAGGAGGTGATCGGCATCGATGCCACCGACGCTATCGCATGCTCGGCAAAGACCGGCATGGGTATTGAGGATGTGCTCGAGGCGCTGATCAAGGTGATCCCCGCTCCGGAAGGCGACGTGGACGCACCGTTGCAGGCGTTGATCATCGACTCCTGGTTCGACAACTATCTTGGCGTGGTTTCCCTCGTACGTGTCAAGCACGGAACGCTGAAGAAGAAAGACAAGATTCTGGTGAAATCCACCGGACAGACTTACCAGGCCGAACTGGTGGGGATCTTCACGCCGAAGCAGAAAGAGACCGGTGTCCTTCGCGCCGGCGAGGTTGGCTTTGTCGTTGCAGGGGTCAAGGATATTCATGGAGCACCGGTCGGCGATACGCTGACGCACGCCAAGACCCCGGATGTGGCCAGTTTGCCGGGCTTTAAGCGTATTCAACCTCAGGTCTACGCCGGTCTGTTCCCGACCAGCGCCGACGACTATGAGGATTTTCGCGAAGCGCTGGATAAACTGACGTTGAACGATGCATCACTGTTCTTCGAGCCGGAGACCTCGGATGCGCTTGGATTTGGTTTCCGCTGCGGCTTCCTCGGCATGTTGCACATGGAGATCATCCAGGAGCGACTCGAGCGTGAGTACGACCTGGATCTGATCACCACCGCGCCGACCGTGGTTTACGAAGTGGAGATGGACAATGGCGAGGTGGTCTATATCGACAGTCCGTCCAAATTGCCGGACCCGGGCGCGATTAAAGAGATGCGTGAGCCCATCGTCGAGGCCAATATCCTGGTGCCCCAGGATCATCTCGGCTCGGTGATCGGTCTCTGTGTCGAAAAGCGCGGGATGCAGAAGAATATGCAGTTCGTCGGCAGTCAGGTGCAGCTGAGCTATGAGCTGCCGATGGCGGAAGTCGTACTCGACTTCTTCGACCGACTGAAATCGGTCAGCCGCGGTTACGCCTCGCTCGAATACAGTTTTAAACGCTTCGATCCGGCCAAGCTTGTGCGCATGGATATTCTGATCAATGGCGAGAAGGTGGATGCTTTGGCCGTGATTCTGCACCGGGATAATGCGCTTTATCGCGGTCGTATCCTGTGTGAGAAGATGAAGGAGCTTATTCCTCGGCAGATGTTTGATGTTGCGATCCAGGCCGCGTTGGGCGGTAAGATCATCGCACGCACCACGGTCAAAGCACTGCGCAAGAATGTGCTTGCAAAGTGTTACGGCGGTGACGTCAGTCGTAAGAAAAAGCTGCTGGCAAAGCAGAAAGAGGGTAAAAAGCGGATGAAGCAGGTGGGTCGGGTCGAGATACCTCAAGATGCCTTCCTGGCCGTACTAAAAGTGGATAGCTGAGGCTAAGGATGAATTTCGATTTCGCCCTGATTCTGGTTCTGGCGACGCTCGTTACCGGTTTGCTCTGGTTGCTCGATATGCTGGTGTTCGTTCCCCGGCGGCGCGAGCGTTTGGCCGACGCTGAACTCAAGGCCGGAGGGGCATTGCCCGAGGAGACGCGCAAGCAGTTGATGCAGCCGAGTGGTTGGGCCGATCTGTCGCGCTCCATGTTCCCGGTTCTTGGCCTTGTATTGTTGCTGCGTTCGTTTCTCTATGAACCTTTCCAGATCCCATCAGGTTCGATGCTGCCGACGCTTCAGGTGGGCGACTATATTCTGGTCAACAAGTATCACTACGGCTTGCGTCTACCGGTGTTGAATACCAAATTTCTGCCGCTTGATGAGCCGGAACGTGGGGATGTGGTGGTATTCAAATATCCCGAGCAGCCAAGTATCAATTACATCAAGCGTGTGGTCGGGCTGCCCGGTGATGTCGTGACCTACCGCGACAAGGTGGTGTACATAAATGGAGAGCCACAGAGTCAGTCGTTGTTGGCCCAGCTGCCACCTTTGAATCCGGAGCGGCTGCTGATAAAAGAGACCTTGGGTGAGACGGAACATGAGATCTACCGTGATTTGGGGCGTCCTACCCTGAATGCACAGTGGACGATCCCGGCTGGACACTACTTCGTCATGGGTGATAATCGAGACAACAGCAACGATAGCCGTTACTGGGGTTTTGTGCCGGATGAGCTGTTGGTCGGCAAGGCGGTAGCGGTCTGGATGCACTGGTCGGAACTGCTGAGTCTGCCGGATTTCGGAGCGGTTCGTTCAATCAAGTAAAGGAGAACAGAGTGAGCGTATACAGGTCCAGAGAGCAGGGTGCGTCCATACTGGCGACGCTGATTGTCATTATGGTGGCGGGTGTGTTTTTTACCGTCGGATTCAAGCTTTATACGCCTTACATGGATCATTGGACGATAAAATCGATTGTTGAGAATGTGACGCTGGATCAGGATGAGATCAAAAAGCCGATTCCTGAGATCAAGCGTGACCTCGACCGTCGTTTCGGGATCAACCAGGTGCGTCTGCCTGAGCGTGATTCCCTGAAAATCAAGCTCGAAGAGGGAGTGCTTCACTTCGATCTGGATTATGAGACGCGTGTGCCGATGTTTTATAACGTCGATGCCGTAGTGGTATTTAAAGAGCACTATGAAGTTACGAAGCCTTGATAAAACCTACAGATGAACTAGCTCGTCGGCTGGGGCACGATTTTTCCGATCCCAGCCTGTTCGAGCTCGCGTTGACCCATCGTAGCTGTGGTAAGCGCAACAATGAGCGTCTTGAATTCCTCGGCGACTCGATCCTGAACTTTGTTATTGCCGAAGCGCTGTACGCCAAGTTTCCAGCGGCTCGTGAAGGCCAGATGAGCCGGTTGCGTGCGCGTCTGGTAAAGGGGGAGACCCTGTCCGAGATCGCGCGTGAATTGAACATCGGTGACTATCTGCGCCTGGGCTCCGGCGAGCTGAAAAGTGGAGGTTTCCGCCGAGACTCGATTTTGGCGGATGCGGTAGAAGCGATTATCGGCGCCATCTACCTGGATACCGACCTTGGCTGTGTTCGCGGATTTATACTGAACTGGTTCGAGTCCCGTTTGCAGGGGCTGGATCTGAACGAGACGTTGAAGGACTCCAAAACACGTCTTCAGGAGTTTCTCCAGTCACGTCGTGAAGCGTTGCCGAACTACGAGCTGCTGTCGGTCGAAGGGGAAGCCCATGCACAGACCTTCCGTATCCGCTGTGATGTGTCCCTGCTTGCGCAGCCAACCGAGGGCGTGGGTAGCAGCCGTCGACAGGCCGAGCAGGAGGCCGCTCATGCGGCGTTGATAGCCCTGGAAAAAAGCGGAGGCAAGGTATGAGTGATCAGTTCGATACCGAGCAGGGTGGTGAACAGCGTTGCGGTTACGTCACCATCGTTGGGCGTCCTAATGTGGGCAAGTCCACATTGATGAACCGGATCCTTGGGCAGAAACTCAGCATCACCTCGAAAAAGCCGCAGACCACCCGGCATCAGATCCTGGGCATCAAGACCGAGGGTGAGCTGCAGGTGATCTATGTCGATACGCCTGGGCTGCATATCGATGACAAGGGGCGGGCGCTTAACCGTTATATGAACCAGGCCGCATCCGAGGCGTTGCGTCATGTCGATGTGATCGTGTTCATCGTCGACCGAACGGCCTGGACGGAAGAGGATGAGGCGGTTCTGGAAAAGCTCAAATTCGCCCGCTGCCCGGTGATTCTGGCGGTCAACAAGGTGGACCTGCTCAAAGACAAGGGCGTGCTTCTACCCCAGTTGGAGCAGCTTTCGGCCAAACTGAACTTTGCCGAGATCGTGCCAATCTCAGCGGAGAAGGGGCATAACGTCACTCACCTTGAAGAGGTGGTCGAGCGCTACATCCCGCAGAGCGTTCATCTCTATCCCGAGGATCAGATCACCGATCGCAGCTCGCGCTTCGTCGCCGCCGAGCTGGTGCGTGAGAAGCTGATGCGCAACCTGGGCGATGAGGTACCCTATGGTACCACCGTCGAGATCGAGGAGTTCCGCCACGAGGGTGGCCTGTTGACCATCAGCGCCTTGATTCTGGTCGAACGCGAGGGGCAGAAGCGCATTGTCATCGGTAACAAGGGTGAGGTGCTCAAGGGGATAGGCCGAGATGCGCGCCAGGATATGGAGCGTATGTTCGATTGCAAGGTCATGCTCAACCTCTGGGTCAAGGTAAAGCGCGGCTGGGCGGACAATGAGCGTGCGCTGCATAGCCTGGGCTACCGACACGAGTGAGTTTGCTCCATGAGTCAACGGGTCGATTCATCGGCGGGCTACGTGCTGCACAGTCGGCCCTATCTCGAAAGCAGTCTGCTGGTTGATCTTTTGACCCTGGAGCATGGGCGTATCAGCGCGGTGGCACGTGGTGCGCGCCGTCCAAAATCCCGCCTGCGCTCATCATTGCAGCCGTTCCAGGCGTTGCAGCTGGGCTGGCACGGGCGTCATGAGCTGAAGAATCTGGGCGCTGTCGAGGGTGTCGAGGTGCAGCCACCGCTGACCGGCAAGGCGCTGCTCTGTGGCCTGTATGTCAACGAACTGCTGCAGCGCCTGTTGCAGCCTGAAGAGCCCTGTCCGCGGATTTTCCTATACTACCGATACGTGCTCAACGAGCTGCAGCTGGGCCGGGATATCGAGGGCGCACTACGTACCTTTGAGCGCCAGTTACTCGATGAGCTTGGTTTTGGACTGGGTTTGTCCGGACTGGATGCCCGTATGAGCTATAGCTTCCTGCCGCAACGTGGTTTGGTGTCCGCAGTTGAGGGCATGTACCAGTATTCAGGTCGTCATCTTCTGGCTATCGCCGACGATAATTATGAAGACGTGGAGGTTCGGCGCAGCGCCAAGCGCTTGATGCGTGAAGCGCTGGCGGAACTGCTTGGAGAACGTCCATTAAACAGCCGTCTGTTATTCACAAGAATAAAGGAGTAACCCGTGGTAGATCCCAATCGCCTTCTGCTCGGCGTCAATATCGACCATATCGCCACCCTGCGTCAGGCGCGCGGTACCCGCTATCCCGATCCGGTACACGGCGCGCTGCTGGCAGAGGAGGCGGGTGCGGATGGCATTACGGTTCATCTGCGCGAGGATCGCCGACATATCCAGGAGCGGGATGTGCGTGTACTGGCCCAGGTCTTGAACACCCGCATGAATCTGGAGATGGCCATTACAGAGGAGATGCTCGCATTGGCCGAGGAGATCCGGCCGGCGCATGTCTGCCTGGTACCGGAGAAGCGTGAGGAACTGACGACAGAGGGCGGTCTTGATGTCAGCGGGCATTTTGACGAAGTCGCCGCCGCTTGTCGCCGACTGAGCGCTGCCGGCTGCGAAGTTTCTCTGTTCATCGATCCGGAACCGAGTCAGATCGAGGCCGCGGCGCGCTGCCTGGCGCCGGTCATCGAGCTGCACACCGGTGCCTATGCGGATGCCGAAACACCTGATCGCCAGCATGCGGAACTTGAGCGCCTCAAACTGGCCGCACGCCGAGCGCGGGAGCTTGGGTTGATCGTGAATGCCGGGCACGGTTTGCACTACCACAATGTGGAGGCGGTCGCGGAGATTCCCGAGTTGCATGAGCTCAATATCGGTCATGGCCTGATCGCGCATGCCCTCTTCGTCGGTATCAAACAAGCCGTTGTAGAGATGCGCGATCTGATGGACCGTGCCCAGCAGCGGGTGCAGGCGCAACGGGATGCCGTGCGGCGATGATCGCAGGACTGGGCACCGATATTGTCGAGATCGCGCGTATCGAGGCGGCGCTGGAGCGTACGCCTCGGTTGGCGCAACGCATACTGACCGCGGCTGAGCTGGTCCATTTCGAGCAGTCCAATGTGCCAGCCCGCTTTCTGGCCAAACGCTTTGCGGCGAAAGAAGCAGCAGTGAAGGCCCTGGGTACAGGGATCGGCCAGGGTGTCGGTTGGCATCAGATCAGTATCTACCATGCCGACAGCGGCAAACCCCTGCTGGAACTCAATGGCCAAGCTGCCGAGATCGCCAAAACCCTCAATATTGCCGCTTGGCACCTCTCCTATAGCGATGAGCAACATTACGTGGTTGCCACAGTTATCGCGGAACGCTGTTCCTGACTGGCAAGCAGATTGCTGGCACCACTCTGGCTGGCGATCGGTTGTAGTTGTCGCGACAATCAGCGGCGCTAACCGCACGGGTCATTGTTGGTTGTGACGCTTGGGGGCGACTGCTATGATCGACATCCTATAATCTGGATATAAAATATTGGTTTTATATTCCGTATTGTTATTTAAACCTCTTTCCGAGTCATAACGATGTCTGTGCATTATCCGACCATTGCCGACTGTGTCGGCCACACCCCCTTGGTACGTTTGCAGCGTATCCAGGCTGCCAATGACAATATTGTCCTCTGCAAACTGGAGGGGAATAATCCGGCGGGTTCGGTCAAGGATCGTCCTGCACTGAGCATGATCACCCTGGCCGAGGAGCGTGGTGAGATAAAGCCGGGGGATACCCTGATCGAGGCGACCTCAGGCAACACCGGAATCGCGCTGGCGATGGCGGCGGCGATCAAGGGCTACCGCATGCGGTTGATCATGCCCGACAACATGAGCGACGAGCGCAAGGCGGCGATGACAGCCTATGGCGCGGAGTTGATCACGGTAACCCAGGCCGAAGGGATGGAACGCGCGCGGGATCTGGCATTGGAGATGCAGGCAGCAGGCAAGGGGAGGGTATTGGACCAGTTCTCCAATCCCGACAACCCGGAGGCGCACTACCGCACGACAGGGCCGGAGCTCTGGCAGCAGACCCAGGGCACGTTGACCCATTTCGTCAGCTCCATGGGTACCACCGGCACCATCATGGGCACCTCCCGTTACTTGAAAGAGATGAATCCGAGCATTGAGATTGTCGGTCTGCAGCCGCAGGAGGGTTCCCAGATCCCGGGAATCCGGCGCTGGCCGGAGGCCTATCTGCCCAGCATATACGATGCGGCGCGGGTCGACCGAGTGATCGACATCACCCAGCAGGATGCTGAAAGCCGTATGCGCGAACTGGCGCGGCGCGAAGGTATCTTCTGTGGCGTCAGCTCCGGCGGCGCGGTGGCCGGCGCGCTGCGTCTTGCCGAAGAGGTGAGCGGTGCCACCATCGTGTGCATTATCTGTGACCGTGGCGACCGCTACCTGTCTACCGGTGTTTTCAACGGTTGAGCCTCTGTGGCAGCGTGTCGACAAACGCTCTAAGCTGATAAAGCAGGTTGAACTTACTCGCTTGGCAGAGTCATAGAGATTAGAATAAGCCGCCGGCAGCCAGGGAGGTGAAAGGTGGAGCAGATCCTGTGGCGCTCTGGTTGCTGCTTCGTGGCGGTGCGAGAGCGCGGTTTGAATATGGGTCTGTTGTAGTAGACATGGCGACGGCAGAAGCGCGAGACAGGAGTGGCATGACTCCATGGTAAAAGTTCGAGAAGACCACCCGATTCGGGAAGATGGCAGTGTAGATCTGGATCTCTGGCTGGAACGTCTGGAGGAGCAGGTCAAGCTGGTCGACCCTGCGCAGGTGCGTAAAGCGTGTGAAGTCGCGCGTCAGGCCCAGGCCGACGTGCCGCCCGAGGAGGATTCCTGGGGCTCCTCTACACTCGGCAGTTTCCTGACCGGCCTGGAGATGGCGCAGATCCTTGCCGAGTTGCAGCAGGATCAGGAAACGCTGGTCGCCGCAATTCTCTATCGCGCCGTGCGCGAGCGCAAACTCGCGCTGGAGCGCGTGCGCACGGAGTTCGGTACGACCATCGCCCAACTGATCGATGGCGTACTGCAGATGGCGGCCATCGGCTCACTGAAAAATCCCCGCAGCGAAGCCAGTGTGCTGGGTGCCGGCGCCACACAGGTGGATAACCTGCGCAAGATGCTGGTGGCGATGATCGATGATGTGCGCGTGGCACTGATCAAGATCGCCGAGCGCACCTGCGCCATCCGTGGCGTCAAGGATGCTGACCGCAAGAAACGCTATCTGGTGGCGCGGGAGGTGTTCGATATCTACGCGCCTCTGGCGCACCGGCTCGGCATCGGCCATATCAAGTGGGAGCTCGAGGATCTCTCCTTCCGCTACCTCAAACCGAACGACTACAAGCACATTGCGCGACTGCTCGACGAGCGTCGTCTCGACCGCCAGTTGTATATCAACGAGGCGGTCGAGATGTTGCGCTCGCGGCTGAAAGAGGCGGGTATCGATGGCGACGTGATGGGACGCGCCAAGCATATCTACAGCATCTGGCGCAAAATGCAGCGCAAGAATATCGAGTTCAGCCAGGTGTACGATGTGCGAGCGGTCCGTATCCTGGTGCCTGAAATTCGTGACTGCTACACCGTGCTGGGCATTGTGCATGGCTTGTGGCGCAACATCGCGCACGAATTCGACGACTATATCGCCTCGCCCAAACCCAACGGTTACCGTTCGCTACACACGGCGGTGTTCGGACCCGAAGGCAAGGTGCTTGAGGTGCAGATCCGTACCTTCACCATGCATGAAGAGGCTGAACTGGGCGTGTGCGCCCATCACCTCTACAAGGGTACCGACACTCGCTCGCGTCGCGACGGCTACGAAGAGAAGATCTCCTGGTTGCGTCAGGTGCTGGAGTGGCATGACGAGCTGGGTGACAGCGAAACCTTCGGCGAGATGCTGCGTGGTGACGCGGTGCAGGATCGGGTCTACGTGTTTACCCCCGATGGCCATGTGGTGGACCTGCCCAGCGGTGCGACACCGGTGGATTTCGCCTATCGTGTGCACACCGAGATCGGCCATCGCTGCCGTGGCGCCCGCATCAACGGGCGCATCGTGCCGTTGAACCGGCAGTTGAAAACCGGCGATCAGGTCGAGGTGTTGACCGGCGAAGAGCGGCCACGGCGCGACTGGCTCAATGCCAACCTGGGCTATGTCACCACCTCGCGAGCTAGAGCCAAGGTCGCGCACTGGTTCAAGCTGCAGGCCAAGGACCAGAACGCCGATGCCGGCCGCGACATGGTGTTGCGCGAGTTCCGCCGGCTGGCAATCGATGCTCATCAGGTCGATATGCCGACGATCGCCCGTAGTCTGCACTACAAGCAGGGCGAGGATATGTACGCGGCTGTGGGCGCAGGCGATCTGCGACTGTCCCAGATCATCAATGAAGCCCAGCGGCAGTTGGAAACCGACAAGCCGGAGGAGCAGCTGGATCTGGCGTTGCCCAGCGGGATCTCCGATGAACCGCGCAAGGGCGGCAGCGGTGTGCGAATACAGGGGGTCGGCAACCTGCTGACGACCGTCGCGTCCTGCTGCAAGCCGGTACCGGGGGATCCGATCATGGGCTATATCACCCAGGGCCGCGGGGTGTCGATTCATCGTGAGGATTGCAGCAATCTGCTGGCCCTGCGCGACCAGGAACCGGATCGTGTTATCGGTGTGGACTGGGGCGACGAAGAGAGCACGAAATACCCGGTCGACATCTCCATTGAAGCGTTCGATCGTTCCGGTTTGCTGCGTGACGTGATGATGGTGCTGGCCAATGAGCATATCAATGTATTGGCGGCCAACACCGCGACCGACCGCAAGAGCAATCTGGCGCGGCTGTCATTGACCATCGAGATCGCCCGTCTCGATATGCTGGGACGGGTCATGGACAAGATCAACCAGATCCAGAACGTCATGGATGTGCACCGGGAGCGGCGGGGAAGTCGCTCGTGAGTTACACCTTGGATGACCTGATCTACCTGATGCAGCGCTTGCGTGATCCTGAATCGGGCTGCCCCTGGGATCTAGAACAGACCTTCGCGTCGATCGTGCCGCATACGCTCGAGGAGGCCTATGAGGTGGCCGATACCATCGAGCGCGAGGATTGGCCCCATCTGCAGGATGAACTCGGCGACCTGCTGTTCCAGGTCATCTTCTACGCACGTCTGGCAGAGGAGGAGCAGCGCTTCGATTTCCATGCCATCGTTGACCAGCTGGTTACCAAGTTGTTGCGGCGTCATCCGCATGTGTTTCCGGATGGAACACTGCGCGGTGAACGGCGACAGGGTGAGATAGCAACCGAAGAGATTGGCGAGCGTTGGGAGTCGATCAAGCAGCAGGAGCGTGAGGCCAAAGCTCGCCCCGGCGTTCTCGATGAGATTCCGTTGAGCCTGCCGGGTTTGAGCCGTGCCGCCAAGCTGCAGAAACGCGCCTCCAAAGCAGGCTTCGACTGGGGCGAAGCGCTGCCGGTGCTGGATAAGATCGAAGAGGAGATCGCCGAGCTGCGTGAAGCGATTCTGTCGGGCAGACAGGAGGCAATAGCCTCGGAGATGGGCGATCTGCTGTTCGTGCAGGTCAACCTGGCCCGCCATCTTGATGTGGATCCCGAGCAGGCGATCCGTGCCACCAATGCCAAGTTCGAGCGTCGCTTCGGGTTTATCGAGCAGCAGGTCAATGCAGCAGGCGGAGATTGGTCAGCTTTCACTCTGGAACAGCTCGACCAATGGTGGGATGAGGCCAAGCGCAGGGGGCTCTAGGAGGCGCTATGTCGGGACCGCAGATCTTTATTATCGGACTGGTGTTGATGCTGGTACTGGCTGTCTGGAACTGGCAGCGCAGCTCAGAGCAGAGATCCGCGCTGCAAGGGAGCGGTTTTAGCGTTACCGAACGGTTGGGCGGTAGCCCCGAGCTGCTGGTCGACATCCGGGGCAGAGCGCTGGCGGTGGTGCGGCCTGGCGGATATGAGCGTTTCAGCTTTGAGGAGTTTCGCAGTGCTGAGCTGGGCTACGACACCCTGCCCCAGGCAGATAGCCATTTCCGGATCGAGCTGGTGCTGAGCAATAACCGGCAACAGCAGATCAAGTACGGCTCCGAATGGGAAGCCAAACGTGCGCTGGAAAGACTCCAGGCGATCATGACAGCGCCGTGACGGTACTTTAGCAGGGGTTGGCAGCGCGCTTCTTTGGGGTAGGATGGCAGGAAACCTGTTGATGAAGGGAGCCATCCATGAGCGATCTGCACGAAGACCTGCGCGATGACGTACGCATGCTGGGCGAGAGTCTGGGGCGAACCATCTCTAGCGATCTGGGGCCGGATTTCCTCGAACGGGTCGAGCATATCCGCCAGTTGGCCAAAGCTGGTCGCAATCAGGAGCGGCCTGAGCACCAGCAGTTGCTTGAGGCGTTGGGTGAGTTGCACGAGGATGAGGTACTGCCGGTGGCGCGTGCGTTTACCCAGTTCCTCAATCTGGCCAATATCGCCGAAGAACACCATCGAGTGCGCCGTCGCCTGGACAACGCCGCCGTTCAGGAGGCTCCCGATGAACTGCAAGACCTCCTGACCCGTCTGCAGCAACAGGGATACAGTGCCGATCAGTTGCTCGAAACCCTGAAGACGCTCAACATAGACTTGGTGTTGACCGCCCATCCCACCGAGGTCAACCGTCGCACCCTGATCCAGAAATATGACGCCATCACCGAGTGCCTCAAGCAGCTTGACCGCGGCGCGCCCTGCCAGACCCGCGTCGATGAGCTGATCAACCAGATTTGGCATACCGACGAGATCCGCAAGCAGCGGCCGACGCCGGTGGACGAGGCCAAATGGGGCTTCGCGGTACTGGAAAACTCGCTCTGGTCGGCGGTGCCCCGCTTCCTCAGACGTCTTGATACAGAGCTGCGGGCATCCCTGGGCCGCGGCCTGCCGCTGGACTGCTGTCCGGTGCGTTTCTCCTCCTGGATGGGCGGTGACCGCGATGGCAATCCCAACGTCACCGCCGAGGTGACCCAGGAAGTGCTGTTGCTGGCGCGCTGGGAGGCACTGGATCTCTATATCCGTTCCGTCGATGAGCTGCGTGGCGAGCTGTCGATGTTCAGGGCCAGCGCCGAGATGAAGGCGGTGGTCGGCGACGTGGACGAGCCCTACCGCACGCTGTTGGGTTCGCTCAAGCATGACCTCCTGATCACCCGCGAGGGGATAGAGTCGCAGTTGGACGGTTATGTTCCCGAAGTTCCCCTGCCGGTCATGCAGCCGGAGCAGCTGTTGGCGCCTCTGCAGCTGTGCCATCGCTCGTTGATCGAGTGTGGCATGGCCGGTATCGCCGCCGGCAAACTGGAAGATCTGATCCGCCGGGTCGCCTGCTTCGGCTTGACCATGGTGCGCCTGGATATACGGCAGAACGCCGACAGGCACGCGGCGGTGCTCGATGAGCTCACCGGATTTTACGGTCTGGGTCGTTACACCCAGTGGAGTGAAACCGACAAGCAGGCGTTCCTGTTGCGGGAGTTGAACTCACGCCGACCGTTGTTGCCAAGGCAGTGGACCCCCAGTGCGGAGGTGCAGGAGGTGCTCGACACCTGCCGCGTCGTTGCCGATGCCGATCCTTCGGCCCTGGGCTCTTATGTGATCTCCATGGCGAGCCGGCCCTCGGATGTGCTGTCGGTGATACTGCTGCTCAGGGAGCAGGGCATAAGTCACAATCTGCGGGTGGTGCCGCTGTTCGAGACGCTGGATGATCTGGACAACGCCTGCGCCTGCATCGAGGCGCTGTTCGAGATCGACTGGTACCGCAGCTACGTCAACGGGCAGCAGGAGGTGATGATTGGCTACTCCGACTCCTCCAAGGATGCCGGGCAACTGGCGGCGGCCTGGGGACAGTATCGGGCGCAGGAAGCACTGACCGCCCTGTGCGCCCGTCATAAAATCAAACTTACCTTGTTCCACGGCCGTGGCGGTACGGTGGGGCGTGGCGGCGGTCCCAGCCACACGGCGATCCTGGCGCAACCGCCGGGTTCGGTCGCCGGTAGCCTGCGCGTCACCGAACAGGGGGAGATGATTCGGTTTAAGTTCGGCGTACCGGAGCTGGCGATACGTAACATGGAGCTGTATACCGGCGCTGTGCTGCAGGCCACCCTGGCGCCGGCGCCGGCGCCGGACCGCGAGTGGCGGGACGAAATGGATAGCCTGGCCGCCGCGGGACTTGGATCCTATCGCGCCGTGGTCAGGGAGGATCCGCAGTTCGTGCCCTACTTCCGCTGCGCAACGCCGGAGCAGGAGTTGGCCAAGCTGCCGCTGGGTTCCCGTCCAGCCAAGCGGCGCGCCGATGGCGGGGTCGAGTCTCTGCGTGCGATACCTTGGATCTTTGCCTGGACCCAGATCCGCCTGATGCTGCCCGCCTGGCTGGGCTCCGATAGCGCGCTGGGGGAGGCGATAGACAATGGCGAGCTGCCTCGGCTACAGCATATGTATCGCAACTGGCCTTTCTTCCGTACCTATATCGATATGCTGGAGATGGTACTGGCGAAAAGCGATATCAGCATCGCGGCATATTACGAGCAGCGGCTGGTCTCCCCTGAGCTGACCGCGTTGGGCTCTGCGCTGAGAGCACGTCTGCTCAAAGCGGTGGAGCAGGTCAAACAGGTCAAGAGCGTTAAACAGCTGCTTGACCAGAACCCGGTCATTCGCCAGTCGATCGATGTGCGTAACCCCTATATCGACCCCTTGCATTTCCTGCAGGCCGAGTTGTTATACCGCGATCGCAATCAGCCGGACCAGAGGCTGGAGCAGGCACTGATGGTGACGATGGCGGGGATTTCTGCCGGGATGCGAAACACCGGCTAGCCTCGGGCTGGCCGGATTAGTTGAACTGGTAGGGGCTGATGGCGTACTCTGCTCGTTTCGCCTGACCAAAGTGGGCCCAATTGTTAGTGCTAATGTCGAATTGTGGCGGGCATGGGGTCAGGCTAAGGTCTCTGTCATCAAGGACCGGGACAATAACAATTACAGAAACCCTATCTGTGGCTGAGCGGCGAATGGCCCGGCGCGCAGAGTCAGGTTCAAGAATTCAGTTTTACTGGCTTACAGCAATTATCAGGAGAAAACCCTCTCATGCGTATTATTCTTCTTGGCGCTCCAGGTGCCGGTAAGGGGACTCAGGCACAGTACATCACCGAAAAGTTCGGCATTCCACAGATCTCGACCGGTGACATGCTGCGCGCCGCCGTCAAAGCCGGCACCCCTCTGGGCCTGCAGGCCAAAAAGGTGATGGATGAGGGTGGTCTGGTCTCCGATGACATCATCATCGGTCTGGTGAAAGAACGTATTACCGAAGCGGATTGCGCCAAGGGTTTCCTGTTCGACGGCTTCCCGCGCACCATCCCTCAGGCGGACGCGCTGAAGGAAGCGGGCGTGACCATCGACGCTGTGGTCGAGATCGACGTGGCCGATGACGAGATCATCAAGCGCATGAGCGGTCGTCGGGTACACCCGGGTTCTGGCCGGACCTATCATGTCGTCTACAATCCGCCCAAGGTGGAAGGCAAGGATGATGTGACCGGGGACGACCTGGTGCAGCGTGACGACGATCAGGAAGACACCGTGCGCGCGCGCCTGAAGGTCTACCATGACCAGACCGAGCCGCTGATCAACTACTACCGTGGCTGGACCGAAGAGGATCCGGCCAGTGCGCCGAAATACGTCTATGTGCCGGGTGTCGGCAGCGTGGACGATATTCGTAACAAGGTGTTCGAAGGACTGGCATAAGCTTCGGCATCGACAATCTCGTTTTGCAAAACAGGCCGTTATCGCGGTCTGTTTTCGTTTCCGCCTGTCGCCGAGCCGGGCACGGCCCGACGGTGAGCGTATCTCTAGCAGGGTGCTCGCGATTCTCCTGTGCGGGTGCATCCACTCTGACTTAACTCAACCCTCTGCTTCATCGGCCTCTGGTCGTTAGTGCACTGCGCTGGGCTTTCGACGCTATTTTAGTGATAATGTGCGCCTTTGTTTTGGGCTCACCGATTGGTCACGGGGTTGTCATGAAAGCGGATATCACCTTCGGCATCCACGCCGTCAGCGCGCTGCTCAAGCGCGATCCAGGTCGGGTTCGTCGCGTGTTGTTGGTGCAGGGCCGTATCGATAAGCGTTTGCAGTCGTTGGTAAACGACGCGGAACAGGCGGGGATTCCGATCAAGCAGGTACCGCGTGTCAAACTTGATGAGCTCGCCCAGGGCGTTCATCAGGGCGTGGTCGCGGAAACCTCTGCGCTTCAGGCCGGCAACGAGCAGGATCTGGAGCGGCTGCTCGAGGGCCTGGAGGGGTTGAACCAGCCGGCTCTGCTGCTGGTGCTCGACGGTGTCACCGATCCGCATAACCTGGGCGCCTGCCTGCGCACCGCCGATGCGGCCGGTGTTCAAGCGGTCATCGCGCCGCGCGACAAGTCGGCCCCGCTCAATGCCACTGCGATCAAGGTTGCCTGCGGCGCTGCGGAGTCGGTGCCCTATATCCAGGTCACCAACCTGGCCCGCACCCTGCAACTGCTGCAGCAGTATGGTATCTGGATCACCGGTACGGCGGGCGAGGCCGATGCGGAGCTGTACGATGCCGATCTCACCGGGCCGCTGGCGCTGGTGATGGGGGCGGAGGGCAAGGGGATGCGCCGGTTGACCCGCGAACACTGCGACCAACTGATCCGCATTCCGATGGCGGGAGAGGTCAGCAGCCTTAACGTTTCGGTCGCAACGGGCGTGTGTTTGTTCGAGATTATTCGCAGAAGACGAACCGCGCCTTAGGATGCCTTATCAATCGACAGGATGTCAGATATGCCTACCCGATTTCTCTGTGAACAGTGCCGCGCCCTGAGTGCAAAGGTGCAGCCGCTGCCGGCGCACAGCGGTCTGCGGCCAATGCTTGAGTTGGCGGAACGCTGGCTCTATCGCTGTCGTCACTGTGGCGCATTTGCCACCGCCCCCGAAGACAGCGGGTCCGGTTGGAGCTTTAACGTACACGGCCAGGCCGTGCCGCCCGGCACTGTCGACTAGGCGCGCAGCCGTTCGGCGACACGCTGGGCGATCATCGCCTCCTCATTGGTGGGTATCACCCTGACCTCTACGCTTGAACCACCGGCATCGATCCGTTCGGCGTGAGCGGCATTGGCGGCAGCGTCAACCCTGACCCCGAGCCAGCCGCAACGGGAGAGAATGCGCGCACGCACATCGTCGTCGTTTTCGCCGACGCCGCCGGTGAACACCAGCTGCTCCAGCCCCTCCAGCGCCGCACTCAACCGGCCGATCTCCAACGCGGCACGGTAACAGAACAGGTCGATCGCCTCCTCGGCGTTGGGTGAATCGGCCTGATGCAGGGTAATCATGTCGGAACTGATGCCGGACACGCCGAGCCAACCGCTCTGCTTGTAGATCAGGGTTTCGATCTGGTCCAGATCCAGCTGCCGCTCGCGCATCAGGTAGAGCAGCACGCCTGGATCGATGTTGCCGCAGCGACTGCCCATCGGCAGGCCATCGACGGCGGTGAAACCCATGGAGCTGGCGATGGAGATCCCGTCACGGATGGCACACATGCTGGCGCCGGCACCGAGATGGCAGACCACCGTTTTCAGTTGGCCGCTGCCGCGTGCCAGCAACTGATGCTGGATGTAATCGTAGGAGAGGCCGTGGAAACCGTACTTGTGCACGCCGGCCTCGGTCAGCGCCCGCGGGATCGCATAGAGTCGCTCCAGCCGCGGTTGCTGACTGTGGAACATGGTATCGAAACAGCCGATCCGCGGTATGTCCGGTGCCAGCGCGGCGCAGGCTTCCAGCAGACGCAGGTTATAGGGCTGGTGTAACGGCGCCAGGGGGATATAGCGCCGCAGCTGTTCCAGTTCCGCTTCGCCGATTTCGACCGGTGCGCTGTACTGGTCGCCGCCATGCACGATGCGGTGGCCGGTGGCGATCAGGCGCACGTCGCTCAGGTGCTGGTCGAGCCAGCTGAGTACGTGCTTGAGCGCCGCCTGGTGGCGCTGCTCCAGATCGACAGCGCCGAGATCCAGATCCTGATGCTCCAGCGGGGCATCTCGCTCATCCATGATATCGAAACGGGCGATATCGCCGAGCAGATTACCCAGCTTCAGGTGATAGAGACAGTGCAGACCGTCATCCTTGAAGGTGTACAGGCCGCATTTGAGGCTGGAGGAGCCGCCATTGACGGTCAGGATGGTATCCATGGTTCAGATCTCCCGAGTACCATGTGCGACGCCAGGGCGCAGGAGGCCAGGCGACCGAGGGCGCCTTCCGCGCGGCTGGTCAGGATGATCGGTACCCGTGCGCCGACGGCGATCCCGGCGGATTTGGCGTTGGCCAGGTAGATCAACTGCTTGGCGATCATGTTGGCCGACTCCAGGTCGGGGGCCAGCAGGATATCGGCCTCGCCGGACACCGGTGAATCGATATGTTTGTCGAGCGCGGCCTGGCGGGAGATGGCGTTATCGAACGCCAGCGGGCCATCGATGATGCCGCCGGTGATCTGGCCGCGGTCGGCCATCTTGCACAGCGCGGCGGCGTCGATGGTGCTGGGCATGTTGGGTTTCACCTTCTCCACCGCCGCGAGTACGGCGACTTTCGGTTCGTTGTTGCCCAGCGAGCGGCAGAACTCTATCGCGTTCTGCACGATATCGCGCTTGGTCATCAGGTCCGGTTCCACATTGATCGCGGCGTCGGTGATCACCAGTGGCTTGTGATAGTTGGGAATGTCGAACACGAACACATGGCTCAACCGGCGCTCGGTGCGTATGCCGCGGGTTTTATGCACCACGGCGCCGAGCAGCTCCGATGTACCCAGGCTGCCCTTCATCAGCGCTTCGGCTTCCGCCATGCGCACCAGTTCGCAGGCACGCTCGGCGGCCATATGGCTGTGCTCGGTGGCGATGATTCGGTACGGGGAGAGGTCGATCCCTTCCGCGTCGGCCGCGGCCTGTATCTTGTGTGCCGGGCCCACCAGCAGGGGTTCGATCAGACCCTGCTCGGCCGCTTCGATGGCGCCACTCAGGCTGTTGTGATCGACCGGATGTACCACCGCGGTGCGGATCGGACGGGCGCGGCGTGCCTGTTCGATAAAAAATTCCAGTTGGTTGTGGGCCGGTGGTTGGCCGGTCGCGATGGTCGCCATGCGGTGCTCTCCCTGATCAGTGCTTCGCGCTAGTCTAGACGGTCGATATTACTGAATTATAGTGCGATGCAGCAAAGGGGAGGTGAAACCCGGGTGGAGATAGTCCCGGGTTGGGGCAGGTAGATCAGACCGGGGTCTTGAGCCTGTCCTGATAGGGGGGCCAGCCCATCGGTTTGCCGCCCAGCAGATGCAGGTGTAGGTGGTAGACGGTCTGTCCACCATGGCTGTTGCAGTTTAGTACGGTACGGAAGCCATCCTCCGAGAAACCCTCCTTCTGCGCAATCTTACCTGCGGCCTGCACCAGATGGCCGACCAGCTCGCGGTCGTCGTCGGCAATGTCGTTAACCGTGGCGATATGCTGGCGCGGGATCACCAGCGCATGGAAGGGGGCTTGTGGGTTGATATCCCGGAACGCGATCACCTTATCATCCTGATACAGGATCTCGGCCGGGATCTCGCCATCGACAATTTTGCAGAACAAGCAGTCCATCGGTTTCTCTCGGGTTGCGGGTTGAAGCACCCAGTATAGCCAGTGCTGTTGCACCCGCTCAAGCAAGCTCGATCGAGATCTCCTTGGGTGGGCAGTGATATGCCTGACTCACCTTGTTGTCCGGTGTCACCGACTCCAGCAGCACGTCGAAGCCCCAAAGCCGATGCACATGCTTCAGCACTTCATCCGTGGATTCCCCCAGCGGCTGATTGTTATGCATGTAGTGGCGCAGTGTCAGGCTGCGGTCGCCGCGGACATTGACGTTGTAGACCTGGATATTGGGTTCGCGGTTGCCCAGGTTGTACTGTGCCGAGAGCTGTTCGCGCAGCGCGCGGTAGCCCATCTCGTCATGAATCGCATCGACTCTTAGCGTCGGTCGCTCGGCGTCATCCAGGATGGCGAACAGGCGCAGTTCGCGCATCAGACGCGGCGACAGGAACTGCATGATAAAGCTCTCATCCTTGTAGTTGCGCATCGCCCTGTCGAGGGTCTCTATCCAGTTGCTGCCGGCGATATCGGGGAACCACTCCCGGTCCTCATCCGTCGGCTTCTCGCAGATACGACGGATATCGCTCATCATGTGGAAGCCCAGGGTATAGGGGTTGATGCCGCTGAAGTAGGGGCTGTCAAACGGCGGCTGGTAGATCACGCTGGAGTGGGAGTGCAGGAACTCCATCATGAAGCCGTCGGTGACCAGCCCCTCATCGTACAGCTGATGCAGCAGGGTGTAGTGCCAGAAGGTGGCCCAGCCCTCGTTCATCACCTGGGTCTGTTTCTGTGGATAAAAATATTGCGCAATCTTGCGCACGATGCGGATGATCTCCCGCTGCCAGGGCTCAAGCAGCGGGGCGTTCTTTTCGATGAAGTAGAGCAGGTTCTCCTCCGGCTCTTTCGGATAGCGGATCACCTTCTCCTCGGGCGAGATCTCCTTGCGCGGTATGGTATTCCACAGGTCGTTCAGGTGGCGCTGGATATACTCCTCGCGCGCCATCTGCCGTTCGCGCTCCTCGGTGGCGGTTAGCGGACGTGGACGTTTGTAGCGGTTGACGCCGTAATTCATCAGCGCGTGGCAGGAGTCGAGCAGCGACTCGACCTCGTCGAAGCCGTAACGCTCTTCACACTGGCTGATGTAGTTTTTCGCGAACAGCAGGTAATCGATGATCGCCGAGGCGTCGGTCCAGGTCTGGAACAGGTAGTTGCCCTTGAAGAAGGAGTTGTGGCCGTAGCAGGCGTGGGCAATTACCAGCGCCTGCATGGTGATGGTGTTCTCCTCCATCAGGTAGGCGATACAGGGGTTGGAGTTGATGACGATCTCATAGGCCAGCCCCATGCGGCCGCGTTTGTAATTCTGTTCGGTTTCGACGAACTGCTTGCCGAACGACCAGTGGTTGTAGTTCAGCGGCATGCCGATGGAGGCGTAGGCGTCCATCATCTGTTCGGAGGTGATCACCTCGATCTGGTTGGGGTAGGTGTCCAGGCCAAAGTTCTTGGCGACGCGACCAATCTCGCGGTCGTACTCTTCGATCAGGTCGAAGGTCCATTCCGAACCCGTGGAGATAGGACGGCGTTTCTTGGTTGCGCTCATGCGGCACCCTCCGTTCGCTTCTCGAACAGCTTGCGGAAAACGGGATAGATCTCGCCGGCATCGGTTATATGCTGCATGGCGAACTCGTCCGGAAACGCGTCGTGCACCTGCTCATACTCGTACCAGAGATTCTGGTGCGGTCCGGTGGTGATCTCCACATAGGCGAAGTACTGGACCTTCTTCAAAATACGCTTCATCAACAGGTCTGAGCAGGTGGCCGAGTCGCCATCCCAGTTGTCACCGTCCGACGCCTGGGCGACATAGATGTTCCAGTCTGCCGGCGAGTAGCGGGCATCGATGATGTCGGCGGTCAGCTGCAGCGCGCTGGAGACGATGGTGCCGCCGGTTTCCCGGGAGTAGAAGAACTCCTGCTCGTCCACTTCCTTGGCGTGGGTATGGTGGCGCACGAACACCAGCTCGATCTGCTTGTAGTTCCGCTCCAGGAACAGGTAAAGCAGGATGAAGAAGCGCTTGGCGATATCCTTGATCGACTGGGTCATCGAACCGGAGACGTCCATGACGCAGAACATCACCGCCTTGCTTGAGGGCACGGGGACGCGGATCAGGTTGTTGTAGCGCAGGTCGAAATCGTCGATGAAGGGCAGGCGACGCGCCTTCTTATCCAGCTCGGCGATCTTGTCCCGCAGTGCCTGCATCTCCTCCTTCGGCGCCTCGGCTGCCGGCAGTGCCTCCAGCGCCCACAGCTGCTTGCGCAGCTCGCGGATCTCCTTGCGCTCCTCACCGCCGAGCGCGATACGACGTGCGTGAGCGGCACGCAGGGAGCGGACGATATGCAGTTTCTCCGGTGAGCCGCTGGTACTGAAACCGGCGCGCCGGGTTTCGAACGAGGTGGCGTCCTTCAGCTGCTTGCGCACCAGGTAGGGCAGCTCCAGATCCTCGAACATGAAGTCAAGGAACTCGTCCTGACTGATGGTGAAGGTGAAGTTATCCTCCCCCTCGCCCTGATTACTGGCCTTGCCCTGGCCCGAGCCGCCACCGCCACCGCCTTGCGGGCGCTGGAACTCATCGCCGGTGATGAACTCCTTGTTGCCGGGGTAGATGCGGGTGTTCCTCCCGCCCTTGCCGTGGTGGAAGATCGGCTCCGAGATGTCGCGGCGGGGGATGGTGACCTCTCCGCCGCGCTCGATATCGGAGATCGAGCGGTCATGGATGGCCTCCTCCACAGCACGCTTGATGTGCTGCTTGTAGCGACGAAGAAAGCGCTGCCGGTTGACGGTGCTTTTCTTCTTGGCGTTCAGGCGGCGGTCTATGATGTAGCTCATACCGAAGACTCCCAAGGTCGGTGACAGCGCCGGGCCTGAAGCCCGGCGGACACCTGTGTTGCTGCTTACTGGGACTTACGCACGCGGATATACCATTCGGAGAGCAGGCGTACCTGCTTCTCGGTGTAGCCGCGTTGGATCATCCGTTTCACAAACTCGCCATGTTTCTTCTGTTCGTCGGAGGATGCCTTCGGATTGAACGAGATTACCGGCAGCAGATCCTCGGTATTGGCGAACATCTTCTTCTCGATCACGGTGCGCATCTTCTCGTAGCTGCTCCATTTCGGATTCTTGCCCATGTTGCTGGCGCGGGCACGCAGTACGAAGTTGACGATCTCGTGGCGGAAGTCTTTCGGGTTGCTGATTCCGGCCGGTTTTTCGATCTTCTCCAGCTCTTCGTTGATCGCCTGGCGGTCGAGAATGTCGCCGGTCTCCGGATCGCGATACTCCTGATCCTGAATCCAGAAGTCGGCGTAGGTGACGTAGCGGTCGAAGATGTTCTGGCCATACTCGGAGTAGGACTCCAGGTAAGCGGTCTGGATCTCCTTGCCGAGGAAATCGATATATTTCGGCGCAATGTACTCCTTCAAATAGCCCAGATAGCGCTCCTGCACCTCGCTTTGGAACTGCTGCTGGCCGATCTCGCGCTCCAGCACGTAGAGCAGGTGAACCGGGTTGGCCGCGATCTCGGCGGCGTCGAAGTTGAACACCTTGGACAGGATCTTGAACGCGAAGCGGGTGGACAGGCCCTCCATCCCCTCGTCTACGCCCGCCGCGTCCTTGTACTCCTGCATCGACTTGGCTTTCGGGTCGGTATCCTTCAGATTTTCGCCGTCATAAACGCGCATCTTGGAGTAGACGTTGGAGTTTTCCGGCACCTTCAGACGTGACAGCACGGTGAACTGGGCCAGCATGTTCAGGGTGTCCGGTGCGCAGGGGGCTTCCTTCAGGGAGCTGTTCTCGAGCAGTTTTTCGTAGATATGGATCTCTTCGGTGACCCGGGTGCAGTAGGGCACCTTGACGATATAGACGCGGTCGATGAACGCCTCGTTGGTCTTGTTGTTCTTGAACGTCTGCCACTCGGACTCGTTGGAGTGGGCCAGGATGATGCCGTCGTAAGGGATCGCGCCCATCCCCTCGGTACTGTTGTAGTTGCCCTCCTGAGTTGCCGTGAGCAGAGGATGCAGCACCTTGATCGGTGCCTTGAACATCTCGACGAACTCCATCAAGCCCTGGTTGGCACGGCACAGGGCTCCGGAGAAGCTGTAGGCATCCGGATCGTGCTGTGGATACTCCTCGAGCTTACGTATATCCACCTTACCGACCAGGCTGGAGATATCCTGGTTGTTCTCGTCGCCCGGTTCGGTCTTGGAGATCGCGATCTGATTCAGGATCGACGGATAGAGCTTGACTACGCGGAACTGGGTGATATCGCCACCATATTCATGCAGCCGCTTGACCGCCCAGGGCGACATGATGCCGCGCAGGTAGCGGGCAGGGATGCCATACTCCTGCTCGAGAATTTCGGCATCCTCCTTCGGGTTGAACAGCCCCAACGGGGATTCGAACACCGGCGAGCCCTTGATCGCGTAGAAGGGGATATGTTGCATCAGCGCTTTCAGCCGTTCGGCCAGGGAGGACTTACCACCGCCAACCGGACCGAGCAGATAGAGGATCTGTTTCTTCTCTTCCAGGCCCTGTGCGGCGTGGCGGAAGTAGGACACGATCGCTTCGATCGCCTCCTCCATGCCGTAAAACTCGCTGAAGGCCGGGTAGCGTTTGATCACCTTGTTGGAGAAGATACGGCTCATTCGAGGTTCCATCGAGGTATCGACCAGTTCCGGCTCGCCAATCGCCTTGAGCATACGCTCGGCAGAATTGGCGTACGCGATAGGATCCTCCTTGCACAGGCTGAGGAACTCCTGCAGGCTCATCTCCTCCTGCTGGATCGATTCATAACGCGCTTTGTAATGGTCAAAGATACTCATTGCTCACCTTCCTGTACTCGGACGCTGGATGTTCGCTTAACAACCTGATTTAAAAGTTGTTGTCGCTGCGTACTACGCCGCCTTCCTGTTTCAGTGTAGTCCAAAGCTCGTGCCTGGGAATGGCCGTTTTACAACTTCTTTGACAATCTCCTTATGCTTAGGTTGCGGGGAGGGAATCGGGCTAATCTTGCAGCCTTGTTACGACAAGCTGCATGAAATGTGCCGCTTCAGCTCCTGTTGCGGCACGATGATCGAAGGTCAGAGACAGCGGCAGTCGCCGCCTTGGCTGTATTTTGCCTTCAAAAACAACCGCTTCAGTCATGATCTTGCCGGCACCCAGAATCGCGACTTGGGGCGGTACGACAGTGGGGGTCGCGTAGCGGCCGCCAAACATGCCGAAATTGCTCAGGGTCAGGGTTGCACCGAGCATCTCTGCCGGCGGGATGGAGCGGTTGCGCACATCCTCCCGCAGCCGATCCAGCCCGGCGCGCAGATCTTCCGCGCTGCGGCCGCCGACGTTACGCAGCACCGGTACGAACAGACCCTGTTCGGTGTCCACCGCCACCCCCAGATCCAGCTGTGGATGTCGGCGCACCGCCAGGCGATCGCCGTCGAACCAGACGTTCAGCGAGGGTTCGTGCTGACAGGCATGGGCCAACGCATCGATCAGCCTGAGCGTGATATCGGTACCGGCGGGCCAGTGCTCGATATCGGCGTCGTCGTGAATGGTGACTGCCACCACCTGTTCCCAGGCGCTGGCCAGGGTGCGGGCCATCTGTTTGCGTACGCCGCGCAGTGGCTCGAACGGCCCGAGGCGTTGCGCCCTGTCGGCGGCAGCTTCCACCTCCTGTGCGGTGACACGACCGTTGCGCTGTGGCACGGTGTTGACATCGATATCCAGGCGCTGGGCCAAGGCCCTGGCGGCAGGGCTGATATGGCGGTCGCGGTACTCGCGGCTGCTGGGTGAGGCGCCGATGAAAAACTGTTCGCCCGCCGGGTTGACCGCCGTAGTCTGCTGTTTCAACTCGCCGACGACGGTACCGCTGTCCTGATCCTTTTCTCCGGCGAACTCAAGCAGCGGCTCCCCGGTGTGGATGGTATCGCCCGGCGCACCGAAAAGGTGCTCGATTGTGCCATTCTGGGGCGAAGGCACCTCAATGATCGCTTTCGCGGTCTCCACCGACAGCAGTATCTGGTCAACCTTGACCTGATCCCCCTCCTTGACGTGCCATTCGAGGATCTCCGCTTCGGGCAAACCCTCACCCAGATCCGGTAGCTTGAAGTATCTCATTGCGGCCAGCCTCCAGTGATTTATCCACAGCATCCAATATGTCGCTGACACCCGGCAGGTAGTGCTGCTCGTTACGGTAGTAGGGCATCACGGTATCCAATCCGGTGACTCGCATCACCGGGGCGCGCATCTGGCCCCAGAGCTGCTCGTTGAGTACCGCCGAGATATCGGCGCCCACGCCGCCCTTGCCCGGGGCTTCGTGCACGATGACGGCACGACCGGTTTTGCTTACCGAAGCGAGCAGGGTGTCGTAATCGATCGGGTTGAGACTGGCGACATCGATCACCTCGCAGTCGATGCCACGTTCGGCCAGGTTGTCTGCCGCTGCCAGGCACTCCGGAATCATCGCGCCATAGCTGATCAGCGACAGGGCCGCCCCTTCACGCAGGGTGAAGCAGCGATCGATCGGCAGCGCGGCGCCGCTGTCTTCGACCAGGGTTTTACTGGCGCGGTAGATACGCTTGGGTTCGAGGAAGATCACCGGATCGTCGCAGCGGATAGCACCGAGCAGCATGCCGTAGGCGCGCGCCGGGGAGGAGGGGATCAGCACTCGCAGACCGGGGATATGGGCCAGCAGCGCTTCGGTGCTCTCCGAGTGGTGCTCCGGCGCATGGATACCGCCACCGTAGGGTGCACGCAGCACCATCGGGCAGCTGAGGCGGCCGCGGGTGCGGTGGTGCAGGCGCGCCGCGTGGGAGATCAGCTGTTCAAGGGCCGGAAAGATGAACCCCATGAACTGAATCTCGACCACCGGGCGCAGCCCCTGGGAGGCCATGCCGACGGCGGTACCGGCGATCATGTTCTCGGCCAGCGGGGTGTCGACGACCCGGTGCGCGCCGAAACGCTTCGCCAGCCCGTCGGTGGCGCGGAACACGCCGCCGTTGTGACCTATATCCTCGCCGAACAGGATCACCTCAGGATCGTCCTCCAGTGCTCGTGCCAACGCCAGATTGACCGCTTCGAGCAGACAGATCGATTCGTTCATAGGTCACCTCCTCCGCGCACGCGGGCCATCTCGATCTGATCGCGCAGCTGGTCGGGCATCTCCGCATAGAGGTATTGGAACATGCTCTCGACCGGCTCCGGCGGTGTGGACAGGTACTCCTCGACGGCGCGCTGCACCTGCTGTTGTGCCTCGTCCAGGCACTGGCGTTCACGGGATTCGTCCCAGTACCCCAGGTTGACCAGATACTGGCGCAGGCGGCGTAACGGCTCTTTCCGCCAGGCCTCCTTGAGTTGGTCGGGGCCCCGGTAGCGGCTGGCGTCGTCCGCGGTGGTGTGATCGCTAAGGCGATAGCTGAGCGCCTCGATCAGTGTCGGCCCCTTGCCGGCGCGGGCGCGCTGCAGGGCGTACTCGACCACCTCGTGCAGGGCGATCGGGTCGTTGCCATCGACCTGTTCCGCCGGGACTCCGGCAGCGATTGCCTTCTGGGCCAGGGTGGGCGCGGCGCACTGCAGATGGCGCGGCACCGAGATCGCCCACTGGTTGTTGTTGACGATCATCACCAGCGGCAGGTGCCAGACCCCGGCCAGGTTCAACGCTTCGGCAAAGTCACCCTTGGAAGTGGCGCCGTCGCCGCACAGGCAGACCGTGGCATGGGGCTGATGGCGGTATTTCAGTGCTGCGGCGACACCGGCGGCATGCAGTGTCTGGGTCGCGATCGGCACTGCATTGGGCAGGTCCCGCCCCATGCCCGGGCTGGCGTTGCCGCGTTCATCACCGCCCCAGTAGAGCAGCAGGTCACACATCGGCGTGCCGCGGATCATCTGCAGGATATGGTCGCGATAGTAGGGCACCAGGATATCCTCTGGTGTCATCAGGTGGCCGGTGACCACATCGATCGCCTCCGCGCCCAGTGAGGATGCATAGGTACCGAGCTGCCCGGTGCGCTGCAGTGCGACCGCTTTCTGGTCGAACTGACGGGCCAGCACCATCCAGCGGTAGTAACCGGTCAGCGGCTCCGGCTCATGACTCCAGCCGGGCAGCTCGCCCAGCGGCTCGCCATCCGCACTGAGGTAGTGGGTCAGACCGATCTCGGTTTTGAACACGGTTTCACGCATGCTGTACCTCCTTTATTCCAATGCGGACCCGATCAGGCCGCATGGTGTTGTGACGCATGGCGTCCATGCAGGCGCTGCTCTGCCAAGCGGTCGGCCAGTTTCTCGATCGGCAGATTGAGCCGGAGTGCATCTTCCAGTAGTCGTTCCAGTGTGGCACCCATACCGAGGATCTTGTCGATGATCGCCTGCTCGGGGGCGCCGGCGTGCTGCATCGCCACCTGGATCAGACCGCCGGAGTTGATAATGTAGTCCGGCGCATAGAGGATGCCGCGCTCTCGCAAACGCTCACCGTCCTCCTCGCAGGCCAGCTGGTTGTTGGCACTGCCGGCGACAATCTTGCAGCGCAAGCGAGGGATGGTGTGTTCATTCAGGATGGCACCGAGGCCGCAGGGGCAGAAGATATCGCAGTCAACCGAGTAGATGGCGTCGGGCTCGACCACCCTGGCGTTGAACTCACGTACCGCTGCATCCAGATTAGCTTGCTCCAGGTCGCTGACCACCAGTTGCGCACCGGCCGCGTGTAGCTTGCCCGCGAGGTCCATGCCGACATGACCCAGACCCTGCAACGCCACCCGCAGACCGCTGAGTGTCTGCCGTCCCATCCCGACCCTGACGAAGGCCTGGATGCCGCTGAACACGCCGATCGCGGTATAGGGCGAGGGGTCGCCGCTCTGGCTGGTGCAACTGACCCAGCGGGTCTCTTGCGCGATTATATCCATGTCGCTGACTTCGCTGCCGCTATCCACCGCCGTGATGTAACGCCCGCCCAGCGTGTCGACGAAACGCCCGAACGCCTGCATCAGTGCCCTGCGGTCGAACGGCCGGTCGGGACGGATCAGCACCGCCTTACCGCCACCGTGAGGCAGGTCGGCCAGGGCTGCCTTGTAGCTCATGCCACGCGCCAGGCGGATGACGTCGGTCAACGCCTCCTGCTCGTTGGCGTAGTGTAGGAAGCGGCAGCCACCGATGGCGGGGCCGCGGGCAGTGGAATGGATGGCGACGATGGCGCGCATCCCGGTCGCAGCGTCCAGGCCGATATGGATGTCGGTCAGGCCTGCGTCTTCCAGCTGTCTGAACATGACGGGATCCTCCGTAGCGGTTTAGATCAGGGAAAACGGTTGAGCCAAATGTGCGAGGCCGGTGGGTAAACCGGCTGCTCGTTTATCTTCTGGATAGCACAGAGTTGGGTAAAGTTCAGCGCGCGGGCGCACTATTTATGAGCACCGCTCTGCCGTTGTGCAGGTGCGTTAAAAGAGCCCTGTCGACTACTGCTATGGGGGAGGCGAGGTTTTCCGCTGGCGCCGTTGTGCGGTGCAGCCAAGATGAAAAAAAATGTTACGACTTGGCTACATTCCTAGTTTCGTTCGGGAACCAGGTCGATCAGGTTCAGCTTCGGCGGCACCGGTGCCAGATCGGGCATCAGTGCCTGATTGGCGGAGGTAGTGTAAAGGGTCTTAAGGTTCTGCTGGATGCGGGCGAAACTCGGATCGGTGGCGAAAGCCTGCTGCAGGGTGGTGATCGCTTCCCCCACCTTGCCGTTGGCTGCCTGGACCGCCGCCAGGTTATTGTACAGTTCCGGGATCTGCGGATTTTGCTTGATCTTCCAGCGCAGCAGCTGCTCGGCGCTCTGCAGCTGCCCGCTCTGCAACAGGATGCGGGACTCGATCAATGAGGCGGAGAGATCGTCCGGATTAAGGGTTTTATACTCGTCGATCAGCGATAGGGCGGTCTCGTAGTCGCCGCGTTCGGTGAGCGCCAGCGCGGCGGCCAGGGTCTCCTCCGGATTGCTGATGTCGGTCGCTGCAGCCAGCGCTTCGGGCGCGGGTGGTATCAGGGTAGAGTCGCCCCCTGCTGGCGGGTGCTCCAGTGGCTCGCCCGAGAGAATGGCGCGCTGCTGAGCCAGCCATTGCTTGATCTCTTCGACACGGGCGTACAGGGTTTCGTCGTCGATCGGCAGATCGCGGATTCGCAATGGCCCTGTATAAGGCAAAACAGTTGGGTTATCGCAGTCGTAGGATTGGCCTTTGCCAGCGCTCAGACAGTAGTTGTCGGAGTCGTTATCGGTTTCGCTCGGGGTGTCCTGAAACACGCTGCAGCCGTTGAGAGTCAGGATCAGCAACAGGCCGGGCAGGGTGCGCGTGAACTGTCCTGAAAAACCGCCGCTAAACCACATGATACGAATCTCCCTCTCCCTAACCGGATGCGACTCAGAGTGTAGCTGTGGAGAGTACCAGACCTGCGAGTATCAGGGCAGTGCCGGAGAGCCGGTTTTGCCAACGCACCGCTTTCGGGCTCTGCATCAGGTAGCGCAGGCGCGATGCCAGGCCGCTGTAACCGGTCATCACGCTCCAGTCGACGATCAGCAGCGTGATGGCGATCACCAGCAGTTGCGGCAGTCTGGGCAGGGTCGGATCCATGAACTGGGGCACCAGTGCGATCAGAAAGATGATCCCCTTGGGGTTGGTGATGTTGACCAAATAGGCACTGATGAAACGCTGGCGCTTGCCGGTACTGCTGCTCAGACCGAGCTTGAGTCCGGTGTGTGAGCGCCAGAGCGTAATACCCAGCCAGATCAGGTAGCCGGCACCTATCCATTTAATGGCCATAAACAGGCTGGGGGAAGCCGTGACCACGCCCCCCAGACCCACGGCAACGACCAGGAGTTGGGTGCCATAGCCGGCGATCAACCCCGCGACTGCGGGGGCCGCGCCGCGGACACCGTGGTTGAGCCCATAGCTCATCGCGGTGGCCGCTCCGGCCCCGGGCGATAAACTGATCAGGATGGCGGCGCTGAACAGCGCCAGCCAGAGCTCTAGCGACATCGATGACTTCCTTTCATAGATGAGTTTCTTTCATAAACGATAACAGCCGCCCGAAGGCGGCTGCTGTTGTAGCACAATCGAGTGATTTTGTCTTACTGGTCAGCTTTCTCGCGGGCGATGGCGCGGTAGGCGATATCGGTGCGGTAGTAGGCATCCTTCCAGCTGATCAGGTCGACCAGTTCATAGGCGCGCTGCTGCGCTTCGGTAACGCTCTCGCCCAGCGCGGTAGCGCAAAGCACACGGCCGCCGGCGGTGACCACCTTGCCGTCCACCAGCTTGGTGCCGGCATGGAAGATCTTGCTGTCGGCCGGGCATTCGCTCGGCAGGTTGATCTCGTCGCCCTTGGCGTAGTCACCGGGGTAACCGCCGGCGGCCATCACCACGCCCACCGAGGGACGCGGATCCCAGTCCGCTTTTACCTGGTCCAGGCGTTTGTCGAGCGCGGCGTTGCACAGCTCCACCAGGCTGGACTTGAGGCGCAGCATGATCGGCTGGGTTTCCGGGTCGCCGAAGCGGCAGTTGTACTCGATCACCTTGGGTGTGCCGTCGGCCATGATCATCAGCCCCGCGTAGAGGAAGCCGGTGTACTCGTTGCCTTCGGCCGCCATGCCGCGAACGGTGGGCAGGATCACCTCGTTCATGGCACGGTCGTGGATCGCCTGAGTGACCACCGGAGCCGGAGAGTAGGCACCCATGCCGCCGGTATTGGGGCCGGTGTCGCCATCGCCGACCCGCTTATGGTCCTGGCTGGTGGCCATCGGCAGTACATGCTCGCCGTCGACCATGACGATGAAGGAGGCCTCCTCGCCATCGAGGAACTCCTCCACCACGACGCGGTGACCGGCGTCGCCGAAGGCGTTGCCCGCGAGCATGTCGCGGATCGCCTCTTCCGCTTCTTCCAATGTCATCGCCACGATCACGCCCTTGCCGGCGGCCAGGCCGTCGGCCTTGATCACGATCGGAGCGCCCTTCTCGCGCACATAGGCCAGCGCGGCGTCCATGTCGGTGAAGTTCTGGTACTCGGCAGTGGGAATGGCGTGGCGGGCCAGGAAGTCCTTGGTGAACGCCTTGGAACCCTCCAGCTGAGCGGCACCGGCGCTGGGGCCGAACACGCGCAGACCCTCTGCGTTGAACTTGTCGACGATACCGGCCACCAGCGGCGCCTCGGGACCGACGATGGTCAGGTCGATGGCATTGTCCTTGGCGAACGCGGCGAGTTGATCCAGTGCCAGTACATCGATATCGACGTTCTGCAGCTTGGGTTCCTGTGCGGTGGCGGCGTTGCCGGGCGCTACATAGACGCACTCCACCGCCTGATCACGGGCGGCGGCCCAGGCCAGCGCGTGTTCGCGCCCGCCGGAACCGATTACGAGAATTTTCATCCGGTCTATCCCTGTATCAGTGACGGAAGTGGCGCATGCCGGTGAACACCATCGCCAGGCCGTGCTCGTCGGCGGCGTCGATCACCTCCTGATCGCGCATGGAACCGCCCGGCTGAATCACCGCGCTGATACCGGCGGCGGCAGCGGCGTCGATACCATCGCGGAACGGGAAGAAGGCGTCGGAGGCCATCACCGAGCCTTTCACCTCCAGCCCTTCGTCAGCGGCCTTGATGCCGGCGATCTTGGCGGAGTAGACACGGCTCATCTGGCCGGCGCCGATGCCGATGGTCTGGCCGTTCTTGGCGTAGACGATGGCGTTGGATTTGACGAACTTTGCCACTTCCCAGCAGAACAGCAGATCGCGGATCTCCTGCTCGCTCGGCTGCTTCTTGCTGACGATCTTGAGCTGGGAGGCGTCGACCATGCCCAGATCGCGATCCTGTACCAGCAGGCCGCCGTTGACGCGCTTGTAGTCGAACCCCTTGGCGCGCTGGTTGTCCCACTCGCCGCATTCGAGCAGGCGTACATTGGGCTTGCCGGCGACGATGTCGGAGGCTTCCTGGGTCACCTTCGGGGCGATGATCACCTCGACGAACTGACGCTCGACGATCACCTTGGCGGTCTCGCCGTCCAGCTCACGGTTGAACGCGATGATGCCGCCGAATGCGGAGGTGGGGTCGGTCTGGAAGGCACGGTTATAGGCCTCCAGAATGTCGTTGCCGATCGCCACGCCGCAGGGGTTGGCATGCTTGACGATGACGCAGGCCGGTTCCTGGAACGGCTTGACGCACTCCAGCGCCGCGTCGGTGTCGGCCACGTTGTTGTAAGAGAGCGCCTTGCCCTGCAGCTGACGAGCGGTGGAAACGCTCGGCTCTGACGGGTTCGCTTCGACGTAGAACGCCGCGCGCTGGTGCGGGTTTTCGCCGTAGCGCATATCCTGCGCCTTGATGAACTGGGTATTGAAGGTGCGCGGGAAGTCGGCCGGGACCTCCTCGTCGCCCTCGATGACAGCGCCGAGGTAGTTGGCGATCATACCGTCGTAGGCGGCGGTGTGTTCGAACGCCTGTACCGCTAGATCGAAACGGGTCTTCAGGCTGAGGCCGCCGTCGCGCTCGAGCTCCTTGAGGATCGGCTCATAGCTGCTGGCGTTGACGACAATCGCCACATCCTTATGGTTTTTGGCTGCCGAACGCACCATGGTCGGGCCGCCGATATCGATGTTCTCGATCGCCATCGGCAGGTCGCAGTCCGGGCGGGCGATAGTCTGAGCGAAGGGGTAGAGGTTGACCACGACCATATCGATGGGATCGATGCCGTGCTCCGCCATCACCGCATCGTCGGTGCCGCGGCGGCCGAGGATGCCACCGTGAACCTTCGGGTGCAGCGTTTTGACGCGGCCTGCCATCATCTCCGGGAAACCGGTGTAGTCGGACACTTCGGTGGCCGGGATATCGCTCTCGCGCAGCAGCTTGAAGGTGCCTCCGGTGGAGAGGATCTCGACGCCGCGCGCGTTCAGTGCACGGGCGAAGTCTACGATACCGGTTTTGTCCGACACGCTGATCAGCGCGCGGCGAATGGGGGTTGTGTTCTGCTCAGACATATTCTCGGGTTCGCTTCTCTCGGTTCGCTCGATTGCTCTCGATTAGAGCAGGCCGTACTGCTTCAGTTTTTTGCGCAGGGTGCCGCGGTTGAGGCCGAGGACCTCGGACGCGCGGGTCTGGTTATCCTTGGTGTACGCCATCACACTCTCAAACAGCGGCGCTTCGATCTCTGACAGGACCATCTGGTACACGTCGGTAACCGGCTGACCGTCCAGCTGCTTGAAGTAGCTGGTCAGAGACTGGTGCACGGTGTCGCGCAGAGTCTGCGCCGGCATGCCAGACTGCGGCTGGGTGGTGTGTGCATACTGTTCCAAATCTTTGCTTTCCACTGTACTCATGTACCCAATCCTGGATTCAGGCGGCGGCCGACGCTGCCAATAAGGCAGAAACGGCGTTGACCTGATCGCTTGTTGTTTCTAGTTGATTGAAATGCTTCCTGAACCCGGCAGACTCCGGGTGTTGCTGCAGATACCAGCCCACATGCTTGCGTGCGATGCGCACGCCCATGTAGTCACCGTAGAAGGTATATAAGGCTTCCAGATGGCCTGTCAGAATCTGCAGCATCTCCTCTGTCGCCGGTGCCGCCAGCTCCTTTCCTGTGCGCAGGTAGTGGTCGATCTCGCGCAGCAGCCAAGGGCGCCCCTGGGCTGCACGTCCGATCATCACCGCCGCGGCGCCGGTGTGCTCGAGCACGGTGCGCGCCTTGCGCGCCGAGTCGATATCGCCATTGGCGAACACCGGGATGGAAACCTGCTGACAGATACGGGCGATGGTGTCGTACTCCGCGCTCCCCTGATAGCGATCGGCGCGGGTGCGGCCGTGCACGGCCAGGGCGGCGATACCGGCCCGCTCCGCCATCTCGGCGATCCGTTCGCCATTGCGCTGTTCGGGCGACCAGCCGGTACGGATCTTCAGGGTGACCGGGATAGCAACGGCACCGACCACGGCGTCGAGGATCTCGCCGACCAGAACCTCATCGCGCAACAGGGCGGAACCGGCGGCCTTGTTACAGACCTTCTTCGCCGGGCAACCCATGTTGATATCGATGATCTGCGCGCCCCGTTCGGCGTTCATCTGCGCGGCGTCGGCCATCATCTGTGGATCGCCACCGGCGATCTGCACCGAGCGAGGCTCGGCTTCACCGGTGTGGTCGAGGCGCAGGGCCGATTTGCGAGAGTTCCACAGGCGGGTGTCGGAGGTGACCATCTCTGAGACCACCAGGCCTGCGCCCATGCGTCTGCAGAGTTGGCGGAACGGACGATCCGTGACCCCAGCCATCGGTGCCAGCACAACCTGACTGTCAATGGTGTAAGGGCCGATTTGGAACATCACACACCTGCCAAAAGGGAAAAGAATACTGGCCCAAGCCGTTCGGCTTAGGTCCGGGTTCGTTATTGGAAGGCGGCCAATGATACTCTTTCGGGAGGGGGGCTCCAACCAGTTTTTGTCGATTTTTTGATCGATTTCGGGGTTGACCGAAGGGGCTTTTTGAGCTTCTTCACAACCGGCTTTCAACTCGCCGGGAGCAGTTCCAGTTGGTAGCTGACGGCATGGACGCCGGGGTCGGTGATCTCCAGCTGCAGTTGCACCGGCGTCATCGGTTGCATCAGCTCACCGCGGCGGTCGACGGGCAGATACTCCTGAGGCTTAAACACCCGGCTCGCCACCGGTCGCCCCTTAAGATCGGTAAAGGAGAGCGACAACGCCGGAAAGGGTTGCGCGAAAGCAGCATCGTTACGCAACTGGATATCCACACTCAACGCGTCGGCGAACGCCGGGTGGGGGCGCACGACCATGCCCTGGTTGACGATCGAACGGTAGGCACCGTTGTCTAGCTCGCAGGGCAGAGAGTCGCAGGCGAGAAGATAGATCGGATGCAGCTCTTCGTGGTGTGCCAGGGTTGCGCGCTCGAACCAAAGGTACTGGCCGGCAAGTGTCAGCAACGCCAGCAGGGATGCCAGGGCCCAGCCGGTGGTGATGAAGGGGTCGTTCTTCTCCCGGCTTATCTCCAGCAGAATCGGTTCGGCATAGAGGTGGGGGATATTGTCCGGCGGCGCCTCAGTCCTCTGAGCCGCGTCGTCGGCAACCTCCTCATCGCGGATCAGTTCAACCGGCTCTTCTCGGACTGGGGGAGGCGGAGCGGGTTTTGCCGGTTCATCTGCAGTTGCGGGTGTCGCCTTGAGTTTTTTGCCCGCGGCGAGCAGTCGATCAGCCAACTCATCGGTATCGGCGGCAACCCGGCTATCGGTCGACCGGGTTTGCACCACCCGTACAGGGTCCGGTAGCGGCTCTGGCTTGGGCTGGATCGATCGTTTCTGCTGAACCTGAATCTCCCGCTGATGGCGTTCGAGGCGGCGTGCCTCGATGCGGGCGTCAAATACCAGCAGGCACGCGCCGCAGCGTACCTGCCCCTGCGCCAGATTCAACTGCCCTTCGGTCACGCGAAAGCGCGAATGACATCCGGGGCATTCAGTGATCAGCGGTTCGTTCATGCGTCCTGGTATTTAGTGCCTGTGAGTCTGATCCAGCCATCCTTTTCCGCTGCCGGCTCCATCGCGAACCACTGTGCGTAGGCCGCGGAAACGCTGTCCGCCTGATCGGCGAGCAGGCCGGACAGCAGTATGCGTCCGCCGGGGCGTACCAGGGCTTCCAGGGTGGGGGCGAGCTCGACCAGTGGCCCGGCCAGTATATTGGCGACCAGAGTATCGGCTTTTACCGCATGGGTTGCTCCGGGCAGACTGACGCTCAGCCGTGATGGCTCCAGCTGGTTGCGCTCCAGGTTGTCGCGGGTGGCGGTCAATGCCTGGGGATCGATATCGACGGCGACCACCCTGTCGGCGCCGAGCAGTAGCGCGGCGATGCCCAGTATCCCGCTGCCGCAGCCGTAGTCCACCACCAGTTGGCCGTCGAGTTCCTGGCCGTCAAGCCACTCCAGGCAGAGGGAGGTGGTCGGATGGGTGCCGGTGCCGAAGGCGAGGCCCGGGTCCAGCATCATGTTCACAGCGTTGGGGTCGGGGGCTTCGCGCCAGCTGGGGCAGACCCAGAGTCGCTTGCCGAACTGCATCGGATGGTAGTTCTCCATCCATTCGCGCTCCCAGTCCTTGTCCTCCAGAATCTCCGCCTTGATCTCCGGATGGGGGCGGCCCTCTACTTTGGGCAGTTGCTGCTGTGCCGAGCGCAGCAGCCACAGGGTCTCCTGCAGATCGTGCTCGGCGGCAAACAGCCCGGTGACCACCGTTTGGCTCCAGAGCGGAGTCGTGCCCAGGTCCGGTTCGAAGATCGGCTGATCGGCGGCGTCCTGATAGGTGACGGCGGCACAGCCGGCGGCGAGCAGCAGATCCTCATACTGTTCGGCCTGTTCAGGGGCGGTTTCAACCTTTATCTGTAACCAGGGCATGGAGTGCTCCGTCAATTCTTGTCGTCTGAGTATGTATCAAAGCCCGGCCTCAGGAAAACTCTGGAGGGGCATGTTTGCTGCGAAACGCCGGAATCGTATCGGCTGTACGTAAAAAGCCCGCGATTGCGGGCTTTTTGACTGGATGAAACCCGGTGCTTAGAGCCCGAGTTTCTTCTCCAGGTAGTGAATGTTGACGCCGCCGCGGGCAAAGTTGGCGTCGCGGACGATATCGTGATGCAGCGGGATATTGGTCTTGATCCCCTCCACCACCATCTCGTCGAGCGCGTTCTGCATGCGGATCAGTGCGGTTTCGCGATCCTCGCCCCAGGTGATCAGCTTGGCGATCAGTGAGTCGTAGTGAGGCGGTACGGTGTAGCCGCCATACAGATGCGAATCGACGCGTACGCCGTTACCGCCCGGTGCGTGGAAGTAGCTGACCTTGCCAGGGCTGGGCATGAAGTTGCGCGGATCCTCGGCGTTGATGCGGCACTCGAAGGCGTGACCGTTGAGCTTGATATCCTCCTGCTTGATCGACAGCGGCATGCCGGAGGCGATGCGCAGCTGCTCCTTGACGATATCGACACCGGTGACCTGTTCGGTGACCGGGTGCTCCACCTGCACGCGGGTGTTCATCTCGATGAAGTAGAAGCCGCCGTTTTCGTACAGGAACTCGAAGGTGCCGGCACCGCGGTAGCCGATTTCGATGCAGGCATCGACACAGGACTTGAGTACCGCCGCCCGTGCTTCCGGATCGATACCGGGAGCGGGTGCTTCCTCCACGACCTTCTGGTGACGACGCTGCAGCGAGCAGTCGCGGTCGTACAGATGGATCGCATTGCCCTGACCGTCGGCCAGTACCTGGACCTCGACATGGCGCGGCTTCTCGAGAAACTTCTCCATGTACACGGTTTCGTCGCCAAAGGCGGCCTTGGCCTCGGTGCGGGTGACCTGAACGGCGTTGGTCAGATGCGCTTCGGTGTGTACTACACGCATGCCACGACCGCCACCACCGGCCGCGGCCTTGATTATCACCGGGTAGCCGATGCGCTTGGCGATCTTGTGGATCGTTTCGTTATCTTCCGGCAGCGGGCCGTCGGAGCCGGGCACCGTCGGTACGCCGGCTTTTTTCATCGCCTTGATCGCCGATACCTTGTCGCCCATCAGGCGGATCGTGTCGGCGCGGGGGCCGATGAAGGTGAAGCCGGACTGTTCCACCTGCTCGGCGAAACCGGCGTTCTCCGCCAGGAAGCCGTAACCGGGGTGGATACCGACAGAATCGGTGACTTCGGCGGCACTGATGATGGACGGAATGTTCAGATAGCTTTGCGTAGAGGGTGCAGGTCCGATACACACCGCCTCGTCAGCCAGACGAACGTGCATCAGGTCTCGGTCGGCGACGGAGTGAACCGCCACGGTTTTGATCCCCAGCTCCTTGCAGGCACGCAGGATACGCAACGCGATCTCGCCGCGGTTGGCTATGAGCACTTTATCGAGCATCGTTCAAAAATCCTTGGGTGGAGTTCGAGACGGGGTTAGGCGATGACGACCAGCGGCTGGTCGTACTCGACCGGCTGTCCATCTTCGACCAGGATCGCCTCGATCACACCGGACTTGTCGGCTTCGATCTGGTTCATCATCTTCATCGCTTCGACGATGCAGATCACGTCACCGGCCTTGACGCTCTGGCCCACTTCGACGAACGGACCTGCAGTCGGGGACGGAGAGCGGTAGAAGGTGCCGACCATCGGCGAGCGGACGGAGTGACCGGCCGGTGCTGCCGGAGCGGCTTCCGCGGCGGCAGGTGCGGCAGCGGGCGCGGCCGGCTGGAACTGTGCCGGAGCGGCAGCGACGGGCATCGGTGCGTAGGCTTGCTGAGGCACCAGGCTTGACGTCCGGCTGATACGGACCGACTCTTCACCCTCTTTGATCTCGATCTCGTTGATGTTGGATTCTTCGAGCAGTTCGATCAGTTTTTTGACTTTGCGGATATCCATCGGAATAGAGTCTCGGTCTTGGCTGTTATGTTTGAGGATGACAACTGCACCTGAGGTGGACATGACTGCAGGGATGACCGCAATCGATGGATCCAGCGCCTGATCAGGTGGCTAAGTAAAATTGCGCATAAGTGTGCATTAAAGCGTAATCACTGTCCATGTGAATCCCAAATTTTCCGGCATTAAGCCGCTGTTTGGCGAAGTTTGCGGCCAGTTTTGTCGCTGAGTGGTTAATAAGTAATCGCCTGCGGGGTGCAATCGCCGCTACAGGCGTTGATTGAAGGAGCGTAGTGAGCGTTCCGGCTATTCGTTGACCGGTGCCGGGAAATTCGCCATAGTGCAACGCATCATGAACCTCGCTCCCATGGCGTTACAACCCTGGCAGAAAGCGGGGTGGCGGGTGTTTGCACTGCAGCGAATTTATAAGGTCCGGCATGCCGAGGTATGCCGAACCGAAAAAGGAAGAGGGACGCACGTGTTGGATGGTCTGCAACGTATCTGGTTCAAACTCTGGGATCCACTATGGAACCGTCTTGCGGGAGGCAAGGTGGCGAAGGGGTTGGCGGGGCTGATACTGCTCTATCTGCTGGTGGCGACAGGGTTCGGTGTTTACTGGAGTTTCGAACCCTCCCGCGTCGATATGGTTGAGCTGGCGAAGCAGCAGGCAGAGGCGGGCGGCCAGCAGCCGGTGGTGGGCTACTACACCAGCGAAGCGCTGATCCATGTCACCGAAACACTGCTCGACAAACCCGGCGGCTATCTCAGCAACGACCGTCTGCCGCCGGGGATCTGGCTCGATAATATTCCCAACTGGGAGTTCGGGGTGCTGGTCCAGGCACGCGACATGGCGCGTGCACTGCGCAAAACCTTCAGTCGCTCCCAGTCGCAATCCACGGAAGATCCGGATCTTGCCAAGGCCGAGCCGCTGCTGCATTTCGATTCCAACAGCTGGATCCTGCCCGATAGCGAAGGCGAGTATCGCAAGGCGATCAAGGCGTTGCGTGCCTACCAGGCGAGCCTTTCCGAAACCGGTGAAGAGTCGGCACAGTTTTATGCCCGGGCCGATAATCTGCGCGACTGGCTGGGGGATGTGTCCACCCGCTTGGGCAGTCTGTCACAACGGCTCAGTGCCAGCGTCGGCCAACGCCGTTTGAACACCGATCTGGCCGGTAGTCCCGGGGCGGCGCAGTCCACCCAAACCGCCCATGAGTCGGAGATCCAGACACCCTGGATGGAGATCGACGATGTTTTCTACGAAGCGCGTGGCACCGCCTGGGCGCTGATCCACCTGCTCGAAGCGGTCGAAGTCGATTTTGCCCCGACGCTGGAGAAGAAGAATGCTCGCGTCAGCGTCGACCAGATCATCCGCGAGCTGGAGGCAACCCAGGCCACGATCTGGAGCCCGATGATTCTCAACGGTACCGAGTTTGGATTTCTGGCCAACCATTCGCTGGTGATGGCCTCCTATATATCACGCGCCAACGCCGCGATTATCGACCTGCGTGAACTGCTGTCGCAGGGTTGAGGTCGGGAGTCGGATTGGTGCCACCGTGCACGAGTAGAGGAGTGCAACGATGCGTCGAGTCGTGTTCAATCAGAAAGGCGGTGTAGGCAAGTCGAGCATTGCGGTCAATCTGGCGGCGATCAGTGCGGCGCGGGGCAAGCGCACACTGGTGGTGGATCTGGATCCGCAATGCAACTCGACCCACTATCTGCTCGGTGACGAGGCAAACTCGCCGGACACCGATATCCGCGACTTCTTCGAGTCGACGCTGAGCTTTCAGCTCAAGCCCGCCGATCCGCAGCGCTATGTGCACCAGACCCCATTCGACAACCTGTGGCTGATCCCCTCCCATCCCGATCTCGGCGATCTGCAGTCGAAACTGGAGTCCAAACACAAGATCTACAAGCTGCGCGAGGCGCTGGACACGCTGCTTGAATCGTACGATGCGATCTACATCGATACGCCACCGGCGTTCAACTTCTTCACCCTGTCGGCGCTCTGTGCCGCCGAGCGTTGCCTGATCCCGTTCGATTGCGACGACTTTGCCCGCCAGGCGCTGTACAGCCTGCTCAACAACGTGCAGGAGACCCGGGCCGACCATAACGAGGCGCTGACGGTGGAAGGGATAGTGGTAAACCAATATCAACCGCGTGCATCACTGCCGCAGAAGATCGTGGCGGAGTTGCTGGCGGAGTCGCTGCCGGTGCTGAACACGCGCATTCCCGCGTCGGTGAAGATGAAGGAATCTCATACAGCGGCACGACCGCTGATCCAGCTGGCGCCGAAGCACCGACTGACGATGGAGTTTGTGAATCTCTACGAGGAGCTGCACCCGGAGTGAGCGGGTGCAGTTGCGCAGTGTCTGCTGATTCTGGTGGATCAGCGGGGCAGGCGGCGTGAGGCCGGCGCCTTGCGCCGCAGACTCATGAGCCAGATGGCCAATGCCGTTGCCGATACTGCCAGGATGACGATCTCCGTCATGCTCGACCTGTCGTTGGTTGGGGAAAAATCATTCTAACCGGGTTAGCAACTGGGGAAGCTGAAAATTATTGCCAGTTGCACGCCTCGGCGGCCACCCTTTACATCCCCTTGACCGCGAAGATACCCGGTGCGTTACGCCAGTAGCCCTGATAATCCATGCCGTAGCCGAAGATATAGCGATCTTCGACCTCCAGTCCGACAAACTCGGCCTTCAGGTCGGGACGTGCTTTTCGGTCATGCCGCTTGTTGACCAATACGGCACTCTGCACGCTGGAAGCACCGCCCTGTCGACAGTGGTCGATGATGGCGGCCAGGGTATGCCCCTCATCCAGAATATCGTCGATGATCAGTACCGGACGCCCCTTGAACTCCACCATCGGCGGCACCTTCCACTCCAGTTCATGGCCCGAGGTGGTGTTGCGATAACGGGTGGCATGCAGGTAGCTGGCCTCCAGCGGAAAGTTGAGCCGGGTCAGCAGCTGGCCGGCGATCACCAGGCCACCGTTCATCACCGTGAACACCACCGGGTTGGCATCGATCAGCTGCTCGGTGATCTCCTGCGCCATGCGCTCCATTGCCGCCTCAACCTCGGCCTGGCTGAACAGCAGATCCGACTCGATATAGACCCGCTTGATATGTTCGAGATCAACGCTGCTCATCTATGTGCCCCTTCTTTCAGTGCTGCTTGGCGGCTGGCCGCTGAGATAAAAGGGCAAAACGATAATGCGCTTTGGAGGTTTGGGCAACTCTATTACGCAACGTCCTGCGTAAGGCTTAGGCAAAGCCGCTGATGACAGGCGGGGCGGCTTTGGTTAGTCTTTCGTCTAATTTTTGATAGAACGGTCAATTTCCCGGTGTCGTGCCGGGCCTGAGAGGGGTTTGGTCATGAGCGTGCATGAGATTCGCCACCCGTTGGTGCGCCATAAACTGGGGCTGATGCGCTCCGTCAACAAGAGTACCCGCAGCTTCAGGCAGCTGGCCGCCGAAGTGGGCTGCTTGCTGACCTACGAGGCAACCAAGGATTTCGAACTCGAAGAGTATGAGGTCGAGGGCTGGTGCGGCCCGATCCAGGCCGAGCGTATAAAAGGCAAGAAGATCACCGTGGTACCGATTCTGCGCGCCGGACTCGGGATGCTGGATGGTGTGCTGGAGCTGGTACCCAGTGCCAAGATCTCCGTGGTTGGGCTCTACCGCAATGAGGAGACGCTGGAGCCGGTGGCCTATTTCGAGAAGCTGGCCAATGATATCGAGGAGCGTATGTCCTTGATCGTCGATCCGATGCTGGCCACCGGTGGCTCGATGATCGCCACCATCGACATGCTCAAGAAAGCCGGTTGTACCAGTATCCGCGCACTGGTGCTGGTGGCGGCCCCGGAGGGGATCGAGAAGGTGCAGGCGGCACACCCGGATGTGGATATCTTCACCGCCTCTATCGACTCCCATCTCAACGAGAAGGGCTACATCATTCCCGGGCTCGGCGATGCCGGTGACAAGATTTTTGGAACCAAGTAGGTAACAACGGATGAACGACTTGAACCTGATGGCGAATAGTGGCGCGCGCAGCTGGCGCACGATCCTGGCCGGTGCACAGATGCTGTTCGTGGCCTTTGGAGCACTGGTGTTGATGCCGTTGTTGACCGGGCTTGATCCCAGCGTTGCGCTGTTTACCGCCGGTATCGGTACCCTGCTGTTTCATCTGGTGACCGGGCTGAAAGTGCCGATCTTCCTGGCCTCCTCCTTCGTATTCATCGCGCCGATCAGCTACGCGACGCAAACCTGGGGCGTGCCTGCCACCATGGGCGCGCTGATGGCGGCGGGGCTGGTGTACATGCTGCTGGCACTGGTGGTCAAGCTGCGCGGACCGGGCATTATCCACCGCATCATGCCGCCGGTGGTTACCGGCCCGGTGATCATGATCATCGGTTTGGGGTTGGCACCGATTGCCGTCAACATGGCGATGGGCAAGAGCGGCGATGGTTCCATCGAGCTGTTCCCCTATCTGGATGCGCTGCTGGTATCGATGGTGGCGCTGGTGACGACGCTGCTGGTCTCGGTGTTTGCCAACGGCATCTTCCGTTTGCTGCCGATACTCTCGGGTGTGTTCGTCGGTTACCTGGTGGCGCTGTTCACCGGCATGGTGGATCTGAGCCAGGTACAGGCGGCACCACTGGTGGCGATACCGGCATTCGTGACACCGGAGTTCAACTGGCAGGCGATCCTGTTCATGATTCCGGTGGCGATCGCGCCGGCGATCGAGCATGTCGGCGATATCATAGCCATCGGCAACGTGACCGGACGCGACTATATCCGCAAACCGGGCCTGCAGCGCACGCTGTTCGGCGATGGCCTGGCCACCAGCGCGGCGGCGCTGTTCGGTGGGCCGCCCAATACCACCTATTCCGAGGTGACCGGCGCGGTGATGCTGACCAAGGCATTTAATCCGGTGGTGATGCTCTGGGCGGCCGGATTCGCCATTCTGCTCGCCTTCGTCTCCAAGTTCGGTTTGCTGCTGCAGACGATTCCGGCGCCGGTGATGGGCGGTATCCTGATCCTGCTGTTCGGCTCGATCGCTTCGGTGGGGCTCAATACCCTGATCAAGGCCAAGGTCGACCTGGCCAAGCAGCGCAACCTGGTGATCGTCGCCACCACGCTGGTGTTCGGCATCGGTGGCATGGCGATAGGCTCGGGAGATCTGAATCTGCAGGGCGTCAGCCTGTGCGGCATCGTGGCGATTGTGCTTAACCTGGTGCTACCGGGGGCGGATCCCGTCGCGAACGATCTGCATGAGGAGGATGAAGTGGTCGAGGATATGATCGAACACAGCCGGTAACCAGCGATCAACGTCGCCACTATCCGAAAGCGTGTGTCCCCGTGTCGGCATTATCCGAGCGATCCGTCACGGGACGAGTACCGCCAGGGCAATACGTTGGGCCTTCACACCGCGCCAAACTCAAAGGTTCAGGCTTGCAGTAACCGCCGTTGCAGCAATGCCTGCATATCGCGGCGACCGTCGGCAATCACCATGACATAAACATTATCGATCATGACCCGGTAAATGATGCGGTAGGGCTTGAAAAGAATCTCACGGTACTCGCGAAGTCCGATGGCCAACAGCTCCTGCGGATAGGCTCCTCGTTCCGGATTTTCAGAGAGCCTCGAGAGGGCATTCTCTATTTGATCGAGAACGTAATCCGCCTTTCCCGGTGCGTCGTGAGACTCGATATAGTCGTACAACTCTTCCAGGTCGCGGGATGCATCGTTGGTCAGCAATACCTGGAACGCCATCAGCAATCCTTTCGCCGATCTCGTAGCCTCTGGACAACATCACCGGAGGGCTGAACCTTGCCTTCCTCGATCTGCCGCGTGCCGAGCGCCAGGATCTTCAGAAGAGCCAGGGTTTCCTGAGTTTGTTCATAGCTTTCGATATCCTGTATTACAACCTTGGCTTCCCCATTCTGAGTGATGACCAAGGGCTCGCCTTTCCCCGACAGGTTACGCACGATCTCTGCGGCATGGGCCTTCAGGTAACTGATCGGTTTGATCTGACTCGATAGTTTCATAGCCACTCTCCTTTTGTGACCAAATTTAGTCCGAAAACAGGTCTGTCGTCAATCCGAAGCTCTGTACAAGGATGCCGAGGCACAAGCGAGTCACGTCATAACGCGCCGGGTTAACCGGGTTTACGACTTCAACTTGCCCTACCTTTTTACCCTCATTGCGGCCGCGACGGTCAAGGCAGGGCCGCAACGTCCGAACCTGCTCTTATCGAAGCACGATGTTGTACAGCGCGGATCGATACAGTTCCGATTTGGTTATCGGTCCGTTGTAGCCAAATGAGCGAATCTCGGTTTCCCTGGCTTTGGCATCGTCAGCCTGTAATCGTGGATCCAGAACTACCTCTTCAAACAGCGTGTCGGGGTTTATCTCGATAGGGAGAAGGAGGGAATTATCATGATCATCCCCGGGCTCGACAAAGATGAGTCGCACTTCGCGCTCATGATCAACGGGTTCGCGCTTGATCAACAGAGAACGTGCGTGGCCGATACCGCCTGCGAAAGCCTTTAACTGCACTTACATGTTGTGCGGCGATATCCTGTGCCATGTATTCAACCTGCCCAAGGAAACACGCATCCAAAGGGTCTATCGGGCTTGCATCCCACGGCGCGGCGAGTAGCTTGCGAGCCGTCGTTCGAACCTTGATCCCTTCCAGGTCAACTGTCTGGTTCCGGCCTGTATCGGGAGCTTTATCCACGTGCCGTCCTGCCTGTAGGTGATACCGCACCCGATAAGGAAATTTTCGAATGGGTCATCCCATAGCCGTGGGGCCACAAGAGCGAGCGATCTTTTCTGTACAGCCCGGCGGAAGCGGGTACTGCTGGAGGCTTCCGGTTTCGGGCCGCCACTCACCCCGGCTGTCGGCTACGGCTCCAACTGTCGGCTTCCTGCGGTGGCAGGGTGTCCAGGTTGGCAACGGCATAGAGCTTGGCCTGTTTGAGCGCCTGTTGATCGTCCATATTCTGCGAGAGCAGCTGCTCCTGATAGGTTTTCGGCGTGACACCGAGGTACTTCTTGAACACCCGGCAAAAATAGGAGTGGTCACGGTAGCCGACGGTCAGGGCCACATCGAGGATCTGCAGGTCGGGGTTCTCCCGAAATGTTGTTCTGCCCCCTTTTTCGCCTTTTTCGTAACGTCTCAGGTTGCGATCTTGCGGTAAAGAGCATCCGGAGCCAAGTCCGCATCATTGGGCCAGCACACCGCGCCGAATTCATCGACTCGCGCCAGGGCAAAGAACTCGGGATCTTTCAGTGGCTCGAACATGGGGCCGAACAATCGGTCGGCGATGGATATCTCCCCCTGGGTGCCATCTTCGAAGGCCAAGGCCAAAGTGTAACCTGGTTTTGTTTGTACGCTTGTAACTCTATGCATCGGGTTTACTCCAGAGGTTCGATCTTTCGGAGAGGCTGATGCTGTTCGGCCAGTTCCCAGTCTGTAAGAAGTGCTTGGCGGTGCTCCACGGCCCATTCGATGACCAGCGCTTTTGCCCGTTTGGGAAGGAATCCTTCGAGAACCTCCAGAGTCTCTATCGAGAACTGTGCCTCATGTTCACCGTAATAGGCATGGAAGTGTGGCGGGTTATGGTCGTCGTAATACATACGGATCAGGATACCGAAGAACTCGCTGATGGTTGGCACGCCCCACCTCTCCTCTGCTTAAGCCGATATCAATAATAAACAATGAGCCATGATGTCAATGGTGTTGCAGAAGCTCAACCCAAAATAGGGCTTGGTCCTGCCCCTCCGGCCACGTCTCCCACGGCGCGGCGAGTAGCTTGCGAGCCGTCGTTCGAACCTTGATCCCTTCCAGGTCAACTGTCTGGTTCCGGCCTGTATCGGGAGCTTTATCCACGTGCCGTCCTGTCTGTAGGTGATACCGCACCCGATAAGGAAATTTTCGAATGGGTCATCCCAGAGCCGTGGGGCCACAAGAGCGAGCGATCTTTTCTGTACAGCCTGGCGGAAGCGGGTACTGCTGGAGGCTTCCGGTTTCGGGCCGCCACTCACCCCGGCCGTCGGCTACGGCTCCAACTGTCGGCTTCCTGCGGTGGCAGGGTGTCCAGGTTGGCAACGGCATAGAGCTTGGCCTGTTTGAGCGTCTGCTGTTCGTCCATATTCTGGGAGAGCAGCTGCTCCTGATAGGTTTTCGGCGTGACACCGAGGTACTTCTTGAACACCCGGCAGAAGTAGGAGTGGTCGCGGTAGCCGACGGTCAGGGCTACATCGAGTATCTGCAGGTCGGGATTCTCCAGCAGCCGGGTGGCCTCCTTCATGCGCAGTTGTTGCAGCATCTCCTGGAAGGTGACGTCATAGGCTTTTTTAAACATGCGGCTGAACTGCAGTGGACGCATATTGCAGAACCTGGCCAACTGTTCTTCGGTAATGTGCTCCCCCAGATGCAGCTGCATATAGGACAGCGCCGGATGCACCGCCCGGGTTTCCAGGCTGCTGCCGTGAAAACGTGACTCCTCTGGTAGCCTCAGCATAGGGCTGGCTGCAGTCAAGGCTGTGGGATCCTGGGCGGCCTCCTCTATGCAACGGGAGATGGCGCCGATCTGGTACTCCGCCGCCGAGCGCGCCATCGGCTTGAGCAGTATCTCCCACACCCTGACCCTCAACGCCCAGACCATCAGCGACTCGGAGTGCTGCTCGGTCATCATGATGATCGGCAGCAGCGGGTGCCGTTCATGCAGCTCACGCATCAGTGTCAAGCCATGCATATCGGGGTAGTCAAAGTCGAAACAGATGGCGCAAGGTGTAATACGCCGATGATCAAAAACGGGGTTGTGAGGATCCAGATTCTCGATTTGAAACGCTGCCCTGAACAGCTCCAGCAGGGTAGCAGAGCGCTCCGAGCTGCGCAGATCGATCCACAGAACCGGAGACTTGCAACGCTGAGACATGACGAACGATCCCCCTACTTTTTATTGCCAATACTCTGCAGTGGGTCCCTCCAGTCGTTACATCCCTGATGGACAGCTTTCAGTGTAGTTAAGGTTTCGTAACGCCAGGGCGCGTTTAATCGTCATTCTTTTCATACAGAACAGGCTTAAACGCAATTTGAACTCATCAAGGGAGGAGGTTGTAACACCCGAGTTACAGCCCCATCAAAATAGTTCTACTTTTCCCGCAAGATAGTCCCAGCGCCCTTTCCCCCCCCTGCCTATAGTCAACCACGTACCGGGTGACGAGCCGCTGTGAAGCGATCGATCCGGGATATTCGGCCTGTAGAGGCTTAATCAACGAGGGCGGAACAATGAACGTAATCACTCGGAAAATGGTGGACTTCTTTAAGGAGGAAGAGGGGTTGACGACGGTGGAGTATGCGATTGCGGGCAGTCTGGTGGCTGCTGCGGTGATTGTTGCATTCACAGATCTTGGATGTGAAGTCGGCGAAGTTATTCAGGCAATTGCGGACACCATCGATACTGGTGCTGAAGTTGACCAGGCAGATGCTTGCGGCGTGGCGGCATAATCAGTGGGTAGATAAACGGCAGTAGTAAGGGAGGCAGTATGTTGTCATTTCAAACCTACGACGGCTCGACGCTCCTCCTGCTGCTGATCCTGACATTGGCGGCACTGACGGACTGGCGCCGCCACCGTATCCCCAACTGGCTGACCTACGGTGCATTCACGCTGGGGTTGCTGCTGCAATATCTTTTCCTTCATCTGGATGGAGTGTTTACCGGTCTGAAGGGCGCGGGCACGGGCCTCCTGGTCCTGCTGCCCTTCTACCTGACCGGCGGCATGGGGGCCGGGGATGTCAAGCTGATGGCAGCCATTGGATCGTTCGTCGGTCCGATGGCTGCACTTACCTCAGCCTGTTTTGCCTTGGTGGCGGGCGGTTGTGTTGCTCTGTATCTGATCCTGCGCAGCGGGGAGTTGGCCAGTCTGTACCGCCGATACCTGGTCATGATCACCGCGCGCACGCTGGTGCCGGCGGAGCCCGGCTCGGTGGCCCGCCGCCGCTTTCCTTTCTCTTCGGCGATTGCCGTCGGCACCCTGGCCTACCAGGGGCTGATCGGCAGGTTGGAGTTCTATCACCTGACGACCCAGGTCACCTATCAACTGCAGGCATGGGGCATTCTGTGATGAAAAGTGTAATGGATAATGTAATGAACGGTATAACGGATACCGATTCCGATATCCGCATTTTGCCCGAAGCGGATGGCGAACCCTGCGCAACCTTGTCGAGGCTACGTAACCTGGCGCCGCGACCGCTGACGCTGGATGAAACCGGCCTCAGTCGCCATTTCCTGACCGAACTACTGGTCAAGCATCTGTACGACGCAGGCCTGTTGACCGCCAAACAGCTGATGCAGCGCACGGCGCTGGCCGGGCCGGTACTCGAGGCGCTGATCGAGCATCTGCGCAAGGAGGTGCTGATCGAGGTGCACGGCCAGGGGTTCGACAAGCGCGAGCTCAGCTATAGCCTGACCCAGCGCGGTCGGGATGCCGCGATCGATGCCTATGCGCGCAGCGGCTACCTGGGACCCGCACCGGTGACGATCGAACAGTATCGCACACTGGTTCAGGCGCAAACGGTGCACGGCTGCAAGGTCACCGCCGTGTCGCTGAACCGGTTGTTCGAGCAGGTGGTGCTGCGCGATTCGCTGAAGCAGCAACTGGGCCCGGCGATGAACTCCGGCCGCGCCATCTTTATCTACGGCCCGGCCGGTACCGGCAAGACCTATATCACCCAGAAGCTGACCGGGCTGTTCGACGACAGCTGCCTGATCCCCTACGCGATCTCGGTGAACGAGCAGGTGGTGTCGCTGTTCGACCCGCTGCTGCACCAGCCGATCGAGGAGTCGATCCATACGCCGAGCCTGCTGTTCGAGCAGGGCTACGACCCGCGCTTCGTCAACTGCCGCCGCCCGCGGCTGGTGACCGGCGGCGAGCTGGGCATGGATATGCTGGAGATCCACTTCAACCCGGTGACCAAGGAGTACCAGGCGCCGCTGCAGCTGAAGGCGAACAACGGCATCTTTATCATCGACGATATGGGGCGCCAGCGCGCCACGCCGATGGAGATCTTCAACCGCTGGATCGTGCCGATGGAGGAGAAACAGGACTACCTGACGCTGGGTGCGGGACGCCATTTCCAGACCCCGTTCGATCAGATCCTGGTGTTCTCCTCCAACATCAACCCGCTGGAGCTGGCCGACGAGGCGTTCCTGCGCCGTATCGGCTACAAGGTCTATTTCGGTTACCTGGAGGCGGACGAATACAGCCGGATCTGGCAACAGGTCTGTGCCGAAAAGGGAGTCGATTTCGATCCCGCGCTGCTCGATTTCACGTTGACCCAACTGCACGCACGGCGCGATGTCGCGCTGCGCCCCTGCCACCCCCGCGATCTGCTGGGGATGGCGCAGGACCGCGTGCGCTATCTCGGCGGCGATGCCGCATCACTTGACGCTCAAGCTCTGACCTGGGCCTGGGACAGCTACTTCGTCAGCCTCGACGCTGAAGTGGAGATGTCACCAAGTCCTGATGCCAGGAGGAGGAATGATCATGTTTAAGGGCAGAACCTTTCTGTTGCTGACGCTGTCGGTGCTGTTCGCCGTCGGTGCCGCTATCTATGCCAACTCCTGGCTGCAACAGCAGTTGCCGGGAAACACGGCTGTCGCCGCCGAAGGGCAGCCGGTGGTCTTTGCGGCGATGGATATCCCCTATGGCCAGCCGATCGAGCGGCGCCATCTGAGTATCAAGCTGCTGCCCGCCGATCTGGTGCCGGCCAACAGTATCGCCGACCCCGCCGAGATCGAGGGGATGGTGCCGATACAGGACATCCTCGCCGATGATGTCGTGCGCATGCAGCGCCTGAGCAGTCACCAGGAGGGCACCACCCTGGCGGCACTGATCGATCCGGAAAAGCGGGCCTTTACCGTGCGTGTCAACGATGTGGTCGGGGTTGCGGGCTTCCTGTTGCCGGGCAACCACGTGGATATCATCGCCACCAAGAACGAGGGGCAGAGCGTTCGGGCCAAAACGGTGCTCAAGGATATCAAGGTGTTGGCGGTGGACCAGAAGGCACGTACCGACAAGAACGACCCGATCGTGGTGCGTGCCGTCACTCTGGAACTGACGCCGAAGGACTCGGAGGAGCTGGCCAAGTCACGTGACGAAGGACGGATTCAACTGACGCTGCGTAATCCACTCAGTGAAGACGTAGTGGCGCAGGCGATCGAGCCGGAACCGGTCGAGCAGCCGGCAGTTGCACCTGCCCCGGTCAAGAAAAAGCAGACAAGCACATACAGCGCACCACCGTCCGTGATCGTGATCAAGGGCGTGGAGTGGGAGCGCCAAAGGGTTCCGATGTAGTCCTGGTGCAGAGCCTCGAATCGGAAAGGCGAGTAAGGAGAATTGATAATGGCTAAGCATACAGAACCCAAAAGAGCCGCAGCGCAGGCGAGGGAATTCTGGCAGGAGCTACTGCTGCCGGTCACCATCCTGATGCTGCTGATGGCGATACTGGTCAGCCGTGAGGTGAATGCGGCAACCGCCGTTGAAACCGACGCCGATACGATGGTGCAGCACTTCTCGGTGCCGCTTTACAAGTCGAAGGTGGTGCAGTTGAGCGGGCCGGTACACAAGGTATCGATCGGTAACGAGGAGGTGGCCGATATTCTGGTGATGCGCTCCCAGCAGATCTATGTGCTGGGCAAGGGCATAGGCACCACCAACGTGCTGCTCTGGGACAAGAACAATCATCTGACGGCATCGATCGATGTGGAGGTGACGCCGGATATCAACAGCTTGAAAGCGAAGCTCTACGAGATGGCGCCGAACGAGCGGATCAAGGTCAACTCCTCCCAGGGGTCGATCCTGCTCAGTGGCGAGGTCACCAATGTGGGCACCATGGATATGGCGGTGCGCCTGGCGGACAGTTTTCTGCAGAAACCTTCGGAGGAGGGCGCTACCCAGTTGGGTGAGGTGGTTAACCTGCTCAAGGTGGGCGGCTCCCAGCAGGTGATGTTGAAAGTCACGGTGGCCGAGATGTCGCGCAGCGTGATGAAGAGGTTAGGGGTCAAGTTTCATGCCTTGGATACGAGTGACGATCGTTGGCTGGTAGGCGGTAGCAGCGAGCCTGGATCCCTGTCCTATTCGATCGATAACAATCAGTTGACCACCGAAATAGGGAACACGCCACTCGAATTCGCGGCCAAGGGGTTGTTCGCTCAGTATCTGGATGGCGGCTTGCTGTTCCAGCTTGCTTTTGATGCGGCCAAGGAAAACGGCAGCGCCAAGGTGCTGGCCGAGCCGACGCTGACCACCCTGACCGGTCAGGAGGCGGAGTTCCTCTCCGGTGGCGAGTTTCCGATTCCGGTGCCCAACGAAGATGGCATCACCATCGAATTCAAGGAGTTTGGTGTCGGGTTGAAGTTTATCCCGGTTGTGCTGGACTCCGGCACGATCAATTTGAGTCTTAACGTCTCCGTGACCGAGCTGACCGGTTTGAACTCGGTCAACAACACGGTTAATGACAGCACATTCTTCGTGCCTGCGCTGACCAAGCGCAGTGCGCGCTCCACCGTGGAGCTGGGCGATGGTCAGACCATCGGTATCGCCGGCCTGATCAACGAAAGTACCCGCGATGCGGTAAGCAAGTTCCCGGGCCTGGGCGATGTGCCGGTACTGGGTCACCTGTTCCGCAGTCAGAGCTTTGAAAAGGGTGAATCGGAGTTGGTCATTCTTGTGACACCCACCTTGGCCAAACCGTTCAAGAACGAGGGGCTGAAGTTGCCGGGTGATGGCTTTGTCGAGCCCAGTGATGTGGAGTTCTATCTGCTGGGTCGCACCCAGGGGCGGATCGCGCAACAGGACAGCATGATGGCCGAAGATCCGGATTCGGCCGGGGCGGCAGCGGACGAGACCGAGGAAGCGATTGTGGCCGGTCAACCCGGTGAGATCTCCGGCGACGACGGTGCCCGTGTGTTCCCGGTAGCCGATGGCAGCGAGTCGGTCTTTGGCCATAGCATCGAATAGCTTGCCTTGGGCGAGCAATAGATGGAGAGCAGAGTCATGAGCAGGTTTAACTGGAAATATATGGCGCTGGCGGTGGGCTTGTTGTCGGTGCCCGGTTGCAGCGGCTACGGGAATCCGTCGCCGGAACCCATGGGGATGGCCCTGGAGGAGATGCGTCAGGCGCAAACCCATGACGCCTATGCCGCCGACAATCCCAAACCCTTGCTTCTGGATGGCGAGAAAGGGGAGCAGGTGGTCCTGGAATACCGGGGCAAGGCGCAGAGTGCGTCCGGCATCCAGGGCGATATCGAGATCAATATCGGCAACTGAATGGCGCAGTAGCCATGAGCAATTCAGAGTTGGGGCTAGACCCCAACCCCTGAAGGGAGGCGAAGATGAATCGCCCGGCATACAACAGAACGAGAAGGGCGGCGTTCAACGGCGCGACCCGAAAGCGACAGGGCGGTGTGGTCCTGGTGCTGGTGGCCATTGCCATGTTGGCCTTGCTGGCCATAGCGGGAATGGCGCTGGACGGTGGCCACATGCTGCTGAGTAAAACCCGGTTGCAAAACGCGGTGGATGCGGCGGCTCTCAGTGCGGCCCGCACGGTCGCCGATCTCCCGGATACTACCCCCGTGGCGACGATCCATAGTGAAGCCGAGGCTGCCGCGCTGGCCACTTTTCTCAGCAACCTCAGCCTCGATGACAACGGTGAGTTGAACGAAGCTTATGCCAGCAGTGGAACGCCGTTGATCGTTCAGTTCTCGGAGACGCTGAACCCGTTCACGCCCGATGCCAATGCGCTGCCCTACGTGCGGGTCATTGCCCAGGATATGGAGCTCGAGGCCTGGTTGATACAGGTGGTCGGGATGAATGAAAAGCCGGTCAGTGCTACCGCTGTAGCAGGTCCGATCGGGCTCAATGCAACCAACTGCGACCTGCTGCCGATCCTGGCCTGCGGCTGTGATCCGGATGGTCGCACCGCGACACCGGATGATGACTGCGGCCCGGATGATGGCGACTATTTCGGCTATCACGACGACGGAACCAGCGATGTCGCGAGCCTGGCGGATATCAGCGTGATCAAACTGGCCGGCGGCAGCGGTACCGATGTGGGGCCGGGCAATTTCCGCCTGTTGCGCCTGGACGGTACTGGCGGTAACGATCTTCGCGATGCCTTGGCCGGGGTGGCTAATCAATGCACCAGCATCGGCGACGACGAAGCGGCGGATACCGAGCCCGGCAACAAGTCGGGGCCGACGGGGCAGGGGCTGAATACCCGCTTGGGTATTTACCAGGGGCCGGTGGATCCCACCGAAGCGCCGGCTGACGTGGTCAGCTACACCTATATGAATGGCGTTACGCCGGCGGGGCCTACACCCCAGAGTTCCAACCGGCTGGTGCTGGAGGGGATCGACCAGAACAACAGGCCGATCATCAAGCGTGAGGATGGCAGTACCAGTATTGACGGCCTGTTCGATTACCAGGACTACCTGGATGAGTACGCAACCAACTTCCCCGATTGTGCAGGCGAAGGCTGCGGCAGGCGCAAGCTGGTGCTGCCGATTGGCGACTGTACCGGCACCACAACCGGTACCAGTGAAGATGTGCATGTCTACACCGTGGGCTGCTTCTTCCTGATGCAGGATGTGGAGGTGGGTACAGAGGCAGAGGTGTTCGGTCAGTTCTTCTCCGAGTCGGAGGGGTGCGACGCCATCGGTACCTTCACCGATACTCCCAGTGAGGACCCTGTGCCGATCAAGATCGTGCTGTTCCGGGATCCGGACAGGGAGGACTCCTGATGAACAGGTGCAAAGGTTCAGCCAGGCGGCGCCAGCGCGGTTTGGCCGCAGTGGAGATGACGTTGGTGCTGCCGGTGCTGCTGCTGCTGATGCTGGCCACGGCGGAGATCGGCCGCATGCTGTACCAGTACAACACCCTGACCAAAGCGCAGCGCAACGGTGTGCGCCTGCTGGCGACGCAGCTCAACTACGGCCAGCAGTCGAGCCTGGAGGACTGTCCGACACTGGGCGGCACGCTGCCTGATAACCTGATCAACCGGGCGCGCAACCTGATCGTTTATGGCGCCGAGGGTGGCGGTGCCACCCCAATTCTGGACGGTCTGGCCACGGCGAATGTGGGCTTTTGCGAGGTGCCGGCACTGAACGAGATCCAGGTTCATGTCGAGTACGACTTCACGCCGATGCTGTTCAACAGCCTGCCCCGCTTTGGCTCAGGCGCGGATATCAACATCGATTTTCCGCTCGATAGCTCGGTCAGCATGCGCGTGCTGGGGGGGAGTTGAAGCCATGAATATGAGTGTCGGCAAGCAGCGTCAACGGGGCGTCACCACGGTCGAGTTTGCCCTGGTCGGCTCCGTGCTGTTCATTGTCCTGTTCGGCTTGATCGAGTTCGGTCGGCTGCTGTTTACCTGGAACGTGCTGGATGAGGCGACCCGCCGGGCCGCGCGGGTAGCGGTGGTCTGCCCGGTTACCGCGGCGGGCCAGCAGTTCGCGCGGGAGGTCGGGGCCTTCGGTGGCGCGGTACTGCCCGGATTCACCGAGGCCAATATCCTGCTCAGCTACCTGCAGGAGGATGGCCTTACGCCGGCGACGGCGACGGAGAACACCTATTACGTGCGCTCAGCCATTACTGATTATACGCATCAGATGCTGATTCCATTTATCAACATAACCTTGGATGCCGATGCATTCGAGACAACCTTACCGGCGGAGAGTCTGGGTGTGCACCCCACTGCAGCGGGAGCTGCGCCCTGTCCATAGTCGTAACGGGGCGAGCGAGAAGAACCCAGGGTCAGTGAGGAGAGCCCTCAGCCAACGAGGAGAGCCGTCATGATGAAACAGAACCTGCTCTATGAAGTGAAAAAATCGCCGGTTGGCAAGGTTGCCAGCGAGTTCTCGATCCTGATCGCCAGTCGCTCCCCCGATGCCTTGACCGAGCTGAAAACCGCATTGACCCTGCTGCCGGCGGGTATCGATATCAATTGCAGACTGATCAGCAATGGTCACTCGGATCCACTCTATGGCCTTGAACGTCTGCCGGATCTGCTTATCTTCCGCATCGGCGACAGTTGGCAGGCGGAGCTGGAGGCGCTCTGCTCGCGCCCGGCCGATGCCCGGGTGGCGACGCTGGTGGTCAGTTCGCAGAGCGATTCCCAGGCGATGCGGTTGTCGATGAAGGCCGGGGCGAGAGACTTCTTTGCCGAGCCGCTGCAGGAGGGTGAACTGCAACGTGCCGTCGACCAACTGTATCGCGAGACCCTTGACCAGCAGGGGGCACTGAATGCGCATCTGACCGTGGTGATGAACGCCAAGGGCGGTTCCGGTGCCAGTCTTATCGCCACCAACCTGGCCCATCAGATGGCGGCGGGAGGCAGGCGCAAGGTGGTGCTGATCGACCTTGACCTGCAGTTTGGCGCGCTGTCCCACTATCTCGACCTCAATCCCCAGCGCGGTATCAAGCAGGCACTGGAGAACGTGGAGGATCTGGACAGCGTGGCGCTGGAGGGTTATCTGGCCAACCACGTCAGCGGACTCAAGGTGCTCAGCTCGGAGTCCGACCGGTTGATGCTGAACGAGGAGGTATCGAACGATCAGCTGTTGCAGCTGTTCAAACTCTTGGCCAAAGACCATCAGCAACTGGTGGTCGATCTGCCGCGTCAGATCGACCTGACCACGACCACCGTGCTGGAGAGGGCGGACCAGGTGGTACTGGTGCTGCAGCAGGGGATTACCCATCTGCGGGACGCGGCTCGGCTGATCGAGGTTATGCGTCGGGACCTGGATATCCCCGATCACCGCATTCTGGTGGTGCTGAACAGGTACGACAAGTCGGCACCGATCAGTATCGCGGAGGTTTCAAAAGCACTGAAACATCAGCCGATACTGACCATCCCGAACGATTTCAAACATGTCTGCGAGTCATTGAACAACGGCATGCCGCTGCTGCAGATCGCGCGGCGCGCGCCCATTACTCGAGCTCTACATACCTTGAGCGAGCAGGTGGCAGGGGCAGGACCAGCCCCCCGGCCCGGATTGCTGGGCAAACTCCTAGGTCTGGTCAAGGGGGATTAAGTCATGTCGATTCTAGGTAACAGGATCAATAAACTGCGGGTGCCCGAGGCAACAACCCCTGCAGTTGAAGAGGTGGTCGAGCGGGAACGCCCGCCGTTGATGATCGAAACCCTGTCTGCCGCGGAACTGGAGTGCAAGCAGCAGTTGCATCAGGAGCTGCTCAAACGCATGGACCTGTCGTTGATCGACAGCCTGGAAGAGAGGGAGGCGAGGCGGCAGATCGGTGATATCTGTCGCCAGTTGATGGACGAACGGACCGTTCCGTTCAGCACCCAGTCGCGTCAGAAGATCATGAAGCTGATCGAGGACGAGATCATGGGGCTGGGGCCGCTGGAGCCGCTGCTCGATGACACCACCATCTCCGATATTCTGGTCAACGGTTACGACTCGATCTATGTCGAACGTTTCGGCAAATTGGAGCCCTGTCCGGTCAGCTTCAGCAGCAATAACCACCTGATGAACACCATCGACCGCATCGTCTCCAGCGTCGGCCGTCATATCGACGAGTCCTCGCCCATGGTGGATGCACGGCTCAAGGACGGCTCCAGGGTCAACGTGATCATCCCGCCGCTGGCGCTGGATGGACCGCAGATCTCGATCCGTCGTTTCATGGTCGAGTTGCTGTCGATGCAGAACCTGATCGAACTGGGGTCGGTCGAGGAGAAGGTAGCACCGATTCTGGAAGGGATCGTCAAGGCGCGTCTCAATATCCTGATCTCCGGCGGTACCGGCTCGGGCAAGACCACGCTGCTCAACATCCTCTCCGCCTATATCCCCCATGACGAGCGGATCGTCACCATCGAAGACTCGGCGGAGCTGCAGCTGCAACAGCCACACGTGGTGCGCCTGGAAACCCGGCCGCCCAATATCGAGGGGCGCGGCGAGGTGACCCAGCGCGACCTGGTGCGCAACAGTTTGAGGATGCGACCGGACCGGATAGTGCTCGGCGAGGTACGTGGCGGCGAAACCCTGGACATGCTGCAGGCGATGAACACCGGACACGACGGTTCGCTCACCACCATCCATGCCAACAGCGCCCGCGACGCCCTCGGGCGTATCGAGAACATGGTGGCGATGACCGGTATCAGCTTCCCTACGAAGGCCCTGCGTGCACAGATCGCCTCGGCGATCGATGTAGTGTTGCAGGTCACCCGGCTCGAGGATGGCCGACGCAAACTGGTCAGTATCCAGGAGATCAACGGCATGGAGGGTGACATCATCACCATGTCCGAGCTGTTTACCTTCGAGCGCCGCGGTGTCGATGCGAAAGGCAATGTGCTTGGCGAGTTCAAGGCGACCGGTATTGTGCCCGGATTCCATAAACGTCTGGCCCAACGTGGCATCGAGTTGCCCACGTCGCTGTTCGAGCCGGAGTAACAGGAGGGTAGTGCGATGTTTCAACTCGAATCCTTGGAACTGATCGTAATTGTGGCGATGGTGTTCGTGTCGGTGTTCCTGTTGCTGGCGAGTCTGTCGATCCCGGTATTTGGTGAGCAGCGGAAGGTCAGACGGCGACTGCAGCAGCGTATCGGTGAAATTGCGGCCGAAAGCGACCAGCCGCCCATCAGTACCCTGCTACGCGCCCGCTATCTGAAAAAGCTCAACCCGCTGGAGCGGCAACTGGAGTCTATGCCCGGTATGGAATCGCTGGCGCGGTTGATCGAGCAATCCGGTAGCAAGGCGCTGGCTTACCGCGTATTTCTCCTGGCCCTGTTGCTGGGGGGGGGCGGTTTTATGCTTGTGCTGCTGGTGTTGCACCTGCCGCTGGCGGCATTGGTCGCGGGCATGCTGATGTTCCTGCTGCCGTTTCTGCGGCTGATCTATCTGCGCAACAAGCGTATGCACGAGTTCGAGGCACAGTTGCCCGAGGCGATCGATATTATGAAGCGTGCCCTGCTGACCGGACATCCGTTCAGCGAATCGCTCAACCTGGTGGCCGAAGGGCTGGAGGGCCCGGTGTCGCTGGAGTTTGGTATCACCTATTCGGACCTGAGTTATGGTTCGGATCTGCGTCGGGCGATGCTGGGGCTGTTGGCACGGGTGCCGAGCGTGACGTTGATGGCTTTCGTCACCGCCGTCCTGGTGCAAAAGGAGACCGGCGGTAACCTGGCCGAAATCCTGGAGAACATCGGCAGCGTCGTTCGTGGGCGGTTCCGCTTTCAGCGTCGGGTCAAGACCCTGTCGGCCGAAGGTCGACTGTCGGCCTGGATCCTGATGCTGGTGCCATTCGGTCTGTTTGGTCTGATCTACTTTACCACCCCCGGATATCTGGAGGTTCTGGTGAAGTCGGTGGACGGGCATCAGCTGATTGCGATCAGCTTTGTGCTGATGCTGGTCGGTGCTGTTTGGATCAGACGGCTGTTAAGAATCGAGGTGTAGTGTTATGGAGACGTTACTTGAGCTGATCAATCAACAACTTGGAAACGAGCTGTACTCACGATATGTAGTGATTGGACTGGTTGCGGCGGCGGCGCTGGCCTTCGGGCTTAGCCTCACGGTGCTGGTGAGCGGCCTGGCCACGCCCTTTCGTCAACGTGTCCGTATCCTGACCGGACATCCCCGGGACAAGGCTCATGCCGGAGGGGGGCGCAACAAAATGCTGGCGTCGCTTGATCCCATCACCCGTCACCTGTTGCCCGGCAAGGATTGGGACAAGAACCGCCTGCACGCGCAACTGGTGCATGCCGGCTTCAGATCTCCCGGGGCCATGAGCTCGTTGTATGGGTTGAAGGTGCTGCTTGGATTGTCGCTGTTCTGCATCGCGTGGCTGGTGGTCAGTTTCAAGCCAGAGGTGACCGCCGACAAGGTGCTGCTGATCTGTGCGGGAGCCGCCTACATCGGCTATATCCTGCCCAACATGGTGCTCGACCGTCTGGCCAACCGCCGTATACGGGCGATACGCAACGGCTTCCCCGATGCGCTGGACCTGTTGGTGGTCTGCGTCGAGTCCGGTCTTGGCCTGACCGCGGCGCTGCAGCGGGTGGGGCAGGAGTTGGAGGTGAGTCACCCCGAGCTGTCGGAGGAGCTCTATCTGGTCAATGTCGAGATCAGGGCCGGTGTCAATCGCATCGAAGCCTTGCGTGGCATGGCGCAGCGTACCGGTGTCGATGATATCAAGGGGCTTGTTGCACTCCTCGACCAGAGTGTGCGTTTCGGCAGCAGTATCGCCGATACCCTGCGTGTCTATTCCGAGGAGTTCCGTGACAAGCGGATGCAGGCGGCAGAAGAGATGGCGGCCAAGATCGGTACCAAGATGATCTTTCCGCTCACATTCTGCATCTGGCCCGGTTTCTTTGTCGTTGCTGTGGGGCCGGCTATTCTGAGAGTGCTCGAGGTCTTCGGCCGCTAGGCGTCCGAAGGAGCCCATATAAAGAGGGGAATCCATGATGATCCCGCATTTAGGACAGCTCAAGCCTCGCTTGTTGAATGGCCCGGTACTGATTGTCTTCCTGCTGCTGGGCGGTTGTGCCGCAAACCAGGAGCAGAGCAAGGAGGCTGCCAATGAAGCCTTCTATGAGGGTAAACCCATGCTCGCCTTCGCCGGCCTGCCTCAGGCCAGATCGGCCGAGGAGGGGGTACGCATGGGCGACCGGGCGCTGGCGCGCGGCGACAGCGATGAAGCCCTGTATCACTACGTACAGGCTTTGGAGCTGGATGCGAAAAGTGCTGACGCTTACTACCGTATCGGCCAGATCCACTACCGGCGCGATAACGAAAAGCTGGCATCGGTGGCTTTGCGCAGCGCACTGGGTATAAAGCCGGATCATACCGGCGCCTTGACCTCCATGGGGGTGCTGCACCTCAAGCACAACCGTTATAAGGAGGCTCGAGATTATCTCGACCGGGCGCTGGCCAGTGATCGACAGCGCTTTACCGAAGGTGCCGAGCCGTCGTTCGACAGCGACTCGCCAATGGAAGCCTATAACGGCCTGGGGGTGCTGGCAGACCTGAGTGGCGACACGGCGCAGGCGCAACGGCTGTACCAGATCGCGCTGGCGATCAGACCCGATGCGGCGGATGTGCACAACAACCTGGGCTACTCCTACTACCTGGAGTCACGTTGGCAGGAGGCGGAGCGGGAGTTCCGCAAGGCGCTGGATCTGAACAAGAATTACGAGCAGGCGTGGCGCAATCTGGGGTTGGTCTATGCGCGTCAACAGCGCTATCTGTCGGCCCTGCATGCGCTGGAGCGGGTGATGGATACGGCCAAGGCGCACAACGATATCGGCTATATCTGCATGCTGGATGGGCGCTACCAACTGGCTGAGTACTACTTCGAGCAGGCGTTGACGCTGTCGCCGGTGTTCTACCCCAAGGCGAAGGAGAACCTGACCTACGTGCAGCGGATAAAAGAGGCGGCGGCACAGAGCGCTGGCCGTTAGCGGCTGCTAACTGAACAGCTTAATTGAACAGGAACGGGAGATCGCTGGAAAGGAAGTGCTGGAGAGGGATCTACAGTGAGGGAAAGGAGCCGCTCGCCCACCTTGGTGGACGAGCGGTCAGCGATCACTTCTGTGCTTCGTAGGCCGCGACAGACTTGCGAACCGCTTCGCGGGCGGCTTCGGCGTCGGACCAGCCCTCTACCTTGACCCACTTGCCCTTCTCGAGCTTCTTGTAGTTCTCGAAGAAGTGCGCGATCTGGTCTTTCAGCAACTGCGGCAGGTCGTCGACATCGTTGATGTCGTTGTAGGCCTGGCTCAGCTTCTGGTGCGGCACGGCAACCAGCTTGGCGTCTTCACCGGCTTCGTCGGTCATGTTCAGGATACCGACCGGACGGCAACGGATTACGGAGCCGGTCATCACCGGGTGCGGGGTCAGCACCAGCACGTCCAGCGGGTCACCGTCGTCAGCCAGAGTGTTGTTCACATAGCCGTAGTTGGCCGGGTAGAACATCGGCGCCGCCATGAAACGATCGACGAAGATCGCGTCAGCATCCTTGTCGATCTCGTACTTGACCGGGGAGCTCTCGGCGGGGATTTCGATGATCACGTAGAGGTCATCCGGCAGTTCTTTGCCGGCAGGCACTTTCGCAAAGCTCATGCGTTTCTTCCTGTTAGTCGATTAAAAGGTCGAATTTCAAAGTGAATATCATCAGCGTTGAGCGGCATTATACCGGTCATGCCGCTCAACGCTGAATAAGACTTACTGCTGAATTATGGAGGGGGTCTCCTGGTGGTAGTGCATCAGCGTTTCCACCTCCTCCTTCGAGCCCAACGCAACGGCAACCCGCTGGTGAATATTTTGCGGATCCACATCGAGAATGTCGCTGTAGCAGGTGGTGGAGCGACCGCCGGCCTGCTCGATCAGCAGGCTCATCGGGTTGCCTTCGTACATCAGGCGCAGTTTGCCCGGCTTGCGCGGATCGCGGGAATCCCAGGGGTAGGTGAAGATGCCGCCGCGGGTTAGTACCCGGTGTACTTCAGCGACCATCGAGGCGATCCAGCGCATGTTGTAGTTCTTCTCACGCGGCCCTTCGGCACCGGCGAGCAGGTCGCCGATGTAGTTGCGCATCGCCGGCTCCCAATGGCGGTGGTTCGACATATTGATGGCGAACTCCTTGGTGCTGTGCGGGATCTGCACATTTTCACGGGTCAGCAGGAAATCGCCGGTGTGGGCGAGGGTGAACATGTTGACGCCGGTGCCGGTGGTCAGCGCCAGTACCGCGGACGGGCCATACAATACATACCCTGCTGCGACCTGGCGGCGCCCGGGCTGCAGGAACAGGTCAACGCTGTCTTCGCCCGCACCTTCGGGAACCTCGAGAATGGAGAAGATGGTGCCGACCGAGACATTGATATCGATATTGGATGAACCATCGAGCGGGTCGAAGGTCACCAGAAAACGCCCCTCCGGGTGGCCGAATACCGGGTTGTCCTCCTCTTCCGAGGCAACTCCGCGCACCAGACGGTTTCCGAGCAGCACCTCTTTGAGGATATCGTTGGAGATGACATCCAGTTTTTTCTGGGTCTCACCCTGAATGTTGGTATCTTCGGTGGTGCCATGGATGCCGGCAAGGGCGCCTTCGCGCAGCTGCAGGGCGATCTCTTTGCAGGCAACCATCAGAATCTCGATCAGTTCGACCAGTTCGGTGTCGGTATCGTGGTGTTTCAAATAGGCGCTGAGAAGCTGCATCGGGTGTTTTGACCTTTGGGATTGGCGGCTCGAAAGTTGGGGCTAAATTATACGCCAATATGCGCGCTATTGCATGGCGCGAGGGCGCTGAAGTAACCGCCCGAGCTGAAAAAAAGTTATCATGGCGGCAGCTGATTCAAGAGGAATTCAAGTGCACATACATATACTCGGTATCTGCGGCACCTTTATGGGCTCGCTGGCGATCCTGGCGCGCGAGCTGGGGCATCGGGTGACCGGCTCCGATGCCAATGTCTACCCGCCGATGAGTACCCAGCTGGAGCAGGCCGGTATCGCACTGATCGAGGGTTACGATCCAACACAGCTGGAGCCGGCACCGGACTGCGTCATCGTCGGCAACGCCATGAGCCGCGGAAATCCCTGTGTCGAGGCGATGTTGGAGCGGGGGCTGAACTACACCTCCGGTCCGCAGTGGCTGCATGACCATGTGTTGAAAGAGCGCTGGGTGCTGGCGGTGGCCGGTACTCATGGCAAGACCACGACCGCGACCATGCTGGCCTGGGTGCTGGAGCATGCGGGTATGGCGCCCGGATTTCTGATCGGCGGTGTGCCGCAGAATTTCGATCGCTCGGCACGCCTGGGCGATACCCCCTTCTTCGTCATCGAGGCGGATGAGTACGACACCGCGTTTTTCGACAAGCGCTCCAAGTTCGTACACTACTCGCCGCGCACGCTGATCCTGAACAATCTGGAATACGACCACGCCGATATCTTCCCCGATCTGGCCGCAATCCAGCGTCAGTTCCACCATCTGCTGCGCATCGTGCCGGGCATGGGGCGGGTTATCGCGCCGAGCGAGTCTGAAGCGCTGAATCAGGTGCGGGCGATGGGCTGCTGGAGCGAATATGTCAGTACCGGTGAGAGGGCGGATTGGCAGGCGCGGTTGCTTGAGGCCGATGGCAGCCGCTTCGCCGTGCTGCATAACGGCGAGGAGGCTGCCCGGGTGAACTGGTCGCTGACCGGCGAACACAACGTGCGCAACGGTCTGCATGCGCTGTTGGCTGCGCGGCATGTGGGGGTCACCCCTGCGCATGCGGCCGAAGCGCTGAGTTGCTTTGGCGGCGTGAAGCGACGGATGGAGTTGATCGGAGAGGTCGACGGCGTGCGGGTCTATGACGATTTCGCCCACCATCCCACGGCGATCGAAACCACCCTGGCCGGCATCCGCAACCGTATCGGTGATGCCCCATTGCTGGCGGTAATCGAACCGCGCTCCAACACCATGCGCCTGGGTTCCCATCGCGATGCACTGGCCGCATCGGCCGCCGTGGCGGATCGGGTGTACTGGTATCAGCCGCCGGGACTGGAGTGGTCGCTGGATCAGGTGGTCGCGCAAAGCGCCAATCCGGCCAGTCTGGAGAGTGATCTGGAGACGTTGATCGAGCGATTGGCGCGGGATGCGGTCAGCGGCAGCCATATCGTGATCATGAGCAACGGAGGTTTCGGCGGCATCCACCAGAAACTGCTGGCGCGACTGCAGCAGCGGGAGGCGGTATGAGCAAGAAGTTTGCACGCCGCGTCACCGTCGCCATCACCGGCGCATCCGGGGTGCAGTACGGTTTGCGCCTGATCCAGTGCCTGCTCCAGGCCGATACCCAGGTGTTGTTGATGGTGTCGCGTGCGGCGCAGGTGGTGATCGCCACCGAAACCGACCTCAAGCTTCCGGGGCAGCCCGAGGCGCAGGAGGAATACCTGGCCAAGCTGTTTGGCGCGGCGCCGGGGCAACTGAAGGTGTTCGGTCGTGAACAGTGGCTGGCGCCGGTGGCGTCCGGTTCCGGCGCGCCCGGTTCGATGGTGATCTGTCCCTGCAGTACCGGCACCCTCTCTGCTGTCGCCTGCGGTGCCAGCAATAACCTGATCGAGCGGGCGGCGGATGTGGTGCTGAAGGAGCGGCGTCAGCTGATCCTGGTGCCGCGCGAAGCGCCGTACTCCGAGATCCATCTGGAGCACATGCTCAAGCTAACCCGCATGGGCGCGGTGGTGATTCCGGCCAGCCCCGGCTTCTACCAGCGTCCACAAAGCGTGGAGGATATGGTCGATTTCATCGTCGCGCGCATCCTGTCGCAGCTGGGCTTTGAGCAGACCCTGCTGCCGCGTTGGGGCGATGCGCTGCTGTGATCCTTTAATGAAACCATAAGAAGCTGCCTATACAATGGCGCCCGCTTGCTTTTTATATGAAAGTACATGACGGAATTATCGATGTCCCGAATCCTGGCCCTGGATACCTCGACCGACGCCTGCTCGGTTGCTCTGAGTCTCGCTGGCGAGATACAGCATGAGTTCGTGATCGAACCGCGTCGCCACACCCATCTGTTGCTGCCGATGGTGGAGCGTCTGCTGGCGCAGGCCGGTGTTGCGTTGAACTCGCTCGATGCGATCGCCTTTGGTCGCGGTCCCGGCTCCTTCGCCGGTATCCGCATCGCCACCGGCGCGGCGCAGGGGCTGGCGCTGGGCGCCGACCTGCCGCTGCTGCCGATCTCGACACTTGAGGCGATGGCGGTCAGCGCCCATGAATCGAAGACCGGACATGCGCGGGTGCTGACGGCGCTGGATGCGCGCATGGACGAGGTTTACTGGGGCGCGTTCGATATCAGTGAAGCCCTTCCCCGGGCGTTGATCGACGAGTCGGTCCGTTCACCCGCCGATGCCGAGGCACCGGGTCAGGAGAACCGCTGGCTGGCAGTCGGCAGTGGCTGGCGCTACAGGGAGCAGATGCCGGCCGGACTGATCGCCCAGGTTGTTGATATCGACGAGTCGATCTGCCCGGACGCCCGCGCCATGCTGGTGCTGGCTGAGGCGCAACTGGCGGCGGGCGGTGGTGTCGCCCCGGAACTGGCATTGCCGGTCTATCTGCGTGAAGGTGCGTGGAAAAAGAGGGATCAGCAGTGACCTTAAGCGACTGGATCCATGTCGTTCTGCTCGCCCTGATTCAGGGGCTGACCGAGTTCCTGCCGATCTCCAGCTCCGCCCATCTGATTCTGCCCTCTCGGCTGCTGGGCTGGCCCGATCAGGGGTTGGCGTTCGATGTCGGCGTACATGTCGGTACTCTGGTGGCCGTCGTCATCTATTTCCGTACTGAAGTGAGTCGAATGTTCCTGGCATCGCTGGCTGTGATCGGTGGGCGTCAAAGCGAGGATGGTCGACTGGGTTGGCTGGTGATTCTGGCGACGCTGCCGGCTCTGGTGTTTGGCGGTTTGTGCAGTACGCTGGTGGAGCATTACGGACGCTCTATCCTGGTGATCGCCGCGACCACGCTGATCTTCGGCGTTCTGTTGGGCTGGGCCGATATCAAGGGCACCCGCGTACGGCGCAACGAGTCGCTGGGAGTGCGCGATGCGCTGACCATCGGCCTGGCTCAGGCGCTGGCGCTGATTCCCGGTACCTCGCGTTCGGGGATCACCATCACCGCTTCGCTGATGCTGGGCTTCGATCGGCAAAGCGCTGCGCGCTTCTCCTTCCTGCTGTCGATTCCGGTGATCGTTGCCGCCGGCAGCCTGAAATCACTGGAGTTGGTCCGCAGCGGCAGCGATACCCAGTGGGTGATGGTGGGGATCGGCGCGATACTGGCGGCAGTCAGTGCGCTGGCCTGTATCTACCTGTTTCTGAAATGGCTCGACCGGGTCGGCATGATCCCATTTGTGCTCTACCGTCTGCTACTGGGGTTTGCCCTGCTTGGGGTCTGGTTTGTCAGCTGAGCATTCAGCTGGAGGGGCCGTCACGGCGCTGGCCGTCGCCGCTACGGTACCGGAGCTGATCGACACTGCGCGTCAGCTTGCCCGGTCGCTTGAACTGCCGTTCGTGGACGTGCCGGATCTCGAATTCAGCGCGATCGAACAGTACCTGCTTTGTACCCCCGAGGCGCTGGTGTTGCAGCAGACAGGGCGTAAACGCCCCGGGCCTGTGTTGGCTGACTTCGTCAGCGGCGCGGTGGCCCATCGTCGCCAGTATGGCGGAGGCAAGGGGCAGATGATCGCCAAAGCCTGTGGCATCAAGGGCTCGTTAAGGCCCGGTATTGCCGATGTGACCGCGGGCCTGGGTCGTGATGCCTTTGTGTTGGCGACCCTGGGGTGCGAGGTGTCACTGGTGGAGCGCTCACCCGTGGTGCATGCTCTGCTCGCCGATGGTCTGGCGCGTGCCGCCCATAGCGAAGTAGCCGATATCATCGCGCGCATGCATCTGTTCGCCGGCGATGCCAACGAGTGGTTGCGCTCTCTGAGCGACGACCAGCGTCCCCAGGTGATTCATCTCGATCCGATGTTTCCGCACAGCGATAAGTCGGCTCTGGTCAAAAAGGAGATGCTGGCGTTTCGCGATCTGGTCGGTGCCGACGACGATCAGGCCGAACTGCTCGCGGTGGCACTCGAGGTCGCGCGCAACCGTGTTGTCGTGAAGCGTCCACGCAAGGCGCCCGCCATTGAAGGGCCGCAACCCTCCTATAGTCTCGAGGGCAAGTCTGGCCGCTATGATATCTATGCCTTGCGGCGTCTGGACGACACTTGAATTTGACGCTTTCAGTATCGACGCATCTCAATCGACAGCGGCTAGTGCCGCTGTAACCAGCGCTCCGCTTCCTGCAGCAGTACCGCGGGCAGCAGCTTCTGTCCGGTGCGAATGAGCGGTGTCAGATCCCGAGAAACCTGCACCACACCCTGTTCCCGTTTCAATAACCCATCACGATCCAGCTGCTTGAGCAGCGGGCCGAGCTGGCGTTTGTCCGCATAATCCGGTGCCTGGTAGCCGTACCAGAGGTGGATATGGCCAGCCAGTTGACTGACCAGCTCGAGCAGTTGCGACTCCTCGATGCGCGGTTGCTGCTGGAGCACGGTTATCAACAGGTATTGCCGCAACAGTACCGGCTCGGCCAGGCGGATCAAGGTCAGTGCCAGCGGATGCCCCGTTATCCGCAGGTGAGTGCTCGCGTCGGCCAGCAGGCCCAGCTCAACCAGTCGACTGCGCAGGGAGGTCGCAGCGCTGTTCTGCAGGTAGTGCTCCGGAATATGCAGTTCGGCGTTCAGGTAGGGCAGCAGGGCACGCAGCAGACGGGTGACGGTGGATTTGCTCGGGGAGTCCAGGTGTGCAACCAGCAGTAGCATGATCCCGGGCAGGATCAGCGCGTGTGACAGGCTGTTGCGATAGAAACAGAGTCCAGCCGCCTGCTGGCCGGTCAGGATCAGTTGCTGCCCTGTGGCGCTGATCTGGCGGCGTCGGATCGCGTCGGCGACGATCTCCTCGGCCGGCGGATCCGGTTGTGGCAGCGCGACCCCCAGCGCCTTGAGCAGCTCGCTTAGTCGGGATAGCTGACGAACCAGATCCGCTCTCGGTAGCGCCGCCTCAACCCTGCCCGGCAGCAGGCAGGCCAGCCTGGCCATCGGTGTGGCAATGCTGGCGGCGTTGCTTCGCTGCAGCAGGCGCCTGCCGATCTGCTCTGCCGGTGCAGGCTTGTCTCCGGGTTCGAGCAACAGGGGCTCGCCGACGCTGAGGTAGGCACCGCCGCCGCGACGCAGCAGGTTGCTCAGGGCGCCGATGGCTCCGGCCAGGCTTTCCGGCTTCTTGGGTTGGCCGCCCAGTTCACGCAGGTACTGGCTGTTTTCGAGGCAGAGATCGTAGTTGATCGAGACAGGAATCAGTGCCAGCGGTTTGGTGCACTGCGCTTGCCAAGTATCGAGAGTCATCCCGAGCAGACCGCAACGGGCGGGCAATAGCCGACCGGTACGGCTGCGGCCGCCTTCGATGAAAAATTCGAACGGTATCTCGCCCTGCAGTAGATGGCCGAGATAGCGGCGGAAAAGCTGGGTGTAGAGCGGGTCGTCGAGGAAGCGGCGGCGCATGAAAACAGCACCGCCGCGTCTTAGAACGGGGCCAATCAGCGGCAGGTTGAGGTTGTCACCGGCGGCAACCTGGGGCAGTGCCAACCGCTCCCGATAGAGCGCCCAGGAGATCAGCAGATAATCGATATGGCTGCGATGGTTGGGCAGGTATACCAGCTGGTGGGTGCGGCTGAGGCTGTGCAGGGCGCTCAGCCCGCGCAGTTCGATACGGGGATACAGATGGTGCAGTAACAGGCTGAACAGGGGGTAAAGACGCTCAACCACTGAGGGTGAATAGTCGGCACAGAGCGTATTGAGCTGCTTCAGCGCCTCGCTCTCGACGCTGAGCAGCGGTGTATCACTCTGTTCGGCCTGTCGGTGGATCTGCTGCTGAACCTGCTCGTCCGCCAGCAGCAGGTGTATCAGGCGGCGGCGTGCCGAACTTTCCAGCACGCTGCCGTCCAGCAATCGCTTCAGTTTGTCGAAGTACACGCGGGCCATCGGCTCCCGGCTCAGTAATGGGGGGGCGGCGCCTGATCGTCGGGTTCGATACCGGTCTCTTTGATCTCGCTGTTCAGTATCTGCACCATCCGGGTGAGGCGCTCGATATCCCGCTCCTGACGGGCGACCACCTCGCTCAGTTTGTCGATCGCGTCTTCCTGAAACGCCACGCGGGATTCTAGCTCCGTCACTTGCTCTTCAACCGACATGGGAATCTCCTGTGGTGAATGTTTATTGCTGTAACTGTTTATACGCTCAAGGCTTCTAACCTTGTACTACGCTGAAGGCTCTAACCGTTTGTATGCTTAAGCAAGCATAGACTCGCTTCGCGGCACTGAACACCCTCCGCCGACTATCGCTGCCCGCGATCAACAGGAACGGCCAGTAGGTCGACTTATTCAGTATAAGTTGTTGAAAAAATATGGCTAATGCGTTATATCTCGTCGGTTAACCGCACCGGTGAAAGTGTGGTCATTTCATTTTGCAACTTTACAACTTTTCAACATTACAGAAGAAGAGAAATTGAATAGATGAGTGGTATTCAGGTATTTAAAAGTATTGTGCTCAGTGCCATCGCCGCAGTAGCTATTCCATCGGTACTGTCTCAGGTAGCCGGCGCAGAGATACAGCTTAGTGCGGTAGTGCTCGGTGTGACCTTCGTTATCGTGTTGGCGGCAACTCTGATCGCTGCCTTGGGCCAGTCGGCCTCGGCCCCTCGGCGTGCCTCCTCCCGTTCTTCCGTGGAGGATGACGAAGAGGAGTTGGAAAACGATGATCGTGAGGAGGGTACGGTCAAGTGGTTCAACGTGTCCAAGGGGTTTGGCTTCATTACGCGTTCCAACGGCGACGATGTCTTCGTTCACTTCCGTAATATCCGCGGTCGCGGTCACCGTTCCCTGACCGAGGGGCAGCGTGTGCGTTTCAACGTGCATCAGAGCGATAAGGGTCTGCAGGCCGAGGATGTCTCCATCCTGCGCAGCTAAGCGGGTCGGCAGCAGATGAAAACGGGAGCTCAGGCTCCCGTTTTACGTTTGACTACCGGTGTCAGGGCGGAGCATATCGCTTTGCAGCCGGGTGAGCGGTCAGGCGTTGCGGATAATCCGGTTCAGAATCTCCTTGAACTGTTCAATCTGGTCGCTGCTGTAATCGGCAAATACCTGACTCTGCTCCTGCTCCGATAGCGCCCAGTACTCCCTGGCCCGTTTTCGCCCCTGTTCGGTCAGGCAGAAGCCTGGGCCGGCGTCACAGACAAGGCCCGAACTCTTTAGATTATCCAGTGCTTCGCGGATCTCGGAGCCGGGCAAGGCCGAGTCGAGTGCCAGGGCGTTGGTATCGGCGCCGGGGCGTGAGCTGAGCAGAATCAGCAGGCGCGCTTCGCTGACACTCAGTCCCAGCGACTGCTGTTTGGGCAGGTAGGCGCTTTGATAGGCATTGACCGCCTGTAGCATCAGATAGAGCAGGTTGTTGGCCAGCCGTCCCTGCAGGGCCTCATCCTCCGGGGTGCTTTCCGGTCGTTGCGCCACTCTCGGATGGGGCATCACCAATGAATACGCGCCCTGATGGTAGAGCAGCGGGGCGCGACCGAAATCGTCGAACGCAAGCACCCGTCCAAGCAGTATCCAGTGGTCCCCCGCGTCGATCGTCTGGTGTAGTTTGCACTGGAAGTTGGCGGCACACTCCTTGAGTAGAGGCGCCCTGCCCATCCCCTCGCTGAACTCGATACCGTTAAACTTGTCCTTTTGAGGACGGGCGAACTGGTTGGAAAGATCTAGTTGATCCGCCGCCAGCACGTTGATCGCGAAGTGCCCGGCGTTGCGAATCAACTCCATGCTGTCTGCCGAGCGTTTGTCCAGACTCCACAGAATCAGTGGCGGATTGAGGGATACGGAGTTGAAGCTGTTGACGGTCAAGCCTATGCGTTCACCCTTGGCGTTCTGTGCAGTGACCACCGTGATTCCGGTGGCGAAGTTACCCAGTGCGCGACGGAAGGCATGGGGATCCAGCGTTACTTCACTCATCTGCTCACTCCTGTTCAGGGGCTGAGATTGTGTAGGTGCACCTGTGGTGTTGTTGGCTGTTTCTCTTCGACAGTTCACCCTGTTTATTGAACAATAGCATCAGCCGTCGGGAAACACAGATCGGAGGAACCATGGAGATAAGGTTTTGAGAAGGGTTGGAAAAGTCTATAGCGGCGCATTACTGGCGCTGCTCATCTCTACCGCCGGCGTGGAGGCCGCGCCGGTAGAACAGGCGTGCGCGCGTGCGGTGTTGGAGCAAAATGCGGGTGCGGATCTGGCTTATCGTGTCGGCTGGAAGGGGCTGTCGCTCGACAGTACACGCCGTATCGAACGTCTCGACGATGGCGGCTGGCAGGCCGTGAACCGCTCAAGTCTGCTGTTTATGGGGATAGAGGAGAGCAGCCGCTTTCGTCTCGATACCGGTCGGATCGAAAGCCTGAGCTACGACTATCAGCGCAAGGGGATGAGCAACAAGCACGATCTCAAGCTCGAGTTCACGCCAGGGCAGGGTTACCGTGCCATCTCGCCCAAGGGTGTCGGCAATATCGCGCATGAGGCGGCGCTGTTCGATCTGCTCAGCCACCAGTTGCAGCTGCGTATCGACCTGGCCTGTTCGGCGCCTCGTGACGAGTACGCCTATGCCGTAGCGCGGCGTAACCGGGTCAGTGAGTATCGCTATCGCCGTATCGGTGAGGAGCGGGTACAGACGCCGGCGGGGGAATTCACTGCCGTGCGCCTGGAGCGGGGCGAGCCTGGCGACAAGTTCAATCAGGTCTGGCTGGCGCCGGAACTCGGCTATCTGATCGTCAAACTGGTGCACCAGGAGGAGGATGACGACAAGGCCGAGCTGGTGCTGGTGAAAAAGCCGGCCGATAAGTGAGGCTGGTTTAACCAGCGCTCAGCAGACCGATCGCGATGGTCCACATCATCGCGCAGATCAGGCCATCCAGTACGCGCCAGGCCATCGGCTTGCGAAACAGGGGTTCCAGCCAGCGGGCGCCGGCGCACAGACCGGTAAACCAGATCGCCGAGAAGCTGATCGCGCCGACGGCGAACCAGACACGCAAGTCGGGCTCGTACTGGCCTCCGATACTGCCGATCAACACCACCGTATCGATATAGGCGTGGGGGTTGAGCAGGGTCACTGCTGCGGTGGTGATCAGCGCCTTGCGCAGCGTGGCGACCTGAGCGCCACCGGCTTCCAGGCTATTGCTTCCGAACGCACGACGGGCGGCGCCGAAACCGAACCAGAGCAGAAACAGGCCCCCGCCCCAGCGGGCGCAGGTCAGCAGCAGCTCCGACTGGCTGATCAATACCCCCAGTCCGGCCACCCCCAGACCGATCAGCAGACCATCGAACAGGATGCAGAGCAGGGCAATCGGCCAGTGAAACTGGCGCCTGAGGCTCTGGGTCAGCAGAAAGGCGTTTTGCGCACCGATCGCCATGATCAGCCCGGCGGAGGTTGCCAGCCCCTTGCTCCAGGCCAGCCATTCAAGTGACAGTATCGGCAACATATGGAAACTCCTATACAACGCTGTGACCCGCGTCGATCTGCGGGCCGGATGAACGATGGAGGCGATGTTGCAGTTCCTGCTGTCGTAAGTAAAACTAATGTTTTTAATATCTGATTAGAGAAATTAATTTTGCTCGATATGCGGCAGCTGGCGGCACTGAGTGCCGTGATCGAAGAGGGCAGTTTTGAACGCGCCGCGCAGCGGCTGCATGTGACCCAGTCGGCGGTGTCGCAGCGGGTCAAGCAGTTGGAGGAGCGCCTGGGTCAGACCCTGGTGGTGCGTACCCTGCCGATCCATGCCACCGAGGCGGGGCAGCAAGTGCTCAAACATTTTCGGCAGATCAGCCTGCTCGAGCAGGAGCTAAGGGCCGGACTGTCGCAGCGGGATGCGCGCGGTTTTACACGGGTGTCGATCGGCGTCAACGCCGACAGCCTGGAGACCTGGTTTCCCGATGCGCTGTCGCACCTGGTGCAGCATGAGCAGCTGCTGATGGATCTGAAGGTGGAGGATCAGGATGCCACCCAGCAGCTGCTCAAGGATGGTGAGGTGATCGGCTGTATCAGCTCCAGCCCCAAGGCGATGCCGGGGTGCCTGTGTGTGCCGCTGGGGGTGATCCCCTACCGCTGCCTGGCCAGTGCAGCCTACCTTGAGCGCTATTTTCCTCATGGCGTGACGGCAGAGGCGTTCCGCCGCGCCCCGGTGGCCGAGTTCAGCCACAAGGATCAGTTGCAGAACCGCTACCTACAGCAGTTTTTCGGTATCGGTCCGCACGAATACCCGCGCCATCGTATCCCCTCGTCGACGGCGTTCTGTGACATGATCGTGCGTGGGCTGGCCTGCGGCATGGTACCGGAGCAGCAGGGCGCCCCCCTGATCGCCAGTGGCGCGGTGCAGGAGATGACGCCGGGGCGCTACCTGGCGGTACCCTTGTACTGGCACGTATGGAATCTCAGTTCAAACTTGGTACGTCGACTGACCGACGAGTTGGTGGCCGAGGCGGCGCGCCAGTTGGACCCCTTCGATGTCCATCCTCGTCTGACGCACCCTGGATAAGGCCGGTTGCCGGGCTCATCCCAGACCGAGTTTGATCCCCAGGGCGATCATCGCGCCGCCGATGCAGCGTTCCACACAGCTGCGCACCTGCTGCAGTCGCTGCTGGATAGCGGGGCGGCTGAGCAGTGTCAGCAGCAGCGTGAACCAGGTCACCTCCGCCAGGGCGGGCGTGACGACATAGAGCAGCTGCATCGCCAGCGGCTGCCCGGGGCCCAGCACCTGGGCGAAGATGGCGACGAAGTAGATCAACACCTTGGGGTTGAACAGGCTGATCAGCAGGCCGCTCAGAAACGGCGATGAGATCGAGCTGTTGCGAGTCGAGGCGCTTTCCTTGTGGTTGCGTTTGAGCAGTTGGTGCAAGCCGAGCAGCAGCAGGTAACCGGCACCGAACCAGCGCGTAACCTCGAACAGGGCCGGGTGTTGCTGGATCAGGGCGGTGATCCCCAGCAGCGACAGAGTGCCGTGTATGAACAGTGCGCAGGCCAGGCCCAGTACGGTCAGAGCGCCGTCGCGACGGCAGCCGTGCAGGGTGTTGCGCAATACGATCGCGAGGTTGGCGCCGGGTAGCATCGCCCCGCCCAGGGTAATGATCAGGAACAGCAGCCACTCCAGCATTTGGTTGCCTCGTTGTCGACTTTTCGAAATAGCTTCAGATGATGTCGACGAGTCTAAGAAGGTGCTGCAGTGCTGGCCAATCGCCAGTTTTCATACGGGTTATCAGTAAAAGTTATGACTTTTGCTGTGGTAAACGTGAAAACGGCGAGCTTGTCAGCACCTCGTTGAACCGCTCGCGGATGAAGCGGTGGGCCGGGTCGTGCTGCTGGCGACGGTGCCAGAGCAGGTAGTATCGCACCTCCTCGACCGCAAACGGCAGCGGATGGACGGTGAGATCGAAGCTCGCTGCCAGCGCGTGCGCCATGTGCGCGGGCAGCGTCAACAGCAGATCGCTCTGCGCGGTGAATGCCAGCGCGGCCTGGATAAAGGGCACGCTGACGCGGATCGAGCGGTGAAGGCCCCGGCGGCTCAGCGCATCATCGACCGCGCGATTCTTGTCGCCGCCGCCGCTGATGCTGATATGGCCAGCCTCGATATAGGCCTGGAGGTCGAGAGTCTGGTGGCACAGCGGATGCTCGCGACGCATCAGGCAGACATAGCTGTCGCGGCCCGCCTCGCGGCCGTGGATATCGCCGGGAACCTCATCCAGCACACAGGCCGCCAGATCCAGTCGCCCCTCGCGCAGATCGGCCAGCATCCCCGGTTCCCAGAGGTGAAAGTGCAGCCGCAGGCCGCCGATCTCGGCACTCAACTGGCCGATCAGCGCCGGCAGGATATGTTCGGCGATATAGTCGGTGATGGCGATATTGAAGCGGCCGCTGAACTGCTCGGCATTGAAATGCCCCGGGGTGAAAAACGCCTCCAGCTGCTGCAGCACTGGCGGGAGCTGGCGCTGCAGCTCCTCTGCTCTGGGGGTTAGCTGCATCTGGTTGCCGACGCGGACCAGTAACGGGTCGTCGAACTGCTCGCGCAGCTGGGACAGGCTGCGGCTGATCGCCGGCTGGGTCAGATTGAGCGCGCGCGCCGCGGCGCTGACATTGCGCAGCACCAGCAGCTGCTGCAATACACTGAGCAGATTCAGGTTGATGCGTGATAGATCCATTGGTCGGTCAGGTGCCCGATTGCTTTTTCGGCAGTATAACCTGCTCAGCCCTGCTGTCCCTCTGCCATCTCCGCGGTGCGCTGGCGCCAGCGTCTGAGCCGGATACCGGCCACCATAGAACCGCCGACGATCAGCAGGCAGGCCAACAACAGACGCGGTGAGGGTTGGGCTTCGCCGGCCAGGATCAGCAGCAGGGTAGAGATCAGCGGCGCTGCATAGGCGAGGGTGCCGAGCAGCTGGATGTTGCCCTTCTTCACCCCGATATCCCAGGTCAGGAAGGCGATGCCCACCGGCCCCAGCCCCAGCCCGACAATACCGACCCACTGCAGCGGCCGCTCAGGCCAGACCGTCTGCTCGAACAACAGGTGGCAGAGCAGGCCGAGCAGGGCGGTGCCGGCGCAGTACCAGCCCACGGTATCGGTGGGCACATCGGCGTGGCGGCGGCTGAGCACCGAGTAGCAGGACCAGATCAGTGCACAGGCCCCGGCCGCAAGATAGCCGGCCAGGTGCTGTTCATTGAAGCTGGCGTCGCCCTTGATCAGCAGCAGCGCACTGCCGCTGGCGGCCAGCAGAGCGCCGATAATATGGCCGCCGCGCAACCGCTCTCCGGGCAGCAGGGCCGACAGCAGGACGATCAGCAGCGGCCAGAGATAGGCGATCAGGCCCGCTTCCGCGGCCGGTGCCTTGGCCAGGGCGATGAAGTAGAACAGGTGGTAGCCGAACAGCCCGCCGATGCCGAGCAGCCAGACCGGCAGCGGCTGGCGCAGGAAACGCAGCCCGCTCTCGCCACGCAGCCACCAGCGGCTCTGCATAAGCAACCAGGCCAGGGAGAAGGTCATCGCCAGCAGCTGAAACGGCGGGATCCGGGCGTCGGTCCAGCGGGTCATCAGGGCCAGGGTGCCCCAGAGCAGGATCGAGATGCTGCCGATCAGGGTGGCGGTTCGGATATTCATGACGGGGTCTCGGTGATCAGGTTACCAATGGCTGCATCTTAGCCCTGCAACCCGGTTGCGTCTTTGCCGAATTGGCGGAGTTGTTTGGTAGGGCTGAAGTTCAGTGCAGCCTGGGGCCGCGGAAATGGCGTGGGGAGCGGCCAAAGTAGCGCCTGAAACGATCGCTGAACGCGGCCAGGTTGCCGTAACCGCAGCGCTCCGCGATACGCTGGATGCTGTCGTCGCTGGTGGTCAGCAGCAGCCGGGCCTGCTCCATGCGCCGCTGGATCAGGTAGTCCGACGGCGTGCAGCCGAGCTGGCGCTGAAACAGCGTGTTGAGCTGGCGTTGGCTGAGGTGGGCGAGGGAACTGAGCATCGACAGTTGCATCGGTTCATGGAAGTGGCGGTCGATATAGTTCCGCGCCAGCTGTAACCGCCGGTCCAGGGCGATATCGCCAGGTTCGGTCGCGCTGCCGAGCAGGCTCAGCAGCAGTTCGCAGCTTGATTGCTGGATGCTGTCGGCAAGTGTGCCGCGGCTGAGCAGGCGGCCGAGGAAGCCGGCATAGTCGAGCGTAGCCGGAGATAACTGCAGGAACGCAGGTAGCCGGAGAGGGTCGTGGTTGCCGAGAGGAATATCGGCAACGATGAAGCGGTTCTCTCCCTCAGCCTGGAAACAGTGCAGCTCGTCGCTGTGGATAACCGCTGCACACCGCGCTTCGACCTGCCCATCGCGACCGCCGATTTCGATCGTCAGGCTGCCGCTCAGTGGCAGCACCAGCTGATGGTAGGCGTGGCGGTGGTTGTCGATCTCGGCGCGGTAGCTGCGCAGCTCCAGTTGTGGCGTCATGGCGGATCTACTCCGGCTTTTCGTCCGCTGCGGCGGCTTCGGCGGCCTTGCGTTCGGCTTCGGCCTGGCGCCAGCGCGCCATCTCTTCGTAGTAGCTGTCCCAGACGCAGGGCGAGCACTCGCTTTCGCAGCATTCGCCATCCATCGGCGGGGTAGGCTGTTCAATCATCTTCGTTCACTCGGTATTGCGGTGTGCCGCCATTGTAGCGCGGATAGCGCCAGATCTCAGCCGCCCGCCTTTTTGGTGCGCGCTGTCGGCAGCGCCTGCAGCGGATCGTCCGGCCAGGGGTGTTTCGGGTAGCGCCCCTTCATCTCCTTCTTCACCTCCTGGTAGGCGTTCTGCCAGAACCCTTCAATATCCTGGGTTACCTGCAGCGGCCGGCGCGCCGGTGAGAGCAGGTGCAGTTTCAACCGCACGCCGAAGCCGATCGAGGGCGTCGTAGTGCAACCGAACATCTCCTGCAGCTTGACCGCCAGCACCGGCGGCGACTGGCTGTAGTCGATCGCCAGCCGGGCGCCCGAGGGTACGCGGATACGTTCGGGCGCCAGCTCATCCAGCAGTTGCGGCAGTGGCCAGGGCAGCAGCGACTTGAGGATCGCGGTCAGGTCCAGGCGGGCGAAATGGTTGATATGGCTGACCGGATCGAGCCAGGGCGAGAGCCACTGCTCCAGGCTGTCCAGCAGCGCGGCATCGGACAGATCGGGCCAGTTGTCCTGCCGGTCATGCTCGTGACAGAAGGCGACCCGTGCCCGCCAGAGATTGATCTCCTCGTTCCAGGGCAGCAGGCTAAGGCCCTTTTTACGCACCAGGTTCAATAGTGCGTGGTTGCGTGCCTCCTTGGAGGGGGCACTCAGTGGCGTGCGCTCAATTATCAGCTCGCCGACTCGGAGCTGCTGTTCAGCGATCAGGCGCTGCTGGTTTTCATCCCACTCGACCCGCTCCTCGATGCGGATCAGTGTTTTGAGCTGGAGGTCGAACAGCGCGGGGTCGAGTGTCGCGGCCAGGCGCACGCGATCGCGGGCATCGCCCTGGCGGCTGCTCAGCTCGGCGACCACCAGCCAGGGGCTGCGGCACAGCGGATCGCCAACGCTCAGTTCGGCGCCCCGGCCGCCGGCCAGGCGATAGTGCTGGCCACCGCTCTTGCGGGTCTGGGCGATGCGATCGGGATAAGCGGCAGCAAGCAGGCAGCCGATCCAGCGCGGATGGTCGGTATCCGCCACCGGATGGCGGTCGATATCGGCATCCTGGGCGATGCGCCGGTACTGGGCACTGAGCTGTTTAAGGCGCTGGCACAGGGCCTGGCTGCCGCCGCTGCGGGCGTGTTGCAGCCACTCCAGGCGCAGGCTCAGATCAGAGTTGCTGTCGTTGCTGTCTTTGTGTAGGCCGCGCAGCGGGTCGCGCTCGCTGAGCAGTGCCGCAATATCGGCGGCCAGCGGCAGCAGGCCCAGCTCGACGCCGGTCAGCAGCAGATGGGCCAGGCGCGGGTGGGTCGGTAGTCGTGCCATCTGCTCGCCGTAGCCGGTCAGCCGCAGCGATCCGTTCTGCTGGATCTCGCAGGCGCCCAGTTGCAGCAGCAGATCGACGGCCTGGTTCCACGCGGCTTTCGGTGGCGGGTCGAGCCAGCTCAGCTCCTCCGGGTTATCCACACCCCAAGCGAGCAGCGCCAGTGCCAGCGGTGCCAGGTCCGCCTGCTGCATCTCCGGCGCGGTGAACGGTGTGAGCTGCTCCTGCTGCCCCTGGGACCAGAGACGGTAGCAGGTGCCGGGGCCGAGGCGACCGGCACGACCGGCGCGCTGGGTCGCCGACGCGGCGGAGACGCGGCCGGTGTGCAGCCGGGTCATACCGCTGGCCGGGTCGAATGCCGCGTGTCGTGACAGGCCTGAGTCGATCACCACCTCGATCCCCTCGATGGTCAGGCTGGTTTCGGCGATGGTGGTGGCCAGCACGATCTTGCGCTTGCCCTGCGGGGCTGGTTCGATGGCGCGGCGCTGCTGCTCCAGCGACAGGTCACCATACAGCGGCGCGATGATGAGGTCACCCCGGCTACTGAACTGCTCCTCAAGCCGGCTCTGCACCCGGCGGATCTCACCCTGGCCGGGCAGGAACACCAGCAGGCTGCCGCTCTGCTCGGCCAGCGCCTGATCGATCACCCGGCAGATGCGGGGTTCGATCCGCTCGCCCGGTTCGGCGGCGCCGGTGTAGAGCGTTTTGACCGGGTAGCTGCGCCCTTCGGAGCGGACAATGGGCGCATCACCGAGCAGCCCGGCGATGGCGGCGCCATCCAGAGTGGCGGACATCACCAGCAGCTTCAGTGGCGGGTCGTCACGCAGCAGCTCGCGTCCCTGCAGCGCCAGCGCCAGGCCCAGATCGGCGTCCAGGCTGCGCTCATGGAACTCATCGAAGATCAGCAGTCCGACGCCCTCAAGGGCCGGGTCGGTTTGCAGCATACGGGTCAGTATCCCTTCGGTGACCACCTCGATCCGGGTGCGTTCGCTGACGCGGTTGTCCAGGCGTACTCGATAACCCACGGTCTCCCCCGGCTTTTCGCCGAGCTGACGCGCGAGCTGTTCGGCCGCGGCCCGGGCCGCCAGACGCCGCGGCTCCAGCATCAGGATCTTCTGTCCCACGAGCCAGGGTTGGTCGAGAAGGGCGAGCGGGACCCGGGTGGTTTTACCGGCGCCGGGCGGCGCTTCCAGCACCGCTTCATGATGCCGGGCGAGGGTGTGTCGTAGCTCGGGCAGAACGGTATCGATGGGCAAGGGCTGCATAGCGTAGAACTTTCATAGAAGGCGAGCGGTTATCGGGCGATACTAACATAAAGGCTCGATTTGAGCGGCGTGGAGAAAATCATGTACAGAGGTAAAGGCGACCGGCTGAGCTGGCGCCACTACGCACTGCGCAACGGAGTGCAGTCTCTGCTGCTGATCCTGTTCATGGGCGGTTTCCTCGGGTTGTTGGGGTGGCTGCTTTGGGGCGGCAGTGGCTTGGTGCTGCTGGTGCTGATGGGGATGTCGGTGGTGGTGTTCAACCCTGCACTGTCGCCGCGCTGGGTGATGAAGCTCTATGGCGCCAGGGCGCTGCCGCCGGGGCAGTTACCGGCACTGGATCAGGTGGTGGAGTGGCTAAGCGAGCGTGCCGGGCTGGAGTCGGTACCGACCCTGTACCTGATCCCGAGCCGGGTCATGAACGCATTCTCGGTGGGGCGGCGCGGACATTCGGCGATCGCACTCAGCGATGCGATGATTCGGCGTCTCTCTCTGCGTGAACTGGTCGGTGTGCTGGCGCACGAGATCAGCCATATCCGCCACAACGACCTCTGGGTGATGGGACTGGCGGACCTGTTTAGCCGCCTGACCAGTCTACTGGCGTTTGTCGGCCAGGCACTGCTGATATTGAACCTGCCGCTGTTGCTGCTGGGGCTGGTCACCATCAACTGGTGGCTGATCCTGCTGCTGGTGGTGGCGCCGGTGATCAGCGCACTGGCGCAGCTGGCGCTGTCCCGCACGCGGGAGTACGCCGCCGATCTGCACGCTGCGCAACTCACCGGCGATCCGGAGGGGCTGGCCCTGGCACTGGATCTGATCGAGCGCACCCAGGGCGGTTGGCTGGAGCATGTGTTGATGCCGGGGCACAAGGTGCCTGAACCCTCGCTGCTGCGTACGCACCCGGAGACAGATGAACGGGTGGAGCGGTTGATCGCGCTGAAGCAGGAACTCGATGAACAGGATGCGCTGCCACTGAACCAGCTGCTGCATCGCTACGATCATCCGGAGGTCGAGCATCGGCCGAGGCGGCGGTTCTGGGGCACCTGGTGGTAGCTCAGCGGCGCTTGATCCACTCCAGCAGGCGGTTGTTGGCCGGCATCTCGTGATCGGCGAGCAACTCCAGTCCTGCCTGCCGTGCCAGCGCTTCCACCGCTTCGAAGTCGCGTATCCCCTGGCTCGGCTCGATCTGCTTGAGCCAGATATCGAAGCGCGCGTTGCTCTCGCTGGTGTAGCGTCCGCCATAGTTGAACGGGCCGTACTGACAGAATACGCCGCCCTCGGGTAACACCTCGCCGATCCGGCCGATCATCTCGATCACCGCTTCCCAGGACATGATATGGGTGGTGTTGGCGGTAAACACGGCATCGAACCCCTGTGGCCAGTGGCGCTGGGTCACATCCAGCTCGATCGGCGGATGCAGGTTGGTCAGCTGCGCCTCGGCCAGCCAGAGCCGGATGCCCGGATGGTTCTCGGTCAGATCGCTGGTGTGCCACTCCAGGTGGCGCAATTCGGCGGCGAAGTGCACCGCATGCTGGCCGGTGCCGCTGCCTATCTCCAGCACCCGTGTGCGGTTGTGGAACGCCTGTCGCAATACCTCGAGGATGGGTGCCTTGTTATTTTCACAGGCCTGCGAGAAGGGTTTTGCCTGGTTATTCATTGAATGTGGATCTTCATCTGGTGGTTGTTAGCCTTTGCTGCCTGTCCCGACTTAAGGATTAGGTCATGATCTGTATGCCAATTGCCATCGTCAACTGTACCTGGCGGCCCGGTGCTCGAAACTGGCACTATTCCGAGTATTCTTATCAGCCATAGCCTCAGCGAAGCAAGGAGCCGTGATGAAAAAGGATCTATCTGAGGTCAGCCGCCACTACGCCGTCTGCCCTCACGACTGCCCCTCCACCTGCGCCCTGGAGGTGGAAAAGCAGGATGCGAAAAGAATCGGGCGTATTCATGGCAGCAAACGTAACAGCTATACCGACGGCGTGATCTGCGCCAAGGTGGCCCGCTATGCCGAACGGGTGCATCATCCGCAGCGGCTGAGCACGCCGCTGCGCCGGGTCGGTGCCAAGGGCGTCGGGCGCGAGGCGTTCGAGCCGATCGGCTGGGACGACGCGCTGGATCAGATCGCCGCGCGCTTCCAGGCGATTGCCGAGGAGTTCGGTGCCGAAGCGATCTGGCCCTACTTCTACGCCGGCACCATGGGCTGGGCCCAGCGCGGCGCGACTCACCGCCTGCGTCATGCCCTGGGCTACTCGGGTCAGAAGGAGACGATCTGCGTGGCGATCTCCAATGCGGGTTATCGTGCCGGAGTCGGTGCTGTGCGCGGCGTCGATGCCCGCGAGATTGCCGACAGCGACCTGATCCTGGTCTGGGGCGGCAACCCGGTGCACACCCAGATCAATGTGATGACCCATATCGCCAAGGCACGGAAGAACGGCGCCAAACTGGTGGTGGTCGATCCCTACCGGACGCCGACCGCACAGCAGGCCGACCTGCACCTGATGCTGAAGCCGGGTACCGACGGTGCGCTGGCCTGCGCGGTGATGCACCAGATCCTGGCCGACGGTCTCGAGGATAGGGAGTACCTCGCCCGCTACAGCGATTTCGATGCCGGCGTGCGTGAACACCTGAGCACACGCACACCAGAGTGGGCGGCCGGGATCACCGGGCTCAGCGTCGAGCAGATCGTCGAGTTTGCCCGGCTCTATGGCAATACGCGGCACAGCTTCCTGCGCCTGGGTTACGGCTTCAGCCGCTCGCGCAACGGTGCGTCCAATATGCATGCAGTGAGCTGCCTGCCAACCCTGGTTGGCGCCTGGCAGCACCGCGGTGGCGGGGCCCTTTACTCCAATAGCGAGCTGTATCAGCGGATGGATCGTACGCCGTTGCACGGACTGGCGCTGCGCGACCCCAGCGTGCGGATGCTGGATATGTCGCGCATCGGTCCGGTGCTGACCGGCGATCCGACTGACCTTGGCGACGGGCCGCCGGTGAAGGCGCTGTTGATCCAGAACACCAACCCGGTGGTGGTGGCACCGGAATCGGCCAAGGTGCGCGAGGGCTTCTTGCGCGATGACCTGTTCGTCGTCGTGCACGAGCAGATGATGACCGAAACCGCAGCGATGGCCGATATCGTGCTGCCCGCCACCACCTTCCTGGAACATGACGATATCTATACCGCCAGCGGCCATACTCACTTGCAGGTCAGCAAGGCGATCATCGAGCCCCTTGGCGAGTGCCGCAGCAACCATTGGCTGGTGTGCGAGCTGGCGCGACGTCTCGGCGTAGAGCACGAGCTGTTCGAGCTCAGTGCGCTGGAGCTGGTGGATAAAGCGCTTCAAGCGGGTGGGTTGCCCAGTGCCGAGGAGATTCATCGCGCGGAAGGGCTGGATTGCGCGCTGGATTTCGAGTCCGCGCATTTCCTCAACGGTTTCGGTCATGCCGACAAGCGGTTCCATTTCTATGCCGACTGGGCGGCGCTGGGTGAGCAGGGTGACAAGCTGCCGGTACTGCCCGATCATGCCGAGCTGATCGATGCCGCCGATGACAGCCATCCATTCCGGCTGGTCACAGCGCCTGCGCGCACCTTCCTCAACAGCAGCTTTACCGAAACGCCGGGATCGCTGAAGAAGGAGGGGCGCCCCAGAGTGCTGCTGAATCCACAGGATGCCGAGCGGCTGGGCGTGAGCGATGGCGCGTTGGTGAGGCTCGGCAACCGGCAGGGGAGTGTCCGTCTCCATGCAGCCTCCTATGCCGGCGTGTCGCCTGGGGTGCTGATCGTCGAGGGGATATGGCCCAACGGCGCGTTTGTGGATGGTCTGGGTATCAATACGCTGGTCAGCGCAGAACCGGCGCCACCGGCAGGCGGTGCGGTGTTTCACGATACCAGGGTGTGGCTGAGGTCCGACAGGAGTGCTGAATAGCGAGGCTATAATGAGCCCAGGCAATTGCCCTACGTAGCAACGATGCGTGCCGGTCCGGGCCGGCAGTACTGCTTCCGTGCGACACGCTTTGCGTCGTCCTGACCGCTCGACTGCCGCCCTCCTTGGCGGCAGACGGTCGCCCGGAAGCAGTACCACCGCCCCTCATAAAGTTCGGTGCCAAATTCCGCTGGCCGGATGGCACGTGCTACCGAGGGGCGGTGTAGTCTCTTGCGGCTGACCCTCTGCGACATGGATGTCGCAGTGGAGCCCCCATGGAAGGGTTCACGGCGAGTCAGACGCAAGAGACTGCATCGGCCCGTATTTCCTTCCGATCAGTGTGTTGGCGCTAAGTGAAAGCACAATCCCCCGTGCCGAGCCGCCGGTAACGTGCTATCGCCGTCGCTTCACGTTATTATGGCCTGCTGATTCCCCCGTATTGCGGCTTGGCGACAGATGCTCCTGATCATCGATAATTACGATTCGTTTACCTATAACGTGGTGCAGTATTTCTGCGAGCTGGGTGCCGAGGTCCAGGTCTATCGAAACGACGAGATCGATCTGGCGGGGATCGAGGCGAAGCAGCCGGATCAGCTGGTGATCTCCCCCGGTCCCTGCACGCCCAATGAGGCGGGTATATCACTGGCGGCAATTGAGCATTTTGCCGGGCGGCTACCGATTCTGGGCATCTGCCTTGGGCACCAGGCGATAGGTCAGGTGTTCGGGGCGAAGGTGGTTCGGGCACGCCAGGTGATGCACGGCAAGATCTCCCCGATTTTTCATCAAGGTCAGGGTGTGTTCGAGGGGTTGAACAATCCGCTTGAGGTGACCCGCTACCACTCCCTGCTGCTGGAGCCCGGCAGTATACCGGCCGAGCTGGAAGTGACCGCCTGGACCCGGAACAGCGACGGTGAGCGGGATGAGATCATGGGTATTCGGCACACTGAGCTGGATATCGAGGGGGTTCAGTTTCACCCCGAATCGATACTGACCCAGCAGGGGCATGAGCTGCTGGCCAATTTTCTCAAGCGCAGCGCCAGTCACTAGAGCGCGCAGCGTATATAAAGAGAGAGTGCAGCGCAGCTTGGCGCGCACGGAGACACAAGCGAACAGCCTGTTAGGGTAGGGAGCCGCAATGGATATTAAAGAAGCGTTGGCACGTGTGGTCGATCATATCGATCTGAGCCGTGACGAGATGGTCGAAGTGATGCGTCAGGTGATGACCGGACAGTGCAGCGAATCGCAGATCGCCGGATTTCTGGTCGGCCTGCGCATGAAGAGCGAATCGATCGACGAGATCACCGGTGCCGCGCAGGTGATGCGTGAGCTGGCGACGCCGGTCAAGGCCAGTGCGGCACCACTGGTGGATATCGTCGGTACCGGCGGCGATGGCGCCAATCTGTTCAATGTCTCCTCGGCCAGCGCCTTCGTCGCGGCGGCCTGTGGTGTCAACGTGGCCAAACACGGCAACCGCGGTGTCTCCTCCAAAAGCGGCAGTGCCGACCTGTTGGAGCAGGCGGGGATTAATTTGGACCTGGGTGCCGAACAGGTGGCGCGCTGTATCGATGAGGTCGGGGTCGGCTTCATGTTCGCGCCGGGCTACCACGGTGCCATGAAACATGCCATCGGCGCCCGCCGGGCGCTGGGTATCCGTACGATGTTCAACATCCTCGGACCGATGACCAATCCGGCCGGCGCCAAGCGCCTGGTGATCGGGGTGTTCACCAAGAAGCTCTGCCGGCCGATGGCCGAAGTGATGCAGCAGCTCGGTGCCGAGCACATCATGGTGGTGCATGCCGATGACGGCCTGGATGAGATCAGCCTGGCGACCCACACCCATGTGGCGGAGCTCAAGAATGGCCAGATCAGCGAATATACCTTGTCACCGGAGGATCTGGGGATCGAAAGCCAGAGCCTGATCGGTCTGGTGGTGGACAGCCCGGCGCAGTCGCTCGAACTGATCCGCGCCGCGCTGTCCGGTGCCGATGAGGCGGTGGCGCGCAAGGCGGTATCGATGATTGCGCTCAATGCCGGCGCCGCGGTCTATCTCAGCGGCCAGGCGGTCAGCCACAAAGAGGGTGTGCAGAAGGCGCTGGAGGCGATCGGCTCCGGTGCGGCGCTGCAGAAAATGGAACAGCTGGCCCAGTTCAGCCAGCAGCTTTGAGATCAGAGATCATGACTGACACACCGACGGTGCTGAAAAAGATCATTGCCCGCAAACATGAAGAGATCGAGGCGCGTGCGGCCAGGGTCTCGATCTCCGATCTGAGCGATCGGATCCGTGCGAAGATCGGTACCGAAGCCGACCCGCGCGGTTTCGTCGCCAGGCTGCAGCGCTCCCTGGCCGAGGGGCGCTCGGCGGTGATCGCCGAGATCAAGAAAGCCAGCCCCTCCAAGGGGGTGATCCGCGATCCCTTCCATCCGGCCGAGATCGCCCGTTCCTATGAGCAGGGAGGCGCCAGCTGCCTGTCGGTGCTGACCGATGTGGACTTCTTTCAGGGCAGCGACGCCTACCTGATGGAGGCGCGGGCGGCCTGCTCGCTGCCGGTGATCCGCAAGGATTTTATCGTCGAGCCCTACCAGGTGTACGAGGCGCGTGCCATCGGTGCCGACTGCATCCTGCTGATCGTCGCCGCCCTGACCGATGCCAAGATGGCGGAACTGAACAGGCTGGCGCACTCGCTGGGGATGGATGTGCTGATCGAGGTGCACGACGCGGAGGAGCTGAAACGCTCGCTGCCGCTGGGCAATACTCTGGTCGGTATCAATAACCGTAACCTGCACACCTTCGACGTGTCGCTTGAGCACACCTACGCGCTGCTGGAGATGATTCCGGAGGATCGCATAGTGGTCACCGAGAGTGGTATCCACAGCGCTGAGGACGTGGCGGCCATGCGTGCGCACGGCGTCAATGCGTTCCTGGTTGGCGAGGCGTTCATGCGCGCACCGGAGCCGGGTCAGAAATTGGCAGAACTGTTCAAGTAAAGGAAATAAACGAGATGACGATGAACGTCAATGTGCAGTGGGACGGCGACGAACGCTTCAAGGCGGTCACCGATTCCGGTTTCGAAGTGATGATCGACCGCGATCTGAAACAGGGGCCGCGACCAATGGAACTGCTGCTGGCCGGCCTCGGCGGCTGTACCAGCGTCGATGTGATGATGATTCTGCGCAAGGCGCGCCAGGATGTGACCGACTGCGTGGCGCAGATCGAGGCGGAGCGCGCCGACGCCGTGCCGTCTGTGTTCACCAAGATCCATGTCAAATTCGTCGTTACCGGGCGCAACCTCAAACCGGCTGCGGTCGAGCGTGCGGTCAAGCTGTCTGCCGAGCAGTACTGCTCCGCGTCGCTGATGCTGGAGAAGGGGGGCGTCGAGATCAGCCACAGCTTCGAGATCGTCGAGGTCGAGTAACAATCGTCGCAGGTCGGCCAAGTCGGTGCGGCTGGAGTCTCAGGCTTTCAAGGCGCGCCGTGTCGCGCCCGGCGTTTCGTTGAACTGGCGTTTATAGGCTCTGTTGAAGCTAGACGCATCGGCGAAGCCGACTCTGTCTGCTATCGATACCAGAGACTGGCGGCTGTTCAACAGCAGGGTGCGGGCATGCTGCAGGCGGCGATTGACGACATACTGTTGCGGCGTGGTACCGAACTGGCGCTGGAACAGACAGTAGAAGTGGCTCTCGCTCAGATTCAGCGCCTGCGCCAACTCGCCGTTGCCGAGCGGCTCGTCCAGCCGGGCGTCGATGAGGTCGTGCAGCATGACCGGATCGATGCGCCGGCTAAGCAGCGGCTCGGTGCGCTCCGACGAATAGAGTCGACAGAATTGGGTCATGAACAGGGACACCAACTGGCAGCGCAACAGCGCATTGTCAGTGCCCTTGCCCGGTTCCAGTTGGCTCGCGGCGAACTCCAGCAGCGGCGCCATTTCGACCCCCAGGGTCAAAAATTCCGGCTGACGAAACAGCGTCTCCTCAAACCGCATCCGGCAGGCCTGCTCCAGCGACTGGATATAGGGATCCGTCAGGGATATATCGATCACCAGCAGTTCACTGTCGTCGCTCAACCCCTCGAACAGATGGCGGCTGTCGGCAGGCGCCAAGGCGGCCCTGCCGGGCACCAGGCGGCCCGCCGTCTCGGTAAATTCACAATCCATCCGGCCGCGTCGGCCGATCAGTATCTGGGCGAAATCGTGCAGATGCTCCCCGCTCTGGCGGGCGATCAGGTTGCGGCGTGCCTGCGAAGCGATCATGCCGAAACTCCTCGGTAGAGGCGAACCTCCGGTGCGGAGTCCGGGTATAGAGATTCAGAGGCTGAGTCCACGCAAGCGCCCGAGTATTGGTTAGGATGTGATCAGACTAACAATGCCGGAGTCCGTTATGCAACTGAATGCCGAACAACTGAATGCCGAACAGGTACAGCAGGCGCTGCCCTGGGACGCGATGGTCGATGCGCTGCAAGAGATTTTCGCCCGCGACGACGTGCATGCGCCGGTGCGCCATCATCACTTCATCGATGTGCCGGGGGAGCCGCAGGCGACCCTGTTGCTGATGCCGGCCTGGATCGAGGGGGAGTACCTGGGCGTCAAGCAGGTCAACGTCTTTCCCGGCAACAACGCCCGCAACATGCCGGGGCTGACCAGCCACTACATGCTCAGTTCCGGCACAACGGGCAACACCCTGCTGATGCTGGACGGCAACGAGTTGACCGCTCGTCGAACCGCCGGTGCCTCGGCACTCGCTTCCCGCTTTCTGTCACGCGAAGAGTCGACCAGCCTGCTGATGGTCGGCAGCGGACGCATGGCGCGGCGGTTGATCCCGGCCCATATGAGTGTAAGACCCATCGACACCGTCCAGGTCTGGGATCGCAACGAATCGTCCGCGCAGCGACTGGTGGATGAGCTGCAGGCCGAGGGCGTGAACGCCCGGGGCTGTCCGGTCGATCGACTGCAGGCCTGTGCCGAACAGGTCGATATCATCAGTTGTGCCACCATGGCGACCGAGCCGCTGATCCTGGGCGATTGGCTGAAGCCGGGGGCGCATCTGGATCTGGTGGGCAGCTTCACACCCAGGATGCGGGAGACCGACAACCGTGCCATGCAGCGCTGCGAACTGTTCGTCGACACGCGCGCCGGCGCGCTGGCGGAAACCGGCGACCTGATTATCCCGATTCGCGAGGGTGTCATCGGCAAGGAGAAGATCGTCGCCGAGTTCGCCGATCTGTGTCGCGGTAGCCATGCCGGTCGTTCCGCGCTCTCCGATCCGAAAGGGGCGATCACGCTGTTCAAGTCGGTCGGCGACTCGCGAGAGGATCTGGCCGCGGCTATTCTGGCCTATCGGCGTCAATCATGAGCAGGTCGGCCTCTCTTGCCGTTATCGGTGCGGGTGTCGTGGGCCTTTGTACCGCGCTGCAGGCGCAGCGGCAGGGCTACGAGGTGACGCTGATCGATCGGGATGAGCCCGGGCTGGGCGCCTCGTTTGGCAACGCGAGCTATCTGGCGACCGAACTGATCGATCCGCTGTCGACCTGCAAGACGTTGCGTGCGGCGCCTCGCATGTTGCTCGACCCCAACGGGCCTTTGGCGCTGCCGCTGGGATACCTGCACCGCATTCTGCCCTGGTTGATGCGCTTTATTGCGGCAGCGAGGCCCAAGTGCGTTGCTCAGGCGCGCGAGGCGCTGCTGCAGTTGAACAGGGCCGCGCTTCCCGCCTGGCAGCGCTGCCTGGACGATATCGGCGCCGCCGAGCAGATGGTTGCATCCGGTTACCTGTTGGTATGGGAGTCCGCGGGCCGTCTCGAGGATGCCAAGACCCATGCCGCCTACCTGCAACAGTGGGGAATACGTACCGAGTTGGTCAGCGGTGCACGTCTGGCCGAACTGGAACCGGAACTGGCGCCTCGGCTCAGTCATGCACTTTATTTTCCCGATGCCTGTCAGATGCGAGAGCCCTACCGGCTTTGTCTGCAGCTGTTCGCTGTTTTTAAACAGCGTGGTGGATGCTTTGTAAAGCAGGGCGTTCGATCGATTCGGCCCGATGAGCGCAGTATCGGCGTGGTGATGGTGGAGGGGGTGCGGGATTTTGATAGCGCGATTATCTGCACCGGCGCCTGGAGTCGACAGCTGCTCAAGGATGTCGGCCTGGATGTGCCGATCGAGGCGGAGCGTGGTTATCACCTGACAGTCGAGGGCAAGGCCTCTCTGATCAAGCGGCCGATTGGCTCGGCGGAGCGGCGATTCGTGATGAGCCCGCTGAAATCCGGGCTGAGAGCGGTCGGCATGACCGAGCTTGGCGGTCTGAAGCTCAAGCCGTTCAAGCGCAGGTTCGCGGCCCTGCGTCATCATGCCTATGCCCTGTTGCCGTCGCTGAGGCGTGACACGGCACGGGTGGATGAATGGATGGGGCACAGACCGACGCTGCCCGATTCGTTGCCGGTGATCGATCATCATCCTCGATACTCCCGCTTGCTGTTTGCCTTTGGTCATCAGCACCTGGGGCTGACTCAGGCCGCGATCAGCGCCGAGCTGGTGATCGACCTGTTGAGCGGGGCTCCTCCGTCGATCGATCCGGCACCGTTCAGGGTCGACCGGTTTTAAGCGGTCGGCTCCCGTTCATTCACTTGGATGTCGTGTCCGGGCCGAACCGCTCCAGCGTAAACTCGATGAAGCTGCGCAGCTTCGGCATGCGGTAACGGTCGGGCAGGTAGACCAGATGCATAGGTCGACTCGGCAGTTCATGGTCGGGAAACAGCTGCACCAGCCGGCCGGCGGCCAGATCCTGTGCCATCAACACCTCAGGCTGCATCACCACACCCAGTCCGTTCAGCGCCGCCGTGCGTAACGCCTGGCCATTGTTCAGCTGCAGCCGGCTGCCGACCGGAACGCTGATCGGGCCGTCGGGACCGTTCATGCGCCAACGGGTATGTGTCGAGGCGTTTAGTGCCAGACAGCTATGCGTGGCGAGTTCACGCGGGTGGCGCGGCATGCCGCGCCGCGCCAGGTAGTCCGGGCTGGCGCAGATCAGCATGCGATAGGGCTGCAGCGGACGGGCGATCAGGCCCGAATCGGGCAGTGGGCCGATACGGATGGCGGCCTCGAACGCCTCCTCGATCAGGTCTACCTGACGGTCGCTCAGCACCAGATCGAGCGTCACCTCCGGGTAGCGCTCCAGATAGTGATCCAGCAGCGGTACCAGCGCTTCGGAGCCGAACGAGACCGGAGCGCTGACGCGTAACCGACCGCGCGGCACCGCCTGGCCCTCTCTGGCCTGGGCATCGGCGTCGGCGACCTGCTGCAGGATCTCCACACAGCGCTGATAGTACTGCTGCCCGCTGTCGGTCAGTTGTTGCCGACGGGTGGTGCGGTTGAGCAGGGTCGTACCGAGGCGCTGCTCCAGTGTTTGCAGGTGGTTGCCGACCATGGTCGGCGAGATATTGCACACCGAGGCGGCGGCGCTGAGGCTGCCCCGCTCCACGATCTGCACGAATACCCTCATGCCGGTAAACAGGTCCATTACAAACCCCTGCTTTGAAGTTATCGAACTATTTCGATGATTATCCAGTATGGGTAATCAATCTATAGTCCTCCCGAATATTCATCAACCGAGGAGTTATCGATGCAGTCTCAAACATTCAGCGGCAAAAGGGTATTGATTACCGGCGGCGGCACGGGCATGGGCAGAGCCGCGGCACTACGGCTGGGCCTGTCGGGGGCTCAAGTGGTGATCGCCGGGCGACGCCGCAGGGTATTGGACGAGGTGGTCGCGCAGATCAGGGCGCAGGGCGGCAGCGCACTGGCTATCGCCACCGATGTGGCCGATTCCGAACAGGTGCGGGCGCTGTTCGCGCAGATCCGGACAGAACTGGGCGGCCTGGATCTGGCCTGGAACAACGCCGGGGTGCTGGGTGAATTTCTGCCGATCCAGCAGATGTCGCTGGAGGGATTCGATGAGTTGATCGCGACCAACCTGCGCGGTGTATATGCCTGCCTGCAGGCGGAGATCTCGATGATGTTGGAGCAGGGCGTTCCGGGCGCCATCGTCAATACCTCCTCCTGGACTGCGCACGGTGCCATGCCCGGCATATCCGCCTATGCCGCGACCAAGGGGGCGCTGGACGCGCTGATGCGCACCTTGGCGATAGAGGTTGGCGAGCACGGAATCCGGGTCAATAACGTCAGCCCCGGCATCATCGCCACGCCGATGGGGCGTGAGGCGTTGGGCAGCGACGAGGCGATGCGCCCTTTCGCCTCCCACGCCGCTCTGCGTCGGGTGGGTGAGTCAGAGGATGTGGCCGACGCGGTGCTCTGGCTGCTGAGCGGCGAGGCCCGTTTCGTCACCGGACAGAGCCTGCTGGTGGATGGCGGTTTCACCCTGGGCGGGCTCCGTCCCTGGATGAGGTGAGCCTTCCGATGACAGGCACGGGCGCCGGACTGCCCGGTGTCGGAGCGGATCGAGTATTCACGATATCTGTAGGGTAGCGTTCAGGCCGCAATGGTTGCGCTTGACTTTATTCTTGTGTCTGCAGGTAGATGCGGGTATGATTTCGCGTCCGATAAATTCGGCCTACACTTGTAGTTAGTTAACTAACTGGTTGTTTAACTCCTTGCTTTCGGTCGGCTGGCTGCGCCCGTTGGGACGCTGTCTGATGCGAAGGCTATTTACCCGTAAGGAGCAATTAATGCGTCATTACGAAATCGTCTTTCTGGTTCACCCGAACCAGAGCGAGCAGGTTCCGGCTATGATCGAGCGTTACAAAGCCCTCATCGAAGGCGATAACGGCTCTATCCACCGTCTGGAAGATTGGGGCCGTCGTCAGCTGGCTTACCCGATCAACAATGTTCACAAGGCACACTACGTGCTGATGAACGTTGAATGCTCTCAGAATGTCCTGGATGAACTCGCTAACCTGTTCCGTTACAACGATGCCGTGCTGCGTAACATGGTTATCCGTTGTAAAGAAGCGATCACCGAAGCCTCTCCGATCAAAGCTGCTGAAGCGCGTGAAGAGCGTAAGCCGCGTCGTGAAGACCGTGGTGAGCAGAAGTCTGAACAGACTGCTGCTGAAGAAACCGAAACCGCTTCAGAAGAGTAAGATTAAGGAGAGTTCAGATGGCACGTTTTTTCCGTCGTCGCAAGTTCTGCCGTTTCACTGCTGAAGGCGTCAAAGAGATCGATTACAAGGATCTCGAAGTGCTGAAAGGCTACATCACTGAAACCGGCAAAATCGTTCCGAGCCGCATCACCGGTACCAAAGCGCGTTACCAGCGTCAGCTGGCTACCGCTATCAAGCGTGCCCGTTACGTGGCTCTGCTGCCGTACACTGACAGCCACGACGTCTAAGGGTTGGCGGCCTGAGCCGCAAACCGCTGCGTGAGAGTTGTCGAACGGCGGCTCCGCAGAAGATGAACAGGTTAGAGGTGAGACGGGGCAGTCCCGTCAACCGGATAGGAATTAAACCTGCAGCCCGAGGCTGCAGATAGATGAGGTTTACGAGATGGAAGTAATTCTGCTCGAGAGCATCGGCAAGCTGGGCAAGCTTGGCGATAAAGTGGCGGTCAAGGGCGGTTTCGGCCGCAACTACCTGATCCCCCAGGGTAAAGCGGTACCGGCTACCGGTGACAACGTTGCACGTTTCGAAGAGCGTCGTGCTGAACTGGAAAAGGCTGCCGCTGAGAAGCTGGCCGCTGCCCAGGCTCGCGCTGAACAGCTCAACGATCTGGAGCTGTCCGTTGTCGCTAAAGCGGGTGACGAAGGCAAGCTGTTCGGCTCTATCGGTACCCGTGACATCGCTGATGCGATCACTGGCGCCGGTATCGAAGTCGAGAAGAGCGAAGTGCGTCTGCCGGCTGGTGTTATCCGCACTATCGGTGAGTTCGACATCGACGTTCAGCTGCACCCGGAAGTCACTGCACACCTGAAACTGATCGTCGTAGCTGAATAAGCTGCTGAGTGAGTTGCTGAGTAAGCAGCTCGCCAAGATCGGTTGAAGCGTTTGTAGTAGTTCAAAAAGCACTGCTGTCACCCCGTGGAGCAGTGCTTTTTTGTGTCTGAAATTTGCCCTTTTGCCGGCGGGCTTGAGTCAGTAGACTAGCGTTTCGGTCTCTGGCAGGCCGGCTGAATTAACGATACGGATACGCTGTTGTGGATATCGCGGAACTGAACGACGAAGTGCTCGAGCGCGCCAAGGTGCCGCCCTACTCGATGGAGGCGGAGCAGTCGGTGCTTGGCGGCCTGATGCTCGACAATAACGCCTGGGATACCGTCGCCGAGGTGGTGCTTGAACAGCATTTCTACAGCGGTAACCACCGCTCGATCTATCGCACCATGCAGAAGCTGGTCGACGATGGCCGTCCGATCGATGTGGTCACCCTGTCCGAAGAGCTGGACCGCACCGCCGAACTGGAGCAGGCCGGCGGGCTGGAGTACCTGGTATCGCTGGCGCGCAACACCCCCAGCGTGTCCAACATCCGTGCCTACTCCGAGATCGTGCGTGATCGTGCGCTGCTGCGGCAGATGATCGAGGTGGCGAACGAGATCGCCGACAACGCCTTTTTCCCCGAAGGGCGTGCGTCCGAGGAGATCCTCAACGAGGCGGAGCAGAAGATATTCAAGATCGCCGAGAACCGTCCCAATCAGGGTGGGCCCGAGCCGATCAATCCGCTGCTGAAGAAGGCGGTGGATCGCATCGACCACCTGTTCAACAACTCCGATGCGATGACCGGTACCACCACCGGCTTCGACGACCTGGATGCGCGCACCGGTGGTCTGCAACCATCGGACCTGATCATCGTCGCCGCGCGCCCGTCCATGGGGAAGTGTATTGTTGCCGGCTCGACGCTGGTTGATCCTCGCACCGGAGCGGTTCGTACGATCGACGAGATGGTTGCTCAAGAGGATGGTGCGGTAGTTTCGCTCACGAACGACTTTAAACTGGTTCGGCAGTCGGCGAGCGAGTTCGTCGATGACGGTATCAAGCCGGTTTTTGAGGTTGTCACGGCGCTTGGTCGTCGTATTCAGACCACATTGACGCATCCGTTTCTAACCGGCAACGGATGGCAGAAGCTTGAGTCGATTCGTGTTGGTGAGCGAATTGCTGTGCCGCGGGTACTCCCGATATTCGGCGATCGGCGTATCGAAACCCATCGATTGAAGGCGCTGGCTTATTTTCTTTCCGACGGTGGGATGACACAAAGTTCGCCGCTGTTCACCAACACCAACGATCGGATCCTGGCCGATTTTACTGAAGCGATGCTTGCGTTTGGCGGGATCAGCGTTAATCGAGTCAACTTCGATGAACGAGCGCCGTCCTATCGAGTGTCGGCCAAGGCATCCGATTCGGGCGCGCTTCGTCGGCGCTTCGCTGTGGCCTTGAACCACGCGATGGAGAGTTGCGGGCTTACAGGCAAGCAATTGGCCGAGCGCCTCAAGCTGCGGACGTCCACTATCAGTCAGTGGCGAAATGCGGTAGCAATGCCGGCACCCTCCGGGTACACCTCGCTATGCAGTGCGTTGGGTGCCGGGTTTGAGCAGGCAACCAGCCGTGATTTCGAGTCCGGTTCTGCGCGTGTGAACTGCGTCACTGCCTATCTGCGAGAGCAGGGTGTCTGGGGCAGGTCGGCGCCGGAAAAACGGATTCCCGGTCTGGTATTTACGCTGGAACAAGGTCAGATAGCGCAGTTCCTGAATCGTTTATTTGCATGTGATGGCGGAATATCGATCAGCAAGAGTGGACAGGTGCGAGTCGGTTATGGCACTGCGAGCCAAGTGCTGGCCGAGCAGGTTCAGCATCTGCTGCTCAGGTTTGGGATTGTCGCGAAGCTTCGAAGCAAACACCACCACCCGCGCACCCAGTATGAGGTCGAGGTGTTGGACCGCGACAGCATTGAACGATTTATCGACCGGATCGGGATGATCGGTAAAGAGTCTGCCATCGAGAAGGCTCGGGCGATTCTCGCTGCCAAGCGCCATCACGTGAATGCGGATACCCTTCCCGATACCACAATCGACTACATTCTGCAGTTGAAGGGGGATCGCAGCTGGCCCGAGATTTTTGCCGCCAAGGGGCTGAAGTGTCCGGAGGGTTACAACTCTCGCTTGACGGGATTGAGCCGACGTCACCTCACACGCAGGCGATTGGCTCGGTTTGCCGAGCTGTTGGACGATCCGTATCTGGAGGCGCTGGCACACTCCGACCTCTATTGGGATCCTGTGGTATCGATCGAATATAAAGGTGAGCGTCAGGTGTACGACCTGACCGTGCCTGAGTTGCACAACTTCATAGCGCAGGATATCTGCGTTCATAACACCACGTTCTCGATGAACCTGGTCGAGAACGCATTGATGGGCACCAACAAGCCGGTGCTGGTGTTCAGTCTCGAGATGCCGGCGGATCAGCTGGTGTCGCGTATGCTCTCCTCACTCGGCCGTATCGACCAGACCAAGGTGCGCAGCGGTCAACTGGAGGAGGATGACTGGCCGCGGCTGACGGCGGCGGTCAACATGCTCAAGAACAAGCCGCTCTATATCGATGACCAGCCCGGCATCAGCCCCAACGAGATGCGCGCCCGCGCCCGCCGTATCGTGCGTGAGCATGGTGAACTGGGCCTGATCATGGTCGACTACCTGCAGCTGATGTCGATGAAGAACGGCAAAAGCGAGGGACGTACCCAGGAGATCTCCGAGATCTCACGCTCGCTGAAGGCGCTGGCCAAGGAGATGGAGTGCCCGGTGGTGGCGCTGTCCCAGCTGAACCGCTCACTGGAGCAGCGGCCCAACAAGCGGCCGGTCAACTCGGATCTGCGTGAATCGGGTGCCATCGAGCAGGACGCCGACGTGATCATGTTCATCTACCGCGACGAGGTGTACAACGAGGACAGTCCGGACAAGGGGGTGGCCGAGATCATTATCGGTAAGCAGCGTAACGGTCCGATCGGCACCACGCGTCTGGCCTTCATCGGTAAATACACCCGCTTCGAAAACCTGGCGCACAGTTACGACTACGGCCCGGACGAGTAAGTCCGGGCGCCCTGTGTGACGCGCTCAGCGCTCGGTGATCTTGATCATGTGGTTGCGAAAGCCCGCGGGAATCGGGCTGATCTTGCGCGTCTCGTAGTCGAAAAAGACGATACCGGTCTTGGCGTGTGCCACCTCGACCGCGGTTTTCTTGTTGGTCAGCAGGTAGAACATATCGCAGCCGTACTTGTTGAAATCGCCGACCGTCACGTCCACCTGAATGCTGTCGCCGTAAAACCCCTCCGCCTTGTAGACGATGGCCGAGTCGGACATCACCAGGCCCACCCCCTCGATATCCATCTCGGTATAGTGGTAGTGGCGCAGGAAGCGAACCCGCGCCTCATGCAGCATCGCCAATACGGCGTCATTGCCGAGGTGGCCGCCGTAGTTGATATCGCTGATCCGCACCGGAATCTCGGTGCTGAACAGATAGTTTTCCGGCATGTCGATGCGAATGCGCGCCATGCATCTCTCCTGTAAAAACAACACGTACTGGCCAATAGACTAGCTCAAAACCGCGAGTCCTGGCAGCCCTTGGATCAGCCTTCCAGGGCGGTCAGAACCTCAACTATTCCGTTGCACAGGGTGTCGAGATCGGCATCACTCATCACGTAGGGCGGCATCACGTAGACCAGCTTGCCGAACGGCCTGACCCAGATCCCCTGCTCGACGAACAGCGGTTGCGCACTGGTCAGTGACACCGGCTCATGCCGCTCGACCACGCCGATCGCGCCCAGAACGCGGACGTCGGCGACGCTATTCAGGCGGGCGGCAGGTGATAGCTTGGCCGTTAACCGGGCTTCGATGCGGCTGACCTCTGTTTGCCAGTCCTGCTCCTGCAGCAGGGTCAGGCTGGCGTTGGCCACCGCGCAGGCCAGCGGGTTGCCCATGAAGGTGGGGCCGTGCATGAAGCAGCCGGCACCGCCGGCGGAGATCGTCTCGCCGATATGGGCGCTGGTCAGCGTCGCGGCCAGGGTCATGTAGCCGCCGGTCAGCGCTTTGCCCAGGCAGAGGATGTCGGGGCTGATACCGGCATGTTCACAGGCGAACAGCTTGCCGCTACGGCCAAAGCCGGTGGCGATCTCGTCGGCGATCAGCAGGACATCGTAGCGATCACAGAGCACGCGGGCCTGTTTCAGCCACTCCGGTGAGTAGAAGTACATGCCGCCCGCGCCCTGCACGATCGGCTCCAGAATCAGCGCCGCGATCTTGTCGCCATGCTCGCGCAGTGTCTGTTCCAGCGCGTCGCAGTCGCCGTCGATCAGTGGCTCGCCAAACCGGGTGGCCGGGCGGGGAATAAAAAACTGCTTCGCCAATACGCCGCTGAACAACTCATGCATGCCGGTGACCGGATCGCACACCGACATGGCGCCGAAGGTATCGCCGTGGTAGCCGTGGCGCAGGGATAGCATGCGGTGCTTGTTCGGTTTGCCGCGCGCATGCCAGTACTGGATCGCCATCTTCATCGCTACCTCGACCGACACCGAGCCGGAGTCGGCGAGGAATACCCGGTCCAGCCCCTCGGGGGTCATCTGCACCAGCTTGCGGCACAGCTCGATGGCGGGCTCATGGGTCAGGCCGCCGAACATGACATGGGAGACCCGGTCGATCTGGTCGTGGGCGGCGGCGTTGAGGTGCGGGTGGTTATAACCGTGGATCACGGACCACCAGGACGCCATGCCGTCGATCAATTCACGCCCGTCACTGAGCTTGATCCGCACGCCGGAAGCCGACTCCACCGGCGCCATCGGCGGCGGATTGATCATCGACGAGTAGGGGTGCCAGATATGCTGTTGGTCGAAGGCGAGCTGTTCGGACGTTAGCGGCATGCTGCTACCTGTTTCGGGTTCAACGGGTTCAACGGGTTTACGGTCGGAGCGCGAGTCTAACACAGGGGGGCGGCGATAAAAGTTTTACGGGCGAGGCTCAGGCGTTTAGCTCCAGTACCTCGATCGCCTGCTCGGTAATGCGAAAACGGATGTTCAATCCGTGCAGGGCGATACCGTAGATCCGTTCCGGGTCGCGCTGGTAGGCCGGTCGAGGGTCGCAGCGCAGGACATCGGCGATCTGCTGCTCCAGCGGCTGTTTCAGCTGCTGGCTGAGCTTCACCAGCGCGTCGCGAGCCGCCGGTTGCCAGTTGATCGGCAGGTCCAGAGTTTCGATCTTCTCCGCCAGCGTGAACTGCGCCTCGGGCAGTGCGTCGGAGTAGGGCAGGTAGGGTTTGATATCCAGTATCGGTGTGCCATCGAGCAGGTCGGCGCCGCGCACATCGAGCAGTACCTTGCTGCCCTGCCGGCGGATGCCGATCAGCTCCACCGGCGACAGCCCGATCGGGTTGGGGCGGAAGGGGGAGCGGGAGGCAAATACGCCCAAGCGCTTGTTGCCGCCCAGGCGTGGCGGGCGTACGGTCGGCTTCCAGCCTTGGTCTGCGGTGGCGCTGAACAGGAAGATCAGCCAGATGTGGCTGGCCTCCTCCAGTCCGCGCACCGCCTCGGGAGAGCCGAACTCCGGATAGAGCTCGATGGTGGCGCTCAGCGAACCGGCAAGGCCGGGCTGTCTTGGGATGCCGAACTTCTCGCTGAAAGCGCTGTGGATAACCCCGATGGGTTGCATGCTGATGGTTTCGTTCATCTCGGTTTATCCCATGAAAGCGTCGTAAAGCAGCTTGCTGCCGGTAATAAACAGCAAGCCAAAACAGATACGGTAGAACCAGGTCTCGTTGATGCGATGGTGCATCCAGTAGCCCAGCTTTACGCCGACCGGCGCCAGCAGGGCGAGGGTCGCGGAGGTGGTCAGGTTGGCTGTATCGAACTGCCCGAGCAGCGCGTAGGGGATCAGCTTCAGGTAGTTGATCGCCGCGAACATCAGGATGGTGGTACCGATGAAGATGCTTTTTTCCAGCCGCAATGGCAGCAGGTAGATATTCAGCGGCGGGCCGCCGGCATGCACGCTGAAGCTGGTAAACCCGGTCAGTATGCCCCAGAACCCTCCACGCAGGGAGCTGGGTTGACGCGGTTCCTTGCTGCCGGGGCGCAGCCAGTAGTTCAGCGTGAACAGCACGGCAATGCTGCCGATGATGAACTTCAGGTGCTGCTCGCTCAGGTAGCGGAAGGTCAGCGCGCCGATCAGGATGCCGATCAGCGCCGCAGGCACCAGCACTTTCAGCAGTGAACGGTCGAACTTGCCGCGGAAACTCCACATCGCCGCCAGATCCATCAGGCAGAGGATCGGCAGCATAATGGCGGCGGCCTGTATCGGGCTGATCACCAGCGACATCAGCGGCACGGCAACCAGGCCCAGACCACCGCCAAAACCGCCCTTGGAGATGCCGACGATCAGGATCGCCGGAATGGCGGCGGCGTAAAACAGGGGATCGGTAATCATCCTTTGGCCGGTTCCTCTGCCAGTGGATCGCGATGCATGATCGGCAGTGTACTGCTCCAGTGACTGGAGGCTTTCTCCGCCTGTTCGGCGAGGCGCTGCAGCTGGCTGCAGGCATCCAGCAGCGCCATGCTCTCCTCTGCTCCGATGTGGCCCATCACGGTCTCCTTCAGCAGGCTCTCTTTCAGTTCTTGATAGAGTTGATGGACGTCGCGCATCAACTGGTGGCTTTGGTAACCCTGAGTGCTGCTCTGTTCGCTGATCTCGGCCATATCGACCAGGCGGATTACTGCCTGCTGGAACAGGAACAGCTGGTTGCGCAGACCGCTTTGCTGCAACTGTTCGAATACCGCGTGGTACTCAGGCATACGCGCGGAGAGGCGCGCCATCTCACTGAAGTAGCGGGCAACGCGTATCGAGATCGGCAGGGTTTCGCTGATCTCCATGCTCAGGTTCTGCCGTGCCAGCTCCTGGTTGAACTCGCTGATCTTGCCGACCAGTTGATAGATCCCCTGTGCCTGGGCTTCCAGCCGAGCCTGATTGGGCGTTTCGGCACTGATCGCTTCCCGCACCATGCGCGAGCAGTGTTGGCTGACCCGGGCCAGCTCCCGGTTTATCGCCTCAATGGCCAGTGAAGGGGTGGTCAGGATATTGGCGTCCAGGTAGCGTGGACGTCCCTCGTCCTCTTCCAGGCTGCGAAAGCGTTTCAGCAGGACCGCTTCCATACGATCGGTCAGGGGCCAGATCATCGCCACGCCGGTCAGGTTGAACAGGGTGTGGTAAAGAGCCAGTAGCGATACCAGATCGAAGCGCTGAGGATCTAGGCGATCGAGCCAGCCCGCCAGCAGCATCAGGAACACTAGCCCCACCGCGCCGGTGAGCAGGTTGAACAAGACGTGGGCGGCGGAGATCCGCTTCGCGCTCGGGGTTGCGCCGATCGATGCCAGTAGGGCCGTGGTGGTGGTACCCACATTGGCACCGATCACCAGTGCCGCGGCCGCCGACAGCGTGATCGAGCCGGTGTGGACCAGCGACAGGGCGATCGCCATCACCGCTGCCGATGCCTGCATCAGGAAGGTGAGCACGAAGCCGGCCAGTACGAACAGCGTCAGTGCCAGCGGGCTGTTGCCGATCTCGTTCAGCGGCACTTGCTCCGAGATGCCGTCAAAGCTGCTGCGCAGAAAATCCAGGCCGATGAAAAACAGGCCGAAACCGGCCAGGGCGGTACCGAAGTGACCCAGACGGCCGTTCTTGCTGACGGTACGTGCGACCATGCCGGCGCCGATCATCGGCAGAGCGAAGGCACTGATCTTGATCTTGAAGCCGATCAGTGCCACCAGCCAGCCGGTCATCGTGGTGCCGATGTTGCAACCGTAGATCACCGCGATCGACTGCCCCAGAGTCAATAGACCGGCGTTGACGAAGCCCAGGGTGGCCACGGTGACCGCACTCGACGATTGCACCACGGCAGTGATCAGTGTTCCGGAGAGTAATCCGCGCAGTTTCGACTTGGTGGCCGCTTGCAGTGCTTGCTTCAGTGATCGACCGGCAGCCTGCTTGAGGCCTGCGGTCATCAGTTGCATGCCGAGCAGGAACAGGCCGATACCGCCAATCAGTTGGCCCAGCATATCCAGGGTCATTGCCGCTCCGATGACAAAGGTGTACGCGGTGAAGTCTAACCAAGCTTGGTGAAGACTGCATCAGCCCTTTGCGGGTGTGCGCGCGAGCACCCATATTTCGACCCGTTCAGCCCCGGCCGTTTTCAACTGCTGCGCGATCTCCTCGGCGGTGCTGCCGGTGGTCATCACATCGTCCACCACCGCCACATGCGCCGGCACCTGACCAAGCAGTTGAAAGCTGCCGGCCAGGTTGATACCGCGGGAGGCCCTGTTCAGCCTGGCCTGCTGCAGGGTGGCGCGGCGTTTACGCAGCAGGTCGCTCCGCACGGGAATGCCCAGTTGGCGCCCAAGCTGCGAAGCGATCAGTTCTGCCTGGTTGAACCCGCGCATCGTGGCGCGCCAGGGGTGCATGGGAACCGGTAGCAGCAGTTCCGGGGGCTGTTCTATGCGATCACGCAGCAGTTGGGCGAATAGCCGGCTGAGCCAACCTAGCGCCTCTGGGCGGCGCTGGTATTTGATCGCCGGAATCAACTGGTTGATCGGAAAGGCATAGAGAAAAGCAGCGTGTGTGCGATCGAAAGGGGGCGAGCGCTGCTGGCAGCGGGCACAGAGCGCGTGGCCGGCGACACCGACGGGGATAGGGTCGGCACAGCGCCGGCAGGCGCCGATCAACCAGGGCAGGTCCGCGTGGCAGGCCTCACACAGGCCCAGTACGTCGGCTTTAGCGATCTGGCACAGATAGCAGGATTGATCAAAAAATAACCTGCAGTATCTTTCGATGTTTTTCATAAGTTGACAGTTCCCTCTGTCAGTTTATGATTGACCTCCATTGTCTCTGATCGGGCCCGAGTGCGCCTCAGGATCAGACTTACGGATATGCTGAACGGGAGCCGGACTCAATGCAAACCAATTACGATGTACGCCATGACTGGACCGAAGATGAGGTGAGGGCACTGTTCGAGTTGCCGTTCAATGACCTGCTGTTTCGCGCCCAGAGCGTTCATCGTCAGCATTTCGATCCCAATCAGGTGCAGGTCAGTACGCTGCTGTCGATAAAGACCGGTTCCTGTCCGGAAGACTGCAAATACTGCCCGCAGAGTGCCCATTATGACACCGGCCTGGAGAAGCAGCGGTTGATGGAGGTCGAGGCGGTACTGGCCAAGGCGCGTCAGGCCAAGGAGGCGGGCTCCACCCGTTTCTGCATGGGCGCGGCGTGGAAGCACCCGACCGATCGCGACATGCCTTATGTGCTGGAGATGGTCAAGGGGGTCAAGGAGCTGGGGCTGGAGACCTGCATGACGCTTGGCATGCTCAAGGAGAATCAGGCACAGCAGCTGGCCGAGGCCGGGTTGGACTACTACAACCACAATCTGGATACCTCGCCGGAGTTCTACGACAAGATCATCACCACCCGTACCTACCAGGATCGACTGGACACCCTGGGCCATGTACGCGATGCAGGGATGAAGATCTGCAGCGGCGGCATCCTCGGCATGGGCGAAACCGCCAAGGATCGCATCGGCCTGCTGCGCCAGCTGGCCAACCTGCCGCAGCAGCCGGAGTCGGTGCCGATCAACATGCTGGTCAAGGTCGAGGGCACGCCGCTGGAAAATGTGGAGGACCTGGATCCGCTGGAGTTTATCCGCAACATTGCGGTGGCCCGCATCATGATGCCGAAGTCCCATGTCCGTCTGTCTGCCGGTCGCGAGCAGATGTCCGATGAGCTGCAGGCGATGGCGTTCTTCGCCGGTGCCAACTCGGTGTTTTATGGCGAGTGCCTGCTGACCACGCCGAACCCGGAGACCCACCGCGATATCCAGCTGTTCAAGCGCCTGGGGATCAACATGGAGCAGCGCATCGAAGCCTCCGACGAGGAGCAGGCGCAGGCGATCAACCGCGATCTGCAGGCGCAGCAGGACAACGCGCTGTTCTACGAAGCGGTCAACTGAGGGCGGTCGATGTCATTCGATCAGCTCGAAGCCGCGCTGGCGGAGCGCCGCTCTGCGCATCTCTATCGCCGTCGGCGGCTGCTGCAGTCACCGCAGGGGCCGGAGATCGTCGTTGACGGCGTGCCTGGTCTTGCGTTCTGTTCCAACGATTACCTGGGGCTGGCCAACCATCCCGCGCTGAAACAGGCGATGATCGAAGGCGTCGAGCGTTTCGGTGTCGGCGGCGGTGCCTCCCATCTGGTGATGGGGCACAGCGCGGCGCACCATGCGTTGGAGGAGGCGCTGGCCGAGTGGACCGGACGTCCCCGGGCACTGCTGTTCTCCACCGGCTATATGGCCAATATGGGCACTATCAACGCGCTGCTGGACAAGCAGGATGCGGTGTTCGAGGATCGCCTCAACCACGCCTCGTTGCTCGATGGCGGACTGCTCAGCGGTGCCCGTTTCCAGCGCTACCTGCACAACGATAGCGATAGTCTTGAACAGCGCCTGGCCAAGACCGAGGCTCGGCGCAAGCTGGTGGTGACCGACGGCGTGTTCAGCATGGATGGGGATATCGCCGACCTGCCTGGGCTCAGTGCTAAAACCCGCGACGCCGGTGGCTGGCTGATGGTCGACGATGCCCATGGCTTTGGCTGCCTGGGCGAGCAGGGCGGCGGTTGCGTCGAGCATTTCGGACTGGGCATCGACGAGGTGCCGGTGCTGGTCGGTACGCTGGGCAAGGCGTTCGGCACTGCAGGCGCCTTCGTCGCCGGCAGTGAGACCCTGATCGAAACCCTGATCCAGTTTGCCCGCAGCTATATCTACACCACCAGCATGCCGCCGGCGGTGGCTTGGGCTACCCTGGCCAGCCTCAAGCTGGTGCGCGAAGAGAGCTGGCGCCGCGACAAACTGAACAAGTTGATTGCACAGTTCCGCCGTGGCGCAGCTGAGCTCGGTTTCGAGTTGATGGACTCGCCGACGCCGATCCAGCCGATCCTGATCGGTGAGGCCGACCAGGCGCTGCGCATTAGCCAGGTATTGGAGCAGCAGGGCATCTATGTCACCGCGATCAGGCCGCCGACGGTACCCGCGGGCAGCTCCCGTCTGCGCGTGACCCTGACCACTGCGCACTCCGAGCAGCAGGTCAACCGGTTGCTCGAGGCACTGGGCCAGGCTCGCAATGCCCTCTCCCAAGGAGCCATGCCTCAAGTTGACCTTCCTCAAGGTGATAAGGCATGAGGCTGCATACCGAACACTATGGCGCAGGCCCTGATCTGGTCCTGCTGCATGGCTGGGGGCTCTCCAGCGCCATCTGGCAACCGTTGATCGAGCCATTGTCGAAACACTATCGCCTGACCCTGATCGACCTGCCCGGTCTTGGACAGTCACCGGTGCTGAAGAGCACGACCATCGACTCCGTAACCGATGCGCTGCTTGCCGTTGCACCGGAGCGGGCGGTCTGGCTGGGCTGGTCGCTGGGTGGTGCGCTGGCGTTGGCGGCGGCAAGCCGTGCGCCTGAGCGGATCAGTAAGCTGGTGCTGGCCGCCGCGACCCCCTGTTTCGTGCAGCGAGATGACTGGCCCTGTGCCATGGCCAAAGACACTTTCGATGCCTTTACCTCCAGCCTTGGCGCGGATGCCGCCAAAACGCTGAACCGCTTTGCCATGCTGCAAACCCAGGGTAGTGCCTGCGCCCGCCTGGAGCTGCGCCTGCTCAAGCAGGTGGTTGCCGGCAGCGCAGCAGAGCAGCAGGGGCTGGCAGCGACGCTGGCGCTGCTGGGAGAAGATCTGCGTTCGCTGCTGGCGCGTACGGTACAACCGCTGATGCTGGTGCTTGGCGAGCAGGATCCGCTGGTGCCGGTCGCCGTGGCTGAGCGGATCGAATCATTGTGTCCAGAGGCATCGATTCGCCGCTATACGACGGCGGCACACCTGCCCTTTATCACCGACCCGACGAGTTTTGTCGAAGACCTGAATGGATTTGTCTCGGGGAGCGGGCGATGAATGCCATGGTACGTGATAAGCGCCTGGTTGCCCGGTCGTTCAGCCGCGCAGCCGCGACTTACGACAGCGTCGCCGGGCTACAGCGCAGCGTCGCCGATGCGCTGTTGGCCAGACTGCCGCAAGGGTCGCCGGGGGTGGTGCTCGATCTCGGCAGCGGTACCGGATACGCATCCGAAACTTTGCGCCGGCGCTATCCGCAGGCGCTGTTGCTCAGTCTGGATCTGGCTGAGGGGATGCTCGGGTATGCGCGCTCTCGCCAACCGCTGACCTCTCACCACCATATATGCGGCGATGCCGAAGCCTTGCCACTGGCCGATAACAGTGTCGACCTGATCTACTCCAGCCTCGCCATCCAGTGGTGTGAACAACCCCTGGACCTGTTTGCTGAACTGCGCCGGGTGCTGAAGCCGGGCGGACAGCTGCTGATTGCCACGCTGGGGCCCGAGACGTTGATTGAGCTGAAGCAGGCCTGGGCGCGGGTGGACGACGACCGTCATGTCAACGAGTTCTGCCCGCTGTTGGCGCTGCGGGCGGCGGCAGCGGGTCTGGCCTCACTGGATGAAAGCATCGAACGGCGGGTGTTGGAGTATGATCATCTCAGTGAACTGATGCATGAGCTCAAGGCGTTGGGTGCCCATAACGTAAACCCGCGTCAACAGCAGGGCTTGTCCGGTATCTCCAGACTGAGAACGCTATCGCGCGCCTATGATGAGCTGCGCCTCGAAAACGGTGCGCTGCCGGCAAGCTATGAAGTCTACTATCTGGCCTGGATGAAGGATTCAGCGTGAAACAGATCTACTTTGTCACCGGCACCGATACCGATGCCGGCAAGACGCTGGTTGCCTCGGGTTTGTTGCATAAAGCGAATGAGATGGGGCTGCGCACCATCGGCCTGAAGCCGGTTGCCGCAGGCTGTGACGAGACCGCGGAGGGGCTCAGGAACTCCGACGCCCTGATCCTGCAGCAAACCGCCAGCGTCAAGCTCGGCTACGATCAGGTCAATCCGGTTGCGCTGGCCGAGCCGATGGCGCCCCATATAGCGGCGTTACGTGAGAATCGCCGGCTCAGTGCCGAACGCCTGGTCGCGTTTTGTCGCGGGGCGCTGATGCAGCCTGCTGATTTCGTACTGATCGAGGGGGCCGGTGGTTGGCGTGTCCCGCTCAACCAGTCCGAAACCCTGGCGCGTGTTCCACAGCAGTTACAGATACCGGTGATCATGGTGGTAGGGATGAAACTCGGTTGCATCAGCCATGCGCTGCTGACCGCTGAAGCGATCTCTCGTGACGGGCTGACCCTGGCCGGGTGGGTGGCGAATGTGGTCGACCCGGATATGCCGGTGCTGCAGGAGAACATCGATACCATTCGTGGCGCGCTGCGTGCGCCGTTGCTGGGTGTGGTGCCGCATCTGGATCGCGCTACCCCGGCTGAGGCTGCCGCGCATCTCGATTTTCAATTGCTTGAATTGTCCAAAAAGTGAACAATTCTCGATAAAGGCGCTATACTGGTCGGGAAATTGTCAACGTGATGAAGGGTGAACGATGATCAATGGAATCCTCTCCCAGAGCGCGGCACTTTATCAGACCAATAGAAGCGTCGATGGTGTGCAGCGTGCCGCCGGCGATCTCCAGGGCAGTGGACAGCCGCAGGAGCCAGAGCTGGCCTCCGGTAGCCGGGTCGACGCTGCGCTCAAGGACACCACGGTCAACCCCAATGAAGCCGGGGCCAGAACCAAGGTGGTTGAAGAGCCAAGTGAGGCGCTGGGGCTCATCATCGACACGCGGGCGTAATGCCGCCATTAACAGACGATGCAGGATCCTAGTGAAGGTTGGTTCGGGGAAGCGCGATGATCTCGGCGATCTCAACAGCCCATACCGCATACACCACGCTGACTCCGGGCAACCGGGGTGCAGAGGCGGCCAGTCTCGACGAGCGCAGTCGTGAGCAGAAAGCCGCGCCTCCCGCCGCTGGTACCAGGACCCAACCCGCAGACTCTCAATCCTCGACACAAAATGGTGTTAGCGTGGGCTTGCGCGGTGATCAGCGTGTCATTGGCAGTCAGCGCAGCTCCGATGTCGACCAGCAGGAGATCGAAAAGCTGGCGGCCCGTGATCGCGAGGTGCGCGCGCATGAACGGGCGCATCAATCAGCCGCTGGCGGCTTGGCCGGCGGCGCCAGCTTCACCTATCAGCGCGGCCCGGATGGCAAACAGTACGCAATAGGCGGCGAGGTCAGCATCGCCGCGCCCACCGCCAGTGGCGATCCGGAAGCAGACCTGGAAAAGGCTCAGATCGTGCTGCGCGCCGCACTGGCACCGGCGGACCCCTCCGGGCAGGACCTGAAGGTGGCGGCTGCGGCCCGGGCGCTGGCCAGCGAAGCCCAGGTCGAGCTTGCCACGCAGTCCAATGACACGGAGAGCGACGGGCGGGTGCAGCAGGAAGACTCCCCCGCGGCAGCGGAAGCGAAGGCGTCCGTCGGTTTCACTCCAGCGCCAGATCGCTCGTCGGTCGAACAGGCGAGCCAGCCTGATGTCGCGGCAATTCAGTCGTCGGTGCCGGATAGGCCCACCGCTGAAGAGGCGCCGTCAACGATCGAGGCCTATGAACAGAGGCTGGCCGAGAGTGAAGAGCGTCGAGCCGACTTTGAGGAGCAGCAACGCGAGCGTGAACAACGTGCGGAGCAGCTTGCCGAGTACCAGCAGCAGATGGCGCAGCTGCAGCAGCGTCTGGCGGAGATCAATCAGAAGTTTGCCCAGTCCGGCGCGCTGGATATCCAGTACCTGGCCGGTTCCTTTATCGACGCTCAGGCCTGATCGTCGAGGAAGCGCTCCACCAGGCGGTTAAACGCCGCCGGTTTTTCCGCGTGCAGCCAGTGTCCCACCCCATCAATCACCTTGTACCCCGCGTTGGGGAAGCGGCTTTTGATTGCCTCCGCGTGTTCCGGAAGCAGGTAATCAGAGTCGCCGCCCTTGATAAACAGCACGGGGCCGCTGTACACACCCTCTGTCGGCGCGGCTGCGATATGGCGATACTCGCGGTGCAGCGCTTCCAGGTTCATCTTCCAGCTGAAACCGCCCTCAGCGACACGTTGCAGGTTCTTGAGCAGGAATCCACGTACACCGGTAGAGTCGATATGTTCGGCCAACTGTTGATCGGCTGCGGAGCGGGAGCTGATCGTGTCGAGATCGACACTGAGCAAGCCGGCAAACACATCGTTATGGTGAGGCGGGTATTCGACCGGTGCAATATCGGCGACGATCAGCCGTTCCACCCGCTGGGGGTGGTCCAGTGCCAGCTGCATCGCGACCTTGCCGCCCATGGAGTGGCCGAGTATTGAAGCCTTGTCGACGCCGAGTCGGTCCATCAGCGCGATGACATCCTCCGCCATCAGGTGATAGCTGATGCTGTCATCGTGGGGTGAGCTGCCGTGGTTGCGCAGGTCAGCGGCGATAATGTCGAACTTCTCGCTCAGTTTTTTGACCTGAAAGCCCCAGTTCTCCCAAGTGCCGAACAGGCCGTGCAGGATCAGCAGCGTCGGACCGTTGCCGGTGCGGTGGTAGTGCAGTTCCATGGTGGGGCTCCTGTAGGTTAAGAGGCTGTATGGGGCTTGGGTTCGGAGATTGGCAGTGAGGGATGTTGCTTTCCGGGACACGCTGTGAATACGTCCCTGTACGCTCGTCTGCCGCCATCCCTGGCGGCAGACGGTCCCGGAAAGCAACACCCCTCCCTGCCTTGGATAGCTCGGTGCGGGCCGCCGGACAAGTATTTAGAGAATATCGATCAACTCGACATCGAACACCAGGGTGGAGTAGGGCGGAATGCCGCCGGGCGAGCCCTGGGCGCCGTACGCCAGCTGGTAGGGGATATAGAGCTTCCACTTGGCGCCGACATTCATCAGCTGCAGCGCTTCGGTCCAGCCGGCGATAACGCCGCCAACCGGGAACTCGGCGGGAGTGCCGCGCTGATAGGAGCTGTCGAACACGCGGCCGTCGCTGAACGTACCGTGATAGTGAACACGCACTTTGCTGCTGCGCTCAGGCTTGGCCGAGCTCTCGTCACCGGACTCGACCACTTCGTACTGCAGGCCCGATTCCAGGGTTACAACGCCGTCGCGCTTGGCGTTCTCGGCGAGGAAATCGATGCCGGCCTGCATCGCGGCCTTGGCTTCCTGCTCCTGTTTTTCGCGCAGACGCTGGTTCAGTTCGTTGAACGCCGCGGTCAGGTCCTCGGCGCTCACCCGCAGGGATTCACCGTTGAATGCGTCCCTAAGACCGGCGGCTGCGGCTTCGATATCGACGCCGTCGAAGCCGTTTTGGGCCAGCTGGTCGCCCATCTGGCGGCCGATGCCGTAGCTGGCGCGCTGCTCGGTTGTTTCCAGGATCAGGTCACTCATACTTGCTTTGTCCGTGTTTCGAGAATTAGGGCGCTAGAGACTACCACAGCAGGGCGGTCATTGCCCGTCGAGGAACAGCAGCGGGTCGACCCGCACGTTGTTCAGGCTGACGCTCCAGTGCAGGTGGGGGCCGGTTACTCGGCCGGTTGAACCGACCTTACCGATGGCGTCCCCCATGTCGAGCTGGTCACCGAGGGCAACATCGATCTTGCTCATATGGCAGTACATGGTGGTCAGGCCGTAACCGTGATCGACGATCACCGTGTTGCCGTTGAAAAAGTAGTTGCCGACCGCCACCACAGTGCCCGGGGCCGGAGCGGTAATCGGGGCCCCTTCGGGCGCTGCAATGTCCAGTCCGCTGTGCGGCTTGCGTGGCTGCTTGTTGAAGAAGCGGCGCAAACCGAAGGGGCTGCTGAAAGGGCCCAGGGCTGGCAGTGCGAAACCGGTAGTCGGCTCGGATGGAGCAGACCAGTGCGTGAACGCGGCGCCCATCTCGGCCGATTCGCGGCGCCAGCGTTTGATCTGCTCGGGGTCGGGTTCGACGTATTTCTTCTCCTTGACGGTCAGATACTGGCTCTCGTACTGCTTGTCGTCGATGCGAAAGCTGTAACCGCCCTGGTCCAGGGTGAGCTGCTGAGTTTCGTCCGCCTTTGCGTCCAGCGGGATGCCGACCACCGCGACCCAACCGCTGTTCTCTCCCGGTACCACCATGACGCGGTTGTTACCGTAGTGGACCTCCGGTGCCTGTTCGCTGTCGATGCCGGTCAGGGGGACAAGCGCGACACCGCCGGGCACCCGGGCTTCCTTGGGCATCGCCAGCGCCAGAGTCGGTAGAAACAGGGCTGCAACCAGCCAATTATGCACTCTCATCTTCTTCATTCCCCCGGTTCGATACTGTCCACGGTGCAGGTCAGTCGTCCCCTGTGCAGCCTGGCTTCGAGCCGTTCGCCCGGGCTGACCTGCTCAGCAGATGACACTGCCTGACCCGCCGGGTTCAACAAAATCGAGTAGCCGCGCTCGAGTGTTGCCAGCGGGCTGACTGATTGCAGTTTGCCGCTCTGCTGCGCCAGACGCAGCCGGTTGCGCTCCAGATGCCGCTGCATCAGTCGCGACAGCAGAGGCTGCAGTTGCTGAAGCTGGTGGCGGTATTGCTCGAGCCGCCGCGCCGGTGTTACCCGCTGGAGTCGAGCGTTCAGTTCGGTCAAGCGATTGCGGCGCTGTTCCAGTAGTCGCTGGGTGGCGCGCTGGAGCCGGAGCTCCAGCCGATCCAGCGCCTGCATATGTTCGCGTACCCGCTCGCCAGGGTGGCGCAGGCGCTGCCGGGCGCCCTGTAGTTGATGACGTTTGCGCTCCAGTTGCCAGCCGATGCGGGATTCCAGACGCCGCCGCAGCTGGTTCAGTCTTAGCAACAGGGCATGTCGGTCTGGGCTGAGCAGTTCAGCGGCCGCTGACGGAGTGGCTGCGCGCTGGTCGGCGACCAGATCGCTGATCGAGATATCTACCTCATGGCCGACCGCCGAGACGATCGGAATGGCCGACGCGGCGATGGCGCGAGCGACGATCTCCTCGTTGAACGGCCAGAGATCTTCCAGCGAGCCGCCGCCGCGGCCGACGATCAGTACGTCGCACTGGGCATGGCGGTTGGCCAGGTCGATGGCGGCAACGATCTGACCGGCCGCCTCCTGGCCCTGTACCGCGGTGGGATAGAGGGTAACCGGCAGGCCGGGAAAGCGGCGCTTGAGCACGGTGAGGATGTCGTGGATTGCGGCGCCGCTGGGTGAGGTGACTACACCCAGATGGCGGGGATGCGGCGGCAGCGGGCGTTTGCGAGTGCTGTCGAACAGCCCCTCCTTGTCGAGCTTCGCTTTCAGCGCATCGAACGCCTGCTGCAGCTGGCCCAGACCGCTCTTCTCCATCCGCTCGCAGATTAGCTGGTAATCGCCACGCCCCTCGTAGAGGCTGACGCGGGCGGTGACCAGCACCTCATCCCCTTCGCGGGGGACAAAACCGGTTCTCTGGTTGCTGTTGCGGAACATGGCGCAGCGTACCTGGGCCTTGCTGTCCTTCAGCGTGAAATACCAGTGGCCGGAGGAGGGGCGGGCCAGGTTGCTGATTTCGCCGATCACCTGGATCGACAGAAATGAGTGTTCGAGCAGGGATTTGACCTGCCGGTTCAGGGCGCTGACGCTGAGCGCGCGGTGGGCTGTGGGCTGCATAATCATGGCGCCATTCTACCGTGGTTTGAGCCCAAGATGGCAGGCGGGCGGTAGAGAAGATTTTATCTGTCACAACCGAGATCTAAATTGAGCTTGGCGCTGTATTTCTGTAGAATTACGCGTTTCACTTTTTACGAACTCTCTATATCAATACAGGCTGGCTAACAATGTTGCGAATCGTTGAGGAAGCTCTCACTTTTGATGATGTTTTGCTGGTGCCTGGTTACTCCGAGGTCCTGCCCAAGAGCGTGTCTCTGAAGAGCCGACTGACCAAAGGGATCGAGCTGAATATCCCTCTGGTATCTTCAGCAATGGATACGGTAACTGAGGCCCGTCTGGCGATTGCGATGGCCCAGGAAGGTGGAATCGGAATTATCCACAAGAACCTGACGCCGGAAGAACAGGCGGCTCAGGTACGTAAGGTCAAGAAATTCGAGTCCGGTGTCGTCACCGATCCGGTGACCTGCACATCGAACACCACCGTACGTGAGATTCTGGAGCTGGCACAGCAGTACGGCTTCTCCGGCTTCCCGGTCGTCGATGGCGAGGAGCTGGTCGGTATCGTGACCAGCCGTGACGTGCGCTTCGAAAGCGATCTGGATGCCCGTGTATGCACCATCATGACGCCGAAGGAGAAACTGGTTACCGCGCGCGAAGGTGAAGAGGTTTCCGTCATCAGCGAACTGCTGCGCAAGCACCGCATCGAAAAGATCCTGCTGGTGGACGACAAGTTTGCCCTGCGTGGCATGGTTACCGTCAAGGATATGAACAAGGCGCAGGCCTACCCCAATGCCGCGAAGGATGACAAGGGGCGCCTGATCGTCGGAGCCGCGGTGGGTACCGGTGCCGAGACCGAAGATCGTGTGCGTGCACTGGTGGCTGCGGGTGTCGACCTGATCGTGGTCGACACCGCGCATGGCCACTCCAAGGGTGTGATCGACCGCGTGGCCTGGGTCAAGCAGAACTTCCCGGAAGTGCAGGTTGTTGGCGGTAACATCGCGACTGCAGAAGCGGCGATCGCGCTGGCCGAAGCCGGCGCCGATGGCGTCAAGGTGGGTATCGGTCCCGGTTCTATCTGCACCACCCGTATTGTCGCCGGTATCGGCGTTCCGCAGATCAGCGCGGTGGCCAACGTGGCCGAGGCGATGAAAGATCTGGGCGTGCCGGTCATTGCCGATGGCGGTATCCGCTTCTCCGGTGATATCGCCAAGGCGATCGCGGCCGGTGCGGCTGCGGTGATGGTCGGCTCCATGCTGGCCGGTACCGATGAGGCGCCGGGCGAGGTCGAGCTGTTCCAGGGGCGTGCGTTCAAGTCATACCGTGGTATGGGGTCGCTCGGCGCAATGTCCGGTAGCACCGGCTCTTCCGACCGCTACTTCCAGGACGCCAAGGCCGGGGTCGACAAATTGGTGCCGGAAGGTATCGAAGGTCGGGTACCCTGCAAGGGCCCGATGAGCGGTGTCGTACATCAACTGATGGGCGGCCTGCGTGCCTCCATGGGTTATACCGGTTCCGCTACCGTTGACGAGATGCGTACCAAGCCCAAGTTTGTACGTATCACCAACGCCGGCATGAGCGAAAGCCATGTACACGATGTGAGCATTACCAAAGAAGCGCCGAACTATCGAATCGGCTGATCGCTAAACTGAGATATGGACAGGAGTGGGGCGGGTGCCGCCCCACTTTTCGTTTCTGTCGCTTTGGAGCCTCCGGGTTTCGGTGGAGTCATAAGAGATGACCAAAGATATTCATGCACAACGTATCCTGATTCTTGATTTCGGGTCGCAGTACACCCAGCTGATCGCACGCCGTGTGCGGGAAATCGGCGTGTACTCGGAGATCCACCCCTTCGATATGACCGAAGAGGAGATCCGCGAGTTTGCACCCAAAGGGATTATCCTGGCCGGTGGTCCGGAATCGGTGACCGAGTTGGATTCTCCCCGCGCGCCGACCTGTGTATTCGAGATGGGGATACCGGTGCTGGGTATCTGTTACGGCATGCAGACCATGGCCGAGCAGCTGGGCGGTAAGGTGTCCAGCTCCGACAAGCGGGAGTTCGGTTACGCGCGTGTGCGTCTGGCGGACAGCCCGAGCCGGATGCTGGAGGGGATCGAGGACCATATCGCCAACAACGGCTCCCTGTCGCTGGACGTCTGGATGAGCCATGGCGACAAGGTGGTGGAGCTGCCGGAAGGTTTCCATATCATTGCGGCCACCGAGTCCGCGCCGATCGCTGCCATGTGCGATCCCAAGCGCAACCTGTATGGCGTTCAGTTCCACCCGGAAGTGACCCACACCAAGCAGGGGATGCGTATTCTGGAGCGTTTCGTCTGTGAGATCGCCGGTGCTGAAAAGCTCTGGACGGCCGCAAATATCATCAACGATCTGATCGACAAGGTGCGGGCGCAGGTCGGCGATGAAAAGGTGCTGCTCGGCCTGTCCGGTGGTGTCGACTCTTCCGTCGTTGCGGCGCTGCTGCACAAGGCGATCGGTGACCGTCTGACCTGCGTATTCGTCGACAACGGCCTGCTGCGCAAGCGCGAAGGCGATCAGGTGATGGATATGTTCGCCCGCAACATGGGCGTCAACGTGATCCGCTCCGACGCCGAGGATCAGTTCCTGGGCCGTCTTGAAGGGGTTGCCGACCCTGAAGCCAAGCGCAAGATCATCGGTAACACCTTTATCGAGGTGTTCGACTACGAAGCTGGCCGTCTGACCGATTGCCGCTTTCTGGCGCAGGGTACCATCTACCCGGACGTGATCGAGTCCGCTGCCGCCAAGACCGGCAAGGCGCACGTGATCAAGTCGCACCACAACGTGGGCGGCCTGCCGGAGGACATGAAGTTCGAGCTGGTCGAGCCGCTGCGTGAACTGTTCAAGGATGAGGTGCGCAAGATCGGCCTGGAGCTGGGTCTGCCCTACGACATGGTCTACCGTCACCCCTTCCCGGGTCCGGGTCTGGGTGTGCGTATCCTCGGCGAGGTGAAGAAGGAGTACGCGGAGATCCTGCGCGAAGCGGACGCGATCTTCATCGAAGAGCTGCATAATCACGACTGGTACCACAAGACCAGTCAGGCGTTCGCCGTATTCCTGCCGGTGAAGTCGGTCGGCGTGGTCGGTGATGGCCGTCGCTACGAGTACGTTATCGCCCTACGTGCCGTTGAGACCATCGACTTCATGACCGCGCGCTGGGCGCACCTGCCGTACGAGCTGCTGGAAACCGTCTCCAGCCGTATCATCAACGAGATCGCCCAGGTATCCCGTGTCACCTACGATGTGTCGAGCAAGCCGCCGGCAACCATCGAGTGGGAATAAGCATTATCGGTTATAGTGAAAGCCCGCATCAGCGGGCTTTTTATGTTCAGGATGTACGGTATGCCGCGAGCGCAAGGGCCGCTTTTTGCTCCTGCAAAAGCGGCATTCACGCGGGGCGGCCATCCGCCATCCATGACGCTCATGCGCAGGAGTGGGGTGTGTTGTATTCGGAGACTGGGTTTTGACTGATCAGATCGAGCATTCGGCTGAGGACGAACGCTGGATGCAGGAAGCGCTGGCGCTGGCCGAGCGTGCCGCCGAGTTGGGTGAGGTGCCGGTGGGTGCGGTGGTGGTGCGTGACGGCGAGATCATCGGTCGAGGTTGGAATCATCCGATCAGCGGTTGTGATCCCACTGCGCACGCCGAGATCATGGCGCTGCGGGACGCGGCGCAGCGATCGCAAAACTACCGGCTGGTCGATGCGGAGCTCTACGTGACCATCGAGCCCTGCACCATGTGCGCCGGTGCGATCGTACATGCCCGTATCGGGCGGGTGGTGTTCGGTGCCGTAGAGCCCAAGGCGGGGGCGGTACTGAGCCGGTCGTCGCTGTTCGATACGGATTGGGTCAACCATCGTGTGCAGTGGCAGGGCGGCGTGTTGGCACAGCGCTGCAGTGCGCGGATCAGCGCCTTCTTCGCCGAGCGCCGCGAGCAGAAGAGGCGGCAGAGGGAGCGGGATCGATCCGCATCTGAATCACAGGGTGGGTGATATTTCGCTTACCGGGGAGGAGTCTGGGCGTTCCTTGTTAGGGCTGGTGTCGGGCTCTTCGCCACTTTCCTCTTTTCGACCGTTTTCGCCATGCTTGTTGCGGGCCTGGGTAACCTGCTCCTCCCAGCGCAGCATCTCCATATACTTACGGATGTTGGCGACATAGGTCACCGGCTCATAACCGCGGGCATAGCCGTAGCGCAGTTTGGAATAGTACTTTTCGTTGGCCAGAAGTGGCAAAAACTCGCGCACATCCTGCCAGCGGTCGGGATCCTTGCCGCCGCGCTGGGTCAGGATACGGGCATCCTCCAGGTGGCCAAAGCCGATGTTGTAGCCGGCCAGGGCGAACCAGGTGTGGTCCGGTTCGGTAATGCGCTCGGGTATTTTTGCGCGAACTTGCACCAGGTACTGGGCGCCGCCGAGGATGCTTTGGCGAGGATCGGTGCGGTCGGCGACACCGACTTCGGTAGCCGCTCCTTCGGTCAGCATCATGATCCCCTTGACCCCGGTAGGGGATACCGCGTCTTCACGCCAGTGCGATTCCTGATAGGCGATGGCGGCCAGCAGCAGATGATCGATGCCGCTCTCCTGGGATGCGAGCATGAAGTACTGCTCCAGTGGCGGGTAACGCTCCTCCAGCGCTTTGCGGAATTCGCTGGTGTCGAAAAAGTTGAGCTTGTTTTGGCGTGAGAAGTAGCGCTCCTCAAGGCTCTTGATCAGCTCCTGCGTCTCTGGGAGTGCGAAGAATTTATCCAGTTCGCGCTTCAGTGTGCCGTCGTAATGTTTTGCCAGCATCCAGGCAATGGGTTGGGGGGGCTCCAGCTCGAAGCCTTTGTTCAGGCCGGGATAAAACGATCGCTGGGCATCGAACACGGTGGAGTCCATCACCGTGTAATCAACGCTGCCGTCGTGCACCTGGTCGAGCAGATCGGTGGCCGCGTCGCTGTCCGACTCCTCCCATTCGAGCGGAGGATGTTGATGCTTCAGTCGGGCCAGCAGTTCGGCCTGGGCGGAACCTGCCAGAACCAGGATCTTGCTGTTGTACAGCTCCTCGATACTGTGCGGCTGCGGCTGACCCTGACGGATACGATAGATCACCGTGGGTGCACTCTTGCGATAAGTGGGACCAAACAGGAACTGCTTCTCGCGTTTTTCGGAGACGGTCAGGTTGGCGGCCGCAATATGGGCGTTGCGTTCACGGACGCTGGTAAACAGGTCGGCAAAAGTGGTGGGCAGGATCAGCTCCAGCCGCACGCCGAGATAGTCGGCAAATGCGCTGGCCAGTTCATATTCGAAACCGGCGGGTTTGCCCTTGTCGATGTAGTAGGTCATCGGCGTATTGCGCGTGGCAACCCGCAGCACACCGCGCTCTTTGATCGCTTCCACCTGGGTTGGGGTGTTGATGCTGATCAGCGTCAGTAGAAAAGCAATGACGGTCAGGCCCCAGAAGTAGACCAGCTCACGGAAGTAGGGTTTTTGCCGGAGTACAAACATCGTTCTGCTTTTCTGGTTCCCTTGTCCCTGATCGGGTAAAATTCCGCCTCAACTTTCCCGCTGTCAACGCCCGGCTCTTTCGATGAATCGAGAGCCAGGAAAATCAAGAGGCTCGAAACTAACATGCTCGTATTGCGTGGTGCGCCCGCTCTCTCAGCTTTCCGCCATGACAAACTTCTCGCTTCGCTGGGCAGCAGCCTCAGCGGTGTCACCGGTGTGTACGCTGAATACGTTCACTTTGCCGACCTGTCAGCGGATCTGGACGAACAGGAGCAGCAGGTGCTTGATCGTATCCTGCGATATGGCCCCAACGCCAGTACCGAGGAGCCAAAAGGTGAGCTCTATCTGGTTGTGCCGCGTCCCGGCACCATCTCACCCTGGTCGAGCAAGGCTACTGATATTGCCCATAACTGCGGCCTCAGCAAGGTGTTGCGCCTGGAGCGCGGGGTCGCGTACTACCTGCAGGTTGAAGCTCCGTTGACCGCCGAGCAGCGCGCCAACGTCAGTGCCCTGTTGCATGACCGGATGGTCGAAGCGGTGCTGGGCAATATCGAAGAAGCGACTGCGCTGTTCCGGCATGAGCAACCGCGGCCGTTGTCCAGCGTCGACATCCTCGGTGGTGGTCGCGAGGCGCTGATCCGGGCCAATACCGAGCTGGGCCTGGCGTTGGCGGAGGACGAGATCGATTATCTGGTACAGAGCTTCACCGAGCTGGGTCGCAACCCCAACGATGTGGAACTGATGATGTTCGCCCAGGCGAACTCCGAGCACTGTCGCCACAAGATCTTCAATGCCTCCTGGGAGATCGATGGCGAGGCGCAGGAGAAATCCCTGTTCGGCATGATCCGCAACACTTACCAGCAGGCTGGCGACAATGTGCTTTCCGCCTACAAGGACAATGCGGCGGTCATGGTCGGCCATCGCGCCGGACGTTTCTATCCGGACCCGCAGACTCAGGAATATGGCTACTCCAATGAGGATATCCATATTCTGATGAAGGTGGAGACCCACAACCACCCGACCGCGATCGCACCGTTCTCCGGCGCGGCTACCGGCTCAGGCGGTGAGATTCGTGACGAGGGTGCCACCGGTCGCGGTGCCAAGCCGAAGGCGGGCCTGACTGGTTTCACCGTGTCCGATCTGAAGATCCCCGGTTTTGAACAGCCCTGGGAGTCCGCTTACGGCAAGCCCGAGCGCATCGTGTCACCGCTGAATATCATGATCGAGGGACCGATCGGTGGTGCGGCGTTCAACAACGAATTCGGTCGTCCGAACCTGACCGGCTATTTCCGTACCTTCGAACAGAAAGTCAACGGCGCGGCGGGTGAAGAGGTGCGCGGTTACCACAAACCGATCATGATCGCCGGCGGTATGGGTAACATCCGTGCCGATCATGTGGAGAAGGGTGAGATTACAGTCGGCGCCAAGCTGATCTGCCTGGGTGGGCCGGCGATGCTGATCGGTCTTGGTGGCGGCGCGGCCTCCTCCATGTCCTCCGGCAGCTCCTCTGCCGATCTGGATTTTGCGTCGGTACAGCGCGGCAACCCCGAGCTGGAGCGCCGCTGCCAGGAGGTGATCGATCAGTGCTGGCAGTTGGGTGATACCAATCCGATCGCGTTTATCCATGACGTGGGTGCCGGCGGCCTGTCCAATGCCTTCCCCGAGCTGGTCAAGGATGGTGGTCGTGGCGGTAACTTCGAGCTGCGCAACGTCAACAACGATGAGCCCGGGATGTCGCCGCTGGAGATCTGGTGCAACGAAGCTCAGGAGCGGTACGTACTCGCGGTCAAGCCGGAGGATCTGGCGCGCTTCGAGGCGATCTGCGAGCGTGAGCGCTGCCCCTACGCGGTGGTCGGTGAAGCGACCGAGGATCACCACCTGACCCTGGGTGATACCCACTTCGAGAACAAACCGGTGGATCTGCCGATGAGCGTGCTGTTCGGCAAGCCGCCGAAGATGCACCGTTCGGTGGAGCGTATCGGCTACGAGGTTGCGGACTTCGATGCATCCGGCATCGATATGAGTGATGCGATCGAGCGAGTGCTCAAGCTGCCGGCAGTTGCTTCAAAGAGCTTCCTGATCACCATCGGCGACCGTACCATCACCGGGCAGGTGGCACGTGATCAGATGGTCGGGCCCTGGCAGGTGCCGGTTGCCGACTGTGCCGTGACCACTATCTCTTATGACAGCTACGCCGGTGAGGCGATGGCGATGGGCGAGCGCACGCCGCTGGCGCTGGTCGATGCGCCGGCCTCTGGTCGCATGGCGATTGGCGAGACGCTGACCAACCTGGCGGGCGCCCCGATCGCGGATGTTGCCGATATCAAGCTGTCGGCCAACTGGATGTGTGCTGCCGGCCATCCGGGTGAAGATGAGAAGCTGTACGACACCGTCAAGGCGGTGGGTATGGAACTCTGCCCGCAGCTGGGTATCACCATTCCGGTCGGCAAGGACTCCATGTCGATGCGTACGGTGTGGCAGGATGGCGACGAGCAGAAGAGCGTCACCGCTCCGCTGTCGCTGATCATCTCCGGTTTTGCGCCGGTCACCGATGCGCGCAAGGTGCTGACCCCCGAGCTGCGCACCGACCAGGGCGAAACCGATCTGATCCTGCTGGATCTGGGTAATGGACAGAACCGTCTGGGCCTGTCGGCTCTGGCTCAGGTCTATAACCAGGTCGGCCGTCAGGTTCCGGATGTGGATGATGCGGAGCAGCTGGCCACCTTTTTTGCCGCCGTGCAGGAGTTGAACAGCCAGGGCTTGTTGCTGGCTTATCATGACCGCGCCGATGGTGGTCTGCTGGCGACTGTGGCGGAGATGGCGTTTGCCGGCCGTACTGGCGTTGATTTGAGTCTGGATCTGCTGGCAGCGGATCAGTCCGAACTGGTTGCGGCGCTGTTTGCTGAAGAGCTCGGCGCGGTGGTTCAGGTGCGCCGTGAGGATACCGAGCAGGTGCTGACCGAGTTGAATGCGGCCGGAATCGGCGAGATCGCCAAGGTGATCGGGACGCTGAACCCGGATGGTCAGTTCAATATCTTCTTTGATGATGAAGAGGTGTACTCCAACAGTCGCGTTCAGTTGCAGCGCTGGTGGGCGGAAACCTCATACCGGATTCAGGCGCTGCGCGATAACTCTGAGTGCGCACAGCAGGAGTTCGATGCGTTGCTCGATAACGAAGATCCCGGCCTGCACGCTCAGCTGAGCTTCGATATTAATGAGGACGTGGCGGCACCGTATATTGCCAAGGGTGAGCGTCCGCGCATCGCCGTTCTGCGTGAGCAGGGTGTAAACGGTCAGATCGAGATGGCGGCAGCCTTCGATCGGGCGGGCTTTGCCTCGGTTGACGTACATATGAGCGATATTCTCAGCGGCAGGGTGACGCTTGATCAGTTCAAGGGCCTGGTTGCCTGCGGCGGTTTCTCCTATGGCGACGTACTGGGTGCCGGTGAGGGCTGGGCCAAGTCGATCCTGTTCAACAGCCGCGCCCGCGATCAGTTTGCCCAGTTCTTCGAGCGGGCCGATAGCATTGCCTTGGGTGTGTGTAACGGCTGCCAGATGCTGTCCAACCTGCATGAGCTGATTCCGGGTGCCGAGCTTTGGCCGCACTTTGTACGCAACCAATCGGAGCAGTTCGAGGCGCGTGTGGCGATGGTTGAAGTGCAGTCGTCACCGTCGATCTTCCTTGATGGGATGGCTGGCTCGCGGATGCCGATCGCGGTGGCGCACGGTGAGGGACGGGCCGAGTTCCGTGATGCGGGGCATCTTGAGCAGTTGGAGGGTGCCGGTACCATCGCGCTGCGCTTTGTGGATAACCGGGGTCAACGTGCCGCGCTTTATCCGGCCAACCCGAACGGTACGCCCAACGGCATTACCGGTATTACCACGCCGGATGGTCGCGTGACGATCATGATGCCGCACCCTGAGCGTGTATTCCGTGCGATCCAGAACTCCTGGGCACCCGATGAGTGGCAGGAAGATGGCGCCTGGATGCGGATGTTCCGCAACGCCCGAGTACGGGTTGGCTAAGGCTGGCCAGAGCACAAAAAAACAGGCGCCATTTGGTGCCTGTTTTTTTTGTGTGGATAAAAATAAAGCCGGCAATGCCGGCTTTATTCTAGAACGCGATCGCTTAAGCGATTATTTAGCTACGCGCTTCTCGCCGCTGATTTCGACGTCTACACGACGGTCCGGACGCAGGCAGGCGATCAGCTCGGCGCCACGGCCAGAGCAGTTGGCAATCGGAGAAGATTCGCCCAGGTAACCGATCTCCATCTTGCTGGAATCGACGCCGGCATCGGCCAGCTTGGCAGCGACCGCTTCGGCACGACGCTTGGACAGCTTTTCATTGTACGCTTCGCTACCGATCGGGTCGGCGTGACCAACCAGTTTGATCGCTTTCAGGCTGGACAGAGTGCCGATGTAGTTGACGATGTTGGAGGTATCACCAACTTCGGTACTGTCGAAGTCAAAGTAGAGCGCGAACTTCTTGGTATCAGCCATCATGGTGTACATCGGCTCGGCCGGCTTCTCTTCCATCTTCGGCTCTTCGGCTGCGGCCATCATGCCGTCACAGCCAACAACCGCAAGCTCTTTGTTCCAGGCGCTGTTGTGCCAGCATTCACCGGCGCTGGTACGCCAGATGTCGCCGGCACTGTTGGTAACGTAACCCTTGTTTTCCTCGTGAGCCTGGGCCAGAGAGACTCCCATAGCCAGAGCCAGTCCTGCTGCAATTGCGATCTTCTTCATCATCATATCCTTGTGACCGTAGTGAGAATTTGTCTACTACATATAGACCATTAAAGCTAATTTTTCCTTAACATCCGATTAATCTTAAGGATTATCTATAGATGTCAGGAAGCCAAAAAATATCCGTTAGGGCAGTACTTTCTTGTAGGGCTTCACAGTCACGCCCTTGTACACGCCTGCGTGTACATAAGGGTCGGTTTCTGCCCAGCGCGTTGCATCCTCCAGCGAATCAAACTCAGCAATGACTAAACTGCCGGTAAAGCCAGCAGGCCCCGGGTCTTCGCTATCGATCGCCGGTAACGGGCCTGCAGCGAAGAGGCGCCCCTGTTGTTTCAACAACTCAAGCCTGGCCAGGTGATCCGGCCGTGCCTCGAGCCTCTTCGCGAGTGAATTCTCTACATCTTCAGCAATGATAGCGTAATACATCTGTCCGTTCCGTCAATTTTACTCTGGTTTGTTCTGGGGCGGGAGGTGGCGAGAGATATAAATGCCCTGTCCAAGGATAAAAATCAGCGTCATGCCCAAGATCCCGAACAGTTTGAAGTTCACCCACACCTCCTCGCTGAATCCGTAGGCGACCAGCAGATTGACGATGCCGGTTAGCGAGAAAAACAGTATCCAGCCAATATTAAGCTGGCGCCAAGTCTGCTGGCCCAGCTCGATGCTGCTTTCCATTAACCTTTGGATCAGTGTTTTGCCCCCAATAAAGTGGCTGCCGAGGCAGGCGATGCCAAATAGCCAGTTAACAATAGTGGGTTTCCATTGAATAAAGGTTTTGTCCTTGAACATTATCGTGGCGCCGCCCAGTAGTATCACCAGAACCAGCGTCACCAGCTGCATTTTTTCAATGCGATGCGTTTTGAGCCAGGTATACGCCATTTGGGCAAGCGTGGCCGGGATCAAGATGCCGGTTGCGAGAATGATGTCGCCGGTTATCTTGTACACTACAAAAAAGACGATAACAGGCAGGAAATCGAGTAAGATTTTCATAACATCCAGAACGGTTCGAATTTGCTCACAGTATAAAGGTCCCCTGAATAGAGTGAAACAGTTGGCTGGTTACGATCTGCACACCCACAGCACTGCATCGGACGGTTCTCTCGAGCCGGAGGCCCTGGTGCGCGAGGCATATGCTGCAGGGGTTCGTTGCCTGGCCCTGACCGATCACGATACGCTGGCGGGTTTGTCTCGTGCCCGTCAGGCGGCGTCCGAGTTGGACGGTATGCATTTTATAGATGGTGTGGAGCTGACCTGCTTATGGAACGGGCGCGTTATCCATCTTCTCGGGCTGGGAATCGACCCCGACTTCGCGGGATTTGGCGGTTATATGGAGCAGCTCAATAATTTGCGAAATGAGCGGGCTGAGGAGATAGCCCGTAAATTGGTCAAGAAAGGCTTGCCGGACCTGTTGGCTGATGCTCGGTCAAATGCGGGGCAGGGGCAGATCGGGAGGCCTCACTTCGCACAGGCGATGGTGGAGCGTCGACTTGTTTTAACGCCGCAGCAGGCGTTTGATAACTGGCTTGGTCAGGGCAAGGTCGGCGACGTAAAAGCGTGTTGGCCAACACTGGAGAGCGCGGTGGGTCTGGTCAAGCAGGCGGGTGGTTTTGCTGTTATCGCGCATCCAACGAAATACAATTTTACCTTCACCCGTCTGCGCGCTTTGGTTGACGACCTGTTGGCCGCCGGCGGGGATGGGGTGGAGGTCAGCTATCCCGGTGTGACGCCGAATCATCTGCGTGATCTATTGCTGTTGGCGAAACGGAAGGTGCTGTCGGTTTCCGCCGGCAGTGACTTTCATTCGCCCGAGCAGCGCTGGACGGCGCTGGGGCGTTTTCCTCCCTTTAGTGCCGCTGCGCACCTGCTTCGGTCTCTGCTACCGGAGTGTACAGAGGAGTGGTGGTATGACGCGGTTGCCAATGCGTAGTTGCCTGGGGTAAGCAACCATGACGGAATTAAATCAGGAGACACAGGTGAGTCAGTTTTTTCAGATACATCCGGAAACCCCACAGGCCAGGCTGATTCAGCAGGCTGTAGAGATTATTCGCCAGGGTGGGGTGATCGTGTATCCGACCGATTCTGCGTATGCTCTCGGTTGCCATCTGGGCGATAAAAGGGCTATGGAGCGGATTAAGCGGATACGTCAGCTTGACGATAAGCATAATTTTACCTTGGTATGTCGAGATCTTTCGGAAATATCCACCTATGCCAAGGTCGATAATCAGGCCTACCGGACGATCAAGGCCCATACCCCCGGGGCCTATACCTTCATATTAAACGCGACCAGCGAGGTGCCCAGGCGCTTGCTGCATGCCAAAAGGCGCACGATCGGAATACGTATTCCCGATAACCCGATCGCCTTGGCGCTGACAGAAGCCTTGGGTGAGCCTATTATGAGTACCTCGCTGATAATGCCGGGTGAAGATATACCCTTGACCGACCCTTACGAGATCAGGGATATGCTCCAGCACCATGTTGATCTTGTGATCGATGGTGGTTATTGCGGTATGGAGGCGACAAGCGTTATCAGTCTGTTAAATGAAGTGCCAGAGGTGATACGGAAGGGGGCGGGAGAGGTTTCGAGTTTCGATTAATTTATAAATACAGACTTTTATTGCGACCAAACCGGGTGTTTGAACTTGCAAACAGCAATTTATTAACGATAATTGCAGGTATTAATTAACCTTGTTGGCGAAGAGCATAATATGTCTGATTTCATTAAAACACTCACTCGTAAAAACTCCTTGCGCAAGCAGACTCAGGATCTGGGTGTTGCTGATATCGAGAAGGTGATGTCCGATCTGGCTGATATCCTCGAAGAGCGCCGTGAGGAAGAGGCTGCCAAGGCGCAGGCTGAAGCCGCCAAGGTTGAAGCGATTGAAGCGATCCGCAAGCAGATGCTGGACGCGGGCATCGCACTCGAGGAACTGGCAACTCAGGTCGACAGCGCACCGCGCAAGAGCGTGAAGGCCAAGTATGTCATTGAAGTCGATGGTGAAGAGCATCACTGGTCCGGTCGTGGTCGTACCCCGGTCGTATTCGCTCAGTACATGGAAGAGAAGGGTATCACCAAGGATCAGCTTCCGACGCTAGGCTGATAGCGACTCCAGGGTTTAAACTATAAGGCTCTTCAGCTTGGTGGCTGAAGAGCTTTTTTGTATTTAGCTATGATGAAGTCGCTGTCACCGGGATGTGAAGCGCAATTGATTAGTTTGAGGCGACGTCAAATGCATGATGAAAAACTGCAAAAAGTATTGGCGCGCTCCGGTTTTGGCTCACGTCGTGAGATGGAGCGTTTTATTGAAGAGGGTCGGATTGGTCTCAATGGCGATCTGGCAAAGCTCGGCGATCGGGTAAAAGAGGGGGATCAGGTATCACTGGATGGGCGCCCCATTCAGCTGATTTTCTCAGCCGAGAGTGCTCGCCGAGTACTTATTTACAATAAGCCGATCGGTGAAGTATGTACACGGCATGATCCCGAGGGGCGGCCGACGGTATTTGATAATCTGCCGCCCTTGAAACAGGGGCGTTGGATTGTAATAGGGCGTTTGGATATAAATACGACAGGTCTGCTGTTGTTTACTACGGATGGTGAGCTGGCAAACCGTATGATGCATCCGTCGGCGAATATCGACCGCGAATATGCGGTGCGTGTATTGGGTGAGGTTAGCGATGAGATGTTGGAGCGCCTTAAGCAGGGGGTGCTGCTGGAAGATGGCATGGCGCATTTTAGCGACGTGCGCTACTTCGACGGTGAAGGTGCCAATAAATGGTATCACTGTGTGGTTATGGAGGGGCGCAATCGTGAGGTGAGGCGGCTTTGGGAGTCGCAGGGGCTTCAGGTAAATCGCCTGAAACGCGTGCGCTTCGGGCCGGTGTTTCTTCCCAGTGACGTCAAGGTGGGTACCTGGCGTGAGTTGGGTGGAAAAGAGATCGATCTGCTGAGTGACGAACTGGAGCTGCCGCGGGTCAAGTCCCGAACGAAAACGCGGGAAGAGGTGGTCGAGGAGAAGCGTCGTTATGGTCGGCAGCGTGCGCGTCAAAATGCCGAGGCTCCTGCACGACAGGCGCCGGAAAAGCGTGCTTCCAAGCCTAAAGCACGCTCGGTAGGGCGGAGAAATGTGCGACGGGGCTGAGGTCTGAGTCACGACCTCGGCCGAAAAAAACGCTGCAGATGGCAGCGTTTTTTTTGTCTTGAGAGTAAGCGGGTTTAGCCGTGACCGTCGCCCTGAGCATCGAGGGACTGGCCGTTAATCTGTGCGCTGTCTGGTCCCATCAGGTAAAGATAGAGCGGCATGATCTGCTCAGGCGTCGGGTTTTTCTCCGGCATTTCCGCCGGATAGGCAAACGCGCGCATCGCTGTGCGGGTGGCGCCGGGGTTGATGCAGTTGATGCGTATCCGCGAGATGTTCTCCAGCTCATCGGCCAGTACCTGGGTCATCCCTTCGGTGGCAAACTTCGACACTGCGTAGGCGCCCCAGTGAGCCCGTCCTTTGCGACCAACACCGGATGAGGTGAAAATGATCGACGCATCCTCTGAGCGATGCAGCAGTGGCAGCAGCGTCTGGGTCAGCAGGAAGGGGGCGTGGACATTCACCTGCATCACCTGCTGCCAGATGATGGGATCGTAGTTTTCGATTGAGGTCAAAACGCCGAGCAGCCCGGCATTGTGCAGTATACCGTCCAGTCGACCAAAGGTTTCCTCAAGCTGGTTGGCCAGTTCGATGTAATCATGCTCGACGGCGGTTTCCAGATTCAGTGGGACGATGGCGGGCTGTGGATAGCCTGCAGCCTCCAGCTCGTCGTAGACCCGCTCCAGCTTCTCCAGTGTGCGGCCAAGCAGTACGACAGTGGCGCCGTGGGCCGCGTAAGCGTGGGCGGCTGCGCGGCCAATGCCGTCGCCGGCACCTGTTACCAGAATGATGCGATCGTTGAGCAGGCCTTCGGGGGCGTTGTAGCTGAACATGGTGATCTGAATTCCTTCTTCAGTAGGCAGCGGTGTCGATATCGCTGTACAGGCATTTTAGCAGTGTGTCGAGCTTACGCGTATCTCGCACAAGGTGATCGCTGTTCCACTGTCTGGGGTCATCCTGACTGTGAATATAACCGTATAGGCAGGCGATGGTGATCATGCCGGCGCGCTGTCCTGCCTCGATGTCGCGCTGATGGTCACCAATATAGAGTGTCGCCTCTGGCGGGCAGCCGATCTCCTGACAGGCCAGCAGCAGTGATTCGGGATCGGGTTTGCGGTTGCGGACCTGCTCCGGGCAGATCAGGCTGGAGCAGCGAGCGGAGAGGCCGAGCTGGTCGATAATGGCGCGACTGAAACGCTCGGGTTTGTTGGTGACGATACCCCACTTGATCTGCTGTTCGTCGAGCCAGTCGAGCAGCAGGTCCATCCCTTCGAACAATCGGCTCTTGACCATCATATGTTGTGCGTAGAGCGCCAGGAACTCTTCGAGCAGGGGCTCGACTTCGGGAGAGTTCGGCGAGAGCGAGAACGCGTTGCAAACCATCGCTCGCGCCCCGTCTGATACGCACTGGCGAAAACCGTCGCGCTCAACCGGTTCCAGGCCGCGATCGGCGCGCATTCTGTCCGCCACCCAGTAGAAATCGAGCGCGGTGTCGAGCAGTGTACCGTCCAGATCGAACAGTACGCCGCGGTAGCCTGCCATCAGAGGGCGTCCCGGGTGGTGGCGACCATATAGTTGACGCTGACATCTTCAGGGTCGAGACGGTAGACCTTGGTCAGGGGGTTGTAGACCAGTCCGGTCATCTCCCGTATCTGCAGACCGCTTGAGCGCAGCCACTGGCCGAGTTCGGCCGGGCGGATGAACTTGTTGAAGTCATGGGTGCCGTTGGGCACAAGTTTCAACACCCGCTCGGCGCCGACGATGGCGAACAGGTAGCTCTTTGGATTGCGGTTCAGCGTCGAAAAGAACAGCTGGCCGCCGGGCTTCGCCAGCCGGGCACAGGCGGCGATGATCGATGAGGGATCCGGAACGTGCTCGAGCATCTCCATGCAGGTGACGATGTCGAACGACTCCGGTTCCTCTTCGGCCAGTTGTTCAACGGTGACCTGGCGGTAGCGAACGCTGACGCCGCTTTCGAGACCGTGCAGTTTGGCGACCTTCAGCGGTGCCTCGCCCATGTCGATGCCGGTGACCTCGGCGCCTCTTTTGGCCATCGATTCCGACAGTATGCCGCCGCCGCAGCCCACATCCAGCACGCGCTTGCCGGCGAGCGGCGCGATGCGGTCGATAAAACCGACACGCAGTGGGTTGATGTCGTGCAGGGGTTTGAACTCACTCTCCCTGTCCCACCAGCGGCTGGCCAGCTCCTCGAATTTAGCAATTTCCGCCGGGTCGATATTCTGTGTCTGGTTCTGGCTCATCGGTGTCTCAGTGCCTAGTGGTTTGATCGGCGTATTCTAGCATCGCGAGGGGATCGCATTAAGTGTCGATGGCACGCCGCATCTATTGCTTATTTATTACTGGTTTCCTTGGCGTACCTGCTCCCTTCTCTGTGATATAATTCCGCGGTTTTAAAAATGCGCTTCAGGCGCTGCAAGCCTTAGGAACCAAGGAAAGCTGAGCGAATGGGTGATCTAGCCAAAGAAGTTCTGCCAGTCAATATCGAAGATGAGCTGAAACAGTCCTACCTCGATTACGCGATGAGTGTAATCGTCGGGCGAGCGCTGCCTGACGTGCGTGACGGCCTCAAGCCGGTACACCGCCGTGTACTCTTCGCGATGAACGAGCTGAACAACGACTGGAACAAACCATACAAGAAGTCGGCCCGTGTGGTCGGTGATGTGATCGGTAAATACCACCCGCACGGTGACAGCGCGGTGTATGACACCATCGTCCGTATGGCGCAGGATTTCTCCATGCGTTACATGCTGGTCGATGGCCAGGGTAACTTCGGTTCCGTGGATGGCGACTCGGCAGCGGCGATGCGTTACACCGAGATCCGCATGGCCAAGATCTCCCACGAACTGCTGGCCGATCTCGACAAGGAAACGGTGGATTACGTCGACAACTACGACGGCACCGAACGTATTCCCGCGGTACTGCCGACCCGGGTGCCGAACCTGCTGGTCAACGGCTCCGCCGGTATCGCCGTCGGTATGGCAACCAATATTCCGCCGCACAACCTGGGCGAGGTGGTGCGTGGCTGTATCGCGCTGATCGAAAATCCGGAGCTGAGCGTCGATGAACTGATGGAGTTCATCCCCGGCCCCGATTTCCCCACCGGCGGTATCATCAACGGCCGTGCCGGTATCCTGCAGGCCTATCGCACCGGCCGTGGCCGCATCTATGTGCGCGCCAAGCACCATATCGAGGAGCACCCGAAGAACGGTCGCCCGATGCTGGTGATTACCGAGATCCCCTATCAGCTGAACAAGGCGCGTCTGATCGAGAAGATCGCCGAGCTGGTCAAAGAGAAGAAGATCGAGGGGATCAGTGAACTGCGTGACGAGTCCGATAAGGACGGCATGCGCATCGTGATCGAGCTTCGTCGCGGCGAAGTGCCCGAGGTGGTGATCAACAACCTGTTTGCCCAGACCGCACTACAGAGCGTGTTCGGCATCAACATGGTGGCGCTGGTCGACGGCCAGCCAAAGATCCTCGATCTGAAGAGCGCGCTGGAGTGCTTTATCCGCCACCGCCGCGAGGTGGTGACCCGGCGTACCGTCTACGAGCTGCGCAAGGCGCGCGAGCGCGGTCATGTACTGGAAGGTCTGGCGGTGGCGCTGGCCAACATCGATCCGGTGATCGAGTTGATCAAGCAGTCACCGACCCCGGCGGAGGCGAAAGAGCGCTTGATCGAGACCCCCTGGGCACCCGGCTCGGTGCTGGATATGCTCGAACGCGCCGGCGAAGATGCCTGCCGTCCGGACGATCTCGAACCCCAGTACGGTCTGCGCGATGGTCACTATCACCTGTCGCCGGTTCAGGCCCAGGCGATCCTCGACCTGCGTCTGCACCGTCTGACCGGCCTTGAACACGAGAAGCTGCTCGGCGAGTATCGCGAACTGATCGACAAGATCGCCGAACTGCTGGAGATCCTGGGTTCCTACGAGCGCCTGATGGAGGTGATCCGTGAGGAACTGGACGCGATCGTCGCCGAGTACGCCGATGAGCGTCGTACCGAGATCCAGGCCTCGATGCAGGATCTGACCGTGGCCGACCTGATCACCGAAGAGGATATGGTGGTCACCATCTCCCACGGCGGTTATGCCAAGACCCAGCCGATCAGCGCCTATCAGGCGCAGCGTCGTGGCGGCAAGGGCAAGTCGGCGACGGCGATGAAGGATGAGGATTTCATCGAGCACCTGCTGATCGCCAACACCCACGACACTATCCTCTGCTTCACTAACCACGGCAAGGTGTACTGGCGCAAGGTGTACGAGATTCCGCCGGCCAGCCGCACCTCGCGTGGTCGTCCGGTGGTCAATATCCTGCCGCTGGCCGAAGAGGAGCGGATCAGTGCGATCCTGCCGGTGAAGGAGTTCGATGCCGAGCGCTTCATCTTCCTGGCCACAGCCAACGGCACGGTGAAAAAGACGCCGCTGGAGGCGTTCTCCCGTCCGCGCAGCACCGGCCTGATCGCGCTGGAGATCGTCGATGGCGACCGCCTGATCGGTGCCTCGATCACCAACGGCAACGACGACGTGATGCTGGTCACCAGCGCAGGCAAGGCGATTCGCTTCAACGAAAACGATGTCCGCGCCATGGGCCGTACCGCCCGCGGTGTGCGCGGCGTACGCCTTGACGAAGGCGCGTCGGTGATCTCGCTGATCATCCCGCGTGAGGGTGCCCGGGTGCTGACTGCATCGGTCAACGGTTTCGGCAAGCAGACCGCAGTGGAGGATTTCCCGCTGCGCGGACGTGGCGGTCAGGGTGTGATCGCGATGCAATGTACCGAGCGTAACGGTGAGCTGGCCGGTGCCGTACAGGTGCTCGATGGCGACGATGTCATGCTGATCAGCGATCGCGGTACGCTGGTGCGAACCCGCGCCGACGGTATCTCGACGCTGGGACGTAATACCCAGGGCGTGATGCTGATCCGCCTGTCTGAGGACGAGAAACTCTCCGGTCTGGCTCGAATCGAGGAGCCTGAAGAGGAGGAGGGCGAGCTGGAAGAGGGGGCGTCTGAGTTGGTGGAGGCCGATGGCGCTGCATCGACTGACGAACAGGACGACAGTGTAGCCGGCGACGACGAGCCGGAAGCGTGATTCCGGCGCTGCTCGGTACGAAAGGTTAAGGTGTGAGCCTCCGGGGCGTGAGCTCCGGAGCGTTTCTTTTCTGGAGTTAATACTACACGATGACGCGCAAACATAACTTCAGTGCCGGCCCTGCCGCGCTGCCGCAAGCTGTACTCGCCCGGGCTCAGGAGGAGATGCTCGACTGGCATGGCAAGGGGCTCTCCATCATGGAGATGAGTCACCGCAGCCAGGAGTTCGTTTCGGTGGCGGAAACGGCGGAGCAGGATCTGCGTGACCTGCTGGATATCCCCGCCAACTACAAGGTGTTGTTCCTGCAGGGCGGCGCAACCAGCCAGTTTGGCATGGTGCCGATGAACCTGCTGCGGGGCGCCGCTACTGCCGACTATATCGACACCGGTATCTGGTCGGGTAAGGCGATCGAGGAGGCCGCGCGCTACACCCGGGTTGGCCTGGTGGCCAGCAGCAAGGCGGAGAACTATACCCGGGTTCCCACCCAGGCGGAGTTGAAACTGAATCCCGCCGCTGCCTATGTGCATTACACCAGCAACGAGACCATCGGCGGTCTGGAGTACGATTACGTGCCGGAAACCGGCGAGGTGCCGCTGGTGGTCGATATGTCCTCTGATATTCTGGCGCGGCCGATCGATGTCAGCCGCTACGGGCTGATCTATGCCGGCGCGCAGAAGAATATCGGTCCTGCCGGACTGACCGTGGTGATCGTGCGTGAGGGTCTGCTGGGCAACACCCTGGCCGGTACCCCGACCATGTTCGATTACAAGGTGCACGCGGATGCTGATTCGATGAACAACACGCCGCCCACCTTCGCCTGGTACATGACCGGTCTGGTGTTCAAGTGGCTGAAAGAGCAGGGCGGTGTCGAAGGGATCGCCAAGATCAACGCGCGCAAGGCGGCGCGTCTCTACGCGGCGATCGATGGATCCGATTTCTACGCCAATCCGATCGCACCGGCCAACCGTTCGATCATGAACGTGCCGTTTACGCTGGCCGATAGCTCGTTGGATAAACTGTTCCTGGAGCGGGCGGAAGCGGCGGGGCTGCTTAACCTCAAGGGGCATCGTTCGGTAGGCGGCATGCGCGCCAGTATCTACAATGCGGTGTCTGAAGAGTCTGTCGACGCACTGATCGCCTTTATGCAGGAGTTCGAGCGCACGGCCGGCTAGCCTCCGGCAGTAGTGGAGAGAACGATGAGCGATCAACAGCAAAATCAGGAACAGGCGCTCAGGGGCGTGCGCGACCGCATCGACCAGGTGGATCGCGAGATCCATCGTCTGCTGAACGAGCGTGCCCGCTGTGCCCAGGAAGTGGCGGAGATCAAGTCCCGCTTCGACAATCAGGATGCCGTGTTCTATCGACCTGAGCGCGAGGCGCAGGTGCTGCGCCGCGTTATGGCGCGCAACGAAGGACCGCTGCCGGATCAGGAGGTCGCGCGCCTGTTTCGCGAGATCATGTCCGTTTGTCTGGCGCTGGAGCAGCCGCTGGGGGTGGTGTTCCTCGGCCCGGAAGCGACCTTTACTCAGCAGGCGGCGCTGAAACATTTCGGCCACTCGGTACGCTGCTCGTCGGTCGACAGTCTGGAAGCGGTGTTCCGTGATGTTGAGTCCGGACACGCCAACTACGGTGTGGTGCCGATCGAGAACGCCGCCGATGGCATGATCAGCCATACCCTGGACCTGTTCAGCCGTTTCAATGTCAGCATCTGCGGTGAGGTGGAGCTGCGTACGCATCAGCACCTGCTGATGCGCGAGGAAGCGACGTTGGATCGGATCAAGGTGATCTATGCCCACCCCTTCGCGCTGAATCAATGTCATACCTGGTTGGACGCGCACTGTCCCGATGTGGAGCGGGTCGCGGTCAGCTCCAATGCCGAGGCGGCGCGTAAGGTGCAGGAGGCCAAGGGGGAGGCAGCGGCGATCGGCGGCGATATCGCGGTCGACCTGTTCAAATTGCAGGTGGTGCAGGCCAATATCGAGGATCAGCCCGACAGCACCACGCGCTATCTCGTTATTGGGCGCCAGGATGTGGGCCCGAGCGGGCAGGACAAAACCTCGATTCTGCTGATGGTACATGATCGTCCTGGCGTGCTGTATGAGCTGCTGGACCCATTCCGGAAACGTAATATAAGCCTGACGCGTGTTGAAAGCCGCGCAGCTCCTCAATCGCAGTGGGACATGTTGTTCTACCTGGATTTTGAGGGGCACAGCGAGGACGAGGCTGTGCAGCAGGTGTTGGCAGAACTTGAGTCTGGTTCTGTCGAGCTCAAGCTTCTCGGGTCCTACCCGAAAGCGGTGCTCTGAGTCGGAACTCTGAGCAGGAACTCTGAGCTGGAACTACGGAGCGACGCAATGTCGATCGACTTTTACGCACTGGCGGTGCCAAGCATCGCCACCCTCAGCCCCTACCGTCCGGGTAAACCGGCCGGAGAGCTGGAACGGGAGCTGGGGCTGACCGATATCGTCAGTCTGGCCAGCAATGAGAACCCTCTCGGCCCCAGTCCACGCGCGCGAGCGGCAGCCACCGCTGCCCTGTCACGGCTCGAACGCTACCCCGACGGCGCGGGGTTCGAGCTCAAGGCGGCGCTGCATAAAGCCTATGGTATAAGCAGTGACCGGCTGACGCTGGGCAACGGCTCCAATGAGCTGCTCAACCTGGCGGCGCGTGCGTTCGTGCGCCCCGGTGATGAGGTGGTCTACTCCCAGTATGCTTTCGTTGCCTACGCCATTGCGGCGAAGGCCTGCCAGGCAGTGGCGGTCGAGGTGCCAGCGCGGGATTATGCACATGATCTGCAAGCGATGGCCGAGGCGGTCAGCGAGCGCACGCGTCTTATCTATCTGGCCAATCCGAACAATCCGACTGGCACCTCATTCAGCGATGTGGAGCTACGGGTATTTCTCGATGCGGTACCCGAGCGCGTGATCGTGGTACTCGATGAGGCGTATACGGAGTTTGTGGATCCCGAGGCAGGGCTGCCCAACGGTCTTGATCTTGTCGACGACTACCCCAACCTGATCGTGACCCGGACCTTCTCCAAAGCCTTTGGCTTGGCCGGGATGCGGGTCGGCTTTGCGGTGGCCAATGTGCAGATTTCGGATCTGATGAACCGCATTCGCGAGCCGTTCAACGTCAATGCCGCCGCGTTGGCGGCGGCAACCGCAGCACTCGAAGATCATGAATACCTGCAGCAAACGCTGGAGACTAACCGGCGGGGGCGGCAGCAGCTGGCCGAGGGGCTGGAGCGTCTTGGGCTGGCGTTTCTGGCTTCGCAAGGCAACTTCCTGACTCTCGATCTGCAGCGCGACGCTCAACCGGTGTTCGAGGCACTGCTGCGTCAGGGAGTGATCGTGCGTCCCCTGCAACCCTACGCCATGCCCCGGCATCTTCGGGTCACGGTCGGTACCGAGCAGGAGAATCGGCGCTTTCTGGATGCACTGGCGAGGGCGTTGGCGTGCTGACGTTTTCTACCCGCCGGGTGCTGGTGATCGGCCTGGGTCTGATCGGCGGTTCGTTTGCGCGGGCGTTGCGTGCCAGAGGACTGGTCGATGAGGTGGTCGGTTACGACCGCAATCGTGGCGAATGCGAGCTGGGCCTGTCGCTGGGGGTGATCGATCGCATCGCCGATGATCTCGAGACGGCAGTAGGTTCTGCCGACCTGATCGTGCTGGCGGTGCCGGTCAAGGTGATGGAGCAGGTGCTGTCGGAGATCAAGCCCTGGCTGCGGCCGCAAACCCTGATCACCGATGTGGGCAGCACCAAGGGTAATCTGGTCGATGCCGCGCGCCGGTTGTTCGACCCGATACCGCCAGGTTTCGTCCCCGGCCATCCGATCGCCGGGACTGAGAAGAGCGGTGTCGGCGCTTCCGACGAGGAGCTCTTCGTCCGTCGTAAATTGATTTTGACCCCGCTACCGGAGTCCGATCCCGCTGCGACCTTGGCGATCGCCCGGTTGTGGCAGGGGGTTGGCTCGGAAGTGCTGCAGATGGAGGTGCGTCGCCACGATGAGGTGCTGGCGGCGACCAGCCATCTGCCCCATCTGCTGGCGTTTTCGCTGGTCGATACCCTGGCGCATGAGGCGGAGAATACCGATATCTTCCGCTATGCAGCCGGTGGTTTTCGCGACTTTACCCGCATTGCCGCCAGCGACCCGAGCATGTGGCACGACATCTGTTTTGCCAACCGTGAGCAGTTGCTGGCGCAGATCGACCGCTTTACCGACGGTGTGGCCAAGCTGCGCGATGCCGTCGCCCGTGGCGACAGTCAGTCGCTGCTGGGAATCTTTACCCGTGCCAAATCTGCACGCGAACACTTCTCCCGCATCCTGGCCCGATCCGCCTATTCACCGGATCTACACAATCATCCGGTAACCTTCCGCGTCCGGCCCGGCAGCAGTATCAAGGGACAGGCGGATCTGCCCGGCGATCGATCGATCTCGCACCGGGCGGTGATGTTGGCTGCCCTGGCGGAAGGGGTGACCGATATCGAAGGTTTCCTCGAGGGTGAGGACAGCCTGGCAACGCTGCAGGCGTTTCGTGACCTGGGCGTGGTGATCGAGGGGCCGCATCAGGGACTGGTCAGAGTATACGGGGTCGGCCTGCACGGCTTGCAACCCCCGGTCGGTCCTCTCTATCTAGGCTCATCCGGTACGTCGATGCGGCTGTTGTGTGGCGTGCTGGCGGCGCAACCTTTCGCCACTGAGCTTTACGGCGACGAAGAATTGAGCCAGGTGTCGATGTCCGCCGTGGTCGAACCTCTGCGTCAGATGGGCGCGCAGATCGAAACCGCAGCGGGGGGCTGTCCGCCGTTGAAGATTAAGCCGGTTGAATCCTTTGCGGGTACCGGAAAGGTGCTAAGGGTGGCAAGCGCACAGGTGAAGTCGGCGCTGCTGCTGGCCGGACTCTATACTGAAACGCAAACCTGCATTGAGCAGGTCAAGCCATCCCGTGATCATACCGAGCGCATGCTAGGACGTTTTGGTTGTGAGGTGCGGGAGAGCGCAGGTCGACTGCAGCTGGCGCCGGGTGGAAAGCTTACCGCCGGGCAGCTTCGGGTACCGGGCGATCTATCGGCAGCGGCGTTCTTTATCGTGGCTGCGACGCTGAGCCGAGGTGCAGAGTTACTGCTGGAGCATGTCGGCATCAATCCGACCCGTAACGGCCTGCTGACCATATTGCAGCAGATGGGGGCCGATATCGAACTGCTCAATGTCCGCGACGATTGTGCGGAACCCGTGGCTGATATCCGTGTGCGTGACGCGGCATTGAAAGGGATCGAGATACCGGCCGAATGGCAGTCGCTGGCCTTGGATGAGTGCCCCGCCCTGATGATTGCGGCTGCTTGTGCCGAAGGGGAGACCAGGCTTCATACACAAGTCGAAGGCGGATTGGCAGCCAACAGACGGTTGAGCCTGATGTGTGAGGCGCTGAAGCAGTTGGGTGTGGATCTGCAGCTGGAGGCGAGTTGTCTGCGCATACGGGGTGGTCGTTTGCACGGTGGCCGAGTCAGTAGCGGCGGAGACCCGCGGGTGGCGATGGCACTGGCTGTTGCCGGCCACCTCGCCGGTGAGGAGCTCGATATCGAGCAGTGTGCCTCGGTCGCACTGTTCTGTCCTGAGTTTGTCGATCAGGCCAGACGTATAGGAATTGCATTGTATAAGGAGGAGGGCTGATGTCCCGCCATGAACAACAGACCCCCGTTGTGGCCGTTGATGGTCCCAGTGGATCGGGGAAGGGGACTATCTGCAGGCTTTTGGCTCAGAAACTGGGCTGGCATCTGCTCGATAGCGGCGCGCTCTACCGACTAACCGCGCTGGCGGCTCGTCACCATGGCGTCGGGCTGAATGATACCGAGGCACTGGTGGTATTGGCCGCGCACCTGGATGTGCAGTTTGTCGCAGGTAGCGGGGATGAGGAGGTGCAGATCATCCTCGAGGGCGAGGAGGTTACCCTTTCGATTCGCACTGAAGAGATCGGTAATGACGCCTCGGTGGTGGCGGCCCAGGGGCCGGTGCGTGAGGCTCTGCTGAGTCGGCAGCGCGATTTTGCCCAGTTGCCGGGACTGGTTGCCGATGGTCGGGATATGGGGACGGTGGTGTTCCCCGAGGCAACGCTGAAAATCTATCTTGATGCCAGTGCCGAAGAGCGCGCAAGGCGTCGTTATAACCAGTTGATTAGCAAGGGACTGGGTGCTAGCCTTGAAGTAATATTGGACGATATCAGAGCCCGCGATGATCGCGATATGAATCGCGCTGTCGCGCCTCTGAAACCGGCGCCAGATGCAATTATTCTTGATACCACCAAGATGACGATAGACGAGGTTCTGCTGGCGGTGCTGGACGAAGCAAGACATAGAGGGCTGCGCTGACGCGGCTCCATTTTGAGGACCGAGTGTGATGAGCGAGAGTTTTGCCGATCTTTTTGAGGAGAGCCTGAAGGATCTGGACATGGCGCCGGGTTCGATCGTAACCGGCACGGTGGTTGCGATCGACAACGATTTCGTCATCGTCAATGCGGGTCTGAAGTCCGAAGGCGTAATTCCGCTGGATCAGTTCCGCGATGAGCATGGCGAGGTCAGGCTCAAGGTCGGAGATGAGGTCAAAGTTGCACTCGAAACCCTCGAGGACGGATTTGGGTCGACCCAGCTCTCGCGTGAGAAAGCCAAGCGCGCCGAGGCCTGGGCCGTGCTGGAAAAAGCCTACGCAGCGGAAGAGACGGTTACCGGTCATATCACCGGTAAGGTGCGTGGCGGTCTCACCGTCGACGTCAACGGCATCAATGCCTTCCTGCCCGGATCGCTGGTCGATATTCGTCCCCTGCGTGATACCTCCCACCTCGAAGGGCAGGAGCTCGAATTCAAGCTGGTCAAACTCGACGCGCGCAGCAACAACATTGTTGTCTCCCGCCGTGCCGTGCTCGAAGCCGCCTACAGCGAAGAGCGTGAAAAGCTGCTCGAGAAGATGGAAGAGGGTGTTGTCCTCAAGGGCATCGTCAAGAACCTGACCGACTACGGTGCGTTTATCGACCTGGGCGGCATCGACGGCCTGTTGCATATCACCGATATCGCATGGAAGCGGGTCAAGCATCCGAGTGAAGTGCTCAAGATCGGCGATGAGATCGACGTCAAGGTGCTCAAGTTCGATCGCGAGCGCAGCCGCGTATCGCTCGGTCTGAAACAGTTGCAGGATGATCCCTGGACCCAGCTCACCAAGGAGTACAAGGTCGGGGACAAGGTGACGGCACGGGTCACCAACCTGACCGATTACGGCTGCTTCGCCGAGATCGCCGAGGGTATCGAGGGTCTGGTGCATGTATCCGAAATGGATTGGACCAACAAGAATATTCACCCCTCCAAGGTGGTGCAGATCGGCGAGGAGGTCGAAGTGATGATCCTCGACATCGATCAGCAGCGCCGTCGCATCTCGCTGGGGATGAAACAGTGCCAGCAGAACCCCTGGCAGGCGTTCTCTTCCCGTTATAAGAAGGGCGACACCATTAGCGGGGCGATCCGCTCGATCACCGATTTCGGTGTGTTCGTCGGACTCGAAGGCGGTATCGACGGTCTGGTGCATCTGTCCGATCTGTCTTGGGACGAAGCGGGGGAAGAGGCGGTTAAGCGCTATACCAAGGGGCAGGAGGTCGAAACGCAGATTCTGTCTATCGATCCTGAGCGTGAGCGCATCGCGCTGGGTATCAAACAGCTCAATTCCGACCCGTTCATTGCGTTTGCCGATGCGCACCCCAAGGGCGGCATGGTGACCGGTCAGGTTACCGAAGTGACGTCGCGGCAGGCGACGGTAAGCCTGGTGGAGGGTGTCGACGGTATTCTGAAGGTATCGGAACTGTCACGTGACCGTATCGAAGATTTGACCACTGAACTCAGCGTTGGCCAGGAGATAGAAGCGGCGATTCTCAGTGTCGACCGACGCAATCGTGTTATCAACCTGTCGGTAAAACAGGTCGAGATGCGGGAGCAGAAAGAGGCGCTGAAGTCGGTTCAGGAGCAGGTTGACGATACTGGGCCGACCACCATCGGCGATCTGATCAAGGCTCAAATGGAAAAACGCGATTCCTGATCAGGCTCTGAGGTAAGCCGGTCTTGTGGCCGGTTAACCCTGGCCTGCAACCCGGTAAGGAGTTGAAATGACAAAGTCTGAACTGATCGAGCACCTTATAGACGCCCACCCTCAGTTGTCAGTCAAGGATGTCGAACTTGCGGTCAAAACCATGCTGGATCACATGACCGAAGCCTTGGCTGAGGGCGATCGCATCGAAATACGCGGGTTTGGCAGCTTTTCGCTGCATTACCGTGCTCCGCGCGTTGGCCGTAACCCCAAAACCGGAGAATCCGTGCCCCTGCCGGCGAAGTACGTACCACACTTCAAGCCTGGCAAGGAACTGCGTGACCAGGTGAATCAGAGTCTCGAAGGGGATGCCTGACAGGCTGGTTGTTGAATAGAGGTGAACAACGTTGAACTGGCTTAAAACCCTGCTGGCGACCCTGATCGGGCTGGTGATTATCGCCGTAGGTATTCTTTTTACCGTGCATAACACGGCACCTGTCTCCATCGATCTGGTGTTTGTACAGCTTCCGGAGGCGACTCTGTCGCTCTGGTTGATCCTGGCCTTTGTCACCGGCGGTATCTGTGGCGTGTTGTTGAGTACGTTGACCATACTGGCATTGAAGACGCGCCTGCACAGTGCTCAGCGCAAGGTGAAAAGCAGTCGTGAGGAGATCGAAAGACTGCGGGCCTCGGCGCTGAAAGAACCAGCCTGAGATGGGGCTGGACCCGTTACTTCTGCTGCTTCTGGTAGCAGCGATTGCAATAGGCTGGGCGCTTTGCCGCTGGCAATATGCTCAGCGTAGCGAGGGCTATCCCGGCCAGCTTTCCGGTTCAGACCTGAGCCGTGACTATTTCCAGGGGCTCGATCATCTGATGAGCGACCGCCCGGATGAGGCGATCGAGAGCTTCATCCGCGCTCTGGAGATAAATTCCGATACCATACCTGCTCATCTTGCACTGGCTCGCTTGTTGCGGCGCAAGGGCGAGGTGGAGCGCGCTATCCGCCTGCATCAGACACTGCTGGCACGTTCGGGGTTGTCCCATCAGGATTTTATTCGCATACAGATGGCGCTGGCGCGCGACTACGAAGCGATAGGTTTGTTGGATCGTGCGGAGAATCTGCTACATGAAGTGATTCGTGATAACCCAGGTCCGCAGATGCGCGCCCAGGCGCTGAAGCTGCTGATCAAGCTCTATGAAAAAGAGGGGGAGTGGCGTGATGCGCTGGAGAGCGGGCGCCAGTTAGACCTAAACGAGCGCGCAGCGATTGCGCCGGCGCTGGCACAATATTGTTGCGAATTGGCGGAGCTCAGTTTGGCCAAGCGGCAGTGGCGAGAAGCAGAGACCTCACTGCGCGAGGCGCTGGGCTTCAACGCGAAGGCGGTCAGGGCCACACTGCTGTTGGCGCGAATGGCGATGGAGCGGCAGGCGTGGAACGATGCCATCAAAGCCCTGCGCCGCGTCAGGGAGCAGGAGCCGCTGCTGGTGTCGGAGACCATCCCCATGCTGCAGCGCTGCTACCAGGAAACCGGTCGTCTGCGAGAGTTTGAAAGCTATCTCGAAAGCTGTATGGTACTCGCGCCTTCGACGACCGTTCTGCTTGCACGTGCCGAGCTGATTCGTGAGCGTGATGGTGTGGTCGCGGCAGGGCTGTTTATCACCGATGAGCTGAAAAATCGGCCCTCCGTACGTGGGTTTAATCGTTTGATCGACCTGCATCTGGAATACGGTGTGAGCAGTGCCCGGGAAAGCCTGAGTGTACTACGGGGACTGACCGGCCAACTTGAACAGAGTAAACCTAAGTACCAGTGCGTGCGTTGCGGCTTCGCCGGACGTACCCTGCATTGGCACTGTCCCTCCTGCAGGGAGTGGGACAGTACCCGGCCGATCCAGGGGCTGGAGGGTGAATGAGCCGAATGAGAGTGAAAAGATGAGTATTGATAAGCCAGTTATCGTGGCCTTGGATTATCCTGATCAGAACAGTGCGCTGGATATGGCGCGTCGACTGGATCCGCAACTGTGTCGGGTCAAGGTGGGTAAGGAGCTGTTTACCCGGGCCGGGCCCGCCATTGTTGAGTCTCTGCAGGGGCTTGGGTTCGAGCTGTTTCTGGACCTCAAATTCCACGATATCCCCAATACCACCGCCAAGGCCGTGCGTGCCGCCGCCGAACTGGGGGTATGGATGGTCAACGTGCATGCCAGTGGCGGTCGGCGGATGATGGAGGCCGCGCGTGAGGAGCTGGCGCAGGTGGCCGGTGCCTCGACCCAACTGATTGCGGTGACGGTGCTGACCAGTATGGAGCGAGCGGATCTGGCTGAGATCGGGCTGGATATCGATCCACTGGAACAGGTGCTGCGTCTGGCGCGCTTGACGCATGATTGCGGGCTGGATGGTGTTGTCTGTTCGGCGCAGGAGGCCAAGGCGCTGCGCGCACAGATCGGTAAAGGGTTCAGTCTGGTCACGCCCGGTATACGTCCGGCCAGCGCGTCAGTGGGCGATCAACGACGGATACTGACACCTGCCGATGCGATAGCCGCCGGTGCCAGTTACCTGGTGGTCGGGCGGCCGATCACTCAGGCACAGGATCCCGCGGCTGCGGCGGCGGAGATTCTGGCCGAGGTACACCAGGCACAAAACGCGGATTAACGGTTGGCAAACACCACCTTCCCACGATATAGTCGAGTCTGCTGATCAAGGAGTGGTCAGCAGGCTGATCGAAGCCTGATCAACATTAACGACAAGGAGTTTGTCATGCGTACTTTGTTCAAGGCGCTAGCGCTGAGCCTCGCCTGTGTTTCCCCTCTGAGCTTTGCCTCACCCGTCAATATCAATACCGCGACTGCCGAACAGATTGCAGATGCACTCAGTGGCGTCGGTCCCGCGAAGGCGCAGGCGATTGTTGCCTATCGCGAGCAGAAAGGCCCCTTCACCAGTGTCGAGCAGTTGACCGAGGTAAAGGGGATCGGTGTCTCCACTATCGATAAGAATCGCGATCAGATCCAGTTGGATGGGGCTGCGACAAACGAGTAACTGAGCGCTACACCGCGGGCCAGTGGGCGGTAAGACCCTGGCCCGTTTCGCTACAGGATAAATGCCAGAGTCAATGGAATGATCGCCAGGCTTGCCATGTTGCTGATCAATACGATGGATGCGACCTGTTGAGGTTCCTGGTTATAACGCTCCGATACCATGTAGTTCAGTACTGCCGGCGGCAGGGCACCGAACAGTATCAGGTAAGCGGTCTGCTGCTGATCGAGTCCGAGTGCGAAGGTGACGGGTATTGCGATCAACAAGCCGCTCAAGGGGGCAAGAAACGATCCCCAAAGTCCCGGCTTCCAGTTGCTGAAGTCGATGCTGGTCATACGCACCCCCAGTGCGAACAGCATCAGCGGAATGGCGATCTTGCCGAGCATGTCGATCGGTGTGTGAACCACCATCGGCAGGGGTAGTTTAAACAGACTCCAGATCAGCCCCGCTACAGTTGCCAGAATCATCGGATTGCGCGCCAGCGTCATCGGATGGGTGCGGTGATCCATGATGTACATGCCAACGGTAAAGTGCAGCAGGTTTTCCACCAGAAACATCACCACGGCAGCGGGCAGAGCATATTCGCCGAAGGCGAGTACGACCAGCGGTATGCCCAGGTTGCCGCTGTTGTTGAACATCATTGGTGGTACGAAGGTTTTTGGTGCTACCCCGATCAGCCGGCATAGCGGCCAGACCAGCAGGCCCGATCCGAGCACGACCAGAAGGGCCCCTATCGCCAGATCGATATGGGTGACCAGATCGAACGATTTCGCCGACATAACGGAAAAGATCAGCGCCGGGCAGAATAGGTCCATGTTGATGCGGTTGGCGACCGACATATCGACATGCGAGCGACGGGCATAGATATAGCCGAGCCCTACGATCGCGACCAGAGGGACGACCGTCTGAAAGATCCGCTCGATGAGCTGGAGAGATGTAACATCCATTTGAGGTCCTTAGCGCAGGGGCAGGCAAGCCCCTGCGGCCGAAACGCCCTTCGGCGTTGGCCGGCAGGACGTTGCGTGAATTACAGGTATTGCTTGCCGGTCGGCACGACGAAAACCGGAATCTTAGCCTGTCTTACTACATGATGGGTAGTCGGGCTGTGGTGGCCGAAGGTGTTCTCCTGACCCATGACGATCAGGTCAGCACCCAGTTTTTCGGCCTGGCGCAGGATGGTTTCCGAGTGCTGGCCTTCGGCGACCACTGGCTCGATCTCGAAGTCGAAATCGCGTCCCATTGCCTTCAACTCCTCGTCCCTGAACTTTTCCAGTCGCTCCTTCATCTGCTCCAGTACGCGGTTGATCCCCTCGTCGTGCATCTTTTTGATTACATCATCCGGCAGGTAGCTGTGGATCAGCGCGCGCCCCATTTCGCCCACCGGTTCAACCACATGCAGCATGATGATTCTGGCGCCCAGACTATGTGCCAGTTGTACTGCGTGCCGGAATACGGGGCGGGTATGGGCGCCCAGTGAGCTGGTATACAGAATGGTTTTGATCTCTGGCAGTGCCATGTTGCTCTCCTTTTGTGGCGATCAGTCTTGTGTCTGATCTGCGCCGACTGTTTGTCGTCGACTATGTTGGGTCGACTGTAGCGGTTTTAGCATCGCTGGCACATCGCGCCAGCAGATAAACAATTGATTTGTACTCTATGCCGCTGTGATGGCTGAGGCCGATCTCGCAGGTTCGACTGCTGGAGAACCCCTCGGCGCAGTGTCCGACGCTGTCCTTTAGCGTTCTCAACGCACTGGCATTGAGTTCCGGCGTGCTAAACCCCTTGTCCCCGGCAAAGCCGCAGCAGCTGATGTCGTCCGGTATCACGACGTCGGTAGCGCAATATGCTGCGATGCGCCTGAGTGCATCGGCCTGACCCATCCGGGTTGCGCTGCAGGTGATATGCAGGGCGATCGGTTCGGCTATCGGGTTCAGGTTTAACCTCTCCACCACGAACCGGTCAAGGAAATCGATGCTGTCATACAGTTCGATAACCGGATCGATCTTCTCTTTCAGTCTCAGAGTACAGGGACTGGTATCAGAATAGACCGGAATTCGACCTTGTTCAGTGATGCGCAGCAACTCTTTGTCAAGCTCCTGCGATTTCATATCCGCAGTCTCGTACATCCCTTTGGACTGGAATGGCATGCCGCAGCACAGGGACTCGATCTGATCGGGGTAGATGACATCGAATCCCGCCTGGGTCAGCAGGGTATGGGTCACCTCTATCAGCGGTCGGGCGTCGCTACCGTGCTGAGGTCCCATCACTCGGCTTGCGCAGCTAGGCAGATAGACCACCTTGGGGCGCATAGAGTCGTCAGCGGCTTGCATGGACGGGAGTTCGCGCGGGTTCAGTCGCGGGGCGCCGGTCGGCATCGCCGGCGTCCACTGCTGCACCCTGTTGCCGGAGAGCTTGCGCATGCCGGAGGTGAGTTTGCTCATGGCGCTGGTGCCGATAAGGCGGTGCATTCCATCCGCGAGATTGAGGGTGATGCGGCTGGCGCTGCCGATACCGGCGTAGTGGCGGGCTATCCAGTCCGCAGTGCCGCGGTGACGGGTGTTGCGCTGATGACGAATGGATCGGGTCAGATCGCCGGTGTTGATGCCGACTGGGCAGGCGGTGGAGCAGAGGCCACAGGCAGCGCAGGTGTCGTCACCCTGATAGCGGTAGTCCTTGCGTAATCTTTTCAGCCGTTCCGGATCGTCGCCACTGCGCTCGAGTCGGGCGATCTCGCGCCAGATCACGATGCGCTGGCGCGGTGTCAGCGTCAGCGCCCGGGAGGGGCAGCTGGGTTCGCAGAAGCCGCACTCGATACAGGTGTCGATCAGCGGGTCGGCGGCGGGCATCGGTTTCAGGTTGCTCAGGTGTATATCGGCATCCTGGTTCAGGATGACGCCGGGGTTCAAGATCTGTTGCGGATCGAGCAGTTGTTTCAGCTCCCACATCAGCGCGTAGGCTTCCGCGCCCCACTCGAGCTCGACATAGGGGGCCATGTTGCGACCGGTACCGTGCTCGGCCTTCAGCGAGCCGTCGTAACGACCGACGATCAGGTTGGCGACATCATCCATCAGACCCGAGTAGCGTTCGATCTCCTCTGGTGTATCGAACGATTGGGTAAAGACGAAATGCAGATTGCCCTCCAGCGCATGACCGAAGATCAGTGCTTCAGGGTAACCCCAGCGTTCAAAGATACGGTGCAGGTCGTCGACCGCCTCGGCCAATTGCGGCACCGGTACCGCGATATCCTCGATGATCACCGTGGTGCCGGTGTTGCGCACGGCACCCACGGCGGGGAACAGCCCCTTACGGATCGCCCAATATTGAGCGCAGGTGGCGGGGTCCGAGGTGAACTCCACCGGTCGGCTGGTGGGAAGTTCTGCGATGGCAGCGCAGATGCGTCGGGCCTGCTCTTCGAGGCTCTGCCCATCGGCGGCGCGGGTTTCGATCAGCAGCGCTGCGGCATCATCCGGTAGCTCACGGATGAACTCGGGCATGCCCGGCTTTTGCTCGATCGATCGCAGGCCGGCACGGTCGATCAGCTCCACCGCATCCACCGGCTCCGACTTGACCCGCGCCACTGCTTCGCAGGCGGTATGCAGCCGGTCGAAGAACACCAGTGCCGAAGCCTTGTGCGGATGGTCCGGCACCGTCCGGTAGGTGATCTCGGAGATAAAGCCGAGTGTGCCTTCAGAGCCGATCATCAGATGCTGCAGGATATCAATCGGGTCCTCGTAGTCGATCAGCGCATTGAGTGCATAGCCCGTGGTGTTCTTCAGTCGGTATTTGTGCGCAATGCGGTCGGCCAGGGGCTGGTTGGCCCGGGTGAGTCGGGCCAGGGCGTCCAGCGCATCCAGCAAGCTACGGTGGCTTTGGCGAAACGCGGCGACGCTGTCGTCGTTGGCGGTGTCGAGCAAGCTGCCGTCGGCCAGGATCATGCGCATCGAATCCAGGGTTCGGTAACTGTTGTGTGCGGTACCGCAGCACATGCCGCTGGCATTATTGGCAGCGATGCCACCAATCTTGGCCGCATTGATCGATGCCGGGTCCGGGCCGATCTTGCGTTGGAAGGGGGCGAGGTAGCGGTTGGCCTGAGCGCCGATGACACCGGGTTGTAGACTGATGCGTCGGGCATTATCCAGAATGCGATGACCGCTCCAGCCGTCACCGAGGGTGACCAATACCGAATCGGTGATCGCCTGTCCGGACAGGCTGGTGCCGGCGGCACGAAAGGTGATCGGGACCTTCTGCTGATCGGCCAGTTGGACAATGCCGATCACCTCCTCCTCGCTCTCCGCGCGAACCACCAGTTGCGGGATTAGTCGGTAGAAACTGGCGTCGGTGCCATAGGCCAGGGTGCGTAACGGATCGTGGATCAGTCGCGATTCGGGAATGAAGGTCCGGAGCTGATCATAAAAGGCCTGGTATGCCGGTATCATGTGCGTAACTAACCTCATTGACTTTGGCCGCTCCAAATTGCGGGCGGAAACTGCAACCGGCGAGGTGGATGCCTCGCCGGGTAAAACCTGGGTCTATCCAGTTATGGTGGACGATCACCCGTAGGCGTTGGCCGGCAGCCAGAGCACCAGTTGCGGGAGGAAGATCAGCACCAGCAGCGCCAGCAACTGCAACAGGATGAACGGAATGACGCCCTTGTAGATATCGGTCAGCTTGACGTCCGGCGGACATACCCCTTTCAGGTAGAATAGCGCAAAGCCTACCGGCGGCGTCAGGAATGAGGTCTGCAACGCCATCGCCACCAGCATCACGAACCAGACCAGCTCCGGGTTGTCGACCACGCCATAGCCATCGATCTCCAGCCCCAGCGCCGAGATCACCGGTGCCAGCAGCGGCAGGATGATCAGGGTGATCTCGATCCAGTCAAGGAAGAAACCGAGCAGGAAGATCACGCCGAGGATAAAGAAGATGATGCCGTAGGGGCCGAATGGCAGCCCGGTCAGGAACGACTCGATCAACTCGTCGCCGCCCAGCTCGCGCAGCACCAGCGCGAAGCAGGTGGCGCCGATGAAGATGGCGAAGATGTAGGCGGTGGTGTTCATGGTGCCGGACATCACCTCCTTCAATACCTGGAAGCTGAACTTCCTGTTGTACATCGCCAGCAGCGTGGCGCCGAAGGCACCGACGCCGGAGGCTTCGGTCGGTGTGGCGATGCCGGCGAAGATTGAGCCCAGCACGACGAAGATCAGCAGCAGGGTCGGCAGTACCGCCTTCATCACGTTGAGGAACGCGGCCGGCGTCACCGGCTTGGCGTCCTCTGGAGCGGGGGCCGCTCCCGGCTTCAGCCAGCCGGTGATCAGGATGTAGATGATATACATCGCGCCCAGCATCAGGCCCGGCACGACCGCGCCCATGAACAGATCGCCCACCGACAGTCCTAACTGGTCGGCCATGATCACCAGCATGATCGAGGGCGGGATCAGGATGCCGAGGGTACCGGCGGAGGCGATGGTGCCCAGCGCCAGCGGCATGGAGTAGCCCTGCTTGGTCATCGTCGATAGCGACATTACTGCCAGCAGCACCACCGACGCGCCGATAATGCCGGTCGATGCGGCGAGGATGATGCCGATGGCGGTAACGGTGATCGCCAGCCCGCCGCGCACCCGGCCGAACAGCTCCTGCATCGACTGCATCAGGCGCTCGGCGACGCCGGACTTGTCCAGCATGATGCCCATGAAGATAAACATCGGCAGCGCGACCAGGATCCAGTTGTCCATGATCTTCCACAGCCGGTTCACCACCAGACCCAGCGTGGTGTAGTCCAGTCCGGTGATCGTGTCCAGATGAAGGTCGGCCAGGTAACCGATGCCGGCGAACAGCACGCCGGTACCGCCCAGCACCCAGGCCACGGGGATGCCGGTGAACAGCAGCGCGATGAAGGTCAGGAACATCGCGATAACCAGAATCTCGTTGATATCCATTGCTTACTCCCCCCGTGCCAGCAGCGTCAGTTCGCGAATCAGGCGCGAGATCATCGCCAGCCCCAACAGTGCCAGGGTGAGCGGTATGGCGCTCTTGATCAGCCAGCGCCAGGGTAGCCCGGACGGGGCGGAGGAGTGCTCGTTGATGCGCCAGGAGTCGGCGACGAAATCCAGGCTGTGCAGGAAGGTGATGACGATGAACGGCATCACCAGCACCAGGATGCCGAGCACCTCGATCACACGCTTGGTTTTGTTGCTGAAACGGGTATAGAACAGGTCGACGCGGACATGTGAGTTGGTGACCTGTGCATAACTCAAACCGAACATGACACCGACCGCGTAGAGATGCCACTGCAGCTCCTCCAGCGCGATCAGGCCATGAGCGAACCCCTTGCGCAGCACCACCTGCAGAATAATTACCAATACCAGCAGTACATAGACCCAGGCCACGCCGAGCCCGATACGCTTTATCAGCCGGTCGATGCCGTCGGCCAGCGGCACTGGCGGCAGCTTGTCTTGTTCAGTCACCGGAAGACCCTACCCTGTTAATTCAATCGATCGTCGAGGTTGCCCGAAGCGGGCGGTGCCGCTCCTGCGCATCCATGCGCCCGCGGCATACCGTACATCCTGTACATAAGACAGGCGGTCCGCAGCGACGGACCGCCCGTGGAGGCATTGCGTGTGCGGATCAGTTCTTCTGCACGCGTGGCAGGAAGGCATTGGCTTCCCAGAGGTCATAACCCTGGCGGAAGGTGCTCATGTCATCCCATACCTTCTTGAAGAACGGATCGGCGGCGCTCTTTTCGGTCACCACTTCGTCCCACTTGGTCTTGAAGGTATCCAGCATGGTCTGGTTCCAGTAACGGATCTCGACACCGTCCTGCTTGGCCTTCTCCATTACCGGGAACTGCATCGCCTCGCCTTCGGCGATGGCGTTGGTCATCGACGCCTTGCAGGTGTTCTCCACGATCGCCTGCTTGCTCTCGCTCATCTCTTTCCAGGTGTCCTTATTCACCAGCAGTTCGAACACGGTGGCCTGCTGGTGCCAGCCCGGGAAGTAGTTGTACTTGACGATCTTATGCAGGCCCAGACGCTGATCGATCGCCGGCTGGGAGAACTCGGTGGCATCGATGGCACCCTTCTCCAGTGCGCCGAAGATCTCGCCACCCGGCAGTTGCACGGTACCCACGCCCAGCTTCTCCATGACCGAGGCGCCAAGGCCGAAGAAGCGCATGTTCAGGCCCTGCAGATCCTCCGGTTTCTCGATCGGCTTGGAGAACCAGCCCGAGGTTTCCGGCGAGATGATGGCGCAGGGGATCACCTTAACGTTGTAGCCGCCGTTGTCGTACATCTCCTGGTACAGATTCAGGCCGTTGCCGTAGTACATCCAGGCCATGTATTCGCCCGCTTCCGGGCCGAAGGGCACGGCGGAGAACAGTGCTGCCGCCGGCAGCTTGCCCTGCCAGTAGCCGGCAGTGGAGTAACCGGAGTTCACCTTGCCGGAGGAGACTGCATCCAGGATCTCCTGCGGGCTGACCAGCTTGCCCGGCTCGTAGATCTTCATCTTGATGTCGCCGTCGGACATCAACGGCAACTGTTCGGAAACCCACTTGATCGGAGAGCCCAGCGCGGGCAGATGGGTACCAAAGGCTACCGGCGTTTTCAGCAGCAGTTTGTCGCCTGCGGCGGCGGGAGTGGACAGGGAGAGCGCGGCCCCGGCGAGGACGGCAGTGGAGAGCACTGTTTTGGCAAATTTCTTCATGACACACCCTTGGGTTCGTTGTTGTTATCTCGTGTTCGGGATGATCGCCATGGCGTCATGGGGTGGCGACGCCATGTATATCGTCTTTGATTGATTGGTAAGACCAATTGCCCTAAAGATCGATGAGGTACTGTATTTTTTTTGTACAAAGACTGTCAATAATTTTTTGTATTGATTTTTTGTGCATTGTTAGGGGTGTTTCATAGGTAGTAATACAATGGATATTTTGCGCTATTGGTAATACCAATTATTTATATGTTATTTGTATGGGATTTTAGAGGCTGGTCCCGGAAGCGGGAACGCGCTAGGATTAATGGTCTTACCAAAGTCTTCTGGTTGAGGATTTATATGGCATATCAAAGGGTTAAGCCGCCGAAGCTGTCGGATGTGATCATGGGGCAGTTGGAGGCGATGATCCTTGAGGGCACGTTGAAGCCGGGGCAGAGGTTGCCGCCGGAGCGGGAACTGGCAAAGGAGTTCGAGGTATCCCGGCCTTCATTGCGTGAAGCGGTGCAGAAGCTTGCCGCCAAGGGGTTGTTGGTCAGCCGTCAGGGCGGGGGAACCTATGTATCGGAGGATCTGGGTGGCTCCTTTTCGGACCCGCTGCTGGAGCTGTTTAGAACTCATCCCGAGGCGCAATACGACCTGCTGGAGTTTCGTCACGCCCTGGAGGGGGTGACGGCCTACTATGCTGCATTGCGCAGTACTTCGGCCGACCGTGAGGCGATCCGGAAATGCTACCGGACCCTGGAGGGATACCATGCCACCAAAGAGTTCGAGAAGGAGGTGGCGGCCGATGTGGACTTCCATCTGTCAATTGCGGCAGCAACCCATAACATGGTGTTGCTGCATATGATGCGAGCGCTGTTTCGTCTGCTGCAGCAGCACATCGGTGACAACTTGCAGAATATCTACCCCAAGGCGGATTACCGGAAGAAGATACATGAGCAGCACCAGGTGCTGATGGATGCGATCTGCGATGGTGATCCGGAGCGTGCGCGCAAGGCAGCGCACGATCATCTGGTCTATGTTGAAGAGGCTCTGCTCGAACAGGGGAGGGAAAACACTCGGCTGGAGAGGTCGCTTCGTCGTTCTGACCTCTCTCGCTAACGTTTTTGTATAAAAATTACAAATTGTAGGAGCAGTCTGATAACAATACGGACTGTAAGGGCGCTTTGTAGACTGTTTGAAACATAATGTGTAGTATCTTTACACATAATAAGTGACCCGTCGGATGTTGCAGTGCAACACCTCAGGTACTGTATTGACAGGGGCACAACCGGGAAACGGATGCTCTGGCCATGAGCCGGAGTAGAGCTCGTTCTCCCATGCAAACAAATAAGACGGCTACAGGAATCGGAGAAAGCACAGTGCAAGACGAGATGATTGACGATATCGATCCAATCGAAACCCGTGAATGGATGGAAGCGCTTGAGTCTGTCGCCAAAAACGACGGTAACGAGCGTGCGCGCTACCTGCTTACCAAGCTTGGCACCAAGGCCGCCGAAATCGGCGTCGGTGGTGCTGCCACTCTGAACACACCCTATGTGAACACCATTGCCCCGCGCGAAGAGGTACGCATGCCGGGTGATCTGTTCATGGAGCGTCGCATCCGCTCATTCATCCGCTGGAACGCGATGGCGATGGTCATGCGCGCCAACGACAACGATGAGGGCCTGGGTGGTCACATCTCCAGCTTCTCCTCATCCGCCACGCTGTACGACATCGGTTTCAACTACTTTTTCCATGGTCCGGAAGGCGACCGCGAGTCGGACATGGTGTTCTTCCAGGGACATATTTCACCGGGTATCTACGCGCGCGCCTACCTTGAAGGGCGTCTGACCGAAGAACAGCTCGATAATTTCCGCCGGGAAGTGGACGGCAACGGTCTTTCCTCCTATCCGCACCCCTGGCTGATGCCGGACTTCTGGCAGTTCCCGACCGTTTCCATGGGCTTGGGGCCGATCCAGGCGATCTACCAGGCTCACGTGATGCGTTATCTGTCTGCACGTGATCTGGTCAAACGCGGCGACCGCAAGGTCTGGGCTTTCCTCGGGGACGGTGAGTGTGACGAACCGGAAACCCTGGGTGCCATCTCGCTGGCCGGTCGTGAGCAGCTTGAAAACCTGGTGTTCGTGATCAACTGTAACCTGCAGCGTCTGGACGGTCCGGTTCGTGGTAACGGCAAGATCGTGCAGGAGCTGGAGGGGATCTTCCGCGGTGCCGGCTGGAACGTGATCAAGTGTCTGTGGGGCCGCCACTGGGATCCGCTGTTCGAGAAGGACACCAAGGGTCTGCTGGTCAAGCGCATGAACGAAGTGTGCGACGGCGAACTGCAGAACTACAAGGCCAACGGTGGCGCCTATACCCGTGAGCACTTCTTCGGCAAATATCCGGAACTGGCCGAGATGGTCAAGGATATGTCCGACGACGAGATCATGAACCTGAACCGTGGTGGTCACGATCCGTACAAGGTGTATGCGGCCTACCATCAGGCGATGAACAACAAGGGACAGCCGACCGTTATTCTGGCGCAGACCGTCAAGGGTTACGGCACCGGTCAGTCCGGCCAGGCCAAGAACGATACCCACTCGCTGAAAAAGGTGGCGATGGATGACCTCAAGTCGTTCCGCGACCGTTTCAATATTCCGCTGACCGATGATCAGTTGAAGGACGTTCCCTACTACCGTCCGGCTCCGGACTCTCCGGAGATGAAGTACATGCTCGAGCGCCGACAGAAGCTCGGTGGCTTCTACCCGGCGCGCCGCGTAGAGTTCGAGAAGCTGGAGACGCCGGATCTGGAAACCTTCTCCGGTCAGCTGAAATCCTCCGGTGACCGCACGCTGTCGACGCAGATGGCGTTGAACCGCGTTATCAGCGCGCTGGTGAAAGACAAGAACATGGGCAGCCGTGTGGTGCCTATCGTGCCTGACGAGGCGCGTACCTTCGGTATGGAGGGGATGTTCCGTCAGCTCGGTATCTACTCCTCCGCCGGTCAGCGTTACGTGCCGCATGACTCCGACCAGATCATGTTCTACAAGGAGTCGAAGACCGGTCAGATCCTGGAGGAGGGGATCAACGAGGCGGGCGCCATGTCGGCCTGGCTGGCCTGTGCCACCTCCTACGCCAACAACAACTGCACCATGGTGCCGTTCTACATCTTCTACTCCATGTTTGGCTTCCAGCGCGTCATGGACCTGTGTTGGGCCGCCGGCGATATGCAGGCGCGCGGCTTCCTGATCGGTGCCACCTCAGGTCGTACCACGCTGAACGGCGAAGGTCTGCAGCACCAGGACGGCCACAGCCACCTGATGGCGCAGATGATCCCGAACTGCGTCAGCTACGACCCGACCTACGGCTACGAAGTGGCGGTGATTGTGCAGGACGGCCTGAAGCGGATGTACCAGGATCAGGAGAACAAGTTCTACTACATCACCACGCTGAACGAGAACTACCAGCATCCGGAGATGCCCCAGGGTGCCGAAGAGGGCATCGTCAAGGGTATGTACCTGCTGGAAGAGGGCGGCAAGGCCGATCTCAAGGTACAGCTGTTCGGTTGCGGCTCTATCCTGCGCGAAGTACGCGAAGCCGCTACGCTGCTGCGTGACGAGTTCGGTGTCGAGGCGGATGTCTGGAGCACCACGTCGATCAACGAGCTGCGTCGCGATGCTCAGGCGGTGTACCGCTGGAACATGCTGCATCCGGAAGAGCAGCCGCGTGAGTCCTACGTCGAACAGGCGCTGAAAGACCATGAAGGGCCGGTCATCGCATCGACCGACTACATGCGTCTCTACGCCGATCAGCTGCGTGAGTACATCCCGCGCCGCTACAAGGTGCTCGGTACCGACGGTTTCGGCCGCTCCGATACCCGTACCAAGCTGCGTGAATTCTTCGAAGTTAACCGCTACTACGTCTGTATAGCGGCGCTGAAAGCGCTGCAGGAGGAGGGCAAGATCGAGCCTTCCGTCGTTGCCAAGGCGATGCAGAAGTTCAATCTCAACCCGGAGAAACCGGCCCCCTGGACCGTGTGATCTGGCACTGAACATCTGAAGGTTAACGAGAGGACAGTATTGTGAGCACAACAACTATTACAGTACCGGATATCGGCGGTCATGAAGGTGTCGATATCATCGAGATCTGCGTCAAGGTGGGTGACACCGTAGCCGAGGGCGACAGCCTGATCACGCTGGAAACCGACAAGGCATCGATGGATGTGCCCTCCACCGCCGCAGGCGTAGTGAAAAACATTCTGGTCAGCGAAGGCGGCACCTGCAGCGAAGGCGATGCCATCGTCGAACTGGAGACGGCGGGTGCATCGGCGGCAGCCGCTCCTGCTGCCGCTCCGGCACCGGCGCCGGCCGCTGAAGCGGCGCCTGCACCGGCTGCAGCCCCAGCTCCTGCCGCGGCAGCGGCCGCAAGCAGCGTCGAACAGGTGCTGATCCCCGATCTGAGCGGCGCCTCCGACGTCGACGTGATCGAGGTGCTGGTCAAGGTGGGCGATACCGTGGCCGAAGGTGACAGCCTGATCACACTGGAGACCGACAAGGCCTCGATGGAAGTGCCGGCACCCAAGGGTGGCGTCATCAAGTCGATGAAGATCAACGAGGGAGACAAGGTCAACGAAGGCGACCTGCTGCTTGAGCTTGAGGTCTCCGGTGGCGCTGCTCCGGCACCTGCCGCAGCGGCTCCCGCTCCGGCGGCCGAAGCGCCTGCACCCGCTGCGGCCCCGGCTGCAGCACCGGTGTCCGGCGGCATCGAACAGGTGCTGATTCCGGATCTGAGCGGTGCCTCCGACGTCGACGTGATCGAAGTGCTGGTCAAGGAGGGCGATACCATCGCCGAGGGCGACAGCCTGATCACCCTGGAGACCGACAAGGCATCGATGGAGGTCCCGGCGCCCAAGGGCGGCGTGGTCAAGTCGATGAAGATCAAGGAGGGCGACAAGGTCAACGAAGGTGACCTGCTGCTCGAACTGGAAGTGGTCGGCGCCGCACCAGCACCGGCTGCAGCCGCTCCGGCACCCGCGCCCGCTGCGGCAGCCCCCGCTGCGCCTGCCGTGCCCGCTGCGGCACCGGCGGCCGGTAAAGCGATCTCCGCCGGCGATCTGGCCGCGCTGGATAAGAAAAACCGCTCCGTCTACGCAGGCCCGGCGGTACGCGCCCTGGCTCGCGAGTTCGGTGTCGATCTGACCAAGGTCGGCGGCAGCGGCCGCAAGGGTCGTGTCATCAAAGAGGATGTGCAGAGCTACGTCAAGAGCGCGCTGAAGCAGCTGGAGCAGGGTGCTCCCGCAGCGGCAGGCGTCAGCGGTGGTTCCGGCATCCCGCCGATTCCGGCTGTCGACTTCAGCAAGTTCGGCGAGATCGAGATGGTCAAGCTGAGCAAGATCGACAAGGTTACCCGCGACAACATGTCACGCTGCTGGCTGAACATCCCGCACGTGACTCAGTTCGACGAAGCGGATATCACCGAGCTCGAAGCCTTCCGCAAGGAGATGAAGGACGAAGCGGCCAAGTCTGGCGTCAAGCTGACCCCGCTGCCGTTCCTGATCAAGGCCGCCGCGATTGCGCTGAGCCGTCACCAGAAGTTCAATGCATCACTGCACGCCGATGGCGAGCATATTGTCTACAAGAAATATGTGAACATCGGTCTGGCGGTGGACACGCCGAACGGTCTGATGGTGCCGGTGATCAAGGATGCCGACAAGAAGAGCATCTACGAACTGTCGAAGGAAGCGATCGAGCTGGCCGGCAAGGCCAAGGATCGCAAGCTGAAGCCGAACGAGATGCAGGGCGCCTGCTTTACCATCTCCAGCCTCGGCGGTATCGGCGGTACCGGCTTTACGCCGATCGTCAATGCCCCGGAAGTGGCGATCCTCGGTGTGTCCAGGGCGGATATCAAGCCGCGCTGGAACGGCAAGGAGTTTGTACCGCGTCAGATGCTGCCGCTGTGCTTGTCCTACGATCACCGCGCCATCAACGGCGGAGATGCTGGCCGCTTCCTGACCGACCTTAACGGTCTGCTCAGCGATATCCGTCGTCTGGTGCTCTGAGACCGGATCGACAGGTAAAAAGAAAGGCTCCTTCGGGAGCCTTTTTAATGGCTGTTGGCAAACAACAGGAGTGGAGAACCGGATAGATCGGGGCCTTTCTCTGGCCCGCAGATCGGATTAACGCTGGAACGGGTAGATCGAGCCCAGGTTCAGGATCTGGGTCAGCTCATCGAGGGCGAAGCGGGATTCCATCAGCAGCTTCGGATCGGCCAGATCACGCTCCTCTAGACGGTCACGATAGTGTTTGTTCACCCAAGCACTCAGTTTGGCGTACAGCTCGTCGTTGATCAGTGTATGGGGATTGACCGCGGCCCGTTCCTCTTCGTTCAGCACCACGCGCAGGCGCAGGCAGGCGGGGCCGCCGCCGTTGCTCATGCTCTGCTTCAGATCGAAGATCTTCAGCTCGTCGATGCCGCGACCGCTGGCGACCAGGTCCTGCAGGTAGTGCCATACCGCCGGTGTTTGGCGGCACTCCTCCGGGATCACCAGCAGCGTGCGCCCGTCTGGCAGCGACAGCAGCTGGCTGTTGAACAGGTAGGAGCGCACCGCATCCTGCACCGAGACCTGCTCGGTCGGCACCTCGATAACGCGGAAATCATCCTGCATCGCGCGGGTCAGCCGACGCTTGACCTCCTCCTGATCGAGGAAGGCTTGCTGATGGCAGAACAGCAGATCACGGTTGCCCACGGCGATAACGTCGTTATGGAACACCCCCTGATCGATGACATCCGGATTCTGCTGGGCGTAGACCACATCCCGGCTGCTCAGTTGGTGCTTGCGGGCGATCGCCTGTGATGCCTCGTAGGTATGGCGGGCCGGGAACTTGCTCGGTGCCGGCTTGCTGCTGTCAAAGGCGTAGCGGCCAAAAACGAAAAACTCCACCCCGCGTTGACCGTACTCGTGACAGAAGCGGGTATGGTTGGCGGCGCCTTCATCGCCGAACTGCTCCACACCGGGCAGTGCGCAGTGGTGGCGGAAATGTCTTTCATTGGGGAAGGTGGCGCGCAGGATACGACCGGTGGTTTCATGCTCGATCGAGCGGTGAAACTTGTTGGTCAGGTTGGCTGGGGTGAAGTGGACCCGGCTGTCGAGGGTATCGGCACTGGGCGACACGGTTGCGGCGTTGGCGGTCCACATGCTCGATGCCGAGCAGCAGGCAGCGAGCACCCGTGGTGCATACTGGGCGGCCTGGAACAGCACCGACGAGTCGGAGCCGGAGAAGCCCAGGCGGCGCAGGGTCTGCACGTCGGGCCGCTCCTGCGGCGCCAGTACGCCCTGAACCATGCCCAGATCATACAGCGCCTTCATCTTGGTCAGGCCCTGCAGCGCCGCCTGCTTCGGGTTGGAAGGCTTGGCCTGATTACGGTCGGACGCGATATTGCCGAACGACAGGCCACTGTAGTTGTGGGTCGGCCCGACCAGGCCGTCAAAATTTGCTTCAAATGCGTTCATTTTTTTTCTCCGGTTGCCGGGGGGCGCGCGGGCACGCCTCCCAGGCGTTATGCATTACCCAGCTTCAGACCGGGCGACAGGGTTTCGGGCAGCTGCACCTGGTCGAGTTCCAGTCCTGCAACCGGGTAGGCGCAGTAGTCCGCCGCATAGTAGGCGCTGGCGCGGTGGTTGCCGCTGGCGCCGATGCCGCCGAACGGGGCGGCACTGCTGGCACCGGTAAGCTGCTTGTTCCAATTGACGATGCCGGCACGGATCCGGCGCACAAAGCGCTCATACTGCTCCCGACTGTCGCTGAGCAGGCCGGCGGAGAGTCCGAATCGGGTGTTGTTGGCTTCGGCAATCGCCTGGTCGAAATCGCGGTAGCGGATCAGCTGCAGCAGCGGGCCGAAGTACTCCTCGTCCGGCAGTTGTGCAATCGCGCTGACGTCGATCAGTCCCGGCGACAGTAGAGCCGTACCTGGTTCGAGCTTGCTCAGCGTTACCAGCTCACGGCCGCCTAGCTCGACCAGCTGGTCACGCGCGGCCAGCATACGGTCTGCCGCCGCTTCGCTGATCAGGCTACCCATGAACGGCTGCGGCTCGGCGTCGTAGCGGCCGACCTGTATCCCCTTCACCGCTTCGATCAGCGCTGCGACGAAGCGGTCGCCGGCCTCGCCCTTGGGTACCAGCAGACGGCGGGCGCAGGTGCAGCGCTGACCGGCACTGATATAGGCGGACTGGATCGTCTCATGCACGGCGGCGGGAATATCGCTGATCTCGCCGACCAGCAGCGGGTTGTTGCCGCCCATCTCCAGCGCCAGGATCTTGCCGGGATGGCCACCGAACTGGCGGTGCAGCAGTTCGCCGGTCTGCGAACTGCCGGTGAAGAACAGACCGTCGATGCCGGGGTGGCCGGCCAGTGCAATACCGGTCTCCTTCTCCCCCTGCACCAGGTTGAGCACGCCGGCGGGCAGGTCGGCCGCTTGCCAGCAGCACAGGGTCAGTTCGGCGACCCGCGGGGTCAGCTCACTGGGCTTGAACACCACGCAGTTGCCGGCCAGCAGCGCCGGTACGATATGGCCGTTGGGCAGGTGAGCGGGGAAGTTGTACGGGCCGAACACGGCGACCACGCCGTGCGGGCGGTGACGCAGCACGGCGCGGGCGCCGGCGGCTTCGCCTTCGCGGCTACCGGTGCGCTCCTGGTAAGCGCGGATCGAGATTTCGATCTTGCCGATCATCGCCGCCACTTCGGTGCGGCTCTCCCACAGCGGCTTGCCGGTTTCAGAGCCGATGGCGTCGGCCAGCTCCTCCTTGTGCTGTTGCAGCTGTTCGGCGAAGCGGCGGCAGTAGGCGGCACGCTCGTCGAAACCGAGGTCGGACCAGGGTTCGAACGCGGCACGGGCGGCGCGCACGGCCTGGTCGACCTGATCGCGATCGGCGCTGCCACCACTCCAGATCGTTTCACCACTGCCGGGGTTGTGTGAACTCAGCGGCGCGCCGCTACCGGCTAGCCATTGGCCGTTAATAAACAGGGTATCGGTCATGATTCAGGCTCTCCTCTCGGCAAACAGCGGCACGATACGCAGGGTATCGCCGCTGCGGACATTCAATGCGGCTGCGGTTTCGGAATTCAGGCTGGCGATGCTGCTACGCAACGACAGGGCGCGGCTGGTACAGCAGCGGAAGCCCTCCAGCAGGGTGTTGCTGATCAGGAACGGCTGCTCCTGATCGGCGATCTCGTCATCGATCCTGGCCTTGAAATAGAGGCTGTCGCGGATCGCCCGTATATCCTGCATCGGGGCTTCCAGCATCGGCCCGGCGTCGAAGATGTCGACGTAGTTGTTGTAGCGCATCCCCTCGCTCTCCAGCAGCCGGCGCGCCGGCTTGGTTGCCTCCTGGGTCTGCCCGATCGCGTCCTGTGCCGACTGCGGCAGCAGGTTGGTGTAGATGGGGTGCTTGGGCATCAGCTCGGCGATGAAAACCTTGTTGCGGGTGGAGAGCTGATCGGCCTGGGTGAAGTCGATGGAGAAGAACTGGCGCCCCAGCCCCTCCCAGAACGGCGATATTCCATTGTCGTCGGAATAGCCCCGCATCTCGGCGATCAGGGTGTCGCTGAACAGGTGCGGAAACTCCGCCATGAACAGGAAGCGGCTCTTGGAGAGCAGGTGGCCGTTCAAACTGCGGCGGTATTCCGGATCGAGGAACAGGGTGCAGAGTTCGCTGCAGCCGGTCTGGTCGTTGCTGATGGTCAGGGTATTGAGCTTGCGGTAGACCCCGAGTTCTCGGGAGGCCTGTACCAGGGTGCCGAGACGGTAGCTGTACCAGACATCTTTCATCCCCACGGCGCCATGGATGGCACAGGTGCCGACTACCTGGCCGCTGTCGCTCTCCTCCATCACGAACAGGTAGTAGGCATCGCGATTCTCCGGTGGTGCGGAGAAGGCGCGTGTACCGGCCTCGATCATGCTGCGGACATGCTCGTCATCGTCCTGCATTGAGGTGAAGCCAGGGCCGGTTTTACGCGCCAGCTCGCGCAGCGCGGCCCAGTCATCCTGGTGCACCGGTCGAATAATCATCATGTTTCAGTACCTCTTGTTGCGTGCGTCGGTGCCGGGTTACTGCAGCAGATCATCGGCGGCCAGCGGCAGTACCCGTACCGGGGCGCCATCCTTTAGCTGCAGCAGTTCGGCCACCTCCGGCTTGACCTCCGGTCGCTCGGCGTCGGCTTGAACGAGCAGAGCGCGGAACCGGGACAGGGCGTTGTTGCTCAGCATCAGCCACTGCTCGCTCGCCTCGGGCTGAGCGCTGACTGTCAACCTGCTCATCTGGCTCTGACAGACCGAGCGGATATCGTCGGTGCGCACTTCCAGCGTGGGGCCGGCATCGAAGATGTCGACATAGCCGCGATATTCGAAACCCTCGTCTTCGAGCAGATCCATCACCGGCTCGATATCGGGGCGCGGCTGGGCGATGGCGTTGCGTGCCGCCTCGCTGAGCAGTGGCACGTATACCGGGTAGTGCGGCATCAGTTCGGCGATGAAGGTCTTGCGGTTGATGCCGGTCAGGTAGTCCGCCTGGGACATGTCCATGCCGAAGAAGTGGCGGCCGAGGCACTCCCAGAACGGCGATTTGCCCTCGGCGTCGACCATCCCCTGCAGTTCGACCACCGTACGGCGGGCGAAGCGCTTCGGGTATTCGGCGATAAACAGCATGCGCGCCCGCGACAGCAGGTGAGCATTGGCCGGGGTATCCGCTTGCGGTGACAGGTAGCGGGTGCAGAGCCGGCTGGTGCCGTTGTAGTCATGGCACAGGTGCAGCGCCGGAATCCGGTTGTGGATCTGTAGCTCACGGGAGGCGTGCACCACCTCGTCGATGCGGTAGCTATAGAAGGGGCTGTCAAGGCCGATGCTGGCCTCGATGCCGCTGATACCGAGAATCTGTCCACTGTCGCTATCCTCGAGCACAAAATGGTAGGACTCATTGCCCGGCAGGCTGACCTTTTTGTCCAGCGATGCCTGCGTCTGGGCGATCAGCTGGCCCAGGTACTCCCTGTTGGCAGGCAGGGTGGTGGTACTGCCGCGGGACTGAATCGCGAGCTGCTCCAGTGCCGGCAGGTCCGGAAAATCAACAGGGCGGATAATCAGCATGGGTGTGTCTTCCCTTCAGTAAACAAGGATGCGTCCAGCTCGCCGCTGGCCAGGCGCATCAGGATCAGCGCGCTCAGCTTGGCGCGCTCGGTCAGGCTGCTGACCAGCATGTACTCGTCGGCGCTGTGGATCTTGCCACCCTGGACGCCCAGGGTGTCGATGTTGGGCACCCCGGCGGCGGCCAGATTGTTGCCGTCGCAGCAGCCACCGGTGGGTTTCCACTCCAGCGCCATGCCCAGTTGGGCGCCGCAATCGCGGGCCAGTTCGAACAGCGCCTGGTTGGCCGCCGACAACAGCTTGGGTTTGCGGCCGAAACCGCCGTGCAGCTCCAGGCTGAGGCCGTCGCGGGCGTTGATCTCGGTGCTGAGCCGCTCCAGTTCGGCCAGGCACCAGACCTCATCTTCCGGGCGCTCGATGCGGATATTGAAGCGTGCCATCGCCGTGTCGGGCACCACGTTGACCGCACCGCCACCGTGGATGAAGCCCGGGTTGATGGTGACGCCGTCACGCTGACCGTTGAGGTCGTCCAGTGCCGAGATAAAGTCGCACAGGGCGCGGACCGCGTTGCGGCCCAGATGGTGCTCGCGGCCGGCGTGGGCGGCTCGTCCCCTGGCGACGACGCTGAAGTTGCCGCTGCCCTTGCGCGCGCCGGCCAGGCTGCCGTCCGGCATGCAGGGCTCGTAGATCAGGCCCAGATGGCAGCGGCTGGCAGCGTCGGCGATCAGCGGCGCCGAGCCGGGGGAGCCGATCTCCTCATCCGGGTTGAACAGGATCTCCCAGCCGATGCTCTCGGCGTAAGGGCTGCGCTCGAGTGCTTCCAGCGCCTTCAGCATCACCATCAGGCCGCCCTTGAGATCGGCCACGCCGGGGCCGTTCAGGGTGTTGTCGTCGAGCCAGCACACCGTTTGAAAACTGTGGTCGATGGCGAACACGGTATCCATATGACCGCACAGGAACAGCTGCAGCGGTGCCTCTGGGCGTTTGCGCACGCGCAGGGCGTCGCCCAGCGGGAACTGGCGGCTTTCACCGCGCTCATCGATCAGGTTATAGGGCGCCACCGGTAGCACCTCGGCTTCGCCGCCCAGTGCCTCGGTGTAGCGCTGCAGTGCCTGGCGAACACGGTTGACGCCCTCGGCGTTGAGGCTGCCGGAGTTGATCTCTGCCAACTCCAGCGTACGCGCCAGCATCTCATCATGCTGGCTGTCCAGCCAGGCGAGCCAGGGGGCGTAGCGGGGATCGGCAGTCATCGGGCACTCCTCGGTATTTTTTTCATAGCGTTAATTATTGTTGAATGTGCGCCACATCGACAGGCCAGAACTGTCACTGAAGCGACCAGAATTTTATGTACAGGATGTACGGTACCCCGCGGGTGCATGGATGCACAGGAGCGGGGTATGAAGGATGTACGGTACCCCGCGGGTGCATGGATGCACAGGAGCGGGGTATGAAGGATGTACGGTATCCCGCGGGTGCGGGGAAAATGGAGCGTGTAGGTAGAGGCCGCGGGCGCGGCCTCCGGAGCGTCGGATGCTTAAGCCTTACTGTTCGGTCTCCAGTACTGTGGCGATCGCCTGCTCCAGCTGATCCATACCGGCACGGATATCCTCGTCCGGGATGATCAGCGACGGCGTCATACGCAGTACGTTGGGGCCGGCGATCAGTAGCATCAGGCCCAGCTCGCGGGCGGCGGCGAGGAACTTGGCTGCCTGACCCTGCCACTGCTCGCTCAGCTCGGCACCGATCAGCAGGCCAGCGCTGCGGATCTCTTTAAAGCAGTGGTAGCGGGTGTTGATCGCCTGCAGTCGCTCGACGAACAGCTGCTGCTTGCGCTTGACCCCTTCGAGCACCTCCGGCGTATCGACCACCTCCAGCACCGCCTTGGCGACGGCGCAACCGAGCGGGTTGCCGCCGTAGGTGGTGCCGTGGGTACCGAAGGAGAAGCTGGCGGCGATCTCGCTGCGGGTCAGCATGGCGCCGATCGGGAAACCGCCGCCGAGCGCCTTGGCGCTGGTCAGGATATCCGGCGTGACGCCCAGCTCTTCGTAGGCGTACAGATGACCGGTGCGGCCGACGCCGGTCTGCACCTCGTCGAACACCAGCAGCGCCTGGTGCTGATCGCAGAGCTCGCGCACGGCGCGGGCAAAATCGGGATCGGCCGGGATCACCCCGCCCTCACCCTGGATCGGCTCCATCACCACGGCACAGGTGCGCTCGGAGATCGCGGCACGTAGCGCCTCGATATCGTTGTAAGGCACATGGGTGATGCCGCCGGGCACCGGTTCAAAACCTTCGCGGTACTTGGCTTGGCCGCCCACCGATACGGTGAACAGGGTACGACCGTGAAACGCCTGGTTGAAGGCGATGATCTCGTGCTTGTCCGGGCCGAAGTGATCGTGGGCGTACTTGCGCACCAGCTTGAATGCCGCTTCGTTGGCCTCGGCTCCAGAGTTGCAGAAGAACACCCGGTCGGCAAAGGTGCGTTCGGTCAGCATCTGTGCCAGCTGCAGCGCCGGTTCGTTGGTAAATACGTTGCTCAGGTGCCAGACCTTGTCCGCCTGTTCCTTAAGCGCCTTGATCAGTGCCGGGTGGTGGTGGCCGAGGACGTTGACCGCGATGCCGCCGGCGAAGTCGATATATTCACGCCCCTCCTGATCCCACAGGCGGGAGCCCTCGCCGCGCACCGGAATGATGCTGGGTGGGTTGTAGTTGGGCACCATTACGTTGTCGAAGGTGGCGCGGCTGACAGTGTGTTGGGTCATCAGGTATCTCCGTAGTTAAAGTGGTTGCAGGCTGCCCAGCTTGCGCACGGCGACGGACAGCATGGCCAGATCGGGTGACTCGTTGGTGCGGACCTCGTTAAAGATCTGCTCCAGGTTATTCAGTTGTTGTGCTGCACTCTGCTGCCAGAGGTCCAGCCGCTGCTGGGGCTCGGCTTTGGTATCGGTGGCATGCATGATCCAGTGGCATAGTTGCAGCTGGTAATCATCGACCTCCCGTGCCAGCGCGGCGCGGGCCTTGCGCTGCCACAGGTCGCGTTCCGGCAGGGCAGCAATGCAGCGGCGCAGGACCTTGAGCTGCAGACGCTTCTCCAACGCGAAATAGAGCGCCGCGGTTACCGGGCTGCTCTCGCTGCGATTGCGCGCCAGGCGGGCGACCGACAGCAGCGGATACTGGTAGCCCAGAGTCGCCAGACGGGCGGCCAGGGCTTGCGGTATGCCGGCCGCGATCAACCGCTCCCGTTGCTGTTGCAGCTGTTCATGCTCCTCTTCGTCGAGCAGCTCCGGCAGGTGATCGATCAGCCGGTTGATCTCCGCGGTGAAAGCGTCAACCTGTTCCCGTCCGCTGAGCTCTTGGCGTGGCTGACGCAACAGCCAGAGTGCGGTGCGTTCCAACAGATCCTGAATGGTGCAGAGCTGGTCGCGGAATAGATCGTCGGCGATCTGGTTTTCAAGCGCTTCCAGCTGGGACCAGAGAGTGTCGATATCGAAAATCCGGTGGCTGGTTTCGAACGCGTGTACCGCCTCGATGGCACGGCAGTTGGTCTCCGATTGCAGGTAGCTGACGAAGGTTTCGCCCATGCGGTTGCACAGTCTGTTGGTCAGGTGGGTGGCCAGCAGCTCGGCGCGCAGTGGGTGGTGCATGAGCGCGTCAGTGTAGCGCTCACGGATCGCTGCCGGGAAGTACTCCTTGAGCTGTTCGAGCAGACTTTCATCCTCGGCCAGCCCCTCGGCGATCAGCTGGTCGCACAGCCAGAGCTTGCTGTAGGCCAGTAGTACCGCAATCTCGGGGCGACTCAGCCCCTGGCCGTCGCGGGCCAGTTGGTCGAGCGCTTCGTCGCTGGGCAGTTGCTCCAGTTTGCGTTTCAGTCGACCCTCTTTCTCCAGCAGCTGGATCAATCGGCGATGGTCGTTGATCCGGCTTGGCGACTGGCGATCGTCGAGGCTGAGAATCTGGCTCTGACCGTAGTTGTGGCGCAGCACCAACTGGGCCACTTCGTCGGTCATGCTCTCGAGCAGCGTGTTGCGTGCCGGCTGGTCGAGGCTACCATCACTGAGCGGCTGGTTGAGCAGTATCTTCAGGTTGACCTCATGGTCGGAGGAGTCGACACCGCCGGAGTTGTCGATGGCATCGGTGTTGATGCGACCGCCGGCACGGGCATACTCGATACGGGCACGCTGGGTCAGGCCCAGGTTGCCACCCTCGCCGATCACCTTGACGCGCAGTTCGTTGGCGTCCACCCGTAGCGCATCGTTGCTGCGATCGCCGACCTGATCGTGAGTTTCGCTGCTGGCCTTGACGTAGGTGCCGATACCGCCGTTCCAGAGCAGGTCCGCCGGCGCCTGCAGGATGACCCGGATCAGCTCGTTGGGGGTAAAGCGAATCTGCTCGGTGCCCAGTGCCGCGCGGGCTTCCGGGCTCAGCTCGATGCGCTTGGCGCTGCGCTTGTACAGACCGCCGCCGCTGGAGATCAGGCTGAGATCGTAATCCTCCCAGCTGGAGCGGGGCAGGTCGAACAGGCGCTTGCGCTCCTGCCAGCTGCTGGTGGCATCGGGGTTCGGGTCGATAAAGATGTGCTGGTGGTTGAAGGCGGCCACCAGGCGGATATGCTTCGACAGCAGCATGCCGTTGCCGAACACGTCCCCGGCCATATCGCCGATGCCGATGATGGTGAAGTCCTCTTTCTGGCAGTCCACATTCTGCTCGCGGAACAGGCGCTTGACCGACTCCCAGGCGCCGCGGGCGGTGATCCCCATCTTCTTGTGGTCGTAGCCGTTGCTGCCGCCGGAGGCGAAGGCGTCGCCGAGCCAGAAGCCGTACTCGCCACTGATGCGGTTGGCGATATCGGAAAATGTAGCGGTACCCTTGTCGGCAGCTACCACCAGGTAGGGATCGGGGCCATCGTGGCAGACCACCTGGTCGGGTGTCAGGATTTCGTCGCCGACGCGGTTGTCGGTGATATCGAGCAGGCCGCGGATAAAGGTTTCGTAGCAGTGGATCACCTCGGCCTGGACCGCCTGGCGATCACCGCCTTCCGGCAGCTGTTTGGCGACGAAGCCGCCCTTGGCGCCCACCGGTACGATCACCGCGTTCTTGACCATCTGCGCCTTGACCAGGCCGAGTATCTCGGTACGGAAATCCTCGCGCCGGTCGGACCAGCGCAGGCCGCCGCGGGCCACCGGGCCCGCGCGCAGGTGCACACCCTCGACCCAGGGCGCATAGACGAAGATCTCGAACGCCGGGCGAGGCTCCGGGGCGAAGCTCAGCGAGCGGGTGTTGAGCTTGAACGACAGATAGCCCTTTTCGCGGCCGTCGACACGCTGATAGTAGTTGGTACGCAGCATCGCCTGGATCACGCTGAGGTAGTGGCGCAGGATACGGTCTTCGTCAAGGTTCTCCACTGCGTCCAGCGCGGTCAGGATGCTGTGGCTCAGCTGCTCCTCGCTGGTGTCACGATTACCCTGGAAGTCGGGATCGAAACGTATCGCAAACAGCTCGCACAGCTGGCGGCTGAGCTGCGGGTTTCGCGCCAGCGCCTGTTCGACGTAGTGTTGACTGAACGGTACGCCGAGCTGCTGCAGGTACTTGCTGACCGCGCGCAGCAGGGTGATATCGCGATAGCTGAGTCCGGCACGCAGCACCAGCTGCTGGAAACGGTCATCCTCCAGCTCGCCGCGGTAGGTGCGGATGAAACTCTGCTGGAACTGATCGCGCACTGCCTTGGGCTTCAGGTCCAGCTCTGGATCGCAGGCGAGCTGGAAATCGATGATCCAGCCGGGCTGCGTCCAGCCGGGCTGCGACTGTGCGGACGCTTGATCGTCGTCCTGAGTCAGCTGGTAGGGGGTGGCGCTGAGCACCCGGACGCCCAGGTGCTCCAGGGTCGGCAGTACGTCGGACAGGGTCATGTCGCGGCCGCAGCCCAGTACGCGTAAACCCAGATGCCCGACAGCTAACGGGGTGAGGCGGGTGGTGAGGCTGTTGTCATCGTCCAGCTCCGCCAGCTGGACCAGGTCCTCGACCGCGGTGGCAGGCAGGGTCGCTTCCCGGTAGGCCAGCGGCAGGCGCTGTGCATAACGGCCGAACAGGGCGTTGGCCTGGACCTCGTCCAGCTGTGCCAGCAACTCCCGGTGCAGGCGGTCGTGCCAGCTCTCGGCGGCATCGATGATCTGCTGCTGCAGCTGTTCGCGGTCGTAGTGGATCTGCAGCGCGTTGTCGCAGTAGATGCAGAACTCGATCAGTGCCAGCGGATCTTCGGTCAGCCGCACGCTGAATTCAGCACTGTAGCCACCCAGCGCCTGCATCAGGATCTTCTCTGTTTTCTGCCGCAGTTGGGTATGGTACTGATCGCGAGGCACCAGCATCAGCGCCCTGATATAGCGGCCGTGGGCGTCGGTGCGCAGGAACAGACCCAGGCTACGGCGCTCGACGCAATCGAGCATGCCGTAGATGATCTCCTTCAGCTCGTCATAGCGGGTCTGCAGCATCTCGTCGCGGGGATAGGTGAACAGCAGGTGGCGCATCGCCTTGTAGGCGTGGCTGTCGCTGGGCAGTTCCGAACTCTCCAGCAGTCGACGGATATTGGCCCGGATCAGCGGGATCTGGGTCAGTGGGGTATCGTAGGCCTTGCTGGAGTAGAGGCCGAAGAAACGGGATTCGCCGATCAGCTGGCCCTCCCGGTCCCTGTGCTTGACGCCGATGTAGTCGAGATAGCGGCCCTGCTGCACCGTGGAGCGGGTGGTGGAGCGGGTCAGTACCAGACGCTCGGGAGAGCGCAGCAGTTCACTCTGGGTGGCATCGAGCTGGATCAGGCGCTGACTCTCGGTGATCGGGTCGCGAAAACAGCCCAGGCCCGAGCCTTCGCGGTATTGCAGCCTGAGATTGTCGTGCTCATCAGCGTTGATGCTGTAGTAGCGGTAACCTACGAACAGGAAGTTGTCCTGGGTCAGCCAGCGCATGAAGTCAACAGTCTCGGTATCGGTATCGGCGGCTTCGTCGCACTCGGCGGCCGCTTCCTGCATCCGCTGCTGCATCGGCCGCCAGTCGATGACGGCGTTGCGCACATCATCCAGCACGCTCAGCAGCGACTGTCTCAGTGCATCCAGCGCTTGCTCGTCCGGCTGGCGATCGATCTCGAAGCGGACCAGGGTTTCCCGCACCGTTTCGCTGCTGGCATCGGCATAGAGATCCACTAGCGTACCCTCGCTGTCGCGCAGCACATCCATCATCGGGTAGGACTGGTGATGCACGCGGATGCCCTGGCGGGCGAGCTCGGTCAGGCAACTGGCGACGATGAACGGCTGATCGTCCATCACCAGCTCGATGAGGCTGTGCTCGCACTGCCAGCCGTCGCGCTCGCGCTCAGGGTTGTAGACGCGCAGTTCGATCTGGCCGCTGCGGTGACGCTGGAACAGGCTCCAGGCCGATTGCAGCGCGCCGTATTGATCGGTGGGCGACAAAGTGGGTTCAACGAGCTGATGGCGATAGATCTCGTTGAGCAGGCGGCGCAGCTGTCGCGCCTGCTCGGGAGCGTTTTGGCGGTCGATCAGTTCGTCGATGCCGGGAGTGGAAACGGTCTCTGTCTGCGTGGCAGTGGTTGAGGTAGTCATTGTTATTGTCGTCATCTTGGTTGGTCGGCCTGAGGGACTTAATCCATTATCCGTAAAGCCCCAGATCGTCGACAGCGGGCAAGTTGTGTTAAGGCGACGCCGAATTTCACCCTGCTGCCATAGCGCCCTGGTGGGCGCGGAATTTATCGGCTCCGGTTGTATGATGCGCAACTATTCTTATAACCATATATAGACACTGGTTACGGTATTGAATAACGCAGCGGATAAAAGCAGGGCTCAGCGTATCGGATTTGTGCTGATGCAAGGGTTCTCGTTGACCGGGTTCTCCTGCGCGGTGGAGGCGCTGCGCACGGCCAACAGTTTGTCCGGCGAAACCCTTTACGAGGCCGTGTTGATCGGCATCGGGCAGGAGTTGGTGCCAAGTGGCTGCGGGGTCGAAGTGCGGGTCGAGGCCCAGGTTGATCAGGTTGCTCAGCTCGATACCCTGTTCGTCTGCGGCCCGGCCAAACTCTCGGATAGCGGGCAGGAGCAGCTGACCCACTGGCTCAAGCGCTGGGCGCGCTCGATCCCCAATCTCGGCGGTATCGGCACGGGCGCCTATCTGCTGGCGCGGGCCGGATTGCTGGATGGTTACCGTGCGACCATTCACTGGCTCGATGTCGCCGCGTTGAAGGAAGCCTTCCCACGGGTTCAGGCCACCGGCAATCTGTTCGAGACCGATCGTGATCGCTATACCTGTGGTGGCGGTACCGCGGCGATGGACATGATGCTGTTTCTGATCGGGCGCGATCACGGCATGGCGCTGGCGTCCCACCTGTCGGAGCAGTTTGTCTGTGAGCGTATCCGTCCCAGTGATGAGGCGCAGCGGGTGCCGTTGAAGGTACGCATCGGCACCCAGCAGCCCAATCTGATCGAAGCGGTCACGTTGATGGAGGCCAATATCGAGGAGCCGCTGAGCACCGATGATCTGGCCTACCATGTGGGTGTCTCCCGGCGCCATCTGGAGCGGTTGTTCAAACAGCACCTGCAGACCGTGCCATCACAATACTATCTGGAGCTGCGACTGGAGCGTGCGCGTACCCTGCTGCGCACCGACGACAGGCCGATCCTGCAGGTCGGGCTGATGTGCGGCTTCTCCAGTGCCTCTTACTTCAGTACCGCCTATCGCGGTCACTTCGGCCTGACGCCACGGCAGGAGAGGCGTAATGCGCGTCCGGCCGGCGAGGCACCGGAACTTCAGCCCCGTTACGGGCGTTCCTCTGAGCACTGAAACGGTGCGCTACTGTATTCTAACTTACTGATTTTAAGCACTATTTTTGTGCTTTTGTGCATCTGTTTTGCGCCCTGTGGACCAGCGGTCGCGCCATCGAAAAACCATGTCCGGTGGGTGAAAAAGCCTCAGCGACGATTCTGTTAAGGTGCAATGACTCGGGTGTATCCACAGGTTTCGGATATCAGATCTCGACCTGTGGCTGGCGATTGCCAGGCGCCCGGAATGGCCGACAGAAGAATTACAAGCTGAGGATCGAATAGATGAAGAGTGCAAAAATACTCTGTGGTGCGCTGACCCTGGTCGGCCTGATGGCGAGCCCGGTGTGGGCCAAGGACTGGACGACTATCCGCATCGGCAGCGAGGGTGCCTACCCTCCGTTCAACTATTTCAATACCGACGGCGAGCTGGTGGGTTTCGATATCGATATCGGCAGGGCGCTGTGTGAAAAGCTGAAGGCCGAGTGCACCTTCGTGTCGCAGGACTGGGACGGCATGATCCCGGCATTGCTGTCCGGCAAGTACGACGTGATCCTGGCGTCGATGTCGATCACCGAGGAGCGCAAGAAGCAGGTCGACTTTACCGATCCCTACTACAAGGCGGCACTGACCTTTGTCGGTGCGGCGGACCGCAAATATCCCGATCTGAGTCCGCAGGCGCTGGAGGATATGTCACTGGGCGCGCTCAGTGCCTCCACCCAGGCCGAGTTCCTGCAGGCCAACTATCCCGATTCCGATCTGCGTCTGTACCGGACCCAGGACGAGGTCAACCTGGACCTGATCAATGGCCGTCTCGATCTGCAGGTCAGCGACCTGTTTCCGATGCTGGACTGGGTAACCAACAGCGAGGACGGTAGCTGCTGCCAACTGGTCGGCAACCCGATCACCGAAGCGAAATATGCCGGTGAGGGTACCGGGATGGCGGTACGGCAGGAGGATGATGAGCTGCGCGAGAAACTCAACGCGGCGCTGGCCGAGATCGTTGCCGACGGTACCTACAAGGCGATCAACGCCAAGTACTTCCCGATCAATATCTACGACATGAAGTAAATCATCGATTCCCGGCTGAACGGGCGGCGCCGGGCGTCGCCCGAGTACCGATAACAATAATGCCAACAGAGGACTCGCCCGATGACTGATCCATCCACCAGCAGGTGCCGCAAAGAGGCATCGGTGGCCCATCCCGCCCCTCGTAGTATCACGCCCGCTTTCCACTGATTCCAGTGTCGGCTGACACTGAAGAGGTTCCTATGGACAATCTCTCTTTACTCGCCTTCGGCTCCGATGGCTGGGGTGACGAGTTGCTATCCGGCCTGTTGGTGACGATCCAGCTGGCTGCCACCACGCTGCCGCTGGGGCTGTTGATCGGTTTTGCCGTCGCGGGAGCGTCGCTGTCTTCCCATCCCTGGTTGCGCCGTTTCGGCCGCGGCTACACCACGGCGGCACGCGGCATTCCCGAGCTGCTGACGCTGTTTCTGGTCTATAACGGAATCGCCATGCTGCTGAATGCGGTATGGCGCTGGCTCGATCCCGAGGCCGGGTTTGTCGAGCTGAGCCCGTTTATCGCCGGTGTGATCGCACTCAGCGTGGTGTTCGGTGCCTTCTCCGGCGAGGTGCTGCGCGGCGCCTTTCAGGCATTGGATCGGGGCCAGATCGAGGCGGGGCAGGCGATAGGGCTGAGCCGCTGGGATCTGTTCCGGTTCATCAAGCTGCCGCAGATCTGGCGCTTTGCGTTGCCGGGGCTGGGTAACCTCTGGGTCAATCTGATCAAGGATACGGCGCTGGTGTCGATCATCGCGCTGAACGACCTGCTGCGCATGACCAATATTGCCGTCGGTGCGACCAAGAAGCCGTTTACCTTCTTTCTTATTGCCTGCGCCGCCTACTGGCTGCTTAGCATCCTCTCCGAAATGGTGCTGGCACGTTTGGAAGAGCGAGCCAATCGCGGTGTCAGGAGGGCTTGAGCATGTCATTCGATACCATTATTCAGTACGGCCATCTGTTACTTGAGGGCACCTGGCTGACGATCAAACTGTCGGGTCTTGCCCTGGTGGTCGGCGCGCTTTGTGCCATGCCGATGGCGGTGGCGCGCTGCTCGGACCGGCGCTGGCTGTCACGGCCGGTGCGGGTCTACATCTCCTTCTTCCGCGGTACGCCGATGCTGGCGCAGCTGTTCCTGATCTATTACGGCGCCGGCCAGTACCGGCATGAGCTGCAGGCGCTGAACCTTTGGTGGCTGTTCCGCGATCCGTTTTACTGCGCGCTGGTCACCTTTGCGCTGAACACCACCGCCTATCAGACCGAACTGCTGCGCGGCGGCATCCAGGGTGTTCCCCGGGGTGAGATCGAGGCGGCCAAGGCCTACGGCATGTCGAGCTGGCTGCGCTACCGGCTGATCGTGCTGCCGCACGCCTACCGTATCGCCTTCCCGGCGCTGGGCAACGAGGTGATCCTGCTGCTCAAGGGCAGTGCCATCGCCAGCGTGGTGACCCTGTTCGACCTGATGGGGCAGACCCGGACCATCTTCGCCAAGACCTTCGATTTTTCGATCTATCTGTGGGCGGCGCTGCTCTACCTGTTGATCACGATGTTGATCGTACGGGTCTGGCGCCGGCTGGAGGATCGCCTGAACCCGCATCTGCGGCAGCGCACCGTCCAGCGTTCATCCACCCCGGCAGTTGCTGTCGCACCGACGGAATAACGACTATGAATACTCAGGTTATAGAGAAAAACAGCTCTCAGGCGCTCGAAGCGCCGCTGATCGCGCGCGATATCCACAAGTCCTTCGGCGAGCTGGAGGTACTGAAGGGGATCTCGTTGACCTCGCGCCAGCACGATGTCACCGCCATCCTCGGCTCCAGTGGATCTGGTAAGAGTACCTTCCTGCGCTGTCTGAACCTGCTCGAAGTACCCGATGCCGGTGAGCTGATCGTGCATGGTCAGCAGGTCCGCTTTAAGCATAACCGCCTGGGTGAGGCGGTGCCGGAGGACGAGAAACTGGTCGAGCGGATCCGGGCACGGCTCGGCATGGTGTTCCAGCAGTTCAACCTGTGGAGTCATATGACGGTGCTGGAGAACTGCATGGTCGGTCCGCTGCGGGTGCTGAAACAGCCGAGGGCGGAGGTCGAGGCGCGTGCCCGTTACTACCTGAACAAGGTGGGCCTGGACAACCGCGTGGATCACTATCCTTCCCATCTTTCCGGCGGCCAGCAACAGCGCGCGGCGATCGCGCGGGCGCTGACCATGGAGCCCGACGTGATGCTGTTCGATGAGCCGACATCGGCGCTGGATCCCGAACTGGTCGGCGAGGTGCTGCTGGTGATGCGCAAGCTGGCCGAGGAGGGGCGCACCATGATCGTGGTCACCCACGAGATGGCGTTCGCGCGCGAGGTCTCATCCCATGTCATGTTCCTGCACCAAGGCTTGGTTGAGGAGGAGGGGGCACCGGAGCAGCTGTTCCGGCAGCAGGAGTCGGAGCGCTTCCGCCAGTTCCTCAGCACCAACTTCTAGTGGTTGTCAGGCCGGGCAGCGTTGCTGTCCGGCGCCATGCCTTGGCCGAACTCCGTTTCCAGAGCCTCAATCAGTGCGCGCTCGCCATCGTTGCAGCGGGACTGGGGGTTGTAGATCAGCCGGATATCGGCCTGAGGCAGATCGGTGTAGGGCGGCAGCTGCCAGAGTTCGCCTCGTTCCAGCAGTGGCTGGGCCAGATGAACGGGCAGGGCGCCGATGCCGATGCCGGCACTGATCATCCGGCTCACCTCCTCCACGTTGCTGGAGGCGCCACGGACCTGCTGGCCGATCGACGCCAGTGCCCGCATCGCCGTCACCGGCCCCATATAGTCGCCGCCGAGTACATCGGAGGTGAATCCGATATATGCCTCCCCGCGTAGATCTTCGATCGCTAATCCGGTTTGGCCGTAGAGTGTGTGTCGGCGTCCGCAATAGATGGCGTACTGTTCACTGCTGAGCAGCAGTTTGCGCAGCAGTGCCGGAACCTCGGCATCGCAGATCCCCAGGGTGACGGTGCTGTTCTCCACCGCGCGCACCACTTCGGCGGTAGTCGCGACCTCAATCGATAGGGATACCCGTGGAAACTGGCGGAAAAAGCGCTCCAGCAAGCGGTCGTAACGCTCGCAGCTGACCTGGCTGATGCTGAGGATGCGCACATGGCCGCTGGTATCGCTGTCGGCTTCGTCGATCACCTCGCTCAGGCGTGATACGCGGCGGTAGACCTGTAGCGCCTCGTCGTACAGTTTCTGTCCCGCCGGGGTCAGCTCAAAATGGCCGGGGCGCCGGTCGATCAGGCGTCGGCCCACCGATTCCTCCAGCCGTTTCAGTGCCGCGCTGACCGTGGGCTGCTGCAGGTAGAGGCGCTCGGCGGCGCGACTGATGCTGCGTGACTGGACGATGACGATGAAGGTGCGCAGCAGGTTCCAGTCCAAGCGGGTGGCGAAGCGCTCGAGCTGGTTGTGCGGGTTGTGGGGGGAGGTCATAGCCGGTACTCATCGGGTGACTGGATAGATGGTTTATAGATTTAATCTATATCTGAGATTCAGAATAACATTTTTATCAATGCCTTTCGCTTCGCTAACCTCAGCTTATCCACAGGCTGAAACGGCCTGTCTCAGCCAATGGTTAGCGCGAATGAACAGCACCGTATCCTTGTATTTCGATTCCCATAAGCTCACCGACAATGTACGCCGGATCAAGGCGCTGTGCCGGCAACAGGGCGTGGCGTTGGCGGCGGTGGTCAAGGCGGGCTGTGGCTGGGCCGATATCGCCCGCGCCGCGCTCGACGGCGACTGCGATATGCTGGCCGACTCCCGGTTGGATAACCTGGAGCGGCTGGCGCATGCCGGGATTCGGGTGCCGACAATGCTGCTCAGGATGCCTGCGCCGTCCCAAGCGGACGCGGTGGTGTGCTTGTGTGATATCAGCCTGAACTCCGAATATGATGCTATCCGCGCGCTGCATGAGGCAGCACGGAGGCTGGGGCGTAAACACCGGGTGTTGCTGATGGTCGAGTTGGGCGATCGGCGTGAAGGGATCGCGGCGCAGCAGTTACCGCAGTTGATCGAGCGCATCAAAGCGCTGCCGATGATCGAGGTGGCCGGTATCGGCACCAATCTGGGCTGTCTCGGCGGTATCCGCACCACGCCGGAAAAACTGACCGAGCTGGTCGAGCTGGCCCGCGCCAGCGAGCGCCAGCTCGGCTACCCGCTGCAGTACGTCTCCGGCGGCAACTCCGGTACGCTGCCGCTGTTGCTGGAGGGGCGACTACCCGCCGGGATCAACCATATCCGGGTCGGATTTTCGATGCTGCTGGGGCGCAACCCCTTCACCGACGAGCCGTTGCCCGGTCTGCACACCGACGTGTTCGAATTGGAGGCGGAGCTGATCGAAGTGCAGACCAAGCCATCGCTGCCGGATGGCGAGATTGTGCTGGATGCCTTCGGTCATGTGCCGGTGTTCGAGGATCTGGGTGAGCAGGTCCGCGGGATTCTGAGTCTGGGACGGTTGGACACCGATCTGACCACCCTGAAAGCGGTGGACCCCGGCGTTTCGATCATCGGTGCCTCATCCGATCATCTGGTGCTGGATCTGACCCGTATCCGCAACGCCTGTGCGGTTGGCGATAAGGTCCACTTTGCGCCCGGCTATGGCGCGCTGGTACAGGCGATGTTGTCGCCCTATGTCAGGAAACAGCCGGATCTGAGCGCTGACTGGCGCCGTGAGCGGGAAGGCCTGTTAAGGGGGCATGCGCTGAATACACATGAGTTTTTTGATCGCCGATAGGTGCAGCAAAGGTCCGTCGCCAAAGATGGTCGGCGATGAAATATTGAAAGCGTGGTACTTAGTTGACGATGAAGCGAAGAAGAAATGGTCGGGGTGACAGGATTTGAACCTACGACCCCTGCCTCCCGAAGACAGTGCTCTACCAGGCTGAGCTACACCCCGACGTGGTTGCCCCAGAACAGGAGCTTACTGGTACTCACTTGGTTGGCGTTTACTCGGATCGGGTATCCGTGCCGTTCAAGTGAGCGCGAATTATAAGGGTTTTTCTTTGGCTGTCAACAACATGCGGCTGCTCTTTTCGTTCGCGGCGCCATTGTCTGGCTGTGGCGTCTACGACCTCTGGCGGGAACTGGGCAGCAGAAACTGAACTCCGCGAGGAGCTGGTGACGACGATAAAGGATTAAAGCAAGAAATGGTCGGGGTGACAGGATTTGAACCTACGACCCCTGCCTCCCGAAGACAGTGCTCTACCAGGCTGAGCTACACCCCGACTCATGATGAAAGCGCGGAACCGCGACCTTCGCGCCGCACGACTTTGGCCTAACGCCTCTTGTCGAAACAGCGGGGCGGATTATAGTGAGGCGTTTCGGTTGTGCCAATAGCTGCATGAATAAAAATTTTCGCGCAGTTCGAGCGCGCTGGGATATAAGGATGTTCAGCTTGGGCGCGGAGGTGGAGATGCTGCTGGGCTTGTTGATTCTGCTGGGTTGTCAGTTGGTCGGAGAGTTGATCGTGGCCGCCGCCGGGGCACCGGTGCCAGGCCCGGTGGTGGGAATGCTGCTGCTGGTAACGGTGCTGGTGCTTGGTGGAGGGCGAGTGCCGGATGCCTTACGTAAGGTCTCCGATGGGCTGCTGGGGCATCTGGCGTTGCTGTTTGTGCCTGCCGGCGTGGGTTTGATGAACCATTTCGGCCTGTTGGCCCGCGAGTGGATGATGCTGGCGGTGACGCTGGTCGCCAGTACCGCGATCACCATGGGGGTTACCGGTTGGCTGATGTCCCGCATGGCACGCCGCTTTGGTGTGGGGGAGCGGGAATGACGTCGTTCTGGGTCTATTTCTCGGCGCGACCGCTATTCTGGATTGTGCTGACGCTGGCGGTATTCATGTTCAGTCGCTGGCTCAATCGCCGTCTTGGTGGTCTGGCGCTGTTTCATCCGGTGTTGCTCTCGATGGCGATCCTGATCTCTCTGTTAGTGATCACCGGCACTGACTATGACACCTATTTCGATGGCGCCCAGTTTATCCACTTCCTGCTCGGGCCTGCGACGGTGGCGCTGGCTGTGCCGCTGTGCGATTACTTCGACCGGGTGCGCAAGATGTGGCTGCCGATTCTGATCGCCACCCTGTGCGGCGTTGTGACGGCGGTGGTCAGTGGCGTCGGCATCGCCTGGCTGCTCGGTGGCGAGACGCGCACGATTCTCACCCTGGCTCCTAAGTCGGTGACCTCGCCGATCGCGATCGGTATTGTGGAGAAGATCGGCGGCTATCCCTCCATGGCGGCGGGTCTGGTGCTGATCACCGGCATGATCGGCTGTGTGGTCGCGCCCTGGGTGTTTCGGCTGCTCAAGATCGAGGATGAGGTGTCCAGGGGGTTCAGTCTGGGTTTGTCAGCCCACGGCTTCGGTACGGCGTACGCGCTTGGTTTAAGCGGTATGGCGGGTGCCTTCGCAGGTCTGGCGATGGGGGTGGCCGGTTTGGTGACCGCATTCCTGCTGCCGGTTCTGGTATCCCTTGTCGGCATTTAGTCGAGCCGGTACACAGGCTGTTTGATAAAAATGTTGCACAGCAGTAAAGTTCGCAGCGGCTAATTCTGGATACATTTTGTACTGAGGACATAAGTCGCGATGACACCGCTTGAGCGCTATAAACAGGACCTGCAACGGGATGACTTCTCCTATGACCCGACTCAGGAGATGGCGATCGGGCATCTGCAGCGCCTGTATGATGACCTGCTGGCCGCCGAACGTACACCGCGTCCCGGTCTGTTTCAGCGTCTCGGTGGCAAGTTGCGGCGGGAGAAAGCGGAGCCGATCAAGGGGCTCTATTTTTGGGGCGGTGTCGGTCGGGGTAAAACCTATCTGATGGACGCGTTCTACGACAGCCTGCCGTTCGAACGCAAAATGCGCACCCATTTCCATCGCTTCATGCAGCGCGTGCATAACGAGTTGCGCCAGCTGGACGGGACCAAGAACCCGCTGGTGGAGATCGGACGCAAATACGCGGAAGAAACCAGGATCATCTGTTTTGACGAGTTTTTCGTCTCCGACATCACCGATGCGATGATCCTGGGCGGCTTGATGGAGCAGTTGTTCGCTAACGGCGTAGCGCTGGTGGCGACCTCCAACATTGTGCCGGACGGCTTGTATAAGGACGGCTTGCAGCGCGCGCGCTTTTTGCCGGCGATCGATCTGATCAAGCGCTACACCGAAGTGGTGAACGTGGATGGCGGTATCGATTACCGTTTGCGAACCCTGGAACAGGCCGAACTCTATCACTGGCCTCTTGATGCCAGCGCCGATCTGAGTCTGAACAAGAGCTTCGAGGCGCTGGCGCCGGATCTGGAGGAGGTGGTCGAGCAGGAGGTGCTGGAGGTTAATGGTCGTGGCATCAAAACGCGTCGCATGTGCGAAGACGTGGTCTGGTTCGACTTCAACGACCTTTGTAACGGGCCGCGCTCGCAGAACGACTACATCGAGCTGGCCAAGATCTTTCACGCCGTCATCCTGAGCAATGTGCCGCAACTCGGGCGCAGCAACGACGATGCCGCTCGCCGTTTTATCAATATGGTGGATGAGTTTTACGACAGCGGGGTCAAGCTGATCATCTCCGCGGCGTTACCGATTCCCGAGATCTACAGTGAAGGGCGGCTGGAGTTCGAAATCCAGCGTACCCAGAGCCGTTTGCTGGAGATGCAATCACACGAATATCTGGTACGAGAGCATCGTGCTGGATAAGTGGTTTTTGTGGGCGGTAAGCGCTGGATTTTGTCTGGACGCTTGTCTATAATTCGCGCTCCTCTGCAAGGGGTAGAGGATAGTGTACGTTGATATCGTGAGATCGCCCTGTGCGGATCGCCGGTAGCAACCAATAACTATAAGGTAAGTCGGGACTCTGGTTGATACGGGTTCAACCCGTTGATTGGCTTGGGTTCGAGGCTTAAGGTCAAGGTATAGAAACAATGAGCACAACTGTTAGCGCTAAGCCAGCCGAAGTAAAACGCGACTGGTATGTTGTTGACGCCGAGGGTAAAACCCTGGGTCGTCTGGCGACCGAAATTGCCCGTCGTCTGCGTGGCAAGCACAAGCCGGAATACACTCCGCACGTTGATACCGGTGATTACATCGTTGTCGTCAATGCCGAAAAGGTACATGTGACCGGCAACAAGCGTAATGACAAGATGTACTACCGTCACTCCGGTTTTCCGGGTGGCCTGAAGGAAGCCAACTTCAACAAGATGGTCCAGACCTTCCCTGAGCGCACCATCGAGCTCGCCGTTAAAGGCATGCTGCCGAAGGGCCCGCTGGGTCGTGCCATGTACACCAAGCTGAAAGTGTACGCCGGTGCTGAACATCCGCATCAGGCACAGCAGCCTAAAGAACTGACTATCTAAGGGGAAGGCGAATAATGGCTACTACTCAGTACTACGGCACCGGCCGTCGCAAAACGTCCACCGCGCGCGTCTTCCTGCGCCCGGGTACCGGCAAGATCACCATCAATCAGCGCACCATCGAAGATTACTTCGGTCGTGAAACCGCGCGCATGATCGTCATGCAGCCGCTGGAGCTGACTGAGACCAAAGAGAAGTTCGACGTCTACGTAACTGTTGCCGGTGGTGGTGGTTTCGGTCAGGCTGGCGCGATCCGTCACGGCATCACTCGCGCGCTGATGGAGTACGACGAGACTCTGCGTCCGACTCTGCGTAAGGCGGGTTATGTTACCCGTGATGCGCGTGAAGTTGAGCGTAAGAAAGTCGGTCTGCGCAAAGCACGTAAGCGTCCGCAGTTCTCCAAGCGTTAATCTTTCTCTGCGGTGTATTGCCGCAGCGCAAAAGATTGCAAGAAAAAAAGCCCGCGAGCCTTTTGGTTCGCGGGCTTTTTTGTATTTGGAAACAGTCTCTTAATTGCCGGGTAATTGGTCTTAGTCCGGGGATTTTACCTTGTATCTATGGGGTAATTTCTTTAAGATTTGCGCCATTTGAAAAATCCGGTTTCGTGGTTTTCATGACTGAAGGGCGGTCTGTCTTTCGTATGTGTGTGCGAAAGCGGTCGTCGATTGAGGGGAGAAGAAGTTAATGAGCAATGACGGCGTGAATAAGGGTCGGCGCCGGCTCCTGATTGGTGCCACGTCTGCCGTAGGGGCAGTGGGTGCCGTTGGGGCCGCTGTCCCGTTCGTGGCTTCCTGGAATCCGAGCGCCAAGGCGAAAGCGGCTGGTGCACCTGCGAAGGCGGATATCAGCAAGCTGGAGCCCGGTCAGCAGATGATCGCTGAGTGGCGTGGTAAGCCGGTTTGGATCGTGCGACGCGGTCCAGAAGCCCTGGCTAACCTGGAAAAACTCAATGACAAGATGGCTGATCCGAACTCTGAGAAGCCGCAGCAGCCAGATTACATCCCGCACACCCCGGCGCGCGCTCTGCGCCCAGAATACGCGGTGATGGTCGGTATCTGTACCCATCTGGGTTGTTCACCCACCTACCGTCCGGAGATTGCGCCGGCGGACCTGGGTGAAGACTGGCTTGGCGGCTTCTTCTGTCCCTGCCACGGTTCGCGTTTCGACCTGTCCGGTCGAGTCTTCAAGGGCGTGCCCGCACCGACCAATCTGGTGATCCCGCCGCATTCGTACGAAGACGATAACACCTTGGTAATCGGTGTCGATCAGGAGGCTGTGTAATGGCTGGCTATCGCAATAAAGGCAATCCCGGCTTCATGGGTTGGATCGACGATCGTTTCCCCGCTACTGCAATGTGGGAAGACCATCTCTCCAAATACTATGCGCCGAAGAACTTCAACTTCTGGTACTTCTTCGGTTCCCTGGCGCTGCTGGTGCTGGTCAACCAGATCCTGACCGGTATCTGGCTGACCATGAGCTACAACCCTAGCGCTGAAGGCGCGTTCGCGTCCGTTGAGTACATCATGCGTGACGTGGAGTATGGTTGGTTGCTGCGTTATCTGCACTCCACCGGTGCGTCCGCGTTCTTCGTCGTGGTTTATCTGCATATGTTCCGCGGCATGATGTACGGTTCATACCGCAAGCCTCGTGAGCTGGTGTGGATCTTCGGGATGACCATCTACTTGGCGCTGATGGCTGAAGCCTTCATGGGCTATCTGCTGCCCTGGGGGCAGATGTCCTACTGGGGTGCCCAGGTTATCGTATCCCTGTTCGGTGCTATTCCGGTGATCGGTCCGGATCTGCAGCAGTGGATTCGCGGTGACTTCCTGATCTCCGGTATTACCCTGAACCGTTTCTTCGCGCTGCACGTTATTGCGCTGCCGATCGTCATTCTGGCGCTGGTCGTACTGCATATCATCGCGCTGCACGAAGTGGGTTCCAACAACCCGGATGGTATCGAGATCAAAGATAAGAAGGATGAAAATGGCGTGCCGCTGGACGGTATCCCGTTCCATCCGTACTACACCGTCAAGGATATCGTCGGTGTCGTGGTCTTCCTGTTCGTGTTCTGCACCGTAGTGTTCTTCTTCCCGGAAGGGGGTGGTTACTTCCTCGAGAAGCCGAACTTTGAACCGGCTAATGCGTTGAAAACACCGGACCATATCGCTCCTGTGTGGTACTTCACGCCGTTCTACGCCATGCTGCGCGCCGTGACCTATCCGCTGTTCGGTGTTGATGCGAAGTTCTGGGGTGTTGTCGTGATGGGTGCGGCAATTGCGATCCTGTTTGTGCTGCCGTGGCTGGATCGTAGCCCGGTCAAGTCCATGCGTTATAAGGGTGTGTTGAGCAAGCTTTGGCTGCTGGTATTCGCAGTAAGCTTCGTGATTCTGGGTGTCCTGGGTGCCCTGCCTGCTACACCGGGCCGTACCATGGTTTCGCAGATCTGTACCGTTCTTTACTTCGCATTCTTTATCCTGATGCCGTTCTACACACGGATGGAGAAAACAAAACCGGTTCCGGAGAGGGTTACAGGCTAATGAAAAAGTATCTCCTTGCTTTGATGATGGTGCTGGCGCCGGTGACCGCCAGTGCGGCAGGTGGTGCAGCTGTGCCACTTGACTCGATTGAAGTGGATCTAACTAATAAGGCGTCCCTGCAGCGCGGTATGGCGAACTTCGTCAACCGTTGCCTGGGTTGCCACACAGCTCAGTATCAGCGTTTCGAGCGTGCGGCTAACGACCTTGAGATTCCGAACGAGCTGGTTGAGCAGTACCTGATCTTCGACGAAAACAAGAAGATCGGCGAGCACATGACTAACGCGATGCCGGTTGCCGAGGCTAAGGTATGGTTCGGCAACCCGCCGCCTGACCTGACGCTGGAAGCGCGCCTGCGTGGTCCGGACTGGGTTTACACCTATCTGCGCAGCTTCTATAAGGATGAGTCACGTCCTTGGGGTGTGAACAACGTTGTGTTCCCGGATGTCGGGATGCCCAACGTGTTGGAAGACCTGCAGGGCTCGGTGGTTAACCACTGCACGCCGGAAGAGCTGCATGGAGCGCACGGCAAGATCGATCCGCTGACTGGTCAGGAGATCGGGGGCTGCACATCGATCGAGCCGAAGAGCGGTTCAATGAGCGAAGAGGAGTTCGACCAGTACGTGTACGATCTGGTTAACTTCATGGCGTACATGGGCGAGCCCTCGAAGATGGTCTCTGGTAAGATAGGTACCTATGTTCTGATCTTCCTGGCGATTCTGTTCGTCTTCGCCTTCGCGCTGAAGAAAGAGTACTGGAAAGACGTTCACTAAACACTCGGGTGTCTGTGAATAATAGAACTACGCGGTCCGCGAGGGCCGCGTAGATTTTTTGTTTCTACATCTGACTTTTATGGGGATTTGTAGATGGGAGTTGTGGCTAAGCGTTCTTCCATGACCTTTTATTCGAATGGTGATGACCATTACAGCCATCGCGTACGTATCGTGCTGGCCGAGAAGGGTGTGGCAGTCGATATTGTAGACTGCAAGGAGAGCGAGCTGCCTGAGGATGTTGCAGCGCTTAATCCTTACAACAGCTTACCGACTCTGCTGGATCGGGAGTTGGTGTTGTATGAACCCAATGTGATGATGGAGTATCTGGACGAGCGTTTCCCGCATCCGCCACTGCTTCCGGTTTACCCAGTGGCACGGGCGGAGAGCCGTCTGTTCATGCACCGTATCCAGCGAGACTGGTGTGCGCAGGCTGATCTGATCCTTGCCGGTAAGGCCAGTGCGGAGCAGATCGATAACGCGCGCAAGGAGTTGCGCGACAGCTTGGTTGCGGTATCGCCGATCTTTGCGGAAAAGCCGTTCTTCATGAGCGAAGAGTTCAGTCTGGTGGATTGCTGCATCGCGCCGCTATTATGGCGCCTGCAGGTGATGGGTGTCGAACTGCCTGAGGCTCAATGCAAGCCTTTGCTGGGTTACATGAAGCGCTTGTTCGAGCGTGAGTCGTTCCAGGAGAGTCTCTCCGAAGCGGAGCGCGAGATGCGTGACTGATTCGCGTTGCGATCAGGTACTTCCGAAAGGGATGGGGCTGGCGCTCCGTCCCTTTTTCATATGCAGGAACGGTGATCCCGGTCGTTACTTCCTGTGACGACGGGATCTCCTTGATCTATGGCGGTTAAGCCGCGGGCGCATGGATGTGCAGACGTGGCGATAGGAGTTGTTTCATATGTCTGTAAAGCCAAGCCGGCCCTACCTGTTGCGAGCCTTGTATGAATGGCTCTGTGATAACGACCTTACCCCGCTCATTGTGGTCGATGCCGGTGTGAAAGGGGTCAATGTGCCTGAAGCCTATGTGCAGGATGGGCAGATCACGTTGAACATCGCGCTGGGCGCCGTTCGGGAGCTGGAGATGGATAACGGTGGTGTCAGTTTCAATGCGCGCTTTGGCGGGGTGCCGATGAATGTGTACGTACCGATAACCGCCGTATTGGCAATCTATGCACGTGAGAACGGCATGGGGATGGGCTTTGGTATGGAGCCGGGTGCTGATCTGCTGGCGTTGGCCAAAGCAGAACAGCCGGAACCCGAGCCTCCCGAGCCGGGCCCGGGAGGTGGTCGTCCCTCGCTTCGTGTGGTGAAGTAGGGTCAGTCGATATATTCGAACACCTTGACGATCTTGCGCACGCCGGCGACGCTGCGCACGATCGCGACCGCGGTTTCCGCTTCCGAGCGCTTGACCAGGCCCATCAGGTAAACCACCCCGTTTTCTGTGACGACCTTGATCCGGCTGCCCGCGACATTTTTATCGGCCAGCAGCTGTACTTTGACGCGGCTGGTGAGATAGACATCGTTGGTGCGCACGATGGTCGAGGTCGGGCCGGCAATCTCCAGCTCGTTATGTATCTTGGTCACCTCGCGGGTGGTCTGGGTGATCCGCTCCGCTTCCTGACGCACTCGCTCGTCCGGTACCTGGCCCGTCAGCAGTACCTGGCCGTTAAAGCTGGTGACATTGATATGGGACTGGGCCAGGGGCGTCGAGCCCTTGCTGATGTTGACCGTGACCTTGGTTTCGATCATCTCGTCTTCGATGTAGTTGCCCAGGGTACGATGGCCCTTATCCTCATAAATGGGCTCCTCGCGGGTGGCGCTGACCAGATGTGCGCAGCCGCTGAGCAGGCTGGCGGAGAGCAGTAATGCAGCAGGGATGGCAGAAAGTTTCACGTTCAGGCTCCAAACAGTTGATGGTCGATCAGATCGCATAGGCAGTGCAGTACCAGCAGCTGTGCATCGTAAACCAGCGCTTCATCATCACTGGGGATGCAGATCTCGATCTCGTCCCTGGCCAGCAGTGCCGTCATGTTGCCGCCATCGCCACCGGTGAGTGCAATCACCTGCATTTCGCGGTCGTGAGCGGCCTGGATCGCCTGGACCAGGCTGGTGCCCCTTCCGTCGGGTGAGATCGCCAACAGGATATCCCCTGGTTGACCCAGGGCGCGGATCTGCTTGGCATACACCTCGGCGAAGCTGCTGTCCTCGGTGATCGCGCTCATGACGGCGCTGTCAGCGTTGAGTGCCAGAGCGGGCAGGCCTGGACGCTCGTGCCTGAAGCGGCTGAGTAGCAGCGCGGCAAAATGCTGTGACAGGGCGCCGGCACCACCGTTGCCAACGCACAGGATCTTGCTCTCTGTGACCAAGCAGTGCAGCAGGAGTTCACCGGCTTCTGCAATCAGCGGTGTGTAATGCTCGATGGTCTGGGCATTGATCTCCATCGAGTTGTGAAACTGGCTGACAATTCGGTCTTCAAGTTCCATTGAGTGATATATCCGGTGTTCAGGGACTAGAGGCGTCTTTATACCATACTGGGCTATAGTCGGCCGAGCCCGGACCGCATTCATTTTAGCCTGTGACGGTGATCGGCTCGGTGCCAGAGTCGCCAATGTCGAAACTCAAGCAGTCACCCGTTGTGCTGGTCAGTCATGGCCGGAATGCGTCCCGGTACCAGGTGGGTTCCTGCTCCGCCAGGTCCGCCTCAAAGGCGATGACATCGAAGCGGCAGGGTTGGCTGCCCCATTGTGGGTGGCTCAGCATCAGGTAACGCGCGGTTTGAATCAGCTTGCGTTGCTTATGGTAATCGACCGACTGAGCGGCGCCGCCGTAGTTGCGGTGACGCCGCTTGCGCACTTCGACGAACACGATGGTGTCTCGTTCCTGCATCACCAGGTCGATCTCGCCCATGCGGCAATAGGCGTTTCTGAGCAGGGTTCGCAGACCCTGCTGGTTGAGATAACGTTCTGCGTACTGTTCGGCATCCTTGCCGGTTTTCTTGCGATCCATCGCATTCTCCTGTCAGGGGGATTGAGGCGCCGCCGGTGTCGGCGGTGCATCGGTAAGTGTAGGAATGGGCACATCTTCTGAGGGTAGTAGCTCGGGGACTCCGTTGTTGAACACCGCCCAGGGCAGCGCCCGATCAACCCGCAGTTGCGGCGAGAGCATCAGCTTTCCGGTTTCGCCTTCGATATAGGCGCCCGGGTTGTTGCTCAGTTCGGGCAGGTAGGGGTAGAGATTGAATGCATCGACACCCAGGGCGTAGAGACGGCCAAAGCGGCTATCCACGTCTGTGCGGGAGGCGCGCAACACCTGGTGGGCTTGGCTCGCCGGCTCCAGCGTCCAGGGTAGGTCGAGAAAGCGTACTCCGTTCAGGTCCACGTCTCGTATCGGGTCGGGTGAACCCTCATAGAGGTGGGAGGTGGCATAGACCGGGAGGTCGCCGGCAAAGTGAAATGCCAACATCGGCTTTATCTGGCGCGCATCCTGAGGCAGGGCGGTCATCAGGATCGCTTCGATGTCGCTGCGCGGGTGTTCATCGAACTCGAAGCGCTCGCCAATCACCCGGCGCACCTCGCTTGCGCGTGCTTTGCTGCGATCGGTGAGCAGCAGGTGTCCAATCTGGTCCGACAGATCTTCACTTGCTCGGTAGTTGAGCTGGGTGGCAACGCTGCCCCCCAGGGTGTTGAACGCCTGGGTGAAGGAATCTGCCAAACGCTGTCCCCAGGGAGCATCGGGTACAACGACGGCAACTCGGCGGTGGCCCTCCTGCCAGGCGCGTTGCGCGACCAGTATCGCTTCCTGCTCGGAGGCCAGGTCCAGATGGTAGATGCCGGGGCTGGTGTTGTCGGCCTGATTCAGCGCCAGTACCGGTGCCGGCAGCGGGCCTGCCTGGCTGATTTGGGCGACATAGTCGCGCGACAGTGGGCCGATCACCAGGTCCAGCTGCTCCCTGGAGATCAAGGTCGCCAATTGGCCCGGAGTGCTGACGACGCTGCTGTCGATCGAGATCACTTCGGGGCGTTGGTTATGACTGCCGCCGGCCATCAGCGCGGCGAAGAACCCTTCGCTGATCGCGCGGGCCGGTTCTGCCAGATTGCCGCTGAGTGGCAGCAGCAGGCCGACGCGGCGCACATCGAGGGGCGGGAGGGACTTGCTTACAATGCTCTCCGGCGGTTGGCTGTAGGCTGGATGTGACTCCCACAGGGTTCGCCACTGGGCAAGCGCGCTGCCACCGGTCGAGATATCGAGGCCGCCGCGCATCTGGGCGGCAAGTTCAAACCAGCCCTGTTCGTAGTAGTTATTGCCCGCGGTATGGGTGGCTTTCTCGATCTCGTCATCCGGCACCTGCTGCAGTATCTGCCAGATCTGGTTGTGAATCTGCTGGCGCAACGCAGCATCGCTTTGCAACTGGGCGCTGGCGATCAGTTCACGTGCGGCGGCGATCGGTTGCTGCTGCTGGGTATAGGCCTGGGCGCGCAGCTCGCCGAGTTCGGCTTGCTGGGGGGCGGGCAACGATGGTGGCAGGATGGCGCGATCCAGGTAACTCAGTGCACGCCTGCTCTCTTTCAGCTCTAGCGCCTGGGTGGCTTTTAGACGTGCGATGTCAAACGCCAGCGCCGGTGGCAGCAGGCGGGTGTCGATCCGGTCAAGCAGGGTGCGGGCCTCGGTATCCTTGCCTTCGCTGAACAGTAGTTGGGCGGCTTTGAAGCGCAGCTCGGCGGCCTGGATGGCGGGGGCGCTGTCGGCGGCGGCGAGCAGTTGCTCCAGTTGCGAGCGCTCGGGCGCCCGTGTCGTTGCCGGCGGCGCGGCGCAGGCGCTTAAAAACGATATCAACAGGATGCACAGAGGCAGTCTCGTTCTATTCATCATATACTCGGACACCCGGATGTATGGATGGATAAAGATGTCGGAACCCGTTCTTTATATAGTGGCGACCCCTATAGGCAATCTGGGCGATCTCTCTCCCCGGGCGCAGGAGGTGCTCGCCGCTGCCGATCTGATCGCGGCGGAGGATACCCGCCACACCGGTCGCCTGCTCGCGCACTTTAACATTAAAGCCCCGATGATTTCAGTGCATGATCACAACGAACGTCAACGTGCGGATCTGATTATCAAACATCTGCAGCAGGGGGAGCTGATTGCACTGGTGTCGGACGCGGGCACGCCGCTGATCTCCGATCCCGGATTTTTTCTGGTGCGTGCGGTGCGCGATGCGGGATTTCGAGTGTCGCCGGTGCCCGGTTGCTGTGCCTTTATTGCGGCGCTGAGCGCCTCTGGCTTGCCGTCCGACCGGTTTCTGTTCGAAGGTTTTTTGCCATCGAAGAGCGGGGCGCGCAAGCAGCGTCTCGAAGCGCTCAAGGATCAGGTGCCGACACTGGTGTTCTATGAATCGACACACCGCATTCTTGCCAGTCTAGAGGATATGAGTGCCATTTTCGGTGCAGATCGTTACGCGGTTGTCGCGCGTGAGCTGACCAAAACATTCGAGACCATTCAGGGTGGTGAGTTGAACGTGTTGCTCGAATGGATGAGGGTCGATTCCAACCAGCAGAGGGGGGAGTTCGTTGTGCTGGTGCATGGCGCCGCAGAGAAGGCCGAGGTCGATATAAATCCTGAGGCGCTGCGTATCCTCCAGCTCCTGAGTGAGGAACTGCCACCGAAGAGGGCGGCAGCGGTGGCGGAAAAGATAACCGGGGTGAAAAAGAGCAAGCTCTATCAGGCCTTGATCGGCCAGGGGTGATGTTATGGGAAAGCAAATTGCCTTGCCTTGAAGCCTGGAGTCGCTATACTGCGCGCCGGGAGTCTGCCAGACAATCGCTGCTGCGTTCGCGCAGGGGAGGAAAGTCCGGGCTCTATAGGGCAGGGTGCCAGATAACGTCTGGGCGGCGTGAGCCGACGGAAAGTGCAACAGAAAGTATACCGCCTAAGCAGTCTTCGGATTGCCGGTAAGGTTGAAATGGTGCGGTAAGAGCGCACCGCGTGGGTGGTAACACTCCACGGCGATGGAAAACCCCACCCGGAGCAAGACCAAATAGGGACCCTTAAGGCGTGGCCCGCGCCGGGTCCGGGTAGGTTGCTTGAGGCCTGTGGTGACGCAGGTCCTAGATGAATGATTGTCCACGACAAAACCCGGCTTACCGGCAGACTCCCATCTCCCATTCCCCACCTGTAGTTTGTTCCAAGCGCCCTGATACGCTCCCCAGGGTTATGGCGGTCAGGCTGATGTCGGTGCGTGTCTCAGTCCCGGATTGCCCGGATTGCCCGGGTGGCCTCCAGTACCCAGTTGAGCGCCTCCTGCTCTGCGGCGCTGAGGGTGCTGTCGTCGAATCTACCGCTAAGTTGATCCCAGCGAGCTTCCAGACATGCCTGGCTTTCATTGATCAGCAGTCCCACATCCCCTTCGCGGAACAGTATTGATCGGCGCAGGCCGTCGTTCAGTGGAAGGTGCTCGATGATCGATGCCAACGGCATGGTAAAGAGGGCGTCCAGGCCGGAAAGCAGGCCTGCCATGAATGCGGTATCCGGGCGCACAAGGCCGCTTTCCACGGCAAGTCGTTCGCACATGGAGGCTCGGGTCAGGATCTGTCGCGAGAGTTCCGGTGACTGGTGAGTCTGTGGTGAGGTCAGGCTGATCAGCAGAGCCCAGCGGCGCAACTCTTCCAGTCCGAGCAGAGTGATCGCTTCGGATATGCTGGATACTTCACGACGCAGCGCAAACTGCGCGGAATTCAACAGACGTAAAATTTTGACGCACAGCTGTGGGTCTTGGTTGATCACCTTCTCCAGTGCCGATACCGAAACCTCCTCCTGATTAAGTGCGGCTAGCAGCTCAAGCAGGATCAGACGGTTGGACGATAGCTGGCGTCCGGAGACCAACTGCGGACGGCTCAGGAAAAAGCCCTGAAACAGTTTGAAACCGAGCGTTTTGCACAGCTCCAGCTCATCCATTGTTTCCACTTTCTCGGCCAGGAGTACCACCGGGTACGGCTTGATCCTTCTAACCTGCTCCTCAATAAGTTGGGGGCCCAATTGGCGTATATCCAGCTTCACGATATGGGCCAGTTCGAGCAAAGGTTCATAGCCTGGTTTCAATACAAAGTCGTCCAGAGCGAGCTTGAACCCCGCCTTTCGAAGCGCTTTCAGGCGCGCAATCACTGGAGGAGAGGGCGACACATCTTCGAGTATCTCCAGCACCAGGTGTTCACGTGGCAGAGACGGAAGCTGTTTGTCGAGTAGCAGGCGTTCGCCGAAATTGACGAATGCCGGCAGCAGACGGTAGGTCCCTGAATCGAATACGCTGGTGTAGGTGTTGAGCAGGACTTCGCAGGTGGCGCGGCAGGTGTCGTCGGAGGAGAGTACCGCGCGCGTGAAGTCAGGAGCGCTACGGTACAACAGTTCGTACCCGACCACTTTCAGGTCGCGATCAAAGATCGGTTGGCGAGCAAGTAGTATGTCGAGGTTCATATTTCCGAGTGTGGCCGCTGGGTGGTAGGGGGATTCTGATGTAATTCGGAGACGGATTCCAGAGGCAGGTTTGGCGGCGGTAATTTGATATGGCAAAAAACCAGGTGATCATCGGGATTGGAGATATGGATTTGCAAAGGGTTTAGCTGGTCAGCTTGCTGTTTGTAACCATATAGAGTCACTTGTACCTCCTTTTCTAATTTATGAAGGTGAGGGGTGTTATTGGGTTGAACATCTCCTATGTTTAATTGTCCACTGCAGGCGCTAGCAATTTTTGCTAGAGTTTCAAACGGACGTTTAGCTGGAGGTGTCCGATGGGAATTAAAAAACTGACTGTATCTGTTTTAACGATAATGGGACTTGCTGTTGCGCCGGTGCTGGTTGATCAATTGCCACAGATTGATCTGGGAAGCCAGGCACATGCTAAAGGCGGCAACGGCGGTGGTAATGGTGGCGGAAACGGCGGCGGAAACGGCGGTGGCAACGGCGGTGGCAACGGCAACGGCGGTGGCAATGCTGGTGGTAACGGCAACGGACAGGGTGCCGAAACTGCTGGTGCCAATGGTGCTGCAGGGCAGGGCAAGGCAAATGGCTTTGGTCATGCCGATAATGCCTCCAACGGTGCGCATGGGTTGGGTAACAACAGGGGCGCGTTGGCAAGTGCGATGGGCGCGTTGAATGCGGCTCACGCATCCCCTACGGCGCTGGAGCACGCAGCCCCTACGTCTCGTGTGGGGATGCTTGCTGCCTACGCCGCAACCGTTCAGGCGGGTGTGGATCTGGCGGCGGAGATCGAGGCGTTGGCTGATCAGGTGGCTTCGTTCGAGCAGGATCTGGGTTTGGCGCAGGATACCTTGGCTGCTGCTCAGCAAGAGTTGGCGGCAGCACAAGATAACGCGACCGCGGCTCAAGCTGACCTGGCATCTGCGCAGGCGGATCTAACCCAGGCTCAAACCGATCTGCAGTCGGCTCTGGATGCACAGACTGCTCTGGAAGCGGATGCAACCGAGCAGGAAGTAGCCGATGCACAGGCGGCTGTCGATAGTGCGCAGTCTGCAGTGGAGGATGCGCAGGGCGCGGTCTCCGATGCTGAGCTGGCCGCGGCAAGCGCCGATACGGCTGTCGCCGATGCGGAAACGGATGTCACGGATGCCGAAACCGAGCTTGCTTCGGTGCAGTCATCCTATGACGGCGCTGTTGCGGATCTGGCCGAGATAGAGGGGCAGTTGGATGGGCAGGCCCAGACCGAGGTGACGGCGCTGGGCGAGATCACCAACAAGTCACTCTCGCCCGACGTAGTAGCCGCAGTGAATGACCTGCTGGGGGTTACTTCCTCCGTTGAGGATGAGGTGGCCGATCTAACCGGTGACTCTGAAGGCTAAGTCTTTAGCGCGAGGAGCGGCTTAGCGCCGCTCCGGGAGTTTGCGTAGCGCCTCTATCAGCTCGCTGAGCGAGGCGCTACGCTTCATAAACTGGCGCGATGCGCTTTCCGTTTGTTGTCCCCAAACTCCATCGGCATAGCCTGTCGAATAGCCCAGGGTGCGTAATCGGGTTTGTATATACCGGATCTGGTAACGTTTTCTTAATGCGTCATCCGTCAGGTTGGTCGGGGTGAAGTGATTGTTTTCGGTTGGGTGGCTAAGCTTCTCGAGCAGTTCCTTGGCGCGCAGACTGCCTCTGTTGGCAGCGGTGTTGAGCCAGGTTAGCCCTTGACGCGTATTTTTGATGCTGCCTATTCCGGTCAGATAACTGGTTCCGAGTAGATATTGTGCCTCCGAGTAGCCCATCTCGGCGGCCTGTCCTATCCAGTGAATGCCCCAGGCGGGTTCGGCCTCGGTCCCATAGCCGTTGAAGTAGATCTCGCCGAGGTAATGCATCGCCTCTCGGTGATGTTTGTCGGCGGCCAGTTCAAGCCATTTTCGAGCCTGTTCATAGTTCAGTGCGGTTCCGCGCCCCAGATAATAGGCCATGCCGAGCATGTATTGAGCGTCGGTGTGTCCGCTTGAAGCGGCTTTTTCGAAGTAACTCAGGCCCTGTGCGTAGTTTTGTTCGACATCGGCGCCGGTGGTGAAATGCAGTCCCATTTGATACTGGGACTCGATGTCGCCGGCATCGGCTTTGCGTGCCAGTTCCTGGGTGGGTGTATTGCTGTTGAGCAATTGTAACTGGGTACATCCGCCAAGTATCAGGGCACTGGCAAATGCCAGGGCGAGTACGGGTTTCATGTTCCGAACATCTCCTTATTTAGTGGTGGATTGATCCCTCGGTCCGATTTAACGGCTGTCGATGGAGGGTTTTTTGCGCATGAAAGTTTTCGAGGGTTCTGCAGCCTATAAGTTTCCGGTTGCGCGTGTTTTTTTCAGTTAGCGCCTCGAAAGGTGCATTGGGCATCCATCTGGCTGGGTTCGGGCATCGGGCTATTTCTCCTGCTGTAGAGGCTGTTCGTTTTGTGATCAGTGGTCAGGGGTTTCCGCTTTGATGTTCACGCCAGGGGTGGTGCTGTATCGATCCGGCTGTGAGCTTGAATGAAATGGATTCAGTATCGCTCCAGGCTGGGGTTTGGGCCTCGGTGCCCGGCCTTGATTTGGCTAGTCTTCCTACCTATAGTGTCGCATAGTGGTTTAAAGTGGGTAAAAGTGGGTAATTTTGGAGAGCCCCGATGGGGATCATGTTCCGCGGAGTCAATCCGATCAATCTCGATAGCAAGGGGCGCCTGGCGATCCCGGCCCGCTATCGCGAGTCGATCGCGGAGCACTGCGAGGGGAAAATGGTCGCCACCATCGATACCGAGTCCAAATGCCTGCTGCTTTATCCACAGCCGGAATGGGATGAGATCCAGGCCAAGATCGAAGCCTTGCCCAGTTTTAATCCTGCGGCACGGCGAATTCAGCGGTTATTGATAGGGCATGCCACCGATCTTGATATGGATGGCGCGGGGCGCCTGTTGATGCCGGCTCCGTTGCGTGAATATGCCGGTTTGGACAAGCGTATCGTGCTGTTGGGGCAGGGGCGGAAATTTGAGATCTGGAGCGAGGAGCTCTGGAATACGACTCGGGACGAGTATCTGCAGGACGTTGAAGCAGGTGCTGTGCTGCCCGAGGATATGCAAACACTTTCACTGTAAACAAGAAGGGGCCTGGCGTCATGCCGCAAGAGTTCAGCCATACAACGGTGCTGCTGGAGGAGGCTGTCTCGGCTCTTGTGGCGGATCCGGACGGTTTTTACGTGGATGGGACCTTCGGGCGCGGAGGGCATTCCGAGCGTATTCTGAGCCTGCTAAGCGACAGTGGGCGTTTGATGGCGATCGATAAGGATCCGACGGCGATCCGTCATGCGCAGGCGCGCTTTGCCGATGAGCCGCGATTCGACATTCGGCACGGCTCTTTTTCTGAGCTCCAACGTTTTGTTGAAGATGCCGGAATGTCGGAGCGGGTGTCCGGCATCCTGCTCGATCTGGGCGTGAGCTCGCCCCAGCTGGATGACCCGGATCGAGGTTTTAGCTTTCTCAATGATGGTCCTCTGGATATGCGGATGGATACCAGTCGCGGGGAGAGTGCGGCCGACTGGATAAACCGGGCCGGCGAGGAGGAGATCGCCGATGTCCTGTTCACCTACGGTGAGGAGCGCTTCTCCCGCCGTATGGCCAAGGCGATCGTCAGTGCCAGGCAGGAAGCGCCGATCACGCGCACCGCGCGACTGGCTGCGATTATCTCCGAGGCGAACCCGCGCTGGGAAAAGGGCAAGCATCCGGCTACCCGTGCCTTTCAGGGTATTCGCATCCATATCAACCGTGAGCTTGAGGATATCGAGCAGGTGCTGGAGCAGGCCCTGAGCGTGCTGGCAGTGGGTGGGCGTTTGGTGGTCATCAGTTTTCACTCGCTTGAGGATCGCCTGGTGAAAAGGTTTATCCGCAAGCATGTGAAGGGTGATGAGCATCTGCCGCCGGGTATACCGGTGACTCAGGCGATGCTGCGGCAGCGGCTGAAGACGGAGGGGAAGGCGGTGAAAGCCTCGGCGGCTGAGGTCGCAGCGAATCCCCGCTCGCGCAGCGCCGTGATGCGCGTGGCGGTGAAAACCGCATGAATATCTTCCGGCAGCGGCTGGAAAGGGTGAAAGCGCAGTTTATTCGCTCGGCGCAGGAACCTGAGGCCTCGAATAGGGTCACTGCGGTGCGTGCCGCTCCGGAAAAGCTGTTGGGTGCCGCTGATTTGGTCAAGCCGGCTGGCGTGATGGCAGTGATGATCGCCTTGGTGCTGGTGTCCGCGCTGATGGTGATCTACTCGGCGTACGAATATCGGAATCTGTTCAACCGGCATCAGGTATTGAGTTCGCAAGGTGACGAGTTGCAGGTGGAGTGGGGCCAGTTATTGCTCGAGGAGAGCGCCTGGAGCGCCAATAACCGCGTGGAAACCCAGGCAGAGAAAAAGCTGGATATGAGGATCCCGGAAGCGAAAGGGATAGAGATCGTACGGAATGAGTCGCGATAACCCTACAGTGAAGAGCAAAGGCGAGCAGAGCGTCCAAGCCATGGCCGCGCGCAGTTGGCGGCTGTGGCTGGTGTTCGCGCTGCTGGTGCTGATCGCCGGCGGTATACTGACCAAGATGCTGTCGCTCTCGACTGAGGATCAGGCGTTCCTGCGCAGCCAGGGGGACGCGCGCACGCTGCGTACCATGCTGTTGCCGGCGCATCGGGGCTTGATCACCGATCGCAATGGCGAGCCCTTGGCGGTCAGTGCACCGGTGGCGACGATCTGGGCCGACCCGAAGATGGTCGACCTGCATAACCCGCGTATTCGGCAGTTGGCACAGCTGATCGATATGTCGAGGGAGGAGCTGCTGCGTGACCTGAATGCCGATCGCGAGCGCCGCTTCCTTTATCTGAAACGTCAGGTGACGCCGGAGCTTGCCGAGAGCGTTGCGGCGCTCGATATCAACGGCATCCATGTGGACCAGGAGTACAAGCGCTACTACCCCGCTGCCGAGGTCACGACCCATCTGGTGGGTTTTACCAGTGTTGACGGTGAAGGGCAGGAGGGGCTTGAACTGGCGTTCAACGACTGGTTGCGTGGCGAGCCGGGCCGCAAGCTGGTGATGAAGGACAGGACCGGACGTACGATCAAGCATATCCGCTCGCTGGCGCCGGCCGAACCGGGCAAGGATCTGGCGCTCAGTATCGATCTGCGGCTGCAGTACCTGGCTTATCGGGAGCTCAAGGACGCAGTGAATACCCATCAGGCGGACTCAGGCTCGGTGGTGGTGCTCGACGTACGCACCGGTGAGGTGCTGGCGATGGTGAATCAGCCCTCCTATAACCCCAATGATCGCAGCAATCTGCTCACCTCGGCACTGCGCAACCGCGCCATGACCGATATCTTCGAGCCGGGGTCGACGATGAAACCGTTGACCGTGGCCACCGCATTGATGACCGGGCGTTACACGCCGGAAACCGAAGTCGATACTTCCCCCGGCTATATTCGTGTGCGCAATGCGACGATCCGCGATCACCGTAATTATGGCGTGCTGGACCTGACCGGGGTCATCACCAAATCGAGCAACGTGGGCGTTACCAAGCTGGCGTTGGATATGGCGCCGGATGAGATCCGCAACCTGATGCACAACGTCGGACTTGGTCAGGTCAGCGGTACCGGATTTCCCGGTGAGCGCACCGGCACCTTGCCCTTCCTGAGCGAGCGGCAGACTGTCGAGCGCTCCACCCTTGCTTATGGTTACGGCCTGTCGGTGACGCCGTTGCAGCTGGCGCACTCATACGTGCCGCTGGCATCCGGCGGCGTTCAACGCCCGATCTCACTGTTGCGGATCGATCCCGACAAGCAGCCGGAAGTTAAACGTGTGATGCCCAAACAGGTGGCCGATGAGGTGCTGGCGATGATGGAAACCGTCATCACGCCTCAGGGGACCGGGCGCCAGGCGGCGGTGGTCGGTTATCGCGTCGCCGGTAAGACAGGCACGGCGCACAAGGCCAGCGGCGGAGGTTATGCATCCGATCGTTATACCTCAGTCTTTGCCGGTATTGCGCCGGCCTCTCATCCTCGAATTGTTGTGGCGGTAATGGTTGATAACCCCAAAGGACAGGAGTACTACGGCGGTGAAGTGGCAGCGCCGGTGTTTTCACGAGTCGCAACGGACGCGCTGCGACTGCTCAATGTGCCGCCGGATAAATGGCCCGGCTCTGATACACAACAGGTGGTGACGAAATGATGACCGCCATGGGGATGCAGCTCAGCCAGCTTCTGCCTCAGGTGCCGCAACGACTTGCGGCCCTGCGCGTCTCTGGTCTCTGTATCGACAGTCGCAAGGTGCAGCCGGGCGATCTGTTTTTTGCCCGCTCCGGTGTGCAGCATCGAGGCGCGGATTTTATCGCTCAGGCGGCAGAGTCGGGCGCGGTGGTCGCTGTGGTGGATGAGCGAGAGCTGGCGGAGGACGCGGCGCAGCAGTTTACGATTCCGGTCTTGCGGGTGGCTGGTCTCGATGCCCAGTTGGGCTATGCCGCCAGTCGTTTCTATGGCGAGCCCAGTCGCGAGATGAGGGTTATCGGGATTACCGGTACCAATGGCAAGACCTCCTGTGCGCACTATCTGGCTCAGGCGCTGAATAGCTGCGGATTGCGCACCGCCTTGATCGGTACCGTCGGTAACGGTTTTCCCGGCCATCTACGTGAGGCAACGCATACCACCCCTGATCCGATCAGTCTGCAAGCCGAATTGGCGCGTCTGCGGGCCGAGGGTGCGCAGGCGGTGGTGATGGAGGTCTCCAGTCATGCGCTGGACCAGGGGCGGGTGGCCGGCGTGCAGTTCGACGCCGCGGCCTACACCAATCTGACCCACGATCACCTGGATTACCACGGTGATATGGCTTCCTATGCCAAAGCCAAGGCGCGTCTGTTTACCGATTACGGCGCGCCGCTGCAGGTACTCAACGCCGACGACGCCGAGTGTCGGGTGCTGCTGGCACAGCCCTGTCCTGCCGGTGGTGAGCGTATCGGCTTCTCGCTGCGTGATAGTACGGCACAGGTCTATGTCGATCAGCTGACGCTACGCGCCCAGGGGTTGATGTTCGAGTTACATACCCCCTGGGGTGAGGTCCTGGTTACCGCGCCGCTGCTGGGCGAGTTCAATGCCTCCAATCTGCTGCTGGTGGCGGCGTTGCTCGGTGGTCTGGGCTATGAGTTGAGCAATATTGCCTCGGCTCTGGCGCAGCTGGAGCCGGTATGCGGGCGGATGGAGCGGTTGAGCGCTCCGGGTATGCCAACGGTGATCGTCGATTACGCGCATACGCCGGATGCCCTGGAGAAATCGATTCAGGCGACGCGGGCGCACATGGAGGGTAATAGCCGTCTGTGGGTCGTATTTGGCTGCGGCGGAGATCGCGACAACGCCAAACGTGCCGTTATGGGACAAATAGCGGCGGCAGGTGCTGACGAAATCGTGCTGACCAGCGATAATCCGCGCTCCGAAAATCCACGCAGCATTATTCAGATGATCCATCAGGGTATTCCACAGGGGCGGACGGTGCATGTTGAACCGGATCGGGCGCGGGCTATTGCCTTTGCGGTCGCCGAGGCGGCACCAGTCGATATGGTGCTCGTGGCCGGTAAGGGGCATGAAACCTACCAGGAGATAAACGGTGTGCGCTCGGCGTTCAGTGACCAGGAACAGGTGCTCAAGGCACTGTCGGTCCGCGCGGCGAGTGAAGGGGCGAGCGCATGATTGCCGATTTTAGTCTGGCAAGACTGGCTGGCCTGCTCGAAGCACGAGCGGTTGCGTTGGATAACGCAACGCGCTGTGTTCGTGTCTGCACCGATACCCGCAAAGTAACCAAGGGGGATCTATTCGTCGCTCTGCGAGGAGTACGTTTCGATGCCCACGATTATGTCGGCGACGCCATTGGGAAGGGGGCTGTGGCTGCAGTGGTCGATCACGAGATCGATAGCGCGCTGCCGCAGTTGGTTGTCGCCGACACCTTACAGGCACTGGGCGAGCTGGGCCGGCATAACCGGCTCGGGTTCACCGGGCCGCTGTTTGCCGTCACCGGCAGTAGTGGCAAGACCAGTGTGAAAGAGATGCTGGCGTCGATGCTGGCAACCAGGGGCGCGACCCTGGCCACGCGGGGTAATCTCAACAACGAGATCGGCGTGCCGCTGACGTTGCTTGAGCTGGCGCCCGAACACCAGTATGCGGTCATCGAGCTGGGTGCGAGCGCGGTCGGTGAGATAGCGCGCACCACGAGAATGGCGATACCGCAGGTGGCCGTGTTGACCAACGCCCTGGGTGCGCACCTCGAGGGATTCGGCAGCCTGGATAATATCGTCACCGCCAAGGGCGAGATCTTTGAAGGCCTGGCCGACGCGGGGGTCGGCGTGGTCAACGCCGACGACCCTCATGCACAGCGCTGGCTGGAAAGGCTCGAACAGTTGGGCCGCCGGGTTTGTCGTTTCTCCATCAATGGCAATGCGGCGGAGCTCCAGGCGACCGACCTGACCCTGGGGGGCTCCGGCACCTGGGGCTGTGAACTGGCCTATGGCGAGGAGCGAGTCCGGCTGCAGCTCGGGGTCATGGGGCGACACAATATCGCCAACGCTGCCGCTGCCGCTGCTGCCTGGGTTGCGATGGGCTTCCCGCTTCAGCAGGCGGTCGAGGGGTTGGAGCGGTTCCAGGCGGTGTCGGGTCGACTCAATCCTTACCGGCTGGAGCAGGGTGCTCTGTTGATCGATGACAGCTACAACGCCAACCCGGGATCGGTTAAGGCCGCCATCGATGTGCTGGTTTCGCAGCCGGGCCCGCATACGCTGCTGCTCGGCGATATGGCGGAGCTGGGCGATGAGGCGGCAGAGTTGCATGCGGAGGTGGGGCGCTACGTTGCCGAGCGCGGGGTGGAGCAACTGATGGCCGTGGGTACGCTGTCGCAGCATGCGGCGCTGGCGGCGGCCGATGGCGGCTGCATGGCACGCCACTTTACCGATTTTGCCGACTTTCTGGACGCGCTGAAACAACTGGATCTGAGCGCCGGCACCCTGCTTGCCAAGGGGTCGCGCAGCGCAGGTATGGAGAGGGCGGTAAACGCCCTGAAAAGCGGGCCTCACCCGCAGAATGAGGAACACTGACACATGCTGCTTTTACTGACCGAGCTCCTGTCGCAGTTCTACAGTGGGTTTGCCGTATTCGGCTATATCACACTGCGCGGCATTTTGGGTGTGCTGACGGCGCTCGGCCTGTCGCTGTTTATCGGTCCGCGCCTGATTGCTCAGCTCAAGGCGAAGCAGATCGGTCAGGCGGTGCGCGACGATGGTCCCCAGAGCCACCTGAGCAAGGCCGGTACGCCGACCATGGGCGGTGCACTGATCATCCTGTCGATCGCCATCAGTACCCTGCTGTGGAGCGATCTGAGCAACCGCTACGTCTGGATCACACTCGCCGTGCTGTTGATCTTCGGCGCCGTGGGCTGGGTCGACGACTGGCGCAAGGTGGTGGAGAAAAACCCCCGCGGTTTGCCGGCTCGCTGGAAATATTTCTGGCAGTCGATCGGAGGCTTCGGCGCCGCCACGCTACTCTACTTTACCGCCCAGAGCCCGGTGGAAACCGAGTTGATCCTGCCATTCGTCAAGGATTTCTCGCTGCAGCTGGGATTGGGCTTCATCGTCTTTACCTATTTCGTCATCGTCGGCAGCTCGAACGCGGTCAACCTGACCGATGGTCTGGATGGTCTGGCGATCATGCCGACGGTGATGGTCGGCGGCGCATTGGCGGTATTCGCCTACCTGAGCGGACACGTGCAGTTCGCGAACTACCTGAATATCCCCTACGTGGCCGGTGCCGGTGAGCTGATCATCTTCTGTGGCGCCATTGTCGGTGCCGGGTTGGGGTTCCTCTGGTTCAACACCTATCCGGCCCAGGTATTCATGGGTGATGTCGGCGCGCTGGCCCTTGGTGCGGCCTTGGGTGTGGTCGCGGTGATCGTGCGCCAGGAGCTGGTGCTGGTGATCATGGGTGGGGTTTTCGTCATGGAAACGGTATCGGTGATCCTGCAGGTGGCGTCGTTCAAGCTGACCGGTCGGCGTATCTTCCGCATGGCGCCGATCCACCACCATTTTGAACTGAAAGGTTGGCCGGAGCCGCGCGTCATCGTGCGCTTTTGGATCATCACCGTGGTGCTGGTGCTGATCGGCCTGGCAACACTGAAAATTCGATAGCAGAGGCAGTAACGAGATGGGTTTGATCGCGACAGACAAAAGCCGGGTAGTGATCGGTCTGGGCAAGACCGGGCTGGCTTGCGCGCGCTATCTGGCCCGTCGCGGCTTGCCCTTTGCGGTCTGCGATACGCGCGAACAGCCGCCCTCTGCCGAGGCGTTTCGTGCCGAGTTTCCTCAAGTGCCGCTGTACTGCGGGCCGCTGGATGCGGACCTGCTGAGTCGGTACAGCGAGATCATCCTGAGCCCCGGCGTGGCGCAGGCGGATCCGGCAATACGTCAGGCCGTCGCCAATGGCGTGCGCCTCAGTGGCGACATCGATCTGTTTTGCGCAGAAGCCAGGGCGCCCATCGTGGCGATTACCGGCTCCAACGCCAAGAGCACGGTCACCACACTGGTCGGTGAGATGGCCAAGGCCGCCGGTGTGCGGGTGCTGGTGGGCGGCAACCTGGGTACGCCGGTGCTGGATCTGCTCGATGATCAGGCCGAACTGTATGTGCTGGAGCTGTCCAGCTTCCAGCTGGAAACCACCAACGATCTGCGCGCGGCAGCGGCAACCGTACTCAACATCAGCCCCGATCATCTCGATCGCTACGACTCGATGCAGGGCTACCACGCCGCCAAGCACCGTATCTACCGTGGCTGCGCGGTGGCGGTGGAGAACCGTGACGATGCGCTGACAAGGCCGCTGCTGCCCAAAGGGGTCAAGAAGGTCGAGTTCGGTCTGGGCAAACCGGATCTGAAGCAGTTTGGCCTGATCGAGCATCAGGGCTCGGTCTGGCTGGCGCAGGGGCTGGAGCCGCTGATCGATACGCGCGAGCTGAAGATCCGTGGTAGTCATAACCAGGCCAATGCCCTGGCCGCGCTGGCGCTGGGTGAGGCCGTTGGTCTGCCGATCTCTGCCATGTTGGAGGCGCTGAAGCTGTTCGGTGGACTGGAGCACCGCTGCCAGTGGGTGGCCGATCGTTGCGGACTGAGCTGGTTCAACGATTCCAAAGGTACCAACGTCGGCGCCACGCTGGCGGCGTTGAACGGTCTCGGCGCTACGCTGGAAGGTGAGGCGCGGATCCTGCTGATTGCCGGCGGCGAGGGTAAGGGGCAGAGCTTCGATGAACTGGATGCGCCGCTTGCCCGTTACGGTCGTGCGCTGATTCTGATCGGCCGTGATGGTCCGCAGATTGCGCGGGCGGTCGATGCCGTTGAGCACCATTTTGCTGCCGACATGACGCTGGCGGTTCAGCTTGCGGCCCGGCTCGGCCAACCGGGCGACGTCGTGCTGTTATCGCCGGCCTGTGCCAGCTTCGATATGTTCACCGGTTACCCGGCGCGGGGGCGGGCATTCGTCGATGCCGTGGAGGAGTTGGGATGCGACTGAGCCTATCGCTGCCCAAGGTAAAACTGCCTGCGCTGCCGCCGCAGCTGCTCAGTCGTGTCGGCGCCTCGACCGTGCCCGCGGTGCCGAAAGGGATTCTGCCGTTTGACCCCTGGTTGCTGCTGTCCACGGTTGCACTGGTACTGATCGGTTTCATCATGATCACCTCCGCATCGATGGACGTGGCAGCAAAGAATTTTGGCTCGGCCGGTTTCTTTATCGTTCGGCATGGCAGCTTCATGCTGCTCTCCTTGATTGGCGCCCTGATTGCGGTGCGCGTGCCGGTACAGGTGTGGGAAAAATACAGCGTGCCGTTGCTGTTTATCGGTCTGGCGTTGCTGATCCTGGTGTTGATTCCGGGGATCGGGCGCGAGGTGAACGGTAGCCGTCGCTGGATCGGTCTGGGGCCGGTTAACCTGCAGGCGTCCGAGATCGCCAAGGTGTGCATGGTGTTGTTCATGGGCGGTTACCTGGTGCGCCGGCTCAGTGAGGTGCGCAGCAGCTGGTGGGGGGTGATCAAGCCGGCATTTCCGCTGGCGCTGTACATGTTCGTGCTGATTCTGGAGCCGGATTACGGTGCCACCGTGGTCTTGGTCGGCACCGTGATGGGGATGATCTTCCTCGGCGGCATGCGGCCGCTGCAGTTTTTTATTCTGGTCGGTGTCGCCGGCTCTCTGGTCGGGGCGCTTGCCGGTTCCCAGTCTTACCGCATGGAGCGCCTGAAGAGTTTTACCGACCCCTGGGCTGATCCTTATGGCAGCGGTTACCAGCTGTCGCAGGCGCAGATCGCCTTCGGTCGCGGCGAGTGGTTTGGCACCGGGCTCGGCAACAGCGTGCAGAAGCTGTTCTACCTGCCCGAAGCGCATACCGACTTCGTTTATTCGGTGCTGGCGGAGGAGTTCGGGATCATCGGCGCGTTGATCGTCTGCGCTCTCTACGCGCTGCTGGTGGCGCGTATCTTCCTGATCGGGCGCCAGGCGGAGAAGCAGAAACAGTTTTTCATGGCCTACATCAGCTACGGTTTCGCCTTCATTATCGCCGGCCAGGCGATGATCAATATCGGTGTTAACGTGGGGGCGCTGCCGACCAAAGGGCTGACGCTGCCGCTGCTCAGCTATGGCGGCAGTAGTCTGCTGGTCTGTTGCGGCATGATCGCGATCGTGCAGCGGGTCGATTACGAGCTGAAGCGGATGCGCCTGGGGCTGCCATTGGCGGGCTCGAGCGGAAAGCGATCCAAGGCCGAGCAGAACCGGGAGGTGAAGAGTGGCTGATCCTCGTCGTGTGCTGATCATGGCCGGCGGTACCGGTGGTCATGTGTTTCCGGCGTTGGCGACCGCCGATGCGCTGCGCGCTAAGGGTATCGAAGTGGAGTGGCTGGGTACCGCGGCCGGCATCGAAGCGGATGTGGTCCCCAAAGCGGGGATCAACCTGCACTGCATCGATGTGCGGGGGGTGCGTGGCAAGGGGCGGTTGAAGCAGTTGTTCGCCCCCTTTGGCTTGCTGCTGGCGATCTGGCAGGCGTTCGGTGTGCTGCGTCGGGTCAAGCCCGATGCGGTATTGGGCATGGGCGGTTTTGCCTCGGGCCCGGGCGGTCTGGTTGCCTGGATGCTGCGTTGTCCATTGGTGATCCATGAGCAGAATGCGGTGGCCGGTACGACCAACCGTATTCTGGCCCGTTTCGCCAGCCGTGTGTTGCAGGCGTTTCCGCGGGCGTTCAGAGGTGAAAATCGGGGTGAGGTCGTGGGCAACCCGGTGCGCGGTCCGATCCTGCAACTGGCCGAGCCCGAACGGCGTCTGGCTGGACGCGAGGGCAGTTTGCGGCTGCTGGTGGTTGGCGGCAGTCTGGGCGCTCAGGCGATCAATCAGTTGGTGCCGAAAGCGCTGGCCCGGTTGCCGGTGGAGGCGCGGCCCGAGGTGTGGCACCAAACCGGTAAGCGGAACATCGACGATGTGCTCAAAGAGTACGCCGAGCTTGGCGTGGAGGGGCGTGTCGTACCCTTTATCGAACATATGGACGAGGCCTACGCCTGGGCGGATCTGGTGATCTGCCGCGCGGGGGCGCTGACGGTGAGCGAGCTGGCTATCGCCGGGGTGGCATCGGTGCTGATACCGCTGCCCCATGCCATCGATGATCATCAAACGGCCAATGCCGGATTCCTCAGTGAGGCCGGGGCCGGAGTGCGGATCGCTCAGCGCGAGCTGGATGCGGACAAACTGGTGCAACTGCTGAAGGACTTAGGCGATCGCAAGAAACTGCTGAATATGGCCAGGGCCGCACGTGCACTGGCTCAGCCCGAGGCCAGCGAGCGCGTGGCCCGGGTCTGTGTGGAGGTAATGAAGTGAAAGCTGATAGCGCAGCGATCAAAGTATACGAAGTGCCGGAGATGAGGCGTATCCGCCAGATCCACTTTGTCGGTATCGGTGGTGTCGGTATGTGCGGTATCGCCGAAGTGTTGCTCAATCAGGGCTACCGGATCAGCGGTTCCGATATGCGTGCATCGGCGGTAACCGCGCACCTGGAAAGCCTGGGTGCCGAGGTGTTCATCGGTCACTCCGAGGACAATATCCAGGGTGCCGATGTGGTGGTGACATCCTCTGCGGTTAAAGAGGACAACCCGGAGGTGCTGGCGGCGCGTGAGCTGCGTGTACCGGTGGTGCGTCGCGCGGAGATGCTGGCGGAGCTGATGCGCTACCGCCACGGTATCGCCGTTGCCGGCACCCATGGCAAGACCACGACCACCAGTCTGGTGGCGTCGATCCTGGCGGAGGCGGGCAAGGATCCGACCTTTGTCATCGGCGGTCGTCTGACCAGCGCCGGGACCAACGCCCAGCTTGGCGGCAGTCGCTATCTGGTGGCCGAGGCCGACGAGAGCGATGCCTCCTTCCTGCATCTGCAGCCGATGGTCGCCATCGTCACCAATATCGATGCCGATCATATGGATACCTATGACGGTGACTTCAACAAGCTGAAGCAAACCTTCGTCAGCTTCCTGCATCACCTGCCGTTTTACGGCCTGGCGGTGATGTGCACCGACGATCCCGTCGTGCGCGAGTTGCTGCCGGAAGTGAGCCGTCCGGTACTGACCTACGGCTTCGACGAGTCGGCCGATTTTCGCGCCGTGGAGATCAAGCAGGAGGGGTTTTGCAGCAGCTTCCGCGTCATCCGTCCCGACGGTCATGCCGATCTGCAGGTGGCGCTGAACATGCCGGGACGGCATAACGTGTTGAACGCCCTGGCGGCGATCGCGGTGGCAACCGACGAAGGGGTGGACGATCAGTCGATCTGCCGTGCCTTGGAGAGTTTCCAGGGTGTCGGCCGACGTTTCCAGGTACTCGGCGAGGTGCCGGTAGATGGTGGCAGCGTAACGTTGGTGGACGATTACGGTCACCACCCGCGTGAAGTGCAGGCCGTTATCCGTGCAGTACGCGACGGCTGGCCGGGACGCCGGCTGGTGATGGTGTATCAGCCGCACCGCTACACCCGTACCCGCGACCTGTATGAAGATTTCGTGCAGGTGCTGCAGGGGGTGGATCAGCTGGTGATGCTGGAGGTGTACTCTGCCGGCGAAGCGGCGATCCCGGGCGCCGACAGCCGCAGTCTCTGTCGCAGCATCCGCCAGCGCGGCAAGGAACCGGTATTCATCGAAAACCCGACGGAACTGGCCGATGCCCTGCGCAACCTGCTGAAACCGGGTGACCTGCTGTTGACGCAGGGGGCCGGCAACGTGACGGCGATCTCACACGATCTGGCACAACAGGATCTGACCAGTAGCGGAGGCCAGAATGTCTGACTTCAGAGTGGATGCGGCAGAGGCGCAAGCGCTGGGACGTGTCGCGGTGATCTATGGCGGTCTTTCGGCCGAGCGGTCGGTTTCGCTGAAGAGCGGTGCCGAGGTGCTCAAGGGGCTGCTGGCAGCGGGTGTCGATGCCTTCGGTATAGATCTTGGCGGCGAGGGGCAGGACCCGCTGGCGCAACTGATGACGGCGGAGTTCGATCGGGCCTTCCTGATCCTGCACGGTCGTGGCGGTGAGGATGGCACCATCCAGGGCGTACTGGAGATGATGGGTAAACCCTATACCGGCAGCGGTGTAGCCGCTTCTGCTCTGGGCATGGACAAGCTGCGTACCAAGCAGCTCTGGTGTGGTGGCGGCTTGACCACGCCGGCGTTCGCCGTGATCGGCGAGCAGGTCGATCTGGATGCGGTTGCCGAACAGCTCGGTTTTCCGATTATGGTCAAACCGATCCACGAAGGATCAAGCATCGGTATGGCCAAGGTGAACAACCGTGATCAGCTCGAGATCGCCGTTAAAGAAGCGCAGCGATTCGATTCCGCTGTCCTGGCCGAGCGCTGGATCAGCGGTCCGGAATACACCGTCGGGGTGTTGGGCGGTCGCGCCCTGCCGATCATTCGGCTGGAGACGCCGCACGATTTTTACGATTTCAACGCCAAGTACGAGGCTGACGATACCCGCTATCTGTTCGACACCCAGCTCAGCAAGGCCGAGGAGGCCGAGCTGAAAACACTGATTGAGCAGGCGTTTGCCATGGTCGGCTGCCGTGGCTGGGGACGGGTGGACGTGATGTTGGATGAGCGGGGCTGTTTCCAGCTGCTGGAGGTCAATACCGCACCCGGCATGACCGATCACAGTCTGGTGCCGATGGCGGCGCGTGAGGCCGGTATCTCCTTCGAGCAGCTGGTGGTCGAGATTCTGCGCACCGCGACGCTCGATAACGCCGCTCCAGAAGAACAGAAAGGCGGAGGTTAAGCCTCATGCTGATGACGCTGCCGTGGAGAAACCGCACACCCGAGCTCGCCGAAGTCGAGCCGGTGCGCGGTGCCGCCCGTGCAGCGGCGGTGGCGCCGAACGAGCAGGACAATGACTGGTATTGGCGTCCCCTGGTTCTGCTCACCTTGCTGGTGGTGTTTGTCGGTATCGCCACCTCCGCGGGACGCGATCTCTGGCGCTGGCTGGACCAGCCGGTGGCGGAGGTGCGGATCGCCGGTGCGGTGCGCCATCTGGACAAGCAACTGATCGCTCAGGATCTGGCGGCCAGTATCGACAGCACGCTGCTGGATCTGGATCTGCAGCGCTTGCGCGACCGGGTCATCCAGGAGCCCTGGGTGCACGATGCCACGATCAGTCGGCAGTGGCCGCCTGCATTGCGGGTCAATGTCATCGAAGAGGTGCCGGTAGCGCGCTGGGGCGACAAGGGGTTGCTGAACCACCAGGGGGATATCTTCTGGCCGGAGCTGAAACCCGAGTATGTGAGTTTGCCGAAGCTGAGCGGGCCGGCACATGAAACGGTGAAGATCATGGAGCAGTTTCACGATCTGACGCCCATGTTCGCCGCCAATGGACTGAAGGTGGCCGGGCTGACACTGGAACCGCGCGGAGCCTGGACCATCGATCTGGACAACGGCATCCGCGTAGTGGCCGGGCGGGAGCAGTTGATACCACGACTCAAGCGTTTTCTCGCCGTGTACCGGCTGACGCTTGCAGCGCGTGCGGAAGAGATAGAGCAGATCGATATACGTTATCCCAATGGCGTCGCCGTGCGTTGGCGCGCCGTAGAGACAAATGAAAATGCAGGATAGAGGGTCAATGGGCCAAAGTAACATGATTGTCGCGCTGGATATCGGGACATCGAAGGTGGTGTGCCTGGTGGGTGAGATTACCGACAGCGGGGCGATCGAGATTGTCGGTGTCGGATCCCACCCGTCGCGTGGACTCAAGCGCGGGGTGGTGGTCAACATCGAGTCGACCGTGCACTCGATTCAGCGTGCGGTCGAAGAGGCGGAGCTGATGGCCGGCTGCAAGATCCATTCGGTGACCGTGGGTATTGCCGGCAGCCATATCAGCAGCCACAACTCCCATGGCATTGTCGCGGTCAAGGATCGTGAGGTGTCGGAGTACGACTTGGAGCGGGTGATCGATGCGGCGCGCGCGGTGGCGATTCCGGCGGATCAGAAGATTCTGCATATCCTGCCGCAGGAGTATCTGATCGATCATCAGGAGGGGATTCGGGAACCCTTGGGGATGTCAGGAGTCCGTCTGGAGGCCAAGGTGCATCTGGTCTGCTGCGCAATCAATGCGGTGCAGAATATCGAGAAGTGCATCCGCCGTTGCGGTCTGGAGGTGGATGCCGTGGTGCTGGAGCAGCTGGCATCGAGCTACTCGGTGCTGACCGACGATGAGAAGGATCTGGGTGTCTGCCTGGTCGATATCGGCGGCGGTACTACCGATATCGCCGTCTTCACCGGCGGTGCCATTCGCCACACGGCGGTAATACCGGTGGCCGGGGACCAGGTCACCAACGATATCGCCATGGCGCTGCGCACGCCGACGATCAACGCCGAGCAGTTGAAGATCAAGTACGCCTGTGCGCTGGCCCAGCTGGCGCGTCCGGAAGAGACGATCAAGGTGCCGAGCGTCGGCGATCGTCCCTCCCGTGACCTGTCACGCCAGGCGCTGGCCGAGGTGGTCGAGCCGCGCTACGAGGAGCTGTTCACCCTGGTTCAGGCGGAGCTGCGTCGCTCCGGATTTGAAGATCTGGTTGCCGCCGGTGTCGTGTTGACCGGCGGCACATCGAAAATGGAGGGGGCGGTCGAGCTGGCGGAGGAGATCTTCCATATGCCGGTGCGGCTTGCCCGTCCTCAGGGGGTGCGGGGAATGGAGGATCTGCTGGGCAACCCGATCTACGCCACGGGCATAGGGTTGCTGCACTATGCCCGGGCGGATCACGGCCCGGCAGCACCGGAACTGATTCAACGGGAAACGGATGTGAAGCGGACAGTGCCGGCGGGGCCGGGCTTTTTGCAACGCATCAAAACCTGGTTACAGGGTAATTTCTAACATTTTTGCAACAAAAGACGTCATGCGCCGGAAGGTAGTCGTAGGCGCTGAGGGGGAGGAAGAGCAATGGAATTTGAACTGATCGAAAACGTCCAGCAGAACGCGGTAATCAAAGTGGTCGGTGTCGGTGGCGGTGGCGGTAACGCCGTGCAGCATATGGTGAACAACCTGGTAGAAGGGGTTGAGTTCATCTGTGCCAATACCGATGCCCAGGCACTGCACCGCATGTCGGCACAGACCTCCCTGCACATTGGCGGAGAGCTGACCAAGGGGTTGGGTGCCGGCGCCAATCCGGAAGTGGGCCGCACGGCCGCACTGGAGGATCGCGAGCGGATCGCGGAAACGCTTAACGGTGCCGATATGGTGTTCATCACCGCCGGCATGGGGGGCGGCACCGGTACCGGTGCTGCACCGATCGTGGCGGAGGTTGCCCGCGAGCTGGGTATCCTGACCGTGGCGGTGGTGACCAAACCCTTCCCGTTCGAAGGCAAGAAGCGGATGAAGATCGCCGAGGAGGGGATTCGTGCACTGCGCGAAAACGTCGACTCGCTGATCATCATCCCGAACGAGAAACTGATGCAGGTGCTGGGCAAGAACTGTTCGCTGATCAATGCGTTCAGCGCTGCCAATAACGTGCTCAAGGGCGCCGTGCAGGGGATCGCGGACCTGATCACCCGTCCGGGCATGATCAACGTCGACTTCGCCGACGTGCGCACCGTGATGTCCGAGATGGGCATGGCGATGATGGGTACCGCCGTTGCGCGCGGCGATAACCGTGCCCAGGAGGCGGCCGAGGCGGCGATCCGCAGCCCGCTGCTCGAGGATATCGACCTCAAGGGCGCCAGCGGTGTACTGGTCAACATCGCCGCCGGTGAAGATCTCAGCCTGGGTGAGTTCACCGAGGTGGGTAATATCGTCGAGGAGTACGCCTCCGAAGATGCCACTATCGTCATCGGGACCGTGATCGATCCGGAACTGGGCGAGGATATCAAGGTCACTGTAGTGGCCACCGGCCTGGACCGGGACAATGAGCAGGAGCTTCGCGTGGTGCACTCCAAGGCGCCCAGCGGTCGCAAGGCTGACGGTTCTCTGAATCTCGATCAGATCGAACTGCCGACGATTCTGCGCCGCCAGCGTGAAGAAGCGCTGCTGGACAAGCCGGTCGAGAAGCGCACAACCGAGGGCGGACGCCAGGACAGCGATTACGGTTTGCTGGATATCCCCACCTTCCTGCGCCGTCAGGCTGACTGATCGCGTAGCGAGGCGGCAGGGTGCGTGAGTGAATGAGCACGCTCATTGATCGGCGACGTGCCATTCCCGGTGGTTATCTTGTGGTTGGCCTATCACATTTTTGTTAGGATAGGCCGTTATTTTGACCGACAACTTCACGGCAGGACGGATGATCAAGCAACGCACCCTGAAAAACAGCATTAAAGCGACCGGTATTGGCCTGCACTCCGGGCAGAAGGTTTTCATGACCCTGAAACCGGCACCGGCCAATTCGGGCATCCGTTTCCGTCGCGTCGACCTGGATCCGGTGGTCGAAATTCCGGCGTATGCGTTGAATGTGGTCGATACCATGCTGTCCACCAATATCTCGAAAGAGGGTGTGCGTGTCGCGACGATCGAGCATCTGATGTCGGCGCTGGCCGGTTTGGGCATCGATAACCTGGTGGTCGAGCTGAGCTCCGAAGAGGTGCCGGTGATGGACGGCAGTGCCGCGCCGTTCGTGTTTCTGATCCAGTCCGCCGGTATCGAGGAGCTGGATGCACCGAAAGAGTTCATCCGGATCAAGCGCGAAGTGCGTGTCAGCAGCGATGACAAACTGGCCTGCTTCAAGCCGTTCAACGGCTTCAAGGTCGGCTTCAAGATCGATTTCAACCATCCGCACCCCGCCTTCAATACGGGTAACCAGGAAGCGGCGCTGGACTTCTCCAGCTCCTCCTACGTGAAAGAGGTAAGTCGGGCGCGTACCTTCGGCTTCATGCGCGATATGGAGTACCTGCGTTCGCAGAATCTGGCCCTGGGCGGCAGCTTCGATAACGCCATCGTGGTCGATGACTTCCGGGTGCTCAATGACGAAGGGTTGCGCTACAGCGACGAGTTCGTCAAGCACAAGATTCTGGACGCGGTGGGCGATCTCTACCTGCTGGGCAAGAGTCTGATCGGTGAGTTTTACGGCTACAAGTCCGGCCACTACCTGAACAACATGCTGCTGCGTAAGCTGCTCGAAACCGAGGATGCTTATGAGGTGGTCACCTTCGAAGACAGTGAAGAGTTGTCGCCGATCTCGTATCAACGCCCGGCTGCTGCGGTCTGACGGGTCGTTACGGGCCTGTGGCAACGGGATCTTAACAGCGGGGTCGAACTCAGGTTCGGCCCCGTTGCGTTTTAATCTTCACTTGCCATTCTACTATCCGGCCCAATATTAGGTAGAATGTGCCGTTAATCCAGTCATGCAGACACCCCTCGGGATGAGCCCGACCCGCTTTGCATTCAACCGGTTAAAAGTCGAATTATGCTGACATCACTACTCAAGAAAGTTTTCGGAAGTAAGAACGATCGCGAACTCAAACGGATGGGACGGATCGTCAAGCAGATCAATGCGCTGGAGCCGGAGTTCGAACAGCTCTCGGACGAGGAGCTCAGGGCGCTGACCGCCGGCTTCCGGAAACGGCTTGAGGAGGGTGAGTCACTCGACCACCTGCTGCCGGAGGCGTTCGCCAATGCACGCGAAGTGTCCAAGCGGGTGATGGGGATGCGCCACTTCGACGTGCAGTTGATCGGTGGCATGGCCTTGCATGACGGTAAGGTCGCCGAGATGCGCACCGGTGAGGGTAAAACCCTGGTGGCGACACTGGCGGTCTACCTGAATGCGCTGGAGAGCAAGGGCGTTCACGTGGTCACCGTCAACGACTACCTGGCCAGCCGCGATGCCGAGTGGATGCGCCCGCTGTATGAAGCCTTGGGTCTGAGCGTCGGCGTGATCCTGTCCGGACAGAGTTCGGAGGAGAAGCGTGCCGCCTACGCGTGCGATATCACCTACGGCACCAACAACGAGTTCGGCTTCGATTACCTGCGTGACAACATGGCGTTCAGCGTTGCCGACAAGGTACAGCGCGACTTCAACTACGCGGTGGTCGACGAGGTCGACTCCATCCTGATCGACGAGGCGCGCACGCCGTTGATCATCTCCGGTCCTGCGGAGGACAGCTCGGCCACCTACAAGGCGATCAATCAGCTGATCCCGCGTCTGAAGCAGTTCCACGGTGAGATCGACCCTAAAGACACCGAGCAGGTGATCGAGGAGCATTTCAGCGTCGACGAGAAAAACCGCAGTGTCGAGCTGACCGAAGCCGGTCACCAGCTGGTCGAGGATCTGCTGATCGAGGCCGGTCTGCTGCAGGAGGGCGAGAGCCTCTACGCGCCGCAGAACCTGAACCTGCTGCACCACGTCCTGGCCGGTCTGCGCGCCCACTACCTGTTCCAGCGTGACAAGGACTACATCGTTCAGAACGGTCAGGTGGTGATCGTCGACGAGCACACCGGGCGTATCATGCCGGGACGCCGCTGGTCGGAAGGCCTGCATCAGGCCGTGGAGGCGAAAGAGGGGGTGGCGATCCAGCAGGAGAGCCAGACCCTGGCATCCACCACCTTCCAGAACTACTTCCGTCTGTATGAAAAGCTCTCCGGCATGACCGGTACCGCCGATACCGAGGCGTTCGAGCTGCGTCAGATCTACGGCCTGGATGTGGTGGTCATCCCCACCAACCGTCCGGTAGCGCGTATCGATTACAACGACCTGGTTTACCTGACCATGGAGGAGAAGTACCAGGCGATCGTCAAGGAGATCCGCCACTGCCAGGAGAACAACCGTCCGGTGCTGGTGGGTACCGCTTCGGTGGAGTCCTCCGAACTGATCTCCGCGCTGCTCAAGCGCGAAGGGATTGCGCATAACGTGCTCAACGCCAAGAACCATGGCCGCGAGGCCGAGATCATCGCCGAAGCGGGCCGTCCGGGCGCTGTGACCATCGCCACCAACATGGCCGGTCGCGGTACCGACATCAAGCTCGGCGGCAAGCTGGAAGCGGAGCTGGAAGCACTCGAGGATGATAGCCAGGCCCAGGTCGATGAAGCGACTCAGGAGTGGCGCAAGCGTCACGATATCGTGATCGAAGCCGGCGGTCTGCACATCATCGGTACCGAGCGTCATGAATCCCGCCGTATCGATAACCAGCTGCGTGGCCGTGCCGGTCGCCAGGGCGATCCGGGTTCCTCACGCTTCTTCCTGTCATTGGAAGATGACCTGATGCGCATCTTCGCCTCCGACCGCGTACGTCAGTTCATGCAGGCGCTGGGGATGGAGAAGGGCGAAGCGATCGAGCACAAGATGGTCAGCAACGCGATAGAGAAGGCCCAGCGCAAGGTCGAGGGGCGCAACTTCGATATCCGTAAAACCCTGCTCGAGTACGATGACGTCTCCAACGATCAGCGTTCGGTGATCTACGATCAGCGCAACCAGCTGATGGAGACGGACGATATCTCCGATACCGTGGATGCGGTACGTACCGAGGTGATCGACAACCTGATCAACGAGTATATTCCGCCGCAGAGCCTGGAGGAGACCTGGGACGTGGCGGGGCTGGAGAAGTCACTGGAGAGCGACTTCGCCGTCAAGCTGCCATTGCAGCAGTGGCTGGACGAGGATGACAGCCTGCATGAAGAGCCGTTGCGTGAGCGGATTCACGAATCGATCGTCGGTGCCTATCGCGCCAAAGAGGCGCTGGTCGGTGCCGAAACCATGCGCATGTTCGAGAAGCAGGTGATGCTGCAGGTGATCGATACGTTGTGGAAGGAGCATCTGCAGACCATGGACCTGCTGCGCCAGGGTATTCACCTGCGCGGTTATGCCCAGAAAAACCCGAAGCAGGAGTACAAGCGCGAAGCGTTCAACCTGTTCCAGAACCTGCTTGAGAACATCAAGCGCGATGTGATCCGTATCCTCAGCCATGTTCAGGTGCGCCAGCCCGAAGATGTGGAGGCGATGGAGCGCGAGCGTCGCGAGCAGGCGGCCCGTCAGCAGATGGACTTCCAGCATGCGCAGAGTTCGGCAGTCGCCGAAGAGCAGGCTCAGGCCGAGTCTCGGCAGGCGCAGGCAGCCGCTGACGAGGGCGGTGTCGCCACCGTCGTGCGCGATCATCCCAAGGTCGGACGCAACGACCCCTGCCCCTGCGGTTCCGGCAAGAAATACAAACAGTGTCATGGCCGTCTCTGACGGTCGTGTGCAGATAAATCCCTATATTTTTTGAAGCAGCTTCGGCTGCTTTTTATGTACAGGATGTACTGTATCCCGCGGGCGCAGGCAGCTTTATGCTCCTGCAAAAGCTGCATTCACGCCATCCATGGCGTTCAGGCGCAATAGCGGGGCTTTCTTTTTTGAGAGGTATGAATAATGGCTGTAGGTCCCGATACTCTGCCCGAACTGAAACCCGTCGATGGCTTCCGCATCGGTATTGCCAGTGCCGGCATCAAAAAGCCGGGGCGCCGTGATGTGGTGCTGATGGAGGTGTGCGAAGGCGCGTCTGTTGCCGGTGTGTTCACCAAGAATGCGTTCTGCGCCGCGCCGGTCACGCTATCGAAAAAGCATCTGGCCTCGGGCGCCATTCGCTACCTGCTGGTCAACACCGGCAACGCCAATGCGGGTACCGGCGAGCAGGGGATGGCGGATGCCGTTCGCTGCTGTGATGCGGTTGCGGAGCTTGCAGGTGTGGCGCGTGAGGCGGTGCTGCCGTTCTCGACCGGCGTGATAGGCGAACCCCTGCCTGTGGATAAGATCGTAGCGGTGCTCGACGACGCCAAGGCGGACCTGAACGACAACAACTGGCTCAATGCCGCGCACGGCATCATGACCACCGATACCCGCGCCAAGGCCGCCTGCGAGCAGTTCGAGTACCAGGGCAAGACCGTTACCTTGACCGGTATCTCCAAGGGCGCCGGTATGATCATGCCGAACATGGCCACCATGCTCGGTTACGTCGCCACCGACGCGGCTGTCCCCCAGCCGTTGCTGCAGCAGTGGTTGTCCCGGGCGGCGGACAGGTCGTTCAACCGTATCACCATCGACGGCGATACCTCCACCAACGACTCCTGCATCCTGGTCGCGACCGGCCGCAGCGGTGTCAGTATCGATGCCGAGAGTAGCGAGTCGGCCGATCTGTTCGTGGCGGCACTGAACCGGATCATGCTCAACCTGGCGCAGGCGATCGTGCGGGACGGCGAGGGTGCGACCAAATTCGTCGAGGTGCGTGTCGAGCAGGCGGCCAGCGTCGAAGAGGCGCTGCAGGTGGCGTACACCATCGCCCACTCGCCACTGGTCAAGACCGCACTCTACGCCTCCGACCCCAACTGGGGTCGTATCCTCGCCTGCGTCGGCCGTGCCGGAGTGCAGAATCTGGATCTGAATGCGCTGGAGATCTACCTTAACGACGTTTGCATCGTCGAGAAGGGCGGCCGCGCAGCCGGTTATACCGAAGAGCAGGGGCAGGCGGTGATGGATGGCGAGGAGATCCTGATCCATGTCGTGCTCAAGCGTGGCGATGTGCGCGAATCGGTCTGGACCACCGATCTGTCCACCGAGTACGTCCATATCAATGCGGACTACCGTAGCTGATTCAGATGTCGAACACGAAATTGATCCACGTTGCCGCGGCGATCATCGTCGACTCACAAGGTCGAATACTGATCGCCAAACGCGATGCGTCGCAACACCAGGGCGGACTCTGGGAGTTTCCCGGCGGCAAGGTCGAGTCCGGTGAACCGGTCGAGCTGGCGCTCAGACGGGAGCTCGATGAGGAGCTTGGCATTCAGGTCGAGCATGCCCGCCCACAGATCCGCATCACCCACCACTATCCGGATAAATCGGTGCTGCTGGATGTCTGGCGTGTCGAGCGTTTTGGCGGTGAGGCTCATGGGCGTGAAGGGCAGCCGATCCGCTGGGTGGAGCCCGGGGCGCTGGTCGATTACCAGTTTCCGGCGGCGAACGGGCCTATAGTGGCTGCGGCGCAGTTGCCGGATCGGCTGTCGATTACCGGTGATATTGCTGCACTGGGAGCTTCCCCCGAAGAGCGAGAAGTCGAGCTTCTTCGGCGCGTGCAACCTTTGTTAAATCAGCAGGGGCAACTGCTGATGCTCAGATCACCGACTCTGAGTGAAGAGGAGTTGTCTCGTCACTATGGGGTTTTGAGGCCGTTGTGCGATGCCGCTGACTTAGCCCTGATCTTGAATGGTTCGATTGAACTGGCGAATGCGCTGGGCGCCGACCGTCTGCATCTGACAGCCCAACGTTTGATGGCATTGAGATCTCGCGACCGGTTTGCCGGGCGCTGGCTCAGCGCCTCCTGTCATAATCTTGAAGAGCTGCGGCGAGCGGAGTCGCTGGGACTGGACTTCGTCACCCTGTCGCCGGTGGCGCCGACCGCCTCGCATCCCGGTGCCCCGGTGCTGGGATGGAGAAAATTCCGTGAACTGACCGAGCAGTGTGCGATACCCGCCTATGCACTGGGCGGTTTGCTGGACACCGATCTGGATGCCGCTTGGCAGCATGGCGCACAGGGGATCGCATCGATCTCCTCGTGGTGGAGTGAGGGCGTATGAATGCTCCACTGAAGGTAGGTTTGACCGGCGGCATCGGTAGCGGCAAGAGCGCCGCGACGGCGCTGTTTGCCGAGCTGGGCGTACCGGTTATCGATGCCGACATCATCGCACGAGAGGTGGTTCAGCCCGGTGAATCGGCGTTGCAACGCATCGCCGATCACTTCGGTAGCGAAGTCCTGCTTTCCGACGGCGGTCTAGATCGTGCCCGCCTGCGCGAGATTATTTTTAACGACAACAGTGAAAAGGCATGGCTTGAGGCGCTGCTTCATCCATTGATACGTGAGCGTATCGTCGAGCGCATCTCTCAGACGGGACCTGCCTACCTGATACTGGTCTCGCCTTTGTTGATCGAGAGCGGGCAGGACCGGTTGGTCGATCAGGTCATCGTGGTCGATGTAGACGAGCAGACCCAGATGGAGAGAACCCTGGCCCGTGACGGGGTCGATCGCGAGCAGGTCGAACAGATCCTGGCGGCACAGATGAGTCGGCAGGCCAGATCTGCCCGAGCCGACTATCTTATAGACAACCGCGGCGACCTGGCCGCGCTGCGTGAACAGGTCGAGCGCATTCATCACGCCTTGCTCAAACAAGCGTGTGGGGAGTAGGTGTGCCGGATAACCTGTGGTGCGTGCTAACTAAAAAAGCAGTGAGCGATAAAGAACGAGTTATGACCAAAACCATCAACTGCCCGCAATGCGGCAAGCCGACCCTGTACAGCCCGGAAAACAGTTACCGTCCCTTCTGCAGCAAGCGTTGCCGTCTGATCGATCTGGGTGAGTGGGCAAGCGAAGGGTACCAGATACCGCTGGAGCCGAGTATGGACGACTACAGCACCGGTTTAGAGGCCGAGGAGCAGGTATTTACGCCCAAGCTGCACTAAGGGCTGTGCAGATCAGACCAGCAGCATACCCAGGTACCAGTCATTGATCTGAGCGCCCCAGATAAGCGCAATCCATCCGGCGATGGCGAGATAGGGGCCGAAGGGCAGAGGGTTGGCGGCTTGATGCCGCTTGGCAGCCATTAGCGAGAGCGCCAGCACAACGCCGACTACCGACGACAGCAGAATAGTCAGGGGTAAAACTTCGAACCCGCCCCAGGCACCGATTGCCGCCAGCAGCTTGAAATCACCATAACCCATCCCCTCCTTGCCGGTCAGCAGCTTGAAGATCCAGTATACGCTCCAGAGCACCAGATACCCCGCTGCCGCTCCGTAGACGGCATGCTCCAGGGAGGTGAAGGTGCCTTGGCTATTGAGCAGTAACCCGAGCCAAAGCAGGGGTAGGGTCAGCCGGTCGGGCAGCAGCTGATGATCGATATCGATAAAGGTCAGCGCGATAAAACTCCAGGTCAGCGCCAGCAATCCCGCGCCTTCCAGTCCCAGTCCAAAGTGCCAGCCGATAAAGCCACCCAGTAATCCGGTCAGTAGTTCGACGGCGGGGTAGCGCAGGGATATGGAAGTAGCGCATCCGCTGCACCGCCCTCTGAGTGCGATATAACTGAGCAGCGGAATATTTTCATACCAGCGGATCAGATGGCCGCAGTTGCCGCAACGAGAGGCGGGAACCGCCAGGTTGAATGGCTCGTCGGCCTGTTCTGATTGATCATCCTCAGCAAGTTGGGCCTGCCACTCGCGCTCCATCATCACCGGGAGCCGGTAGATCACCACATTCAGAAAACTGCCGACCATCAACGAGAGAACAAGGGCTGCTACGCCTGTAGCGAGCCCCGGTTGAACCAATAGGTCGATTACAGAAGACAAGCCTGAATGTATCCTTAAACCACGTTACCCAGCTGGAAGATCGGCAGGTACATGGCGATAACCAGGCCGCCCACCAGCACACCCAGGATCGCCATGATCATCGGTTCCAGCAGGCTGGACAGGTTGTCGACCGCGTTATCGACCGCCTCCTCGTAGAAACTGGCCACCTTGTCCAGCATCATATCGAGAGAACCGGCTTCCTCGCCAATCGAGACCATCTGCACCACCATGACCGGAAAAACGCCGGTCATACTAATGGCATTGGTCAGCGACTGACCGGTGGATACCCCGTTACGGATCTGCAGTGTAGCATTACGGTAGACCACATTGCCGGCCGCGCCGGCGGTGGAGTCCAAGGCCTGCACCAGAGGAACACCCGCAGCAAAGGTGGTAGCCAGAGTTCGCGCGAAGCGGGCGATGATCGCTTCCTTGATAATGGGGCCGATAATGGGAATCTTGAGCATTGTCCGATCAACGAAGTCGGAAAATCTTTCCGATTTTTTTCGTGCCTGAACAAAAGCCACGATTGCCGTGATTAGTCCTAGCATCACGAAAAACCAATACTTTTGCGCTATCTCCGACAGGCCGATAACCCAGAGCGTGAACGCGGGTAGTTCCGCACCAAAACTACTGAATACATCGTCGAAAACCGGTACAACTTTTACCAATAGAATTGCGGTTACAACAATCGCTACGATAATCACGGCGGTCGGGTAGGTCAGCGCCTTTTTAATCTTGGCTTTCAGCGACTCGATCTTCTCCTTGTAAGTCGCGACGCGATCCAGCATGGTTTCCAGTTGGCCCGATGCTTCACCGGCACCGACAAGGCTGCAAAACAGGTCATCGAAATACTCGGGGTGTTTGGACAGCGCAGTAGAAAAATCGGTACCCCCACTGACATCGCTCCTGATCTTGCCGATCAGATCTTTCAGCTTTACCTTTTCAGCACCGTTGCCGACGATATCCAGACCTTGGATCAGCGGAACGCCCGCCTTCATCATCGTCGCCATCTGGCGGGTAAAAAAGGCGATATCCAGTGGCTTGATCGGCTTGTTCCGCCCGCCGCTAAAGAGTCCGCCTCGATCCTTGGCAACTCTGCTTGGATTTATCCCCTGCTTGCGCAGCAGCGTCTTGGCGGCAGCGATGCTCTCCGCATCTATCTTGCCCTTGCTCTTGTTGCCGCTCTTGTCTTTTCCCTGCCAGGCAAAGGTGATGCGTTTCGCTTCCTTGATTTTCGTCGCCATATCGGGTGCCTTTTCATCTGCTTGGCTTGGTTGGGTGCGCTGCTTTCAGGGTCAGACCTTGATTACCCTGTTCATCTCTTCGAGACTGGTCAGGCCGTTCGCGACCTTCAATAGACCCGATTGACGCAGGGTTCTGAAACCCTGCTCGCGCGCAACACGCAGTATATCCAGAGAGTTGCCATTTTCCATGATGCATTCGGCGATCTCCGTCGTCATCACCAGCATCTCATAGATACCGACCCGGCCCTTGTAGCCGCGATTGCATCTGGCACAGCCGTCGTGATTCGCTTCAAACAGGTTCAACGACTTGAGCTGGTCAGGCGTGAAACCCTCTTCGATCAGCGAAGCCTCGGGTATGGACGCCGGTTTCTTGCAGGACTCGCACAGGCGACGCGCCAGACGTTGCGCAATGATCAGACTGACCGAGGTTGCGATGTTAAACGATGGCACGCCCATATTGCGCAGTCGGGTCAGGGTTTCCGGTGCGCTGTTGGTGTGCAGTGTAGACAGCACCATATGACCGGTTTGCGCAGCCTTGATCGCGATCTCGGCGGTCTCCAGGTCACGGATCTCGCCGACCATCACCACGTCCGGGTCCTGGCGCAGGAAGGAGCGCAGCGCTTCGGCGAAGGTGAGGCCCACCTTGGGGTTTACATGGACCTGGTTGATCCCCTCCATATTGATCTCCACCGGATCCTCCGCGGTGGAGATATTGCGCTCCTCGGTGTTGAGGATATTGAGGCCAGTGTAGAGCGTTACCGTCTTACCCGAGCCTGTGGGGCCGGTTACCAGCACCATCCCCTGCGGCCGCTGCAGCGTGCTCATGTATACCTCACGCTGATCCGGCTCGAAGCCCAGGGCATCGACCCCGATGGTCGCGCTGGTCGGGTCGAGAATACGCAGTACGATCTTCTCGCCCCAAAGCGTCGGCAGGGTGTTGACACGGAAATCGATCGAGCGTTTGTCCGATACCTTGAGCTTGATACGGCCATCCTGGGGCACGCGCTTCTCGGCGATATCCATATTGGACATCACCTTCAAACGTGCTGACAAACGAGAGGCCAGATTGGTGGGCGGCTTGCTGACCTCCTGCAAGATACCGTCGATACGGCAGCGGATACGGTAGGCCTTTTCATAGGGCTCGAAATGGATATCCGAGGCGCCGTTCTTGATCGCGTCCAGCAGCACCTTGTTGATAAAGCGGACGATCGGTGCGTCGGAAGCGGCATCTTCCGCCGACTCCTCCTCTTTCCTCTTGCTGGTATCTTCCGCCTCGATATTGTCGAGGTCGGCATCCTCCAGCTCTCCCAGGGCCTCGTTGCCGCCATCGAGGAAACTTTCGATACGCCGTGCCAGCTTGTCCTCTTCGACGATCACCGCTTCGGTGGTGATGCCTGTGTGAAACTTGATCTCGTCCAGCGCCTGAAGGTTGGTGGGGTCGGCAATCGCCACGAACAGGCGGTTCTCCCGCTGCATCAGCGGCAGCGCGCGATGGGTCACAATCAGATTTTCGGCGATCAATCCTTGGGGAATCGCGTCGACACTGAACGCATCCAGATCGAGCAGGGGTAAACCGAACTCCTCGGATGCCGCACAGGCGGCCCGGTGGGCACTGACCAGGCGCTGGGAGATAATAAAGCTGACGAAACTCTTGTTGGCATCGCGGGCCTGATTCAGCGCGTCCATCGCCACTTCTGCCGAGAACGCTCCGTCGTTGACAAGGCGTTTGGCGAGACCGCTAAGTGGTTGAAATCCTTTTGACAAGTGCCGTACCTTAAGTCTTTGCAAACAGGCCGAGGATAGGGTATGAGTCAATACTCTATAGCAGCCCCGAGACTCTGGCAAATCCCATGTGTTATCTACTGTTTACGATCAAATGTTTACGATCAAATCGCCATGAGTGAAATCCTGGATCGAAGGGCGCTGCGTGTTTTCAGCCTCTACCGAATCGTGTTGAGCGGGCTGCTGGTATCCCTGCTGATCATACCGCGCAGCGGCATGCTGCCCCAGATCTGGCAGCCCGATATGTTCGGCATCGTGGCGCTGCTCTATTTCGTATTTGCGATCGGCTCCGGTTTCAGTGTTAACCGCCGGGATCCCCACGGCACACCCTTCGGCCTGCAGGTGATATCGGATCTTGCTGCCCTCTCGCTTCTGGGCTTTGCCAGTGGCGATCCTACCGGTATCTACGCCATCCTGATGTTGGTACCGGTCTGCTTTGCCGGATTCTGGCAGCCCGGTGCGGGAACGCAGCTCTACTCCGCCGTTGCGATACTGGGGATGCTGGGCAGCACGCTGGCACATCAGCTATTGGGTACTCAGCCCTATCCACTGGCGGAGTTGGGGGCGTTGTCGGCAACCCAGCTCGCCATTGCGCTGGTCAGTACGGTGGTGGGGCGAAACATGGCCGATACCCATCGATTGGCCGGCAAGCGAGAGCTCGATCTGGCGAGCCTGACCGAGCTTAACACCTTTATTGTCCAGCGCATGGAGGAGGGGGTGGTTGTCGTCGATGCCGAAAACCTGATCCGTATGATCAATCCATCAGCGGGGCAGCTATTCGGTGTGTCGCCGTCGGCGCAACTTCATCGCCCGCTTGCCGAGCTGTCAACGACGCTGTCGACCGCCCTGGAACATTGGCGGGCGGGACAGCCGGTAGGCTCGGAGTCGATGGCGCCATTACGGTTGCAGATTACGGCCACCGGACCCGGCAGGGAGGAGTGGGCGGTACTGCTGCTGGAGGATATCCACAGCGAGAACACGCGAGTCCAGCGTGAAAAACTGGCCGCCCTGGGCCGGCTGACGGCGAGTCTGGCCCATGAGATTCGCAACCCCCTGGGCGCAATAAGCTATTCGGCGCAACTGTTGGCGGAGTCGCCGGAGCTCGCCGTGCAGGAGCAGAAGCTGGTCGCCATTATTTTGGGTCAATCGAAAAGAGTGAATCGACTGATCGAAGAGATCCTGACCCTGTCGCGAAGAAAAACGCCGTTCTGGCAGGATCTGCAACTCGGAAACTGGATTGCCAGGTTACGCGACGAGTGGCGTTTGAGTTGGCCCGAGCTGGATGCTCGCTTGAGCCTGTCGATTGAAAACGGCAGCGAGGATCTGCAGGTGCGTGTCGATCCCGACCATCTGCGCCGGCTGCTGACGCTGCTGCTGGATAACGCACTGAAGCATGGCGAGCCTGAGCAGGGAGTCGCCTCCATCGCCGTCAGGGTGTATCGATCCGGTAGATCGGCAACCCCCTGTATCGAGGTCAGCGATAATGGCCGGGGGATCGACAGCGAAACGGAGCAGCGAATCTACGAGCCCTTCTTTACCACCCGGCACGATGGCTCCGGGCTCGGTCTGTATCTGGCCCGAGAGCTGTGCGAAGCGAACTACTGCGAATTGCGGTATAGTCCTGTGCAAACCGGTGGTAGCTGCTTTGCTATCACCTTTCCGATGGAACGACCGATAACCCCGGCCATTGATGACTGAGCGAACTTACATCGACGCAAAAGCCACCCCCCTCCCTCAGCCCACCGTTCTCGTGGTGGATGACGAGGAGGACCTGCGTACGCTGCTGGAGATTACCTTGGGACGCATGGGGGTGACCGTGTATGCCGCCGCCTCGCTGCAGGAGGCGCGTCGCCTGCTTGATGAGTACCGATTCAATCTCTGTCTTACCGATATGCGTCTGCCCGATGGCCGCGGGATGGAGCTCGTGGAACAGATCTCGCAAGAGCTGCCCGGTCTGCCGGTGGCGGTGATCACCGCCTACGGCAATATGGAGCTGGCGGTGGAGGCGATGCGCGCGGGCGCCTTCGATTGCGTCAGCAAACCCCTGGATATCGAGCAGCTGCGCGCCCTGGTCGGCCACGCCGTCCGGCCGGTAGACGACGCGGAGACGGAGGAGAGCGGTGTTGGCCTGGTGGGCGAGTCGCCCGCCATGCAGCGGCTCAAGGAGCGGATCGTCAAGTTGGCGCAGACCCAGGCGCCGGTCTGTATCAACGGCGAGTCGGGCTCGGGCAAAGAGGTGATCGCCCGCCTGATCCACGCCCGCAGCAAGCGGCGGGATCAGCCCTTCATCGCCGTCAACTGCGGCGCCATCCCGGCCGAGTTGATGGAGTCCGAGTTTTTCGGCCATCTGAAGGGCAGTTTTACTGGCGCCCATGCCAACCGCAGCGGCTTTTTCCAGGCCGCGGAGGGGGGCACCCTGTTCCTCGATGAGATCGCCGATATGCCGCTGGCGATGCAGGTGAAGCTGCTGCGTGCGATTCAGGAGCGGCGGGTTCGGCCCCTGGGGGCGGAGGAGGAGCAGCCGGTCGATGTGCGGATACTGAGTGCCAGCCACAAGCGCCTGCATGAGGAGGTGCAGGCGGGGCGCTTTCGTGAAGACCTGTACTACCGGATCAACGTGATCGAGCTCAAGGTGCCGCCGTTGCGGGAGCGGCGGCAGGATATCCCGCTGTTGAGCCGGGCCCTGCTGCAGCGGATTGCGCAGCGTAATAGTGACAGCCAGCCGGTGTTGCAGATCGATGACCAGGCGCTGTCGGCGCTGATCGCCTACCCCTTTCCGGGCAATGTGCGTGAGCTGGAAAATATTCTCGAACGCGCCGCCGCGCTTTGTGAGCACAGCCTGATCCGTTGCGAGGATCTGGCGCTGGAGGAGCGTCCGCGTACTCGTCAGCAGATGGGTATGCGGGAGCTCGTCATGAGCGGTGATGCCGACGGTGAGGATGAGAGAGAGCAGCTGGTCAAGGCGCTGGAGATCCATCACTGGAATCGAACTGCGGCCGCCCGGGAGCTGGGGCTGACGCTGAGGCAGCTGCGTTACCGGATCAAGAAATACGACCTGGAGTAATGCCTGGCGCAGTATCGGCGTCAGGATTTCAAACGGGAGTTTGTCAAATTCTGACGCAGGGGGTGACAAAGTGTCAGACTTTGCCCTATGCTCTTCCCGACCTGAACGCTGCGGGCCGCATGGAATGCGGGGTGGCTGCATTTGGCACTGCTCTTGCTTGGTTTGTAGTGGTCTGGGAATAAGGACTTTAACTCGCTGGAGAGATGACGATGAATATGAAAAAACAACAGGGCTTTACCCTTATCGAATTGATGATCGTTGTGGCGATCATCGGTATTCTGGCTGCGATCGCGCTGCCAGCTTATCAGGACTACACCATTCGTTCCAAACTGTCCGAAGCCCCTTCAATTTTTGGAACAAACAAATTAGCAGTAGAGCAGTACTATTCTGAGACTGGTGACTTGTCCACTCCTGCAAGTGCTGCGGGTTATTCTGCTAACCTCTATGGCTCACATCTGGATATGACTGTAGCGGTCAGCGGAGCAACTGTTTCAACGGCAGGTTTCATCGCAACTATATTCGAGGCAGGTGGTGCTGCTGGTGACGATATCGATCCTACAGCAAATGACGATGAGATGACTTTTACAGCTGCTGCGACACCTGCTGGTAACCTTGAGTGGTCGGTGGCATGTACTGATGGTATCGCTACTAACCGTTGCCCTGAGCGTTAATAGGAATTCAGGGTCAGGGAATTTGGGGTCAGGGAATTTGGGGTCAGAGTAAAAATTACTCTTCCCTCCCAGATAAAGGGGTCGCTTAGGCGGTCCCTTTTTTGTTAGCAGAATTTCGAATTCGGGGTCAGAGTGGAATTTCGAATTCGGGGTCAGAGTAAAAATTACTCGCGTGCCTTCTTTCTGCCGGGTTTCAGCGGTTGCTGACGGATGCCGGTGCGGAATTTGGGGTCAGAGTAAAAATTACTCTTCCCTCCCAGATAAAGAGGAATTTGGGGTCAGAGTAAAAATTACTAGAGTAAAAATTACTCTTCCCTCCCTCCCAGATAAAGGGGTCGCTTAGGCGGTCCCTTTTTTGTTAGCAGAATCTCGAATTCGGCGAATTCGGGGTCAGAGTGGAATTTCGAATTCGGGGTCAGAGTAAAAATTACTCGCGTGCCTTCTTTCTGCCGGGTTTCAGCGGTTGCTGACGGATGCCGGTGAGTCGTTCAATCTCGTCGCGAAAGCGGTCGTTGCCTAGCGGCAACCCCTGGTTGACGGACAGCCGAATATGTTGGACCTGCTCTTCCGGCAGTGAGGTCTCAAATAACTCCCGATATGTTTTCTGTCTTTCGGTCTTGTTCTTCCCAAGGCTTAAATACTGATCATGCGGGGTCCAGAGCGCCGCATCTACTCCCTGAGCGTGGGCATGGTAACTGCTCCAATGGTATTGAGAAGGGTGCCGTACCATACCGGCCTTGACCGGATTCATCTCGATATACCTCTGGCAGATCAGTAAATAGTGCTCGGAGTGGACAAGGCACGATTTGAATCGCCCCTCCCACAGAGTACCTGTTCGTTGGTACATGTTGTTGAAATAGCGTACGTATCGACGGCCGAGATGTTGCATCATCGATGACAGAGCGCCTTCCTTGAGAGGTGTGGCCAGCAAGTGGACGTGGTTGGTCATGAATACCCAGGCGTGAATCTGCACCTCGTAGCGTTCCGATGCCTCGGCAAGCCACTGGGCGTAGGTGGCGTAATCGTCATCCTTGGTGAAGCAGACTTGTCGATTATTGCCGCGTTGGATTATGTGCTGAGGTATCCCTTCCGGGCAAATTCTTGGTCTTCTTGTCATAGGCTCTTCCTTGAATGGAACGATGTATGCCCAGCGTCCTGCTTGGGCATGCAGATGAGATGGGGTCGATGGTAGCACATGAAGGATGATAGATTGTTTTTTACTCTGACCCTCATTTCCTTGGCTTGTATCGGGCGCATAATCTCGGCAGACTCCGTGCAACAGTTCTGTCGATATTGGGGATGCACGTGATTAACAAGCGTTTAGTGATACTTATTCTGATAGCCTTAAGCGTAGTGGTGACCTGGTACATCGAATCCGGCAAAACCGAGATCCCCGCCGAAACACGTACTCGTGTCGAAGCAGAACTCGCCCAGGATTCCACCTTCCCCGCACGCCCCGTGTGGTGGGACAAGGGCCACCGTATCGGAGTTGGTGTGATTCCCGATGGTACCAGCCGCGATTCGGACGCGCGTCGTGTGTGCAACCTGATGCTCAAACATGGCATCACCCCGGCCGAGGTCGAGGTCTACGATGTGCTGCAGATCCAGAACGATGATGAGTGGGTTCAGGTCGGCGCTGCGCGTTGTGAGTGAGTACCGACAAGACGTATTGATATATCAGGGGTGATCTTTATTAATGGTTATACCGAGCGTATATCCCTTCGGAGGTGAAATATGGAATCCACGGTCTTCAAGAGCAATCGAACTCAAGCCGTGCGCCTGCCGAAAGCGGTTGCACTGCCTGAAAGTGTCAAGCGAGTCGAGGTGGTAGCCATCGGGCATGCCCGTATTATTACTCCAGCGGGAGAATCATGGGACAGCTGGTTTGACGGCCCGAATGTTACCGCCGACTTCATGCCGGGGAGAGAGCAACCCTCGGATCAGGAGCGTGAAGGTTTTTAATGCTCAAGTACTTGCTCGATACCAATATCTACATTTTTACCATCAAGAATAAACCGGGTAGTCGTGCGCAAACTGGTTTCGCATTTCGCGCAGTTTCAGCCACTGTGCGGCTGAACTGATGGCTCCCATGATCTCCTGTAGCTTGGAAAAACGTACGATAAACTGATCGAATACCGCCAGGTCGATCGGGCTCAGGCTCTCCAGTTTCTGCGGCGTGAGCGGAAAGGCTTTGTGGAGCGTATTCATGGCCCAGCGCAGACGTTCAGCGTGCGTATCGTATATCTCCCGATACGTTCCAGGGGGCATAGAGGTACTCCCGTTTCCTTGGCTATCGTATAGGTGGGTAGTGCTTTGGCGTAGCGGTGGTTGATCACCAGATCGATCTTCTGATCGCCGAGGGCCAGATGCAGATCGGCCATGGCGTCCAGTCGGGCTTCCACCAGTTCGTCCGCTGAGTGGATCTCGGGTTCTATATAGAGATCGATATCACCGCCACGCGCGCTGTCGTCTAAGCGTGATCCAAAGAGCAGGATACGACTGTTTTCGCCAAAGTAACGCTTCAGCGTCGACCGTATGATAGTGCGTTGCTCTGGCGTGAGTCCCTTATCCTGGCTCTGCTTCCCGGATACTCTGAATATATCAAAGCAACCGCATCGACAGATCCACCGCCCGGCAGTGCTTGGTCAGGGCGCCGATGGAGATGTAATCCACGCCTGTCTTGGCGAACTCCACCAGGGTTTCGTCGGTGATACCGCCGGAGGCTTCCAGCTTGGCGCGGCCGGCAGTGAACTGTACTGCCTCTTTCATCTGCTCGGTGGTGAAGTTGTCCAGCATGATGATATCGGCGCCGGCTGCCAGTGCTTCCTCCAGCTGGGTGCGGGTTTCCACCTCCACCTCGACCGGCTTACCCGGGTGCATGCTTTTAGCTGTGCTGATCGCGGCCGCGATGCCGCCGCAAGCGAGGATATGGTTCTCCTTGATCAGGAAGGCATCGTACAGACCGATACGGTGGTTGTAGCAGCCACCGCAGCTGACCGCGTATTTCTGTGCCATGCGCAGCCCCGGCAGGGTCTTGCGGGTGTCGAGCAGTTTGACGCCGGTGCCGGCCACGCGGTCGGCATAGGCGCGGCTGACGGTAGCAGTACCCGACAGAGTCTGCAGGAAGTTCAGCGCCGCGCGCTCCCCGGTCAGCAGTGAGCGGGCTGGCCCACTGAAGGTAAACAGCACCTGGTTCGGCTCGACGCTGTCGCCATCCTTCACCTGCCACTCGATCGAGACCGAAGGATCGACCTGGCGGAACACCTCGTCGACCCAGGCGGTACCGCTGATGGTCGCCGCTTCGCGGCTGATTACCCGTCCCTTGGCTTGCTGGGTTGCCGGGATCAGGTCGGCGGTGATATCGCCGCTGCCGATATCCTCCGCCAGCGCGGCGCGCACGTTCTCTTCGATAACGGCTTTGAGATCAGCGAGGTTCAGCATCGGGTTCTCCAGTGTAAGCGCGAATGGGTGTCGATATAGCTGCCGGATTGAGTGCCCGCATCGGCGCGTTGCAGCCCAGGTTCGGGGCCGATATTCTAGCCTTTTCCGCTATTGTTGAGTAACCCATGTCCGCGAATCGCTGCCGTATAGCGAATCGTTGCTATATAGGGGGCAGGGTATATGCGGGACGAGTTGGCTTCTATTCGCCTTTGCCGTTGAGAGTGGTCTATATGTGGACTACCATTAGTCTATTCTTGTCCGGGAGTGATTTATGCGAACTGAAACTATTAGCTATTTGAAACGTCATGCGGCCTCTCTGGAGTTGGAAGAGCCCATGGTCATCACTCAGAGTGGTAAACCGGTATATCGAATTGAGTCGGAGCAACAGGCACAACTACGCGATGAGGGTATCGCGTTACTGAAATTGATGAACTTGGCAGAGCGTGATATCCGCTCCGGTGCAACGCTGGATGCAACGCAAGCCAAGGCTAAACTTCGGGAACGGTTTGAGGCAGGGAAGGTCAGGCTGGATGAGCCGGGTTGAAATCACCGAAACAGGGTTTGAAACGCTGTCGATGCTAGCGCGTTATATGGTGAGTTTCGTGGGTGAAGAGAGCGCCCTGCGATTGACAGACAGCTTGATCGACATCGCGGTCGAACGGCTCTCTGATCGTCCGCTCAGCTGCCCTGTTTGTCATGAATTGGATCTTATTGGCGTAACTGATTATCAACAGCTTACTGTTGAAAACTATAAGATCCTCTACCGTTACGATAAGCCATCGGATACAGCTTTCATCACCGCATTTATGCGGCACCGGCAGAGCGCTCAGGCGTTACTGGTCAGTTATGCGTTGTTGAGGTAAACGAAGGGCTGATGCGGATAGCTCCGCGTTCAGCCCGTCCAAACGCGGGGCGCGTTGCAGCCCAGGTCGGGGGCCGATATTCTAATCCTTTCCGCTGTTGTTGAGTAACCCATGTCCGATTTTCCCTGCCCCATACAGGATCATCTGCTGGTCGGTGCCGAATACTGCGCCTCCCCCAACTGCAATGAGCGACCGCAGGCGGAGATCTCGCTGCTGGTTATCCACAATATCAGCCTGCCGCCGGGGCAGTTCGGCGGGGCGGGGATCCGCCAGCTGTTCACTAACTGCCTCGATCCGGATGAGCATCCTTACTACCGGGAGATACACCAGCTTGAGGTGTCTGCCCACTTGTTGATCGACCGGGCGGGGAGTATCACCCAGTTCGTGCCGTTCGATAAGCGCGCCTGGCATGCGGGACGCTCCAGCTTCCAGGGACGGGAGGCGTGTAACGATTTTTCGATCGGGATCGAACTCGAAGGTGACGACGATACTCCCTATAGCGACTCACAGTATGCCGTGCTGGTTGAGGTGACCCGGGCGTTGATGGCGAGTTATCCCGCCATCAAGCCGGAACGTATTTGTGGCCACAGCGATATCGCACCGGGGCGCAAGACGGACCCGGGCTCTGCATTCGATTGGCAGCGGTATCGTCAGGCGATCGCTGGTAATTAAGAATTATTTTCAATTATTATTGGCCCTTAGACTCTGGGGTTTTTGTTAACCAGCCCCGTTCAGGATTGATCAGAGGATATATGCGCGAACTGCTGTCGGTTGAACAACTTAAGTGCGCCTACCAGGGGCACCAAGTGCTGCACTCAGTCAGTTTTTCGATCGAGGAGGGGGAGATCGCCTGCCTGCTGGGACCAAGCGGATGTGGCAAGACCACGGTATTGCGCGCCATCGCCGGTTTCATTGAGCCCCAGGCTGGTGAGATACGTCTTGAGGGGGAGGTGATCAGCAGTGCGGCCTCTGTCGTGCCGCCGGAGCGGCGCGGCATGGGGATGGTGTTTCAGGACTATGCGCTGTTTCCTCACCTGAGCATCGCCGACAATATCGCCTTTGGCTTGAAGGGGCGCAGCCGCGCTGAGAAGCAGGCGCTGGTGGCGGAGGTGCTGGCGCTGGTGGAGCTGCCCGATCTGGGCAGCCGCTACCCGCATGAGCTGTCCGGCGGTCAGCAGCAGCGAGTGGCCCTGGCCAGGGCGCTGGCGCCCAGGCCGCGCCTGCTGTTGATGGATGAGCCGTTCTCCAACCTGGATGCCGATCTGCGACGGCAGCTGTCGGCCGAGATGCGTCGAATCCTGAAACGGCAGAAGATCGCCGCGATCATGGTTACCCATGACCAGCAGGAGGCGTTCACCATCAGCGACCGGCTCGGTGTGTTGTCGAGAGGGCGGGTACAGCAGTGGGGCACGCCGGAGGAGCTGTTCTATACACCGGCGACGCCGGAGGTGGCCGCCTTCGTCGGCAAGGGCACCATGATCAGCGGTGTGGCGTTGGGCCCGGACCGGCTGCGTTGCGAACTGGGTGAGCTGGAGTTTGCCGAGCCCTTTGCGCGGGACGGCATCGATAATGTGCCGTTGAAACTCTTCCTGCGCCCGGCCGATATCCAGTTGGCCCAGGACGGTGGTGCGCCGGCCGAGGTGCTCAGTTGTGAATTTCAGGGCAGTCAGACCCTGTACAGGTTAAAGTTGCAGACAGGGTTGGAGCTGGAAGCGGTGGAGAGCGGCATGCATCGTTACCCGATCGGCGAGCGCCTGGGGGTGCATGTGGCGCCACATCGACCTATCGTCTTCGTCGAGCGCTGAGCGCGCTCGAATCTCGCTGCTTTTGTAAGCGGTAGCTTCCGTTTTTACCTCAAACTGCCGTGTAGCTCGTTGCCTCAGCTGCTGGCGCGTGTGGCGGTGATGGTGCGACTGAGCAGAATCACCGGGATGATCCCCACCAGCACGATCAGCAGCGCCGCCGGGGCGCACTGCTCTATGCGTTCGTCCGAGGCGTACTGGTAGACGAACGTAGCGAGGGTGTCGTAGTTGAACGGGCGCAGGATCAGCGTGGCCGGCAGCTCCTTCATGCAGTCGACGAACACCACCAGCACCGCGGTCAGTAGCCCGCCTTTTATCAACGGCAGATGCACCTCCCTCAGCGTGCGCAGCGAGTTGGCGCCGAGCGAACGTGCCGCCATATCCATGTTGGGCGTCACCTTGCCCAGCGACGAATCGACCGAACCGCCCGATACCGCCAGGAAGCGCACACAGTAAGCAAATATCAGTGCGAACGGGGTGCCGCTGAGCAGCAGACCGGTGCTGATACCGAAATGCTCGCGCATGAATGCATCCACGCCGTTATCGAACGCCGCCAGCGGCACGATAACACCGATGGCGAGTACCGCGCCGGGCAGGGCGTAGCCCAGGTTGCTCATGCGGGCAGCGAACTGCAGAGAGGGGCGGTTGGCGTATAGACGTTTGCTGTAGGCCAGCACGACGGCGATCGACAGTGCCAGCAGGGCGGAGCCGGCGGACAGGGTAAAGCTGTTGCCGGCGTAGCCGAGGAAGTCGTTTTCGGCGAACTGGTCCAGGTGTGCCAGCGACATATCGGCGAGGCGGACAAAGGGGATCAGGAAGCCGAACAGTACCGGTAGCGCGCAGGCCAGGGTACACAGCCAGGCCCGCCCCGGCGTCAGTCGATAACGCTCGATGGTACGGTAGCGGTCGGCGCTGGTGTATTGACGCGAACGGGCACGGGCCATGCGCTCAAGCGTGATCAGCAGCACCACGAAGATCATCATCAGGCTGGCGATCTGTGCCGCCGCACCCACGTTGCCCATGTTGAGCCAGGCATCGTAGATACCGGCAGTCATGCTCTTGACCGCGAAGTAGTCAACGGTACCGAAGTCGTTGATCGTCTCCATCGACACCAGCGACAGACCGACGGCGATGGCAGGACGGGCGATCGGCAGGGATACCCGGATAAAACTTTGCCAGGGGGTACAGCCCAGCATGCGGCTGGCGTCACGGATGCTCATCGACTGTTCGAGGAAGCTCGCCCGCGCCAGCAGGTAGACGTAGGGGTAGAGCACCAGCGTCAGCATCGTGATCGCACCGCCCATGGAGCGGATCTCGGGGAACCAGTAGTCCCGGGCGCTTTGCCAGCCGAACAGGTCGCGCAGCATGCCCTGGATCGGGCCCGCGTACTCCAGCAGGTCGGTGTAGAGGTAGGCGATTACATAAGCGGGGATGGCAAAGGGCAGCAGCAGTGCCCATTCGAATAGTCGGCGTCCCGGAAAGTGGCAAAGCGTGACCAGCCAGGCGGTGCCCACGCCGATCGTTACCGATAGCGCGCCGGTGCCGGCCATCAGGATCAGCGTCGATTCGATATAAACGGGCAGAACCGTCGAGGCCAGATGTGGCCAGATATTTTCGGTGGGGAAGAGTGCCAGCCAGAGAATGGCCAGCACCGGAAGCATCACCAGTAGAGCCGTGCCCCAGCCGATACCGTACCAGCCCGGCATCAACCCTCTAAGTTGGGGCCGGATGCGGGGAGCGCTCAGTACGGGCTCGACTGCGGTATTCATCGGTTACTCCATCGGGATCAGTTATCGAAACCCACCTTGTCGACCATCTTGGCGGCAGCGGCGCGCTGCTCGGCAACCTTGCCGAGGTTGATCTCGTCGCCCTTGAAGCCGCTCATGTGCTCCTTGAGCAGCGCGGACCAGGGAGTGTTAGGACGTACCGGAAACTCGAAGTTGGACTCGGCATAGATCTGCTGAGCCTTCTCCTCGGTGAGGAACTCGACCAGCTTGACCGCCGCTTCCGGATGCGGGGCGTACTTGGTCAGTGCCGCGCCGGAGATATTCATATGGGTGCCGCGACCATCCTGGTTCGGGAAGATCAGGTTGGCGGACGCCGCCCACTCCTTCTGTTCCGGCTCCTTCTCGTTGGTCGCCATCTTGCCGAAGTAGTAGCTGTTGCCCAGCGCCAGGTCGCACACGCCCTCCTTGATCGCCTTGACCTGGGCGCGGTCGTTACCCTGAGGCTTCTGCGCCAGGTTAGCCTTGACCCCTTCCAGCCACTGCTCCGCTTCCGCTTCGCCGTGATGCGCGATCATCGAGCCGATCAGCGACAGGTTGTAGGTGTGCTTGCCGCTGCGGGTGCAGATGCGGCCTTTCCATTTCGGATCGGTCAGATCTTCGTAGCTGGTGATCTCGCCCTCTTTCACGCGCTCCTTGGAGGCGTAGATGATACGGGCGCGGCTGGTCAGGCCGATCCACTTGCCATCTTCGGCACGAAAATGTGCAGGCACGTTGCGATCGATCACCTCGCTCTTGATCGGTGCGACCAGATCCCGTTCGACGGCATCGTGCAGCGGGCCGATATCGGCGGTGAGCAGCAGGTCAGCGGGGGTATTCTGGCCTTCGTTTTCAAGGCGCTCCAGCAGGCCCTTGTTGGCGAACACCACGTTGACCTTGATGCCGGTTTCCGCGGTGAACGCTTCCAGCAGCGGCTTGAGCAGGAACTCCTGACGGAATGAGTAAACATTGACCTCTTCGGCCTGAGCGGCCGAGCCAAGTGTGGAGCTGAGGATGGCGACTGATAGCAGGGCTTTACGAACTGTCATGCTTACTCTCCTGAATCGAAAACAACTTCACCGAGGTGCAGTGTTGAATTTATGTTAATAACTAAAGCTTAATGCGAATTGTTATCATTTTTCAGGAGTGTGTCAATCCAGTTGATTATGATTCTTATTTTCCATCTATTTCTATTCTTTGATGTAGATCAATGTCCTAATCGAAAACCGGGAAAAGTTTCGCCAACAGTACCGGTACTGCGGTTTCGACTCGCAATATACGCGGACCCAGGTGTATCGGGGAGAGTCCGGCCTCGATCAGCTTGTTCACTTCATACTGAATGAAACCGCCCTCCGGGCCGACCGCCAGCAGGGTCGGCTCATCGCTCGGTGCCGGGCAGGGCTCGGCGTTATAGGGGTGGGCAAGCAGTGCACGTTTGCCGGTAGCCAGCGCCGGCAGCTCATCTTCGACAAAGGGTTTGAAACGCTTGCGCAGGTGTACCTGCGGCAACTGCGTATCGCCGGCCTGCTCCAGACCCAGCAACAGCTGCTCGTGGATCGCTTCATCGGACAGCAGCGGGGAGCCCCAGTAGCTCTTGTCGACGCGGTAGGAGTTGATCAGCCAGATATCCTTGGCCCCCATGCTGGCCACGCTCTGCAGCGTGCGCTTGAGCATTTTCGGTCGCGGCAGTGCCAGAATCAGGCTCATCGGCAGTGCGGAAGGGGGCGCCTGATCGAAGCGCACGGACAGTTCGGCGCTGCTGCCATCGAGGCTGAGCAGCTCGCCCTGGCCGATCTCGCCATTGAGCATGCCGACCCTCAGGGTATCGCCCACCGCCGGTTGATGGACCTCCAGCATATGGGTCAGCCGTCGATCGCGCAGGATGACGCGGTCATCGGCAACAAAGTCGGCTGGTGTCAGCAGGATCAGGTTCATGCAGGGCGCTCCGCAGAGAGAGGCGGCGATAGTACCCGATACCGCCGCTGTTCTCATCTCCACTCGAGGTTTATTCCTCCAGTTTTTTCAACCGGTAGGCCAGCGCCGGCCGGGTCAGGCCCAGCTTGCGCGCCGCGGCCGAGATGTTGCCGTCGGTCTGCTCCATCGCGGTGCGGATCAGCTGCTCCTCAAGCTGATCCAGATTGAAGTTGTCGGTCAGCAGTCGCTCGCACAGGCCGGTATCGTCACCGCTCTCTGTCCCCAGCTGATTGTCACTGTCGTTATGGGTCAGACGTCCCTGGCGGTTGATGATATTGAGCGGATGGCTGGGCTCCAGCAGCGACGGGAACAGGGAGTCCAGATCGATGGTATGGTTGTTCTCGGCCAGGATCACGCCGCGCTCGATCATGTTCTCCAGCTCGCGGATATTACCGGGCCATTTATAGTGCATCAGCGCATCCATGGCGCGGTCGGATACCCCCAGCGTACGTTTGTTGTAGGAGTGGTGATACTTGTTCAGAAAGTGCTCCACCAACAGCGGTATATCCTCGCTACGGTCACGCAGCGGGGGGATATGTACCGGGTAGACATTGAGCCGGTAGAACAGGTCGGCGCGGAACTTGCCGGACTCCACCGCTTTCTCCAGATCCTCGTTGGCGGCGGCGACCACGCGCACGTCGATCCGGCGGGTGCGGGTATCGCCGACACGCTCCATCTCGCCCTCCTGCAGCACACGCAGCAGCGTGGCCTGGGCGCGGGGCGACAGCTCGACCACTTCGTCGAGGAAGATGGTGCCGCCGTTGGCGCGTTCGAAACGCCCCTCCCGTGACTGGGTGGCACCGGTATAGGCCCCTTTCTCGACGCCGAACAGCTCCGCTTCGATCAGGTCCGGCGGTATGCAGGCGCAGTTGACGGCAACGAAGGGCTTGTCGGCGCGATCGGAGCTCTGGTGCAGCCCCCTGGCTACTACCTCTTTGCCGACGCCCGTTTCGCCCTGCAGCAGCACCGTGACCTTACTGGTGGAGGCCTTGCGGATCAGCTGGCAGACATTACGGAAGGAACCCGAGCGGCCCACCGAATTGAACAGCAGATCCTCGTCGCGATCACCGCTCTTGACGCTATCGCGCAACTGGTTCAGCTCGCTCTGCAGCGCGAATAGCTCCTCGGCGATCGGGTCGGGCAGCAGGTCGCGCTCCAGCTCGGCGTGGTTCTCCCACTCCTCCAGCGGGCGTCCCTCGATACGGCAGTGGTCGGCGCCCATGCCGGCGCACTGGGTCTCCTTGAAGATGATCCGCCGGCTCATGTAATAGGTGGTATAGCCGCTGGCGTAGCCGATCAGCGTCCAGCAGATCGGGTGGTCGGCAACACCGAAATCCTGCAGGTGGACCTCCGCCTCATATGAGTCGAACCAGTCGAAAATACCGTGGAACTTGCCGCTATCGACATCGAAATCCAGCTCTACCGGTTCGACACGGACCATCCCCTTGATGTTGTGCAACTGGGGTCCGACGAAGAAGGCTTCGTTGGGTGGGGCGTTGGGGCGTACCTTCCTGACCAGCTCGGCATCCCGCCAGCCCGAGTGGTAGCCGAAGCGGATCAGAAAGCCGCGGGCGCGCTCAATGCCGAGCGACTCGACCAGCTCCTTGCGCAGCAGACCCATGACGCTGGAGTGGATCATCAGCATGCGCTGTTCATTGAACCAGATCTTGCCCTGTTCGCTGTCGAAGCGGATCTGCGACAACAGATCCGCCTGCTCGGGGAGATGGAGATCGTTCTGTATAGCCATTGTTGTATTTATACCGGCCAGGGCTCTCGACGGAGCGTTATTGGGACACTTTTTTATTCTTGAACGATTTTTACCGCTAATGGAAGAGGGACGTTTGGATGGGGACATCCACCCCCTTACAGATCATACGACCTAATCAAATGATTAAATATCCCCCGTTTCGGCTTGATCATATGCTTAGCCGGTCATGCTGATAGCAGCCTGAGGGTGATTGGTGCTGACCCGATGTCGGTACTGATCACCCTTTTTTATATCAATAAAAACAGCGGATTAGCCTCTGTTTGTGCTCATGTGAGCGTTTGATTTCGTTGTCTGGCACGGCTGTTGCGATAGAGGTGATGACAGCCACATCGACAACGAGAATAACAGCGATGAGCAAACCTACCCTCAGTCTAGCCGGTGGTACTGCAACCCAGGACCGCCCCTTCGATCCCCGGATCAAGTATGTCCGGGTGCGTAGCGAGCCTGGTACCCGCTTCGTCGAATTCGATTTCGCCATCGGCGACCCGAGCCTCTTTGTCGAACTGGTGCTGCCCCGTGCCGCGTTCGACAAATTCTGTGAGATCAACGCCGTCGAGCATATGAGCGCAGAACAGATGGCGGCCGTGGACAGCGAGATGGCGAAGTGGCGCTACGGCGAAGAGACGCTGATGGCGCATAACCACGGCCGTCACTGATGTTTAAACCGTGAACAACGACCACTCCGATAACAACAAATCAGCTGGGATAGAGTTCAATGACTATTGAGATCAAAACCTCCACGCTGGAGCCGGTTCGCAACACCTTCGCGCATATCGAGAAGCGCTTCGGTGACAAGCCGGCCACCCGCTACCAGGAAGCGACCTACGACGTTCAGGCCGAAACCAACTTCCACTACCGCCCCTACTGGGATCCCGAGCATGAGCTGAACGATCCGCGCCGCACCGCGCTGGTGATGGCCGACTGGTATGCGTTCAAGGATCCGCGCCAGTTCTACTACGGCACCTATGTGCAGCAGCGCGCGAAGATGCAGGAGAGCGCCGAGAGCAGCTATGCCTTCTTCGACAAGCGCAACCTGGTCGACCACCTCAGCGACGAGGTGAAGGCGCAGGTGATCCGTTACCTGGTGCCGCTACGCCATGTGGAGCACGCCGCCAACCTGAACAACATGTACGGCACCGCCTACGGCTATGGCACCGCGATCACCCAGGCGCTGCTGTTCGACGGCATGGACCGGCTCGGTGTGGCGCAGTACCTGTCGCGCATCGGTCTGCTGCTGGACGGCAACAGCGGCGATGCGCTGAATGAAGCCAAGCAGCTGTGGATGCAGGACCCGGTCTGGCAGGGGATGCGCGCGCTCTGTGAAGAGACCCTGGTGACCAAGGACTGGTTCGAGCTGTTCCTGGCCCAGGATCTGGTGATCGACACCCTGGTCAGCGAGCTGTTCTACAACCAGCTGGACCGGAAGCTGAGCGCCGAGGGCGGCCAGGATATCGCCATGCTGACCGAGTTCATGCAGGAGTGGAGCAAGGATACCGAGCGCTGGGTGGATGCGGTGATCAAGACCGCCGCTGCCGAGTCCGATGCCAACCGGGCGCTGATGGCGGGCTGGATCGAGCGCTGGCGCGGCAAGGCCGCCGAAGCGCTGGCGCCGCTGGCCGAGGAGATGCTGGGAGAGGGGGCGCTGAACGAGGCGCTGGCGGTACTCGACAAACGTGTGGCGAAAGCCGGAATCCGGTAAGGAGCAGCTCCATGTCAAAGGTTTATATCGCACTGCAGGACAACGACGTGTCCCGCTACATCGTCGAAGCGATCGAAGAGGACAACCCGGAGGTCCGCGTGATCCACAACCCGGCGATGATCCGCATCGAAGCCGAGGGTTACCTGGTGGTCAAGCGTGAAACCGTCGAGGAGAAGCTGGGCCGTGACTGGGAGGTGCCGGAGCTGCACCTGAACCTGATCACCCTGGGCGGCAACGTCGATGAAGACGACGACCAGCTGAGCCTGTCCTGGAACTCCTGATCCACATACAGAATAAGAAGGTAGATCACAATGGCCGCGAAAAAACTGAGCCTGAAAGACAAATACAGCCTGCTGACGCGGGACCTGGACTGGGAGTTCTCCTACCAGGATCGCAAAGAGGCGTTCCCGTTCGAAGCGTTCGAGGGGATCAAGATCACCGACTGGTCGAAGTGGGAGGACCCCTTCCGCCTGACCATGGATGCCTACTGGAAATACCAGGCGGAGAAGGAGAAGAAGCTCTATGCCATCTTCGACGCCTTCGCCCAGAACAACGGTCAGCTCAACGTCTCCGATCCGCGTTACGTCAACGCGATCAAACTGTTCCTGACCGGTATCTCGCCGCAGGAGTACCAGGCGCACCAGGGCTTCGCCCATATCGGTCGCCAGTACGGCGGAGTCGGCGCCCGCGTGGCCTGTCAGATGCAGTCGCTGGACGAGTTGCGTCACGTGCAGACCCAGGTGCACGCGATGAGCCATTACAACAAGTTCTTCGATGGCTTCCAGAACTGGTCGCACATGCAGGACCGGGTCTGGTACCTGTCGGTGCCGACCTCCTTCTTCCACGACGCGCGCAGTGCAGGTCCCTTCGAGTTCCTGGTCGCCATCGGTTTCAGCTTCGAGTACGTGCTGACCAACCTGCTGTTCGTGCCGTTCATGTCCGGCGCCGCCTACAACGGCGACATGGCCACGGTGACCTTCGGCTTCTCGGCCCAGTCCGACGAGGCGCGCCACATGACCCTTGGGCTGGAGGTGATCAAGTTCCTGCTCGAGCAGCATGAGGACAACGTGCCGATCGTGCAGAAGTGGATCGACAAGTGGTTCTGGCGCGGTACCCGCCTGCTCAGCCTGGTCGGCATGATGATGGACTACATGCTGCCGAACAAGGTGATGAGCTGGCAGGAGGCCTGGGAGATCTACTTCGAGGAGGCCGGCGGCGCGCTGTTCAAGGACTTGGCCCGCTACGGCATCACCATGCCGAAGTATGCCGAACTGGTCGAGAAGGAGAAGGAGCACGTCTCGCACCAGACCTGGTGGACCTTCTACACCCACGGTCATGCCGCCGGTTTCCACACCTGGATCCCCACCGACGAAGAGATGGACTGGCTCAGCGAGAAGTACCCCAACACCTTCGACAAGTACTACCGCCCGCGCTGGGAGCTGGCGCGCAAGCTGGAGGCCGAGGGCAAACGCTTCTACACCAAGGCGCTGCCGCAGCTGTGCACCACCTGCCAGATCCCGATGCTGTTCACCGAGATGGATGATCCGACCCAGATCTCCTATCGCGACACCGTCTACAAGGGCGAGCGTTACCACTTCTGCTCCGACGGCTGCTGCGACATCTTCAAGGACGAGCCGGAGAAGTATGTGCAGTCCTGGTTGCCGGTGCACCAGATCTTCCAGGGCAACTGCGGCGGGCCCGGCGTCGAGCAGGTGCTGGGCGAGTACTACAAGATGAACCTGGGCGCCGACAACCTGGATATCAAGGGCTCGCCGGACGAGAAGCGGTGGAAGCAGTGGAAGGGTGTCGCATAACACCCGCTTGGCCACTGATCCGGTATCGCTAACAACCGGGGGCGGAGTTATCCACAGTGATATCAGCCCCCGCTATGAGGATAAGAATAATGCCAGTACATGCTTATACCCCCGATTACAGCGGCGAGGTGCGTGACCGCGTCGAGAATTTCCACGGCAACCAGATCGTCTACCTGGGCTGGGACCATCACCTGATGTTCTGCGCCGCCTTCGCTTTCCCGGTGCCGCCGACGCTGACCTTTCGCCAGCTGCGCGACGAGGTGATGGTTGAAGCATTCGAGCCACACCCCGAGTGGACACAGATCGACTGGGAGCGCACCACCTGGCTGCTCAATGGCCAGGCGTTCGAGCCGCAGCCGGATGTGGCGCTGATCGATCAGGGGATCGACCATAAATCCCTGTTGCGTTTCCAGACTCCGGACCTGAAAGGCTTTCAGGACGCCGGTGTCTGAAGGAGGCGGTTATGAGTTATGAAGTGACCATTGAACCCACCGGCGACGTGATCGAGGTGGAAGAGGGGCAGACCATCCTCGATGCCGCCCTGCGTCAGGGCGTCTGGCTGCCCTTCGCCTGCGGCCACGGCACCTGCGCCACCTGCAAGGTGCAGGTGCTGGAGGGCGAGGCCGATGTCGGCAACGCCTCGCCCTTTGCGCTGATGGACATGGAGCGAGACGAGGGCAAGGTACTGGCCTGCTGCGCGATGCCGGAATCGGACATGTGCATCGAAGCGGATATCGATGTGGATCCCGATTTTGCAGGCTTCCCGGTGCGTGATTTCGTCGGCACTGTGACCGAGATCCGTGACCTGTCCCCGACCATCAAGGGGATCTGGTTCAAGCTGGATCGTGGTATGGAGTTCCAGGCCGGGCAGTATATCAACCTGCGCATCCCGGGAGTGGAGGGCACCCGTGCCTTCTCCATCGCCAACAAACCCAGCGACAGCGACAGGCTTGAGCTGCACGTACGCAAGGTGGAGGGCGGTGCCGGCACCACCTGGCTGCATGAGATGCTGCAGGTCGGGGATACGCTTGACGTGTCCGGCCCCTACGGCCAGTTCTTCGTACGCAAGTCCGACGATCAGGACGCGATCTTCATCGCCGGCGGCTCCGGTCTGTCCAGTCCGCAGTCGATGATCCTGGATCTGCTGGAGCAGGGCGACGGTCGCCAGATCTACCTGTTCCAGGGCGCGCGCAATGTGGCCGAGCTGTACAACCGGGAGATCTTCGAAGCGCTGGCGCAACAGCACGCCAACTTCCACTATATCCCGGCGTTGAACGCCCCATTGCCGGAGGAGAAGTGGGAGGGGTTCACCGGCTACGTGCATGAAGCGGTCAAGGCGCACTTCGACAACCGCTTCAGCGGCCACAAGGCCTACCTGTGCGGGCCGCCGCCGATGATCGATGCGGCGATCACCACACTGATGCAGGGACGGCTGTTCGAGCGCGATATCCATATGGAGCGCTTCTTTAACGCCGCCGATGGTGCAGAAGACCAGCCGCGTTCGGCACTGTTTAAGCGGATCTGATGAAAACAGGCTGACCGCCATACTGGCTGACCGGACGTGGTACAGCTTTGCGGGACCTTCCACGGCCATGGATGGCCGTGGAGAGCGTACAGGGAGGTATTCACAGCGTGTCCCGTGAAGCTGTACCACGTCCGGTTTGGCACAGAGACTGCGTTTTAACCCACACTCAAAAGCCCCTCCTGACCTTTCTTCCTAAACGCTTTCCTGTGCGCAATCATGCTTCTTCATCCGGTAGGCGAAGGCGGGGCGGCTTAGACCCAGCACCCGCGCCGCCTTCGATACCACCTGATCGTTGCGCGACAGGGCGCGGTCGATCATCAGTTGCTCCACCTCCTCCAGGCCGATACCGGCATCCAGCAGCTGGTCGATCAGCCGATTCTGGTCGGCGGGCTCGCTGCCGCTGCGGGTAATACGGCCTTTGTCATTCAGGTAGGCCACCGGTGGCTGCGGAGCCTCCAGCGAAGGGAAGAAACAGCCGACGTCGATGGCGCGGTTGTTGTCGGTCAGGATCACGCCGCGCTCGATCATGTTCTCCAGCTCACGGATATTGCCGGGCCAGTGGTAGCTCATCAGCGCCTGCTGAGCCCGGTCGGTGATACCGAGAGTGCGCTTGTTGTACTGGGTCTGGTAGCGTTCCAGAAAGTGCTCGACCAACGGGGCGATATCCTCGCGCCGCTCGCGCAGTGGCGGGATCTGTACCGGGAACACGTTGAGACGAAAGAACAGGTCGGCGCGGAAGCGGCCCTCGCGCACCGCCTGCTGCAGATTTTCGTTGGTAGCGGCCACCACGCGCACGTTCAGCGTACGGGTACGATTGTCGCCGACGCGCTCGAACTCGCCCTCCTGCAGCACGCGCAGCAGTGAGGCTTGCGCCCGCGGCGACAGTTCGATCACCTCGTCGAGGAAGATGGTGCCGCCATCGGCGCGCTCGAACTTGCCCTCTCGGCTCTGGGTGGCGCCGGTGTAGGCGCCCTTCTCGACACCGAACAGCTCCGCTTCGATCAGGTCCGGCGGAATGCAAGCGCAGTTGACGGCGATAAACGGTTCGCCGGCGCGCTCGCTGTTGCGGTGGATCTGCCGTGCCAGCACCTCCTTGCCGACGCCGGTTTCGCCCTGCAGCAGAATGGTGACCCGGCTGCTGGCGGCCTTGTCGAGCAGCGCGCAGATCTGCCGAAAACCGGGTGAGCGGCCGACGCTGAACGGCGCCTGTCGTGCCGCACCCTCACGTTCGTAGTGCTTGCGCAGGCAACTGATCTGGCTCTTCAGTACCGCGATCTCGTTGATGATCGGATCCGGAACCAGGTAACGCTCCAGCTCCTCTCGGTCCTCCCACTCCTCGGCGGGCTTGCCGATATTGACGCAGTGGGAGTGGCCGGTGGCCATGCATTGGGTCTCCTTGAACAGGATCTGGCGGCCCATGTAATAGCTGGTATAGCCGCTGGCGTAACCGAGCAGGGTCCAGCACACTCCCTCGTCGCTGTGGCCATACTCGGCGACATGGTGCTCGCCCTCCCAGGAGTCGTACCAGTCGAACTCGCCGTAGTAGGCGCCGGACTCGATATCGAACTCCAGCTTGATCGGCTTGCAGTTCACCATCCCCTCCAGCTTGTGCAACTGGGGGCCGACGACGAAGGAGTCGTTGGTGTTAAGGTCCGGTCTTACCCGTTTGGCCAGCTCGGCATCGCGCCGCCCTGACTCGTAACCAAAGCGCATCAGAATACCCTTGGCGCGATGCCAGCCCAGGCTTTCGAGCAGCTCCCGGCGCAAACCGCCCAGTACGTTGGCATGGATCATCAGCATGCGACTCTCATGCATCCAGATCTTGCCGGAATCGGGATCGAACAGGATCTGGTGTTCCAGGTCGTCGCTATCGGGGATGGGAAGCGGGGTACGAATATTCATCTAGGCTCGTCTTTTTTATAAGTGAGTGAAAAAGCCTGCATATCCTTTGTCCACCGATTAAGCATATCGTTAATGGGGTCTTCCCGGTTGATGATTTCGTTAATCAAATGCGGGAATTGATGATCCCATAACCAGAATATTGCCCTCCTGCTCGCGTCGTTATTTCTAATAAACATCATTTAAAACAATCGGTTGTCTGTTTTTTTATTTTACCCCTGCCGGCGTCTCCGCTTTGGCATATGCGTTGCTCTCTAATTGGTAGAAAGCCGAAGATGCACAAAACTCCAGGCATATGCCTTAGATCATCTTGTGCATTCCAAAATAACAACAGGCAGAGATATGAGCAGTCAGATCGGAAACCCGGCAGTGCATGCCGACATGCATCAGGTTCACGTGCAGGATGAGGAGGTCCGGTTCAAGGCATCCTCGGCGGTGAACCTGCTGGTGGCGATGGAGCAGGCCCGCGAGAGCGTGATCGGTATCGGCTGTCGTGGCGGCGGTTGCGGCAAGTGCCGTATCCGCGTGCTCGATGGTGACTACGAGACCAAGCGCATGAGCCGTGCCTGGGTCACCGAGGAGGATGAGGCCCAGGGCATAGTGCTGGCGTGTCGCATCTTCGCGCGTAGTGATCTGACCATTATCGCCGAACCCCTACCGATGGCCTACGGCTACCAGCCCGGCCGCCCCTCAAGCCTTAAACAGGCAGAATTAAAATAACGACAGGAATAGCAGAGATGAAAAAAGGTGTAATGCGTCCCGGCCACATTCAACTGCGTGTGCTCGATATGGAGGAGGCGGTAGCCCATTACCGCGACCTGCTCGGACTTATCGAGGTGGATCGCGACGATCAGGGCCGGGTCTATCTGAAAGGCTGGACCGAGGTGGACAAGTTCTCCGTCGTGCTGCGTGAAGCGGACTCCGCGGGCATGGACTTCGTCGGTTACAAGTGTGTCAACGAAGGTGTCGTCGAAAGCCTGCGTCAGGAGCTGATCGAGTACGGCTGCAAGGTGGAAGACATTCCGGCGGGCGAGCTCAACGGCTGCGGCCGCCGTGTACGCTTCGACTCGCCCACCGGTCACCTGTTCGAGATCTACGCCACCAAGGAGCAGACCGGCAAGTGGGAGGTGGGTAACCGCAACCCCGAGGCCTGGCCGCGCAACCTGACCGGCATGAAGGCGACCCGCTTCGACCACTGCCTGCTGTATGGTCCCAATATCGCCGGCACCATCGACCTGTTCCGCGAGGTGCTGGGCTTCGATCTGGCCGAGCAGGTGCTGGACGGCGAAGGCACCCGCCTGGCCGGCTTCCTCACCTCCAGCATGAAGGCGCACGACGTGGCCTTTATCGAACATCCGGAGCCGGGCAAGCTGCACCATGCCTCGTTCTATCTGGAGACCTGGGAGGATGTGCTGCGTGCCGCGGACCTGATCTCGATGACCGATACCTCCATCGATATCGGCCCCACCCGTCACGGCCTGACCCATGGCAAAACGATCTACTTCTTCGACCCCTCCGGTAACCGTTCCGAAGTATTCGCCGGCGGCGATTACCACTACCCGGACCACGAGCCGGTGACCTGGGACGCGGAGCAGCTGGGCAAGGCGATCTTCTACCATGATCGGGTGCTGAACGAGCGCTTCCTGACCGTGCTGACCTGATCGCGGTCAGGCAAAAGAAAACCCCGCGTGGCCCAGGCTACGCGGGGTTTTCGGTTTTATGGGGCCGGGCGGTGCTCAGCGCACGTCGCGCTCCCGCTTCGGGAACAGCCAGAACGCGAACCAGCGGGTGAACCTGGGCATCAGCAGGTAGGACATCGCCACCATCACCACCGCGGTGACGATCAGCGTGCGCAGCAGCAACGGGACCTGCGCCAGCTGTTCGCCGAACAGGAAAAAGATCAGCGTCACGGTGGGGTAGAGCGCCAGCCAACTGACGATGGTCATCTTGTACTTGGGCGGCGGCTGCACCGGGTTCTGCCCCGGCAGGGTGAACCAGGTGACGATCCCTTCGGTGACCTCGCGCTTGGTCGGCGTGACCAGCAGCGGTTCGATCTGCCTCAGCAGCTCGTTGCGCTCCTCCGAGCGATCCCAGGCCTCCAGATCCTGACGCGTCGCAAAGTGGAAAATGATGCGGTACTCGGGATCGCTGGCATCGGCCGGGCGGAACATGTTGGCAGCCAGGTAACCGGCAAAATGGGAAGCGCGCTCGGTCATTGCCGAACTGAGCCGCTCGAACGCCTGCTCCTGGCCCTTGATTACCCGCCGCGAGATCACCACGGTGACCCCTTCGTCCCTGTTCTGTTGCATGATGTCGCTATTCATTGCTCGTTTCCCGGTCTGGGTAGGGTGGAGGGCCGTTAAGCGCCCTCTGTGGTATAAGGTGTGACTGGGGTTAATAATAAAAGTGGCTGTGGTTTTATCCACAGCTGTGCCGGGAAGCTGTAATTCCATTATTGGAGTGAGTGTGAACTATCAGGATCTGTACTACTTCATCAAGGTGGTGGAAAAGGGCAGCCTCGTTGCGGCGGCCAAGTATCTGGATATCCCCACCTCGACCCTGAGCCGTCGTATGCAGGCGTTCGAGCAGGAGCTGGGATACAAGCTGATCCACCGCAGCGCGAAGAAGTTCGGCCTGACCGAATCGGGGCAGCGCTTTTACAGCTCGCTGTCGGGGGTTATCACCGAGCTGGAAACCCGGGTCGAGGATGTGAACAGCGAGCTCTCCTCCCTGTCCGGCGATATCAAGGTCACAGCGCCGGTCAGCTTCGGCCACTACTACGTCAAGGAGTGGGTGTTCGAGTTCATGGAGCAGAATCCGAAGATCTCGGTGGAGATGTTCCTCAGCAACGAGAACGTGGACCTGGTCAAGAACAGTATCGATATCGCCTTCCGCCTCGGCGAGGTGACGCTGAACGACTGGGTGTCACGGTCGTTGTTCGACAGCGCCATGGTGATGTGTGCAAAGCCCAGCCTGATCGAGCAGTTTGGCGAACCCCGAACGCCTGAGGATCTGGCCAGGCTGCCGCTGATCGTGCTGAAACGCACGGCGTTCTGGCGTTTCCATGATCGCGACGGACACGCGGTAACCTATACCCCCAAGGCGCACCTGCGCACCGATGAGATCATGTTCGCCAAGGAGGCGGTCAAGCGTGGCATCGGCGCCGCCTGCCTGCCTCGCTATGTGGTGAACAATGCGCTGGAGAGTGGCGAGATCCGCTCCCTGCTCGACGACTGGTCGCTGCAGAGCAAACCGGTGCAGATCATGTACCCTCACCGCGAGAGCCTGCCGGTGAAGACCCGCGCTTTTATCGATTTCGTGATCGATAAGGTGCGGGAAAGCGGTTACTGATTACACCGAAAACAGGGCTGCGCTGCAGATCCCATTTTTATCGCGGTTCCCCGGCAGATGCTCCCATGGATGGGAACATCTGATCTCGTTTTTGTCCCTTCTCTCTCAAAAGTGCATCGCTATACTCGAAAGCATCAAGTCTTCGGGTGAAGAGGCACAACAATGAAAGAGTTCAAACATTTTATTAACGGCGAATACTCCGCCTCCATCAGCGGCAAGACTTTTGAGAACCGCTGCCCGGTCGACAACAGTCTGATCGGTATGGTCCATGAAGCGGGCCGCGAAGAGGTGGATGCCGCCGTTAAAGCTGCCAAGGCCGCCCTGAAAGGGCCCTGGGGCAAGATGACTCAGGCGCAACGTACCGCGCTGCTGAATAAAGTGGCTGACCGGATCAACGAGCGATTTGAAGAGTTTCTCGAGGCCGAGTGCCGCGATACCGGTAAGCCACGCTCTATTGCCAGCCACATCGATATCCCCCGTGGCGCGTCCAACTTCAAAGCGTTCTCCGAGACCCTGGCCAACCACCCGACCGAAGGCTTCCGCCTGGATACACCGGACGGCAAGGGCGCGCTGAACGTGGGTCACCGTACACCCAAGGGTGTGATCGCGGTGATCTCGCCGTGGAATCTGCCGCTGCTGCTGATGACCTGGAAAGTGGGTCCGGCACTGGCCTGCGGTAACACCGTGGTGGTCAAGCCCTCCGAAGAGACTCCGGCCACTACCACGCTGCTCGGCGAGGTGATGAACGAGTGCGGCGTACCGGCCGGTGTGTTCAACGTGGTGCACGGCTTCGGTCCCGACTCCGCCGGTGAGTTCCTCACCACCCATCCGCTGGTGGATGCGATCACCTTCACCGGTGAGACCCGTACCGGTGAGGCGATCATGAAGGCGGCGGCGGTCGGTCTGCGCAACATCTCGCTGGAGTGTGGCGGCAAGAACCCGGGTATCGTGTTTGCCGACTGCGATATCGAGAAGGCGGTGGAGGGCACCATGCGCTCCGCGTTCGTCAACTGCGGCCAGGTCTGCCTGGGTACCGAGCGCGTTTACGTCGAACGTCCGATCTTCGATAAATTCCTCGCCCGCATGAAGGAGGAGGTGGCCAAGCTCAAGCTGGGCCGTCCGGAAGATAAGGAGGCCAACTTCGGTCCGCTGGTCAGCCTCGAACACCGTGAGAAGGTCAAGTACTACTACGATCTGGCGGTGGAAGAGGGTGCCACTGTCGAGATCGGTGGCGGAATCCCGGATATGGGTGCCGAGTTGAATGGCGGTGCCTGGATCGAGCCAACTATCTGGACCGGTCTGTCAGACGATGCCCGCGTGATTCGCGAAGAGATCTTCGGCCCCTGCTGCCATATTCGCCCCTTCGATTCCGAAGAGGAGGTGATCGAGCTGGCCAACGATACCCACTACGGCCTGTGTGCCGCGATCTGGACCGAGAACTCTGCCCGTGCCGTGCGCGTCGCCGAGCAGATGGAAGCGGGTCTGGTGTGGATCAACTCCTGGTTCCTGCGCGACCTGCGTACCGCCTTCGGTGGTGCCAAGCAGTCCGGTATCGGTCGCGAGGGCGGTGTGCACGGCCTCGAGTTCTACACCGAGCTGAAGAACATCTGCATCAAGCTCTGATCCTGTAACTCATTGATTGGGAACGTGGTTTTCCACGCGCCCTGGGCAGACTCAGCCTGAATTCAGGATTTGGATAAAAAATGATCAATTCAGACACTCCCAATTCAGACATAGAAGAAGAGCGCTTATGGATACCCAACTGATACAAGCCTGCGGTGACGAGCTCTACGACGCTCTGACCAATCGCACCACGCTGCGCCCGTTCACCGAGCGTTTCAACGACATCAGCATCGAAGATGCCTACCACATCTCCCTGCGCATGATTGAACGCCGCGTCCAGGCCGGCGAGAGGATCATCGGCAAGAAGATCGGTGTCACCTCCAAGGCGGTGCAGAACATGCTTAACGTGCACCAGCCGGACTTCGGCTACCTGACCGACAAAATGGCGTACAGCCAGGGCCAGGAGATGCCGATCAGCGAGCTGCTGATCCAGCCCAAGGCCGAGGGTGAGATCGCCTTCATCCTGAAGAAGGATCTGATCGGTCCCGGGATCACCAACGCCGATGTGCTGGCCGCTACCGAGTGCGTCATGCCCTGCTTCGAGATCGTCGATTCCCGCATCGAGAACTGGCAGATCAAGATCCAGGACACCGTGGCGGACAACGCCTCCTGCGGTCTGTTCGTACTGGGCGACTCGGCGGTCGACCCGCGCAAGGTGGATCTGTCCACCTGCGGCATGGTGGTGGAGAAGAACGGTTCGCTGCTCTCTACCGGTGCCGGCGCCGCGGCGCTGGGCAGCCCGGTCAACTGCGTGGCCTGGCTGGCCAACACCTTAGGAACGTTCGGAATTCCGCTGAAGGCGGGGGAGGTGATCCTGTCCGGTTCACTGGTGCCGCTGGAGCCGGTCAAGGCGGGTGATTTCATGAGCGTGTCCATCGGCGGTATGGGTACCGCGTCCGTACGCTTCGTCTGAATCTGAGGAAACAACCATGAGTAAAAAACTGAAAGCGGTCATTATCGGCCCCGGTAACATCGGCACCGACCTGCTGATGAAGATGAAGCGCTCCGAGTGGATCGAGCCGGTGTGGATGGTCGGTATCGACCCGGAGTCCGAGGGCTTGAAGCGCGCCCGCGAGATGGGGATCAAGACCTGCGCCGAGGGCGTCGACGGTATCCTCAAGCATGTGGTCGAGGACGATATCCGCATCGCCTTCGATGCCACCTCCGCCTATGTCCATGCCGAGAACAGCCGCAAGCTCAATGAGCTCGGCGTGATCATGATCGACCTGACCCCGGCCGCCATCGGCCC
>NZ_JAHREP010000040.1 GCF_019084545.1 Marinobacterium ramblicola
CGACCCGCACGAGTTCTTCAACAACCCGCAGCATGAACGGACCCAGCTGTTCCTCAGCCAGATCCTCAATCACTGATGCTGGAGCAGCCCTCCACCCTCAGCTAGGAGGACTGTTCAGCACAAAACGCCCGCCGCATCGCTGACGCGATCTCGGCGGGCGTTTTGTTTTGCGCCACCAGCCAGTGCAGTTTGGCAAAGGCCGCTTCCAGGGTCAGATCGGCGCCCGGTATCACCCCTGCACGGGCCAGCGCCGAGCCGGTCGCGTAGGTCCCGTCCGCGACAGCGCCGCGAACACACTGGCTGACATTGACGATGGTAATGCCCTGCGCCACCGCCGCCTCCAGCGTTTCCAGCAGTGCAACGTCGCTTACCGGCGCGTTGCCGACACCATAGCTCTGCAGCACCAGCGCCTTAAGTCCCGGCTGGCTCAGCACCGCCTGCACCAGTGTCGAACCTATACCGGGGAAGATGCGCAGCACCGCAACCGCAGCCGGATCGAACTCTCCGCGAAAAAAGGTCGGTGTCCCGGCGGGTAACAGCAGATCCTGGCGCAAGCGGATATCGATCCCCACCGCACCGAGATGAGGACTGTTCGGCGAGTCGAAGGCCGCCATGGCACTGGTATCCAGTTTCACACACCGGTTACCGCGCAGCAGCAGGCCGTCGAACAGCACACAGACCTCGTTGATCTCACGACGTCCGGCCAGCTCCAGCGCCGCCAGCAGCTGGTTCTCGGCATCGTTGCGGGGGCTGCTCAACGGAATCTGCGAACCGGTCAGAATCAGCGGCTTGTCCAACCCCTGCAACACGAAGGATAGCGCCGAGGCGGTATAGGCCAGGGTATCGGTGCCATGAAGCACAATAAACCCTTGGTAATCCGCGTAGCGCTCCAGGATCGGTGCCGCAATCAGGTGCCAGTGCTCGGGCGTAAGTTCGGCGCTGTCGATCAGCGGCGACAACTCGAGCAGATCGAAGCTCGGCAGCTGATCCAGTCGCTGCCCGAGTCGGGATCGCACCAACAGTTCGAATCCGGCGGCAGGCGCCAGGCCATATTCGGTGGGCACCATGCCGATGGTACCGCCGGTGTGGATCACCAGTATCTGGGCTGCACTCATTCCTCGGCCGCCCCATCGTCGACGATCTGCCACAGCAGCTCACCGGTGGCCAGCGCCAACTGACCCGGCAGGGTCTTGTGCCTCAGTCCCTGCAGCAGTTTCAGCCCCGCCTCACGCTGGGCGCTCTGCCAGGTCTGCGGCATGCAGCTCAGCAGCCGCCAGTCATGTGCCCGCGCCACATCGGCGCGCAGCCGCTGGTACTGGGAGATCAGCACCTGACAGTGCTCGGCCACCTCGGGCAGGGATTCCAGTGCCACCAGCTGAAGATCCAGTGTTCTAGCCAGCGCCTGCAGTGCCTGTTCATCTCCCGCCATCGCAGCCTCCAGTTGTACCGGCCAGGCCTTGAGGCAAGCGCCGATCAACCCGACCAGACTCAGTGTGGCATCGCCATTGAAGCCCGGTTCCACGCACGGCAGGGGCGCTGCAGCGCCCGCCAGTTCATAGCCACGCTGCGCCTTGCTCGCATCGCGGACCTGTACCGGCAGCTGGCGGGCGATCTCCAGCGCCAGATGAAACAGTTGATCGCTCTGCCCCGCCTTCAGCTCCAGCTCCAGCTCATACAGGGGCATGCTTCGCTCACCGACGCGTATCTCGCCGCGATCCAGCGCCACCTCCACCTGCCAGGCACCATCGTCGCTCTCACCGCCAAGCCACCAGAGGTTGCGCTCGAAATTGGTCTCGAACGCCGGTTGCAGCGCTGCCAACAGCGCGTCGTCGCACAGCGCGGGCGGCAGATACTCTCGCAGCTGGCCGAGATCCAGGCTGGGCTCCGGCCGCTCCCACTCCCACTCGCTACGCACCGACAGGCCCGCCTGGCCGCTGCCGGCGCTCTTCAGGGTCTGGATATAGCGCTCGCCGTCGCGGCGGATGCGCAGCGCAACGCGCGCGCGGCGCAGATCCTGAGCCGGGGTGTCGTAGTAGATATTGGTCAGCGTGCGCCGTTCAGGCTTGGCATAGGACAACTGCTCGAGCAGCGGCAGAGCGGCTACCTCTTCGCTGTACTCCGGCAGCAATCCGAGCTTGAGTTCTGTTTCCGATCCCATCGGTCTACCTCGTCGATTCAATACCTAACATTCTAGGGGTGGGGTGGACAACTCTCCAGCTTGCTCGGCGGATTCCGGGCGCTGCTACTGTTGTTCGGTTTCTTATTTCGGTTTTTTTAGCGGCAACAACACTGCTTTGTGACAATTTCACTGCTAATTTATTACAAAAATAGTGTTCCGATCCGTATACTTGCGCCACCTTCTAAACCGGTAAACAGGTACACATCGATGGTCAACAGCCCCATTTTCCAGATGTTCGCCCGTTCCCCGTTCATGCCGATGCAGGAACATATCGCCAAGGCGCAGGCATGCGCCGCTGAACTGGTCCCGTTTTTCAATGCGGTGATCGCGGAGGATTGGGAAGCGGCATCCGAGAGCCAGCAGCGTATCGTCACCCTTGAGCACGAGGCCGACGAGCTCAAGCGCAACATCCGCCAGAACCTGCCCAGCAGTCTGTTTCTGCCGGTGCCCCGCTCCGATCTGCTCGAGCTGTTGCGTATGCAGGACAAGATCGCCAACAAGGCGAAAGATATTGCCGGCCTGGTCCTGGGTCGCAAAATGGGTATTCCCGAACCCTTGCAGAAAGGGCTGGTCGAGTTTCTCGATACTGCCCTGCAGACCAGTGAGCAGGCGAAAACCGCCCTCAATGAGCTCGACGAGCTGGTCACCTCCGGTTTTCGCGGCCATGAGATCGACCTGGTCGAACGCCTGCTGACCGAGCTCGATCGCCTCGAAAATGAAACCGATGGCTGTGAACGCAGTCTGCGCTCTGCCCTGTTTGCCGTCGAGCGCGATCTCTATCCGGTGGATGTGATGTTCCTGTACCAGATCATCAACTGGATCGGCGACCTCGCCAACCGCTCGCAGCAGGTGGGCAGCCGCCTGCAACTGTTACTGGCCCGCTAACCGGCAAGACTAAGGACTCTCATGGAAATCATTACTCAGCATGGTGAGATATTCATCATACTCGCCTGTGTATTCGGCTTTTTCATGGCCTGGGGCGTGGGCGCCAACGACGTTGCCAACGCCATGGGCACCTCCGTCGGCTCGCGCTCGATCACGCTGAAACAAGCGATCGTCATCGCCATTCTGTTCGAGTTCGCCGGTGCCTACCTGGCCGGCGGCGCGGTCACCGCGACGATTCGCAAGGGGATCATCGATCCAGCAGTCCTCTCGGGCAGCCCCGATCTGCTGGTGTACGGCATGCTCGCCTCGCTTCTCGCCGCCGGTCTCTGGCTGCTGGTCGCCACCCACTACGGCTGGCCGGTCTCCACCACGCACTCCATCGTCGGCGCCATTGTCGGCTTTGCCGCCGTGGGCATTTCGGTTGACGCGGTGCACTGGAGCAAGGTCGGCACCATCGTCGCCAGTTGGGTGGTCTCGCCGGTCACCGCCGGGGTGATCGGCTATGCCCTGTTCCGCAGTGTCCAGGCGCTGATCCTCGATACCGAAGACCCCTTCCATAATGCCAAGCGTTACGTCCCCCTCTACATCTTCCTGGTCGGTTTTATCGTCGCCATGGTCACCTTCACCAAGGGGCTCAAGCATATCGGTCTGCACCTGAACTGGGGCCAGAGTGCACTGATCTCCTTTGTCGTCGCTCTCGGCGTCATGGCGGTCGGCGTGTTGATGCTGCGCCGGATCAAGCAGGACCCGGCGGCGGACCGCGAATACCACTTCAGCAGCGTGGAGAAGGTATTCGGCATCCTGATGCTGTTCACCGCCTGTGCCATGGCGTTCGCCCACGGCTCCAACGACGTGGCCAATGCCGTCGGCCCGCTGGCGGCGGTGGTCGGCGTGGTTGCCACCGGTGGCGAGGTGGCGCAGAAGTCGGCCATGCCAACCTGGATTCTGCTGCTCGGCGGTGCCGGCATCGTGGTCGGACTGCTGATGTACGGCCACAAGGTGATCGCCACCGTCGGCACCAACATCACAGAGCTGACCCCGAGCCGTGGTTTCGCCGCGACCCTGGCCGCGGCATCGACCGTGGTCGTCGCTTCCGGTACCGGCCTGCCGATCTCCACCACCCACACCCTGGTCGGTGCGGTGCTGGGCGTGGGTATCGCCCGAGGCATGGCGGCACTGAACCTGCGCGTAGTCGGCACCATCTTCATCTCCTGGCTGGTTACCCTGCCCGCCGGCGCCCTGCTGGCGATCATGTTCTTCTTCATGCTCAAGGGTATCTTCTCCTGAGCCCCCCGGGGGAGTTCACACCTCCCCCGTTTTCCTCCTGCGTACCTCTCACCGCCCGGCTATTGCACAATACCGTATTGGCCGCACCTCATTCGATGTGTAGACTGCATTTGACCCGGCACAAGGTGCCAATGCTATGGAAGCCAACCATCTAAATAAGGGTGCAAAATGCGAAAAATACTGTTGGGTGTCATCTGCGCTTTGACTTTTCTGCTGCCGCAGGTTGGCTGGACGCAATCGGCCAGGGCTAACCTGCCTCCGGCATTGCAGGCCGCGGTGCAGAGCGGAAACACCAATGCAATCGCTCAAGCGATATCGGCGCTATCTGGAGGCAACCCTCAAACTGCCGCAAATCTGGCAAATAACGTCGCAGCATTGGCGGAACAGATGGTGGCAGTAAACCCACAGGCGGCCATCAGCGCCATCCAGGCGGCCGTGGCCGTGGTAAACGCCCAGCCCATTCTGTCCGGTGCTCCGCAGCAGGCGCTGTCGGTTGCGGTAGCAGCCTCGCGAATCATCGTGAACCCGGCGGTTCAGCAGGTTACGCCCCAGAGTGTCGGTGCTCTCGCCGTCCAGCTCAGCCAGCTGGCGGCCACCCCCAGCGTTTATCAAGCCAGCCCAAGTGCCGCGATCAGTATCATGGCAAATGCCTACGCTGCGGTTACCAATCCGGCGGTTTCAGCGGCCGCACCGGAAGCTGCACAACAGGTTGCCACTGTCCTGTCTACTGCCTCGACCGATCCTGCGCTCGCACAGACAAACCCCACCACTGCCGCGCAGATCAACGCAATCTTGGCGGGCCAAGAGCCGCAGACCGTTATCGATAACAATCAGCTAAACAACCAGCAACAGCAAACCGTCGAACCGGTCAGCATACCTGAGTCAAATGGTGGTAGCGGCAGTTCGGCCAGCCCAAGCTGAACCAATCCGATTACCTATGCCACGATCCAGCCAGGGGACGGACTCAGTTCGCCCCCTGCGTCTTTAGAGGCCGCCAGCCGGCCCCGTCACTCTCCCGCTGAATTGTTCCATCGTACATAAGGATCCATACTGGAACCTGCCGGTTATCCGCGGCACACTACTCTCTCTAACAGCGGAGATCACGCCATGCCCCTTCCCGATACGATGACGATGCTGCGCGAGCTGATCGCCGCACCCTCTATCAGCTCGACCACGCCGGACTGGGATCAGAGTAATCTGGCCGTGATCGAACATCTGCACACCTGGCTCGAGGCACTGGGCTTCAACTGCGAGGTGATGCCGGTGCCCGGTGAGCCGACCAAGGCCAACCTGATCGCCACCCTCGGCAGCGGTCCCGGCGGTCTGGTGCTGTCGGGCCACACCGATACGGTGCCCTGCGATCCGCAGTTGTGGCGCTCCGATCCGTTCAAGGTCGAGGAGCGCGACCAGCGCCTCTACGGCCTCGGTACCTGCGACATGAAGGGGTTCCTGGCACTGGCCGTAGAAGCGGCAAAATCCTTCACCGATCAACCGCTGAAAAGCCCGCTGATCATCCTCGCCACGGCCGACGAGGAGAGCTCCATGTCCGGTGCCCGCGCACTGGTCGATGCCGGCCGTCCCAAGGCGCGGGCGGCGGTGATCGGCGAGCCCTCCAGCCTGAAACCGGTGCGGATGCACAAGGGGATGATGATGGAGGCGGTGCGGATTGAGGGCCGTTCAGGCCACTCCTCAGACCCTTCGCTGGGCGCCAATGCGCTGGATGCGATGCAACAGGTACTGAATGAGCTGGCGGCGTTTCGCAGCGAGCTGCAGTCGCGCTATCACAACAGCGATTTCCGGGTCGATGTGCCGACGCTGAACTTCGGCTGCATCCACGGTGGCGACAACCCGAACCGGATCTGCGGCCAGTGTGAACTGGAGTTCGACCTGCGTCCGCTGCCGGGGATGTCACTGGAGGGGCTGCGCGATGCGATCAGCGCGCGCCTGTTGCCGTTCGGTGAGCGCTTCGGGGTCAAGCTGGAGGCGCGCCCGCTGTTCCCCGGGATACCGGCGTTCGAAACCCCGGCCAGCAGTGAGCTGGTCAATCTGGCGGAGAAGCTGACCGGCCACAAGGCCCAGGCGGTGGCCTACGGCACCGAAGCCCCCTTCCTGCAGCAGCTGGGGATGGATACCATCATCCTGGGGCCGGGCTCCATCGATCAGGCGCACCAGCCCGACGAGTACCTGGCGCTGGACCAGATTCAACCGACAATCGATATACTCAAGCAGATGATTACCCGCTATTGCCTCTAAGCTATTGCCTCTAAGCTATTACCTTTAAAACAGGCCTCTGACAGGTTGACCGCGTGAACGACACGACCCAAGACTTCGTTAACTGGTTTCGCCACTCCTCCCCCTACATCCATGCCCACCGCGGCAAAACGTTCGTGGTGATGTTGGGCGGCGAGGCGATCAACGACAGCTATCTCGCCAGCATCGTGCATGACCTGGCACTGCTCAACAGCCTGGACGTGCGTCTGGTGCTGGTGCACGGCGCCCGACCGCAGATCGACGAGCGTACCCGCGAGGCGGGGCTGGAGATCCGGCTGCACCACGACCAGCGGGTCACCGACAGCGAAAGCCTGCGCTGTGTGATCGAAGCGGTGGGCCGGGTGCGCACCGAGATTGAGGCCCAGCTGTCGATGGGGCTGGCCAACACGCCGATGCACGGTGCGCGGATCCGGGTCTGCTCCGGCAACTTCATCACCGCACGTCCGCTCGGCGTGCTCGATGGCGTGGATATGGGCCACACTGGCGAGCTGCGCCGGGTCGATCATCAGGCGATCAAGCAGCAGCTGGACATGGACAACATCGTGCTGATCTCCAACCTGGGCTACTCGCCCACCGGCGAGATCTTCAATATGTCGGTGGAGGAGGTCGCCACCGGTGTGGCGGTAGCGCTGAAGGCGGACAAGCTGATCCTGTTCGGCCAGCAGGAGGGGATCTACGACTCCAGTGGCGATCTGCGCAGCGAACTGCTGGCGGAGACCGCCCGCCGCCTGGTGCACCACTACTCGGCACGGGTGGCTGGCGACCCCGAGCAGCCCTGGAGCGAAACCGCCTGTCTGCTGCAGGCCGCCGCCGATGCCTGCGACCAGGGCATTCCGCGCTGCCATCTGGTCAGCCATGCCCAGGACGGTGCGCTGCTGATCGAGCTGTTCACCCGCGACGGCACCGGCACCATGATCAGCAAGGAGTCCTACGAGCAGGTGCGTGCCGCCGATATCGAGGATGTGGGCGGGATTCTGGAGCTGATCGCGCCGCTGGAGGAGAAGGGTGTGCTGGTGCGCCGCTCGCGCGAGCTGCTGGAGTCGGAGATCGAACGTTTCAGCGTGGTGGTCCGCGATGGCGCCATCATCGGCTGTGCCGCGCTCTACCCCTTCGCCGACGAGGCGATCGGCGAGCTGGCCTGCGTGGTGATCAGCAACGAATACCGGGGTGGCGAACGCGGCGACCTGCTGCTTGAACATATCGAGGAGGAGGCAAAGTCTCAGGGCCTACGCCAATTGTTCGTGCTGACCACCCGTACCGCGCACTGGTTCCTCGAACGCGGTTTCAAACCGGCGCCGCTGGACGCGCTGCCGGGCAAGAAAAAGGAGCTGTATAACTTCCAGCGCAACTCCAAGGTGTTTTTCAAGCAGCTCTGACGAAACACCCTTGGCGGAGATGCCGAACATTAACGCCACGCGGTCAACGCCGGTGGCGTGTTTACAGTGTCGGTAACTGGATCAGGAAGGCAGCGCCGTGCAGATCGACACTGTCCCTGATCTCCAGGGCACCACCGTAGCTGCTGAGGATATCCACCGCCACCGACAAGCCTATCCCCTGCCCTGGTGCCGATGAATCCAGCCGTGCACCGCGCTCGAGGATGGTCTGGCGCCGGTCGGCACTGACGCCGGGGCCATCGTCCGCCACCTCCAGCACCAGCATGCCATCTCTCTGCCGCCCACGCACGAGCACCTGGCTGTGGCCATATTTGAATGCGTTCTCCAGAATATTGCCGAGCAGCTCCATCAGGTCATGCTCATCGCCGGCGAAGTTGATCTCGGGTTCCAACTCCCGGCTCACGGCGATGCGTTTGTCTGCATAGACCTTGGCCAGCGCCGACAGGATACGCGTAATGACCGGCTCCACCGCCACCGGCTGCGCCAGCGGCGCGCCCGGAGACTTCACCGCGCGGGAGAGCTGGTACTGGACGATCTGCGTCATTCGCCCGGTCTGCTCGTTGACCAGCTGACGATAGCGTGCGCCGTCGATCGATTCATTCGCCGCCCCCTGCATCACCGCCAGCGGGGTTTTCAGGCTGTGCGCCAGGTCACCCAGGGTGTTGCGATAGCGTTCGCGCTGGCGCCGTTCGCTCTCGATCAGCCGATTCAGGTTATCGGTCACCGCCTGTACCTCCAGCGGATACACCCCTTTTAACTTGTCCGCCTGGCCCTGCTCGATCTGGCTCAGGTCCTCCGCCAACCGATCCAGCGGCTTCAGCCCCCAGCGCATGATCAGGTACTGCATCAGCAGCGCCAGCAGGTAGACCCCGCCGAGCCAACCCCAGAGCTGGGTGGCAAACGCCTGCATCTCATGGCTGACACTCTCATCGGAGTGCAGCACCGAGACCAGGAAGCGCTGTTCACCACTCACCCCCTCCCAGACAACCGGATACTGGAACAGGAACAGACCATCGGCGGCCAGATGTTGAAACAGGGTCTGGCCAGGCTCGAGATGACTGCTGGGCAGCTCGGCGATCAGCTCCTCGGAGAGCAGTTCGGATGAGGCCGAGCGCCAGAGCAGCTCGCCACCTCGGGAGTGGACCGTGGCGTACAGACCGGACTGCACCTGGCTGAAGCGCGGCTCCTGCACACTGTCGGGCAACCAGATACGTCCGTTGCGCAGTTCCGCCTCGCCCAGCAGCAGATAGACATGTAGTCGGGCCTGGCTTGCCTCCGAGGCCTCCAGGCTGTTGTGAAAGGCGCGCTGCAGGGCGGCGGCAGCGAACACGATCACCACCGGCAACAACACCACCGAGGCCCAGAACAGACGCGCCTTGAGCGAGCGGGGGATCAGCGCCGCAAGTTTCATCCAGCGCTGTCGGACGCTTTCAGCGCAAAGCGGTAACCCAGGCCGCGTACCGTATCGATCGGTTGCAGCGTCTGATCGGGGTCCAGCTTCTGCCGCAAGCGGCGGATAAACACCTCGAGCACATTGGAGTCACGATCGTAATCCTGGTGGTAGAGGTGCTCGGTGAGCTCGGTCTTGGATACGGTCTTGCCGGCGTTGAGCACCAGGTACTCCAGGGTGCGGTACTCATAGCTGGTCAGCTTCACCGGCTCGCCGTTGAGCGATACCGTGCGCGCCGTGGTATCCAGGGTCAGCGGGCCGAAATCGAACTGCGGACGGGCATGTCCCGCCGCGCGCCGCAGCAGTGCATTCAACCGTGCCACCAACTCTTCGATATGGAAGGGTTTGACCAGATAGTCGTCGGCACCGGCTTCCAGCCCCTCCACCTTGTCCTGCCAGTCGCCGCGCGCGGTCAGGATCAGGATCGGGAAGTTACGCTCCTCTGAGCGCCACTGACGGATCACGTCGATGCCGGACAGCTTGGGCAGCCCAAGATCGACGATCGCCAGGTCATAGGGGTATTCGCGACCGAGATAGAGCGCCTCTTCGCCCTCTTCGGCCTCCTCCACGGTATAGCCACGCTCGCTCAAGCCGCTGCTAAGCTGGCGGCGCAGATCGGGATCATCCTCAACGATCAGTAACTTCATCGCTCAACTCCTCGCTCAGGGGTTCAGTATCTCGCCAGACTCGCCATCGACCAGTACATCACGCACCCGGCCGTTGTTGACCAGGCGGATCTGAAACAGGCGCCGCCCATCCCGGGCGACCTCTTCGGCCTTGACCACCTCGCCGCCGAACGCCCGCCGTGCGATCTCTACCGCCTGCTTCAGATCGATGGCGTTCTGCGCCAGTACAAGACCGGTCGGTGCCCATTGCGCCTGTGCCGGCGCCGCCATCAGCGAGGGGATCGCCGCCACCAGCATGACACTCAGCCAACCCAGCACAATCCGCCTCACACGCGACATAGACTCAACCCCTTCTACCGTAGTGTTTATCGATCTCGATATAGCGTCCCGGATGGTTTCGGGTACGCGTCGTATATACCTGGCCGCGATAGATATAACGCACCCAATAAGCGACAGGTTGCTGATGATACTTCAGTTTGTGCCGCGGAACACACTCTTTGCCGCGGTGTCCGTCCCGGTCCCTGCCCCGGTCATGACTGACGATGATATCGGCGCCGACGGAGCCGATCACCGCTCCGGCAACGGTCCCGACCAGTGCATTGTCGTGCTCACGGCCGATCAGGTTGCCGACCGTACCGCCGGCCAGAGCGCCGACGATACGCGCCCGATCCCGGTCACCCCGATCGCTGCGGTCACCCCAATCACTGCGTTCATGACGGTGGCGATCGATACGGCAGTCGCGACCGCGCTTCGGCCAGATCGGCTCCACCTCCAGCACCCGCGCCAGACGCTGGTGTCGGTCATGCTTGTAATAACCGTCGTGATGCTGGTAGTGACTGAGCCCCGAAATCGGACGCTGCTGATGTTCGAACGGACTGGCCTGGACCACCTGGCTGCTGCCCAGCACCGAGAGCAGTGCCAGACCGGCAGCTAATAATTTAGCGTTCATGCTTGCCTCCCTGGGGCATAACCCCGGTGGTTAGCGGCTGGCAGCTCGTTCTGCCAGCCTATGGCGACCAATCTACCCAGCGGCAGATGAATCCAGCATGAACTTTTCCCGGTGTTCAACCGCTTGCCAGCAGGCGCTCCAGATCGCCCAGTTCCAGCCCGAAAGCATCGGCAACGCCGGCGCAATACAGCTGGCCCGCGTGCACATTGAGTCCGGGCGCCAGCCCCGGTACCCGACGCAGCGCTTCGCGCCAGCCCTGACCGGCCAGCGCCTCGACGTAGGGCAGCGTGGCGTTGGTCAGCGCCAGTGTCGAGGTGCGCGCCACGGCACCGGGCATATTGGCGACGCAGTAGTGCACGATACCGTCGACCTCGAAGATCGGGTCGGCGTGAGTGGTCGGGTGGCTGGTTTCGAAGCAGCCGCCCTGATCGATCGCCACATCCACCAGTGCCGCCCCGCGCGGCATCAGTGCCAGCATGTCACGGGACACCAGCTTCGGTGCGCGGGCGCCGGGTACCAGCACCGCGCCGATCACTAGGTCTGCCTGCGCCACCTGCTGGCGGATATTCTCGCCGGTCGAATACAAGGTGCCGACCCGACCGCCGAACAGATCGTCCAGCTCGCGCAGGCGCGGAATCGACTTGTCCAGTATCGTCACCTGCGCCCCCATCCCCTGCGCCACCCGCGCCGCCTGGCTGCCGACCACGCCGCCGCCGATGATCAGTACTCGCCCGGGCGAGACCCCGGGTACCCCGGAGAGCAGCACGCCGCGGCCGCCCTGCTCCTTCTCCAGACAGTGCGCGCCGGCCTGCACCGCCATCCGCCCTGCCACCTCGCTCATCGGCGCCAGCAGCGGCAGCCCCCCCTGGCGATCTTCCACCGTTTCATAGGCGATGGCGGTACAACCGCTGGCCAGCAGGGCATCGGTCTGCGGCCGGTCCGCGGCCAGGTGCAGATAGGTAAACAGCATTTGATCCGGGCCCAGCCAGCTACACTCGTTCAGCTGCGGCTCCTTCACCTTGACGATCATCTCCGCCTCGCGGAACACCGTCTCGGCCTCGGCCACCAACCGCGCCCCCGCCTGACGATAGGCCTCGTCGTCATAGCCGATGGCACTGCCGGCATTCGATTGCACCACCACCTCATGTCCCTGCGCCACCAGTTCATACACCCCCATCGGCGTCAAGCCGACGCGGTACTCATGCACTTTTATCTCCTTGGGCACCCCAATCCGCATATAGACCTCCTGCCATCTAGCAACTACGGTTCTTATTCGCTATCACCGGCAGTCTAGACCTTATTTTCGCCCTTCGGCGATCGCCGGTGACGACTGTCGGCCAGGCGGATACAGCAGCGAAGCGATCTGCTATAATCTGACCCTTTCCCAAATGACAGATCACCCCCAGTTACCGAGGGATCCGAGATGCCAGAGTATCGTTCCAAGACCTCAACAGCGGGCCGCAATATGGCGGGCGCACGCGCCCTGTGGCGTGCCACCGGCATGAAGGATGAAGACTTCCACAAGCCGATCATCGCCGTTGCCAACTCCTTTACCCAGTTCGTACCGGGCCACGTCCACCTCAAGGATATGGGACAACTGGTGGCACGCGAGATTGAAAAGGCCGGAGGTGTGGCGAAAGAGTTCAATACCATCGCCGTCGACGACGGTATCGCCATGGGCCATGACGGCATGCTCTACTCGCTGCCGAGCCGTGACATCATCGCCGACTCCGTCGAGTATATGGTCAACGCCCACTGCGCCGACGCGCTGGTCTGCATCTCCAACTGCGACAAGATCACCCCGGGAATGCTGATGGCCGCGATGCGGCTGAATATCCCGGTGATCTTCGTTTCCGGCGGTCCGATGGAAGCGGGCAAAACCAAGCTGGCCGACCATAAGCTGGATCTGGTCGATGCCATGGTGCTGGCCGCCGACCCCACCGCATCGGACGAGCTGGTCGATGCCGTCGAGCGCTCCGCCTGCCCCACCTGCGGCTCCTGCTCCGGCATGTTCACCGCCAACTCCATGAACTGCCTGGCCGAAGCGCTGGGTCTGGCACTGCCGGGCAACGGCACCGTGGTCGCCACCCACGCCGACCGGGAGCAGCTGTTCCTGCGCGCCGGCCGTACCATCGTCGGGATGGCCAAGCGCTACTACGAAGGCAATGAAGAGCGCGTACTGCCGCGCTCTGTCGGTCTGAAGGCGTTTGAAAACGCGATCACGCTGGATATCGCCATGGGCGGTTCCACCAACACCATTCTGCACCTGCTGGCGATCGCCCAGGAAGCGGAGATCGACTTCACCATGAAGGATATCGACCGCCTGTCCCGCGAGGTGCCGCAGCTGTGCAAGGTGGCGCCCAATACGCAGAAATACCATATCGAAGATGTACACCGTGCCGGCGGCATCATGGCGATCCTCGGCGAGCTGGACCGCGCCGGCAAGCTGCATACCGACGTGCCCACCGTGCACAGCGAGACCATGAAGGACGCGCTGGATCAGTGGGATATCATGCGCAACCCCAGCCCGGAAGTGGTCGAGTTCTACCGGGCGGGTCCCGCCGGCATCCCGACCCAGGTTGCGTTCAGCCAGTCCACCCGCTGGCCGACCCTGGACGGCGATCGTGCCAACGGCTGTATCCGTTCAGTTGAACACGCGTTCTCGCTGGAAGGTGGTCTCGCGGTACTGCACGGCAATATCGCCCTGGATGGCTGCGTAGTGAAGACGGCTGGGGTCGACGACTCGATCCTGGTGTTCGAGGGCAGCGCCAACGTCATGGAATCCCAGGACGAGGCGGTACAGAAGATCCTCAACGACGAGGTGAAAGCCGGCGATGTGGTGATCATCCGCTACGAGGGCCCGAAGGGTGGCCCGGGGATGCAGGAGATGCTCTACCCGACCTCCTATCTGAAGTCCAAGGGGCTGGGCAAGGCCTGCGCACTGCTCACCGACGGTCGCTTCTCCGGCGGCACCTCCGGTCTGTCGATCGGCCACGCCTCGCCGGAAGCGGCCGCCGGCGGCGCCATCGGCCTGGTGCGTAACGGCGACCGTATCCGCATCGACATCCCCAACCGCACCATCGACGTGCTGCTGTCGGATGAAGAGCTTGCCGCTCGCCGCGCCGAGCAGGACAAGCTGGGCTGGAAGCCGGCCAAGGAGCGCCCGCGCAAGGTCTCGGCGGCGCTGAAGGCCTACGCCAAACTGGCCACCTCGGCCGACAAGGGCGCGGTGCGCGACCTGTCGCAGCTCGACTGAGCGACAGCTGGCACAGTGCTACCGAGGGTCGGCCCTAGCGTTTTTGGCTGACCGTCTGCCGCCAGGGAGGGCGGCAGCGAGCCCCCAGGGAGGGGTTTACTGGGGGGGCGCCCAGCCCGTGTCAGCCGGAAACGCTAGGGCTGGCCCGTATCTCAGAGCCACTCACCCCGCATTCAGCGCTACTCCCGCTAACCACAACATGCGTAGCGCCAGCGATGTAACCAGCGTCTTGAAGATCAGGCCAAAGCGCTCGGCGGGGATCTTTTTCAGCAGATGCAGACCGATCCAGGTGCCCAGCGCACCGCTGGCGATCATCACCAACGACATCCCCAGCCAGTCGATAAAACTGAAACCGATGAACGAGAACACCGCGGCCTTGAGCAGGTGCTGTATCGACAGACAGGTGGCAAAGGTGCCGACGGTGCGAAAGCGATCGAAACTGTTGCGGTGAATAAAGGCACCGACCAGCGGCCCGGTGGCACCGACGAACAGGGTCAGCACGGTGGTCAGCCCACCCATCAGCATCAGGCTCCAGCGCGACAGCTCATGCTTGCCGAGCTTCGGTCCCCAGACCAGCCAGAGGATGAACAGGCCGATGCAGAGCTGAATTGTCGCCAGGGGTAACTGGACCACCACCATCGAAGCCAGTAGCGCACCGGGGACGGCACCGGCGGCGAACAGGCCGGCCATACGCCAGTCGATATGCCGGCGCATCATCAGCGCGCGGTTGGCATTGGAGCCCAGTTGCACCAGTCCGTGCACCGGGATCAGCGCGTTCAGCGGCACCATCTGCCCCATCACGGCCAGCAACAGCAGACCACCGCCTATGCCCATGGCGGCGGTCAGCATCGAGGTGAATCCGGCGATCAGAATGAGAAACAGCGCTTCTGCGACCGCCAGTTCCGGCGGCAGCAGTCCGCTCACGCGGCGCTCTGCAGTGCCTGCATCACCTGGGTCGCCCAGCTCAGGCTATGCCGATAGGAGACCTCGTAGAAGTGCCGATCGAGCATCTTGCGCAGGTGTTCGAATTCGCCCCGCTCGTAATGCTCCACCTCCTGCAGCACCTCGCCATAGGAGCCATCGCGGTTGATCAGCGCCGCCTTGATATCGTGGTGCAGCGGCACCTGATCCATCAGCTCCGACATATCCATATCCATCATCACGTCGAGCTGGGACAGCAGCCCGACGATGAAATGGTTGATCGGCTCAGGCCGTCCGGTCATCTCCGCGAGCAGCTCACACATGCGCCCACGCTGCAGCATGTTGCGGGTCAGATCGTCCGGCTTGTCGCCATTGCTGTTGGCCAGAAACAGCATCACCCAGCGCCGGACCTGATCCATACCCAGCATCGCGATGGCATGGGACAGCGAAGTGATCTCCCGGCGCAGATTGAACGCGGCGGAGTTGACCACCTTGAGAATCTTGAAGGTCAGGGCCGGATCGTTGAGCGCGATCTCCTCCACCGACTGGGCCGTCGCATTCGGTTTCTGCAGCTCGGTCAGCAGCTGGATCAGCAGCACCTTATTGCCGCTTATCTTCCTGCCCTTAACCGGTTCTGGCTTGCTCAGGAAATAGCCCATGTAGAGCTCGAACCCCATCTCCAGACAGCTTCTGAACTCCTCCTTGGTCTCCACCTTGTCCGCCAGCAGTTCAAGCTGGAACGGGCGCAGCTTCTGCACCAGGGTCTGTACATTCTTCATGCCAAGCTTCTGGATATCGAGCTTGAGCACGTGTACCACATTGAGCAGCGGCCCGAAGCGCGGGTCGGTGGGGTTGTAATCGGCCAGCGCCAGGCGGTAGCCGTCGTTGGCCAAGCTCTTGACCCGCTCGATCAACGCCGGTGAAATCTTGGAGTGCCCCAGAATCTCGATGATGAAGCTCTGCCGCGGCAGGTCCGGCATCTCATTATCGAGCAGGAAGCTGTCAGTCACCTTCAGGAAGCAGGGTACATTCTGCACCTCGCCCCCCCTGCTGATGCTGGAGTAGGCCCCCATCAGCACACCGAGTGTCGCCTCCTTATCCTTGAGGCCATCGACAAACTTGCCCTCGGAGTCGCGGAACAGCAGCTCAAACGCAGTAACATCTTGACTCTTGGTATAGATTGGCTGGCGCGCCATCAGCACCTGAAGGTCTTCAGCTTCTTCAACCATCCCCTGATCCACTGCACCCACTGTCGATACCTCGTTTACTTGCTGTTATTCGGAACTCCGTCCGCGTTAGTATACCCACGGATACCCGCTTGTCTGCCCCGCAGGGCATCATTTCACCGCCTGCCCGGTATCGTTTTTGACCGCCATACGCTCAACTATCCAGCTCTCGAGCTCCTCCAATCGCATCGGTCGTCCGAAGAGATACCCCTGTAGGCAGTCGCACCCGGCGGCGATCAGCCGCTTCGCCTGGAGTTCGGTTTCAACCCCCTCCGCCGTCACCCGCAACCCGCGGGCATGGCAGAGGGAGATGATCGGTGCCAACAGCCGTTGGTTGGCAGGCTCGATCAGCCGCTCGATAAAGCTGCGGTCCAGCTTCACCTTGTCCACCGGATACTCCACCATCTGCATCATCGAGGTGTAACCGGTACCGAAATCATCGATGGCAATCTGCAGCCCCAAACCCCGCAGTCGCCCCAGCATCTCGTTACGCTGCACCGAAGACTCCACACCGAAGGTTTCGGTCATCTCGACCTCGATGCTACCGGCCTCGACGCCAGCCCGCATCAACTGTTCCTGTAAGTACAGGTCAAAGTCAGGCACGGTCAGCTCTGCCGAGGAGAGGTTGATCGACAGCGTCATGCCGCTACCCAGTATCTGGCGTAGTCTCGGCAGATCGGTAAAGGATCTCTGCACCACCCAGCGATCGATCAGGCCATACAGCCCGGTGCGCTCGGCGATCGGGATAAAGCTGTCCGGCGTTACCCGGCCCAGGGTGGGCGATTCCCAGCGCAGTAGCGCTTCACAGCCATCGATCCGGCCCTTGGCGTCCAGGATCGGCATATAGGTCAGGTACAGTTCACGATCGAAATCGATCACCTTGAGCTGGTGCTCGATCTCAAGCTCGCGACGCGCCTTGCGCGCCAGCTCCTGGGAGTAGAAGGCCACCCGGTTCTTGCCGCCATGCTTGGCCTGATACATGGCGGTATCGGCATTGGAGATCAACTGGGTGATGTTGTGCCCATCCTCGGGACAGCAGGCGATACCGATACTGAGCGTAACCGGATAGCTACCCAGCTCAAACTGATAGCCGTCGCGCACCAGGCCAAGCAAGCGATTGGCCAGATGCTCCGGCTGACCGGCATCCCTGTAGCCGTAAAGCAGCACGGCAAACTCGTCACCCGCCAGACGGGCCAGAACCGCCTGTCCACACCGGGGTGAGCGGTTACACTCATGCTGAATCAACGCACTGGCGCGATGGGCAAAGGACTTCAGCAACGAGTCACCGACACTGTGGCCATACTTGTCGTTAACGAACTTGAAATGGTCCAGATCGATATAGAGCAAGCCAACCGGCAGTTGCCGCTCTGCAGCCAGTTTGAGCTCGCGTACCGCCAGTTCATTAAAGCGGTTACGGTTGGGCAGACCGGTTAACGAGTCCTGCTCGGCGAGCTGACGGGAGCGTCGATAGGCCTCATCAAGCTGACCGTACAGCTGCTGAAACTGCCGCGCCAGACGCCCGATCTCATCCTGCCCGGAATAGGCTATGCGGTCGTTCATACCGTGCATCACCTCGTTGAGCTGACGCTCCAGCGTATGCACCGGCAGCGTGATATAGCGACGAATCAACCACATCAACAGTCCGGCACTGATCGCGCAGACCAGCAGGGCACCGATGCTCAGGCTATGCTGCATGCTGCGTAACTGTTCGGCGATAAAACGGGGATCAGGCTGCAAACGCAGGTAGAGATCGGGCAGCAGGCGTATATTGCCTCCCCAGCCGTTCGCATCAGTCCTGGCCTCTTGGCTGTATTCAACCCGTGTACCATAGGCATCCTCCAGACGTCTGACCTGGGCATCGAATGTCGTCAGCTCGATCGCCACCTGCACCACCACACTCTGTTGCAGATGGTTGGGTAGCGGCGTAGCCAGGGTCCGCGTATCCAACAACCGGTGCTGAATCAACAGCGACGATCCCGAGTCCAGCTGGACAACGCTGATGCCAGAGAGTGAACGGTCGCGGAAAGCGCTGTTGGCAAAGGCCAGCTCCTCGGCTGAAATATCGCGAAACGGGTTGTCACTGCTGGCAAAGAAATACGCCGGCTGGCCATTGGGCTCGATCAGGGCAAAGGAGATATAGCCGGAGCGGGAGTCGGTCAGATTACCGAATGCATCCTCCAGCCGTCCGCCAAGCGCACGCTTGCGGTAGCGATCGTCGGTCTCCTGCAGAAAACGGTGGAGCGCCTCCGACTCGCTGATCGCAAACAGATAACTGTCGGCAAAGGAGGAGTAAACGGAAAAGGTGGCGCGCAGCTCGGTCAGCTGATTGTTCAGCCGCGCCTGCTCAAGGCGTTCGATGGAGGAGCGCTCGACATAGTAAACGGCCAGCGCCACCAGCAGATATCCCGCCAGCAGCACCGGGACAATCAGCAGCGCAGCACGCCTACTTAGCGTCATGCAGCTTCCTTATCGCACTGGTGATACGCTTGCGCAGCATCAGGTTTTCGTCACTCAGCACGCCGTACAGCTGGCTCTTCGCCATCACGTCTGCAGAAGGGTATACGGTTGGGTCCTGACTGAACTCCTCGTCCAGCAGTGGGTAAGCGGCTGTGTTGGGCGTCGCAACCCACACCGATTGTGCATTGCGCGCCGCTATCTCCGGGCGATTGAGGAAATCGATAAAGCGGATCGCCAGCTCCTGTTTGTCCGAGCCCTGCAGCACCGCAAGACAATCCGCCCAGAGAATGGTGCCCTCGCTCGGCACCACATACTGCCAGTGCTCGCTGCCCTGAACCTCGTTCAGCGTGTCCTGGTCACCGCTGTATACCAGCGCCATATACAGCTGGTCGGCGTTGGTGTCACTCTGCAGATAGGTGATTGCATAGTCATAGGTCAGCACCGCAGGCACCTGCTGCTTGAGATCCTCAAACGCGGCTTGCAATGCCTCGCGCGAGTCGCTGTTAACCGATTGACCATGCATCAACAACGCCGGTGCCAGCATATCCGCGCCGTCATCAAGCATACCGATATGCCCGACCAGCTCCGGCGCAGGCCTCATCAGATCGGACCAGCTGACCGGTGTCGTACCTACTTTATCGTTGCGATAGGCGATACCCAGGGAGCCCCACATGTAGGGCACGCTGTGCTTGCCGCACTGGTCCGTAAAGCGAGGATCCAGATGCCGTAGATTCGGCGCCTGAGCAGTGGTAGGAGCGAAGGAGACACCACGTTCACCAAACAGACGTGAAGCCACCTCGTCGAGCACGACCAGATCGATATGGTGGCGCCCGGCATCCACCATCATCCGGTCTCGGCGTTCGTCGTTGTCGAAGTAAATCTGTTCTATCTCGACGCCGGTTTCCGCCTGCCACATCGCGATCACATCCGGGTCGAGGTAGGCCTCCCAGTTCAGCAGGGTCAGCTTTTCAGCCATCGTGTAGGGAGATAGCAGCAGCGTCAGCAGCGCCGCTATACCAGCTCGATACGGCATTGCGCGGAACTCCAGTCGGGGATGTTTTTTAGACGTTAAACATACCCTAAAACCCCAACGATTCCACGCCTTTTAGTACGTTCTGTAATCAATTAGACACGTTTGCGTGCACCGTGCTGCAGCACTGCTACGATCGACTCGATAAACTGACCGGCCCGCTCACTCAGGGAAAAACAGTCTGGGCTCCTGAGCCAGCTGATGATCAGACCGTCGACCATGACCTTGACCAGCAACGAACCGGCCTCCACATCGAGGTCGCGGGGCAACTGCCCCTTCCGCACCGCGTTTTCCAGGGTGCGCACACGGCGCGCATGCAGCTCCCGTTCGAGCGCTTGCATATGCATCGGCAACTCATCGCTGGAGAGCACTGCAGTCTCACGCATGTAGAGCTTGATCAGACGGCTCAAATCCTCATCCCGTTCGGCACTGACCAGCAGCAGCCTCAACAGCTCGACGAACTTGCCCAGCGGATCCGACTCTTCATCTGAGAGGCTGGCATCCCCTACCACCATCAAAGGACTCGAGTAGTGCTCCCACAGGCCATCGAACAGATCCCACTTGTTCTTGAAGTGCCAGTAGATGGCTCCACGGGTAACACCGGCCGCCTGGGCAATATCGGCCAGGCTGGTTGCGGCTATCCCCTTTTCCGCAAACAGCCCTAGTGCCTTTTTCATGATGCAGAGGCGGGTTGCTTCCGCCTCCTCTTTTGTCCTGCGCAATTTCTGACTCTATTGTTAAGTTTTGTATCGATAGCTTACATACAAACGCGAACGTATGTAAACTGGTTATCAAATAGAGCGCTATTCGTCACGACGTGCAGCCACAACAGGAGCCGCCGTCGCTTCGCTACACCGTCTTGAGTTACGTGGGGAGATCATGGGAAGAACTATCGCTTCGCTACGCCGCTGGCCTGCAGGGCTTGTCATCGGCGGACTGATGTTGGGCCTGGCCGGATGCCAGGACAGCAGTGACCAGAGCAGCACGGCCAACCGCCCGCCGGCAGCCGTGGATGTGGTAACACTGGAAAGCGTACCGGTCGATATCACCGAAAGCTACGCCGGTCGCGTTGCCGCTTATCGCAGCGCCGAGATCCGGCCCCAGGTCGGCGGCATCATTCTGGCGCGCAAATTCGAAGAGGGCTCCCATGTCGCGGCCGGCGATCTGCTCTATCAGATAGACCCGTCCCTCTATAAGGCCGAGCTGGCCAGTGCCGAAAGCGAGCTGGCCCTGGCTGAAGCCAACGCACAAAGCGCTCGACTGCTGGCCGAGCGTTATCGCGAACTGGTCAAAAGCTCAGCCGTCAGCCGCCAGGAGGCGGACAATGCCGAAGCCGCCTGGAAGCAGGCGCAGGCGCAGATCCAGGCGGCCAAGGCCTCGGTGCAGAGTGCCAGGATCAATCTGGATTACACCCGTATCACCGCACCGATCTCCGGCATCATCAGCCGCTCCAGCGTGACCGAAGGTGCCCTGGTATCGGCGGCGCAAAGCAGTGCGCTTGCCACCATTCGTCAGTTGTCGCCGGTCTACGTGGATATCCGCCAGCCGGCAAGCTCGGTGATGAAGATGAAGCGCAGCGGCGAGGATCTCACCGCCGATGTCCAGCTGCGGCTCGAGGATGGCAGTCTGCTCGACGAAACCGGCACGCTGAAGTTCTCCGAAAGCAGCGTCGATGAGGGTACCGGGACGGTCAATGTCCGCGCCCAGTTCGACAACAGCCAGGAGCTGCTGCTACCGGGTATGTTTGTCCGTGCCAACGTCGTGGTTGAGCACCTCGACACCGCCATTCTGGCACCCCAGCAGGGTATCACCCGCCTGCCCAATGGCGCAGCACAGGCGCTGGTGGTCAACGCCGACAACCGGGTTGAGTCCCGTCCGGTCGAGTTGGGCAGAGCGATTGCCGATCGCTGGCTCGTGCTCTCGGGCCTGTCCGCCGGTGACAAGCTGATTATCGGCGGGCTGCAGAAGGTCAGCGCAGGCGCTACGGTCACCCCGCGCGAGCAGGCCGCCACGACAGCCGCCACGCAGTAAGGAGATCCCATGGCACGCTTTTTTATCGACAGGCCGATATTTGCCTGGGTGATCGCGATTGTGATCATGCTCGCCGGGCTGCTTTCGATCCGCATGCTGCCGATCCAGCAGTATCCCACCATCGCTCCGCCATCGGTGGCGATATCGGCCAACTACCCGGGCGCCTCGGCACAGACACTGGAAGACAGCGTGACCCAGGTGATCGAGCAGGCGATGACCGGCCTTGACGGCTTGCTCTATATGTCGTCGAACAGCAGCGCCTCCGGCAGCGTACAGATCTCGCTGACCTTCACCGCCGGTACCGATCCGGATATCGCCCAGGTTCAGGTGCAGAACAAGCTGTCGCAGGCGGAACCGCTGCTGCCACAAGCGGTACAGCAGCAGGGGGTCAGCGTAACCAAGGCCAACACCGGCTTTCTGATGGTGATCGGTCTGGTATCGCCCAACGGCACCCTGTCCCGTGCCGACATGGCCGATTACGCGGTCAGTCAGCTCAAGGATCCGCTGTCCCGTACCCAGGGGGTCGGCAGCATGCGCATCTTCGGCGGGCAGTACGCCATGCGTATCTGGCTGCAGCCGGAAAAGCTGACTTCCTATGGTCTGACGCCACTGGATGTAAACAACGCGATCACCACCCAAAACAACCAGTTCGCCGCCGGTCAGCTGGGCGGTCTGCCCGCCTTCGGCAACCAGCAGCTCAACGCCACCATCATCTCCCAGTCCCGACTGGAGAGCACCGAGCAGTTCGAAAAGATCCTGCTCAAGGTCAACACCGATGGATCCCAGGTGCGGCTGAAGGACGTTGCCAGGATCGAGCTTGGCGCCGAAGACTACTCGGTGATCAGCCGCTTCAACGGTAAACCCGCCGCCGGCCTGGCGATCCAGCTGGCCAGCGGCGCCAACGCGCTGGACACCGCCGCCGCGGTGCGTGCCCGTATCGAGGAGCTGAAGCCCTTCTTTCCGGACGATATGGAGGTGGTGATCCCCTACGACACCACACCGTTCATCGAGATCTCCATCGACGAGGTGGTGAAGACACTGGGCGAGGCGATCCTGCTGGTGTTCCTGGTCATGTACCTGTTCCTGGGTAACTTCCGCGCCACGCTGATCCCGACCATCGCGGTACCGGTGGTACTGCTCGGTACCTTTGGCGTAATGGCCGCGTTCGGTTACAGCATCAACACCCTGACCATGTTCGGTATGGTGCTGGCGATCGGCCTGCTGGTGGATGACGCCATCGTGGTGGTAGAGAACGTCGAGCGTGTCATGCATGAGGATGGTCTGCCGCCGCGTGAAGCCACCCGCAAATCGATGGGGCAGATCACCAGCGCGCTGGTCGGTATCGGCCTGGTGCTGTCCGCGGTATTCGTGCCGATGGCGTTCTTCCCCGGTTCCACCGGCGCGATCTATCGCCAGTTCTCGCTGACCATCGTCTCGGCCATGGCGCTGTCGGTGATGGTGGCGCTGATCCTGACACCGGCACTCTGTGCCACGATTCTCAAGCCGGCGAAGCCAGGTCATCATGATAGCGGCGGCCTATTCGGCTGGTTCAACCGTAACTTTACTCGCGCCACTCATGGCTACCAGCGCGGTGTCGGCAGTACGCTGAAGCGGCCGCTCCGAATGGTCAGTGTCTACCTGATTCTGGTCGCCGGGCTCGGCTACCTCTACGTGAAGATGCCGACCGCCTTTCTGCCGGATGAGGATCAGGGTGTACTGCTGACCCTGGTGCAACTGCCATCGGGCGCAACCCAGGGCCGTACCCTGGAGGTGATGAAGCAGATCGAAGCCTTTGCCGAGCAGGAGGAGAACATCGAGTCGCTGTTTACCGTCGCCGGTTTCAGCTTTGCCGGACAGGGGCAAAACATGGGCCTGGCCTTCATGAAGCTGAAGCCCTGGGACGAGCGTACCGAACCCTCCCAGTCCGTTGACGCCATTATCGGCCGCGCCTGGGGTGCCTTCGGCCAGATCACCGATGCCCGCGTATTCCCGATCAATCTGCCGCCGATCCCGGCCTTGGGCACCGCATCCGGGTTCAACCTGATGCTTCAGGATCGCGGCAACATAGGCCACCAGGCACTGGTCGCCGCACGCAACCAGATGCTCGGCATGGCCGCGCAGGATCCTCGCCTCGCCGGCGTACGCCCCAACGGCATGGAGGATGTACCGATCTTCCGCATCGAGCTCGACCACGAAAAGATCAAGGCGATGGGTCTGGATATCGACGACGTGAACAGCACCCTGAGCACCGCCTGGGCGTCCAAGTACGTCAACGACTTCATCGACCGAGGTCGGGTGAAAAAGGTGTATGTGCAGGGCGATGCGCCCTACCGCATGCTGCCGAGCGACCTGAGCGACTGGCATGTGCGTAATGGCGATGCTGAGATGGTGCCCTTCTCCGCCTTTGCCACCAGCTACTGGGACTACGGCTCGCCGCGCCTGGAACGTTACAACGGTGTGCCGGCGGTCAATATCCAGGGGCAGGCTGCACCGGGGTACAGCACTGGCGATGCGATGCAGGCGATGGAGGAGATGTTGAGCAAGCTGCCGCCGGGACTGTCGATCGAGTGGACCGGTATGTCCTATCAGGAGCGCATGGCAGGATCCCAGGCGCCGGCGCTATACGCCCTGTCGATGCTGGTGGTATTCCTCTGTCTGGCAGCACTGTATGAAAGCTGGTCGGTGCCATTTTCGGTGATCCTGGTGGTGCCGCTGGGCATACTCGGCGCCTTGGCAGCCGCCACGTTGCGAGGGCTGGACAACGATGTGTACTTCCAGGTCGGTCTGCTGACCACTATCGGCCTGTCGGCGAAGAACGCCATCCTGATCGTCGAGTTTGCCAAGGCGCTCTACGATCAGGGCATGGATCTGTTCGATGCCGCCGTGGAAGCCGCCCGCATGCGTCTGCGGCCGATCATCATGACCTCGATGGCGTTCGTGCTCGGCGTCACGCCGCTGGCATTGAGTTCAGGCGCCGGCGCCGCCAGCCGGCAAGCGATCGGTACCGGCGTGATCGGCGGCATGCTCAGTGCCACCTTCCTGGCGATCTTTTTCGTACCGCTGTTCTATGTGCTGGTGATACGCCTGACCAGGGGCAAACCTGTCCAGGTCGAAACCCAAGGAGTGACGGCATGAAGCTTTTACCACTGACGCTGGCGATGGCGCTGCTGGCCGGCTGCTCACTGATGCCCGACTACCGTCAACCTGAGGTGGAAAGCATTAACACCTGGCGAGGTGCCCGGCAGCAGGGCCTCAGCGCCGCCGATACCGGATGGCGCGAGGTATTTGCCGACCCCGCCCTGATCCAGGCGATTGAGCAGACCCTGGAATACAACAAGGATCTGCGCCTGGCACTGCTCAACGTGGAACGTTACCGTGCCCAGTACCGCATCCAGCGCGCGGCGCTGCTGCCGTCGATCTCCGTACAAGGCAGCGGCAGTCGACAGCGGGTTCCGGAAACCGCCAACACCAACGGCAAGGACAGTATCTCCAGCAGCTACAGTGCGAACGTAGGCCTCACCGCCTATGAGCTGGATCTGTTCGGCCGGGTACGCAGTCTCGAGCAGCAGGCACTAGAGAGCTACCTGGCCCGGGAGCAAGGCCTGCGCACGGCGCAGATTGCACTGGTTGCCAACGTCACCAACGCCTATCTGAACTGGGTCGCCGATCGTGAACTGCTGACGCTGTCTGAACAAACCCGGACGATTGAGGCCGATAATCTAGAGCTGGTCCGCAAGCGCTTCGACCTGGGCATCGCCTCCGAGCTAGAGCTGTCCCAGGCCCAGGCGGCACTGGAGGATGTCAATGTCACGCTGTCCCGCTATCGGCGGCTGAGCGAACTGGATCGCAACGCACTGACCCTGCTGGTCGGCGCCCCACTGCAGTCCGACTGGCAGCCCGCCGACAAACTCGACGTGGCGACCATTGCCGGCGTTGAGCCGGGACTACCCTCCGATCTGCTCACCCGCCGGCCGGATCTGCTCGCGGCCGAACATCGGCTCAGGGCCGCCGACGCCGACATAGGCGCCGCCCGTGCGGCCTTTTTCCCCAGCATCAGCCTGACCACCAATGTGGGCTCGATGAGCCGGGAACTGAACGACCTGTTCGCCGCCGGTAGCGGAAGCTGGCTGTTCATGCCCAGCCTCAATTTGCCGATCTTCAGCGCCGGTCGACTTGATGCGCAGCTCGAAACCGCCAAGGTTGACCGTGAAATTGCCGTGACCAACTATCAGCAGGCGGTACAAAACGCCTTTACCGAGGTCTCCAACGCGCTATCCGAGCGTGATGGTTACACCGCACAGCTGGCGGCCCAGGAGCGGGCCGAGATCGCCTATGCCCGCTACTTCGAGATCGCCGATCAGCGCTACCATAACGGTGTCGACAGCATGCTGACGCGACTGGATGCGCAGCGTAATCTGGTTTCCGCACAACAGGCCAGTATCAGCGCCCGCCTGGCCCTGATGCAGGCCCAGGTGGACCTGTACCGGGCACTGGGGGGAGGCTGGAGAGCCGACAGTTCGGTGTCCGAATAAGTCGGCATGAAGAGGCCCGCAGTTGCGGGCCTTGGTTTATTCGATATTCTGGATCTGCTCGCGCATCTGCTCGATCAAGACCTTCAACTCTACCGCGCGTTGCGTGGTGCTGGCGACAATCGATTTGGACGACAGCGTATTGGCCTCCCGGTTCAGTTCCTGCATCAGGAAATCGAGACGACGACCGATAGGGCCCTTCTGACCCAGCACCCGGCGCACCTCCTGCACATGGGTATCGAGGCGATCCATCTCTTCATCCACGTCAGCGCGCTGCGCCACCAGCACCAACTCCTGCTCCAGACGCATCGGATCGGCTTCAACCTTCATCTCTTCGATCCGTGTGCGCATCGCTTCGCGCTGCGCTGCCAGGATCTTCGGCATCAACCCACGTACTTCCGCGACAATCTCGGAGATACTGTCCAACCTCTGCCTGATCAGTTGGCTCAACTCTGCGCCTTCACGCTCTCGTCCAGCCGATAGGTCGGCAAGCGCGCCATCGAACAGAGCCAGGGCCTCTCGCTTTATCCTGTCCATGTCCAGTTCGGTTTCAACCAGCACGCCGGGCCAGCCCAATACCTGAAAGGTATCCAAGGGTGCGGAGTCAGGCATCAGGGCACGCACCTGGGTCGCCGCCGCGATCACCTCCTGCGCCCGAGACTGATCCACATTCAGCGTCTGTGCACCCGCCTCCGCGACGAATCGCAGGGTGCACTCCACCTTGCCCCTGCTCAGCGACGTCCGCAACTTCTCGCGCAAAGCCCCCTCCAGATCACGCAGACTTTCCGGCAGGCGCAGGTGCGGCTCGAGGTAGCGGTGGTTGACCGAGCGGATCTCCCAGGTGAGTGTGCCCCATTCCCGGTGCAGTTCCTGGCGGGCAAAGGCGGTCATGCTACGTGTCATACGGTGCGATCTCGATTAAAATTGTGGACTCTGATTCGACACATATTAACAGCCCCAAAGCCGAGCCTCTATCGGCCAGGGGAAAACCGCTATTAAGGTATCTTCATGTCCTCCACACTCTCCGAACAGCTGCAGAATCTGGGTCTGAAAAAACTGCGTCCGAGCGGTCGCCAGCCGGACCAGATGCGCGAAGTACGCATTACGCGTAATTTCACCAAACATGCAGAGGGCTCGGTACTGGTCGAATTTGGCGATACCAAGGTAATCTGCACGGCGACTGTCGACCGCGGTGTGCCCCGCTTCCTGCGTGGTTCAGGATCGGGCTGGGTTACCGCCGAATACGGCATGCTGCCGCGTTCCACCAATACCCGCAGCGACCGCGAAGCCGCGCGCGGCAAACAGGGCGGCCGTACAGTCGAGATCCAGCGGTTGATCGGCCGTTCGCTGCGTGCAGCACTGGACCTGAACAAACTGGGTGAAAATACCATCACCATCGATTGCGATGTGATCCAGGCCGACGGAGGTACCCGTACCGCGTCGATCACCGGCGCCTTCGTGGCACTTCAGGACGCCGTGAACTTCCTCAAGAAGGACAAAAACGGGGCTATGAAAGGCGACCCGATCAAGCACCAGCTCGCCGCCGTCTCCGTCGGTATCTATGAAGGCCAGCCGGTACTCGACCTGGATTACGCCGAAGATTCCAAAGCCCACACCGACATGAATGTGATCATGACGGCCAGCGGCGGTTTCGTAGAGGTCCAGGGTACCGCCGAAGGCGTGCCCTACACGCAGGATGAGCTCAACGCGATGCTGGAGTTGGCGAACAAAGGGATTCGGGAGCTGATCCAGTTGCAGACGCGCGCACTGAACAGCTGATTCAAAGCCGCTACCCAATAAAAAAGAAGCCACCCGGCTTCTTTTTTATTGTCGATCCGCAAACGATTTAAATATCAACGGCGTAATCGATGATCAGCGGGCAGTGCTCGGAAAAGCGATGATCACGGTCGATTCGCGCCCCTTTGATGCTCTTGCGCAGATTCGCCGTGGTGATCTGGTAATCAAGGCGCGCACCCTCATTCAGCGTCCAGGCACGGTTGTAGTCCGGCCACCAGGTGTACTGACGCTCCGCCTTGTTTATCTCGCGAAACGCATCCACGTAGCCCATCTCGCCGACGACTTCGTCCATCCATGCACGCTCCTCGACGAGGAAACCGGATACCTTCTGGTTCACATACCAGTTACTCAGATCAATCGGCTTATGGGCGATATTAAGGGTGCCGGCAAAGATAAAATCGCGACGTTTACGCAGCGTTTTTTTCAGATGGTTTTTAAAGTGTTCGAGATATTCGAGCTTGGCTGCCTGGGCCTCTTCGCTTTTCAGTCCAGAGGGGATCGTCAGTGACGAAACACTGACCTTATCAAAATCGGCCTGAATGAAACGTCCCTGATAATCGCACTGTTCGAAACCAAGCCCGGTCATGATCGCTTTGGGCAGATGACGTGTGTAGATCGCCACACCACTGAAGCCTTCGTCGAAGGCATCGAAAAAGTAGGCATGGTAGCCCTCCGGATGATAACGATCGCCATCCAACTGATACTCGCGTGCTTTCAGATTCTGCAGGCAGACGACATCCGCATCCTGCTTGACCATCCAGTCGAAAAAACCCTTGTCAGCGGCCTGTTCAATACCCTGAGTATTGAATGTGATCACGCGCATAGTATCTTGTGCCTCACCCGAGCGAGCATCCGGAAACGAAAATTAGAAACATCGATTGTATCGGTAAGGGGCGGAAATTTAAAATTTTTCCATGCCACTTTAGCCATATAGTCCAATTTGACGCATCGATTAGAGCAAGTAGGAAGAATGTAAGGGAAAATTGCCTCAAGAGCAGCCGTGAACAGCTATTAACGGTATTATTAGCCCCTGTATATCCCGCCGGAAAACGTAACTGGAGAGTCCCTATGCAGGAGTATCAGCGTGCCTTTATCGAATTCGCCATTGAACAAGAGGTTCTGAGATTTGGTGAGTTCACATTGAAATCGGGCCGCAAAAGCCCGTACTTCTTTAACGCTGGCCTGTTCAATACCGGTGCTGCATTGGCCAAGCTCGGGCAGTTCTACGCGTCGGCAATCGTCGACTCAGGCATTGAGTTCGATGTCATGCTCGGCCCAGCTTATAAGGGTATCCCGCTGGCGGCGGCAACAGCGGTCGCGTTGGCTACCGAACACCAGCGCGACGTGCCCTACGTCTTCAACCGCAAGGAAGCGAAAGACCATGGCGAAGGCGGCACGCTGGTCGGCGCGCCGCTTGAAGGCAGGGTATTGATCATCGACGACGTCATCACCGCCGGTACCGCTATTCGCGAGGTGATGGCGATTATCGACGGCGCCGGCGCCCAGCCTGCTGCTGTCGCCATTGCCCTGAATCGCATGGAACGGGGAAAGGGCGAGTTCTCGGCCATCCAGGAAGTTGAGCGCGACTACAACATGCCGGTGATCAGCATCGTTACACTGGATGATCTGATCGAGTTTCTAGAAGAGAAGGGCGATATGCAGAAGGAACTTGCCGCTATCCGCCAGTACCGTAAGGATTACGGTATTAATGCCTGACCTTTAGCAAATGCTCAGATTTCGGGACGCCTTAGCTTGACCGAATGAGCTCTAAGTGTTTGAATACGCAACCTGATTGCCCGGATAGCTCAGTCGGTAGAGCAGGGGATTGAAAATCCCCGTGTCGGTGGTTCGATTCCGCCTCCGGGCACCAAGCTTCCAGATAAAGCCCTGCATCCTTGATGTGGGGCTTTTTCGTATGTCCCTATCGAGACGCCCTGTTTAAGCAGCGATGACCTACACGGTGTTTGGATCCCTGCGGGACGCCTGCGGCGCCTCCCCGCCGTACCTGCGGTACATGGGTGCCGGGGTCGCGCACGACTCACATGGCTCCTTTGTAGTGCATATGTAGTGCATAGCATGTCTCGCTTCCCAATACGAAAAAAGGCCACCCCTTACGGAATGGCCTTCTATCGTATTAGGTGCCTGGCGATGACCTACTCTCACATGGGGAGACCCCACACTACCATCGGCGATGACGCGTTTCACGACTG
>NZ_JAHREP010000041.1 GCF_019084545.1 Marinobacterium ramblicola
CATCAGGAAGCCGAACAGGGTTTCGCCGGGCTTGGTGTAGCTATGCTGGGTATGTGACATGGTGATGGATTCACTCTAGTTATAGTCGGTTGGGGCGCAACCGGCGGACCTGGGAATCTCGGTCCTCATATCTCGGAACCAGAGCCGGGCCGAAGCCCGGCTGCCTTTGTGTTGCTTAGGGTGTTACTCCGGACGCTTGATGCCGAACTCCTCCGGGGAGTGCTTGGCGATACCGGCGTCGTAGACGATCCAGGAGGAGACGGAGCGGTAGCTGTCGAGGAACTTGGCCGCCTCATCACCGGAGATGTTCATAATGGTGAAGCCGCGCTTGTCCATCAGCTCCTTGAACTCAGGGTTCTGCGCCGCTTCATGATAAGCCGCTGTCAGCTTCTCGACCGCCTCTGCCGGCGTATCCTTCTTGACGAAGACGCCAAAGAATGGGCCCCAGGGCAGGTACTTGTTGAAGCCCGGAATCTCTTCGGTGATCGGTGCGGTATCCGGCAGCAGCGGGCTGGCTTGGGTATCGACCAGGCCGATCACCTTCATCCGGCCCGCCTTGATATGCTCGATGGCGGCACCGAGCACCGCCGGCATGATATCGATGGCGCCGCCCTGCAGCGCGGTCAGCGCCGGGCCGTCGCCATCATAGGGTACTCCGGTGAAGTCGATATGGGTTTCCGCCTCCAGCATCGCCAACACGATGGAGGTCAGGCCGCCGGGCCCGGTGGAGCCGGTCTTGATCTCACCCGGGTGCTTCTTGGTGTACTCGACCAGCTCCTTCATGGTGTTGAACGGCGCATCGTTGCGGGCGACGAAGATCGGTGTACCGCGTGCCAGTACGTTGATCGGAATCATATCGCCGTAGTCGACATCGGCCAGCCCCAGCACCTTGTACATCTGCGGGTTCTCGGCGCCCATCAGCAGGGTGTAACCGTCGGCCTTCATGGCGCTGACATACTTGGTGGCGATGGCGCCGACGCCGCCGGTCTTGTTGGTCATGATCACATCGCGGCCGAGTAGATCCTCGGCGTGAGGGGTTACCGAGCGCATGACGGTATCGGTGGAACCACCGGCACCCCACTGGATGATCCCCTGCAGATCTTTTTCAGGATATTGAGCTTGGGCAGTACCGGCGAGCAGACCGGCGAATGTGACTCCGGCAAGAGTCTTGATCAGCGCTTTTTTCATGCCTGTTTTCCTTTGTTGTTATTGGACGTTAGCGGTGTTGTCAGTTGCGTGTGTCGTTAATGGAAGAGCCTGTTGTGCCTCTTCCGCTGGACTCGGACTGTCCAGTTACGCCCGGTGATTAAATTTTGCGCTGATAGTGGTAAACGTCAAATACCAATATTTGGTAGATCTATAACATAATGTTAATTTTGTTCGAGGGCTAAGGGCACCAGTGATCCGCCGGACTGGCGATAGAGAGTGATTTCACAGGAGGGAGCATCATGCCCAAACGACAGTTGACCCTGCGTCAGATCGAGATGATCCGCGCGATCAAGGTAGCGGGCTCCATCGCCGGTGCCGCGCGCTTGCTGAATGTTTCCCAGCCCGGCGTGAGCCGGACCATGAAACACGTGGAATCGATACTGGAGATCAAGCTGTTTACCCGTATCGGCGGTAAATACACGCCCAGCCCTGAAGCCAGCGGTATCTTCGCCCAGCTCAATGATCTGTACAAAAAGCTCAGCGATCTGAACCGCTCGATCGAACAGCTGGAGCGTGGACGGGAGGTCGAACTCATCTTCGGCTCGGTGCCGAGTCTGGCGCTGACGATGGTACCCCGTGCGATCGCGCACTTGCGTGGGCGCTATCCAGACCTGCATCTGAATATCGAAACCCTGAAACTCGAGGAGGCGATCGATTACCTGCTGCTCGGGCGGGGTGAGTTTGTCTGTATGAGCTACAGCTTCAACCATCCGGCGATCGACTTCCTGCCGCTTGCGGAGGGCGAATTGCGCTGTGTGGTGCACCGGGACCACCCCTTGGCTTCCCTGGCCGTGGTAAGTGCAGAGGAGATCGCGCAGTACCCGTTGATCGGTGTCGATCCTGGCGATCCCTATGGTCAGATTCTGAACAGCGTGTTCAGTCGTGCAGATGTCGACTACGACCTGACCTTTCGCGTGCGCTTCGGATCGATGGTGATCTCACTGGTCAGGCAGGGGCTGGGGGTAGCCGTACTCGACAGTTTTTCGCTGGCAGGAGTCGAGACGGAAAGCAGTGATCTCCGGGTTATTCGGCTGGCCGAACCTGTGCGCTTCAGTACTTACGTCGCGTTGCGAAATGATGTTGAACTGTCCAGTTTTGCCGAATCTTTAATCGATGCACTGAAATTCGAGATGGCACAGCTGATGGAAGAGGGCGGTAAAGAGACTGCTCAGCCAAGCTGAGGTATTTACATACTTGATGCAAATGTATATACATGTGTATGTACATGGATTGTTGCCGGAGGAATCGTGATCTGCACCGCTGTGTCGGGCGGGTTTGTGTCGCCGGAATCATGGGCAGGATGCGAGCTTTTGGGTATGCCGGACAGCGCAAGGCTGTGCCCGTGCTGACCAGACACTCACCAACAATAAATACAGGCATCTCTATGAATAACGAGACCGCAACGGCTGTGTCCCTCAATCCGGTGTCGATTGCGCGGCTGATCCTGTTCAGCGCGATCGGTATCTTTTTCTTCTTCGTGCCGGTGGAGGTGGCAGGCAAATCCACCATTCCGCTGGATCATATCGTCTCATGGATCCGCACCCATCAGGCCGATGGCGCCGCTTTCTATGCGTTGCTGCTTATCATCGCCGGCGGGATCTATCCTTTTGTCCGGGGCAATTGGCGCAAAGACACCACGCATACCATCTTCTCGCTGCTCAAGGTCGCCGGCGTGCTGGTGTCGTTGATGGCGTTCTTCGAATTCGGCCCGGCGGCGCTGTTTGAAAAGGATATGCTGCCGTTCCTGTTCAACAAGCTGGTGATCCCGGTGGGGCTGATCGTGCCGATCGGTGCGATCTTCCTGGCGTTCCTGATCAGTTACGGCCTGCTCGAACTGATTGGCGTGCTGTTCCAGCCAGTAATGCGGCCGCTGTTCAAGACTCCGGGCAAATCGGCCATCGACGCCGTGGCTTCGTTTGTTGGCAGCTACTCCATCGGCCTGTTGATCACCAACAGGGTATACAAGTCCGGCCAGTACTCAGCAAAGGAAGCGGCGATCATCGCCACCGGCTTCTCCACCGTATCGGCCACCTTTATGGTGATCGTGGCCAAGACCCTGGGGCTGATGGAGATATGGAATCTGTTCTTCTGGTCGGCCCTGGCGATTACCTTCATCGTCACCGCGATCACTGTGCGCTTGTTCCCATTGTCTCGAATGGATGACCGGGCCGACCAGCCCGAGCAGGAACAGCTCGAACATCCGCGTTTCAAGCAGGCAGTGCTGGAGGGTGTCGCGGCCAATGAGCAGGCGGAACCGCTGTTGATCAATATCCGGCGTAACTTCCTCGAAGGGCTGTTGATGGCGATGAGCATACTGCCGTCGATCATGTCGGTGGGACTGATCGGGCTGCTGGTTGCCAAGTACACGCCGCTGTTCGACTGGATGGGCTACCTGTTCTATCCGTTCACCGCGCTGGCCCAGCTTGGTGAGCCGCTGGCGGTGGCCAAGGCTGCCGCCACCGGCCTGGCTGAGATGTTCCTGCCGGCGCTGCTGATGGCTGAAGGGGCGGTTGCCGCCAAGTTCGTCACCGGTTGCGTGGCGATCTCCTCGGTGCTGTTCTTCTCGGCGTCTATCCCCTGCATCCTCTCCACCGAGATACCGTTGACGATCCGCCAGATGCTGATCATCTGGTACCAGCGCGTGGCCTTGACCATCCTGCTGTCGACACCGGTAGCCTTCTATGCCGAACGTCTGATCGGATGACAGCGGAAAACCTTTCGGGGCGGAGATGGCGCTAACGCCATCTCCGCTTTTTTTGTTTCAAATGTAAAACTGGAAAAAATCCACCGATTGCGTTTGCATTCCTGAAAATCTGTAGTATATATTTGTATATACAAATGCTGTTGCCAATAGTTTTTAAGCCAAAGGGTGGATGCAGTGTTCAGAAACTGTGACCGAGTCTGGATCAACGCCAACGTCGCGACCTTCGATACCGACAACAGTGCCGCATATGGTGCGCTGTCGCACCAGGCGGTGGGTGTCGCCGGCGACCGCATTCAGGCGATCGCGCCGATGACCGCCTTCGATGCCAGTGGCATCGCTGCCGAGATCATCGACGCCCAAGGCCGCTGGCTGACGCCGGGACTGATCGATGCCCATACCCATCTGGTGTTTGCCGGCAATCGTGCCCGCGAGTTCGAGTTGCGTCTGCAGGGCGCCAGCTACGAGGAGATTTCGCGCCAGGGTGGTGGCATCCTCTCCACCGTCAAGGCTACCCGCGCCGCCAGCGTGGATAAGTTGGTGGCGCTGGCCGTGCCGCGCCTTGAGGCGCTGCTGCGGGAGGGGGTGACCAGTGTCGAGATCAAGTCCGGCTACGGCCTCGATCTTGTCAGTGAGCTGAACATGCTGCGTGCAGCGCGGGCGCTCGGCGAGCGCTACCCGGTACGGGTATCGACGTCGCTGCTCGCTGCGCATGCACTGCCGCCCGAGTTTGCCGACGATGCCGAGGGTTATATCGACCTGGTCTGCAATGAGATCATTCCGGCGGCGGTCGCCGAAGGTCTGGCCGATGCGGTGGATGTGTTCTGCGAAACCATCGCCTTTTCACCGGCCCAGTGCGAGCGCGTGTTCCAGGCGGCCCAGACCCATGGTCTCGGTATCCGCGCCCATGTCGAGCAGCTCTCTGATCAGCAAGGGGCAGCACTGGCGGCGAGGTACGGTGCCTGGTCCGTCGACCATCTGGAGTGGCTGGACGAGGCCGGAATCCAGGCGATGGCCGAAGCCGGTACTGTCGCCACGCTGCTGCCCGGCGCCTTCTATTTCCTGCGCGAAACCCGGTTGCCCCCGATCGATCTACTACGTCAGCACCGTGTGCCTATGGCGGTGGCAACCGACCTTAATCCCGGATCGTCGCCGCTGGCATCGCTGCGTCTGGCGCTGAACATGGCCTGCACCCTGTTCCGGCTGACCCCGGAGGAGGCGTTGGCGGGCGTCACCCGAAATGCCGCCAGGGCGCTCGGCCTGGGCCATACCCTGGGCCAGATCAAACCGGGGATGCAGGCGGATATGCTGCTCTGGGATATCGAACATCCGGCCGAGCTGGCCTACCAGTTCGGCGTCAATCCGATCAAACAGCGCATCGTTGGCGGGGAGGTAGGTAATGTTTGAGCTGAAATTCAACGATATCTGGACCGGCCGCGTCGACGCCGACGAGTCCCCTGAACTGGCCACCCGCCTGCATCAGGTAATCAAGCCTTTGGCGGAAGGCCCGGCAGGGCTGGTGCTGATCGGCTTCTGCAGCGATGAAGGTGTGCGCCGCAACCAGGGCCGCGTGGGTGCTGCACAGGCACCGAATAAACTGCGCCGAGCCCTGGCCAATCTGCCCTGGTCGCCGGAGCGGACCGCCTACGATGCCGGCGACGTGCAGTGCGAAGAGCAGCAGCTAGAGACCGCTCATCAGGCGTTGGCCGACCGTGTCACCGACTGTTTGGAGGCCGGCCATTTCCCGCTGGTGCTCGGTGGCGGCCACGAGGTGGCGTTCGGCACCTGGCTGGGCCTGGCCCAGCATATCGAGGCGAGCGGCGAGAAACCGCGCATCGGCATCGTCAACTTCGATGCCCACTTCGACCTGCGCCCGGACAGCAACGGTGCCAGCTCCGGCACGCCGTTCTACCAGATTGCCAGGCAGTGCCAGGCTCGCGGCCTGGAGTTCCGTTACTGCTGCCTGGGCGTCAGTGAAGTGTCCAATACGGCGGCGCTGTTCCGGCGCGCCGACGAACTGGGTGTCAGCTACCGGAGCGATGCTGACATGGGTCTCCTGCACCTGCAGGAGACGATCCGTCAGCTCGAGCAGTTCATGGAGAGCTGTGACCTGCTGTACCTGACCATCGACCTGGACGTGTTGCCCGCCAGCGTTGCCCCTGGGGTCAGCGCACCGGCGCCGCACGGCGTGGGTCTGGAGATTCTGGAGCCGCTGATCGCGACGATCAAGCGCAGCGGCAAACTGAAAATCGCCGATATCGCCGAATACAACCCGACCTTCGATATCGACAACTGGACTGCGCGCGCCGCGGCGCGCCTGATCCACTTTATTGTCAAGTGAGGCCTATAACAATGAAAGACAATCGTCACGATCCCAGCCGCGTCATCAAGGCTCCGACCGGTTCCGAGAAAACCTGCAAGAGCTGGCTGACCGAAGCCGCGATGCGGATGCTGATGAACAACCTGCACCCGGACGTGGCCGAGCGCCCGGAGGACCTGGTGGTCTACGGCGGCATCGGTCGTGCCGCCCGCAACTGGGCGTGCTATGACAAGATTGTCGAAGTGCTGCAGCGCCTCGAGGAGGATGAATCGCTGCTGATCCAGTCCGGCAAGCCGGTCGGTGTGTTCAAGACCCACCCGGATGCGCCGCGCGTGCTGATCGCCAACTCCAACCTGGTGCCGCACTGGGCCACCTGGGAGCACTTCAACGAGCTGGATAAGAAGGGCCTGATGATGTACGGCCAGATGACGGCCGGTTCCTGGGTCTATATCGGTTCGCAGGGGATAGTGCAGGGCACCTACGAGACCTTTGCCGCGATGGCGAAGAAGCACTTCAACGGCGAGGCGAAGGGGCGCTGGATCCTGACCGGTGGTCTCGGTGGTATGGGCGGCGCTCAGCCGCTGGCGGCTACCATGGCCGGTTACTCCTGTATCGCCGTGGAGTGCGACGAGACCCGTATCGATTTCCGTCTGCGCACCCGCTATGTCGATCACAAGGCCCACACGCTGGATGAGGCGCTGGAGATCATTGATGCGGCCAAGGCTCGTGGGGAAGCGGTCTCTGTCGGCCTGCTCGGCAACTGCGCGGATATCGTGCCGGAGATCGTCGAGCGCGGCATCGTGCCGGACGTGGTCACCGACCAGACCAGCGCCCACGATCCGTTGAATGGCTATCTGCCCAAGGGCTGGACTCTGGAATACGCCGCCGAGATGCGGCAGAAGGACGAAGCGGCCGTGGTCGATGCAGCCAAGGAGTCGATGGCGATTCACGTCCGCGCCATGCTCGAGCTGCAGAAACGCGGTGCGGCCACCACCGACTACGGCAACAACATCCGCCAGATGGCGTTCGAGAAGGGCGTGAAAAACGCGTTCGACTTCCCGGGCTTCGTGCCAGCCTATATTCGCCCGCTGTTCTGCGAGGGGATCGGCCCGTTCCGCTGGGTCGCGCTGTCCGGCGATCCGGAGGATATCTACAAGACCGACCGGAAGGTGAAGGAGCTGATCCCGGACGATCCGCATCTGCACAACTGGCTGGATATGGCGCGCGAGCGCATCGCCTTCCAGGGGCTACCGGCACGTATCTGCTGGGTTGGTTTGAAGGATCGTGCACGGCTGGCGCTGGCGTTCAATGAGATGGTAAAGAATGGTGAGCTGAAAGCGCCGGTGGTGATCGGTCGCGACCATCTGGATTCCGGCTCTGTGGCGAGCCCGAACCGTGAAACCGAGTCGATGCAGGATGGTTCGGATGCGATCTCCGACTGGCCACTGCTGAACGCGCTGCTGAACACCGCCGGTGGTGCCACCTGGGTGTCGATCCATCACGGTGGCGGCGTCGGCATGGGCTTCAGTCAGCACGCCGGTGTCGTCATCGTTGCCGACGGCAGCGATGCGGCGGCCAAGCGCCTGGGCCGCGTGCTCTGGAACGACCCGGGTACCGGCGTCATGCGCCATGCCGATGCCGGTTACGATATAGCGATCGACTGCGCGAAAGAGCAGGGCCTCGACCTGCCGATGCTGGAGGACAATTGATGAAAACACTGTGTATCCGTCCCGGCGCGATGACCCTTGCGGAACTGCGCCAGGTCAACAATGCACCGGTGGCGCTTGAGCTCGATCCGGCCAGCCATGCGGGGATCCGCGCCAGCAGTGCGGCTGTCACGCGGGTGATCGAAGAGAACCGCGTGGTGTACGGCATCAACACCGGTTTCGGTCTGCTTGCCAACACCCGAATCGCGCCGGAAGACCTGGAGCTGCTGCAGCGCAGTATCGTGCTGTCGCACGCCGCCGGTATCGGTGCGCTGATGAGCGAGTCCACCGTGCGCCTGATGATGGTGCTGAAGATCAACTCGCTGGCCCGTGGCTTCTCCGGTATCCGCCTGTCGGTGATCGAGGCGCTGATCCAACTGGTCAACGCCGAGGTTTACCCCTGCGTACCCGAGAAAGGTTCGGTGGGCGCCTCCGGCGACCTGGCACCGCTGGCGCATATGAGCACGGTGCTGCTTGGAGAAGGCGAGGTGATCTACAGGGGCGAGCGCCTGTCCGGCGCCGAGGGGCTGCGTATCGCCGGCCTTGAGCCGATCACGCTGGCACCTAAGGAGGGGCTGGCGCTGCTTAACGGTACCCAGGCCTCCACCGCTTTTGCCCTGCAGGGCCTGTTCGCTGCCGAAGACCTCTATGCTGCAGCCACAGTGGCGGGTTCAATCTCGGTAGAAGCGGCATTGGGCAGCCGACGTCCTTTTGACCCCCGTGTCCATGAGGTGCGTGGTCAGCAGGGGCAGATCGATGCGGCCGCAGCCTACCGTCACCTGTTGGGCGAGCGCTCCGAGATCGGTGACTCCCATGCCACCTGCGAGAAGGTGCAGGACCCGTACTCGCTGCGTTGCCAGCCCCAGGTGATGGGTGCCTGCCTGCAGCAGATCCGCCAGGCTGCCGAGGTGCTGCTGGTGGAGGCCAATGCCGTGTCCGACAACCCGCTGGTGTTTGCCGACGAGAACGACTTCATCTCCGGTGGCAACTTCCACGCCGAGCCGGTGGCGATGGCGGCGGATAATCTGGCGTTGGCGATCGCCGAGATCGGGGCACTGTCCGAGCGGCGCATGGCGCTGTTGATCGACTCCAATCTGAGCAAGTTGCCGCCGTTCCTGGTCAATAATGGCGGCGTCAACTCCGGCTTCATGATCGCCCAGGTCACTGCGGCGGCGCTGGCGTCGGAGAACAAGACGCTGGCACACCCTGCCTCGGTGGATAGCATGCCCACCTCCGCCAACCAGGAGGACCATGTGTCGATGGCGACGTTTGCCGCGCGCCGTCTGCGTGATATGGCGGATAATACCGCCGGGGTGCTGGCGGTGGAGCTACTGGCCGGTTGTCAGGGGCTGGATTTCCGCACGCCGCTTAAAGCGTCGGAACAGATCGAAGCCTGCAAGGCCGAACTGCGTGCTGTGGTGCCGTTCTACGACAAGGACCGCTATTTCGCCCCCGATATCGAAAAAGCCAAACAGCTGATTCAGGGCGCGACGCTGAACGCTCATCTGCCGAGCCGACTGCTGCCGAGCCTGTGCGGCTGACAAGGTGTAGCAGTGCGCAGGGCTATCGGCCCTGCGAATTCAATGTTCCAGCGTGGTGATCGAGCGCAGCTTGTAGCGGGGGCCCGGATGGGTCAGGCAGGCGAAGCTGATCAGGCGACCATCGGACCAGGTGCGTCGCCCGACCTGGATACAGGGGGTAGCGGCATCTATCTCCAGCAGTTGCTGCTCCTGGTGTCCCGGCAGTACCGCTTCGACAATATGCTCGATGCTGGAGATCGGGCAGGTTTTCACCAGGTATTCGTTCGGCGTGGCCAGCGTGAAGTCCTGATCGATATAACCCGGCACCAGGCCGGCGGCCACAAAGCGGTCCTCGAGCTGAATCGGTAAACCCTCCTCCATATGCACGATCACCGAGTGATAGACGCGCGTACCGATCGGCATGCCCATCTGCATCGCCACGGTTTCGTTGGCCGAGGTGGCCTCGAGCTTGATCACCCGGCAGCTGTAGTGGTGGCCTCGCTGGCGCACCTCTTCGGCGATATTGCGGATATCCGCCAGTGGCGATTCCGCCTTGGCATCGGCGATGAACGTGCCCAAACCCGGGTAGCGCACCAGCCGGTTCTCCTGCACCAGATCGCGGATCGCCTTGTTTACCGTCATTCGGCTGACACCGAACTGCTCGGCCAGCTGGTGCTCGGTGGGGATACGGCTGCCGGGGGTGTATTTCTGCTGCTTGATACCCTCGAGTATGTAGCTTTTTATCTGCTGATAACGTGGCTTGTTGTTCACTCGGGGCCTCTGCCGCTCTGGGTTGAGATGCATTGATTGTATATATCTATGTTGAAGCGCTCAATGGTGGCTATCTACCTGTAAGATGGGTGAAACACAGGGCAATACTGTCTGGGTCAGACGAGCAGTTGGATAGGTTTTGGCTCAATTGTATATGCAAGTTGCGGCAGAGTGGCTAAGGGGAGCGAATAGGGGGCGTGACCGGATGGTTGGCCCCCGGGCGGTTGAAAGCGTTCAGCGTGTGGATTTCGGCGGAATCAGCCCCCACAGTATGCCGCCGACAACAGTGAGCAGGGCGCCGGACAGTGTCCAGCTGAGGCCAAAGCCAAGCAGGCCGGCCAATTCGATGCACATCCCTACGATGGCGATTATCCAGGCGATATAGCTCATCGACTCTCTCCTGATTGATTCAACGACTAAAGCCTAGCAAATGGAAAAGAGATCAGTTGATACCACTTTCAGCAGGGGGACGCGGGCTTTGTTTGCGACCAGCAGTATTCACGCGGCGAACAGTCTCTATTGTGCCTGTGTAGCCAGCAAGTTGCGGAAGTCTGATGCTGTCATAAATGTCCTAATTGCATTAATTGCGAATTGTGTTATAACTCTCGACAAGGTTCTTTGGACGTTAGGTTAATGAAAACGCTCACCACCGGTGAAATAGCCAAGTTATGCGATGTGAACCTGCGGACGGTGATTCGCTGGATCGATCGCGGCGCGCTCAAGGGTTTTAAACTGCCGGGGCGTGGCAATAACCGGGTGATGGTTGAGGATTTCATCGCCTTTCTCAATGAAAACGGCATGCCCATACCGCCAGAACTGGCCGGCGATAACAATCGCCGGGTTCTGGTTATCGATGACGAACCCGCCATTACCCGTGTTATTCGCCGCATTCTGCGTGCCGAGGGTTATGAAGTCAGCGTGGCCAATGATGGCTTCCAGGGCGGCACCAAGTTGCTTCAGGAGCAGCCGGCACTGGTTACACTGGACCTGAGCATGCCCGGAATGGACGGCTTTGAGGTGCTTGAGTTTATTCGCAAAACGCCAGAGGTGGTGCATACCCGGGTTGTCGTGATCTCGGCGCTGGGCGACCAGGAGCTGCAGCGCGCAAAAGAGGCAGGCGCCGACCTGGTGTTGGGCAAGCCTTTCAACAACGACCAACTGATAGGCGTTGTGAAACAGCTGATAGGTTAAAGCCGCAAGGTCATTTTCAGTCGATCGTCTGCTGCTCCCAGCGTACGTAACAGACACTCACCTCTACTCCCTGCTCCAGACAGAATTCGAGCCAGCTGCGCTGGTGATCCTGCAGTCGATCGCCGGGTCCCTTGACTTCGATCAGCCGATAACTCGGACCACTTACTCCGTCGATGCCTTGAGGAAAAAACTGGATCAGATCCGGCAGCCCCGAGCGATGGGCGGGAATATCCTCCAGCAGGCGTTGGAAAAAATCTTTCAGATGGTTGGCAGGTATGCACTCCAGTGCCAGCGTGATCTGCTCCTCTCCCAGTAGTTGCCAGTTGATGAATGGGCAGGTGGTACCTGCCTTGTCCCGCCATCGGCCGAGTATCCTCTCTCTGTATTCCCCTGTGGCCAGACAGCTCAGCGCATCGTCAAATAACGACTGGCGACGAGTGACAAAGTCGTGACTGTTCAGATCCGCCGGCGCGGCCTGGAAGGGGTTGAAGAAAGCGCCGGGCAGCGGTGCGTATAGCGCCGGCCAGCAGAGCAGGGCAAATAGCCCGTTGATCAGCGTATTCTCGACAAAAAAGACCGGGGCGTCCTGGCGGCCGAGGTGTTGTGCAACGCTCGTTTCCACCGAGCCTGAACAGGGCAGACTGAGATCGAGACGGGGCAGTGTGGGGCGTTTGAGGCGGGTTTTGGGCTCCCGACCGAGTGTTCGGCTCATGCGACGCTCGATTCGCGACAGCGCTTCACGCTCACTCGGGCGTACACTCTGTGTGATCGCCTCGATCAGGGCCGCGTAGCTATCAGCGTTGGGCCTGCTGAGTTCGAGTACACGAAACGCCCGTTGCCCTGCTTCAGTGTGTCGGCTTCGCTGGTAGAGATCCAACGCCAGCTCGTAATCGCCGGCACGTTCTGCACGACGACCAAGCTCGAACAGCAGGCGCGAGCGGCGCCGCTCCAGCCAGGCGTTATCCAGCGGCTCAGGGGGGAGCTGTTCGACAATTTCCCCCAACGGGAGCTCATGCTCAAGCGACTCTCGTGCTGCGTGCAGGCTTAAATAGGTATCCACCTCTTCCCGGCAGGCAAACGCGCGGGAGTCATTCGAGAAGGCGACCGGTTCGAAACGATGGTAGCCCAGCTCGGTGAGCACGAAAGCGCTGAGATCCTGGGCGAGATTGCCAAAGAACATCAGTTGCAACCGGGTGAACAGGTCGCTGCAGCTTAGCTGCAGCAACTGGTCATCCAGCGTGGGAGCCCACTCCTTCAGCCGGCGGGCATGCTCGCCATACTCTGTCTGCAGATGCTCGGTGATCGCTGATTTGGACAGTGAGGCGGGAAACTGCGCGACGTCACTGTCCAACGTCTGGACCAGCTCTTCGCGGGTCAGCAGGCGACACAAGGTAGTGCTGTCCACGGCCGGGTCGAACTCGATCCACCCCTGGTTGATCAGTGGAGGCAATGCGTTGATGGTGGAACCGATCTCGTCATAGACCAGGCGACTGGCCCGAAACTGCTCGCCCCGTCGCATCAGCATGCGCACCAGCAGGGCCAGGGATGGGGTGGGCAGGGCCAACAGTTGGTCTATCTGCTCCCTCTCCGGCTCAAGCAGCAGGTCCATGTGGTGTCTGCCGACCCACTGCACCAGGGTGCGGAAGTTGTGCAGGTAGTAGAGCGGATCACTCAGGTCGGCAGTATCGAGTGTTGATCTGTGATCTGTATTCGGCATGGTCATTTAGATAGACCTATTGCAGCAGGAGCTCGACCTGGGCCCTGCGCTCGTCGGCGATCTGCTCCAGAGGCGTTACCAAACCCTGTTTTAAAGCGTCATGGGCGGCTGATTGAGGCATCTCCGCGGCGATGAGCTTGATGGCGCGACGCGCGATCAGCTGAGCGCGGTCGGCATTCTGCATCAGGTTGCGGATCGCCAGTTCGGCAGTGACATGCGCCTCTTTCGGGTGCCAGCAGTCGTAATCGGTCACCATCGCCAGCGAAGTGTAGGCGATCTGCGCCTCACGGGCCAAACGCGCCTCGGTCATGTTGGTCATGCCGATCACGCTGGCACCGAAGGAACGGTAGAGGTTGGACTCGGCCAGGGTGGAGAACTGCGGCCCCTCCATGCACAGATAGGTGCCGCCGCGATGCAGGTTGACCCTTTCCTCCACCGGCAGGGAATCGACCGCCTGCGCGAGCAGGTCGCCGAGCATCGGGCAGGTGGGCTGTGCCAGAGACACATGGGCGACCACGCCGTTACCGAAAAAGCTGTTGGGGCGCTGCCGGGTCATATCGATGTATTGGTCCGGCAGTACCATATCCAGCGGTGCGATCTCCTCCTTCAGCGAGCCGACGGCGGAAAAAGAGAGCAGATAGCGCACCCCCAGCTGTTTCATGGCATAGATGTTGGCCTGGTAGGGCACCTCGCCCGGCAGCAGTGAGTGGTTGCGTCCGTGACGGGCGAGAAATGCCACCGCAACACCGCCGATCTCTCCGCTGAGTATGCGGTCGGACGGTCGGCCCCAGGGGGTATCGAGCTGGAGCTCCTCGGCGTTCTGCAGCGCTTCCATCCGATACAGGCCGCTGCCACCGATAATGCCGATTGTCGCCTTAGCCATGCGCTTGTCTCCCTCTATCTTCTGTTGGACTGCCCCAGAGTCGCATAGATATAGCATTCCTTACACTAAACTCAATTTCGACTGTAAGGGATGACGACATTGAACGACACAACCCTGGGGATCGGAGCTCTGGAGAGTGGATGCTAAAGGATAAAGAGGTCGGGCTGGCGTTGGTCGGAGGCGGACATGCGCACCTGTTCGTACTCGAGGCGATGGCCCAGGGGAGACTGACAATACCTGATACGGTACTGATCTCGCCCTCGCGTTGGCAGTACTACTCGGGGATGCTGCCCGGTCTTATGGCCGGTCACTACACCGTGGAGCAGTGCCGTATCGACCTGGCGCAACTGGCGAGGCGTGCCGGGGTGCGGTTTATCGAGCAGTCAGTGGTGAGCCTCAATGCGGCTGCCCAAAGCCTGTGCCTGTCCGGCGGGGAGAGTCTGGAGTATGCGTTGGCTTCATTGGATATCGGCAGCGAGACCGACCTGGGCAATCTGACCGACTTTCAGGGCAGGTTGTTGTGTGTAAAACCCCTCGACAGATTCCACGCCGACTGGCTCTCTTTTAAGGAGCGGGTAGGTAAGCGTCCTGGCGGTCGGCTGGTGGTGGCTGGCGCCGGCGCTGCAGGAGTGGAGCTGGCGATGGCCGCGGCGTATGCGTTGGCCGGCCCGATGGCGGGCAGCCCGGTAAAGCTGGTTGCGTCGGAAAAGGGAGTGTTGCCGGGGTTCTCGGCGGGTGTGCGTAAAGTGGTCCGGCGCGAACTGACGCGGATGGGCGTCGAGATCTACAGCGGCGGAGCAGAAGCGCAGGGGAATCGGATTCAGGTGGGTCGAAATACACTGCTGGAGTGCGATGCCCTGATCGCCGCGTGCGGTGCCAAGGCTCCAGCCTGGTTGCAGAGCAGCGCCCTCGCTCTGGATCCGGAGGGATTTATTCAGGTGGATGCCTATCACCGCAGCCTGTCACACCCCAGCCTTTTTGCCGTGGGTGATATCGCATCCCGCCCAAGTAGCCGGTTAATGCGTTCCGGTGTGCACTCGGTCAGAGCGGGGCCGGTGCTGGTCCACAATCTGGCTGCGCTGGTAACCGGAGGCAGGCTGAAGCCCTTCCGTCCGCGTGCCTGGGTGCTCTATTTGATCTCCTGCGGTGCGCGACACGCCGTGGCCAGTTGGGGGCCCTTTGTTCTCTCCGGTGGTTGGGTCTGGCGCTGGAAGGACCGTATCGACCGCCGCTTTATCGCCCGTTTCGATTACACCCATAGCGAGATAACCGAGGAGTAGACGATGATCTTTCGCCGTAGAAAACAGCAGCCGCAGAACCCGCCCACCCCGCATGCCGGTCAACTGATGCAGAGTCTGCTGGCGATGGCCTGGTTCGTCGAGGCGCGGGACCCCTACACGGGCGGCCACTTGTGGCGGGTCGGTCGCCTGGCCTGGCTGCTGGCCGATGCGGCCGGCATGAGCCCGGCCGAAACGGCGCGGGTCAGCCTGGGCGGCTTTCTGCATGATCTGGGCAAGGTCGGTGTGCCGGACGAGATTCTGCGTAAGCCGGGCAGCCTGAGTGACGAGGAGTACGCCGTGATCAAGACCCACCCCAGTATCGGCATGCGGATGCTGGCGGGGCATCCGTTGATGCATCTGGCAGCGGATGCCGTAGGCAAGCACCATGAACGGCCGGACGGACGCGGCTACCCGGCGGGGCTAAGCGGTGCCGAGATCCCGATGGATGCCCGCATCGTCGCGATCTGCGACGCCTTCGATGCCATGACCAGCCATCGTCCCTACCGTGCCGGTATGCCGATCGAGAGGGCGCTGTCGATCATCGATCAGGAGGCGGGCAAACAGTTCGATGCCGAACTGGCCGCCACCTTCGTCGAACTGGGTCGGGCGGGTCAGTTCGAGTGCGTGGTGGGCCATAGCGACGACGGGATTCCGCTACAGGAGTGCCCGATGTGCGGCCCCACCGTCGTGGTGCGCAAGGAGCAGAAGCCGGGTGAGCATCTATACTGCCGCAACTGCGGAGGCGAGTTTGAGCTTAAACTGGATCAAAGCAGGTTGGTGGCCCTGCCGACCGGCAACTGCGGCGCAGCGGCCGATCTGGAACCGGATGCGGATCATGCGCTGATTGCGCGAGCGATCGAGCAGATGACCTCGGTTTTGCCGCTGGAGGAGTTGATCGCCCGGTGAGTATCAAGAAGATGTAAGGCATGGCGATTTGGTACGACTAACCGGCAAACGATATAAAAACCGCCGTGAAGGAGCTGAACCATGCATGCCACCCTGCCGCTGCTGGAGGCCACCGATTTTCCGCCCATCGCCCGTGGCCGTACCGACACCCTGCAGGTCAATCTGGGCTACAGGTGCAACCAGCGCTGTGTGCACTGTCATGTCAACGCCGGGCCCAACCGCACCGAGATGATGTCGCCGGAGCTGGTCGACCTGGTGATCGAGGTGCTGGCTAAGCGACGGATCCAGACCCTGGACCTGACCGGCGGTGCGCCGGAGCTTCATACCGAGTTTCGGCGTCTGGTCGGTGCCGCGCGCAGGCTCGGTGTCAGGGTGATCGACCGCTGCAACCTGACCGTGCTGTTCGAGCCGGGGCAGGAGGATCTGGCCGAGTTTCTCGCCGGGCAGGGGGTGGAGGTCGTCGCCTCCTTGCCCTGCTACTCGCTTGAAAACGTCGACCGGCAGCGCGGCAAGGGGGTGTTCGATAAGAGCATCGAGGCGCTGAAAAAGCTCAACGCCCTGGGTTATGGCCAGAGCGCCGAAGGGCTGCAGCTGAACCTGGTCTACAACCCTCAGGGGCCGTCGCTGCCGCCGGATCAGGCCAGGCTTCAGGCGGACTACAAGCGCGAACTGTTCGACCATTTCGGCATCGTCTTCAACCAGCTGTTCGCGCTGGCCAATATGCCGATTCAGCGTTTCGGCTCCATGTTGATCTCCAAGGGGCAGTTCGAGCCCTACATGGCGCTGCTCAAGGCAAACTACCTGGAAGCCAACCTCGACAACGTCATGTGTCGCTCGCTGATCAGCGTGGACTGGCAGGGAGAGTTGCACGATTGCGACTTCAACCAGCAACTGGGGCTTGCCCAGGGCTGCAGGGCAAGGGCGCATCTGCGCGATCTGCTCAAGAGCGATCTCGATGGAGAGGCGATCTGCGTGGCGGACCACTGCTACGGCTGCACCGCCGGGCAGGGCTCTAGCTGCGGCGGGGCACTCTGATGGCCGTCAAGGAGGAGCGGAAAGGCAGATATAGCGGAGAAAACATCGGCCAGAGAAGCATCGGAATGAAGACCAAACTGACCTTGCTTGCGTTGATCCTGCTGGTGGTCACGGTGTTTTTCCTCGCCGACGGACACCAGCTATTGACCCTCGATACCCTGCGCGACAGCCTCGACACCTTCCACGCCTGGCGCGACCGCCAGCCGCTGCTGGTCTCCGGCGGCTTCTTCCTGATCTATGTGGCGGTCACGGCGCTGTCACTGCCCGGTGCGGCGGTGATGACGCTGGCCGGCGGCGCCCTGTTCGGGCTGCTCTGGGGCGTGTTGCTGATCTCCTTCGCCAGCACGATCGGCGCCACGCTGGCGTTTCTGGTCTCCCGCTACCTGCTGCGCGACTGGGTGCAGGAGCGCTTCGGCGCCCGGCTTAAGCCGATCAACCGCGGCATCGAGAAGGAGGGCGGCTTCTACCTGTTCACCCTGCGACTGGTGCCGCTGTTCCCGTTTTTCCTGATCAACCTGCTGATGGGGCTGACGCCGATCCGGACCTTCACCTTCTACTGGGTATCTCAGGTCGGGATGCTGGCCGGTACCCTGGTCTACGTCAACGCCGGTACCCAACTCGGTCAGTTGCAGAGTGTATCCGGCATCCTCTCCGCCGACCTGATCCTCTCCTTTGCGCTGCTGGGGCTGTTTCCGCTGATCGCCCGCAAGGGGATAGGTGTCGTCCAACGCCGCCGTGTCTACGTCGATTGGACCAGGCCCAAGAGCTTTGACCGCAACCTGATCGTGATCGGTGCCGGAGCCGGTGGCTTGGTTACCTCCTACATCGCGGCGGCGGTGAAGGCGAAGGTGACGCTGATCGAAGCCGACAGCCTGGGGGGCGACTGCCTCAACACCGGCTGCGTGCCGAGCAAGGCGCTGATCCGCAGTGCCCGACTGGCGCAGGAGATGCGCACCGCCGAGCGGCTGGGGCTGGAGAGTGTGCAGCCGCGCTTCTCCTTCAAGCGAGTGATGCAGCGGGTGCAGGAGGTGATCGCGCAGGTGGAGCCCCACGACAGCGTCGAGCGCTACACCGGGCTCGGAGTTGAGGTGATCCAGGGCTATGCCACATTGGTAGACCCCTGGACGGTCGAGATCGCGCTCAATGACGGCGGCAGTCGGCGTCTGAGTGGGCGTAGCATCGTGCTCGCCACCGGTGCCGCGCCGGTGGTGCCGGAACTGCCGGGCATCGAGCAGGTCGACTATGTCACCAGCGATACCCTCTGGAGTCGTTTCGCCGAGCTGGACGAGGCCCCGAAACGGCTGCTGGTGCTCGGTGGCGGTCCGATCGGCTGCGAACTGGCGCAGGCGTTCGCCCGGCTTGGATCTCAGGTCAGCCTGGTGCAGCGGCGAGATCGGGTGCTGCCGCAGGAGGATGAGGAGGTGTCGGCACTGGCGGCGCAATCCCTGCGCAGCTCCGGTGTCGAACTGCTGACCGGCCATACCCCGGTACGCTGCGAGCGTGACAACGAGTCGCAGCAACTGGTTGCCGCCCATCGGGGGGAGGAGCGAGCTATCCCGTTCGACTGCATGATCGTCGCCGCGGGACGCGTGGCGCGCCTGAGCGGCTACGGCCTCGAAACCCTCGGCATCGACACCGACCGCACCATCGCCACCAACGAATTTCTCGAGACCCGCTACCCCCATATCTATGCCGTCGGCGATGCCGCCGGACCCTACCAGTTCACCCACGTTGCGGCACACCAGGCCTGGTATGCGGCGGTCAATGGACTGTTCGGGCATCTCAAGCGCTTCGCCGTCGATTACCGGGTGATTCCGCGTACCACCTTCCTCGATCCGGAGATCGCAACCGTCGGCCTGACCGAACAGACCGCGCTGGAGCAGAAGGTGAGATACGAGGTAACCCGGTTCGATCTCGACGATCTGGATCGGGCACTGACCGAGAGCGCCACCGGCGGCCTGATCAAGGTGCTGACGCCGCCCGGCAGCGACCGGATCCTCGGAGTCACCATCGTCGGCGAACATGCCGGCGACCTGCTTGCCGAGTTCGTGCTGGCGATGAAGCACGGCCTTGGGCTGAACAAGATCCTCGGCACTATCCACGCCTACCCGACCTGGGCCGAGGGCAACAAATACGCGGCCGGCGAGTGGAAAAAGGCCCATGCCCCGCAGTGTCTGCTGCGTTGGATCGAGCGCTACCATGACCGGCGCAGGGGGCGGGGATGAAGATCTCGATCATCGTGCCGCTGCTCAACGAAGCGGACGCTTTGCCGGACCTGCTGACTCATCTGACATATTGGCGCGAGCATGACTGCGAGGTGCTGCTTGTCGATGGCGGCAGCAGCGACGGCTCGCCCGAAAGGATCCTGGCCCAAGGCTTTACCCTGCTGAGCGCCCCGCGGGGCCGGGCTCGACAGATGAACGCGGGCGCCGCGCGGGCAAGCGGTGATCTGCTGCTGTTTCTGCACGCCGATAGCCGGCTGCCCGATGATGGACTGGAACAGCTGCGACGCCTGGACGATCTATCGGCCGATATCTGGGGCCGCTTCGACGTGCGTATCCAGGGCCGGCCGTGGATGCTCAGGGTGATCGCGCGGGCGATGAACCTGCGCTCGCGTCTGACCGGCATCGCCACCGGTGACCAGGCGATCTTCGTCGGCCGGGCACTGTTCGAACGCGTAGGCGGCTACCCGGACCAGCCGCTGATGGAGGATATCGAACTCACCGACCGGCTGCGCAAGGTGCAGCGCCCGCTCTGCCTCGATGGACCGGTACTGACCTCCGGCCGGCGCTGGGAACAGTGTGGCGTCTGGCGCACCATCGGACTGATGTGGCAACTGCGCTGGGCTTACTGGCGCGGCGCGGCGGCGGAGCAACTGGCCGGGAGGTACCGATGACGACGCGCATCGTGATTCTGGCCAAGGCACCGCTGCCGGGACTGGCGAAAACCCGCCTGATCCCCGTGCTGGGCGAGCGGGGAGCCGCACAATTGGCCGAGCGGATGCTTCACCACACCCTGCGTGAGGCCTGCGCGGCGGATCTGGGGCCGGTGGAGCTCTGCGTCACCCCTGATACCGACCACCCCTGCTGGACCTCGCGTCCCGCCTCGGTGGCGCTGAGCGAGCAGGGCGGCGGCGACCTCGGCGAACGGATGGCCCGCATCGCCGCACGGATAACGGCGGCGGGCGGCCCTGTACTGCTGATCGGTACCGACTGTCCGGCGCTGACGGCCGACCGCCTTCGCCGAGCGGCCGCCGCGCTCGAACAGGGCGATGCGGTGATGACGCCGGCCGCCGACGGCGGCTACGTCCTGCTCGGCCTGAACCGCTTCGACCTGTCGCTGTTCCGCGATATCCCCTGGAGCACCGAACAGGTCGCGCAACTGACCCGCGAGCGGACAGAGGCACTCGGCTGGCGGCTGCATGAACTCGCTACCCTGCACGATATAGATGAAGCCGGCGATCTGGTTCATCTGCACGACTTTCCCGGATAGGAGTAACACCATGTCTTATCAACTCGGCGGCATCATTGCGCTGCTTGCACTCGGTTCGGTGTTGGTTGCGCGTCGGGCCAAGGGCGAGGGGGCGTTCTATCGTGGCCTCTCGGCGGATGGCGCTGCTCCCGGCCTGATCACGCTGATCTTCTCCCAGGTGACCACCTGGATCTTCGCCCGTTCGCTGATGAACGCGGCGATCCTCGGCTTCTACTACGGTATCTGGGGCACCCTGGCCTACGCGGCCTACTACCTGTCGTTTTTTGTCGGCGGGCGGATCATCGATCATCTGCGTTTCGAGCAGGGACACGAGAGTATCCAGTCCTTCCTGAACGACCGTTTCGGTGGTTGGGGCACCGCCTGCTACAACTTCGTGATCGGCGTGCGTCTGGTCAGTGAGGTGTTCGCCAATCTGCTGGTGATCGGGCTGTTGCTGGGCGAGGCGGGCAGCAACGCCTATACGCTGGCGGTCGTCGGGCTGGCGCTGGTGACGCTGGGCTACTCCATGTTCGGCGGGCTCAACGCCTCCCTGCGCACCGATCTGTTTCAGATGCTGCTGTTCATCGCCGTGCTTGCGCTGCTGTTGATCTCGGTGTTTGGTGCAGGGCTGGGTAGCGGCGAACAGCTGTTGTTCAAACCGTTTGATATCACGGAACCCGGGCCGATCCTTCTGTTGGTCGCGCTGCTGCAGGTGTGGAGCTACCCGATGCACGACCCGGTGATGATGGATCGCGGTTTTCTCGCCGACCGCGACACCACCCGCCGCAGCTTTCTGCATGCCGGATGGATCAGCGCGCTCTGCATCCTCGCGTTCGGCTCGCTCGGTGTCATCGCCGGCAGCGAAGCGGGTGATGGCGAGGCGATGAATGCGGTGCTCCAGCGTCTTCTCGGCGATACCATCATGCTGCTGTTCAGCACCGCGCTGGTGATCTCCGCCATGTCCACGCTGGACAGCACCCTGTCCAGCTCCGCCAAGCTGGTGGCGGTCGATATGGGTTGGGTTGCGCCGACGTTGAAGAACGGGCGGATCGCCATGGCCCTGTTCATGCTCGCCGGGGTGCTGCTGGTGTTCTGGGGCAACCAGGATCTGTTCAGCGCCGTGGCGGTCAGCGGCACCGCATCGATGTACCTGGCACCGGTGGTCTTCTTCAGCCTCTGGGGCAACCGCCGGGATATTCCTTTGTGGAGTTATCTGGCCAGTTTCGCGCTGGCGCTTAGTGGAGCTGTGCTCTATTTCACCGAATCGTCCGGCTATTCGGCGCTGCTCGGCGATGCCCACAAATACACCAAGCTGCTCTGGATCTCGGTGACGGTGCTGCTGCTGGGCTGCCTGTTGTTCTGGGTCGGTGGGCGCCTTCAAACTGCCGCAAGACCGATTCCGGTTGCGGTCGAGTAGAATCCGGTAAATGCAGAGTCCGATGAATAACGATGTTCTGGATCTGGGGCCGATCGATGGGCCGATACTGCTGTTCGACGGCCCCTACAGCAACCTGGCGGCGACGCGGGCGATGCGCGAGGTGGCCGAGCGCCTACAGATCCCGCCCGAGCAGTGTATCTGCACCGGCGATATCGTCGCCTACTGTGGTGAACCGTCGGAAACGCTGGAACTGATCCGCGACTGGAATCTCCTGGTGGTGATGGGCAACTGCGAGGAGTCGCTGGCGCAGTCGGCGCTGGACTGCGGCTGCGGATTCGAGCAGGGTAGCGCCTGCTCGCTGCTGTCCGACGACTGGTACCGCTTCTCGAACCCCGAGGCGACAGCGTGCAAGCCGGTTGGCATCCGCTGAGCTACCCCTTCGACACAACGGCTCGCATCATGCGCGAGCGCGGGCTCGACAACGGCTACGCGAGGGCCCTTGAAACCGGGCTTTGGCCCAGCACCGATGTGCTGCCTGGGGTGGAAAGGATGCAAGCCGGTCAGTCGATCTCCCCAATACGATTATCGATCCGCTAAACTAAACACTGCTCTTGCGCTTCCCCGCGTTCGCGACATACGGTAGTTCTTGTATATAACAGCGGCAAAAAATGCCAAAAAAACGGCAAATATCCCCCGGGGGGAATGGCCCCTGAGGTCCCCCTTCACTACAATGCGCCTTTTTTAAAATTCAGCCCGGATCGCCCCATGCTCAAGACACCCTACTATCTGATCGATAAAGCCAGTCTCAAGCGCAATATGGAGAAGATCGCCTATGTGCGCGAGCGCTCCGGCGCCAAGGCGTTGCTGGCGCTGAAATGCTTTGCCACCTGGTCCGTGTTCGACCTGATGCAGGAGTATATGGACGGCACCACATCGTCATCCCTCTTTGAGGTCAAGTTGGGCCGAGAGAAGTTCGCCGGCGAGACCCACGCCTACAGCGTGGCGTACTCCGATGAGGAGATCGACGAGGTGATCGCCAACTGCGACAAGATCATCTTCAACTCCATCGGCCAGCTGGAACGTTTCAGCGAGCAGTCCAGGGAGGTGATCCGTGGCCTGCGCGTCAACCCGCAGGTCAGCACCTCCGAGTTCATCATCGCCGACCCGGCGCGTCCGTTCAGCCGCCTGGGCGAATGGGACCCGGCCAAGATCGAAACCGTGATCGACAAGATCTCCGGTTTCATGTTCCACAACAACTGCGAGAACGCCAGCTTCGAGCGCTTCGACGAGATGCTGAACACCATCGAGGAGCGTTTTGGCCATCTGATCGCCAAGGTGGACTGGGTCAGCCTTGGCGGCGGGATCCACTTCACCGGCGAAGGCTACCCGGTCGACCGGTTCTGCGACCGTCTGCGCAGCTTCGCCGAGCAATACGGCGTGCAGGTCTACCTTGAGCCGGGCGAAGCGGCGATCACCAAGAGCACCTCGCTGGAGGTGACGGTGCTGGATACGCTGTACAACGGCAAGCATCTTGCGGTGGTCGACAGCTCCATCGAGGCGCATATGCTCGACCTGCTGATCTACCGCGAAAGCGCCAAGATGGAACCTTGTGAGGGACCGCACACCTATATGATATGCGGCAAATCCTGCCTGGCCGGCGACATCTTCGGCGAGTTCAAGTTCGAGAACGAACTGTCGGTGGGCGACCGTCTGTCGTTCAAGGACGCAGCCGGTTACACAATGGTCAAGAAAAACTGGTTTAACGGTGTGCAGATGCCGTCAATCGCCATTCGTGAGCTGGATGGCAGCATCAGGCTGGTCAGAGCCTTTGGTTATGACGATTTTGTCGGTAACCTCTCCTGACGACACTTTTTGTATATTCGACGTTGAGGAAAGTGATGAAGAAGAATGTTCTGATTATTGGTGCAGGGGGCGTGGCACAGGTTGTCGCGCATAAATGCGCCCAACACAACGATACACTGGGCAATATCGCGATCGCATCGCGCACGCAGTCAAAGTGTGAAGATATTGTGTCCAGTGTCCTCGAAAAAGGCAGTATGAAGGTACAGGGCAGTATCAAAGCCTACGCCCTAGACGCCATGGATGTCGCCGCTACGGTAGAGCTGATCAAGCAGACCGAGTCGCAGATCGTCATCAACGTCGGTACCGCTTTCCTTAACATGTCGGTGATGAGCGCCTGTATCGAAGCCAAGGTCGCCTACCTCGATACCGCGATCCATGAAGAGCCGAACAAGATCTGCGAAACGCCGCCCTGGTATGCCAACTACGAGTGGAAGCGTCGCGACGAATTCAAGAATAACGGCCTTACCGCCATCCTCGGTGTCGGATTTGACCCGGGCGTGGTCAACGCCTATGCGCGGTTGGGTTGCGATATGCTGGACTCCGTTGACTCCGTCGATATCGTCGACGTGAATGCCGGAAGCCACGGTCGCTATTTCGCCACCAACTTCGACCCCGAAATCAATTTCCGTGAATTTACCGGTACGGTCTACTCCTGGCAGAACAGCCAGTGGCAGTCCAACAAGATGTTCGAAGTCAGCCGCACCGACGATCTGCCGGTGGTGGGCGAGCAGACCACCTACCTGAGTGGCCACGATGAGGTGCATTCGCTGTCGCAGAACCTGGGTGTACCCGATGTGCGCTTCTGGATGGGCTTCGGCGAGCACTATATCAACGTCTTTACCGTGCTGCAGAACCTGGGCCTGCTCTCCGAGCAGCCGGTCACCACCGCCGAAGGGCTGGAAGTGGTGCCGCTGAAAGTGGTCAAGGCTGTGCTGCCCGATCCGTCCTCCCTGGCGCCGAACTACACCGGCAAAACCTGCATCGGTGACTTCGTCAAGGGCAAGAAGGACGGCCAGGAGAAAGAGGTCTTCATCTACAACGTGGCCGACCATAAGGACGCCTACAACGAAGTGGGCAGCCAGGGTATCTCCTACACAGCAGGCGTGCCGCCGGTCGCCGCCGCGATCCTGGTTGCCACCGGCGAGTGGGATCCGAAGACCATGGTCAACGTCGAAGAGCTGGACCCGCGTCCGTTCATCAACCTGCTCAACACCATGGGCCTGCCGACCCGCATCAAGGATGAAGAGGGCGACCGCCCGCTCTCCTTCTGATCCTTACCGCCGCCCTGTCCGGAACAGGGTGGCGGTTCCAAATCTATCCCTGAACGTTCGAGGCGAAGAGCAAACCGCTTAACGGGCTCTTCACACCCTGCGCACCCTGCTTCAATACATGAGTGTAGATCTCAGTCGTTTTCACGTCTGCATGCCCCAACTGCTGTTGAACCGTGCGGATATCCACGCCGGACTGCAGCAAATGCGTGGCGAACGAGTGACGCAGCGTGTGACATGAAACGGCCTTGCGAATTCCTGCATCTCTGGCGGCTTTTCTTACAAGCTTATTGAGGTTACTCTCATCGAAGTGGTGTCGCCGCAGGCGGCCGCTTTCAGGATCGATACTCAGGCGTGACGCAGGGAAGAGATAATGCCAGCCAAGTTCGAACGGCGCAGAGGGATATTTGCGAGCCAGCGCATCCGGCAACCAGACCCCGGCATAGTGCTCGAGCCGCTTGTCACGCGAAAAGTCCACACCGACCATCTTCACCTGTTCGCGCAAAGGCTCCAACAACTCGTCCGCCAACGTCACCAGGCGATGTTTCCCTCCCTTGCCGTTGATCACCCGAATCTGCCGATAGTCGAAATCGACATCCTTGACCCGAAGCCGTACCAGCTCGATACGGCGCAACCCAGAGCCGTACAGAAGTGCCACCATCAGCTGATGCAGGCCGTCGGTCTGGGCAAGCAATCTCGAGACTTCGTCTACCGTCAGTACAACCGGCAACTTGCGCTGCTTTTGAGAAGGGCTGTAACCGGACAGATCGCCTACCGTTTGCCCGAGAAACTTCGTCTTGAGGAAATTGATCGCATTCAGCGCCAACGCCTGAGTACTGGCAGACACATTTCGTTCCGTCACCAGAAAGGTGAGAAACTGTTTGATATCCTCGTCGTCAAGTTCGGACGGATGCCGCTTACCGTTAAACACAATGAAGTATTTGATCCAGTACAGATACGAATCGATGGTACGAGAACTGTACCGCTGAACCCGCATATACTCTTCAACGGATTTGAGAAAGGGGGATTTCGCCATGATATGTAACACCTCATCCTTGAAATGCTGTCGAAGCGTTATACCTTTTTGACAGCCGCGTGTCGAGAAGGTATACCTTTTCACAATGCTGGAGAAAACTGGGGGGAGGAAAAATGAATAGCATCAAGCCATTAAAATTACCCAGTAGAATACTGGGATAATTAAAAGGTAAACCTTATAAAAACTATTATGAGGTCGAAGACCTCATAATTGGACTGTTATAAGGCAGTGCAATGTGGAAGCATGTTTTCGCATCAAGTATTCAAGCGGCATTTGTAGGTGGGTTGGTACTGGTGTTACTTAGCTCTAGCGCGTTCGGTAGCGCTGCTGTATTTTTTGGTTTTTTCGCATTTCCTATAGCATTTTGTTGGTGCGTTATTTTTGCATATCCAATGATCAGGATTCGCCAAAAATATCGGATGCCTGAATGGTCATATTTTCTGATTTACTTAATTGCAGGGTTTGTGCTGGGGGCAATAACGCCAGTATTTGTGTTCAGTGTCTCTGTCAAAGAATTTAGTTTTCAGGCCGCGACTTTCCTAGGGCTATATGGTGTAATTGGTAGCATAAGTGCAATTACAGCTTGGAATTATATCCGTAGAAACGTCGCCTTATAACCAGGCCAGGCAGTACGCTCCGGCGCTGCGCGCCTCCGCAGGACGGCCTACGCTATGCGCTGCGCGCATAAACAGCGTAGGCCGCCTCTGCTGGCAACGTTATGAAATCCCGTCCGTTCAAGGTGATATTCGGCGGTCGGTGCAGGTTTGGTAGCGTTTTTATAGCAAGTGCCACTGCTTTCGGAGTAGTCTGAAAGCAAGGCAGTAAAAGAAGCGATGGAGTGCTTGTCGAAAAGGTGTTCTTAGCCTTTTCATCAGTGTCTCCAACATGGGCAAACCAATCCTGGTGCCATGTGCTGGCATATCGGGCTTGGCGGTAGCGTGGTCATCGGCATGGGGCCGTTTTATTCAAGGAAAGTATGATGATTAAAAATAGTCAGATCTTATCCTTTTAAAATAAGCCTTGTGCAGGAATAGGTTTTCATAACAAGGCGTTGAAAATCGTTCGCTGTGCTCACTGGGACCTCAAAAGCTTCGCTTTTTCGGCCCTTTAACTGCGGCGTTATATTTTGTCAGGAGTATAGTCGCGTGCAATGCAATGAGGAAATTTATAAAATCGCATTGGGGCACCT
>NZ_JAHREP010000042.1 GCF_019084545.1 Marinobacterium ramblicola
ATAAATCAGTCAACGAACCGACAAAAAGGGGACATCTCAAACCGCGAAAAAGAGGACTTCTCAGACCGGCATTGACAAGGTCGTTATCCGTTATGGAAACGCAGATCAAACGCTGGGGCAATTGCGCCGCTATTCGCATCCCCACCAGCATTCTTTCCGATGCCAACCTTTCGGTCGATAGCTCAGTCAGCATCGAGGTCCAAGGTAATCCTATCGTTATCCATCCTGTGGCTAAGGCAACAAAACGCCTCAAGCTGCCCTTTACCGAGCAAGCCTTGCTCAAGGGGTTGGATGCCCATACCGCCCACGCTGATAGCGTCGCTGTCAACAACTTGGATTAACCCTCAGTTGTGGCTGCTGGCTTGATCCAGACACTGTCATGGACGGATCGCAAGGCAAAGTCGACCACTCGTGCTGAGAACGGCGTACTTGATCAGGTGCTGGTACGCATCTTTCCGTTGATCGGAGCAGATGCGGTGCTTGAGCAATTTGTTGAATAGGCGGAAGACCTAACGGAAAGGGGACTCTCTTGATTTTGGTTTGTTATCCATCTACGGTATGGCTAAGTTTAGCTAAGCTATGGTGTGGCAATGCAAGTGAACATGCACGAAGCCAAGTCCCAGCTCTCGAAGCTGGGGGAAAAAGCCTGGGAGGGGGAAACTGTAGTGATCGCCAAGGCTGGTAAGCCTTATCTGGATTTGGTGCCACACAGGGAGACTGGAGCTGTCCGCAAGCCGGGGCGCCTGAAAGGCCACATTGTGATTGCAGATGATTTTGACCAGACCTCTGAGGAGGTGATTGCAGCGTTCGAGGGTGAGTTGTGAAGCGGTTACTGTTGGATACCCACGTTCTGCTCTGGTGGTTGTCAGACGATGCCGTACTGGGCACCAAAGCCAAAGAGGTGATTGCCAATCCTCAAAATCAGGTGTACGTCAGCGCTGCCAGTACGTGGGAGATCTCCATCAAGCGATCTCTCGGCAAGTTGCAAACCCCTGACGATATGAGTTCGATCATTGAGGAAGAGGGGTTTCTCCCGCTCCCTGTCTCCCTATACCACGGAGATCAGGCGGGACAGCTCCCCGATCTTCACAAAGATCCATTTGATCGGATGCTGATTGCGCAAGCTCAAGCTGAGGGACTGATCATCGTTACGCATGATGAAGCGGTCACGCAGTACCCTGTGCGAACGATGGCAGCTAAAAGATAACGGAAACGAGCTTCTTCCTCGCTTGGGTAAAGGTGTGTTTAAACATTGTATAATTCCGTAGCCGTGATAGTCTAAACATAGTTTAAACAAAGAGGTGATTGCCATGCAGACCAGCATTCGTAAATGGGGCAACTCTTCCGGGGCCATCATCCCTGCTGCTGTTCTTGCCAAAGCAGGCTTTAGCCAAGGCGATACGGTGGAAATTGAAGCGGTAGACGGGCAGATCGTCATCAAGCCGGCCTTGCCGACCTATAACCTGGAAGACCTTCTCAAGGCATCTCCCAGTGAGGCAATGGCGCTGGATGATGAAGATCGTGCTTGGTTGCACGAAGCTCCGGTCGGGAAGGAGATCTAGTCAGTGTCGTATATCCCGAAACGGGGCGATATCGTCTGGACAGACTTCGATCCATCTGCCGGGCATGAACAGGCACATAAGCGGCCGGCGATAGTGCTGTCTCCTGAACCGTTCAACCAGCAGATTCAACTTGCCCTGGTGGCGCCGATCACCAGCCGGGTGCGTGGCCATGGGTTTGAGGTCAAGCTGGAACAGACCAAGACTGAAGGAGTGGTACTCTGCCAGCAGGTCAAAACCATCGACTACGAGTATCGAGGTATCAAGTTCATCGAGACTGCGCCCGCCAAGGTGCTAAACGAAGTCTTGGCCAAGGTGCGTGTTCTGGTTAACTGAATATGGAAATAGATATCGGGGTCACCCATTAACCCCAACTGGCAGTCTCCTAGACGCTAACAGTCGTCTGTTGTACGCTTAGTAAGCGGAACGCGGTGCAGTTCGCGCAAAAGAGTCGTTGATGAGCAAGCGGAGTGAGTCTTTATGGCTACCCAGACAACATTACTGGATCGAAAACAGTACCACGAGTTGGATCTGATAATGTGGGACCACGCCGAGCGCTATGTGGAGCCGGCTACCGCCTTCAAGCTGTACGAACAGCGCTGGAGGTTCGTGGACACCAAGCAAATGAGCGCGGAAGAGACAGCATGCCTCGACGCTTTAACCGCTCAATACGGGCACGGCCATATGCTGGTTGCATGAACCTTGAGCGCTCCCACCACGCTGCAATATGGTCGGTCTTAAGCCGATTAAATCCTGATTTCCTTGCTCAAAATCGTATTCTGTTCGGTGGCGGTACGCGGATAGCCCTAGAGCTTGATGAGTATCGCGAATCAGTTGATGTCGATCTATTTTGCGTCGGAAAAAAATCGTACAAGGCGGCCAGGGGAGAGGTGACAAACAGCAGCTTTGGACGCCTGTTCAAACCTGACGCCAATATTGAACGTCATGCAAACCGGGACATTCGAGCGGATAGGGATGCAATCCGGGCGTTTATAGATCCTTACGGTGACGGGTTGAATGTGATTAAGTTCGAAATAATCTCGTTCGATGAAGGGGTGATCACAGCAGACACACGCACCGACTTATTTCCCGTCCCTTTTATTTCCCGAACGGCATGCTATGCCACCAAGCTGCTTGCGAATGCCGATCGCTGGAATAATGGCGTCAAGGATATCATTGATATTTGTATGATGGTGGACCGGTGGGGAGCTATACCCGAAGAAGCATGGCGACTCGCTGATGACGAATATGGAGAAAAGGTTGTAGTCAGGGGGCTGGAAGGCGCTTTAAACCGGTTACGAGACGAGGCAGGCGAAACGATTAAGACCCTTACTGATTCACTGAAAATAGAATCAGCAGTAGCATCCCGGTTAGTGAACGTCGTTGCTGAAGAAGTGCGGCGGACCTTGGTGAACCGGCAGGCGGTGGGCTTGGATGATAGTAATGAGTCGGCCCATGACCCGAACGAATCACCAGATTCATAAGCCTGTCCTTGATAGAGCACGAATAAGTCTTGTTGCCGCTGCAACGGGTTGTCATATGTCTTTCGCAGATGAGAGTCGGCATTGTGGTTTATAGAACAATAGCTTGTTGGCTGTCAGGCGTTATCCTTAACAAGCTTAAGTGTTTCTAATGAGCTGTGGTATGATCTCCTAAAGTCTTAGTCGAGAGATCAGATTGTGAACCAGAGCAGCACCGAGCCGACTACCGATAGCGAGCCGAAGAGAAAGCGTCCGCGCAAGCTGGCGCAGACCCTGGTTGCGGAGATCTCGCGTCAGATTACGGACGGGGAGCTGTGCCCCGGCGACAAGCTGCCGACCGAGACGGCGATCATGGAGCGACACGGGGTGAGTCGTACCGTGGTGCGCGAAGCGCTGCAGCGTCTTCAGGTGGCGGGGCTGGTGGAGACGCGTCACGGTGTCGGCACCTTTGTGCTGGAGCCTCCTCTCGATGCGAGCAATTTTCTCCAGGTGTCGATCGACTCGGTGCGGGATACCATCGCCATTCTCGAGTTTCGTCTCGGCCTCGAGGTGGAGGCGGTGGGGCTGGCGGCCGAGCGGCGTACCGCTCAGCAGATGAAGCAGATCCGCGATACGCTTGAGTCGCTGAAGCGTTACGAGTCCGAGGGCGATGCCGAGATGGCGGGGCGGGAGGATGCGCGTTTTCATATCCTGATCGCGGAAGCGACGGACAACCGCTACTACGTCGACGTGATGCATCATGTGCGGAGTTCGATCGGGCCGCTGGTCTCGGTTCATCGTACCGACCCTCAACGGCTCAACCACGAGCACGAAGAGGTCTGCGCCGCGATGGAGCGTAAGGATTCCTACTCGGCGCGGGCGGCGATGCGTCTGCATCTGGTGAATTCGAAGGAGCGTCTGTTGAAGCTGGTGAAGGAGCGCCAGAAGGCGTAGCGGGTAGAGGGGCGCGCCTGTCCGCGCCCCGGTCGGAGTCTTCGCGTTATCTATTCAAAGTCGTACAGGGCCAGCGGGTTGTGTACGAATATCTGTTCCAGCACCTTTTCATTCGGTATCCAGCCGCACACCCGATCCAGCAGGTCGGCGTCGTTCGGTGCTCCCTCCACGCTCTGGCTGACATGGGGCCAGTTGCTGCCCCACAGGATGCGCTCGGGTGCGTGTGCGATCAGGGCGCGGGAGAGGGCGGCGGTATCGGCATAATCGGGCGCGCCGGTGTGGGATGACTCGTAGCAGGCGGCGATCTTGACGTAGCAGTTGCCTCTGTCCATCAGCTCAAGCAGGGCCTTGAACTCTGCACTTTCGGTCGTGACCGGGCCGAGGTATTTGCCGATATGGTCGATGATGTAGGGGTTGTCGATCTGCCTCAGCAGGGGCGCACGGTCGAGCATCTCGCGGCCGTCGAACTGGACGATGCAGTGCCAGCCGAACTCGCGGATACGGGCGTTGACCTCCAGTAGCTGGTCGACGCCGACCGCGCCGCCCGGCAACTGCATGATGCGGGCGCCGCGGGCCCCCCGGGTATGCAGATAGGCCAGCTCCTCTATGTCGGTTTCCGGTGTGACCACCACTACGCCCCTGGCGCTGTCGCCAAGCTCGGCCATCGCTTCGAGCATGCAGCGGTTGTCATCCCGATAGGCGTTGGGCTGGACGATGACGACCCGCTCCAGGCCGATCCAGCGCTGCAGCTGCCGGTACTCCGCCAGTCCCGGGCAGTCCCGCGGAATCAGCGGGCCGGGTGTGCGCTGCGGGTATTCCGGCGCGTAGAGGTGCATATGGGTATCGACACTGCCCGGGGGCAGGCGTGTCTGCGGGGCTTGGCCGTCGAGTGTGCGTGGCATTCGATGCTCCTGAATCTTGTCGGTGATTGCGGGTTATGGCTTGCGATAGAAGGGTGACAGGGCGTCCCGATTGACCTCGATGCCGAGGCCGGGGCCGCTGGGGATCCGGACCATGCCGTCTATCATCTCGATCGGGTGCTTGAGCAGCACGGCCCGCATCGGGTTGTCGCTCTGGTCAAACTCAAGCCAGGCGCTCTCCGCCTCGAACGCGGGCGGTGAGGGCGGGATGATCGCGTGAAAGTGCAGCCCGGCCGCCAGCGCGATGTCGGTTCCCCAGATATGGGGTACGCAGCGCACGCCGTGAATATCGCAGAGTGTCAGCAGCTTCCTGGCTTCGCTGAGTCCGCCGACGCCGCCGACGTCGGGCTGCAGGATATCGACCGCGCCCTGTTGCAGCGCCTCGGCGATGCCCCAGCGGGTGTGCCAGGTCTCGCCGCCGGCGATCGGGATGCTGTTGAGGTCGCGCAGCCGCCGATAGCTGCCCAGCGCTTCCGGCACCACCGGCTCTTCGAACCAGTCGATGTCGAACGGCGCCGCCAGGCGGATAACCTGGGCGGCGGCAACCGCATCGTAGCCGTGGTTGGCATCGATCATCAGCCTGATATCGGGGCCGATCAGTTCGCGCACGGCGGCGATCGACTCGATATCGAGCGCAATGCCGAAGCCGATCTTGATCTTTACCGCCCGAAAGCCGGCATCGAGAAACCCCTGCACCTCCTGTAATAGGCTGCTGATTCGATCGACCCCGACCTGGCGGAAGCCGCCGGTGGCATAGGCGGGCACCTGGTCGCGAAACGCGCCTCCCATCAACTGGTAGATCGGGGCGTTGTGATACTTCCCGCACAGGTCCCAAAGCGCGATATCGATGCCGCTGATGGCGTTGACCGTGGCGCCGCGCTGGCCCTGATCGCGGAACTGGTTATAGAGTTCCAGCCAGATCGGTTCGATATCCAGTGCCGAGCGTCCGATCAGGTGGGGCGACATGGCGTTAACGATGGCGGCATTGATGTCGGCATTGCCCAGACACTCGCCCCAGCCGTCCAGGCCATTGTCGCACTCGATCTCGACCAACAGGTGACGCCGCACGCTGAAGCGCATGGCGGAGGATTCGAACGGTCGCGCGAGCGGCTGCTCCAGCAGGTGGGTGTTGATCGCCTTGATGGTCATTGGGTTCTTTCCCCGGGTCAGAGGATGTTGTCGGACATCGTGGTATGGCGGCGTCAACTGGGTCATATTTACGTCTCTTGTCTCTTGATATTTGGAGAGAGATGCCATCGATGGCTTTTGAGACATCATACGACATCGGGTGGAATGGTCAATGGTTGTATGATGACTAAGAGGATTTTTGTCAACCGTATGTTGATTGGGTCGACAGAGCTCATGGTTGTGCCATTTGCCCGTGATATCAATTAACTTGTTGATATATAGTTATTATTTTGTTGTATGTCGTTTTTTTTATGAGGATGGCAAATAAAATTTTTATTGATATGACATAGTATGACTGTTGTGTGATGTTGGATGACATGCTACAACTTAGCTGTCGTTGACGCCCTTGGCCGTCGGCATATGGCCGAATCCGCAGGGTGGTCATAACAATAAAAGAGCGATTTCAGGAGCGATAACAATGATTAAACGCTTTGCTGGCAAGACGTTGGGGGCTGCTGCCCTGGTGGCCGGGTTGGCCTTGACTACCGGTGCTCAGGCCGGGTGGAAGGGTTGGAACATCCATACCCCCGATTACCCCGTATCGGAGGCGATGGAGTATTTCATCTCCGAGGTGGATAAGCGCACCGACGGTCGCGTATCGGGTAAGGTCTACCACAGCGCCGTGCTCGGTAGTCAGGAAGATGCGATCTCTCAGATGCAGCTGGGTGGCATCGACTTCGCCGAGTTCAACCTGGGGCCTCTGGGGCCGTCGGTTCCCGAGGTCAACGTGGTGTCTCTGCCGTTCATCTTCAAGGATGTCGAGCATATGCACCGCGTGATGGATGGCCCGGTTGGTCAGAAGCTCGGTGATGCGATCGCGAAGGCCGGCATCGTGGCGCTGGCCTGGTATGACTCGGGTTCGCGCTCCTTCTACACGACCGAGAAGCCGATCGATACGCCCGCCGATATGAAGGGGATGAAGTTCCGCGTCATGAACAACGAACTGTACGTCGGCATGGTGGAGGCGCTGGGCGGTAATGCGACGCCTCTGGCCTATTCCGAGGTGTATCAGTCGCTGAAGACCGGAGTTGTGGATGGTGCCGAGAACAACTGGCCCTCCTACGAATCCAGTAACCACTATGAGGTGGCAAAGTACTACTCCGATACTCAGCATCTGATTCTGCCCGAGGTGTTGTGTGTCAGTGCACAGGCATGGGAAAAACTGTCGGATGCAGACAAGAAGGTTGTGCGTGAGGTCGCTCAGGAGAGTGCGAAAATGCAGCGCGAACTCTGGGCCAAGCGCGAGCTGAAAAGTCGCGATGTCGTAGAGAAGGCGGGTATCAAGTACAACGCCATCGCCGACAAGGCGGCGTTCCAGAACGCGATGGGCCCCGTCTATGAGCAGGCGGTCAAGAAGAACCCTGCGCTCAAGGATTTGATCGAGCAGATTCGCAGTATCGAATGATCCATCCCGGCGGCTGGGGGGCGCGTGCGTCCCCTATGCTGTCGGGCATCTGTGTGCCGGTCGTCGATCTGATCGGACAGGCCGATAAGTAACGAGAATTCGAATGAATAATAAGTCCGTCAACCCGAGCGATTTTGATCGCCTGCTCGATCTGTTGGCCCGCCTGGCGATCATCCTTGCAGGCGTCTGCCTGGTCATCCTGGTGTTCTCCTTCGGCTGGCTGGTGTTCGGGCGCTATGTGCTGAACCAGACGCCGACCTGGGTAGAGCAGATGTCGCTGCTGCTGGTCACCGCGATCACCTTCCTGGCGGCGGCGGTGGGGGTGCATGAGCGTACCCATCTGAGTGTGGATCTGCTGTCGCAGTTTCTGTCCGAGCGTGGACGCCTGATCCTGGCGCTGCTGGTGGACTTGCTGTTGGGCGTGTTCGGCGCCGCTCTGGTCTGGTACGGCTGGGATCTGGTCCAGTTCGCCTGGCGCAAGCAGATACCGCTGCTCGATATCCCGGATGGCGTGCGTTATATCCCGATGGTGGTGTCGGGGGTGTTGATTGTGCTGTTCGAGGTTGGGCGGCTGAAGCAGGGGTTGTCGCTGCTGTTTTGTCGCACCGGTGGTGTGCGAGCCGACAAGGGTCGGATGGCGGAGGAGTGTTGAGATGGGATTGCTGATTCTACTTGGGTTGTTTGCCCTGTTTACTGTTGCGGGTGTACCGGTTGCCTTCGGTCTGGGTATCTCCGCACTGGCGTCCTTCATCTACGAGGGGCTGCCGCTGATGATCGGTTTCCAGCGCTTCGTCTCGGGCATGTCGGTGTTTTCGCTGCTGGCGATCCCGTTCTTTATTTTCGCCGGTGAGCTGATGCTGCACGGCGGCATCGCCGCGCGGCTGGTGCGTCTGGCGTCCAGCGCCGTTGGCTGGATGCGCGGCGGTCTGGGCCAGGTCAATGTCTTCTCCAGTATGCTGTTCGGCGGCATCTCCGGCTCCGCCGTGGCGGATGTGTCGGCGCTGGGCTCACTGCTGATCCCGGTGATGAAGGAGAAGGGGTACAAGGACGACTACGCGGTCAACGTGACCGTGACCTCGTCGATCGCCGGCATCATGATTCCGCCAAGCCATAACATGATTCTGTACGTGGTGGCGGCAGGCGGTGGCATGTCGGTGGCGAACCTGTTTATCGCCGGTATCGTTCCCGGTGTGTTGATGTGCCTCGCGCTGGCGTTCGTGGCGCGCTGGATCGCCATTCGCGAGAACTTCCCGACCGAGGAGTTTGCCGGCTGGAAGGTGGTGCTGATCTCGTTCATCGCCTCGCTGCCGGGGCTGCTGACCGCGATTATCATCGTCGGCGGTGCTCTGTCCGGTGTGTTCACCGTGACCGAGTCCGGTGCCATCGGGGCTCTCTACGCCATCGCCATCACCGCCATCGCCTATCGTACCCTGAGCTGGGAGGGGTTCTGGACCGCGGTGACACGTTCGGTCAAGACCACGGGGTTGGTGATGATCCTGGTCGGCTGTGCCTCTGCGTTCGGTTACATGCTGGCGATGTATCAGGTACCGGAGCTGCTGTCGTCGACACTGACGTCGATCTCGGACAACCCGATCGTGATCCTGCTGATGATGAACCTGATGCTGTTGCTGCTCGGCATGATCATGGATATGGCGGCGCTGATCCTGATCTGTACGCCGATCTTCCTGCCGGTTGCGATCGGTCTGGGTATGGATCCGATCCACTTTGGCGTGATGCTGATGATGAACCTGGGGCTGGGTCTGTGCACGCCGCCGGTGGGTGCCTGCCTGTTCGTCGGTTGTGCCGTGGGTGGTGTGCCGATCGCGCGTGCGGTCAGGACCATCTGGCCCTATTACATCGCGCTGTTCATTGTGCTGATGCTGATCACCTATGTGCCGTGGATCTCGATGATTCTGCCGAAGCTGTTTGGGATCTGAAGCTGAATTGAGCCGGTTATTGATTTGGCCCAACTATTGATTTGGTCTAAGTGGGGAGTGTTATGAAACGTGTACTACTGACCGGTGCCGGCGGCAATCTGGGCCGGGCACTGCGCAAGACGCTGGCCGGCTGGGCCGACGAGATCCGTCTGTCCGATATCGCGCCGATCGACGATCTGGCCGACCATGAAACCTACGTGCAGTGCGACCTGGGCGACTACGATGCGGTGATGGCGTTGGTCGAGGGCTGCGACGGGATTATCCATCTCGGCGGCATCTCGGTCGAAAACACCTTCGACAGTATTCTGAACGGCAACATCAAGGGTGCCTACAACATCTACGAAGCCTGCCGTCGTCACAAGGCGGGCCGGATCCTGTTTGCCAGCTCGAATCACGTGATCGGCTTTCACGAGCGCGAGACCTGTCTGGATGCGGACTCGCCGATGCGCCCGGACAGCCTGTACGGCGTATCCAAAGGGTTCGGCGAACTGCTGGCGCGCTACTACTGGGACAAGTTCGGCATCGAGTCGGCGCTGGTGCGTATCGGCTCCTGTTTCGACAAACCGGCCAACCGCCGCATGCTGTCGACCTGGATGAGCGTCGACGACTTCACCGATCTGATCAAGCGGGTGTTCGCGGCCGACCGCCTGGCCTGCCCGGTGATCTACGGCGTGTCCGACAACCCGGCCAAGTGGTGGGACAACACCAAGGTGAGTTATATCGGCTGGAACCCGAAGGACTCATCGGCGGCCTTCGAAAACGAGCCCTATATCCTTGAGGAGATCGTCGATCCCCAGGATCCGGCCGTGCGTTACCAAGGTGGAGGATTTGCGGCGAGCGGGCATTTCGAGGATTGATGACGAGGGCGAGATGAAGGATATCGATCTCTTGGTGGTCTGGCCGAATCGGCCCGAACAGATGAAGCTGTTGGACGAGACCTATCGTCTGCACCGTTACGACCTGGCGAGCCCTGACGAGAAGGAGATGATGCTCAAGGAGCTGGCGCCGAGGATTCGCGGGGTGGTCACCACTCATGGCGGCGGCTTCGAGAGATCGCTGCTCGAGCGTCTACCCAATCTCGAGATCGTCGCCTCGTCCAGCGTGGGGCTGGATACCCTCTGTGTCGATGCCTGCCGGGCGCGGGGCATTGCCGTGACCAACACGCCGGACGTACTGACCGACGATGTGGCCGATATGGCGATGCTGCTGATATTGGCGACCCTGCGTCGGTTGCTGCCGGGTGTGGCGTGGATCAAGAACGGCGCTTGGCTTGAGAAGGGGATGATGCCGCTGAACACCTCACTCAAGGGCAAGACGCTCGGTATCGTCGGACTCGGCCGGATCGGCAGGGCGATCGCGCAGCGCGCCGAGGTGTTCGGTATGAAGGTGTGTTACTGCGGCCGCCGTCGACAGGGTGGTGTTGCTTATCCGTATTACGACGATCTGGTCACGCTGGCGCGCGATGTCGATATTCTCGCGCCGGTGGTGCCGGGCGGCGCGGACACCGAGGGGCTGATCGGCCGCGAGGTTCTGAGCGCCCTTGGGCCGAACGGCTACATCATCAATATCTCCCGTGGTTCGGTCGTCGACGAGGTCGCGTTGGTGGAACTGCTGAAAACGGGCGGCCTGGCGGGCGCCGGGCTGGATGTGTTCGCCGACGAGCCCCATGTGCCGCCCGAGCTGCTCGAGATGGACAATGTGGTACTGCAACCCCACTGTGCCAGCGGTACGGTGGAAACACGCGGCGCAATGGCGCAACTGGTGGTCGATAATCTTGCCGCTCACTTTGCGGGACGGCCGTTGCTGACGCCGGTGTGCTGAGTCTGGCCCTGTATTGTCGATAGCCGTGTCTAATGCGAGTATCCATGGCGATTGGGCATCTCCATTCCTTGGCTCAACATATCTGTGTTGTTCGCAACGGGCAGTTGCCAGTAGAATCGCCTCTTTTCGGATCCTTTTTTCCTGGTAAGTAGGGGTATTCGCCGCATGGGCAGAGCGTATCAGAACCGCAAAGAGTCGATGGCCAAGACCTCCGACATGAAGGCCAAGGTCTACAGTCGTTATGGTCGAGAGATCTATGTGACAGCCAAATCGGGCGGCACCGACCCCACCGGTAACCTGGCGCTGCGCAGCCTGATCGACCGGGCGAAAAAGGAGCAGGTACCGGCGCACGTGATTGAGAAGGCGCTGGACAAGGCCAAGGGCGGAGCGGGTGAGGACTACTCCCCGGCACGCTACGAAGGTTATGGCCCGGGCGGCAGCATGGCAATTATCGAGTGTCTGACCGATAACCCCAACCGCACCTTCGGTGATGTACGTCAGGCGTTCACCAAGACCAAGTGCAAGATCGGCACCCAGGGCAGCGTGGCGCATATGTTCGATCACTGCGCGATCTTCGTATTCAGCTACGATGACGAAGAGGCGGTTCTGGAAGCGCTGATGGAAGCGGATGTCGATGTGACCGATATCGAGAACGAAGAGGGTAAGCTCACCGTCTTTGCGCCCAACACCGATTACTTCAAGGCCAAGCAGGCGTTGCTGGATCTCTGTGGTGATATTGACTTCGAAGTAGATGAGATCCAGTTTGTCCCGCAGAGCTATACCACAGTCAGCGGCGATGATGTGGCGCTGTTCGAGAAGTTCCTCGCCATACTGAACGATCTGGATGATGTGCAGCAGGTCTACCATAACGTGGAAAACGCCTGATCCAAGGCTGTTAAAAACGTTAACGTTGAGCCGGCCGAGAGCCGGCTCAATCGTTTCTGGGGCAACATACATGTGACCCCAACATAAATGACCTAAAGTGTCGCTAGACTGGTGGTAAACGTTGAATGGAGGTTGGCAATGGAGCTGGTTATCGGCAACAAGAACTACTCATCCTGGTCTCTGCGTGGCTGGCTGGTGCTGAAGTGGTTCGATCTACCGTTCACTGAGGTCAGGTTGTTGTTGGATACCGATAGCTTCAAGCAGCAGATCGCACAGTACTCTGATGCCGGTAAGGTGCCAGTGTTGATTGACGATGGAGTGCGAGTCTGGGACTCGCTGGCGATCGCCGAATATATCAACGATGCCTATCTCCAGGGGACCGGTTGGCCGCGAGATATGGCGGAACGGGCGCTGGCTCGGGCGATAAGCTGTGAGATGCATTCAGGCTTTTTCAAGCTGCGCCAGGAGATGCCGATGAACTGTCGCGCACGTCGGGTGCTGACGGTATCGGATGCCTGTGCCGGCGAGATTCAGCGTATCGACAACATCTGGTCGGGGCTGCGTCAGCGGTTTGCCTCCAAGGGGCCTTGGTTGTTCGGTGAGCGTTCAATTGCCGATGCGATGTTTGCGCCGGTAGCGTTGCGCTTTCACACCTATGACAGCGAGCTGAGCGGGCCAGCAAGCGAGTATGTGCGCACAGTGCTCAATGATGATGCAATCAGCGAGTGGATGCAGGATGCTCAGGCTGAGCTTCAGGTGCTGGATGCGGAAGAGAAGGGGAGTCCGGCTGATTAAAGCCCGGGCTGGTCGGGGTGGAAGCTGGAGGTAAGCGAGTCTAAAGAAAAAAGGCGATACCGGAGTGCCGATATCGCCTTTGTTGTCTTTGTCTATCTCGTTACTGACCGGCGAGCTCGACCTTGTCGAAGTCCGGAGAGACCTGCATTGCCAGCAACAGTTTGCCGACATCGGCAAGCAGGCGATAGCGAGCGTACCACTCGTCGAAGGTGCCGTGGATCTCATCCGAACGCGCGGTGAAATACTCGTTTTCGGTATCGAGCAGGTCGAGCAGCGAACGCTGGCCGATATCGAACTGGCGAGTATAGGCGGAGCGGGTTTCGGCGGCAGACTTGGCGTGGCGCTCCAGCTGCGGCTGAGTGTCATAGATATTTTTCAGCTTGTTCCAGGAGGAGTAAGCATCCGCCTTGAGTTCTCGCTGAACCTTGAGAACCGACGCACGCTGGGCCTTGCTCAGGTGCTCAAGCTGCTCGACACGTGCGCTGTCGGCGCCGCCATTGTAGGCGTTATAGCGCATTCTCAGCATCGCCAGCATCTCATCCTCGGTGTAGTTCTTGCCATCAACACCATGGTTGGTGGCAGCACTCAGCTCCAGATCGAGTTGCGGATGGAAGGCCGCGCGTGCAATGTTTTCCTGGGCCAGGGATGACTCATGGCGCGCGATCTCTGCCAGCAGGGCGGGATGCGTGGTCAGTGCGATGGTGACCGCATCTTCCGGCGTCGAAGGCAGGTAGGTGCAGCAGTCGTCTTCCGGCATGACCAAGTCTTTGGGTGGGTGGCCGACCACACGCTCGAAGTTGATCTCCGCTTCCCAGAGGTTGCCTTCCGCTACCACCAAGTTGGAGTTTGCCAGTGCCAGGCGAGCCTGCGCCTGCTGAAAATCGGACTGGGTGCCAAGGCCGGACTCGTAACGCTGTTTGATGCGATCATGAGTCGCCTGGTGTGCGTCCAGGTTCTCTTTGGTCAGTTGCAGTAGCTGCTGGTAGCGCAGGACATCAAGATAGACCTCGGTGACCTTCAGCGCCATATCTTCGGACGTAGCCGCCAGATCGAGGGCAGATGCCTGCGCACCGGACTCGGCCGAGTCCACGCTGCTCTTGGTGGCATAGCCGTCGTAGAGCATCTGGGTTGCGCGGATGCTGTTTTCCCGACGGGTGATGTCGGTATCTTGGGTGCTGGTGTTGTCGGTCCACTCATAGCCGTAGCCGACAGTCAGGTCGACCTTGGGGTAATAACCGCTTTTGGCGATATCGATCTGTTCGCCATCGGTCTTGCTGCGGGTGGCGGAGAAGAGAACCTGAGGATTGGTTTCCATGGTCTCTTGAATCGCTTCATTGATAGTCTGTGCACCGGCCGCGAAGGGCAGCAGACTGAGAGTACCGCTCGCCAGTGCGACACAAAGGGTTTTACGCATCCATTCCCTGTTCATAATCTTGCCTCGTTCAACTAGCGAACATTGATTTCGACACGACGGTTACGCAGCTCTTTGACACCGTCGCCAGTATCGATCAGCGGCTCCGACTCGCCCTTGTAGAAAGTACGTATCGTATCGGGCTTGACGCCGATCTCGATCAGATCTTCCCGTACCGCTTCGGCGCGACGCTTGGACAGGGCATCGTTCAGTGCTACAGAGCCGGATGTGTCGGTATGACCGGTAACCAGAACCTCCGGCGCATCGCGCTCAAGCACCGCTTGGTATATCGCTTCCGCATCTCTGCGTGACTGCTCGGTCAGTTCGTCAGAATCGAAAATGAAGTATAGCTGCTTGTAGATCGGAGCCAGCGGCATCGCCTGGTCGGTCTCTGCGAAGGTATCGGCGATCGGCGCAGGGCAAAACGGTGGCGGCTCTTTGGATAGCATGAGCTCACCTTCTGTATTGACGGCTACGTCCGACACCGGCTTGTCCGGGCCAAAGGTGTTCACCGCACCACTGTATACGCTACAGCCAGACATGCCGACAAGAAGCAGGACTGAGCTAAGGGTAGCTGCAGCTTTGATCATTAGTCGTTACCCTCTTTTTTTAAGTTGTCTACCTTGACCGAGAACGTGTTTCCGCTAACGAATACCGCCGAGGTGGCGGGGTAAGTAAGCTTAACTGCGTCGGGGTTATGCTCAGCGAGCCTGCCCGCAATCAGTGAAACCGTTCCTTCGTCGACCTGTACATCGAGCTCCCCTTTGCGTGTGCGGGGATCGTATGAATAGTCTGCAAGAGAAATAGTGGAGCCGGGGCCCGCTGCGAGACGTGAATCGTCATCGAACAGCAAGCCTATGCGGCCTTGGGCACCGGTGGAGATTCTGTCGTTCTGATGCACTCGCTCGCCAAGTGCAGCCGGAAGTGTGTCAGCGCCGCGGACGATGGAAACCTCTCCGCTTAGCTTCTTGATTGTTGCAATAGACTCCGCCATCGCAAATGTAGGCACCAGCATCATCGCCAGTGACAGGCAGAGTTTCTGCGCAGGGTACATCGGGTGCTCCTTTACCCGCCGGCTCCCCGTTATTTCAGCCGGCGACCAGCATCGTACAATCTGTGTAACTCTAGAGTGTTGCCCATAATAGCCTAGTGGATGCCAGCGGCAAGCCTTATAAAAAATCTGGACAGATTTTTTTAGTGCCCTTCCTTCGATTGATCTGGATCTGACTGTTATTGGATACGCTCTTGCGCTGTTTTACCGTTTGTAGCTTTTGGGCGTTACGCCGGTCCACTCCTTGAAGGCGCGTGAAAATGATGGGGCATCGGAGTAGCCCAGTTGATGCGCGATGCTGGCGATCGGAAGGTTTTTCTGCGACAGCAGGTGGATGGCGGTGTCACGCCGGGCAATATTCTTGATCTCCTGAAAGGAGGTTTTCTCCTCCGTAAGTTTGCGCCTGAGCGTGCGTGTGGTCATCGCCATCGATGCCGCAATCTCCTCGAACTGCCAGTTCTCGAAACGTTCGTCAGAGGTCAGGGCGTCGAGTATTTTTCGGGTGTAGGTCGGGTAAAAATTTTGCCGCTTGAACCAATCCAATGGTGCGCGCCGGAGATGGGCTTTGAGGGTTTCCTGTGTCTGTACCACGGGCAGAGTCAACAACTCGGACGAGAAGGTGAAGCCGGAAACCTCCTGGTCATAATGCGCGGGGCAGGGGAACAGCAGGCGATATTCAGCGGCATGCGGTGGTTTGGGAAAGTCGAAATAGACTCCCTCCAGGGGTATCCGGTTACCGACCAGCCAGGCCGGGAAGCGGTGCCAGAGCAGCAGCAGAAAGTCGATCAGCATGTGGTGTTTGTCATACTCCGGCTGTGACAGTTTCATGCTCAGCCGTGCCTGCCGATCGTCGTAGCTGAAGTTGAGCTCGAAAGCGGTTGTACAGAGATTGTAGAAGCGGCTTAGATGTCGATAGACCCCGCGCAGGTTCTTGCAGTGCACCGCCTGCTTTGCCATCAGGGTGAAGACGCCGTGCCTGGATTTTACGCCGGCCATGCCGAGAAACTCATCGTCCTCCAGTTGCCAGGCGGCTCGCATAAGGTAGGCGAGCTGCTCCGGTGTGATGCGCATATCGTCCGATTCGAGCAAGTTTTCATTTATCGCTGCAGCACGCATCAGCGCCTCCACCGAATAGCCGCCCGATCGCGCTGCATCCGCTACTGCACGGGCGTAATGGACAGATACGGTTTGGTTCTCAAAGCTCATCTTGTACTCGGACTTGTTGATTCTGCTAACAGCTGGATTGTAAGCCTCGTGACCGAAAATGCTAATTATTTGGGTAAGCTCAGTCATTGGATTAACAGCCCTGTGCTGGAACACTTACATCAAAAATGACAGGGACAAAGCAACCCCGCCTGTCCCACCGGTTTACGGAGATTTTCATGTACAGCGGTGATTTACTGAAACTGCGTCGGATTGACGAAAACTCGGGTTTGGTCGTGCTCGATCTCTGTAAGCAGGGCAGCAGCGTTAATTCGATAGGCTCTGCATTTCTGCAGGAGCTGGAATCGGTATGCGAGTTGCTCGAAGCAGATGACACTGTTCGCGGGCTATTGATTACCAGTAGCAAATCGACCTTCGTGGTTGGCGCCGATATCTTTGAATTCCCCCCGCTGTTCAATAAGTCTGCCGCGGATTTTTCGGACTGGGCAGAAAAGTCCCACGCGCTGTTTAACCGTGTCGAGAACCTGCCTTTCCCCTCTGTCGCCGCGATCAATGGTCTGGCGCTAGGGGGCGGACTTGAACTGGCGTTGCTGGCCGATGCACGCGTGATCGCGCAGAGCGCCAGGATCGGCTTGCCGGAGGTCACCTTGGGGCTCTGCCCAGGTTGGGGCGGAACCGTTCGGGCGAGCCGCCTTGCCGGACCGATGGCGGCGCTGGAGATGATGTTGTCGGGCAAGCCGGTCAGCAGTGCCAAGGCGGTTGAGCTCGGCCTGGCAACCCGGTGTGTGGCCGATGCTGAACTGGCTGATGCCGCGTTGGATCTGCTTAAGCAGATGGCGAACGCTGAGGTCGATCACCGCCAGCTGCGTGCGGGCAAGCAAAACGCGGTGCCCGATGCCAAGATTGATGAGCAGGCATTTTCCGCCTATCTGAAAGCGGACTATCCGGCGGCAGGTGCGATCCTGAAGCTGGTCATGCACCATGCGCCGCTGAGCTTCGATCAGGCGCTGGCCGCCGAGCGGGACTGTTTTATCACGCTTGGTCAGACCGACTGCGCCAAGAGCCTGGTCGGATTGTTCATCAATGACCAGCGCGTCAAGCAGGTGGGCAAGCAGGCTGCTAAAGCCGCGCAGCCGGTGGAGAAGATTGCGGTTCTCGGTGCGGGGATCATGGGCGGCGGTATCGCCTACCAGGCCGCGGTAACCGGTACCCCGGTAATCCTGAAGGATATCCGCCAGGAAGCGCTGGAACTGGGCATCGATACCGCCACCAAGGCGCTCGATAAGCAGGTAGCCAAGGGCAAGATGGATGAGAGCGCCAAGAAGGACTGCCTGAGTCTGATCGAGCCGACGCTCGAGTTTGGCGGCTTTGATGCTGTTGGTCTGGTGGTCGAGGCGGTGGTCGAAAACGAGAAGATCAAGCACGCGGTGCTGACCGAAACGGAGGCCAAGCTGGCGCCCGACGCTATTCTGACCTCCAATACCTCGACCATCTCCATCACCACCCTCGCCCAAGGGCTGCAGCGTCCGCAGAACTTCTGCGGTATGCACTTCTTCAACCCGGTACCGATGATGCCGTTGGTTGAGGTGATTCGGGGTGAGAAGAGTAGCGAAACCGCTGTTGCCACCGCTGTCGATTGCGCGCTGAAGATGGGCAAGACCCCGATCGTGGTCAATGACTGCCCGGGTTTCCTGGTCAATCGAGTGCTCTTCCCCTATTTCAATGCCTTCAACCGCCTGCTGCACGATGGCGTGGATTTCCAGCGCATCGACCGGGTGATGGAGGCTTTCGGCTGGCCGATGGGGCCAGCTTATCTGGCCGACGTGGTCGGGTTGGACACCATGGTACATGCGGACGAGGTGCTGCAGGCCGGTTATCCCGAACGTATGGGGCACGATCACAAGCCGATCATCGAGGAGCTGCTGGAGCAGGGTGCACTGGGGCAGAAAAACGGCCACGGATTTTACGACTACGGCAATGGCCCGCGTAACAAGGTCGCCAGTCAGCAGGCGCTGGATCTCATTGCAGAACGTGTAGAGAAGCAGATCGAGATCAGCGATCAGCAGATTATCGATCGAATGATGATCCCGATGTGTCTGGAAGCCTACCTGTGTCTGGACGAGGGGATCGTTGGCAGCGCGGCCGAAATCGATATGGGCCTGATCATGGGGATCGGCTTCCCGAAATTCCGTGGTGGCGCGCTGCGCTACATCGATCATCAGGGACACGACGAGTTTGCCGCGCGCGTGGATGCGTTGAGCACGCTGGGCTCGCTCTACGTGCTGCCCGAAAGTTTTCGTCAACGCTCACTGAGCGGTCAATCCTTCTTCTAACCGAATGCATACCGTCCGGCTCGATTGGTTGGGTTGGATAGACGATTCAGGAGTAAACGATGTCCGAATATCAGCACCCTTACAAAGATGTCACTTTTGCCCTGCGTGAACTCGTTGGGTTTGACCAGTTGTGCGAGCAGGCCGGTCTCGATGAGGTCAATGGCGAGCTGGCGGAAGCGATCCTCGAGGAGGCCGGTAAGTTCGGTGCCGAGGTGTTGGCACCGCTAAACCAGATCGGCGACCGCGAAGGCGCCACTCTGGGAGAGCAGGGGGTACAGGAAACCGCCGGCTTTGCCGAGGCTTACCAGGCCTTCGTCGAGAGCGGCTGGCCGACACTGACCTTCCCGGGACAGTTCGGTGGCCAGGCACTGCCCAACGTGCTCGGCACCGCGGTCAATGAGGTGTGGCAGTCCGCCAACCTGTCCTACAGTCTCTGTCCGCTGCTGACCCAGGGCGCGACTGAGGCGATTCTGCACCATGCCAGCGACGAGCTGAAAGCGATCTGGCTGCCGAAGATGGTGTCTGGCGAGTGGACCGGCACCATGAATCTGACCGAGCCGGGTGCGGGTTCCGATCTGGCGGCGATCACCACCCGTGCCGTGCCGGAAGGCGACCACTACCTGATCACCGGGCAGAAGATCTTCATCACCTGGGGCGATCACCAGATGACGCCGAACACCGTGCATCTGGTGCTGGCGCGCCTGCCGGATGCGCCGGCCGGTGTTAAAGGGATCTCTCTGTTTATCGTGCCCAAGTTTCTGCTCGACGAGCAGGGCGAGCCGAGTGTGCGCAACGACGCGCACTGTGTCTCCCTCGAGCACAAGCTGGGCATCCACGCCAGCCCCACCTGCGTGATGAGCTTTGGCGACAACGGCGGCGCCGTGGGTTACCTGGTGGGCGAGCCGCACCAGGGGCTGGCCTATATGTTCACGATGATGAACCACGCCCGTCAGGCGGTGGGTCTGCAGGGGCTGGGGATATCCGAGCGCTCCTATCAGCAGGCGGTGGCCTATGCCCGCGAACGTATCCAGGGTACCCGACGCGATGGCAGCAAGATCGCCATTATCGAGTTCCCGGATGTGCGCCGCATGTTGATGCAGATGCGGGCCTCAATCGAAGCGATGCGCGGCCTGGCACTGCTGGCATCGGCCGAGGCTGACAGGGCTAAGGCCGCCGGTGATGAGGCCCAGGCGCGTCAGCACAATGAGCGAGTCGAGCTGTTCACGCCGATCGTCAAGGGCTGGCTCACCGAGATGTCCCAGGAGATCACCTATCTTGGCGTCCAGGTGCATGGCGGCATGGGCTTCATCGAAGAAACCGGTTCGGCCCAGCACTATCGCGATGCCCGCATCCTGACCATCTATGAGGGTACCACCGGGATCCAGGCGCTGGATCTGGTTGGGCGCAAGATTCTGCGTAATCAGGGTGTGGCGATAAACAGCCTGCTCGATGAGATTGACGACTTTACCCGTCAGTTGGCCTCGGATCCGGAGATGGCGTTGCTGTCCGAGCGTCTGTCAAAAGCCCTGGAATACGGTCGTCAGGCTACACGCTGGCTGCTGGAAACCGGTGGTCAGACCGATTGGGCGCCGGGTGCTGTCAGCGTGCCGTTCATGATGCTGATGGGATACCTCTGTGGTGCCTGGGTGAGCTGCCGCATGGCGCAGAGCGCAAGCGCACAGATTGCCGCGAGCGAGGGCGATATCGAGTTCCTGCAGGCGAAAGTCATTACCGCACGCTTCTTCTGCGAGCATCTGTTACCGCGCACGAGCGGCCTGCTGGAAACTATTCTGAACGGTAGCGAGAGCGTTATTGCATTGCCCGAGTCTCAGTTCTGATCCCGAAAGGCGAACAAGCTGACCCAGTCAATACGGATTACAGGATGCAAAGACAATGAAAATACTGGTAAGCGTCAAACGCGTTATCGACTACAACGCTAAGGTGCGCGTCAAGGCGGATAACAGCGATGTGGACCTGGCCAACGTCAAGATGGCCCTGAACCCCTTCTGCGAGATCGCCGTGGAGGAGGCGATCCGGCTGAAGGAGGCCGGTGTCGCCTCCGAGGTGGTGGTGGTCTCCATCGGCCCGAAAACGGTGCAGGAGCAGCTGCGCACGGCGCTGGCCCTGGGCGCCGACCGCGCCATCCAGATCGACACCGAGCAGATGCCGGAACCGCTGAACGTGGCCAAGCTGCTGGCCAAGGTGGTCGAGGCGGAACAGCCGGGTCTGGTCATACTCGGCAAGCAGTCGATCGACTCCGACAACAACCAGACCGGGCAGATGCTCGCCGCGCTGACCGGTCGTCCCCAGGGCACCTTCGCCTCCGCGGTCAAGGTCGAGGGCGACAAGGCTGTGGTTACCCGTGAGGTGGACGGCGGCCTACGTACCGTCGAGCTGGCGCTGCCGGCGATCGTCACCACCGACCTGCGCCTGAACGAGCCGCGCTACGCCAAACTGCCGGACATCATGAAGGCTAAGAAGAAGCCGCTCGAGGTGAAGACCCCGACCGATCTTGGTGTCGAGCTGAAGCAGCATATTGAGCTGCTCAAGGTCGAAGCCCCGGCTGCCCGCCAGGCGGGGATCAAGGTGGACAGTGTGGATGCGCTGGTCGACAAGCTGAAGAACGAAGCCAAGGTTATTTGAGGGGACTGATATGAGCATTCTACTAATCGCTGAACACAACAATCAGACTCTGAACCCGACCACGCTGAGCGCCGTCACTGCTGCCAGCCAGATCGGCGGGGATATTACCCTTCTCGTCGCCGGCAGCAACTGTCAGGCCGTGTCCGACGAGGCCGCAAAAGTGGCAGGTGTGTCCAAGGTTCTGCTGGCCGATGCCCCGGCCTATGCCCACAGTCTGGCCGAGAACCTGTCGCTGCTGGTGAAGGAACTGGCCAGCGATTACAGCCACGTGCTGGCACCGGCCGGTACCACGGCCAAGGATTTCATGCCCCGTGTCGCCGCGCTGCTCGATGTTGGCCAGGTCTCCGAGATCATCGCCGTCGAGTCCGCCGACACCTTCAAGCGGCCGATCTACGCCGGTAACGCCATCGCCACCGTGCGCTCCGCCGATGCAATCAAGGTGATCACCGTGCGCGCCTCGGCGTTTGACAAGGCGGTTGCCGAGGGCGGCAGCGCCAGCATCGAGCCGCTGAGTCAGGTCTGCGAGGCCGGCACCTCCGCCTTTGTCGGCGAGGAGATGGTCAAGTCCGAGCGCCCCGAGCTGACCGCGGCCCGAGTTATCGTCTCGGGTGGTCGCGGCATGGGCAACGGCGACAACTTCGCCCTACTGGAAAAGGTTGCCGACAAGCTCGGTGCTGCCGTCGGTGCCTCCCGTGCCGCCGTCGATGCCGGCTTTGTCAGCAACGATATGCAGGTGGGCCAGACAGGCAAGATCGTCGCCCCCGAGCTGTATATCGCGGTGGGTATCTCCGGTGCGATCCAGCATCTGGCCGGGATGAAAGAGTCCAAGGTGATCGTGGCGATCAACAAGGATGAGGAAGCACCGATCTTCCAGGTGGCCGACTACGGCCTGGTGGCGGACCTGTTCCAGGTGCTGCCGGAGCTGGCGGAAAAGCTCTGATGCAGTTCGTGGACAATGATCAGATCAACTGGTGGGCGATTTCGGAGCAGAGCCGCTTCGTCGATTCCGTTCCGGTTTTCAGCATCGGCAAGCTCGATAAAAAGCGCATCCGCTCCCAGCTGGCCGATCAGTTTTAAGGAAACAAATATGCAGAAACGTGAAGTTGTGGTGGTCAGCGGTGCCCGCACCGCCATCGGTGATTTCGGTGGTGCCCTGAAAGATCACGCGCCGAGCGAGCTGGCCGGCAAGCTGGTGGCCGAAGTGGTGCGCCGCGCCGGTGTCGCACCGGAGTCGGTGGCGCAGTGTGTATTCGGCAACGTGATCCATTCCGAGCCGGCCGATATGTACATGGGGCGCGTCGCGGCGTTGAAGGGCGGGTTGGCCGAGCAAACCGCTTCGCTGACCGTCAATCGCCTGTGCGGCAGCGGTCTGCAGGCGATCGTCAGCGCCGCCCAGCAGATCGAACTCGGTGTCTGCGACACTGCCGTGGCCGGTGGTGCGGAGTCGATGAGCCGGGCGCCGTACTGGCTGCAAACCGCCCGTTTTGGTCAGCGTATGGGCAATGGTGAGACCATCGATGCGATGACGGCGGCGCTGCACTGCCCGCTGGAGAAGGTCCATATGGGTGTCACCGCCGAGAATCTGGCCGAGAAGTACGGCATCAGCCGTGAGGAGCAGGATGCCCTGGCGGTCGACAGTCACCGTCGCGCCCAGCGCGCTATTGAAGAGGGGCGCTTCCAGAGTCAGATCCTGCCGATCGAGTTGAACAGCCGCAAGGGGCCGGTCGTCTTCGACCGGGACGAACATGTGCGCTTCGACTGCGACCTGTCCGATATGGCCAAGCTGAAGCCGGTATTCAAGCGCGAAGGCAGCGTTACGGCGGGCAATGCGTCAGGCCTGAACGACGCCGCTGCGGCGGTGCTGCTGATGGCGCGGGAGAAGGCGCAGGCGGAGGGTCGCGAGGTGCTGGGCCGTCTGGTCGATTACTCGGTTGTCGGCGTGGAGCCGAAATACATGGGCATCGGCCCGGTACCGGCGATCCGCGACATCCTCGCGCGCAACGATCTGGCCGTAGGCGATATCGACCTCTATGAAGTCAACGAAGCCTTTGCCGCCCAGGCCCTGTCCGTGGCCCGTGAGCTGGAGCTGCCGGTCGAGCGCCTGAACCCGAACGGCAGCGGCATCGGCCTGGGTCATCCAATCGGCGCCACCGGCGCGTTGATCACGGTGAAAGCGTTGTACGAACTGAAGCGCATCGGTGGCCGCTACGCCATGGTCAGCCTATGCATCGGCGGTGGCCAGGGCATCGCCGCGCTGTTTGAGCGTATTTAAACCGAACTCCGCTCCCTGGCGTTGTTAAGGGGCCACAGGACGGCCGGTGTTTACCCTTTCTCAGAACCACGGAGGGTTCTTTTTATTCTTGGTGAGTGTGACTCCGACAGAGTGGGCACCACCTGTGATGTCTGAAAATGCTAATTGTTATACCTCATCGGTCATTGTCAAACGATCAATTGGCTGAGAGACTAGGCCAAAAAATCAATAGAAACCGATACTTGTGGCGTTTCATGTCAGTTGTGTCAAAGGTAACTTTCGAGGTGTATTGTGCGCGAATCGATGGAATTCGATGTAGTGATCGTCGGCGCCGGCCCCGCCGGGCTTTCCGCCGCTTGTCGGCTGATGCAGCAGGCTCAGGAGGCGGAACAGGAACTGACCGTCTGTGTGGTCGAGAAAGGCTCGGAAGTCGGCGCGCATATCCTCTCCGGCGCGGTGATCGAGTCCCGTGCCCTGGATGAGCTGTTCCCGGACTGGCAGAACGCTCCTGCGGAGAGTCGAGCACCGCTGAACACCCCGGTCACCGCCGATGAGCTCTACCTGCTCAAGAGCGAAACCGCAGCGAAAAAGCTGCCCAACGCGCTGCTCCCCAAGACCATGCACAACACCGGGCACGGACTGAACAACTATGTGGTCAGCCTGGGTAACCTGTGCCGCTGGCTGGCCGAGCAGGCGGAAAGCCTCGGCGTCGAGGTGTTCCCCGGCTTTGCCGCCGCCGAAGTGCTGTATAACGACGACGGTAGCGTGAAGGGGATCGCCACCGGCGATATGGGCATCACCGCCGCCGGTGAGCAGGGCCCGAACTACACCGAAGGGATGGAGCTGCACGCCAAGTACACCCTGTTCGCCGAGGGCTGCCGCGGCCATCTGGGCAAGCAGCTGATCGAACAGTTCCAACTGGATACGCAAGCGGATGCCCAGCACTACGGCATCGGCATCAAGGAGCTCTGGGATATCGACCCGGCCAAGCACCAGCCGGGGCTGGTGGTGCATGGCTCCGGCTGGCCGCTCGCAGGCGACACCAGTGGAGGCTTCTTCCTCTACCACCTGGAAAACAATCAGGCGGTGGTCGGCCTGATCGTCGACCTGAACTACACCAACCCCTGGCTCAGCCCGTTCGACGAGTTCCAGCGCCTGAAGCACCACCCGGTGCTGGCGCAACATCTCGAAGGGGGCAGCCGGGTGTCCTACGGCGCCCGCGCCATCGCCAAGGGCGGCTTCAATGCGCTGCCGAAGATGAGTTTCCCCGGTGGCCTGTTGATCGGCTGCGATGCCGGCACGCTGAACTTCGCCAAGATCAAGGGCACCCACACGGCGATGAAGTCGGGGATGCTGGCGGCGGAAGCGGTGTTCGAGGCGATCGGCGCCGGGCAGGCCAACAGCGAGCTGACCAGCTTCGCCGACAGGTTCGAGCAGAGCTGGGTCTACGACGAGCTGTTCCGCTCACGCAACTTCGGTCCGGCGATGCACAAGTTCGGCCCGATCCTTGGCGGGACGTTCAACTTCATCGACCAGAACCTGTTCAACGGCAAACTGCCGATCACCCTGCACGACGACAAGCCGGACTACGCC
>NZ_JAHREP010000043.1 GCF_019084545.1 Marinobacterium ramblicola
TCAGGGCAACGACGATACCAATACCTATGTTCAGGTGCTGGCGATCGTTCCGTTCTAAACCACGGCCTGCCATCCCATGGCAGATGTCGTAATAAAGGCTCCAAGGTCGAGGCGGTGCATACCGCCCTCGGCCCGGTACCACGCCTTGAATAGACAACATTAAAACAAACTCTATGGAGGCAACCATGTCCACCGAACTCTCCCTGCTGATCAACGGCGACAAGGTTGCCGGACAGGACGCTGCGTTTGACGTGATCAACCCGGCCACCGAAGCCGCCATCGCTTCAGGCCGGATGGCCTCGGTCGAGCAACTGGACCTGGCGGTCGCCGCCGCGCGCCAGGCGTTCCAGAGCTGGCGCAAGACCACCGATGCCGAACGCACAGCGCTGCTGCACCGCATCGCCGATACGATCGAGGCCAACGCCGACGAACTGGCCCGCATCATCGTGCAGGAGCAGGGCAAGCCGCTGTTCCTGGCGCAGATGGAGGTCGGTGGCGCCGTGGCCTGGACCCGCTACAACGCCGACCTGGAGATCCCGGTCAAGCTGATCGAGGACAGCGAGCACAAGCGGATCGAAGGCCATCGCAAGCCGCTCGGCGTGGTCGCCTCCATCACCCCCTGGAACTGGCCGCTGATGATCGCCATCTGGCACATCATCCCCGCCCTGCGCACCGGTAACACGGTGGTGTGCAAACCCTCCGGGCTGACGCCGCTGAACACCCTGCGTCTGGTTGAGATCATCAACGAGGTGCTGCCCGCCGGCGTGGTCAACCTGGTCACCGGCGAGCGCGAGATCGGCGAGGCGATCAGCCGCCATACCGGCATCGACAAGGTGATCTTCACCGGCTCCACGCCGACCGGACAGGCCATCATGGCCAACGCTGCCGGCAACCTGAAGCGGCTGACCCTGGAGCTGGGCGGCAACGATGCTGCCATCGTGCTGCCCGGCACCGATGTGGACGCCGTGGCGGAGGGGATCTTCCAGACCGCGTTCCTCAACATGGGCCAGACCTGTGCCGCGCTGAAGCGCCTCTACGTGCACGACAGCCTGTACGATGCGCTGTGCACCAAGCTGGCCGAGATTGCCAACGCCCAGGTGGTCGGCGATGGTCTGGCCGAGGGCACCAGCTTCGGTCCGGTGCAGAACGCCAACCAGTTCCGGCGCGTATGCGAGCTGGTCGAGGATGCCAAGGTCCAGGGCGGGAGCATCCTCAGCGGCGGTGCACCGGTCGACGGCAAGGGCTACTTCTACCCGCCGACCATCGTCGCCGATGTCAGCAACGGCGTGCGTCTGGTCGATGAGGAGCAGTTCGGCCCGGTATTGCCGGTGATCCGCTACCAGGATATCGACGAGGCGATCCGCCTGGCCAACGACTGCCCCTTCGGTCTTGGCGGCTCGGTCTGGGGACCGGACCTGGACCAGGCCAACGACGTAGCGCGCCAACTGGAGTGCGGCACGGTATGGATCAACGGCCATGCCGAGGTTCTACCCCACGCGCCGTTCGGCGGCTGCAAGCTCTCGGGTGTCGGCGTCGAGTTCGGCGTCGAAGGCCTGCTGGAGTACACCCAGTTGCAGGTCGTCAATATCAACCGGTAACGCGCACCAAAGCACCACGGTACAGAGCGACACCCCTTCATCATTCAGCTTCCACCATGGCTCTCTGTTATACGGAGCATTCAACAGCCCCCTACCCTGGGGGCTCTTTTTTTTGCTCGATACTCAACCGATCAGCCGCCCCACAGCACCCTGCATCTGCAGGATATTCACACCCGCCCCGCCATACTAAGATCAAGTGAAGATCGCGAAGAAGCCGTGGAACACTATAAAAAGAGGATATTCCACATGCAGTACTCGGCTCCCGAACCACAGATTGATGGCATGGTACTGAACCAGTTCAGCCAGGCACTGCTGGAGATCTACCGCCTGGCCAGGGAGGAGCCGCTCGAACGTTTTCTGCAGACGATGCTGGAGTGCGTGCAATCGATCATTCCGTTTCGCTCAGCCTGGTGGGGCCGAGGTGCACCCTCTGCAGAAGCGCCGGAACGCCTGCACAGCTACTACCTGTTACATCTGCCACCAGAATATTTTACAGACTGGAAAAGTATCCGCGACGATGACAACACGGTGGAGGAGGTTTTCAAAAAACCGGGCGAAGCGATCATTCTAAATATCGACAATCCTGACATTCACCCCGGCTTAAAATGGCTTGGCGAGCGTTACGAATTTCATGAATTGATGTGTGTAATCAGTCTTGATGAAATAACCGGTCTGAGCAATCACCTGAGTATTTATCGCGCCAAAGAGGACAACCCCTTTACCCCTCTTGAGCGCCAGCTGCTTGAGTCGTTAATGCCGCACCTGCTCTCGGCGGCCTCCATCAACCAGATTCGCAGTCTCTATGCCTTGCTCGAATCCCGCAGCGACAGCCATATGGCACTGGCGGTCTGCACCCGAGACGGCGTACTACTCAGTTCCGAACCTGGCCTGGTCGACCTGCTGCTGACCGAATGGCCCGAATGGCGGGGCCCAACACTGCCCTTTTTGCCCGACGCTACAGGCTATCAGGGCAAGTCGGTGGTCATCGACACACATAACCGCGACGACCTATATCTGCTGGTCGCGCGCCAGCTCTACCCGATCGAACAGTTGTCGACCCGGGAGCAGGATGTCGCCACCCGCTTCGGCCAGGGCCTGACCTATAAAGAGATCGCACGGGATATTGGAGTGTCGCCCAATACCGTGCGTCATTACCTGAGATCCATCTACCGAAAACTTGGCATCAATAATAAGGCGGATATCGGTCGTTTACTGCACGACATACCTATAAACAAACCCACATAAAATAAGAGAAAAGCCCCTCGTTAAAGTACTAACCGGTACTTACTAAACAAAAAATATAAAACTTATCGGATATGAATTTATATCCGAGGGTATTTTTCACGCGAAATAAACTACCCATCAGAGGGATATTCAATGAAAAAACGCACCACTCTTTTACAACGCACACTGATCGCGGGCCATCTCTGTGCCTGCCTGGCGGTAGCCGATGCTGCCCGGGCCGCCGATACCAATGCGCGCGATTTCTACAGCGCACCGGCGGGAACCCAGCTCGGTGTGCTCTACCTGCCAACCGTCTGGGCCAATGAGTTCGACTCCAATGCCGGCACATTCAAGGATGCAGAGCTGGACGTCAATGCCATCGCCTACCGCCATGTCTGGTTCAGTGATATCTGCGGCACTCTCTGCACCCCCCAGTTCATCGTGCCGGCCTCTCGGGTCGAAGCGACACTTCCGGGCGCAGGCAGTAGCATCAGCTCCACCGGCATCGGCGATCCACAGGTCGGCGGTACCCTGTTCCTGATCAACAACCCGGAACAGAGGGAGTACAGCGGCCTGTTGACGCTGCTGACCGTGCCGGTGGGCAGTTACGATGGCGACAAGGCGGATGTCTCCGCCGGTGCCAACCGCTGGGGCGCCACCTTCCTGCTCAACTACACCCGCGGCGTCAGTGCCAACTGGACCCTGGAAGGCTCGCTGGAAGCGCAGTTTTACGGCGACAACGACGATTACTACGGCATGACACTGTCCCAGGATCCGCTGTACCGGCTGCAGGCGTTCGCCTCATATGACTTTACCCCCAGCACCTACGGCGCACTGCGGCTCTACCACGCTGTCGGCGGTGAACTGGAACTCGACGGCCAGAAGATCGCCAATACCCGCCAGCAATACACCGACCTGGGCTTTGAGCTCGGTCACTGGCTGGATCAGCAGAATCAGCTGATGTTCACCTACGCCAAGAACGTGGAGACCGAAAACGGTTTCGACGTCAGTCAGGCGATGCTGCGTTTTGTCCACGTCTATTGATGCCAGGGGAGGTTGAAATGAGTTCACACAACATCAGGACTATGCCCAGCGAAATCAGCAACGCCCCGATGACCACGGTCGCCCTGGTGGCGATTGCCGCTATAGTACCGGCACTGCTGCTTATGGCACCCGTTGTGGCCGGGCAACTGGCCACCGAGTTACAGATGGGGCCGGCGGCAATCGGCCAGCTGTTCACCGCTGAACTGGGTGCCATGAGTCTGGCCACCCTGCCCGGCTTCTACTGGTTGTCACGCACCAACTGGCGCCTGGCGGGCAGCGTCAGCGCACTGCTGTTTATTCTGGCTAACATCTTCTCGGCGCTGGTCGACAGCCCGGTCCAGCTCACGCTGCTGCGCATCCTGAGTGGCCTCGGCGGCGGCTCGTTGATGATCATCTGTATGGCAACAGCCTCCATGCTTCCGAAACCGGACCGTGCCTACGGGCTTTGGGTGATGGGTCAGCTGGCCCTGGGTGCCGTCGGCCTGTCACTGCTGCCAATCCTGTTCGCGCACTTCGGATTATCCGCGTTCTTTATCGCCCTGGCAGCACTGATGCTGCTCAGCACGCCGCTGATAGGCTACCTGCCGACCGGCAAACAGGTCCCCGTGGATCAGCCATCGGCCAAAACCGGGACGCCCCTGACGCGGCCCGCGCTGCTCGGCCTGCTGGCGGTACTGCTGTTCTACGTCAGCCTGAACGGGGTCTGGACCTTCATCGGCGCCATCGCCGGCGCCGCGTCGATCGACAGCCAGACCAGCGGCAACGTGCTGGCAATCGCCTCACTGTTCGGTATTGCCGGCGCCGTCACCGCCACCCTGCTCGGCGGCCGTAACCGTTATAACCGACCACTGCTGATCGGCTACCTGATTATGATCGTCGGCATCCTGCTGCTGACCGGTGCCCCGGACAGCATCCGCTTCACCGTGGCGGCGCTGGGCTTCAAGTACGCCTGGACCTTTGCCCTGCCGTTCATTCTCGCCAGTCTGGCGTCGATCGACCGCAACGGCCATGTCATGAGCCTGACCAACCTGGTGATCGGCGGCGGTCTGGCGCTCGGCCCGCTGATCGCCGGCCAGATGATCGAAGCGCTCGGCGGCTACATGGAAGTGCTGCTCGGCTCGGCACTGCTCGCCACCACCTCCCTGCTGCTGATGCTGTTCATCCAGCCCAAGCGCCTGTCCAACCCTGGAGTCGCCCAAAATGCGTAATACTGCCCTGTTTTTCGACGAATACTGCTTCTGGCACACCACCGGCAGCCACGTGGACATTCTGCCCACCGGGGGCTGGGTACAACCCCCCTCCGCCGCCGGTCACGCCGAGTCACCCGAAACCAAGCGCCGACTGAAGAATCTGCTCGACGTCTCAGGTCTTAGCCGCCAACTGACCCTGAGGGGCGCCGAACCCGCCAGCTGGGAGGACCTGAGCCGGGTGCATCCGGCAGAGTATCTACAGCGTTTCAAGCAGCTCAGCGATAACGGCGGCGGTCCGTTCGGCGACAATGCACCGGTGGGGCCGCAGAGTTTCGAGATCGCCCGCCAGTCCACCGGACTGGTGTGCGCGGCGGTGGACGCAGTACTGAGCGGTGAGGTGGAGAACGCCTACGCCCTGTCCCGTCCACCGGGTCACCACTGTCTGCCCGATCAGGCGATGGGGTTCTGCTTCCTGGCCAACATCCCGGTCGCCATCGAACGCGCCAAAGCCAAGTTCAACCTGCAGCGCGTGGCGGTCATCGACTGGGATGTACACCACGGCAACGGTACCCAGGCAATCTACTACAACCGCCCTGACGTGCTGACCATCTCTCTGCACCAGGAGGGCTGCTTCCCGCCGGGCTACTCCGGTGCCGAGGATCGCGGCGCCGGTGACGGCGAGGGCTACAACCTGAATATTCCGTTGCTGCCCGGTGGCGGTCACGATGCCTATCTCTACGCCTTCGAGCAGCTGGTGATTCCGGCGCTGGAGCAGTACCAGCCGGAGCTGATCATCGTCGCCTGCGGCTACGACGCCAACGCCATCGATCCGCTGGCGCGGATGCTGGCCCACAGCGACACCTTCCGCGCGATGACCGAACAGGTCCAGCAGGCCGCGCAAAGGCTCTGCGCCGGTCGTCTGGTGCTGGCCCATGAGGGCGGCTACTCCGAGGGTTATGTGCCGTTCTGCGGCCTGGCCAGCATCGAGGCGCTGTCCGGTATACGCACCGAGGTCGAAGATCCGCTGCAGGCGTTTATCGCCCTGCAACAACCCTCGCAGGTGGCGCTCGAACTTCAGCGCCGTTTGCTGGATCAACTCGCCAACCGCCTCGCTTTCTCGGCTTAGGATCCGACCACCCCGGCAGCCCGCCTTGCCGGGGGCTAACCGATACATCGAGTTTCACCTCAACTCTCTGTTTCCTCAGAGATACTTCTTCGCCCCCGTCCCAGGGGGCGCTTTTTTTTGTGTCTCCGTTCAACGGCAACTTGAGGCGCATGAGTCCGCCTGTCTTGCGACCTACGCCATATACTGTATATTTAAACAGTACACTTTTAAGAGCAGTGCCCTCATGTCCGCTTCGAAGCCTTTGCGGGGCCGTGGTGCCCTGAGTAATCCGGCCAACCGTTTTTCACCTACCCACCGGGAACTCGACGCCGAAACGGAGTTTGACGACGGCGAGGTTACTGACCGAATCGCTACGGTACAGATCGAAGAGCGGCCGAAATCGATCATCAGCCGTAACAGTTCGCCCGACGTACCTTTCGAGCAGTCGATCAACCCCTACCGCGGCTGCGAACATGGCTGCATCTACTGTTTTGCCCGCCCCAGCCACGCCTACTGGGACCTGTCACCGGGGCTCGATTTCGAGACCCATATCATCTGCAAGACCCATGCAGCCGAGCAGCTTGAGAAGGAGTTACGGGCGAAAAACTACCGCTGCACACCGATCACCCTGGGCGCCAATACCGACCCCTACCAGCCGCTGGAGCAGCAACGCCGCACCACACGCGAGCTGCTGGAGGTGATGGTCCGCTTCCGCCAGCCGGTGACGATCATCACCAAGGGCGCGCTGATCACCCGGGATCTCGATCTCCTCGCCGAGCTGGCTCGACAGCAGCTCTGCTCGGTGATGATCAGCATGACCACGCTGGACCCTCAACTCAAGCGCACGCTCGAGCCCCGTGCTGCGGGTCCCAGAACCCGGTTAGCGGCGATCCGTGAACTGACCGGGGCCGGTGTGCCGGTCGGGGTGTTACTCGCGCCGCTGATCCCGATGATCAACGACCGCGAGCTCGAAGCGATTGTCGAGGCCAGTGCCGATGCCGGGGCACGCTCCGCCGGCTATATCTTCATCCGCCTGCCACATGAGGTAAAAGAACTGTTCCGCGAATGGCTGGAGACCCACTATCCGGACCGGGCCGAACACGTGATGAGCCTGATCCGCCAGAGCCGTGGCGGCCGAGAGTATGACAGCCGCTTCGGCAACCGGATGCGCGGTGAAGGCGCGTTTGCCGATCTGATCGCGCAACGCTTTCGCCTGGCACTCAACCGATACGGCCTGGGCCAGCGCGATCGACTGCAGTTGCGGACGGACCTGTTCTCGATCCCCCCTCAGACCGGCGACCAGTTGGCACTGTTCAGCTGATCTCTCAGCGAACGCATCGCCCCCTACTCCCGCATGCCCCACCATCAACCGTACGGTTGATGTTCAAGCCTGGGCTGATGAACTGTAATGAGGTTGTGTTCAGACAGTAACTTTTCCGCCAGGAGAGGCGCGATGCTACCCAAGATCAAAACGATCCTTTACGCCTCGGACATCAGTCCCGGTAGCCGTCCCGCTTTCCGCATGGCGGTGGAGCAGGCACTCAAGCATGAGGCCCAGATCATTTTCATCCACGCACTGGAGCCCTTGAACGGTCCTGCCGCCGAGATGATCGACGATTACCTGCCGCGCGAGGCGAACACCGCTCGCACTAATGCCTGGCTGAACAGTTACAAGGAACGCATAACCGAAAGAATCCAGAGCTTTCTGGATGAAGAGTTGCCGGAAGGTACCCAATTGCCCTACCCGACTCTAATAAAAGTACTCGTTGGACCGCCGGCAAAGGTGATCGTGCGTAGCGCGGACAAGCTGGCAGCCGACCTGATCGTGATGGGTGAACGAAGCGCCTCTACAGCGTCCAGGATCTTCCTGGGTTCCACCGCTCAGAAAGTGCTTCATCACACTCAGATACCGGTACTCATCGTGCCCCTCAATAGCGCGAAAAATTCTAAAAAAGACTAACGTCAACACCTGAGGTGACCATGAAAAAACAGTTCAAGACACTGCTCGCTGCTGCAGCCGTAGTTGCTGCTCCGCTGCTGATTACGCCGACAGCCTCCGCTGCCGACTACCCCTCCCGCCCGGTCAAATTCGTCGTGCCCTGGCCACCGGGCGACCTGGAGGATCTGCTGACCCGCCTGATCGCCGAAGAGATGACCAACGAAACCGGCAAGCCGGCCACCGTGGTCAACAAGCCGGGCGGCGGCGGTATCATCGGTGCCACCGACGTTGCCAATACACAACCCGACGGCCTGACCATCGGCTCCTTTGTGGTTGACATCGTCAGCACCTATGTAGCAGCCGGTAACGCCCCCTACGATAAGGACACCTTCGAACCGGTCGGTATCTTCCTCGACTACCCGTTCGTGATCGCCACCAAAAGCGACGCACCGTACAACAACCTGAAAGAGCTGGCCGAATACTCCAAGACCCACGATGTCTCCCTGGGTCATTTCGGCTACCAGGCCCTGCCGACTGCACTCACCTTCAAGGCCGCTGTGCAGGAGGGGATCAAGTTCAAGTCCGACGCTCCGTTCGACAGCATCGATTGCTCGACGCTGGCGACCGGCGATGCGGATATCATCAACACCACGACCCAGACCATTCTCGCCTGCCTGAAATCCGGTGAAGTGAAGGTGATCGCGTCGATCACCAAAGAGCGCATCGGCCTTGCACCGGACGTACCGACTCTGGCCGAGCAGACCGGTATCAAACAGACCCTCTGGAACGGCCTGTTCGTCAAGAAAGGCACCCCCGCCGAGATCAAGGCGCGCATAGCCGAAGTGGCGAAAGCGGCACTTGAGGGCCCCCGTGCCGCGGAGATTGCCAAAACCACCGGCGCCGGTATTTACTGGACCGCCGGCGCCGCTGCAGAACAGCATGTCGCGGATGATTTCGAAGCTTCCAAAGAGCTTCTGAAATTCATGAAGTGATCCACCTGTTGTAACCAGCGAGCAGAGGAATCCAAATTGGATTCCTCTGCTCCGTAGCGATCTCGAGCCCATGAATAACGACACTTTGAAACAGCTAGAGACACCAGACAGCGACGGAGCCCTGGAGGATCGCTCCTATGGGATCTACTGGTTTCTGCTGCTGGTATCCCTCGTACTCTTGTGCCTGATTCCCGATCAGGCCGCCTGGGTCGACACCAAGCGCGGCTGGTATACCCAACCTATGATCGGCTCGACACTCGGTCTGGTCGTCATGGCGATGTTCTCACTGGTCCGCGTCGCCCAGTCATTCAAGGATTTCCGCAACTCACCCATCGGGCGGGGCGACAACACCGTGGAGTTGGTGTTCGACGGCCTCGACAGTTTCCGTACCGCACTGGTCTCCTCGCTGCTGTTTTTTCTCTACATCCAGTCGCTGGAGCTGCTCGGCTTCATGCTGTCGACAGCGATCTTCACCACGGTACTGCTCTGGCTTTCGCGCCTGCTCAACCGCACTTGGCTGATCGCCAACCTGCTGACCGTGGCCGCGTTGATCCTGATCTTCCGGGTCGGCCTGCATATCTGGCTGCCGGATGCCTGGCTCTACTCCCTGTTGCCGGACAATCTGTCTGACTTGGCCAATCAGTACCTATAGGAGAGGCCCCACGATGGATACACTACTCTTAGGTCTTAATGAAATCGGTCATCTCAATGTGTTGATGGCCATCGTGATCGGCGCTCTGATCGGCGTGACCATCGGCTCCATTCCCGGGCTTGAACCTGCCGGGGTCATGGCGATCCTGCTGCCGTTGAGCTTCTCCATGGATCCGCTGGCCGGCGTATCCCTGCTGCTCGGCGTCTACGGCGGCGCCTGGTACGGCGGGGCGATACCGGCCATTCTGATGAACACGCCAGGCACGCCGGTAGCGGTGCTGACCACCTACGATGGCTATCCGATGGCCAAGCGCGGTGAGGGCAAGCGCGCGCTGTCGATCGCCTACACCTCATCGTTTGTCGGCGGCATCATCAGTGTCTGCTCATTGGTTCTGCTCGCACCGACACTGTCCCAGGTTGCACGGATGTTCGGCTCCGCCGAGTTCGCCATGCTCGCGGCACTGGGGATGATCTTCGTCGTACTCGCCCACCGCAACCATGTAGTAGAAGCTGCGATGATGCTCGGCTTCGGTATATTCCTCGGTACTATCGGGCTGGATCGCTCCTACAGCGTGCAGGTATTCACCTTCGACCAGAGCTGGCTGCTCGGCGGCATCCCGCTGGTACCGGCGGTGATCGGCCTGTTTGCCATGTCCCAGGCCTTCGTGCTGCTGTCTCAGCGTGGCAACGATGCGCAGAAAACCACGCTGGAAGGCAGCGGTATGTTTGGCGGTTTCATCGAACTGTTCCGGCACAAGATGACCGTGTTCCGCTCAGCCACGCTGGGCGTGGTGATGGGCCTGTTGCCCGGAGTCGGCGAGTTCGGCTCCCAATTCTTCTCCTATACCCTGGCGCAGAAGTTCTCCAAGAATCCGGAGAAGTTCGGTGATGGCGCGCCAGAAGGCGTGATCGCCTCGGAAACCTCCAACAACGCTGTCACCGCGTCGGTAATGGTGCCTCTACTAGCGTTCGGTATCCCCACCGACGCGCTGATGGCGATGCTGCTGGCAGTGTTCATGGTGCATAACTATATTCCAGGACCGACGCTGTTCGTGGAGCGCCCGGAGTTCATCTCCGGCCTCTACCTCTCGCTGTTCCTGATGAATATCGTGGTGTTCCTGTACCTGACCTTCGCCACCCGCTGGATCGTGAATCTGACCCGGATCCGCGGTCGCTTCATCGGCGCCTTTATCCTGGTGCTGGGCTTTATCGGCAGCTACAGCCAGAACTACCGCTTCTCCGATGCGATGATTGCCCTCGGTTTCGCGATATTCGGTTACATGCTGCGCCGGGCGAACATCCCGGCGGTTCCGATCATCCTCGGCCTGGTACTGGGGCCGGTATTCCTGACCCGCTTCCGTCAGGCGATGGGCGTGGCGGAGGGCGACCTAAGCATATTCGTCACCCGTCCGATCAGTCTGACCCTGTTCCTGATGATCGCCGCCTCGTTAGGCTTCTATATCTGGGGATTGCTGCGCAAGAAAGTCTAGTACCGGCTTAATACCGGCCTGGGCAAGGACGCCCGGATCATCCGCAGGCCGGCACGGAAAATAGAATTCATTTGACATAGAGCCTCCCCCGCGCTAAATAAGTTAATATATTAACTTTATTGCAAGCGGGTGACAGTTCCATGAACTCCAATTCACTGGCGCACTCGGTAGGGCTATATCAATTTCAGGAAGAATGTCTCGGTCTGCTTACCGGCGTGCTCGACGTACCCAAGGCGATCTCCTACCTTATCGACGAGAAGGGCAAGCCGGTGTGCTACAAGGTGCACCAGCTGCAACCCTCTATGCACAGGGAATATGTCAACACCTACCATAAATACGACCCTCTGCACCCGACCCTCTTCTCCGACAACGATGCCGATGTGGTCAAGATGAGCGACCTGGTATCCGGTCATGAGCGCAGCGAGCACCCCTATTTCCAGGAGTTCATCAACCCCTGGGGCGTACGCGATATCGTCGAGCTGTTCCTGCGCCAGGACAACCAACTGGTCGCCGGTTTCGCCCTGTTCAACCTGGCCAACCAGCCGGAGATCGATGCCGACTATGTGCGCCGGGTGAACAAGCTCTACCAGTTCATGCAGTTCTCGCTGGAGCAGAGCATCGCGTCGCCGAAAAATACCCAGTTCGACAGCTTCTGCAGCCAGCATGGCCTGACCAACAAGGAGCGGCTGGTCGTCGAGCTGGTCACTCAGGGGCTGCCCAATAAATCGATTGCCAACAATCTGGACTGCAGCCTGGCCACGGTTAAAACCCACCTGCAACATATTTTCCAGAAGCTGTCGATCAACAGTAAAAACGAGCTGATCTCCACGCTGTATCAGAAACACTGATACAGCTCTCCCTCCGCTTTCCCTACTCGGGCGTCATCATCCTTCTGGTTGATAGTCGCCCAATTTCGCATCGATATACTCGATTTCATTGGCCACGTTCCACCTCGGTGGTTCTTTGTGACCTACAGCAATCGGAGTAGATCATGCAATCGACACCCCAAACCAAAACACAAAACTTCTGGAACCCGATGGCGCATCCGGGCGACCCGGCCTCGCGCAACTTTATCCAGATCGTCAAGGGCGACGGCAACTACGTCCAGACTGCCGCCGGCGATTGGCTGGTCGACGGTGTCGGCGGGCTGTGGAACGTCAACGTCGGCCATAACCGCCAGGAGGTTAAGGACGCCATCAACGCTCAGTTGAATGAGCTGGAGTATTTCCAGATCTTCGACGGCTGCTCCCACCCCTGCGTCCATGAACTGGCCGACAGGCTGATCGAGATGACCAAGCCGGAGGGGATGAGCAAGGCGATGTTCAGCTCCGGCGGCTCCGATGCCGTTGAAACCGCGCTGAAGCTCGCCCGTCAGTACTGGAAGGCGGTGGGTCAGTCCCAGCGCTACAAGTTCATCTCGCTGAAACAGGGTTACCACGGCGTTCACTTCGGCGGTGCCTCGATCAACGGCAACACCGTGTTCCGGACCTCCTACGAACCGATGCTGCCGGGCTGCATCCACATCGACACCCCCTGGCTCTACCGCAACCCTTGGAACTGTGAGGATCCGGAACAGCTCGGGCAGCTCTGCGCCGCTCAGCTGGAAGCGGAGATCATCTTTCAGGGCCCGGAAACCGTGGCCGCGTTCATCGCCGAGCCGGTGCAGGGTGCCGGTGGCGTTATCGTGCCCCCGGCCAACTACTGGCCGCTGGTGCGCCAGGTGTGCGACAAGTACGGCGTGCTGCTGATCGCCGACGAGGTAGTCACCGGCTTCGGCCGCTCAGGCAGCATGTTCGGCGTGCGTGGCTGGGGCGTTAAAGCGGATATCCAGTGCTTCGCCAAGGGGATCAACTCCGGTTATATCCCGCTCGGTGCCACCCTGGTCAACGAGCGCATCTCCAGCGCCATCGAAGGCTGCCAGTCGTTTACCGGTGCGGTGATGCACGGCTACACCTACTCCGGCCACCCGGTGGCCTGCGCCGCTGCGCTGGCCTCGCTGAAGATCGTCGAGCAGGAGAACCTGCCGCAGAACGCCGCCGTTCAGGGTGAGCTGCTCAAGCGCAAACTGGAGCAGGTGCTGCTCGACTTCCCCGCCATCGGTGAGATCCGCGGCAAGGGGCTGATGATCGCCATCGATCTGGTCGCCAACAAGAAGACCCGTGAACCGATCGATCCAACCAAGGGTTACGCCAACCGCATCGCCGCCGTGACCATGCGCGAAGGCGCCATCGTGCGTCCGGTCGGCACCAAGATCATCCTCTCGCCAACCCTGACCCTGACAGAAACCGAGGTCGAGAAGCTGACCTCGGCGCTGAAGATCGCGTTCCAGGAAGTGAAGGCCTGATCCAACGCTCGAAACTAAGCCTCGATTCGGCAATGCACTTTTATAGGTGAAGCTATGTCTGAGAATACCAAGATCGATTTTATCTACCTGTCCGAGCCGGACATGATCAAAGCGGGCGTGACCGATATGCCGGCCTGCGTGGATACCATGGAGGAGATGTTCGCGCTGCTGCACAAGGGCGATTACCGCATGGCCGGCCCCAACAGCGACTCCCACGGCGCCATGATCACCTTCCCGAAAGAGTCCCCCTTCCCGACCATGCCCAAGCCGACCGCGGATCGTCGGCTGATGGCGATGCCGGCCTATCTGGGCGGCGACTTCCAGACCTGCGGCGTGAAGTGGTACGGCTCCAACATCGCCAACCGCGAAAAGGGGCTGCCGCGCTCCATCCTGATGATGATCCTCAGCGACATCGATACCGGCGCGCCGCTGGCCTACATGTCGGCCAACCTGTTGTCCGCCTACCGTACCGGCGCGATTCCCGGTGTCGGCGCCCGCCATCTGGCGCGCAAGGATTCAAAAGTGATCGGCCTGCTCGGCCCTGGCGTGATGGGTAAAACCACCGTCGCCTCCTTCATCGCCGCCTGCCCGGAGATCGACACCATCAAGGTGAAAGGGCGCGGCCAGAAGAGCCTGGATAACTTCATCGCCTGGGTCAAGGAGAGCTATCCGCAGATCACCACCCTGCAGGTCGTCGATACTGTGGAGGAGCTGGTACGCGACTCCGACCTGATCTCCTACTGCAACTCCGGCGAAGTGGGCGATCCGACCACCTACCCGATGGTCAAGCGCGAATGGCTGAAACCCGGTGCCTATCTGGCGATGCCGGCCAGCTGCAGCCTGGACGACGGCATGAGCGGCCCGGACGTGCGCAAGGTGATGGACAGCATCGGCCTGTACGAAGCCTGGTACGAAGAGGTGCCCAAGCCCAGCCACCACGTAATCCCGCTGGTCGGCATGCGCTTTATGGACATGATCGCCGAGGGCCAGATGGATAAGGCGGAGCTGGAAGATCTGGGTGCGATCATCTGCGGCGACACCCCGGCGCGTCAGAACGACGACGAGATCATCATCATGTCGGTGGGCGGCATGCCGGTGGAGGATGTAGCCTGGGCGACCAAGATCTACCGCAACGCCCTCGAAAAGGGGATCGGCATCAAGCTGAACCTCTGGGAAACCCCGGCACTGCGTTGATCTCCCTTCAACGTCCCATTCAGGCACGGCGCTGCTCGCCGTGCCGTTTTCGTTACCCGTTTTCGTAATTTATTGTCGAGAAGATCCAATGACCAAGATCGTAAAAGTCAAAACCGGCTCCAAATTCGAAGAGATCGCCAGCTACTCACGTCTGGTGATGGTGGATAACCTGATCCACGTCTCCAATACCGCCGGGCGCAACCCGGATACCCAAGAGATTCCGGAAGACGTGATCGAACAGACCGAACAGGTGTTCAACAACATCGAACGGGCGCTGGCGGCGGTCGATGCCTCCCTGGCCGATGTCATTATGTCCCGCGTGTTTATCCAGAACCCGGACGACACCCCGGCTGTGATGGAGTTTATCGGCACCAAGTTCCGTGGCATCAACCCGGCCACCACCGTAACCTGCCCGCCGCTGGGCTCCACCGTGTACAAGGTCGAGCTGGAGGTCACCGCCTACCGTGGCGCGTCACAGGCCGAGGTGGAAGAGATCCGCATCGCGCAATAAATCACCGTGGGGTCGGCAGATTCGTCGCTGGCTCTGCCGCTGCTGCAGGACAACCACTATGACCAAAACACTGGAACCCGTCGTTACTTCCGACGAACTCCCCTCCTCCGCCGATGTGGTAATAATTGGCGGCGGTATTGTCGGCGTCACCGCTGCCCTGGCCCTGGCAGAGCGCAACATCTCGGTGCTGTTGCTCGAAAAGGGCCATATCGCCGGTGAGCAATCCTCCCGCAATCTGGGCTGGATTCGTAAGACCAGCCGCCATGCCCATGACGTGCCGCTGGCCCAGGCCGCCGACCGCCTGTGGGCGGCGATGCCCGAGCGCATCGGCCGCTCGGTCGGTTACCGTCAGGCGGGTATCATGTTCGTCGCCCGCACCGAAGCGCAAATGGCGTTCTACGAAGAGTGGTACAAGTCTGTCGAGGCACTGAATCTGGATTCCAAGCTGCTGACACCCGGTGATATTGACCGGCTGGTGCCCGGCGGCAAGGGCAACTGGGTCGGCGGCATCCATACCCCCACCGACGGCTATGCCGAACCTTCGATCACCACCAGCGCCATCGCCAACGCGGCGATGAAGCGCGGTGTGACACTGGTGCAGAACTGCGCGGTACGCACACTGTCCATGTCGGCAGGCAGGGTGTCGGGCGTGGTCACGGAAAAGGGCGAGGTACGCTGCTCGCAGGTGTTGTTGGCCGGTGGTGCCTGGTCACGTCGTTTCCTCGGCAACCTGGGCGTATCGCTGCCGACCCTGCCGCTGATCTGCTCGGTGCTAAGAACTCAGCCGATGGAGGGCCCGACCGACACCGCACTGGGTGCACCGGACTTCTCCTTCCGCAAGCATCAGGATGGCGGCTTTATCATCACCCAGCGCGGCAAGCTCGACGCTCCGGTCACGCTGGATCACCTGCTGATCGGCCACCGCTATCTGGACCAGCTGCGCACACAGCGCAGCTTCCTGAAGATCGGTTTCGGTAGCGCCTTTTTCAAGGATCTGGCGCTGCCACGTCGCTGGAAGGCCGACAGCAAGTCCCCGTTCGAAAGGGTGCGCACCAACGATCCGGCTCCCAATACCGGTCTTAATCAGGATGCGCTGAACAATCTCAAGGCGGCCTGGCCTGCGTTCGAAGAAGCCAAGGTGGAAGAGGCCTGGGCCGGCTTGCTCGATGTGACCCCGGACTCCAACCCGGTGATCGATCATATCGAGTCCATCCCCGGCCTGACCATCGCCACCGGTTTCTCCGGCCACGGTTTCGGCACCGGACCGGCCGCCGGCCAGCTGGCCGCTGACCTGGTAGCCGGCGTCGAGCCGATCATCGACCCCGCGCCCTACAGGTTCGGCAGATTCTGATCCTGGGATGTGATCCTGAAGATGAAGGCACCCGCGATGCTCTTATCCGGGGGCCTTCATTGCCCATACGGTCCTGCGCCCAACAACGCCGGATCTCCCCTCCGCGCTTTATCTCTCGTTATAGAACGCATCCAGCAACACCGGGCTCTCGGGTAGCGTCGAACCGCCATCGACCACCAGTGTCTGCCCGGTCACATAGGACGCCTGTTCCGAAGCAAGATAGAGCATGGCATAGGCGATATCGGTCGCTTGCCCCAACTTTCCGACCGGTATCTGACTGGCCATCATCGCCAGGCCTTCATCGTCGGTCAGCGCGGCCATCGCCGGGGTCAGGATATAGCCGGGCTCTACGCCGTTGACCGTAATGTGGTCACGGGCAAACTCAATCGCCGCACTGCGGATAAAACCGTTCAGACCGCTTTTCGACGCCGCATAGTGGGCGGTTTCGGGCATCGCCACGCGCGGGCCGGTGACCGACGATGTGAAGAGGATACGGCCACAGGGCGACTGGCGCAGATAGGGCAGCGCGTCCTTGGCGAGCCAGAACGCGGCTTTCAGGTTGACGTTGAGCGTGGTGTCCAGCTCCCCATCGCTGAGATCCTCGATGGCCCGCATCGGATAGACCGCCGCATTGTGGATAACAATATCCAGACGGCCGAACCGCTCGATGGTATGTTCAATCAGGCGGGTTACGCTGTCGCGCCGGCCGATATCGCATTGAAACAGGCAGGCACTGCCACCGGACTCCGATATACGCTTTACGGTATCTTCACCGGAAGATGCCGTGCGTGTGGCGACGATGACATGGGCGCCGTTGTCAGCAAACACTTTAGCAATGCCCGCTCCTATCCCCTGGCCGGAACCGGTCACGATGGCCACGCGGCCAGTTAAATCCACTTTCATACACTTACTCCGTTCGATTCACAAAAAAGCCGCCAGTGGCGGCTCATTCAGCGGGAGGCGGTCAGCCAAGCGACAGGAAATGTTCGGCCTGGTTGCAGGCCCGACGGATCAGATCCGGTGCCAGCTCACGGGCGGTTTCGGTCTCCTGCCGGCTGCGGATCCAACCCAGGTAGGTGCAGGCTCTGGCGGCCAGGAACAGCTCCAGATCCTCCAGCTCCTGATCCGACAACGCGCGCTCACGGCGATAGCCGTCGATCAGCGCCTGTTTTGCCACCGTATAGCCGGGCTCCTCCTGGATGAAGTAGAGTGCCGTGGCCAGCTCGAACAGGTGCCAGCCGAAGCCGGCGTCATCGAAGTCGATCAGCCGCACATTATCGCCTTCGACCATCAGGTTCTCCGGCACGAAGTCGGCATGGATCAACCCATAACGCTGGAGAGAACGGTCGTAGCCCTCCAGTTTCTCGGCGATACGCTCGCGAACCCTTTCCATCAGCCGTTTCTGCTCCTCGGTCAACAGTTCGAGCTCCCAGAAACGCCCCCAGAAGGGTTCTTCACCCACCAGGCCCTCGCGATCCCAGGCATGACGCTCGAACCCTTCCGGCGGTATCCAATCGCTTGAGCCGTTGTGCAGCCGGGCCGCCATCGCCCCGAGGGTGGAATAGAGATGCTCGATACGTTCGGCGTTGTCACCCAGCCCCTGCTCCACCGAGCCAAACTGCTCGCCATCGATCCATGCGAACAGATCGATATCCCTCTCCTCGGGCACGGCCAGATGCGACTCACTGACCAGAAGACGCCCGTCGACCGTCGGGATCACTTCCGGCACCGCGATGCCCTTTTCCGCCAACGCCGACATCCACTGCAGTTCGGAGCGCAATGCTGCGCCACTGTGGTAACCCGGTCGGTGGATACGCAGTGCGTAGCGCCGCCCATCGGCGGTATCGACCCGGTATACGGCGTTTTCGCGATACTTCACCAAGTTAAGCTCACTGCCCTGCAACGACCAGTGGCGCAGCGCCTGGGCCGCCATCTGCAACAGGCACTGACTCTGCTGTTCGGGGTTCAATCGATAGAAGGCGCTCATACCCCGCCCTCCATCTCGATCAACACCTGATCCAGCGTCTGAAGCAAAATATCGGCGTGCTCCGGCTGGAACGGCATCGGCGGGCGCAGCTTGAGAATCGAGTCATGCACGCCGATGGTGCTGATCAGCACCCCCTTGTCGCGCATCCGGTTGATAATGCGGCGTGCCTCCGCCTTCGCGGGTGCCTTGCTGGTCCGGTCCCGCACCAGCTCGACAGCGAAGAACATGCCGAGATCACGCACCTCACCGATCAGTTCATGCTTGTGTTGCAGCTTGCGTAGACCCTCCGTCACGTAAGCCCCGGTGGTTAGCGCGTTCTGCATCAGGTTGTCCTGTTCCAGGACATCGAGCACCGCCATGCCGACGGCGCAGGATACAGGGTTACCGCCGAAGGTGTTGAAGTACATCGACTCCTTGCTGAACGCTTCGATCATCTCCGGGCGCGCAACCACACCGGCCAGCGGATGACCGTTGCCCATCGGTTTGCCCATCGTCACGATATCGGGGGTCAGGTCATACCACTGGTGGGCCCAGAAATGCTTGCCTGAGCGGCCGAACCCGACCTGCACCTCGTCGGCAATGAACACGCCACCGGCCTGACGCACCTTCGCCACCGCCTGCTCCAGAAAGCCGGCCGGTACATTGAGCAAGCCCTCATTGGCGAAGTCCGGGCAGACCAGAATACCGGCGACTTTGATCCCTTCGGCATGGAACTGGTCGATCGCCTGCTGCACGCGGTCGGCATAGGCCTGCGCCAGCGCCTCGCCGGTCAGACCGTCGATACCGCGGTATGAATCGGGAATGGGAAACGCCTTCACCCGCTTGGTGGTTCTCGACTCCGGCATAAAGCCGGTACCGATCTCGGCCACGGCTTCGGTGTTGCCGTGATAGGCGAAGTCGGTGACGATAATCCCCTGCCCGCCGGTGCAGTAGCGCGCCATGCGCAACGCCAGCTCGTTGGACTCGCTGCCGGTACAGGTCAGCATCGCCATCTGCAGGCCGTCGTCGAAGGTGGCGGTGAGGCGCTCCAGATAATCGACGATGTTGTTGTGCAGGTAGCGGGTGTGGATATTCAGTGTCGATGCCTGGCGGGAGAGTGCCTCGACCACGCGCGGGTTGCAGTGGCCGACGTGGGGGACGTTGTTGTAGACATCCAGGTAGCGTTTGCCCTCGCTGTCCCAGAGCCAGACACCCTCGCCGCGCACCAGTTGCAGCGGCTTCTCGTAAAACAGCGGGGTGTGATGCCCCATGACACGGTATCTTCTGGACAGAAGATCCTGGGCCTGATGATCCGACATAGCGATACTCGCCTCCTCAGTTCAATGTGTTCGACTGATTCAGCGTTCAGTATCGGGATTCAGGACAGGATGCGGGATCCACCAGAAGGTGGAGATCGGGGATTAGGCTCAACCATTCAGGTCAAGCAGGACCTTGGCGACAAGCTCGCTGCGTTTTTTTACCTCGGTTTTTCTGAAAATCCGTATCAGATGGGTCTTTACCGTCGCCTCACCCAAGGCGAGATCCGTCGCAATCGCCTTGTTACTGCTACCGCGCAGCACCAGCTCCAGCACATCGAGCTCCCGCTCGGTGAGCTCGTACTTGGCGGCGATATTCTGGCGCTCACTCTCCCTACGCGGCAGGTACACGGCGTTGAGTGCATATTCGAGAAAGGGCTGTACTTTCTTCAGCAACGCCAGCTCATCGGCGCGGAAGTTGCCCAGCGACTCCTCCCGCATCATGCTCAGCCCCGCGATGATCCGTCCCTCACGACGGAAGAACATATCCGCTACAAAGCGGTGGTTAAACGGCACCATGAAGTTCTGGTAGTAGAGCGTCTGTTTAAGATGATGAGGCGAGATCCGCGAATCCAGTGTGACCAGCACCTCGTCACTATTCGCGAAACGCTCTGGATGTAATGGATCGAGTGCGCCGTACTCCGAGGCATAGGCCTTCTCTGCATCGGCGGCAAGATTGTAGAGCACCGCGCCCTTGTGCTGCATGCCGGGATCGATCAGGAAAAAGGCAGAACTGCTCAGCGAGACCAGGCTGGAGATCAACTCCAGGCTCCTCTGCTGAAACTCCCGTGTATCGGCATGTTCAATCGTCATCAACGCTACTCATGCATTTCGTGGTACGACTGAAAGTTAACATCATAATCTCTTCCTTGTCCCCCCATGTGCAGTCGAAGGATGCTGCCGAAGACAAAAAAGGCCCCTGCTCGGGGGCCAATCTGACACTCCGCTCTGCAGGAGCCAGGGGTGGAATGATGAGGTCCTGAGTGTCAGGCGCGTTTGATGCTGAGCAGCTGGGATTGGGTGTATTCGAGCAGCCCCTCCTCGCCGAACTCGACACCGAAACCGGACATCTTGCAGCCGCCGAACGGGCAGTGCGGCAGCACTTCGGCGTGGTTATTGATCCACGCGGTACCGCTCTCCAGACGCACCGCGACCTTGCGTGCCTGTTCGATATCGCTGCCCCATACCGAGGCACCGAGGCCGTTGGGGTTGTCGTTGGCGCGGGCAATCGCATCTTCGACATCGCTGTAACGGATCACCGGCAATACCGGGCCGAACTGCTCTTCATCGACCAGGCGCGTGCCATCGGTAATGTCGGCAACGATGGTTGGCGGGTAGAAGTAGCCATTACCCGGCAGCGCTTCGCCACCGCAGAGTACCTTCGCCCCCTGAGCACGGGCATCCTCGACCAGCTCGCGGACCAGATCGAACTGCGCGCGGTTCTGTACCGGACCGAAGGTGACACCATCTTCCAGGCCGGAGCCCACTTTCTGCTCCTGAGCGATGTTGACCAGGCGCTGGCACAGGTCGTCATAGAGTGAGTCATGCACATAGAGGCGCTTCAACGCCGCACAGGTCTGGCCCATGTTCAGGAAGGCGGTCTGGAAGATCCCCATCGCTACCGCGTCCAGGTCGGCGTCGGGCAGTACGATGCCGGCATCGTTGCCGCCCAGCTCCAGAGTCAGACGCTTCAGGTTGCCGGCGGCATTGCGCATGATGTCCTGACCGGTCGGGGTGGAACCGGTGAACACGATCTTGTTGATATCCGGATGACCGGTCATGGCACGGCCGATACCGCCCTCGCCGGTGACGATGTTGATCACGCCGGCCGGTACCTGCTCGTTGATCAGCTCGACCAGGCGGAGGGTGTTGAACGGGGTCAGCGACGAGGGCTTAACCACCACCGTGTTACCGGTGCGCAGTGCCGGCATGATGTGCCATACCGCGATCATCAGCGGCCAGTTCCAGGGAGTGATCGAGCCGACCACGCCCAATGGCTTGTGATGCAGCTCGGCCAGGCGCTGTTCGCTGTCTTCGATCACCTTGACCGGAATCTCCAGCTCGGCGGTGTAGCGGGTCCAGGCGATGGCACCACCCACCTCCATCTGCGCCAGCGCCAGCGGCTTGCCCTGCTCCCGGGTGACGATCTGCGCCAGCTCATCGGCGTTGGCTTCGATCGCATCGGCGATGCGGTGCAGGATCGCCTTGCGCTCTTCGTCAGAGCTGTACTGCCAGCTTTTGAACGCTTCGGCCGCGGCCGCTACCGCCTGATCGACCTGTTCCGGTGAGGCGGCGGGGCAGTCGGCGAAGCGCTCGCCGGTCGCCGGATCGATCACGGCGAAGGGGTCTCGGGCACCGGCCGTAGCCTGCCCGCCGATCATCAGGGAGTATTCAGTCTTCATGTGCAGATCCTCTGGGGCCTTCTAGCGACAGGCGCCGGCCTAATGGCCGGCGCTGCGCGGTATACCTTGTCGTGAGTCTTGTAATAGGTCGTGTTATGAGTTTAGAACGGAACGATCGCCAGCACCTGAACATAGGTGTTGGTATCGTCGTTGCCCTGG
>NZ_JAHREP010000044.1 GCF_019084545.1 Marinobacterium ramblicola
CTGAGGGCCGAGCTGCCGGAGAACGTGGAGATCGGCTTCCACGGCCATCACAACATGGCGATGGGCGTGGCCAACTCGCTGGCCGCCATCGACGCCGGTGCCGCGCGTATCGACGGCTCGGTGGCGGGCCTGGGTGCCGGTGCCGGCAACACGCCGCTGGAGGTGCTCTGCGCGGTACTGGATCGCATGGGCTGCGCGACCGGCATCGACCTGTACAAGATCATGGACGTGGCCGAGGAGCTGATCGTGCCGCTGATGGACCAGCCGATCCGTGTCGACCGCGATGCGCTGACCCTCGGTTACGCCGGCGTCTACTCCTCGTTCCTGCTGTTCGCACAGCGCGCGGAGAGGAAGTACGGCATCCCGGCCCGTGACATCCTGGTCGAGCTGGGCCGTCGCGGCACCGTGGGTGGACAGGAGGATATGATCGAGGACCTGGCACTGACCCTGGCGAAGGCGAAGGGGGTGGCATGATGAACGTACAGGTCAGAGTGGAACCGGCGGGCAAGAGCTTCAGCGTCGAAGCGGGGCAGAGCGTGCTCGAGGCGGGGCTGAAGGCGGGCATCACCCTCAAGCACAGCTGTCGCGACGGTCAGTGCGGCGAGTGCCGCACCACCATCGTCTCCGGTCGGGTGGCGTATGCGGATGAGTTGCGCGAGAAACTGATCGACAGCGACCTCGAGGGCTGTACCGGGCTGATGTGCCAGGCGCGGCCGCTGAGCGATCTGGTGATCGATGCGCCGGAGGTGACCGAACTGGAGGGGATCAGCATCCAGAAGTTTCCGGTCCGCGTTCTCTCCAAGCAGCTCCTGTCCGACGATGTGGTGGTGCTGCGCCTGGCGCCGGCGCCGGGTATCGAGTTCCGCTGCATGCCGGGGCAGTATATCGACCTGCAGATGCGGGACGGCAACACGCGCAGCTACTCCATGGCCGCTACCGACGACAGCGGTCAGATCGAACTGCATATCCGCAGGATGCCGGGTGGTCAGGTCAGCGGCTTTATCTACGACGAACTGAAGGAGAGGGCGATCCTCACCGCCGAGGGGCCGTTCGGTACCTTCTATCTTCGTGGCGGCGAGGCGCCGATCGTGCTGACCGCCAGCGGTACCGGCTTCGCGCCGATCAAGGCGATCGTCGAGCAGTTGATCCGTGACGGCAACGAACGGCCGGTACACCTTTACTGGGGCGGGCGGCGCCTGGTCGACCTCTACTACCACCAGATCTGCCTGGACTGGGCCACGGAACTGCCCTGGCTGAGCTATATCCCGGTGCTATCGGAGGAGGAGGGTGTCTGGGGTGGTCGGACGGGGTTCGTGCACCAGGCGGTGGTGGACGATTATCCCGATCTGTCCGGTCATGAGGCCTATGTCTGCGGCGCGCCGATCGTGGTCGCCTCCGCGCGGCGGGATTTTGTCGAAAAGTGCAGTCTGGATCTGAATAATTTCCATAGCGACGCGTTCGTCTGATCGGCTGAGGCCGGGAGTGCATGCTTCTTGGAAATGGCTGCGTCATTATGACGTACACATGCGTTTGTGAATTATAAGGTTGTGTTTTTTGTGTGTTTATAAATTATTGAAAAATAAAAATTAGTAAATTTTTAAATAATAAATCATTGAATAAAAAATACATAAGTGTATCTTTTGATTATGCGCAATGCATGGTCTCCTTAACGATAATAATTAAGAGGAAATGACATGAAACAACGCCGCACCCTTGGTCGCATTCCCGGCCGCGCACTAGTAGCCGCACTCTGCACCTCCCTGACGCTGACCTTTGCCGGTGGTGCATCCGCCGAGGAAAGTCTGACCCTGCGCTATAACCAATGGTTTCCGGCCACCCACTGGTCGCAGGTGGATGGCTTGCTCGACTTCTTCAAGCAGGTCGAAACGGTGACCGAGGGGCGGGTCAAGATTCAGCCCTCCGCCAAACCGCTGGCGCCCCCGACCCGCAACTATCAGGCGGTCACCAGTGGTATCGCCGACCTGGCTTGGGGGCCGCATGGCTATACGCCGGGCGCCTTCCCGCTGACCGAGATGGTCGAGTTCCCGTTCGATAACAAGGATGCCGAGAAGAGTTCCGTCGCCTACTGGCGGGTGTTCAAGCAGTACTTCGAACCGGCCGGCATGCAGAACGACGTGCACACCCTGGCGATGCACGTCACCTCCGGCGGTAACCTGCACATGAAGGACAAGGCGGTCGTCAAGCCGGAAGATCTCAACGGCATGAAGATCCGTGTGCAGACCCCGGTGGTCTCCAATGCACTGCAGGAGCTGGGCGTGGCACCGATCTCCGGTTCTCTGGTGGAACTGCGTGAGTTCCTCTCCCGTGGTGTGATCGACGGCACGGCGTTGTCCGACGAGCTGCTGGTCGGGTTCAAGGTGGATAAATACATCAACCATGTCACCCATATACCTGGCGGCCTCTACTCCAACTCCGCCTTTCTGGTGGTGAACAAGGAGAAGTGGATGCAGATCAGTGAGAAGGATCGCGCGGCGATCGACAAGATCGCCGGCGAAAAGCTGTCCGCCCGCATGGGTAGGCTCTGGGACGAGAACGACGTCAGGGGGCGTCACTACCTGACAGAGCGGCTGGGTGGGGAGTATCGCGAGGCTTCTTCGGAGCTGATGGATGCTCTGCATAAAGTGTTCGATCCACAGCGCAAGCAGTGGTTCGAGGTCGCCCGGGAGAACGGAGTCGACGGCCAGGCGGTGATGGCGTTCTACCGATCCGAGATCGAAGCGCAGCAGTAACCCTCAGTAGTCCCCTGTTTTTATCGGAGCAGGGGGCTCTTTTTAACCAAGCGTCGGGTGGCGGTGGAGCGGTTAAAGGAGCGGGCCATGCCTTTTTCAATACTGAAAGTACTTGAAAGCGTCTGTTCGAGGGTTGCAGTGGTGGCGGCGCTGCTGATGGCGTTGATCATCGTGGTGGATGTGCTGGGGCGAAACCTGTTCAAGGTCTCGCTGGGTTTCTCCTACGAGGTGGTGTCGATCCTGCTGGCGGTGATGTTCTACTCCGGGCTCTATCACGTTCACAAGACACGCAGTCATGTGACCATCGATCTGCTGGACAGATACTTCGTCGGTGCGTTCGGGCGCTTTGTGTTCTGGATGGTGTATCTGATCGAGTGTGTGTTCTTCACCGCGCTTGTGGTGACGGTGTTTATCCAGTCCTACGAATCCTACAAGTTCGGTGACGTTTTTCTGTTCCTGGGTGTTTTCAAGTGGAAAGTGATCCTGGTGATCGCGGTTCTCGCGCTGATCGCCTGGGTCAGCCTGCTGGTGGCGGCACCTGTGCGCCATCTACAAGAAGACTCTCTACAAGACTCTCTATAAGAAGAAATAACGGCGGTAGTTTGACATGATTATGCTGATCTCTTTCGCGGTGCTGTTTCTGCTGCTGTTTCTGCGCGTGCCCATCGCCGTGGCTACCGGTACCGTCGGTGTGCTGGGGCTGGCCTGGTATCAGGGCTGGTCGGCGGCGTTCGCCCAGCTCGGCACCATCGCCACCGAAACCGTGCTCTCCTACGAGTTCGCGGTGATCCCGCTGTTTATCCTGATGGGCAATATCGTCGCCAAGTCGGGCCTGGCGGATGAGCTGTATGCGGCCACCTACGCGCTGATAGGGCATCTGCGCGGCGGGCTTGCGATCACCACGGTGGGCGCCTGCGGCGGTTTCAGCACCTTCTGCGGTTCCAGTTTCGCCACCGCCGCCACCATGTCGCGCATCGCCTATCCGTCGATGATCCGCTACGGCTACTCCCAGTCGGTGGCCACCGGCACCATCGCCGCCGGCGGCACGCTCGGTATCCTGATTCCGCCCTCCATCGCGCTGGTGTTCTACGGCATCATCACCGAGACCGATATCGGGCAGCTGTTCATCGCCGGCATCATTCCCGGCCTGCTCGGCATACTGATGTACTGCCTGACCATTATCCTGATCTCCTATGTGCGCCCCGGCTCCTGCCCGTCGGGCGAAAAGATGGGGTTTGCCGAGCGCTTTTCGGCGCTCCGGCAGATATGGGCCTTCACCCTGCTGGTGGCGATGGTGCTGGGCGGCATCTATCTCGGCTTCTTCTCGCCCACCGAGTCGGCGGCCGTGGGCGTGGTCGGCTCCATTGTGCTGACCTTTCTGCGCGGACGCTTCGACCTGGAGAGGATTCACGAAGCCTTGCAGGATTCCGCCGCCACCACGGTATCGCTGATCGCCATACTGATCGGCTCGTTGATCTTCGCCAACCTGGTCAACGTCTCCAACTTCCCGTTCCTGATCGTGGAGTGGATCGAGGGGCTGGGCTTCAACCTGCTCGGTGTACTGTGCGTGATCATCCTGATCTATCTGCTGCTCGGTGCGGTGCTGGAGTCGATCTCGATGCTGCTGCTGACGGTGCCGGTGTTCTATCCGGTGGTCAGCAGCATGGGGATGGATCTGGTCTGGTTCGGCATCGTGGTGGTGGTTGCCACCGAGATCAGCCTGATCACTCCGCCGGTGGGGTTGAACGTGTTCGTACTTAAATCGGTACTGCCCGACCTGGATCTGAAGGTGATATTCAAAGGGGTCTTCCCCTTTGTGCTCGCCGATATGCTGCGACTCGCCGTCATCGTCCTTTTTCCGTCGGTTTCGCTGTTGTTGGTGCATTAACTCCCATCGTTCGCGGTGGGAGGGCTGGTTCAAAATAAGTAGAAGTCGTTCTATCTATGCTGAATATACCTAAGCAAGCGGATCAACCGTCTCGCCAGTCATGGCGTCAGCTCTTCGAGCTATACGTCGGCGCTGACCTCATGCTGTGCTCGGCCGCACATGAGGCCGGGTTGTACGCCAACTGCCATATGGTCGAGAACATGGGCTACCTGTCTCTTCACGGGATGGCCGAGGCGGTCTTTGCGCTGCGTATCAGAGAGGGGCAGCAGGTCATGGTGTTGTCGGCCGATGCCGAGACCCGAGTGAGACGGGGAGGCTGTACCTTCCTGATCGCACCGGGGCAGGCGATGATCCTCTCATCCGGGGACAGATTCGATCTGCAGATACATGGAGCGGGGCGTCGATATCTGGTGTCGTTTACCGACGAGGCGCTGAAGAATGGCCTGCTCGAGCTGGATATAATGCCTGATCTCTCGCTGAGGGAGCCGGGGCCGCGGCCGGTTGGGCTGAATCAACGCTCCGATCTCAGCCTGTATATCGAGGAGTTGATGTCTCGATCCGGCGGCGAGACCGGCGCAAGAATCGCCGTCTGTTATAACACGATTATTCTGCTTCTGATCATCGAAGCGTTTTACAGACCCTCCATTCAAGAGTGTGGTAATGGCTCTGGCGGTCAATATGAAGCGATCATCAAACGCTATATATCCGATAATATTGCCGGGGAGTTGAGTTTGGAGGAGTTGGCGAGTTGTGCCGGTATCAGCAAGCGCCAAGTGTATAACCTTTTTAATAATCTGTTTGGAATGACGCCCGGTGAGTATATTAGACGAGCCAGGCTTCTTGCCGTGCATCGAGAGATTTCGAGCTGTCTGATCCGGGAGAATATTACCGATATCGCGTTGAAATACGGCTTCAGTAATCCGGGACGCTTCTCTCAGCAATACAAGGCGTATGTGGGCGAACTGCCCTCCCAGACGCTAAAGAAGCGGCTGAGAGGAGAGGGGCTGCAGCAGCATTGAGTCAGCCCAGTGGGTCGGTAGGTGGCTCGCGTTGAGGGCATTCCATGACCGGGCAGTTCGAGGTCAGGAACTCGGCGATCCGTTCGGCCATTTTGCGTCGCTCTTCGTAGTTGTTGTCGAAGTGGATCAGCGACATGGACACGATATAGGCATACACAAGATTGGCCAGGTCGTTGGCGCGCGTATCGGTATGCCCCAGCTCCTTGAATATCCGTTTAATAAATGACAGCCGGTATTTATCGACCTCTTCCACGGCCTCACGCGCCAGATTATCGCGACGTGCCCAGGCCCGGATCGATATTTCGACCGAAGCCGCTTCGATCGACCCCGTGCCTTTGATCGGCAGATTCATCAGGTAGATGATCCGATCCAGCGGACTCTCTTCGCCGCTTTGCAGGCGATTGATGACGTCCTCGGTGGCGCGTAATCGCCAAGCCTTCAGTATCCCCTCAAGCAGGTCCATCCGGCTTTCGAAATGGTGGTAGAAGCTGCCGCGGGTGATCTTGAGCTTTTTTGCCAGCCGATCGACACGTACCTGATCTATACCGCTGGTGGAGAGAACCTGAGTTGCAGCCTTGATCCATTCGTCACGGCTAAGTTTGTTTGTCGCCATCGTCACTCAGTGGGTCGTGGAAAAACTAAAGGGGCACCGGCCGGGATCGATGGGTGGATTATCGATCCTGTGTTGCATGTTAACGATACTTCGCGATAGAGACTGCCGTTTGAAAAATGCCGGTAGCGGAAGGGTTATTAATGTACACAATTCAATGTTTATTTCAACAGATTCCGGCCTCGGTACAAGCGAAAATTCGATAGTTAATATATGGATATCAACGTATTACATAAGGTTTTCCCGGGTGGCTTCTGGCCGCGGGCGTTTTGCGGCGATCATTCAGGTTCGAGGTTATCGCAACTCTAATGCCGGTTCCTGGTGTCCTGGTATATGATGAACAGGATCCGCAGCAAATGCAGGATGATCTGGAACAGGTTTATCAGAAGCCATGGCAGGACAGATGAGGCTGGACGAAGTCGCGTGCCACAGCGGAGGGGCGTTGAACTGGCGTAATCCGTTATCGCTATTGCTGGCATTCATGTTATTGCTGGCCGTAAGCAGCCTGCGCGCCGAACCCGTCGATCTGGGCCAGGGCTGGGATTGGCAGTACCGTTGGGGCGACTCGCCCTTTACCGCAGGGGTACCGCGGTGGACGGTGGAACCGGAGGCGGGCGTCGGCTGGCGGTCGATCGATTTTCCATCCAATCCACCCGGTCGAGACGGGGCGGAGAATGTCTGGTATCGGACCACGCTGCCTGAGGGTGAGTGGCGGGATCCGGTGCTGTATATCTACAGCGTCGATCTGATCGTACAGGCCTATGTCGATGGCAAGATGATCTACCAGTATGGCCGGTTCGATCAGCAGGGGCGGGGCGAGTTTGCCGGCTGGCCATGGCATATGATCACTCTGCCCGCGGATAGTGCCGGTAAACCTATTTATTTCCGTGTGTTTTCCAACTACCTCGATATAGGGCTGTGGGGCGAGGTCAAGGTGATGGAGCGGACGGAACTGCTGCGATACATCATCGATAACTCGGTCGAGGGGATGCTCGTTGCCGGTTTTAGCCTGTTGATCGCGCTGCTGGCGCTGGTGTTCGCGCTGTTGAACTCCGGCCGGCGGATCTTCATCGCCGTTGCGCTCTATTCACTGGCAACCGCCGGGCTGGCGCTGGAGAAAACTCCCGCGCACCTGCTGCTGCTCTACAAGCCGTTGCTCTGGAACTATATCAGCGCGATCAGCTACTACCTTACCCCCATGGCGATGGCACTGCTGCTGGAGCAGTGGTTCGAGTCTCCGGTTCGTCGTCTTTACAATCTGGTATGGAAGTTTCACCTGCTGTTTGCGGTGCTGGCGGTGACCCTGAGCCTGATCGGTGTGATGGCGCTGGCGCACCTCTATCCTATCTTCGACTCTCTATTTGCGATCACGCTTGTCCTGCTCTTTGTGCCAACGTTGAAGCTGCTCCACCATGCCGATGGCGAGCAGAAGGCGATCGTGGCCGCCTATGGGCTGCTGGGCGCGTTGCTGCTGATCGACATGGCGGTCGCATATGGTGTACTGCCTTGGGGGCGAGTGCCGGTGAGCTGGGGATCGCTGGTGTTTTCGCTTTGTGTCGTCGTGATTGCACTGCGTTTTTATGTCCGGGCGCAGCGAGAGTTGACCGCGTTGAACAGCTCGCTTGAGCAGCAGGTACGTGAGCGTACCGAGGCGCTGGAGAAACTCTCGTACGAAGATCCGTTGACCGGACTTAAGAATCGCCGCTACTTCGATGATGTATTGCCGCGTGAGGTAGCACTGGCGCGGCGGCAACAGCGTCCGCTGTCGTTGCTGATGTGCGATATCGACAACTTCAAGCAGTTCAACGACCGTTACGGTCACACCGCGGGTGACGAGGCGCTGCGGTTGGTAGCGCGCAAGATGCTTGAGACCTTCCGGCAGTCCGACATCGCCTGCCGTTACGGTGGAGAGGAGTTTGTTATTGTGATGCCGGATGCCAGTAGCGAGGATGCCCTGATGCGCGCCGAGGCGTTGCGCCGGGCCGTGTCGGCAGAAGGGATTGTGCTTGATGGTGAAAACCTGGACGGCGTAACGCTTTCTGCCGGTATCGCCAGCTGGCCGGAATCGGTAGCGGATGCGGAACGTTTGCTGGCCAGCGCCGATAGGGCGCTGTATCAGGCCAAGCGGGGCGGACGGGACCGGGTTGAAAGCGTCCCGTTGGCAGGGTGACAGCCGAACCGCCACCCCGGTTGGCTCGGTGGGGTTGAACCTCCTAGCGGCTGTTCTGGTGTACCTGTTGCAGATCGTTCAGCGCCGTATCGACCAGCGCAAGTAGTTCATTGATCGCGTTGGTGGCCTGGTCGAAATAGTGCTTGGCCTCGATCTTCGGCTTCTCCTGAGAGAGCAGCTCCCGGTTGATGCACTGGAGAAAGTTCTCCACCGCCGACCGACATTGAGCGAGGCGTTCACGGCTGGAAAAGTGCTGTTGCAGGGTGGTGAAGGCGGTTTGGGACAGCTGTTCTATCTTCTGGTGCAGGAAGCGCAGGCGCACGCGTTGAGCCGCGCTGCTGTTTTGTGCCGCCGCGATGCCGGTGCCGAGTGCGCGTGCCTGGCCACTCCATTCGGCGGTCTGTACCACCTCATGCCAAATACAGATCAGGTAACTCAGCTCCTCGCGACCTGCGGACAGATCGACCTCGGCAGCGATATCCTCGATCAGGAAGATGGTGTCGCGGATCAAGCGGTGATGGTCGAGCATGTTGCTTTCCGGATCGCGTCCCGTGTCGTTGCGCAGCGCGTTCCATTGTGTGACCAGATTCTTCCACTCCTGTGGATAGTTGGTACGCAGTGACTGCACGCGGGCGATGCTCTGGTCTACTCGCGCACGGACGCTGGCGACGTCTGCACGCAGGCTCTGATCGCCGGACAGCAGTCCCGTGCTGAGCCCTCGGTGGCGCTGCAGGTCGGCGAGCAGTAGACGCAGCAACTTGAGCTGCTCCAGGTTATCGTCGATGCGCCGTTGTTTAACGCGTTTCATACTGCGGTACAGGGCGTAGAACAGTATCACCGCAGCAGCGGCCAGGCCGGTCGCAGTGAGTTCGCCAAGGGGCAGGTTCAGGAGTGCATTCATCGTGGTTACTCCGTGAGTTGGGCTAAATGGTGGGCGATGGTTTTGGCCTGGTCGGCGGCGCGCAGGTTTTCCGCGTTCCCCTGAGATACCTGGTCGGCCAGGGTGGCGATCTCGGCAACGGCCTGGCTCTGCTGTTCGGTACTGACCGCGACCTGGACCACCTGTTCGGTCAGTCTTTCGGTCAGGTCACGGACGCTGTCCAGCAGTGAACGCACCCCTTCCGAGCTGTGTACGCTGAGCTCGGCCATACTCGACAGGCCAGCCATCTGCTCGCCTGCCGATAGAATATGGGTCTGGATATCCTCGATGGTGCGGCCGATCTCGGCGGCGGACTCCTGACTGTGTTTGGCCAGGCGCCGCACCTCGTCGGCGACCACGGAGAAGCCGCGCCCGCTCTCACCGGCCCTGGCCGCTTCAATGGCGGCATTCAACGACAGCAGGTTGGTCTGGTCGGCGATGCCCTGGATCACCGCCGACATCTCGTTGATGGTCTGTGAATTGACGCTCAACCGGCGCATCAGCTCGTTGGTGTCCTGTGCTTGCCGAGCCATCTCGGATATGCCCTGGATCAGCTGCAGAAGCTGCGAACAGCTCTGCTCGAGTTGGCTACCCGCTTCAATACTGCTCTGCCTTGAGCTGTCGGCGAGGCGGGTCACTTCGAGAATGCTGACGTTGAGCTCCTCGACGGCCGCCGACGCGGTGCTGGCGGCGTCACGCTGCTGCTCTGCGCTGCGGGTTACCTGCACGGCGCTCTGTTCGAGCTCGTGGGATGAGTGCGAAATTTCGTCGAGCTTCTGCTGCAGTAACTGCTGCGCGCGCCGCTCTCGAGTCATCTGTAGCTGAATGCCCTGGGCAATTGCGCCCAACAGCGGGTATTCCCTGGGTGGTGACTGCTTGCCCTGTGCCGGTTCCTGCAAGGCTGTTTCCAGGGATCTGATCTCTGTACAAATGAGCCAGAGGCTGGCGATACCGAGATAAGCGCATAGCAGAAGAAGGGGCCATAGCGGCCAGGTGGTGCCGAGTACCGCTGTGGTGCCGCCGCCGGCGACAGCGACCAGAAAGCCGATCATGCCGCGGATGCCGAACTGGTGCAGAAGTAGAAGCACAGGATAGGAGATCCACCGCATACTGTTCTTTCTCCAAAAGAAAACGCCCCCGACCCCTCCGGTGTTGTGAAGAAGGGCTGGAGGCGTCGTTGCCTTACATGACTGTTTCAGACTGCTATTGGGTTGAAGCAAGGTGCATGCCAATGGGGCGGATTGCCGGTGCAACGAGCCGTATGGGCGCCAGGCAAGGTGTACAAGGTGGTGGCATTCGAACTTTTGCGCCTGGTTGGTGCGCGGTGCAGGCGTGTTAAGCCCTGTTATGGTGCCATGTCCTGTTTGTATTGATGGAGATGGCGTTGTTGGGCGTCGCTATCGGTCAGCAGGTTTTTCAACTCGCTGTCCTCGCGCATGAACGCCTGCAATCGTTCGCGACTGAGCGCGTAAAGTCTGGAGGGGGTTTGCGCGACTACCGACAGGTCGGCCTGGCCTTCGCCAAGCAACGCCGATTCTCCGAAACTGTCACCGGCGATCAAGGTGCTCAGCTGGTGCTCCTTGCCGTTGACATACTGTTGCAGGCGCACGGTGCCGCGGCTGACGATATACAGGGTGTCGTTGTGACTGCCTTGGTGGATCAGGTAATCATGCTTATCCAGGGTGATGGGTTCGCAAGCCTCGGCGATCATCCGTAACAACCGCCTGGGCAGCTTGGCAAATAGCGGTACTCGCTTAAGCAGCAGTTCGGGATCGTCATATATCTTCTGCACCGACTGTCCCCGCAACCGCTTGAGCTGGTGTAAAAAATCTGCCTCGATCTCCTCGGCAACCCCCTTGGGTATCGCCCCGTGTCTTGCCTGCTCGCGCGTGGTTTCCACTTCCGACAGCAGGACAATTCTTCGCCCCAGCCGCTCCTGCATCAGCAGAGCAAACTCCGGGAAGTCGTGGTTCAAGCGGTGCAGCTTATCGGTGGCCAGGTGGTTCCAGTGGGTGTAATGCTCACGTACCTGCGCAACGATATCGGGTGGGGTCGACTCTATGCGTGCTAGCTCGTCGATCGAATGCAGAACATGCCGGCTGCCCTGGAAATGCCCCCAGACCGTTTCGTAGTAGCGACTGATACGGGCGATCCGTATGCGTTCGAGGAGTTTATGCAGCAGGGGAGGGTGGCTGAAACGGCTGAACAGCCAGTGCTCGATAAACTCATACTGCAGGCGGCCGACACCGTTATGGAACTGACCGTTATAACGCAAGGTATCGGTTTGGTGTTCAAGGATCATCAGCAGGCGTCGGGTGACCGATTCGCTCAGGTGACCACGTTCGAACATTTCGCGGTAGTAGCTCTTCTCTTCGGTCAGCGCCCGTAAAAAGAACAGGTTGAACTCCTGGCCATGCGAGAGCTGCGTCTTGCGTAGTTGCCGGATCGCCTGTTTGGCGCTCTCGATCGCATCATGGCTGCGGTGGCTGAGGCGCTGAGTGACCCGGCTCGAAAACAGGCCGCCTTGATGCAACGCCGGTAGTCGCCGGATCGCCCGTTGATGGGCGATGATCTCGCGTTCCAGCAGTGCCAGGCGGTCGGCCAGCGGGGGCTGGTCCAGTTTCATCAGCCGCAACGCGGGCTTCATGCTGAGGCCCTGAGCCAACAGCGTGAACAGCACTGCACCGGTGACCAACGCGACGAACAGGTCCTTGAACGGATATTCGGGCAGACTGAGTACGATGGCCAGGGCGATGGCGCCACGCAGCCCGCCCCAGAACATGATGAAGCGATAACCGATACCGATCGGATCGACCTTGGGCAGGCGACCGATCAGAGGCAGCAGGCCGAAGATCACCAGTGCGCGCGATACCAGCATGGCGAGAATGACCCAGAGCACCAGGTCCCAGGTCTCGATCAGCGACGGCAGGTCCACCTGCATCCCAAGCAGCAGGAACAGGAAAGCGTTGGCAGCGAACGCCAGCACATCCCAGAAATGATCGAGGTAAACCCTTACCGAAGCCGCGATACGCAGCCTGCCCCAGGTCCCCAGCGTCAGGCCTGCACCGAGAGTGGCCATGACGCCGCTGACCCCGAGCACCTCTTCGGCGACCAGGAACGACAGGTAGGCCAGTGCCGTGGTCAGGCCGATCTCAATGATAGGGTCGGAATCGATCCAGCCGATCACCTTGCCGGTCAGGTAGCCCAGAAGCACGCCAAACGCCAGTCCTCCGGCGAACAGGGTGATGAAATTGAGCAGGCCGGCCGTGAGTTGATCGGCCGACAGTGCGCCGATGGCCAGCGTGGTCAGCAGGATCTTCGATACCACCAGCGCGGTGGCGTCGTTGAACAGACTCTCGCCCTCGATCAGGGCTGTAAGGCGTGCGGGGGCACCGATCTGACGGAACAGGGCGATCACGGCGACCGGGTCGGTGGCACTGAGCAGCGCACCCATCAACAGTGCCGCGAGCAGGTCGATATCCAGCGCCTGCCAGACGATCAAGCCGATCAGGCCTGTCGACAGCAGCAGTCCTGGAATCGCTAGTGTCAGGATCTGCAAGCTGTTATGGCGCAGCTGCCGGGCATCCAGGTTGTAACTGGATTCGAAAATCAGTGTGGGCAGGAACACGAACAGGATCAGGTCGGGCGAGATGCGCAGGGTTTCTTCCACCTGTCCCAACGCCGGCACGTTGCTGCCCAGGTAACTGATCGCGATACCGACGATCACCAGCATCACCGTAAACGGTAGATGGGTACGGCGTGACACCAGGTATACGCCGAGTGCAACCAGCAACAGGCTGAAAACAGCCCAGACCAGTTCAGGTACGGGGTGGATAGCGTCCACTGCCGGCGCTCCTCGGGATCAGCTCACTCGTTGAGATGAGTGTGAAGCGTTGTATGCCGGGAGACAAGAGCCCCCGGCTCTGGTAGGGCTTAGGGCTCGAGTGCCGGGTTCAATGTATAGGTGCCTGAAATGCTGGCGCCATCGATCACATGCATCTCGATAGCGTCATACACATTCTGCCCGGTGAGCTCCCCATCCACCTCGATATGATCGGTATCCAGCGCGTAGATACTGAACACGTAGTGGTGCATGACCTCGTCGTTCCAGGGCGGGCATGGACCATCGTAGCCGTAGTAAACGCCCCGCATCGCGTCATCGCCGGCAAACCAGCCGGTGTAGTCGTTGATGCCGTGGGTCATGCCGCCCGGGGCATCCGGGCCCGGTTTGCCTTTGGGGGTCACGCCGTTGCATTGGCTGCCTTCCGCTATTTCGGTGACGTCGGCCGGGATGTTGAACAGCACCCAATGGTAGTAGTCGATGCGGGGCAGGGAAGCGGGTACCGTACGCCCCTCCTGATTGACATCGTCCCCCCGGCTCGGGACATCCGGATCATGGCAGATCAGGGCGAACGAGCGAGTGCCTTCGGGTATCTCGCTCCAGGCCAGATGCGGGTTGATATTGTCCGACAGCGCCACATGGGTCTGCTGATCCATGCGACAGAAAGCGTAGCGGGTGGGAATAGGTGCACCGTCGTTAACGCTGTTGCTGAGCAGTTTCATCTCTTGTCACCTGGGTTCTGTTCCGTGAATGTCTTTGTATTTTCCGGCTCGCCCTGATATAGAGGGGCTGTGATGAAATGTAGCATCTGGCGGTGCGGATGGTCATGCATGAAGCCAGCAAATTCATGGATTTAAGGAGATCGAGATATGGGAGTCGAGGTAACGGGCGTATTTGGATTGCTGCTGCTGGTGCTGGATGTGATGGCGATCATCAAGACGATCCAGAGCAACGCCAGCACCGGGGCCAAGGTGGTCTGGGTGGTGGCGATCCTGCTGTTGCCGCTGCTGGGGCTGATTCTATGGTTCCTGTTCGGGCCCAAGGGCTGAACGGTCAAACGAAACAGGCCTGATACTGCCCCGGCGTCACCGCCGTGCGTCGCTTGAAGTGGCGCTGGAAGTGGGCCTGGTCGGAAAAACCCAGGCGCTGGGCGGTATCGATCAGCGCCGTGCCCTCGCGTAGCAGCTGTTTGGCGCGCTTGATCCGTTGATCCAGCAGCCAGGCATGTGGCGCCATGCCGTAGTGACGCTGAAAGCTGCGGATCAGCTGATAGCGGTTCAGGCCACTGACGCTGCAGAGCGTCTCCAGCGACAGGTTCTCGTTCAGTCTATCCATTAACAGTTCCCGCACCGGGATCAGCGACTGTAATCCCGCATCGCGCCGCTCGCTGATACCGCCGTGGCTGAACAGGGGTGTCAACCAGTCGATCAGCTCACTCTCGGCTGCCAGCGGATCATCATCTCGGATCAGTGTCTGGAACAGCGTATCGAAACGCTGATAAAGCCGCGGATCGCGCTCGTAATCCCGCTCAAAGGGGCGATAGTCGTCGGCACTGGCGCGGAGCTCCTGCTGCAGACCCGCCATCCATTGGGTATCGACGAACAGCATGCGGTAGGACCAACGGCCGGCCCGCGGGTTACAGGAGTGGGTATCGCCGGGGTTGATGGTCACCGTGTCGCCTCTGGCGATGGCGTGGCGTTGGCCTCGGTTCAGATAACTCGCTGCGCCCTCGTCGATGACGCCGAAGGAGAACTCGTCATGGGAGTGTTTGTCGTAGCAGGCGCTGGAACGGTTGGCGCGACGCATCTCGACAAACGGCAGTGCACTGCTGCGGGTAAAAAACTGCGTCGGTTCGTTCACGCCTGTGCCTCTCTTTCAGATGAACAGCGTGATAACGGTACTGCCAAGCAGCGCGCCCATCAAGCGGTAGAAGTACAGTTGTGCACGCTGACTGGCAAGAAAACGACCAATCAACTGTCCGGCGCAGGCCCAGAACCCGACCCCGATAAAACAGGCCAGAAACGATACCGCACAGAACAGCAGCAGATAGAGTGCCGGATCTGCATGCAGGCTGACGAACAGGCTGATGCCGGTGATCGCCACCAGCCAGGCCTTGGGGTTGAGGATCTGCAGCAGGGCGCCCTGAATCAGGCGCGGTGCTTGTTGTTCGCCTTCGTCTAGCCGAGTGGTCGGTGAGGCGCTGGCAATCTTCCAGGCCAGGTAGAGCAGCAGTGCGGCACCGGCATATCTGAAGCCATCGAGTACGACCGGGTAACGTTCGAGCAGCTCGCCGACGCCAACACCGCAGAGGTAGACCACCAGGGTGTAGCCCAGTGTGGCACCGAATACATGGGGCATGGTACGCAGGCTGCCGAAACGGGCACCGGCGCTGGTGGCCACCAGATTCACGGGGCCTGGGGTGATCGCACCGACCAGCGCGAAGATCATCATTGGAATCAGTACTGACAGCATCTCATATCCTTCTTCTAGCGGGAGGGGGGAGAGAGGTCAGATTAGTCCGCGCGTGGCCTGAGGTATTGAACGAAATTGCAGGATTGATTTGATGGAGAAAGGGGTTGAGCGGGCTGAAGGGGGCGCAGCCCCCTTAGCGTTTGAGCAGGCTGTTCAGCTTAACGTTTTCGTCGGCCGCCTCGTCGAAACTAGGCGAAATGCCGGCGGCGAGCAGTTTGCGCGCCGCCATATGATCGGCGGGCTTGTTGACGGTGTGCACGGCGATCAGCCGCTCGCCCCGATACAGGAACAGGGTAAACTTGCCGCTCTCGGTCGTTCCGCGCTGCACCACATGGTCGTACCCAGCGTGCAGTCCCGCCATCTGCAGTTTGAACTCGTACTGATCGGACCAGAACCAGGGCGCCGAGTCGTATTCAGCGGGTTTGCCGAGGATATTCGCGGCGATCACCTTGGCCTGGTCTACCGCGTTTTGCACCGATTCGATACGGATCCTCGTGTCCGCCAGCGGATGGGTGAAACAAACCGCATCGCCAGCAGCGTAGATCGCCGGGTCGCTGGTTCGGCAGCCAGCATCGACGACGATCCCCTCGTCGCACTCGAGCCCCGCCGCTTCGGCCAACCGGGTATCCGGGGTAACGCCGATACCGGCCACCAGCATGTCGCAACTCAGAGTGCGGCCATCGGTGGTCAGGATCTCGAAACCGCCATTGTCGAGGCGTGAAACCGTCTCGATGCTGGTGTTCAGCTGAATATCGGCGCCATGGGCGCGATGTTGCTCCAGCATGAATCTGGATAGCTCCGGGGTGACGTTCTGGTTCATGATGCGTGGGCCGCGCACCAATACGCTGACGTTCTTGCCGAGCTTGCGGGCGGTGGCCGCGAACTCAAGGCCGATGAAACCGCCGCCGACAACGACCAGGTTCTGGGCCGTACCGAGCTGCGTGTTGATGCGGTCGATATCGCCCAGGGTCTTGATGTAGTGAACCTGGTCGGCGATCTCATCCGGAACTCGCAGCGGACGGATGCTGGCGCCCGGCGCCAGTACCAGCTGGTCATAGCTCAGGCTGAGTCCGTTGGTCAGTTGTACCGTGTGACGCTCCCGGTCGATAGCGGCGGCAGCGATGCCCAGATGCAGGTTAACCGACTGCTCGCTGTAGTAGGCAGCGGTACGAAACAGCAGCGTGTCGGGATCGGCACCTTCAAGCAGGTAGCCTTTGGACAGTGGCGGTCGCTGATAGGGCAGGTGCGGGTCGGCATCGACCAGCGTGATCGGTCCTGCGTAGCCGCCCTTGCGCAGGCTGTCGATACACTGGAAGCCGGCGTGACCACCACCGATGATGACGACTCCCGCCACTTTACTGCCCATCTCACTGCTCCTCAGGCAGCTGCACGACGATACCGTCCAGATCATCCGTCATGCGGATCTGGCAGCTCAGGCGGCTGCTGCCCAGGCGTTCGCTGGCTGTGCCATCGAGCAGTTCATCTTCGTTCTCGCTCATCTCGGGGAGCTTGTCCAGGTAGGCCTCATCCACATAGCAGTGGCAGGTGGCGCAGGCGCAGGAGCCGCTGCACTCGCCTTCGATCCCATCGAGTCCGTTCATCACCGCACCCTGCATCAGGGTCATGCCGTTGGCGACCTCCAGCTCGTTGCGGTTACCCTGAAAGTCTACATAAACCACTTTAGGCATCGTCTTGTTCTCCGGGTGTTCTGTTGTCGGTAAGCGCCCCGGCGGATACCGGGGCGCTTCTGTGCGTGGCGAGGATCAGGCCTTGAGCCACAGGTGCAGCGGGCTGCGGAAGGTGGATGAGGGCATCCACTGGATCTCCTGCTCGATGCTGTGGATCGTCGGGTACATCGCCAGGATCTCCTCGACCGCAACCTTGCACGCCAAGCGGGCGATAGCAGTACCCAGGCAGGCGTGAACGCCGCCACCAAAGCCCAGATGCCCTTTCGGCTTGCGCTCGAGGTCGTATACGTCCGGATTGGCGAACTGACGTTCGTCGCGGTTGCCCGAGCCGTAGGCCAGGCAGACGAAGTCGCCGGGCTTCAGGGTCTGGCCGTGCAGGGTGATCTCCTTCTGCACGCAACGCTTGAAGCGCTGAGCCGAGGTGTTGTAACGCAGACTCTCCTCGATCGCGTCGGGTATCCTGGACGGATCGGCCACCAGCGCATCGCGCACATCGGTGAAGTCGGTCAGGTTCTTCATCAGCATGCTCATGAAACCGGACAGCGACTCGATACCGGCCATGATCAGCGTGGTGACGGTGAGCTGGATCTCGCGATCCTGCAGCTTTTCACCGTCGATCTCGGCCAGGATGAACTGGCTGAGCAGATCCTCGCCTGGCTCCCGCTTGCGGATCTCTACCAGGGTGTCGGCGTAGTCGCGCATCCACTCGAACGCGGCCAGGTGCTCCGGTGACTTGGTGCGGGTGACCGGGTCGGACTGCACCATCAACACCGCTTTTTCGCGCACCGTGTCCAGGTTTTCAGCCGGCAGGTTGAACAGGTACGCGATCAGGTCCACGGTGTAGTTGGCCGAAAAGTCCTCGACGAAATCGAACGGCTGCTTATCCTTGACCGCTTCCAGCCGGGCGCGTGCCGCGGCGTGGGCGGGCTCGATGATGTGGTCCAATGCACGCTTCATCACCGCTTTCTGGATCAGCGCGCGCATACGGTCGTGGCGGGGAGGATCGGAGGTGCCCAGGGTTGCACCGGCACGCCCCGGCATCTCCGACATCAGGTTGCCCTTCGCCGAGGAGAAGGTCTCCCAGTCGTTCAGCGCCATGACGATATCCTGGTAGCGGGAGAGCACCCACATATTGGCCTCTTCGCTCCAGAAGCAGGGGTATTCGTCCCGCAGCACCTTGTATGCCGGAAAAGGATCGGCATCGATCTGCGGGGAGAAGGGGTCGAATCTGAACATTGCTCAACCTCGCGTGTTGTCGTTGTTATTCAAAACGAGGCTTCATTTTATGAGCGGCGATCGGCTCTCAGAATGCATTTCAACGGCTAAGGCTTGTACAAATCGAACAGAAACCGATTTTTTGTGTGGTTTTTTTGAGGTCTCCTGAGCCCAGTCTGAGATTGCCGGTAGTTGTCGTGTGAAATTAATGTCTTTGAATATAAAGAATCACATCTGGCATTTAAGCTCAGCCAATTTAAATGTTTTTATATCCTGCTGATATAAGAAATTGGTGCGATCTATAAGTTTTTGTGAGTGTGTTATATAAACTTGGTTTTGTTTCACTGTGTGTACAAAGATTACACTATTTGGATATAAGCTAAATCGGCCCTTTGAGATATTAGAACGACCTTTATAAAAGATAATAACGAGGGGCCGAAAAATATGACGATTCGAAATAAACTGGCGCTTGCCGTGATGGTAGCCGGTATCTCTTCTCAGGTATCCGCTGTTGAACTGGGAGAGTTCAACGGAACTACCTTCAGTGTCGGTGGTTATGTCAAAGCTGAAGGCGTGTTCACCATGCCGGATGATGGCGAAGACTCCTTCGAAGGCAGTGCTCGCCAGTCACGTATCAACTTCTCTGCGGCCAAGATGGTCGAGGGGCACAAGATTCGCGCGTTCCTGGAGGGGGATTTCTGGGACAACAACACCTCGACCGACAGCACCTACGCCTGGCGTATGCGTCATGCAACTGTCAGTATCGATAATGTGACCCTGGGTCAGACCTGGAACGGTCAGTTCTTCGCCAACGCACCGTTCGATGTGGAAACTCTGAACTTCTGGGGGCTGGGGATCGGTACCGTCGCCGGTAACGGTGCAGTGATTCGCCCGGACCTGGTCATGCATTACACCAATGGCGGCTTGCGCCTGACGTTGCAGGATCCGGTTTACAGCGATGCTGACTTCCCCGATATGGTTGCGGCCTACACCTACCGTACCGAGAGTGGTCACGCCTTTAACGTGGCGCTCACCGGTCGTGAAGTGGACACTACTCCTGCCGTCAGCGGTGACGGTGAATCCGAGTTCGGTGCCGCACTGTCCGTCGCGGGCAAGTTCAAGTTCGGTAACACCAGCCTGGCCTTGAGTGCGTTCAGTGGTGAAGGCGCGGGTGTCTATGCCGGATGGGGTTACCTGGGGGCTACCGGCGCGTCCGGCGTGACCGAGGTGAACGCTTCCGGTGATCTGGTAACCCTGACCGGTTTCTCTGCCGGTATCAGCCAGCAGTTCAGCGACAAACTGCGCGGTAACCTGCGTTACGGCCAGGTCGAGTCAGATGAGGTCGCGGGCTCCATGGACGAAGACACGTTGAAGCAGACCGCTGTAAACCTGATCTATACCTACCTGCCGAACCTGGATATCGGTATCGAATGGCGTGACCAGAACGCGGCAAACCGCCCGCCGAGCTCTGCAGGCAGCTCGCTGCGCCCGGCCGGTTCTCAGGTCGAGGTCATGGCGATGTACAAGTTCTGATCTGAATAGCTCAGACCTTTAAGACAACCCGGGCCCCCCTTCCCCGGGTTGTTTTTTATCTGGCGCACCCACCGATTTATCCTCCCTGCGTTTACTTGGAAAACCTGTCTCTAGAACGGTTGGCGCTCCAGACGGCGTAGCGTTTCGGAGGGCAGTTCCCCTATATGCTCGCGATACTGCGCAGAAAAACGCCCGAGATTGGTGAAACCGTACTTCAGCGCAACTTCGGTTACGTTGCGTACTCTCCGGTTGTTGCTCAACTCCGAGTGGACCGTCTCCAGTTTGAGCTGCCGAATATAGGCAGAGGGGGTTAGTCCGGTTTCTCGCTCGAACAGGTTGTAAAGCGACTTACGACTGATTCGGCATATGCTGGCCAGTTGATCGACAGGTATATCGGTGGTCAGGTTATCCATTACATGGTCCCGGATCAGTTCGATATGCCGATGATGTGGTCCCGAGAGACACTCGCTTTGGTTCAGGTTGCTGTCATAGGTATTCAGAATCGCATTGCTCAACAGCTTGGCGTAGTAGAGTTCGGCGCGATCACCAAGCCTGGCACCGTCCTGCTCGATAATATCGTTCAACAGATTGAACGCGGGCCCCGAGTTGGGGAAGGGGACGGGCGTGCTGTTAAACAGTATCGGTTCGTTCGAGGTCAGATAACCGAACTCTCGCGCACTCTGTTGCAGAAAGTCCTTGGGTATCTGAATGATCAGCTTTTTGCAGTCCGGGGAGTAGGTGGTGGAGTACTCCGAGCTTGGAACATGGATCATCGAGTCTCCCGGGCGCAGGAGAAAATGTCGGCCATTGCATTGCCAGGTACAGCTGCCACCGAGGATGATCTGAAGGTGGTAAAAATTTCCCAGTGGCGGAATCTTGAGCTGGACCTCTGAACCGTAACTCAATTCTGAGATCGATAGGCGACCAAAGGTTTTAAACTTCAGATGGGATGCCGATGAGTTGGACTCTTTCTGCAGGATATAGTGATCGCCAAACTTTTTCTGAATTAAAAAGTTGGCAAGCGTAAACGGAGAAACGCCTGAGATCTCATGATCACAGGCTGAAAGATTAAATAGCATTTTGCACCTCATTTTAATAATTATTCTTATCTGATATATGCGTTTTTTTAATTGCTACTCCATTAATGCTTAATAACTAATGTATAGGTATGTTGACTATGTTAGTGCCAGTGACAAGGGGCGTCCCATTCGTTTTTGTCACGGTGCCATCACATATTCGGTCTGCTACATATTGGGATAGTTCGGCCCGCCGCCACCCTCCGGTACCACCCAGGTGATGTTCTGTGCCGGGTCCTTGA
>NZ_JAHREP010000045.1 GCF_019084545.1 Marinobacterium ramblicola
TCACGGCGTGTCAGACAGGCCCGACCACATCGGCCCGACGATCCCATCATTGTCAGGGGATAGTGCGATTGCCCTGCGAAAACCGGTCTGTCCGGTTGATCAAAATATGGCTAAGTGCGAGAATATCGGGCTCTTTTTGGCCTGTTGTACGGGTAACCCCCGTCTGCCGGCTCATTGTATGTGGCTATATAAGCAGTACCCGGCTTAGGGCTCAGAACAGATAAGACCAAGCGAAGTGATCCTTGCTCAGGTCTGCTCCGAATCCACCGCTCATTCAGATGGGTATCCGAACTGATCGGATCGTGTCCGTGACGGCGTCACCAACGCCGGGGTTACGGGTGTGGGTTCAGAAGCACTTAACTTGAACTGTTTACCACCGGCACACTGGGTTGTCGGTGCTGAGTAGAGGGTAATAACGTGGAACAACTTTCAGGCGCAGAAATGGTAGTACGCGCGCTCCGCGACGAGGGCGTGAAGTACATCTACGGATATCCAGGTGGCGCGCTTCTGCATGTGTATGACGCGCTGTTTCAGCAGGAGGATGTCCAGCATATTCTCGTGCGCCACGAGCAGGCGGCGACGCATATGGCCGATGCCTACGCGCGTGCGACCGGCAAGGCCGGCGTCGCGCTGGTGACCTCGGGCCCCGGTGCTACCAACGCCGTTACCGGTATCGCGACCGCGTTTACCGACTCCATCCCGATGGTGGTGATCACCGGCCAGGTCATGAGTCACCTGATCGGCGAGGATGCCTTCCAGGAGACCGACATGCTCGGTATCTCCCGTCCTATCGTGAAGCACAACTTCAGCGTGCAGCGCGCGGAAGATATTCCGGCCACGATCAAGAAGGCGTTCTATATCGCCCAGAGCGGCCGTCCCGGTCCCGTCGTTGTCGATATCCCCAAGGATATGACGACGCCGACCGAGCGTTTTCCGTACGAGTATCCGAAGTCGGTCAAGCTGCGCTCCTACAACCCGATCAGCCGCGGCCACAGCGGTCAGATCCGCAAGGCAGTGGATATGCTGCTGCAGGCGCGCCGCCCGGTGATCTACTCCGGTGGCGGTATCGTCATTGGCGACGCCAGTGCCGAGCTGACCGAGCTGGCGCAGTTGCTCAATTTTCCGGTGACTAACACCCTGATGGGCCTCGGCGGCTACCCGGGTACCGATCGTCAGTTCATCGGTATGCTGGGGATGCACGGCAGCTACGAGGCCAACATGGCGATGCACCATGCCGACCTGATCCTGGCGGTGGGCGCGCGTTTCGATGACCGCGTCACCAACGCTACCGACAAGTTCTGTCCGACTGCACGCATCGTCCATATCGATATCGATCCGGCGTCGATCTCCAAGACCATCCGCGCCGATGTGCCGATCGTCGGACCCTCCAAGGTGGTGCTCGAAGAGATGGTCGGTCTGGTCAAGGAGAGTGCGAAGAAGCCTGACGCGGCCGCGATCGACAGCTGGTGGAAGCAGATCGACGAGTGGCGTGGCCGTCACGGCGGTCACTACCGCACCGACGACTCCGAGCTGATGAAACCGCAGCAGGTGATCGAGATGCTGAGCAAGGTCACCAATGGCGATGCCTACGTCTGCTCCGATGTGGGCCAGCACCAGATGTTCGCGGCGCAGTACTACAAGTTCAACAAGCCGAACCGCTGGATCAACTCCGGTGGCCTCGGCACCATGGGCTTTGGTCTGCCGGCGGCGATGGGCGTCAAGCTGAACTTCCCGGACGCTGACGTGGCCTGCGTCACCGGTGAGGGCAGTATCCAGATGAACATCCAGGAGCTCTCCACCTGCAAGCAGTATGACCTGCCGGTGAAGATCCTCTGTCTGAACAACCAGTCGCTGGGTATGGTACGCCAGTGGCAGGACATGAACTATGAGTCCCGTCACTCGCAGTCCTACATGAAATCGCTGCCGGACTTCGTCAAGCTGGTCGAGGCCTACGGCCATGTCGGCATGAAGGTCGAGAAGTACGCCGATCTCGAGGGCGCGATGCGCGAAGCCTTCGCATTGAAGGACCGTCTGGTGTTCATGGACATCGCCGTCGACCCGTTCGAGCATGTTTACCCGATGCAGGTGCCGCGCGGCTCCATGCGTGACATGTGGCTGAGCAAGACGGAGAGGACCTGATCATGCGTCATATCATTTCAGTTCTGATGGAAAACGAACCGGGTGCGCTGTCGCGGGTTGTAGGTCTGTTCTCACAGCGTAACTACAACATCGAGTCACTGACCGTGGCGCCGACGGAGGACTCGACCCTGTCGCGCCTGACCGTCACCACTATCGGCGACGACCGGGTGGTGGAGCAGATCACCAAGCAGCTGAACAAGCTGATCGATGTGGTCAAGGTGGTCGATCTGACCGAAGGCGATCATATCGAGCGCGAGCTGATGATGATCAAGCTCAAGGCCAACGGTCAGATGCGTGCGGAGATCAAGCGTACCTGCGATATCTTTCGTGGCCAGATCATCGACGTCACGCCGAACACCTACACGGTACAGCTGGTCGGGGCTTCCGATAAGCTGGATGCGTTTATCGCTTCTCTGGGCAATATGGCCAGCATCATGGAGGTGGTACGCTCGGGTGTTTCCGGTATTGCGCGCGGTGAGAAGGTGCTTAGCCTCTAAGCCCCCGTTACTCGACGTTAATCGAGCCGCCTCCGGGCGGCTTTTTCGTGTCTGCTTTGTGAAGGTCGCCCGGCCGCTCAGTCAGGGTTCAGCCGCGCACGGGAACCATGGTTCAGGGTTTGCAGTCTAGTAAACGAAGAGCAACTGAAGCGGAGTCGATAAGGTGTACATGCGGTTAGCAATCGCCATTCTTGCCTGTCTGTTGACGATCTGGGCGGTGCGGACCTTCGCTGCACCCGCGCCTTGGTACTTGTGGGAAAGTCGCATCGACCAATATCGTATCTGTTTGCAGTATCCGCCGGGTGATGGCTGGATCAAGGCCGGAGGGCCCTTCAGTGACGCCGGTTGTCGACTTCCTTATGGCAAATTGCCGTCAGGGTAGTGACCAGAAGGCGTTGATCAATGGGCTGCGCAGTTTTTTTTCCAGCGCAAACAGACCTATCTCATAGGGTTCCAGTTCCGGCTTGATCTCCAGCACCCGAACTCTGTCCGCCAGCGGACTGTTGTCCAGCACGATGCGTGGCACCACGCCGATGCCGAAGCCCAGGCTGACCATGCTGACGATCGCCTCGTTACCCGCTACCTGGGCATAGATACGGGGTTTGATCCCCCGTTCGCTGAACCATTGATTGACGCGGTTTCGCGCCACACCACTCTCCGACAGAATCAGCGGAATCTCCTGCCACTGCTGGCGGCTGAACGGCAACGTATCCGGAATCTGCTCATGGCGTTCTAGCGGGGCGATGAACAGCAGCGGGGTGACGCCGATGGGGCGAAACGCCAGCCCCTTGTTCAGCGTGTCCGGGCGGGCGGCGATGGAGATCTCCTCGCTGCCGGATAAAACGTGGCCGATAGCGTGTTCCGGATCCCCGGTATGCAGCTTTATCTCGACCCGGGGGTATTGGCGGCGAAATTTGCGCAGCATCTGGTATAGAAAGCTGTAACTGGCGGTGACCGAGCAGTAGACGCTGATCTCGCCGTGCAGCTCCTTGGCGTCCTCAAGCAGCGAATTACGGATCAGATCCCATTGGGCCAGGGTGTCACGGGCGTAGGCCTGGAAGCGCTCGCCCTCCCGGGTCAGCTCGACGCTGCGGTTATCGCGTTCGAACAGGTCGACACCCAGCTCCTCCTCCAGCAGCTTGATCGAGCGGCTCAGAGTGGAGGGGCTGACATGACAGCTTTCGGCGGCGCGGCCAAAGTGCAGGCTGTCGGCCAGGGCGAGAAACAGGCGTAAGGGTTTGGTATCCATGATGTTTCAAATTTTAGCACACTGCATTGCATATATATCATTTTACGCAATGCTTCAGATAGCCTAAGGTTCACCCATCGCACGCGCAGGCGTGCTCGTTACCCATTCCATGAACGCTGTTGAGATCCAAGCGGAGAGCTCAGATGCAAGTTTATTACGATAAAGATTGTGACCTGTCGATCATCCAGGGCAAGAAGGTTTCTATCATCGGTTACGGCTCGCAGGGCCATGCCCACGCCTGCAACCTGAAAGACTCCGGTGTTGACGTTACCGTCGGTCTGCGTGCTGGTTCCTCTTCCCGCGCCAAGGCTGAAGCACATGGCCTGAAAGTGGCTGACGTGGCCGATGCTGTTGCCGCTGCTGACCTGGTCATGATCCTGACCCCGGACGAGTTCCAGGGCAAGCTGTATAAGGAAGAGATCGAGCCGAACATCAAGCAGGGCGCTACCCTGGCCTTCGCGCACGGTTTCTCTATCCACTATAACCAGGTTGTGCCGCGCAAGGATCTGGACGTGATCATGATCGCGCCGAAGGCGCCGGGTCACACCGTACGCTCCGAGTTCGTCAAGGGCGGTGGTATCCCTGACCTGATCGCGATCTTCCAGGACGCGTCCGGCAACGCCAAGAACGTTGCTCTGTCCTACGCTTCAGGCGTGGGTGGCGGCCGTACCGGTATCATCGAAACCACCTTCAAGGACGAGACCGAAACCGACCTGTTCGGTGAGCAGGCGGTTCTGTGCGGTGGCTGTGTTGAGCTGGTTAAAGCCGGCTTCGAAACCCTGGTTGAAGCCGGCTACGCGCCGGAGATGGCTTACTTCGAGTGTCTGCACGAGCTGAAGCTGATCGTCGACCTGATGTACGAAGGCGGTATCGCCAACATGAACTACTCCATCTCCAACAACGCGGAGTATGGTGAGTACGTAACCGGTCCGGAAGTGATCAACGACGAATCCCGTGCCGCTATGCGCAACGCGCTGAAGCGCATCCAGAACGGTGAATACGCCAAGATGTTCATCTCTGAAGGCGCCACCAACTATCCGTCCATGACTGCCTACCGTCGCAACAACGCGGCGCACGGTATCGAGCAGGTAGGCGAGAAACTGCGTGCGATGATGCCGTGGATCTCTGCCAACAAGCTGGTCGACAAAGAGAAGAACTAATCTTCTCTTTCGAGCAAAGAAACCCGGCTTCGGCCGGGTTTTTGCGTTATGTACAGGATGTACGGTATGCCGGGCAATCACAATTCTTTCATTTGACGGACGGATCAAACTGGCACACTGTTTTGTGCAGTGCACAAAAACGGGAGGTGTGCCGTGACCAAACGGATCGCAATCAATCTGGCGCTGCAGGGCGGCGGGGCGCATGGCGCCTTTACCTGGGGGGTGCTGGACCGCTTGCTGGAGGAGCCTTGGTTCGCCATCGAGGGCGTCAGTGGCACCAGCGCTGGTGCCATGAACGCGCTGATGCTGGCCGAGGGTTGGCGCAAAGGTGGCCCTGCAGGTGCAAAAGAGCAACTGGCGGCGTTCTGGACCCAATTGATGCTGCCCGAAGAGGTGTCATCGGCAGGGCTGGCGGGCTCCGTCGGCCTACTGTGGCAAAAACTGAGCACCCATCTCTCCCCTTATGACCTGAATCCCTTCGATTTCAATCCGTTGCGAGATACGCTGGAGCAACAGGTCGATTTCGACGCGCTGCAGCGTGATTGCCCATTCAAACTCTATATCGCGGCGACCGAGATCAATACCGGGCGCTTGAGGCTGTTCCGTGAGTCCGAGTTGTGTGCAGAGCACCTGCTGGCCTCGGCTTGTCTGCCGAATCTGCATCAGGCCGTAGAGGTGGATGGTCGCTATTACTGGGATGGAGGCTTTGCCGGGAATCCGGTGCTCTATCCGCTGGTGATGGAGGGAGTAAAGCGGGATCTACTGATGGTGCTGTTGCAACCGCTGGAGCGTACAGGCGTGCCGACCTCGACTCAGGCGATCGCCGATCGAGTGGCGGAGTTGGGGTTTTTAACCGCTTTCATGCGTGAGATGCGGGCCATCGTGCTGATGCAGCAGAAGATGCGCCAGCGTCCCTGGTTGCTGGGTTCGCTGGCGCGCCGCTTTCGCCATCTCCGCTTCCACCTGATCGGTCCGGATGACGCGTTGGCTGGGTTGCATCGCTCCACCAAGCTGGACACCAGCCGGTCGTTTCTTCATTGCCTGCGTGACTGCGGACGCCAGCGTGCCGAACGCTACATAACCCTGCATCGCGCCAAGCTTGGTGTGCGTACCAGTTGTATTCTGCAACGCTATTTCCTGTGACGGACCGGGTGGGCGTCGACGCGGGCGTAGCGTAGAATATCGGCGACTTACCGCCTATGGAGAGACAGACCGATATGACAGATCAGACTGATCAGCAGCATCCGGATAGTGAACAGGCGTCGGAACAAGAAGCGCGTCGGCCTCGCGGCATCTACCTGTTACCCAACCTGTTTACCACGGGCGCGCTGTTCGCGGGTTTTTATGCAGTGATCGCAGGTATGAGCGGGCGCTTTGAAGCGGCTGCGGTGGCGATCTTTCTGGCCATGGTGTTCGACGGTCTGGACGGACGTGTCGCACGTCTGACCAATACCCAGAGCAAGTTCGGTGCGGAGTTCGACTCCCTGTCCGATATGGTTTCGTTCGGCGTCGCACCTGCGCTGGTCTCCTTTACCTGGGTACTGGAGGACCTCGGCAAGCTGGGCTGGTTGGCCGCATTTATCTACTGTGCTGGCGGGGCTTTGCGTCTGGCTCGATTCAATACCCAGATCGGCTCGATCGATAAACGCTATTTTATGGGTTTGCCGAGCCCGGCAGCGGCTGCCGCCGTGGCGGGGCTGATCTGGTTCTGCAGTTCCAACGAGATCGATCCAAGCGGGTTTGCCTATCCGTTCGCCCTGTATGTGGTGCTGGCCGGGGTGCTGATGGTCAGCAACGTGTTGTACTACAGTTTCAAGGATGTGGATTTCAAAGGCCGGATCCAGTTTCTGAAGCTGGCGCTGATCGTGCTTGTGGTCGCAGTGATCGCCACCAATCCTGCGCTATTTCTCTGGCTGCTGTTTCTGGGCTACGCCCTGTCCGGGCCATTGTTATGGCTATGGCGTCGCCGCCCTCACTGAGGGCCGCTATGGGGTGATGACAGGGGGTGCTGAGGCACCCCTTGTTGCGTTTGGAGTCCGGCACCGGAATAAAAGCTGTTTGGTTGGTGTAAGGTTTTGTCGTTTCGCTAGACCCTACAAAGGAACGACCTGCTGCTAAAGGGTCAAAAGGGTAGAGGCTCAGGAGAAATTAGTATGTTGATCAAGCAGGCACGAGATATTCCATCAAGCGAGATTACGCCTGAGTCGGTCTACCGGCAGCGTCGTCAGCTTGTAAAAGCCTTGTTGGCCGGTGGTGCCCTGTTGGCCGCGCGACCGGCGCTGGCGCTTGATCGTTACACGCTGGACGCGGATGAAAAACGTTACCCCGGACCCGACTGGCTGCAGGCTCAGTTGCGTTCCGCCAAGGCAGGGCAGCCGATCTCAGGGGAGGCGTTGACCCCCTATGCTCATGTCACCGGACACAACAACTTCTACGAGTTTGGCTTGGGTAAAGAGGACCCAAAACAGAAGGCTCAGGGATTCAATACCGATCCGTGGAAGGTGGAGATCAGCGGCGAGGTGGCCAAACCGGGCACCTATACCCTTGAAGATCTGCTGAAACCCCATGCGCTGGAGGAGCGGATCTACCGCCTGCGCTGTGTAGAGGCCTGGTCGATGGTAATCCCCTGGGTCGGCTTTCCGCTGGCCGATCTGATCAAGCGCTTCGAGCCGACCGGTAATGCCAAGTATGTGGAGTTCACCACGCTGCAGGATCCTGCGCAGATGCCGGGTCAGCGCAGCTTCTTCAGCACCCTGGACTGGCCCTATGTCGAAGGGCTGCGCATGGATGAGGCGATGCACCCGCTGACCATTCTGGCGGTGGGTGTCTACGGGGATGCGTTGCCGCCACAGAATGGCGCTCCGCTGCGCCTGGTGGTGCCGTGGAAGTACGGCTTTAAAAGTATCAAGTCGATCGTGCGTATCCGCTTTACCGAGCAGATGCCAAAAGTGACCTGGAATCAGACTGCGCCCAACGAATATGGGTTCTATGCCAATGTGAACCCCAAGGTGGATCATCCGCGCTGGAGTCAGGCGACCGAGCGCCGTCTGCCATCGTCGCTGTTCAGTCCCAACATTATCGATACCCGCATGTTCAACGGCTACGCCGACCAGGTGGCGCATCTGTACAGCGGGATGGATCTGCGCAAATGGTTCTGAGTATTGCCGAACTACACCGTTCGAAGAGCGGTCGCCGGGTGTTCTGGTGGCTACTGTTTCTGCTGCCGCTATTGCCCCTGGCCTGGATCGTACGCAAAGCTATCGAGCAGGATCTGGGCGCCGATCCGGCGCAGACCATCGTGACCTTTCTGGGCCTTTGGACCTTGCGCTTTCTTTTCATCACGCTTTCCGTCACCCCTTGTCGGCGCTTGTTTGGCTGGCTCTGGATCCAGCGTTACCGCAGGATGTATGGCCTCTATACGCTGTTCTACGCCTGTTTGCACCTGCTCTCCTTCGCGACTTTCATTCTCGGTTGGCGGCCTGAATTGATCGCCCGCGAGCTATCGGAACGTCCCTATATCATTGTGGGTTTTATCGCCTGGTTGGGGCTGGTTGCACTGGGGATTACCTCGACCCGGGGCTGGGTGAAACGTCTGGGTCGGCGTTGGCAGCAGTTGCACTACTTGGTTTACCCGATCGCGATTCTGGCGATGATCCACTTCGCCTGGCTGATCAGAGCCGGTTATGGTCAGGTCCTGTTCTATGCGCTCATCCTGCTTCTGCTGTTGGGGTACCGGGTAGGGTACAGAGTCAAACGCCGCCAGCAGGTGCTACAACAGCACTGACGTTTGGAATAAAGCCGACAATTCAACCTCTGTTTGTGGATGAGGGCTTTATGTCATGGCATTAATTTCAATCACTTGGCTGCCAGACTGTGGCTGAGTGATTGGCACTCTACCTGCAATATCCCCTTACGGTTGGGTTAAATGGGGAGGGGGTATGTCCGTTACCGGGGAGTGTGGCGATGTTGGCCTTGCGCACAAGACGGCGGGTCTCAGTTTTGTCAACACGATCGATGCGCACCTGCGTGTGGTAGCGCGGTTACGCCTGGCAACCGAACTCCATCACAGCATCCGTCTGCAGTTGAGCCTGTTCTACGACAATCAGCCTACTGGCTCGCTCTCGTTCGACCTGAACGGTTTCAGTCCATCCGAGGGCGTCGCACTGGCCCGCAATATCGGTGCAAATCACTACATCATGCGTGAGATCGATGAGTATCTCTGCGGTGATATGGTTGAGTAACGCGAGGAGTAGCGCAATGCTGGAAGCCGATTTTTTTGAGGTGTCAGACGAGTTTGTCAACCTGGCGAACGAGATGCTCGACGAGTGGGCGCAGCCAATGCTCAGTGCCGCCATCATGCATGCCGCGGCCCGATTTAACGCCTTTCATGTGTTGGATCAGGGGGAGGAGCAGGATCTGTCCAAGGCAATCGGCTTCCTGACCAGCCAGTATCGGCAGATGCTCGAGGAGGCGATTCGGGAGATGAAGCGCGACGGGGGCTTTTAATCTTCTTTTCGCAAATACGGCTCATCTGACCTATATCTGTAACTGGAGGTGAGTCCTATGCATACCGATATTATTCAGCGCTGCTGGCGCACTCTGCTTGGAGTGCTCGCTGGCTTTCTCGGTGTTCGTTCCGAATCGGCGAGAGAGCAGGATTTCAAAGAGGGGCGTGCGCTTCATTTCGTCGTAATTGGCGTCCTGATGGCGGTCGTTTTCGTGATTTTCGTGATCATTCTCGTACGTTGGGCGCTCAGTATTTTAGGTGCCTGACGGCCATTTGTTGATGTAGCCCGACGTTACCCACTTTATCGCGTATCTTCCTTGCATTTTCCCAACGCCTGCTATACTCCGCTATGAGGTCACCCGGCAATAGAGTAGCCAAAGCAGGATCTGCCGGACTGTGACTCCCCTCTTTCAGAAGGGTCCGGACCTGCCCGAGCGGGTCAGGATGGAACCTGGGCATACCCGCTTATGGAGGCCTGGTGATGGGAACGATAAGAACAATAATATTCGGTCTATCGCTCGCTCTTTCGTCGCATTCGGCACATGCCGAGTGGGCGTTAAACCTGTCTCCGGGCGTCACGGAAGTGAGTCGCTCGGTATACGACCTGCACATGACCATCTTCTGGATCTGTGTGGCGATCGGAGTTGTCGTATTCGGCGTCATGTTCTGGTCGATCTTCCATCACCGCAAATCCCGTGGCGCTGAAGCTCACCACTTTCACGAACACACGCTGGTCGAGGTGGCTTGGACGATAGTGCCACTGGGCATCCTGATCGCCATGGCTGTGCCGGCCACGGCCACGCTGGTCAAGATGTACGACTCGAGCGAGGCGGATCTGGATGTGCAGATCACCGGGTACCAGTGGAAGTGGCGTTACACCTATCTGGACCAGGATCTCGATTTCTTCAGCAATCTCACCACGCCGCAAGAGCAGATCGGCAATCAACAGGCTAAGGGGGAACACTACCTGCTCGAGGTGGATCGTCACCTGGTGCTGCCCACCGACACCAAAATCCGCCTGCTGCTGACCGCCAATGATGTTATCCACAGCTGGTGGGTGCCGGCGCTGGCGGTGAAGAAGGATGCGGTGCCGGGCTTTATCAACGAGGCATGGACCCGGATCGACGAGCCCGGTATCTACCGCGGCCAGTGCGCTGAACTGTGCGGTAAAGACCACGGTTTCATGCCAATCGTGGTAGAGGCCGTTCCCCCTGAGCAGTTCCAGCAGTGGCTCGCCGAAGTGAAAGCCGAGAAGCTGGCGGAGGCCGCGGCGGCTGAGAAAAGTTGGACGCTGGATGAGTTGATGACTCAGGGCGAGCAGGTCTACCTGCGGGCGTGCGCGGCCTGTCATCAGCCCACCGGTACCGGTGTGCCGCCGGCTTTCCCGGCCCTGAAGGGCAGTCCGATCGCTTTGGGTGATGTCGGCACTCATATCGATATTGTCCTGAATGGACGTCCGGCAACCGCGATGCAGGCGTTCCGTGACCAGCTAAGTGCTAGCGAGCTGGCCGCTGTGATCACCTATGAACGCAACGCGTGGGGTAACAGTACGGGCGAGGCGGTATCTCCGAGTCAGATAGCGGAAATGCTGGCCGGTAATGCGGATACGGTAGGGGAGGGCGCGCAATGAGTACGCTGGATACTGCAGCACCCGGTGCTCACGAGGAGCACCACGGTCCGGCCACCGGTATCGGACGCTGGCTCTTTACCACCAATCACAAGGATATAGGCACGCTCTATCTCTGGTTTAGCCTGTTGATGTTTCTCATCGGTGGCGTGATGGCGTTGCTGATCCGCAGTGAGCTGTTCCAACCCGGCTTGCAGCTGGTCGAGCCCGGTTTCTTCAATCAGTTGACTACCATGCACGGTCTGATCATGGTGTTTGGGGCGGTGATGCCCGCCTTCGTCGGGCTGGCGAACTGGATGGTGCCGTTGATGATCGGAGCGCCGGATATGGCGCTGCCCAGGATGAATAACTGGAGCTTCTGGATCCTGCCTTTCGCCTTTGCGATCCTGGTGTCGACGCTGTTTATGGATGGCGGCGCGCCTAACTTCGGTTGGACCTTCTATGCGCCGTTGTCGACCACTTATGCACCACCCAGCGTGACCTATTTCATCTTCGCCATCCATATCATGGGGGCCAGTTCGATCATGGGCGCGATCAACATCATCGCAACCATACTCAATCTGCGTGCGCCCGGTATGACGATGATGAAGCTGCCGCTGTTCGTCTGGACCTGGCTGATAACCGCGTTCCTGTTGATCGCGGTGATGCCGGTGCTTGCCGGTGTGGTGACCATGATGCTGATGGATATCCACTTTGGCACCAGCTTCTTCAATGCCGCTGGCGGTGGCGATCCAGTGCTGTTCCAGCATGTGTTCTGGTTCTTCGGTCATCCCGAGGTGTACATCATGATCCTGCCGGCGTTCGGTATCGTCAGCCAGATCATCCCCACCTTTTCGCGCAAGAAGCTATTTGGCTACGCATCGATGGTCTACGCCACCGCCTCTATCGCGATCCTGTCGTTCCTGGTCTGGGCCCACCATATGTTCACTGTGGGGCTGCCGTTGGTCGGTGAGCTGTTCTTCATGTTTGCCACCATGTTGATTGCGGTGCCGACCGGGGTAAAGGTGTTCAACTGGGTAGCGACGATGTATCGAGGTTCCTTGACCTTCGAAACACCGATGCTGTTTGCCATTGCCTTTGTCGTGCTCTTTACCATCGGCGGCTTCTCGGGGTTGATGCTGGCGATTGCGCCGGTAGATTTTCAGTACCATGACACCTATTTCGTGGTGGCGCATTTTCACTATGTGCTGGTGCCCGGCGCGATATTCTCGATCATGGCCGGTGTCTATTACTGGCTGCCGAAATGGACCGGACATGCGCTGAATGAGTCGATGGGTAAGTTTCACTTCTGGTGCAGCTTTATCGGCGTCAATATCACCTTCTTCCCGATGCACTTTCTGGGTCTGGCGGGGATGCCAAGGCGTATTCCCGACTACGCGCTGCAGTTCGCCGACTTCAACATGGTGGCAACAGTCGGTGCCTTCATCTTCGGCTTCTCCCAGCTGCTCTTCGTCTGGAATGTGATTCACTGCATACGCAGCAGAGAGACCGTGTCGGCGCAGGTGTGGGAGGGTGCCCACGGATTGGAGTGGGAGGTGCCGTCACCGGCGCCCTACCATACTCATACCACGCCGCCGCGAGTGGAGTGACACCATGGATGCCGCCCAAGCTAACCGCCGACTGATTTTGCGCCTGTTGATGGCCTCGGTGCTGATGTTTGGCTTTGGCTTCGCCTTGGTTCCGCTGTACGACGTGTTCTGTAAGGTCACCGGGCTCAATGGTCGTATAACGGCAACGGGTCCGGTGGATGCGGTGGCGGTTGATACGGCTCGCTCAGTCAAAGTCCGGCTGATCGCGATTAACAACGAAGGGATGCCGTGGGCTTTTGGTCCGACCGAGTCTTTACTGCGGGTCAATCCTGGCGAGATGAAGCAAACCGCCTACCGGGCAAGCAATCCGACCACAAGGCGGATGGTGGCTCAGGCGATCCCCTCCGTTTCCCCGGGTGAAGCCGCGCAGTATCTGCACAAGATCAACTGCTTTTGCTTCGACTCGCAAGCTCTGGAGGGCGGTGGCGCGATCGACATGCCCCTGATGTTTATGATCGACACCGATCTGCCGGAGTCGATCCACACGATTACGCTCTCCTACACCCTGTTCGATATATCGCCGGATAAGACCGGTACAGCAGAGAACGATACCCAAGAGGGAGGTTCACCGATATGAGCGCGCATGCATCCTATTATGTACCGGCACAGAGTCGTTGGCCGATTCTGGCATCGGTGGCGATGTTTCTGCTTGCCTTCGGTGCCGCAACACTGGTTAACGGCCTTAGCGCCAAGAGCGGTGCGGGTCCGGGGCTGTTGATGGTGCTCGCAGGAGCGCTACTGCTGGGGCTGATTCTGGTGGGCTGGTTTGCAAACGTGATTCAGGAGAGTCACGCGGGTCTCTACAGCGATCAGATGGACAGATCCTTTCGCTGGGGCATGAGTTGGTTCATCTTCTCCGAAGTGATGTTTTTTGCCGCGTTCTTTGGCGCGCTGTTCTATGTTCGCACCCTGTCAGTGCCCTGGCTGGGCGGGGAGGGCGATCGCGGTGTAAGTCAGATGCTCTGGCCAGGCTTCACCGCGGAGTGGCCGTTGATGAACCCGCCCGACAGCGAACGCTTTCCGGGGCCGCGGGAACTGGTTGATCCCTGGCATATTCCCTTGCTGAATACGGTGTTGCTGGTCACGTCGAGCTTTACGGTGACACTGGCTCACCACGCACTGCTTCGTGATCATCGCCCAGCCGTTGCACGCTGGCTGGGTGTAACCGTGCTACTGGGGCTGACCTTTCTCGGTTTCCAGATCTATGAGTATGTACATGCGTATAACGATCTGGGCCTGACGCTGAATGCCGGTATCTATGGCGCGACCTTCTTTATCTTGACCGGGTTTCATGGTGCTCACGTTACGCTTGGCACGTTCATGTTGATCGTCATCTTCCTGCGCGTGCTGAAGGGGCATTTCGATCCCACTAACCACTTTGGTTTCGAGGCCGTGTCCTGGTATTGGCATTTCGTCGATGTGGTCTGGATCGGGCTGTTCCTGTTTGTGTATGTGCTTTGAGTGTTAACCGAAGGTGTGCATCTGCAGGTGGCCGCTCAGAATTCCGAACACGAGCAGCAGGAGCAGGCCGGCACTGAGTACGACACGCAGCATCAGGGTATTGGCCATACGGTGGGTGCTGCCTCTATCGCGCATCATGAACCAGAGGCTGGTGAACAGGGCGATGACGACAAGCGCGAAGATAACCAGAGCTATAAGGCGAAACATGGTGTTGTCCTGTGCCGATTTCGAAAACAGACCTGTTCAGTAAAGATGTTGAGCTTGGGATGGGCAAGCGCTTTGGGGCAAGAGTTTGGCTTTATCCACTCTGTCTGTTGATGCTCTCGCTGCTGTGCACGCTCGGCTTCTGGCAGCTGGATAGGGCTGAACAGAAGCGGCAATGGATGGCTGAACAGCAGGGTGCTGCGCTGAGCAACCCCACGCAGGCGCAGCTCGAATACGCGTTGACCCAGCGCCAGTGGGTGCCGGTGACGCTGGCAGTAGAGTGGATCGGTAAAGAGCCGCTGTTTCTGGATAACCGTACTCACGAGGGGCGCGTTGGGTACGAGGTGTTACTGCCGGCTCGATTGATATCGGGGCAGGTGTTGCTGGTCAACCTGGGCTGGGTAGAAGCGCCCGAGAGGCGGGAGCTGAAACCGAGAATCGAGCGACCATCAACCGTGCTGCTGGAAGGTGTAATCGGTCTTCCGGTTGAGACCTATACCCTGAGCGAGCAGCTGTTCGCAGATTGGAGGCTGCAGCGTTTGGATACCGAGATGGCGGGGGAGTATTGGCAGTTGCCGTTGGAGTCCTGGGTGCTATGGCTGCAGCGTCCGCCGCAGAGCGATATGGTGCCGAGATTGCCCGGTTCGGCCACCCTGCCTCCTGAACGGCATCTGGGCTACGCGGTTCAATGGTTCGCACTGGCATTAACACTGGTTCTTATCGTGGGAGTGTTGGAATGGAAGGCTCACAAGCGACCTCGAAAAGTCGATTGACGCTTTGGATGATATGGCTGATTGCACTGTTGCCCATGTTAGGGGCCGGTATTGCTTATCACTTTCAGTTGCCGGTGAGCAGCGGTCAGGTTAATCGGGGTGAGTTAATGGAACCGGTAAAAACCCTCACTCAGTGGGGCGGTAGTGCTGAGCGGTTCACCGGACATTGGACGCTCGTTTTTAGGCACGATGGCGACTGTGACACCGCTTGCGACCAACAACTGCAGAGTTTGCGGACGATACACGATGCGTTGGGGCGAGAAGCTGATCGGGTGCGGGTAGAGCACCTGCAGTCGGCCACGTCGCTCGAAAGCGGTATCTGGATCGTCGATCCTAATGGCAACCTCGTGTTGCGCTATACGCAGGAACAGCTCGGAGAGCCTCTGTTGGAAGATCTCAAGCGCCTGCTGAAAGTGTCGAAGGTTGGCTAGAGGAGTGGGTTGATGGTCTGGAGCTGGCGTCTGGTAAATATCGCGATAGTGCTGGCGCTGATCGTAGTCCTGTTAGGAGGCTGGACGCGCTTGAATGATGCTGGGCTTGGTTGTCCAGATTGGCCTACCTGCTACGGCCATATTGTCCTGCCACCACAGGAAAAAGTGGCAGAGCAGATAGGAGTGAATTTTCCCGGGCATCAGGTGGATCTTCGAAAGGGATGGCTGGAGATGATCCATCGTTACGCTGCGTCGACATTGGGGTTGCTGATTCTGCTGCAGGCGATGCTGGCTTGGAAGCAGAAAGCGATAACCGGTTGCCCGGTGCAGCTTTCACTGCTGCTGTTAGTACTGGTCATAGTGCAGGGTATTTTTGGCATGTGGACAGTGACTTTGAAACTGGTGCCCTGGGTGGTGACGCTGCATCTTTTGGGTGGACTTACCACTCTGGCTCTGCTGGTTAGACTGCGTCAGAGTCTTTCAAGAAACCGTAACAGGCAGTCGCGCGGGGAGAGAGGGAGGGTCGATCCCAGTCTTGTACTGCTTATGACTGTACTGTTTGTACAGATCGCGTTGGGAGGTTGGACCAGCAGCAACTACGCTGGATGGGCGTGTGACCACTGGCTGAGCTGCCAGGGAGATCAGCGGGTCGAGTACGACTTTCGGGAGGGATTGAATCCTGTGTTGCCGCTGGGGCCGAATTATGAGGGCGGGTTGTTGCCGGCGCCAGCGCGAGCCGCGATCCAGATGACCCATCGTGCGGGGGCCTTGATGCTGTTATCGACGCTGGTGCTGGTCAGCTGGCGACTAAGGAAAGTGGCGGCAATTGCGCCCTGGTTGAGTTTGTGTTGGGGCCTGATGGGGTTGCAGGTTCTGCTTGGAGTGTTGAATGTGATCTGGCAGCTGCCACTGGCATTGGCAGTGGCCCACCATGCTGGAGCGGTCGCGTTATTACTGGCTGTTGTTGGTCTGTATGAGCGATCACGTGTGCAACAGACGGAGGTGATTCATGGCAACCTACCCACTGGTCAAATCACGAGTTGAGGTTCCTGCTGGCTGGCGTGACTACCTTGCCCTGTGCAAGCTCAGGGTCGTCGCTGTTATGCTGCTTACGCTTGTCGTGGGCATGTGTCTTGCCACTCCGGAACTGCCCCCTCTTGGATTGCTGCTTGTAACAAACCTGGGTGTTGGGTTGGCAGCAGCCTCGGCTGCCGCGGTGAATCATGTGCTGGATCAGAGTATAGACGCACGTATGGCGCGCACTGCGCGCCGCCCTCTGCCTCAGGGGCGAATTGGTTCATTACAGGCGGTGATTTTTGCAGCATTGATGGGCATAACCGGGGTCGCGTTGCTGGCTGTCTTCGTGAACCCTTTGACCGCTTGGCTAACCTTGGCATCGTTGATCGGTTACGCGTTCGTGTACACCGCGTTTCTCAAGCGTGCTACACCGCAAAATATTGTGATCGGTGGTGTCGCGGGCGCCGCGCCGCCGCTTTTGGGTTGGGTCGCCGTGACCGGACAGGTAACCGCGGATGCCCTGCTCCTGATGCTGATCATCTTTGCCTGGACACCTCCCCACTTCTGGGCGCTGTGTATCGCCCGCAAAGATGATTACGCGCGGGCTGGTATCCCGATGCTACCCATTACGCATGGCGAACAGTTTACCCGGCTGCAGATACTGCTCTACACGGTGCTGACTGTACTGTTGACGTTGCTGCCCTGGTTCGTCGGTCTAAGTGGACTGATCTACCTGATTGGAGTGCTGGTAATCGATATGCGATTTTTACAGTGGGCCTGGCGCCTGTATCGCTGTTGGGATGCTGCCGACCCGATGCGCATGTTCCGCTTTTCGATCCTGTACATCATGGGGTTGTTTGCCATACTTCTTGTTGACCACTACTGGATAACTTCGATGTAAAAAGATCGCTGATCAGGAGGAGATGCGAGTACGGAAAAGGGTGAATGGACGCAAACACCATGCAAGACCAATCTGCAAAGCGCGGGCGTGAAAATAACTATAGCTGCCCGACAGGAGGTTAGAGATATGTTCCTACAGCACATGATGGGGGTTCTGTACCACCCTAAAAAAGAGTGGAGTGCGATTCGCAATGAGCATTACTCAACTACCCATGTGTTCCTGAGTCAGATCAGCATATTGGCAGCCATCCCGGCGATAGCGCTGTTTATCGGCACGACTCAAGTCGGCTGGAGTTTGACCGGTACTGATTACGTGACGTTAAGCATCTCCAGTGCCTTACCGGCGGCGATCGCCTTCTATATAGCGATGTGGGTCGCGGTTGGGTTTATCGCTTATGCCGTTCACTGGATGGAGAAGACATATGGCGGCAATGTTAGCTTCGATGAGTGCATGGTGTTGGTGACATTTACTGCCACACCTCTGTTCCTCTCTGGGTTGGCAGGTCTCTATCCGATGCTTTGGTTCAACGTCATTGTGGGGCTTATCGCGCTTTCCTACTCAATCTACCTGCTATATAGCGGTGTACCCGAGATAATGCAGATTCCTGAAGATAGGGCGTTCTTTTTCTCAACCTCGATTCTCACGGTCGGCTTGGTCGTGCTTGTGGGCTTGCTCGCTGCTACGGCCATTCTTTGGGGGACCTTCGTCCCGCTTAGCTACGTAGGCTGATCCGGAAAATTGGAGAAGCTTAAGGGGGAGCGATGCTCCCCCTTAAGCTGTAATTCACCTGGAAAGTAATACTTCGCGCAGTTCATTCGATATATTTTTGAATAATTTTTACAGCACCTGTTGACTCCCTTAGTGAGGTCTGTAGAATGCGCCTCCTCGCTTGAGCTGAACGCCTTAACGGGCCGGGCAAGATCAGACGAGGCGGTCT
>NZ_JAHREP010000046.1 GCF_019084545.1 Marinobacterium ramblicola
ATCGCCATGGAAGAAGGTCTGCGCTTCGCGATCCGCGAAGGCGGCCGTACCGTTGGTGCGGGTGTTGTATCCAAGATTATCGCGTAAAAACTTATATTTAGTGTTGCGATGTGGCGGGGAGGTGCATATAATGTGCCTCCCTGTTACGCAGTAGGCCAGTGGCTCAATTGGCAGAGCAGCGGTCTCCAAAACCGCAGGTTGGGGGTTCGAGTCCCTCCTGGCCTGCCATTCCGGATCTGGAATGGCGTCAAGCAAAGCGCAAGCTTTCATTTTTCCGAGGCACCTGGCGTGAATTCTAAAGTGACTTCCGAAGGATCAAAACTCGACGGCCTGAAGTGGCTCGTTGTTGTTGCTCTCGTGGCGGTTGGGGTGGTTGGCAACTCGATGTTTGCCGGCGAGTCCCTGCTGTATCGGGTGCTTGCACTCCTGTTTTTGGCACTGGTGGCGGGGTTTGTAGCATTTCAGACTGCCAAGGGTCGTGCGTTCTTCCGGCTTTTTAAAGAGGCGAAGAACGAGATTCGCAAGGTGGTGTGGCCGACCCGTCAGGAAACTCTGCAGACAACGGCGATCGTTGTGGTGGCGGTGCTGATTGTGGGGCTGCTGCTCTGGGGTCTGGATTCGCTGCTGGGTTGGGTTGTTTCAGGCGCTATAGGTTGAGGTTGAGCGAGCATGAGTACGGAAAAGAAACGCTGGTACGTTGTGCATGCCTACTCCAACTATGAGAAGAAGGTAAAGGAAGCGCTGACGGAAAGTATTGATCGTCACGGTATGCAGGATCTCTTTGGTGAGATTCTGGTTCCCACCGAAGAGGTGGTTGAGATTCGTGATGGCAAGAAGCGCAAGTCCGAGCGCAAGTTTTATCCAGGCTATGTTCTGGTGAACATGGTCATGAACGATCAGACCTGGCACTTGGTGAAAGATACGCCGCGTGTGCTGGGTTTCATCGGTGGTACGGCGGATAAGCCGGCGCCGATTACCGAAAAAGAGGCCAATGAAATCCTGCAGCGCGTCGAAAGCGGTGTGGATAAGCCGAGGCCTAAGACTGTCTTCGAGCCGGGTGAGATGGTGCGTGTCACCGATGGTCCGTTCGCCGACTTTAACGGTGTGGTCGAAGAGGTTAACTACGAGAAGAACCGTCTCCAGGTGGCTGTGCTGATCTTTGGTCGCTCGACGCCTGTTGAGTTGGAGTTCGGTCAGGTCGAAAAGGCCTGATAATAAAAGATTTTATGGGGAGGGTGTCCGTGCTTGCGCGGTCGCCCTCTTGTTGTGAAAGAAAGGGGAGCCGAAAGGCGTTTGAACCCTCAGGAGTAGCTTAATGGCTAAGAAAATCAATGCTTATATCAAGCTGCAGGTAAAAGCTGGTCAGGCCAACCCGAGTCCCCCAGTAGGTCCTGCTCTGGGTCAGCACGGTGTCAACATCATGGAGTTCTGTAAGGCGTTCAACGCACAGACTCAGAGCATGGAAGCGGGTCTGCCGATTCCTGTCGTGATCACCGTATACAGCGACCGTAGCTTCACCTTCATCACCAAGACTCCGCCGGCTTCCATTCTGCTGAAGAAGGCTGTAGGTCTGAAGAGCGGCTCTTCCCGTCCGAACACCGAGAAGGTGGGTACCGTTACCCGCGCTCAGCTGGAAGAAGTCGCAACCGTTAAGATGCCGGACCTGACCGCTGCCGATATGGATGCTGCCGTACGCACCATCGCCGGTAGTGCGCGTGCCATGGGTCTGATTGTTGAGGGTGATGAATAATGGCTAAGCTGACTAAGCGCCAGAAGGCGATCCGCGAAAAGATCGAAGCGGGCAAGGCGTACGCAATCAACGAGGCGGTTGCTCTGCTGGCTGAAGTGTCTGCGGTTAAATTTACCGAATCTCTGGACGTGGCCGTTAACCTGGGCGTCGATCCGCGTAAATCCGATCAGGTCGTTCGTGGCTCTACCGTGCTGCCGCACGGCACCGGTAAAGACGTGCGTGTTGCTGTGTTCGCGCAGGGCGACAACGCCGAGAAAGCCAAGGCTGCCGGTGCCGATATCGTCGGTTTCGACGATCTGGCCGAGCAGGTCAAGGGCGGTAACCTGGATTTTGACGTTGTGATCGCAACGCCTGACGCGATGCGTGTTGTCGGTCAGCTGGGTCAGATCCTGGGTCCGCGCGGTCTGATGCCGAACCCGAAGGTCGGTACCGTGACTCCGGACGTTGCGACTGCCGTACAGAACGCCAAAGCTGGTCAGGTGCGTTTCCGTACCGACAAGAACGGCATCATCCACTGCTCTGTGGGCAAGGTTGGTTTCAGCGACGTGGCTGTTAAAGAGAACGTTGAAGCGCTGATCGCCGATCTGAAGAAGCTGAAGCCTTCTTCCGCCAAGGGCGTGTATCTGAAGAAAGTAACCCTGTCCACTACCATGGGCCCGGGTTTGCTGGTTGATCAGGGCACTCTGGCCATCTGATTGATCTGAAGGTTTTTTGAGGGTCTTCGTGACCTCTGTGACAGAGACGAAGGCCGTCAAAGACCGCAGGTGGCAGAGCGGTTTTTCCGCGTCTGCCTTAATGGGCCAACCAGCCTGCGCAGACGGTGAGATTCACGTGTGAATCAAGACCACCGTACTCAACCTCGCGTAAGCGGGGTGGTTGGTAAACAGTCGAAAGACTCAATCCAGGAGTAAATTGTGGCATTAGGACTCGAAGACAAAAAAGCGATCGTCGCTGAAGTCCAGGAAGCTGCCAAGAATGCGCTCTCTGCTGTCGTTGCGGACTCCCGTGGCGTAGAAGTGGGCGATATGACTGCACTGCGTAAGCAGGCGCGTGAGAACGGTGTGTGGCTGAAAGTGGTCCGTAACACCCTGGCGCGTCGTGCAGTTGAAGGTACCGCTTTCGAGTGTCTGCAGGGCAGCTTTGTCGGTCCGAGCATCATTGCTTTCTCTCAGGAACACCCGGGCGCCGGCGCTCGCATCCTGAAGGACTTCGCCAAGGGCAATGAAAAGTTCGAACTGAAAGCGGCTGCTTTTGAAGGCAACGTCGTGGACGTAGCGATGCTGGCAAGCCTGCCGACATACGAAGAAGCTCTCGCCAAGTTGATGAGCTGTATGAAAGAAGCGGCTGCAGGCAAGCTGGTACGCACTATTGCGGCTATTCGCGAACAGAAAGAGGGTGCTGCAGCCTAATTGGCGCAGTGACCTACGATTTAACACACGTTTATAGGATTTAGAAAATGTCTCTGTCTAAAGAAGATATCATCAACGCTATCGCTGAAATGTCTGTCATGGACGTTGTAGAACTGGTTTCTGCAATGGAAGAAAAATTCGGTGTTTCTGCTGCTGCTGCTGTTGTTGCCGGCCCGGCTGGTGAAGCTGCTGTTGCTGAAGAGCAGACCGAATTCGACGTTATCCTGACCGCTGCCGGCGACAAGAAAGTCAACGTCATCAAGGCTGTCCGCGGTGCTACCGGTCTGGGCCTGAAAGAAGCGAAAGAACTGGTCGACGGCGCACCGTCTACCGTCAAGGAAGCTGCTTCCAAGGAAGAAGCTGAAGCTCTGAAGAAAGAGCTGGAAGAAGCCGGCGCTACCGTTGAGCTCAAGTAATCGCTTCGATGCGTTGCAAGCAGCTTAGTACTGCTTAAAGGCGTATGGCTGGTGGCGAAATGCCACCGGCCTTTTTCCGTTATTTATAGACAGCAAATAAATGACGGTATAACAGTCCGCTGATAGCTGATATCAGGGGGCTGGCTTCTCAACCTAGGTGCACATGCTGGGGAACACTGATGGCTTATTCATACACTGAGAAGAAACGCATACGTAAGGATTTCGGTAAGCTGCCGCAGGTAATGGATGTGCCATACCTGCTTGCGATCCAGCTCGATTCCTACCGCAAGTTTCTGCAAGCGGGCTCCGACTCTGCGCAAGGGCGCAAGGAAGAGGGGCTGCACGCTGCATTCAATTCCGTATTCCCGATCGTCTCCTATTCCGGAAACGCGGCGCTGGAATACGCCGGTTATCGCCTCGGTGAACCCGTTTTTGACGTTGCCGAATGTCAGCAGCGTGGTGTGACCTATGCGGCTCCTTTGCGCGTTAAAGTGCGCCTGATCATCTACGATCGTGATTCCTCTACCAAGGCGATCAAGGATATCAAGGAGCAGGAAGTCTACATGGGCGAAATGCCCCTGATGACCGAGAACGGTACCTTCGTCGTTAACGGTACCGAGCGCGTGATCGTATCGCAGCTGCACCGTTCACCGGGTGTGTTCTTCGATCACGACAAGGGCAAGACCCACTCGTCCGGCAAACTGCTTTACTCCGCGCGTATCATTCCCTACCGCGGTTCCTGGCTGGACTTCGAGTTCGATCCCAAGGATGCGCTGTTCGTGCGTATCGACCGTCGCCGTAAACTGCCGGCAACCATTCTGCTGCGTGCACTCGGCTTCCAGGCGGAAGAGATTCTCGATACCTTCTTTGAAACCACTGGCTGGACGCTGGAGAGCGAGCAGATCTGGATGGATCTGATCCCCGAGCGCCTGCGCGGTGAAACCATGTCGTTCGAGATCAAGGATCCCGAAGGCAAAACCATTGTAGAAGCGGGTCGTCGTATCACCCCGCGTCACATCCGTCAGATGCAGCAGGCGGGTATGGGGCAGCTGAACGTGCCCTCTGAATACCTGATCGGCAAGGCGCTGGCCAAGGATCTGATGGATCCTTCTACCGGTGAGGTGTTTGCGCCCTGCAACACCGAAGTGACCGAAGACCTGATCGCCAAGATCCGCAAGGCGGGTATCGACCGTCTGGAAACGCTGTACACCAACGATCTGGACTGCGGCCCGTTTATCTCCGATACCCTGCGCATCGATCCGACCCGCAACCAGCTGGAAGCGCTGGTCGAGATCTACCGTATGATGCGTCCCGGCGAGCCGCCGACCAAAGAGTCTGCGGAAGGCCTGTTCGAGAATCTGTTCTTCTCCGAAGAGCGTTACGACCTGTCTGCGGTCGGTCGCATGAAGTTCAACCGTCGCCTGGGTCGTGAAGACGAAACCGGTTCCGGCATCCTCGACAAGGACGACATCCTCGATGTCATGAAGACCCTGATCGAGATCCGTAACGGCAAGGGTGTTGTCGATGATATCGACCACCTGGGTAACCGCCGTATCCGCTCCGTGGGCGAGATGGCCGAGAACCAGTTCCGTGTCGGTCTGGTGCGTGTCGAGCGTGCCGTGCGCGAGCGACTGTCCATGGCAGAAGCGGACAACCTGATGCCGCAGGACCTGATTAACGCCAAGCCGGTGGCTGCGGCGATCAAGGAGTTCTTCGGTTCATCCCAGCTGTCCCAGTTCATGGACCAGAACAACCCGCTGTCCGAGATCACCCACAAGCGCCGGGTATCGGCGTTGGGCCCGGGCGGTCTGACCCGTGAGCGTGCCGGCTTCGAAGTCCGTGACGTACACCCGACCCACTACGGTCGTGTATGTCCGATCGAGACACCTGAAGGTCCGAACATCGGTCTGATCAACTCGCTGGCGGTCTTCGCGCGTACCAACGATTACGGCTTCCTGGAGACGCCGTACCGTCGCGTTATCGACAACAAGGTCACCGACGAGATCGATTACCTCTCCGCCATCGAGGAGAGTAAGTATGTCATCGCTCAGGCCTCGGCGGCGATGAATGAGAACATGGAGCTGACCGACGACCTGGTTGCCGTCCGTCACCTCAACGAATTCACCGTGACGCCAAAAGAGAACGTGCAGTACATGGACGTGTCTCCCCGTCAGGTGGTATCGGTTGCGGCATCGCTGATCCCGTTCCTCGAGCACGATGACGCCAACCGTGCATTGATGGGTTCAAACATGCAGCGTCAGGCCGTGCCGACCCTGCGCTCCGAGAAGCCGCTGGTCGGTACCGGTATCGAGCGTAACGTGGCGCGCGACTCGGGCGTCTGCGTGGTGGCTCGTCGCGGCGGTGTGATCGAGTCGGTCGATGCCGGTCGTGTCGTGGTCCGCGTCCGTGACGAAGAGGTGGAAGCCGGTGACGCAGGTGTGGATATCTACAACCTGACCAAGTACACCCGTTCCAACCAGAATACCTGTATCAACCAACGCGCCATCGTGCGTCCGGGCGAGCAGGTAGAGCGTGGCGATATCATGGCCGACGGTCCCTCTGTCGACTTGGGTGAGCTGGCGCTGGGCCAGAACATGCGCATCGCATTCATGCCCTGGAACGGTTACAACTACGAGGACTCCATCCTCATCTCCGAGCGGGTGGTACAGGAAGATCGCTTCACTACCATCCACATCCAGGAACTGACCTGTGTCGCGCGCGACACCAAGTTGGGGCCTGAGGAGATCACCGCGGATATCCCCAACGTGGGCGAGGCGGCGCTGTCCAAGCTGGACGAGTCCGGTATCGTGCATATCGGTGCCGAAGTGGGCCCGGGCGATATCCTGGTCGGCAAGGTGACGCCGAAGGGCGAAACCCAGCTGACCCCGGAAGAGAAACTGCTGCGTGCGATCTTCGGTGAGAAGGCGTCCGACGTAAAGGACACCTCGCTGCGCGTGAAGACCGGTACCCTGGGTAAGGTTATCGATGTTCAGGTGTTCACCCGTGACGGCGTGGCCAAGGATGAGCGTGCGCTCTCCATCGAGAAGTCCGAGCTGGACAAGATTCGCAAGGACCTGAACGACGAGTTCCGTATCGTCGAACAGGCCACCTTCGAGCGTCTCGAGCGCGCGCTGGTAGGCCTCAAGGCCGACGGCGGTGCCGGCCTGAAGAAAGGCGAAGAGATCGGTTCCGAGTTCCTGCATGGGCTGAAGAAGTCCGAGTGGTTCAAGATCCGTGTCGCCGACGAGACGGTTCAGGAGATGCTCGAGCTGGCGCAGAAGCAGCTTGAAGAGCGTCGTGAGAACCTGGACAAGCGTTTCGAAGACAAGAAGCGCAAGCTGCAGACCGGCGACGATCTGGCCCCGGGCGTGCTGAAGATCGTCAAGGTCTACGTCGCCACCAAGCGCCGCGTGCAGCCGGGTGACAAGATGGCCGGTCGTCACGGTAACAAGGGTGTTATCTCGGTGATCATGCCGGTCGAGGATATGCCCTACGACGAGAACGGCGAGCCGGTCGACATCGTGCTGAATCCGCTGGGTGTACCGTCGCGTATGAACGTCGGTCAGATCCTGGAAACCCACTTGGGTATGGCGGCCAAAGGTCTGGGTCGCAAGATCAACGATATGCTCGAAGTGGAGCGCGCCAAGGCGGAAACCGCCAAAGAGGTGCGTGGCTTCCTGGATCAGATCTATAACGCCGAACACGGTGGTCTGAGCTGCGGACGTAAAGAGGACCTGGATAGCTTCAGCGATGAGGAGATCCTGACTCTGGCGACCAATCTGAAGGGCGGTGTGCCGCTGGCAACGCCGGTATTCGACGGTGCCAAAGAGGCCGAGATCAAGTCGCTGCTGCGTCTGGCGGATATGGATGATTCCGGTCAGTTCACGCTGTACGACGGCCGCACCGGCGACAAGTTCGACCGCCCGGTCACTGTCGGCTACATGTACATGCTGAAGTTGAACCACCTGGTCGACGACAAGATGCACGCGCGTTCCACCGGTTCCTACAGCCTGGTTACCCAGCAGCCGCTGGGTGGTAAGGCGCAGTTCGGTGGTCAGCGCTTCGGTGAGATGGAGGTCTGGGCGCTCGAGGCATATGGCGCCGCCTACACTCTGCAGGAGATGCTGACCGTGAAGTCGGACGACGTGAACGGCCGTACGAAGATGTACAAGAACATCGTCGACGGCGATCACCGGATGGAGCCGGGTATGCCGGAATCGTTCAACGTGTTGATCAAGGAGATCCGCTCCCTCGGTATCGATATCGAGCTCGAGAGCGAATAAGTCCCTAACTGATCACCAGTCGGTGCCTTTCACGATGAGAGGCACCGGCGCTGAGAACTCCGCGTAGGAGCTATACGACAATGAAAGATTTGCTGAATCTGCTGAAGTCCCAGGGCCAGTCCGACGAGTTCGATTCCATCCGAATCTCGCTGGCATCGCCGGAGATGATCCGCTCCTGGTCTTACGGCGAAGTGAAAAAGCCGGAGACCATCAACTACCGTACCTTCAAGCCGGAGCGTGACGGTCTGTTCTGTGCCAAGATCTTTGGCCCGATCAAGGACTACGAGTGCCTGTGCGGCAAGTACAAGCGCATGAAGCACCGTGGTGTGATCTGTGAGAAGTGTGGTGTCGAAGTGACCATGACCAAGGTGCGCCGTGAGCGCATGGGTCATATCGAACTGGCATCCCCCGTTGCTCACATCTGGTTCCTGAAGTCACTGCCGTCCCGCATCGGTCTGATGCTGGATATGACGCTGCGCGACATCGAGCGCGTGCTCTACTTCGAATCCTTCGTCGTCATCGACCCGGGCATGACCACGCTCGAGCGCGGTCAGATGCTCAACGACGAGCAGTACTTCGAGTCACTGGAAGAGTTCGGTGATGAGTTCGACGCCCGCATGGGTGCCGAGGCGATCAAGGAGCTGCTGGCCTCGATCGATCTGGAAGGCGAGATCCAGCGCATCCGCGAAGAGATCCCGCAGACCAACTCCGATACCAAGATCAAGAAGCTGTCCAAGCGTCTGAAGCTGATCGAGGCGTTCTACAAGTCCGGCAACGATCCGCAGTGGATGATCATGGAAGTGCTGCCGGTACTGCCGCCGGATCTGCGTCCGCTGGTACCGCTGGATGGTGGTCGCTTCGCGACCTCCGATCTGAACGATCTATACCGCCGCGTGATCAACCGTAACAACCGTCTGAAGCGTCTGCTCGATCTCAATGCGCCGGATATCATCGTGCGCAACGAGAAGCGCATGCTGCAGGAATCGGTCGACGCGCTGCTCGACAACGGTCGTCGCGGCCGTGCCATCACCGGCTCCAACAAGCGTCCGCTGAAGTCCCTGGCCGACATGATCAAGGGTAAGCAGGGTCGTTTCCGTCAGAACCTGCTCGGTAAGCGTGTCGACTACTCCGGCCGTTCCGTTATCGTGGTTGGTCCCTACCTGCGCCTGCATCAGTGCGGTCTGCCGAAGAAAATGGCGCTGGAGCTGTTCAAGCCGTTCATCTTCTCCAAGCTTGAGTTGCGTGGCTACGCCACCACGATCAAGGCGGCCAAGAAGATGGTTGAGCGCGAAGAGCCGCTGGTATGGGATATCCTCGACGAGGTGATCCGCGAGCATCCAGTACTGCTGAACCGTGCGCCGACCCTGCACCGTCTGGGTATCCAGGCGTTCGAGCCGGTGCTGATCGAAGGTAAGGCGATCCAGCTGCACCCGCTGGTGTGTGCGGCGTACAACGCCGACTTCGACGGTGACCAGATGGCCGTTCACGTGCCGTTGACCATCGAAGCGCAGCTCGAAGCGCGCGCGCTGATGATGTCCACCAACAACATCCTGTCACCGGCCAACGGCGAGCCGATCATCGTACCGTCGCAGGACGTGGTACTGGGTCTGTACTACATGACCCGTGAGCGCATCGCGGCACCGGGCGAGGGTATGGTGTTCTCCGATATCAAGGAGATCCAGCGTGCCTACGGCGCCAAGCAGGTCCACCTGCAGGCACGGATCAAGGTGCGTATCCAGGAGACCATCCGCGATATCGAAGGTAATGTGGAAGAGCGTTACGGCCTGCAGGAGACTACCGTTGGCCGTGCCATGCTGTTCGATATCGTGCCGGCAGGCCTGCCGTTCGAGCTGGTCAACCAGCCGATGAAGAAGAAGGCGATCTCCCGCCTGCTCAACGAAGCCTACCGTCGCTGTGGTCTGAAGGACACCGTTATCTTCGCCGACCAGCTGATGTACATGGGCTTCCGCCAGGCCACCGTGTCCGGCGCTTCCATCGGTGTTAACGACTTCGTTATCCCGGACGAGAAGGTGCAGATCATCGCCGAGGCGGATGCCGAAGTGAAAGAGATCGAGCGTCAGTTCGGTGACGGCCTGGTAACCCAGGGCGAGAAATACAACAAGGTTGTGGATATCTGGTCCCGTGCCAACGAGGTGCTGGCCAAGAAGATGATGGACAACCTGAAGGTCGACAAGGTCACCAATGCCGAAGGTAAGGTGGTTGATCAGGAGTCCTTCAACTCCGTCTACATGATGGCCGACTCCGGTGCCCGTGGTAGCGCCGCGCAGATCCGTCAGCTCGCCGGTATGCGTGGTCTGATGGCGAAGCCGGACGGCTCCATCATCGAGACACCGATCGTGGCGAACTTCCGTGAGGGTCTGAACGTACTGCAGTACTTCATCTCTACCCACGGTGCACGTAAGGGTCTGGCGGATACCGCATTGAAGACCGCGAACTCCGGTTACCTGACCCGTCGTCTGGTCGACGTGGCACAGGACGTGGTGATCACCGAGCACGACTGTGGCACCGATAAGGGTCTCAAGGTACAGCCGATGATCGAAGGCGGTGATGTGGTCATTCCGCTGGGTGAGCGTGTATTGGGTCGCGTGGTGGCTCAGGATGTACTGACCCCGGCCGGTGACGACGTGCTGATTCCGTCCGGTACGCTGATCGATGAGGCCTGGGTTGCCCGTCTCGAAAACGACGAAGCCTACAGTAGTATCGACGAAGTGTTCGTTCGTTCAGCGATCACCTGTGAATCCCGTCACGGTATCTGTTCATCCTGTTACGGTCGCGACCTGGGTCGCGGTCACCAGGTCAACATCGGTGAGTCCGTTGGTGTTATCGCCGCGCAGTCGATCGGTGAGCCGGGTACCCAGCTGACCATGCGTACGTTCCACATCGGTGGTGCGGCGTCGCGGGCGGCCGCGGTCGACAGCATTCAGGTCAAGAATGGCGGTGAAGTTCGTCTGCACAACCTGAAATATGTAGAGCGTTCCGACGGCACCATCGTGGCGACCTCCCGCTCCGGTGAGCTGGGTGTGACCGACGAACACGGTCGTGAGCGAGAGCGCTACAAGCTGCCGTACGGCTCGGTGATCAAGGTGAAGGACGGCGATCGTGTCGATGCTGGCGCCATCGTCGCCAACTGGGACCCGCACACTCACCCGATCGTCACCGAGGTGGGTGGTCGCTTGCAGTTCGGCGGTATGGAAGACGGTATCACCATCAAGCGCCAGACGGATGAGCTGACCGGCCTGTCCACTATTGAGGTGCTTGATGCCAAGGATCGTCCGCAGGCGGGTAAGGATATCCGCCCGATGATCAAGCTGGTCGATGCCAACGGCAACGATGTGTACCACACCGGTACCGAGATGCCGGCTCAGTACCTGCTGCCGCCGAAGTCCATCGTCACGCTGAATGACGGCGCTGAGGTGCAGATGGGTGACATCCTCGCCCGTCTGCCGCAGGAAGGTACGGTCAACAAGGATATCACCGGTGGTCTGCCGCGCGTTGCCGACCTGTTCGAGGCGCGCCGTCCGAAAGAGTCTGCCGTGCTGGCCGAACTGTCTGGTACCGTGACCTTCGGTAAGGAGACCAAGGGTAAGCGTCGCGTGGTGATCACACCGCATGACGGTTCAGATCCTTACGAAATCATGATCCAGAAGTGGCGTAACCTGAACGTATTCGAGGGTGAAACGGTCGAGAAGGGCGAAGTTATCTCCGATGGTCCGTCCAACGCTCACGATATCCTGCATATCCTCGGTGTCGGCGAGCTGGCCAAGTACATCGTCAGCGAAATTCAGGACGTTTACCGCCTCCAGGGTGTAGGCATCAACGACAAACACATCGAAGTGATTGTGCGTCAGATGCTGCGTAAGGTTGAGATCACCGAAGGCGGTGACTCGAGCTTCATCCCGGGTGAGCAGGTTGAGTACGCCGCAGTGGTTGCAGAGAACGAAGCGCTGGAAGCCGAAGGCAAGATCCCGGCCAAGTTCGAACGTATCCTGCTGGGTATCACCAAGGCATCGCTGGCCACCGAATCCTTCATCTCCGCGGCCTCCTTCCAGGAGACAACCCGCGTACTGACCGAAGGTGCGGTAACCGGCAAGAAAGACTACCTGCGTGGTCTGAAAGAGAACGTGGTCGTGGGTCGTCTGATCCCGGCCGGTACCGGTCTGGCTTACCATAGCGAGCGCAAGCGCAAGCGGGCCCAGGCCGGTGAAAGCGTCACCGTCAGCGCGGAAGAGGTGCAGCAGGCTCTGACTGAAGCACTGAATGCTTCCATGAATGACATTGAGTAAAAACTGCTCAATATTTGACGCCGGGGGCTGGAATTGAGTAGAATTCCGGCCCTTTCGTGACTGGGATTGCTTTTCGGCAGGCCCGGTCTTTTTAGTATGGTGCTAATAAACCAAACGTGGAGTTTGCTTAATGGCAACAATCAACCAGCTGGTTCGCAAGCCGCGTAAGCGCGCGGTAGAAAAAAGCGACGTACCTGCGCTGCAGGCATGCCCCCAGCGTCGTGGCGTATGTACCCGTGTGTACACCACTACCCCGAAGAAGCCGAACTCGGCACTGCGTAAAGTCTGCCGTGTGCGTCTGACCAACGGTTATGAAGTCTCCTCCTACATCGGTGGTGAAGGTCATAACTTGCAGGAGCACTCTGTAGTTCTGATCCGCGGCGGTCGTGTTAAGGACCTCCCGGGTGTGCGTTACCACACAGTTCGTGGTTCTCTGGACTGTTCCGGCGTTAACGGCCGTAAACAGGCTCGTTCCAAGTACGGTGCGAAGCGTCCGAAGTCTTGATCCCTCGTTAGACGGCGAGGCTTTGCCAGTCAGGTGTCCGAGTAATCCGGTTCTTGAGCTGTTTGGCTAACCCGAAAGACGATAAGAGTAAGGACAGGTGTCATACGACATCCTGATGAACCTGAAGACCTTTTACATTTTTAGAGGGCTTATCAATGCCTAGAAGACGCGTAGCTGCGAAGCGCGAAATCCTGCCGGATCCTAAATTCGGTAACATTACACTGGCAAAATTTATCAACCATCTGATGGTCAGCGGCAAGAAGTCCGTTGCTGAGCGCATCGTGTATGGCGCACTGAGCAAGATCGAAGAGCGCACCAAAGGTGATGCGATCGAGCTGTTCGACAAAGCGCTCGAGACTGTGCAGCCGGTAGTCGAAGTTAAATCCCGCCGTGTCGGTGGTGCTACCTACCAGGTTCCTGTTGAAGTTCGCCCGTCCCGCCGCACGGCTCTGGCCATGCGCTGGCTGGTTGACGCCGCACGCAAGCGTGGTGAGAAATCCATGGCGCTGCGTCTGGCTGGTGAACTGATCGACGCTGCTGAAGGTCGTGGTTCTGCTGTTAAGAAACGCGAAGATGTGCATCGTATGGCTGAAGCCAACAAGGCTTTTGCCCACTATCGCTTCTAAACTTCCGAGGAATGAGTCGTGGCTCGTAAAACTCCTATCGAGCGCTACCGTAACATCGGTATCTGTGCTCACGTAGACGCCGGCAAGACCACCACTACCGAGCGCGTCCTGTTCTATACAGGTCTGTCGCATAAGATCGGTGAGGTGCATGACGGTGCGGCTACCATGGACTGGATGGAGCAGGAACAGGAGCGTGGTATCACCATCACCTCTGCTGCTACCACCTGTTTCTGGGCCGGTATGAACCAGCAGTTCGAACAGCATCGTGTCAACATTATCGACACCCCGGGACACGTTGACTTCACTATCGAAGTAGAACGTTCCCTGCGCGTGCTCGACGGTGCTGTTGTTGTACTGTGCGCGTCTTCCGGCGTGCAGCCGCAGACCGAGACCGTATGGCGTCAGGCTAACAAATACGAAGTGCCCCGCATGGTGTTCGTCAACAAGATGGACCGCGCCGGTGCTGACTTCTACATGGTTGAGAAGCAGCTGAAGGACCGTCTGGGTGCGAAGGCTGTGCCGATCAACCTGCCGATCGGTGCCGAAGACGAGTTCAAGGGCGTCGTCGACCTGGTCATCATGAAGGCGATCTGGTGGAACGAAGCCGACCAGGGTATGACCTACGAACTGGGTGATATTCCGGCTGAGCTCCAGGCCAAGGCCGAAGAGTACCATGAGAAGCTGGTTGAAGCGGCTGCTGAAGCCAACGAAGAGCTGATGGAGAAGTATCTCGAAGAGGGTGAACTCACCATCGAAGAGATCAAGGCCGGTCTGCGCGCGCGCACCCTGGCTAACGACGTGATCCTGATGCTGGCCGGTTCTGCATTCAAGAACAAGGGCGTTCAGGCGGTTCTCGACGCGGTAATCGAATACCTGCCGTCTCCGACCGAGGTCAAGGCGATCGAAGGTACGCTGGACGACGCGGCCGAGACCGTTGCGACTCGTGAAGCTGACGACGACGCGCCGTTCTCTGCGCTGGCGTTCAAGATCGCGACCGACCCGTTCGTCGGTACGCTGACCTTCATCCGCGTCTACTCGGGCGTTCTGAACTCCGGCGACAGCGTGTACAACTCTGTCAAGGAGCGTAAAGAGCGTGTCGGCCGTATGGTGCAGATGCATGCTAACAACCGTGATGAGATCAAAGAGGTCCGCGCCGGCGATATCGCTGCACTGATCGGCCTGAAAGATGTCACCACCGGTGATACCCTGTGCGATCTGGACAACAAGATCGTGCTCGAGCGCATGGAGTTCCCGGATCCGGTTATCTCCGTTGCCGTAGAGCCGAAGTCCAAGGCTGACCAGGAGAAGATGGGTATTGCGCTGGGTAAACTGGCCCAGGAAGACCCCTCTTTCCGCGTTGAAACCGACGAAGAAACCGGTCAGACCATCATCTCCGGTATGGGTGAGCTGCACCTGGATATCATCGTCGACCGTATGCGTCGCGAGTTCAAGGTTGAAGCCAACATCGGTAAGCCGCAGGTTGCCTACCGCGAGAAGATCCGCAAGCCTGTTGTCGCAAACCACAAGTTTGCCCGTCAGTCAGGTGGTCGCGGTCAGTATGGTCACGTTGTTGTAGAGTTCAGCCCGAGTGATGAAGAAGGGCTGGAGTTCGTCAACGAGGTGGTTGGTGGTGCGATTCCGAAGGAATACATCCCGGCTGTCCAGAAGGGTATCGAAGAGCAGATGAAGAACGGGGTTATCGCGGGTTATCCGCTGATCGGCCTCAAGGCGCGTCTGTACGACGGATCCTTCCATGAAGTTGACTCCAACGAGATGGCGTTTAAAATCGCGGCTTCTCAGGCGCTCAAAAAGTATGCAATGGAAGCAAGTCCTTGCCTGCTCGAGCCGATGATGAAAGTGGAAGTCGTGACTCCTGAAGAGTACATGGGCGATGTGATGGGTGACCTCAACCGTCGTCGTGGCCTGGTTCAGGGCATGGAAGACAGCAGCTCCGGCAAGGTGATCCGTGCCCAGGTGCCGCTGGGTGAGATGTTTGGTTATGCGACTGACCTGCGCTCTGCGTCTCAGGGTCGTGCAACCTACTCTATGGAGTTCGAGTGCTATGCCGAAGCTCCTAACAACATCGCCGAAGCTGTAATTAAACAGAACTGATTTAAGCAATTGCTTGATTTAAGAGGATAGACTCGTGGCTAAGCAATCATTTGAACGTAACAAGCCGCACGTCAACGTCGGCACCATCGGTCACGTTGACCACGGTAAAACC
>NZ_JAHREP010000047.1 GCF_019084545.1 Marinobacterium ramblicola
ACCGGTTGCCGCCAGCAGGGTACCGGCGGCGATGCCGCGCATCAGATCGCGCCGCGAGATGCCGTGGACGGATTCGACACCGGTCTCGCCCATTTGGGATCCGATCCGGTCGAAAGGCTGTTTCTTGTTCTTCATCTTATGCCTCCAAGGTTCTATAGAACTATCGTTGTTGTTATCTTCTCGGGCCTGTCATCAGTGAATAAAATCCTGAAAACGGTAGTAGGCCCCCACCAGTGGGAGGAACCAGGGCTTGCCGAAATGCCCGGGGATGGCAGGCCAATCCAGATCGCGCCAAGGGTTGGCCTCGCCGACGCCCGTCATCACCTGTGCCATCTGCTGCCCCATATGGACCGACATCTGCACTCCATGACCGCTGTAGCCGAGCGAATAGAACATCCCCTTGTGCCGACCGGCACGCGGCAGACGATCGGCGGTCATGTCGACCAGGCCGCCCCAACAATAGTCGATGCGCACGCTGCCCAGCTCCGGAAATATCTTGCGCATCGCGGCACGCAGTATCTGCCCGCTCTTTTCATCGGAACGTGGATTCGACATCGCGAAACGGGCCCGACCACCGAACACCAAACGATTATCCGCCGTTAGACGGAAGTAGTTGCCGATCTGCCGGGAGGTGACATAGCAGCGCTGCCTGGGCAGGAGCCGACTCACCAGCTCTGGCGACAGCGGCTCCGTCACGACGATGAAGCTGCCGACCGACACCAGACGCCGACGAAAATAGCCGAAAGGCCCGACAGAGGAGCTACCGGTGGACAGCAACACCTGCCCTGCCGTTACGGCACCGCGACCGGAAAGCACGTTGTACCCTCCGCTCACCGGATCGATCCGGGTCACCGGTGCCGACTCGACGATTCGCGCGCCCTGCCTGACGGCAGCGTCGGCCAGGCCGACACCGAAGCGCCCCATATGCATCTGGGCACTGGTCTTCTGCAGCAGGCCACCGAAGAACGCGTCCGAATCCACCTCCTCGCGCACCTGCTCTCGCGACAGCATCTCGACTTCAGGATCGACCTCGCTGGCCAGGCGTTCGCACGCGCGTGCCAGCTTGTCGTAATGCTCGGGCTTGGCCGCCAATTTCAGGCGCCCCGAGCGCCTGAAATCACACGCGATATTCTCCTGCCGCACCAACGTCTCGACACTGTCCACGGCAGCAGCGTAGGCCCGATAGTAGGCCCGCGCCCGGTCGCTGCCGATACGCGCTGACAGCGCGCCGTAATCGTGTGCCAATCCGCTGTTGCACTGCCCACCGTTGCGACCCGAGGCCTGGCCGACCACGCGGCCGGCCTCGAACACCATCACCGATGCGCCCTGCCGCGCGAGTGCCAGCGCCGCCGACAACCCGGTGTACCCGCCACCGATCACGGCAACATCAACATGCCCGGACACCGGCTCCCGCTCCCCTTGAGTGAAGGGTGGCGCCGTATCGAGCCAATAGGATTCCAGTTTCATCACCTCACCTCCCATCCGGGCATGATCCGGTCAACCTTAGAGGCCGACCAGGCCGGGCAGACCGCCGAGATCACTGATCTCGTGGTAGTTGTAGTAAGGGGTCGACGGTTCGTGTCCACGTGAAACGAAGACCTTGTTCTTGATGCCGATATCGTGGGCCGACATCAGGTCATAGCGAAGACTGGAGGACACGTGCAAAATATCATCCGGATTGCAGTCGAGCTGATCCAGCATGTATTCGAACGCCTTCAGGTGCGGCTTGTACGCCTGCGCCTGCTGAGCCGTCAAAACACGATGGAAAGGCGCGCCCAGCTTCTCGATGTTGTGCGGAATTTGCTCATCCATCGCATTGGTCAGCGCGACCAACTTATACTCTTTGGCCAGACGCGCCAGCGCCGCCGGTACATCGGCATGCGGCCCCCAGGTCGGAACGGAGTGATAGATCTTCATGCCTTCGTTGTCGCGGTACTCGATACCCCAACGTTTGCAGGTACGCTCGATGGCGTTGCACACCACCTCGTTGTAGGGTTTCCAGTCACCTAACACCTCGTCGAGCCGGTAGGCCGCGAAGTCCCGGGTGAACTGATCCATATCCTCCGCCGCGATGCGATCAGCGAACATTTCGCGCGCAGTCGGGGCCATCTGAAAATTGATCAGAGTGCCGTAGCAGTCAAAGGTGATGTATTTCGGCCTCAATGTGGTCATCTCTCTAATCTCCGCTCGTGTAGTTATTAATCTTTATCCAGGCCCCAACCGCCCCGGATGGTTTTAATCTCAAGGCGGCTCGCTGTGTGAAACCCACCCAAGCGAAACCGCCCTTGAAACAATTACAGCACCGTTACACAACAGATCCGCCTCGAATTGACGTGTCCCCAACACATATTTGTTGGTATTGGCCACGCCTCGCGGTAGAAACTGCCGCGCCGGCTTTCCAGCCCTTATTCGGCTATATCGATCAGCACACTCTTGGTACGCAGGTTGGCCTCGAATGCGTAGCGGCCAAGATCCTTGCCGATGCCGGAGTGTTTGAACCCACCAGTCGGCATGGCGAAGTCCCAGCTGCGCCCGTAGCGATTGACCCAGACAGTGCCCGCCTCCAGCTCACGCACAAAACGCAGCGCCCGGCTCAGATCCGCGGTATGCACACCCGCCGCCAGTCCGTAGGAGGGGTGCGCCGCCAGCGCCAGCGCCTCATCGTCATCCTCGAAAGTCTCGACACAGAGCACCGGGCCGAATATCTCGTCGCGCACCGCCTCCATACCCATATTCACGCCGCTGAGCAGGGTTGGACGGTAGAAACTGCCGCCGCTCTCTTCAGCCATGCGGCCGCCGCCAGTAACCAGCTGACCGCCCTGCTCCACCGTTCTACGCACCATGCCGTCGATCCGCTCAAGATCTCGAGCAGAAATGATCGGGGAGAGCGTGCTGGACATCTCCCAAGTAGGGCCAGCCACCAGCTCGTCGAATACACTGCCGATACGCTCGATCAGCTGCTCTGCGATCGATCGCTGCACGATGAGTCGCGACCCGGCCACGCAGACCTGTCCGGCGTTGGTAGTAATCGCCTGCGCCACGCGGCGCGCCACCTTGTCGACATCCTTGATATCGGAGAACACCAGCTGCGGGCTCTTGCCGCCCAACTCCAGCGTCACCGGCTTGGTGCCGGTTTCGGCACAGGCCGTCATGATCGCGGCACCGGTTCGCGTGGAGCCGGTAAAGGTCACCTTGGCGATACGTGGGTGGCGGCACAGTGCGTCACCGACCCGACCGTCGCCCTGTACCACGTTGAATATGCCCGGCGGAATGCCAGCGGCAATCGCCAGCTCCGCCAGCCGCACCACGCTGAACGGCGTCATCTCGGAGGGCTTCAGCACCACCGCGTTGCCCGCCGCCAGTGCCGGCGCGACTTTCCAGGAGGCCATCACCAGCGGAAAATTCCACGGCGCCACGGCACCGATGACACCATAGGGCTCGGTGATCGTCATCCCCAGTTGACCCTGCGCCGTCGGCACCACCTCGCCACCGGACTTATCCGCATACTCGGCAAAGAAACGTATCCCCTCAGCACAGAAGGGCACATCCCACTGTGTCGCCGCCGCAATCGGACGAGTGGAACCGACCGCCTCAAGCGGGGCTAGCGTGTCGACATCGGCCTCGATCAGTTCGGCCCAACGCCTCATCACGCGTGCCCGCTCGCGAGGAGAACGTGTCGCCCAGTCGCTTTCACGGAATGCGCTCCAGGCACTCTCCACCGCCCGGTCAACCATATCCCGATCGGCCAGCGGCAGCGCCGCGTACACCTGACCATCCGAGGGGCGTACAATATCCAGCGCGTCGTGCGCCTCGGTAACGGCACGACCACCGATGAAATGCGCACAGGGCACAGCGATACGTGCAGGATCAAAAGATGCCATTGCAACCTCCCATAGATTCAGCTCTTTTGAATAAATGCTAGCTGGCATTCACAGCACCTTTATGCCGACATGACCACCGCTGGCGGCACAAAGTTGTTTACTCGCCACCGACACGCGCCTTTGATGCCGATTTATCCCCCTCCCTGCCCGCGCTGCCACGACGGCAAGAACGTCCTAGTAATCGCCAGACCGCAATGCCAAACTGAAGACCCGCAATAGAGAAAAGCCGATACGGAGATCCACGTGCCCAACGCAAAATCAAAGCGACTGGAGACCTACGAGCTGACGCTGCGAAACATTCAGGGCGAAGATATTGGCAAGCTGCATCAGTTGTCGGTCGGCGTCGGCTGGCCACACCGTCCCGACGACTGGCGCCTGCTGCTTAAGCTTGGCCAGGGGTTTGCCGCCTGCGACAAGATCGGTCGAGTCGTCGGTTCGGCGATGTGGTTCCCGATGGGCGAGGATTTCGCCACCGCCGGCATGGTCATCACCTCCCCCCTGCTTCAGAGCCAAGGCGGCGGTCGCTGGCTGATGGATCAAGTGCAAGAGCAGTGCAGGGATCGTCGCCTGCAGGTCAATGCGCCCAAAGCCGCCTACCGCCTTTATGACACACTCGGCTTCAAGCCGGTGGCCGTGGTACACCAGCATCAGGGCTGGGCGGTCGATCCCGGTGAAATCCCCGTGCCGCCGAACAGCACCGTTCGTGCTCTGAAGAAGGCGGACCTCGAGGATATTTTCCGTCTCGACCGGGCTGCCTTCGGTGTCGACAGGCGCGAAATACTGACCGAACTGCTGGTCCAATCAGAGAGCAAGGTGCTTGAGCGCGACGGACAGATCGTCGGCTTTGCCCTATGCCGCCGATTTGGTCGTGGGCATGTCGTAGGGCCGGTCGTGGCGCAGGACAGTGCCGATGCCATCACCCTGACCGCACCCTTTGTGGCGCAGCATGCCGAAAGCTTTCTCAGGGTCGATACCGCCTGGGGCGACAGCGAATATAGCAACTTCCTCTGCCGATGCGGCATGCCGGAGTTCGATCAGGTAACCACCATGGCGGCGGATCCGCGACCGGCGGTTTATTCGGAGGTGCATACCTTCGCGCTGGCGAGCCACACTCTCGGATAACCCTATCCCTGATTAATGAAGGCGACCTGCTGCAGCACCTAGAGTGGCGGCCAGCAACACTAAATATTCTGCCGTCCGGTCGCACCACAACAGCATGATGAACCACCATCCCCCCCCCTGACCGAACATTACTACCGAATATTTCCCTGGCCAGGCTATCGGCAAGAATGTCCTAGTATTCATTCCTTCCCGCCGCCAAAGTAACGGTAAACGACGGAGGAGCTTATTATGACAACCCTAAACCTTGCAGCAGAGATTACCTACCGGCGGATGACCGACAGCGATCTGCCGGCCGCCCATCGGCTGTCGCAGGCGGTTCGCTGGCCGCACAGACTCGAAGACTGGCAACTGGTGCATCGACTCGGCAGCGGCTTTGTCGCCGAACGCGACGGCGAGATCATCGGTACCGCCATGTGCTGGAGCCAGGGTAGCTACTATGCTTCCCTGGGCTTGATCATCGTCTCGCCTGAGGCCCAAGGCAAAGGTATAGGCCGTACACTGATGCAACAGGCGCTCGACGAGATCGGCGATCGCAACTGTCTGCTGTACGCTACGCCGGCCGGACAACCGCTTTACGAGAAGCTCGGATTTAAGGCTGTCGGCGAGGTTCATCAACACCAGGGCACCGTGGTTCAACCCGAGGTGGTCGCCCCGCCGACCGGCGAGCGGATCCGTCCGCTGGGCAACAACGACCGCGCCCGACTGATCGAACTGGCAGCCGAGAGCACCGGCATGTCCCGCGCGACCATCATGAACGAACTGCTGCAGGTCGCCGAATGCGTCGTCATCGACAGCTACGGCGAACTGGTCGGTTTCGCCCTGATACGGCGTTTCGGACACGGGTATACCATCGGCCCCGTGGTCGCGCCCGATCCGGAGCGAGCCAAGGCGATGATCAGTTACTGGGTTGGCGCCCGTGTGGACTCCTTTGTGCGTATCGATGTACAGGACTCCGGCGGGCTAAGCCCCTGGCTGAACGAACTCGGCCTTGTCAAAGTGGACACGGTGGTCGCCATGGTGCGTGGCGAACCGGCACATGTCGGCCCCGGCATGAAGCAGTTTGCCATCATCAACCAAGCGCTCGGTTAACCGAGAGACAGGAACCTTTCATGGGCAGATCGGCTGTAAGGAAAATATTTATCGACGGCGAATCCGGCACCACCGGCCTGCAGGTTCGGCAACGGCTTCGCAACCACGACGGCATCGAGATATTAAGTATTGATCCGGCCGATAGACGCGACCCTGCAGCCAAAAGCCGGATCATGCAGATAGCTGACGTCACCGTGCTCTGCCTGCCCGACGACGCTGCCCGCGAAAGCGCGGCCCTGGCGGCAACAGCCGGTTGCCGTGTGCTGGATGCCAGCTCCGCCCACCGAACCTCCGACGACTGGGTCTACGGCCTGGCCGAGCTGGCACCGCGACAGCGGGCGGCGATCGCAGGCGCCCGGCAGGTGGCGAACCCCGGCTGCTATCCGACCGGCGTTATCCTGCTGATGCGCCCGCTGCTGGCTGCCGGCCTATTGCCACGGAGCGGTTTCTATACCGTCAACGCGGTATCCGGCTACAGCGGTGGCGGCAAAAGTATGATCGAACGCTACGAAGAGGAGGCTGGCACTCCACCCTGCTTCGCCGCCTACGGGCTGGACTTCTCGCATAAACATCTACCGGAGATTCAGCACTGGTCAGGACTGCTGCACCATCCGGTGTTCGTGCCCAGTGTCGGCAACTATGCCCAGGGGATGCTGATCTTCATCCCGGTGCGACCCAACGGCAAGATCTCGCCACGCAAGCTGCACAGCGAACTGGAGCGTGTCTATCGCCATGAGCGCTTTGTCAGGGTACTCCCGCTCGACGAGATCGCCGGCGGAACCGCACCCTTCATCACACCTCACGGCTTGGAAAACACCAACCTGGTCGAGCTGTCGGTCTTCGGCGCCCCTGACCAGCAGGCAGCCGTGCTGGTCGCCAGACTCGACAATCTCGGCAAGGGTGCCTCGGGAGCCGCGGTGCAAAACCTGAACCTGATGTTGGGCTTTCCGGAGCACCTGGGCGTCGACCTGCCCTGACACCCACCCCCTCCCTGCGCCAAGGCATACCGTACATCCTGTACAGCGCCGCTCCTGCGCATCCATGCGCCCGCGGCATACAGTACATCCTGTACATAAAAAAACTCCCCGGCGCGGTCGGCGACGGGGAGAGAAACCCCTGAGGAAAAAACGAGGGGTGAGCCGTGTGAAGCAACATCAAGATGCAGGATCAATAATAGCGGGGTCCCCGCGGTACACCTCACCCTTTACGATCATCTCGGTGTCATAAAGTTGCGTTATCGGCTTCGCTCCGACACTTCCTGCCGAGAAACCCTCCCCTACCCGCCACGACTCGGAGCCCAAGGCATCATCGACTTTCATGCCGTACCGGCGGTGCAGAACGACAGGATCTGCCATAGGCCGCCCGGCAATCGATCAACCTGGATGGCAGCCGATTGTTAGACTCCGGACGATGACCCATATCGGAGGTATTCCCATGCTTCAGACCACCCTTGAAACACGCGCTACAACCTCCCCTTCATTCGTGGACCTGCGTCAATTCGCGAAGGAGGCCGGTACCGGCCCGGCACCCCAAACCATTACACAAGAGGACGCCTTCCTCGCCTGCCGATACCCCCTGGAACTGCCCCCCGGTCCGGTCGAGGTCGGCGCCATTCGGTTACAGGCGGGCGTTGGCACAGTGGCCAACCTGGAGGGCGACGAGTTCGTCATCGTCTGTGAGGGCCTGCTGACCCTGACTCGACAGGGCGAGACGCTGGAACTGACTGACGGCGCCAGCGCGGTCCTGAGCGCCGGTGTCGGCTTCGACTGGTGCTGTGCGGAGTCGGCAACCCTGCTCTACATGCGCTATCGCGCAGGCACTGCCGGCGAGGGTAAGCTGATCCCGATCGACGAATCCGCTCCACTTGTCACCTCCGGCACGCCGGCGGCGGAGCTGTTGATCGGCCCCACCCCTCACTGCCGCAACCATACCGACTACCAGTCTGCCAACGGAGAATTCATCTGCGGCACCTGGGATTCGACCCCCTATCTCCGCCGACACATGACTTTCCGCCATTACGAGCTGATGCACCTGCTGCAGGGCGCGGTCAAGGTAGAGGACCATACAGGGGCGTCACACACCTTCGTCACCGGCGATATCTTCCTGATGGAACAGCAGGCCCATTGCAGTTGGGAAAGCCACGAACAGGTGAAAAAGGTCTATGCGATCTACCGTCCAGTATCCTGAGGCGCGCCGGCCAAGTGCGACCCTAGAGCTCCGCCTACCCCTAACTCCAAACAGCGAGAAAGAAGATGAATAATTACCGCATAGCACTGCTTCCCGGCGACGGTATCGGCACCGAAGTGATGGAAGCCGCCTGGCCGGTGCTTCAAACCCTGGCCAAGCAGCATAATTTCGGTCTTGAGGGCGCCTGGCTGCCCTGGTCCTGCGACCACTACCAGCGCCACGGCTGCATGATGCCTGCAGACGGTGTCGAACAGCTCAAAGCGTTCGACGCCATCTATCTTGGCGCTGTCGGCCTGCCCGCCCAGGTGCCCGACCACATCTCCCTGCGCGATCTGCTTCTGGCGATACGTCAGGGGCTCGATCTCTCGGTCAACGCTCGCCCGCACCGACTGCTCGCGGGTGTACCTGGACCGCTGCGCTCCACCGAGCCGTTCGATATCCTCTGTATCCGCGAGAACACCGAGGGTGAATACAGCGGCGCGGGCGGTCGCGTCCACCAGGGCGGCGATCTGGAGGTCGCGGTGGAAACGTCGATCTTTACCCGTGCCGGTGTCGAACGGGTACTGCGTCACGGCTTCGAGCAGGCGCGCAAGCGTAGCGGCCGTCTGGCCTCGGTGACCAAATCCAACGCCCAACGCCACAGCATGGTGTTCTGGGATGAGATGACGGACCGGGTCGCCGCCGATTACCCCAACGTCAAGGTAACCCGCTATCACGTCGACGCCATCGCCGCGCGCATGATCACCGCACCACAGACCCTGGATGTCATCGTCGCCTCGAACCTGTTCGGCGATATCCTCACCGATATTGGCGCCGCCATTCAGGGCGGGCTCGGTTTTGCCGCGTCGGCCAACATCAACCCCGCCGGCGGCGTACCCGGCATGTTCGAACCGGTGCATGGCTCGGCGCCCGATATCATGGGCAAAGGGCTCGCTAACCCACTGGCAACGCTTTGGGCCGGCGCCCTGATGCTGGAGCATCTGAGGGAAAACGCAGCGGCTGCCGATCTGATGACCGCGATCGAAACTGTTACCGCTACCGGAGCGGGAACGCCGGATATGGGCGGAAGCCTGAGCACCGGCGAACTGGCTGAAAAGGTGCGCACTGTACTGGGTAACTGATCCCAGTCATCGTGCGCACACAGGCAGCCGCTCGAAACGAGCGGCTACTACGGTTTATCCAACTGTTATATGTTCAGGAAAGGCATGGCGACCGGGATACCGGACGCCATGGCCAGAAGAATCATCAAGCCTTGGCTGAGCGCTGCTCGAAACGACGTGGTGCCGTCATATTCTCCGGCGCCAGAATATCGTCAAGATCAGCCACCGTCAGCAACCCCTCTTCAAGCACCAGTTCGGTCACTCCACGTCCGCTCTCCAGTGCCCTCTTGGCGATCCGTGTCGCGTTGTGATAACCGATATAGGGATTTAGTGCGGTGACGATGCCGATGCTGTTAGTTACCAGCGAGCGGCAATGCGCTTCGTTTGCGGTGATGCCGACGACGCAACGTTCGGTCAACACGCCCATCGCCCGCGTCAGAATCCTGACCGACTGCAGGATGTTAAAGGTGATGACCGGCTCGAAGGCGTTCAGTTGCAACTGCCCGGACTCGGCGGCAAAGGTCACCGTCAGATCATTGCCGATCACCTGATAGGCAACCTGATTGACAACCTCCGGGATCACCGGATTCACCTTACCCGGCATGATCGATGAGCCCGGCTGTCGGGCCGGCAGATTGATCTCGCCAAAGCCGGTACGCGGCCCGCTCGACAGCAGACGCAGGTCGTTACAGATCTTGGAGATCTTCACCGCGATACGCTTCAGAACGCTGGAGAAGGTAACAAAAGCGCCGGTATCGGAGGTCGCTTCCACCAGATCCGTGGCCAACACCAGTGATTCGCCACTGATCTCCGACAACTCTGCTACGGCCATTGCCGCATAGTCCGGATCGGTATTGATGCCGGTACCGATTGCAGTGGCACCCAGGTTGACCTCGCGGAAAAGCCGCACCAATTCATGGACACGATCCACATCCTCGCCCACGGTGGTGGCGAAGCCCAGGAACTCCTGGCCCAGCGTCATCGGCACCGCGTCCTGCATCTGGGTACGCCCCATCTTGATAATATGGGAAAACTCCACGCCCTTGGCCCGCAATGCCGAACAGAGCGTATCCATTGCGTTCGTCAGATCGGCATAGCTGAGCAAAATACCGAGGCGAACCGCAGTCGGATAAACATCGTTGGTCGACTGTGACAGGTTGACATGATTGTTGGGGTGCAGCTTGTCGTATTCTCCGCGGCTATGCCCGAGCAGCTCCAGCGCACGATTCGCGATCACCTCGTTGGCATTCATGTTGGTCGACGTACCTGCACCACCCTGAATCATGTCGACAACGAAATGCTCATGCCACTGCCCCGCGATAATCTCGTCGCAGGCAGCGACGATCGCTTGCTCGAGCCGCTCAGGCAAGTTGCCGAGCTTGCGGTTAGCCCGGGCCGCTGCCTTTTTCACCATCGCCAGGGCTCTGATGAAATTGGGAAAATGCGACAAAGGAATATCGGTGATGCGGAAGTTGTCCAGCGCACGCGCCGTCTGCACGCCGAAATAGGCATCAGCCGGAACCGCCAGTTCGCCGAGCAGGTCCTGCTCGATACGCACTGCGCCGATCGACGACCGGCCGTCTAAAGAGATGATGGTCATGATTAAGCTTTCCTACATTGTGTTATACGTAAACCAAAAAGGGGAGCGAACACTGAAGTGTTGCTCCCAAAAATCGATGCACTTTTTCGCCCATTCGGCACGTAGCGCTAGCGCTTTACACACGATGCAGGCGACCCGCTGCGCTCTTGCGCAGCGGCGGCGATATGCCTTTAAGCTTCCAGCCAGACGTGCTCGGCGAACATATAACCCATCAGGCCGCCAAGCGGGTGTGGGGTCATACCCTTCAGCTTGGTAGTATGCGCATCAAGGCTACTGTTGAAATGAGGTATGCCGACGCCGCAGTGGTCATTTACCAGCACCTGCATATCGCCATACATCTGCTTGCGCTTGGCGTCGTCGATCTCGGCCCGGGCAGACAGCAGCAGCT
>NZ_JAHREP010000048.1 GCF_019084545.1 Marinobacterium ramblicola
TAAATCAGTCAACGAACCGACAAAAAGGGGACATCTCAAACCGCGAAAAAGAGGACTTCTCAGACCGGCATTGACATCATACCGTCGACGCCCGCTGCGCCTTTGTTGCGTCTGACCTGTTTCAGCGCGCGTACCAGGTTTTCCTTGTCCAGTACCTGCGCCATCAGTGATGGTTCGATGATTGGCAGTTGGATCGGAGTGTCGGCAACATGGGCTTCACCCATCGCCGATGGCGATGCCTCGTCCGAGGGTCGGTCAGGTGCCATGTCCATGTTCTTATCCTCTATCCATGCCGGTGATGTTCGGGCCTTCGGTAACAAGAGCCGTACCTACTATGCCCTCTGCTGACTTCTGCACTGCGATCACGCTGAATTGCTTCCGCGTCAGTTGCTCCCTCAACACAGTGCAGACCTCCCAGGGTAAGACATTTAACTTTCCTCGCGCAGACGCCGGATTTATAAAACGTGAGCCGGTCGCAGATGGAAGGCTTCGTCGTCACGTGCCGACTCGCCTCACTCACGTCACACCTCATATCCGGTTCTTGTTCATCGCCCCGTGAATTCGCCTTGGGCTTCCTCCAGCCTGCCCCTCGCGAGACAAACCTTGCCCTTTGGCTAACCTTCGGCTCTGCGAACACCTGGTACGAGGACTTTCACCTCGCTAGTTAAATGCCATGCCTGGCACACACGCCGCGTTAAAGGGTCGAAAAAGCGAAGCTTTTGAGGTCCCAGTGAGCAAAGCGAACGATTTTCAACGCTTTGTTAGCCGTTCTTGATCTTAAGACCAATAAGCCACCGTAATGATATATGAATAACATAAGGTGGAAAACAAATAATACTCACCCAAACGTATTGGTACGCTATGTTGATTGATGTAAGCGAACCATAACGTATAACTAATGACACTGGTACAGCCACGACGACCGATAACAGCACTGTCATGAATCCATTTCTTATTGATTTTGATATGGAGCTTGAAAACCATATTGTAGGAATTAGAGAGACAAATGCGATGAACCATCCTGCACCAAATGGTAGAGGGAAGTAGTCAGTCCATATTGAAGTTGGTACTGTTTTTGAAAAAAGGAACTGGTACGGCAATAAAACAATTGCGGCACAAAGCATAATTAAACTGACAATGGTAGCGAGATTATTTTTCTTCACTTACTCGGCTCCATATATGGCTAACGCCCAGCTCACCCGACGAAAACCGCAAAGCGGTTTTTGGTCGGGTGAAGCGCCGTGTTAGCCGTTGTTTCAGACTTCGACATTACTCTTACCAATGTTGCACTTTTCACAAAGGATTTGTAAGTTTTCAAGCACTGTTTCTCCGCCATTAGCCCAAGGCTTGATGTGGTCTACGTGCAGTTTTGCACCATCTTGCGGGGTAGCACCACACAGCTTGCAGCGGGCACCGTCTTTCATGAGAACCATTGCCCTTAAACGCCAATTGATGTTACGGGGTGTTCTTTTTGTTGTTTGATTTGAGTTTTGTTCTGGCAGTTCCGGCATTTCACCTTCATTAACCCAGTTAACAAACGCTTCTAGTGCTTTCCGCCAGCCACCGAACCTTTTTTCGTAAGTGCCTGAGGAGTATTTTGAATTATCTTTAGTTAGGTCATTATATTTTGGTTGGCGACCCAGCCTTGTCCATGTATCAACTAGATTTTCAAACAACTCCTCGTTTGAAATATTCAATGTTCTTGTTTTTTTAAGGCCAGCTTTTTCCAGTGCCTTGAACCATGAGCCAAAACGACGATTAAAGGTTGTGTTATGAAAGCGCCCTTTATCATTGTATTGGTCTATGGTGACTTTATCCTGACCGAGTTCTTTGGCAACACGAACTAAATCATCGATTAGTTCCTGATCAGGGATGTTTCGGTGATGTGATTCAAGTTGAAGCTTCATGGTTTCCTTTTGACGGCTAACGCCGTTATAAATTGCCGAAAGAAGCGTAGCGTATTGAGGTCAATTTCATGATTTTGTTATGTGAAATCACTACGCACTAATTTCAATACCGAATGTTCTACTGTAATATTCATATTCATCCATTTGTAGTTTCGTCACGTATTCCAACAATTCATCATTAACACCCAATGCATAAAACAAGCTTGGTCTTGGAATAATTTTTTGTTCTTTTTCAAATGGCTTTGCTTTATCATCAACTAAAAATAAGACATCGCCTCCTGGTGCTATTGGATGATGATTTTTATCTGGATGAAATGGTGTTACATCAACAAGCAGAAGTGTATCTGGGTTATGCCAAACTGCATGATGCGTAGCTACTAAATAGTCACCATATGCTGGCGATATTTTATGAAAAAAATACCATCCATACCGTATAGAACCTCCTTTAAGCTCACTAATCTTTTTAGCATTTTCAATACACATGCTGTGAAGCGCTGAGGGAACGGGCCTATAAATTGCTAAACCTAGTTGTTGCTGACTGATACTAGTAGCAAATCTTTTGATTCCTTCGTTTAGTTCATGTTCAGTCATTGCTACGGGTCCCATGTTTCACATAACGCTGCGTTAAAGGGCCGAGCGTAGCAAGGTCCCAGTGAGCAAAGCGAACGGTTTTGAACGCTTTGTTATGCATCATCGGTGACTCTTAACCTGCTCATAAGCCTCGAACATTTCCCTTGCCCATCCAGCACCACCTGTAGAGTGCTGAAGTGATTGGTGGAATTCCTGGAACCCCTCTAGGCCTAACCGCTCCATTAGCACGATATCGAGCACTTCATCCAAAGCGATACCAGTATCGATAGGGCCCTGCAATGTGCTGTAATCGCTTAGGCGGAGCGCCGCCCCACCATGTTTTTTAACGTAACCATCAAGTTCACGAAGAGTTTCAACATTCATCTTCGATATCTTCTCTTTCAACCAGACAGATTCACTATCGAAGTTAGCAATTTCGTACCCTCGCCTTTCCGCTATACGTTTCGTTAAGGACACCAGCCTTTGATTGGCGTTGCAGTACGCGAAGATTGCAGCACTGTTTGCGGGAACTGCAGGAACCTTTGCGAATTTTTCTCGCGCTATGAATTCCGGCAAAGGTAGCTTTTCCCAGAAGTATACAATTGCTGCTACTCCACCAAGAAGCGTAGCAATGAGAGCAACTGTCTCGATCATCGTCGGTCAGATTTTTCCAATTTATGCATAACGCCTCGCTTTGGGGCCGAAGCTGCGTAGCAGCGAAGGTCCCAGCCACACGAAGTGTGGCGACAACAGCGTTTTGTTATGTTTATTTTTCTATAGCTAAAAATTCCGAATCAGAAATAAAAAGTGTAAGCTTAATATTTCTATCCGCTATTTTTCTATCACCCATTGTTGGTGGCGTACAGTCTACCCAAGAAATTTCCGTGACTCCTTTTTCTATAGCATAATTCTCACCTGCTTTTTTAAGATCAATAATGGAGTCCGATTCCATCATTTTTTGAGAATCTTTTCTACTTATGGATTCATCAGCAACGGTAATGATCTTCAGCAATTTCATTTAGTTAACTCCGTAAACATAACGCCCGTAACACTTGACCAAAAAAGCGCAGCTTTTTGGGGTCAAGTGCTTACGTTTGTTAAAGCTTTTTGAATGACACCATAAAATCATGAAACCATCTAAAATGGCCATAAATTTAAAACGTTCCATAATTTCCATATACTTTTCAATGCAAAAATAAACCCATTTGGGCGAGCAAGTGAATAGATACCAATCGCTGCAAATACAAGTAGCGCAGCGTATTTTGGAAATAAACTGTCTTGTAGCTCCACAACTTGTCCAAGTATGAAATAGATCGCGTATGACAACGGCACAGAAAATATAAGTGACGAAGCTATTCCCTTGATTCGATACTTTATCGTTACATCCATGCTTGTCATCCTACACCCGCTTTAACGCTCAATTAAGGGGCCGAAAAAGCAAAGCTTTTGAGGTCCCAGCCCGCTTGCGGGCAAACTTTAATTTTTTGTTAGGATTTTTTGGTTAACTTGATAGCGGCCATCCATACTACGGCTAATAGTGTTATAAATATCCACGAATATGTTAAAAACTCTAAGTTCACATCATATTTGAAAGGGGTGTCTTTATTTAGCAGGTCACTTTTCCCAACAATACTAAGTATCTTACCAACTATTTCAATATCTTCAGCTTTCACATACGGCCTTTCGCAAGATATATAAGAAACCTCATCATACCGACAGGTAATATGGTACCCAGCCTGGTAATTATAATCGAGCTTTGGTATTTTTATTTGGCAAGGCATATAAACTAAGGTGCCGACCATTAATAATGTATATAACAGTGCTATCTTTTTCATAGGAGATCCGAATCCTAACAGCCTGTTAGGCTCAAGCAAATTAAACACCAATTATTTATTCTGCTCTGATATTAAATCAGTTTTTCCAATACTCCAGAGCTCTATCTCTTTAGGAAACCATGGTTGAGACTGCCAAATAGTTGTGAGTTTTATCTTACTCAAGCCTTTAGACTCAATCGGGAATATCTTAAATGTAGCTATTCTCATTGGTTTACCCTGGAAGAAATCAAACGCTAACACATCAAGCGCATCATTCGTAACAGCCCCTTCAAGTAAGACAAACTCCAGCGGGATAGCCTTCTGCTGCGGCCCTGAACTAATTGTACCTTGGACACTTCGATCTCTTACCAAGAGATCGAGAGTTACATAAATGCTGCCCTCATGACTGTAGCCCACATCACCCTCATTTGACCATTTACCTGTCCAGTCTTGATCAGTTTGATACCAAGTTATGATTTTTTTATAGAGACGGGAGACGTCTGCCGGAAGCCTTTCGGCATTGGATAATGCCGTTACACCGTTAAGGAGTACCCAGCTAATTATGACTGCCCCGCCAGCTATCCATGGCCATGTTTTCTTGTACCAAAGTCTATCAGTAATTTCGGATTTTGTAGTTGGCGAACATCTCACTTGATTATTTTTACGCTTCCTTGCCAAGCCTAAACCTCCATTTAATTCATAACGCTAACAAAAGGGGCTGGCGAACGCGTCAGCGTTTGACGGCCCCAGCAGCCGAAGGCTGTACATTCTTGTTTTTGTTAGGATTTTTCATTTCAAACCCGCCAGATAAACAAATTCCTGTACTACTACTCTTATTTGCGGATTTACTTTATCAATATCATGTCTTACTGCATTAAACCTTCGACTATGTGCCGACTTGTCTCCTATATCTTTTAAATTCGGTAATGCTTGCCTTGCATTTCGACTCAGATTCCATGATGGTTCTGAAAGTGTTTTTGATATTAAGTCAGACAAATAATAGAAATCACCAGAACTATTTTTAATGCTATTTGCGATATTGTGATTTTCAAATGCCTCAATAATAAGAGTTTCTATTAGTCGCCTTATCATTACCGCACAAGAGTCGTACCAACCATTTGAGTATGTGCCATTTATCTGGTGAGTTATTCTTTCAATATAGCCACGTGTGCCTCTTACTAGAGCAAATGGTATTACAGGCTGCCCGATAGCATCCAATCCTCCTTCTGGTGGCAGAAGAGTATCTTCGCAATCTTTCTCTATGGCAGTTATAAAGCCCTTTATGCTGTCAGATGAGAACATAAGTTATTTGTTGAAGTCCTTTAAGTGTTTTGCCATGCTTTCAAAGATTTTATCGATCTGCTCTGCTGAAGACTCTGGAGATATGTGTAGCTGAATATTTATATGAAGTTCCGGAGCATTTCCTAGGACAGTTGTTGTAACTGGTGGTGCTGCTGGTGCTGCCGCTGACGGAAGCGTTGTTTGAGCCGAAGTTAATGAGTCGTCAGTTTCTGATTTTGCCGCGAGCGTAGTCTTTGCGTTCGATTTTGGTTTTGTAGGTGCAGCCTTTTTAGGCTTTGCTTCTTGTTTAGTATTTACGTTTTCAGCCTCCTTCAGATCGGCTTTAAGCAGAAGAAGGTAGAATTTTCCGTACATCCTTGCTGCAGGCTCTCCACACCGAGCATGTCTCATGAACCAATTTGTTAACTGTTGCATGTCAGCATCAGGAGAATGAAATAAGTCCATTATCTCTTGAGGATAATTATTCTCGATAAGAGTCTTACATACATCAGCGTATTTGTGGTCATCACGCCAATCATATGCTAGATCCGTTGGCTTCCCATCATCATCGATAATTCCAATCTTCTTGAAAGGCCCAACTAGATTCGATCTGGCGGATGCTTCTCCCATAGATAAGGCGGTAGCAAGGTAAGTAGGGGTTACTACAGCCGGCACTTTCCTTTTGAAAAGCTCTCTAAGCTTCCACCAATTCCCATCAGCTATTTTAGGGAAAGATACATCTCCATTTGCCATTCGGTTACTCCTTAACTTGATATTATTTTTTCCTAACAGTCCAATTATATGCTTGACTAAGAATTTCGAATTCTTTCATTTGTTTTCCGGATATTATCTTTGGCTTTCTTACGTACTGATTCCAAGTCTTTAATTAGCTCATCAATAGCGTAATCTACTTCATCATCATTAGCTAATTGCGCAGAGATCGAGATTAATCCGTCTCTGATAGTTGAATGACTTTTAACTACGATGTCGACCATCTGATTTCCTGGCACATCGCCCTTCTTCCAGCCGTCAAGTATTCCAGCAACTCCAAATGTACCTTTCATGTCATGTACCTCGATTGCATATAACGATTAAGCTAAGGGGCCGGCTTTGCCGGTCCCAGGAACGAAGTGAGCGATTTCAGCGCCTTGTTAGGCGCTTTCAGAAGAGGGCGCTTTGCTCGTTCTTGAAGAACTCTATTTTCTCTTTGATATTTAATTTTTTGTCAGCTTGCTGGTAGGCAGCCTCACTCATGTGAGAGACAAGCTTCTCCAGATCGGAGACTTCCTTCACTTTTAAAAACTCTTTTGCTTTGTTTATATAAACTAAGGAGATCTTCTTTCTTTTTAATAACTCTATGGCGTTGCTAAGCGTACCTGTGCTTTTTGTATCCCAGACCATTAGGCCATAGTCGCAATCTTTGGCCATTTCAATATCTTTGGCTGTGAAGAAGGCTCTGGTTCCGGGGCTGATATTGGTATGAATTTTTTTTGTCATCCAGTGGCCGATGTTGTTCCTCGGCTTTTCGCCGGAGCAGTAGACTACAACCGCCTTGGTTTGTTTGGAATCTAAGTAAGCTTGGATTGAGCTATCCACACCATCGGCATCGCCAAGAATAATTTCATAATTCGATTCGATTATATTATTTATTCTTTCTAGAACGTCGGGGTCTAGATTTTTGATTTTCATTGAGCCGGATATGAAAACTTTTTGCATTATCTCTTCCTCGTTACTGTTGCAACGTAAACATCTCTAATTTTAGTATAGCTTTTGAGTACGTTGGTAGCCGCTTCAAGAGATGATCCGGTGTCGAATAGGTCGTCGATGATTAGGACATCATGCTTCCCAAGTGGAAGTACATCATAGACGGTAAATGCCCCCATGAGGGTTGATATTTTCTCATCTCTGGTTTCAATGTCTTTCATAGCAGGTGTCGAATTTGTTTTTACCAGTAAATTTTCATAGCAAGGAATACTCATCAATCTAGCTAGTTCTTTAGCAATCTCTGTTACTGGCTGGCGTGGCCTGACCTTAGATGCAGGCATAGGCACTATTAGGGCGCACGATGAAAATACCGATCCAAGAGACTGGTATAGTTGATTAGCGATAATTGCTATCTGAGAGTAATCTGAACGATATTTGAGCTGAAAGAGTGCTTCGCCAACTTCTGGTCTAATCGTGTCAAATTGCATATAACCGTATTCATTGTAGCCAATTGGGGTGCTGCTCGTGGTATGTTTATCAAGAGAGTACCCGCGCATCCATACACCTGATATTTCTTTAACATTTACATCCATATATGTGTCCTCTCTTGGATTAATGTTGGGCGCCTAAAGTTCAGGTTAAGAGGCTGACTTTAGCCCGTCCCAGAGAGCGCAGCGAACGGTTTGAATCGTTTGCTAGGCCCAACCCCAACCATCGGTATATCTTTCCCTTACCATTGAATATCCAGACGCACAAAGCGCATCTCGAGCAGCTTCGCCAGCTTGCTTTAATAAAGCTGGCGAAGGGTTTTCTACTGGCGTAGCTAATAAAGAGTGGTTTTCCGTCAGGTTAACGTTTAGCGGACATATCGAGTTAAATGCACTTACAGCCAAATCTCTATCTTCTTCGTTAAAGCAAGAGACTTCAAAATACACATCTCTATTGTCGTCATATACATATAGTGTAAGATCATGGGCGTGAGGGTTTAGCCGTGCTGTACTTGCTAACGCAAGCTTAATAGAAACTAGAGATTCAATATCCCGATAGTATTCATGATCATCTGGATTCCATCCGTATTTTAGGGCCAAATCAGCAGCAGCCGATATGCTTAGGCATGCCATAAAACCAGTTTCCACAGCGTTACTGTCACGAACTAAACTATCAGTAACAATTCCAATTGCTTTACCTTCATGGTTGATAATTGGGCCTCCGCTGAATCCACCTCTAGCTGTCGCAGAGACCACATAACTGAGATAACCACTTTCCCTTATAGTGATTAGAGCACTAACTGTGGCATCTACAGCCACTTGGAATGGATGAATTGTCAGTGGGATGGGCGGGTAACCGATGCATAATACATTAGATAGAAGTGCCAAATCTTCAGACTGATGCATATCATGCACTGAACTCAGCTCAATAGACGGAAGCCCTTCATACTCTTGAACTCTGAACACCGCCACATCGTCAGCTTCGTATTCAGAAAGGACAGGACTAAAATCTACTTTTAGAATTCGAGGTCGTTCATCTTCAGATAATGGCGCTGGGTGATATTCGGTAGATTTGCTATGTGGTTGGGTGATCCCAACTTCAATAATCTGATTTTTGTCAACAACATGCTTAGCTGTAACAAAATACCCTTGGCCAATGTGAAATGCAGTGCCAATAGACTCAGTGCCGTCACTTGTTTCGACCGTTACATAGGCGACGCTACGTCTACATTGATGATAAATACTCTGCAATTTCATTCCTCACATAGGCCTAACGCTCGTAACACTTGACCGAAAAAGCGCAGCTTTTTGGGGTCAAGTGCTTACGCTTGTTATAATTTCATTGATTCAACGTCGCTGCATATATTGTGGCAGCAGCACTTACAAAAACAGCAAAACCACTCACAACTATAGCAATCACTGCCTTAACATTAGCGTTCCTCGCTAATTTATTAGCCTCTTCTTGTAGTGATACCTTATATTTTTCAAGCTCTTCTATTTCAATTTCCTGTAGAGTCTTATAATAAAAATCCTGTGCTAAAGGATTATATTTAGGTATCTCTTTGAGAAGAGCCTCCTTCCCCATTGTATTGAGCTTTTCCCGTACTTCATAAGGGCTAAATGTCGCACCCATATTCAATCTCCCTGGACGTAAAATAGCCCATTTATAACTATTTAGCTATTTTATCGATTTCAGTGGTACCAATAATGTACGACTTGAATGTTTCGATATTAATGCCCTGCGTTCCAAAACGAAGAAGGTTTCGTTCAACAGAGTAGTAACCCTCAAAAATTTCTCCTTCGTAGTTTGCCACACAGCTTCTAATAATGAGCCCTAATTGTGAATTTATATTTCCACTTTCTATCGCGTGGCCTTGCTCTACCTGATAAATTAAATCTCTAATATAATTTGTGCATTTTTCTATAGCCCTACCGACAAGAAATTTATTAGCTCCGAACTCTATTTCCCAGCCATACCGCCCATTTTCTATTCTTTCTGCGTGCTTTGGCGCGGAAACCCACCGACCGGTTGGATGATCCCACATTGCATATTTTGAAACAAAGAACTGGGCAATACTTACTAACATTTCGGAAAGTAATGTCATGAAACAATATACTGGCATTCGGGTTGCCTGAAAAATGATCGGACCAGGTT
>NZ_JAHREP010000049.1 GCF_019084545.1 Marinobacterium ramblicola
TTGCCGATCTCGATATGGCCGTCGATGGCGGCCTGGCGGAACCCCTTCTGCGGCCCGTCCAGTTCGGACAGGTACATCGACGGTACGTGGGTGATCTTCGCGACGAGGGCCAGTTTACCCATGTTCTATACCTCTTATTCTGTTCAAGTCTGGTGCCTGGTGTCTGTCCCTACGCTCAGGATGACAGGGCCAGGCTGCGGTTTTTCTTCATTGCATAGTAGTGCGCGGCCAGTGCCGAAGCCGGTGCCAGTGCGATGCAGACCATGATCGGCAGCACGCTCTGGCCAAGCAGCAGCGGCATCAGCTGGGCGATCGTTGCGCCGGTCAGCAGCTGGATGAAGCCCAGCAGTCCCGATGCCGTGGCGGCGGAGGTCGGCGAGCAGCTGATGGCGGCGGATTGGGCGTTGGGCTGGCTCAGTCCGCGGCCCAGAGTCACCAGCGCCATCGGCAGAAACAGGGTTGCGTAACTCAGTGTCGCGGCGAGGGCGAAGCCGACCAGCAGCAGCGCGCCAAACAGTGACAGCGCGTTGCCTGCCAGTACCACCTGATCCACGCTGGCGCGCTTCGCCAGACGGGTGGAGAGAAAGCTGCCGGCCATGAACGCGAACGACACGCTCAGGAACCAGGTACCGAACAACGCCGAGTTACCGCCCAGGCTGTCGACGATATAGGGCGCGGTGCCGACGAACATGTAGAACGCCGCCGCGATAAAGGTGGTCGACAGCGCATAGCCGATGTAACCGGAGGACTGGAACACACCGGCATAGCGCTGAATCACCGGCTTCAGCCGCAGGCTGTCGCTCCTCTCCGTGCAGGTTTCCGGCATCTGCAGCAGGGCCACCAGCCAGGCCAGCGCGCCGGTGGCAAGCGATACATAGAAGATCGCGCTCCACCCCACCCAGAGGTTCAGGTAACCACCGAGGGTCGGCGCTATCGACTGGGCGATGGCGATCGCCATGACGATATAGCCCATCCGGCCGGCAGCACCTTCGCGGCCGTAGATATCCAGGATGATGGTGCGTGCCAGCACCATTGCGGCACTGCCGCCGAGCGCCTGCAGCACGCGGCCGGCGATCAGATGGCTGACATCACCGGCAAAGGCGGCCAGCAGACTGCCTGCGGTATGCAGGGCCAGGCCGATCAGCAGTATCGGCCGGCGACCGTAATGATCGGCCAGCGGTCCGGACAGCAGCTGGCCGAACGCCAGCGTGAACAGATAGGCGGTAAAGCTCAGCTGGATCACGCTGACATCGGTGTGCAGCTCGCGCGCCGCATCCGGCATCGCCGGCACGAACAGGTTGAGCGCCAAGGGACTGGCCATGGCGATCAACGTGAGCAGTGCGACCGACGGGGTACGAACGCTTGGACTGGCGGCCATTATCGCTCTCGGCTTCAGTTCGGGTCGCGGATCACCAGCAGACGCAGCTCGGTCATGTCTTCGATGGCGTAGCGCACACCCTCACGACCCAGGCCACTGTCCTTCACGCCGCCATAGGGCATATGGTCCACGCGCCAGGAGGGCACATCGCCGATCACCACGCCGCCGACCTCGAGCTCGTCCCAGGCCTTCTGGATCTTGTAGATGTCGCGGGTAAAGATACCGGCCTGCAGGCCGAAGTCGGAGTTGTTGACCTCCTTCAGTGCGGCGTTGAAATCGCTGAAGCGGGACAGGATCGCCACCGGGCCGAACGCCTCCTGGCAGTTCACGTCGGTGTCGGCCGGCACGTTCTCCAGCAGCGTCGCCTGCAGCATGGCGCCTTCGCGCTCGCCGCCGCAGAGCAGGGTGGCGCCCTTGGCCACAGCCGCTTCAACCCAGCCGTGCAGGCGGGTCGCTTCCTTCTCGGAGATCATCGGGCCGATAAAGGTCTCTTCATCCTTCGGATCGCCGCTCTTCAGATTCTTGACCGCAGCGGTCAGCTTGTCGCGCACGGCATCGTACAGGCTCTCATGCACCATGATCCGCTGCACGCTGATGCAGCTCTGGCCGGACTGGTAGTAGGCGCCGAACACGATGCGCGCCACGGCGTCGTCGATATCGGTGCCCTCGTCGACGATGCAGGCTGCGTTGCCGCCCAGCTCCAGCACCACCGGTTTCTTGCCGGCGCGGGCTTTCAGGTCCCAGCCCACTTCCGGTGAGCCGGTGAAGCTGAGCAGCTTCAGACGCTCGTCGGTGGTGAACAGATCGGCGCCGTCGCGACGGCAGGGCAGGATGGAGAACGCACCCTTGGGCAGGTCGGTTTCGGCCAGCACCTCGCCGATGATCAGCGCACCGATCGGCGTCAGGCTGGCTGGCTTGAGTACAAACGGGCAGCCGGCGGCGATCGCCGGGGCGACCTTGTGCGCGGCCAGGTTGAGCGGGAAGTTGAATGGCGAAATGAAGGAGCAGGGGCCGATCGGCACCCGCTTCCACATGCCGGTGTAACCTTCGGCACGGGGGCTGATATCCATCGGGATCACCTCTCCGCCGATGCGCACCGCTTCTTCGGCGGCGATACGGAAGGTGTCGATCAGCCGTGTCACCTCACCGCGGGCATCCTTGATCGGCTTGCCGGCTTCGATGCACAGCGCCTGGGCCAGCTCTTCGAAACGCTCCTGAAAACGGGTGACGCAGTGGTTCAGGATCGACTGGCGCTTGTGCGCCGGGAGCTTGCGCATCGGCTCGGCGGCGGCATCGGCGGCGGCGATGGCACGATCGATGGCATCGGCGTCGGCCAGCGCGACGCGGGTAGCGACTTCGCCGGAGTATTTGTCGTAGACCGCAAGATCCTGGTTGGGGGCTTCAGCTTCGTTGGCCAGGTAGTAGGGGTAGCTTGCTTGCAACATGGGAATCTCCGCTGGCGTTCAGTGACGGATTGCGAACGTCATTTAATTAATATATTAACTAAAATATAAATAACATGTTAACTATTGTCAATGAAGACAAGTCATGTGCAGTCGGTGCCCTTGGTGGTGGTAGTTCAGGTACGCGGCACCTTATATAGGGTTTAGCATATTGGACGAAAAACGGGGATAATTGGTCGTTATCCCGGCGTGGTCGATTCGACTAGCCCCGTTCAATCACCTGTCTCGTATCGAGTGATGCCGTCCGTGCGCACAACAAAAACGATAAGCCATGCGCTCCTGGCCCTGTTATGCCTGGGGCTTCTGTTGATGCAGCTCTCATTGCCCGTGTTTGCTGCGCGTGGTGATACTGCCGGCGCTGCCCGACAATATATCGTCGTCGGCGGCGACCACTACCACCCCCCGTACGAATTTCTCGATGATAACGGTGAGCCGGCCGGCTATAACGTGGAGCTGACCCGTGCCATCGCCGAAGTGATGGGGGTCGATGTGCGTTTCGTGTTCGGTGAGTGGGCCGAGATGCGGCGCAAGCTGGAATCGGGAGAGATCGATATTCTGCAGGGGATGTCCTACTCGGAAGAGCGCGCCAAGGAGTTCGATTTCGCGCCGCCCCATGCCATCGTCCACCAGTCCTTCTTTGCCCGCAAAGGCGCGCCGGCGGTTGAGCTTGACGAACTCCAGGGCAAGGAGGTGATCGTGCAGAACCTGGATATCATGCACGACTACCTGCTTGAGCATAACGTCGGTGCGGAGCTGATCACCGTCGATACCCACGCCGATGCTCTGCGTCTGCTGGCATCGGGTCGTGGGGATTACGCCCTGGTGGCCAACCTGCCCTCGCTCTATCTCAGCCGCCAGTTGGGCCTGACCAATATCCTGCCGGTGGCCAAGCCGTTTGCGAATCGCTACGGCTATGCGGTGAAAAAAGGTAACTCCAATACACTGGCCACCTTCAGCGAAGGCCTCGCCATTCTGAAAAATACCGGACGCCACCAGCAGATCTATGATAAGTGGCTGGGGCCGCTGGAGGATATGGGCAGCTTCCCGTGGAAAAAGGTGGGCCAGATCGGCGCCAGTGTGTCGGTGACGCTGCTGCTGATCCTGGGCGGTATCGTGATGTGGAACCGGATGCTCAGGCGCGAGGTGGAGAGCCGCTCGGAAGATCTGCGCCGCCACCAGCAGCAGTTGATACAGGCGGACAAGATGACCTCGCTCGGGGTGCTGGTGTCCGGCGTCGCGCACGAGATCAATAACCCCAGCAGCCTGCTGTTGCTGAACCTGCCGGTGTTGCGCGATGCCTATGCGGATACCCGTGAGATATTGGAAAACCACTACCGTACGCACGGTGATTTCGATATCGGCGGGCTGGCTTATTCGCGGATGCGTGACGAGATACCGCTGATGCTGGACGAGATGCTCGATGGCGCTCAGCGGATCAAACGCATCGTCGGCGACCTGAAGGATTTCGCCCGCCAGGGCAGTGCCGATCTGCGCGAGGTGGTGGATCTCAACACGGTGGTCGATACCGCAATTCGACTGGTGGATAACTCGATTCGCAAGGCCACCGGCCAGTTCGAGGTGAGTTTGGGGGTCGGTCTGCCGACCGTCAGGGGTAATGCCCAGCGTATCGAGCAGGTGGTGATCAACCTGATCCTCAACGCCTGTCAGGCGCTGCGCTCACCCACAGAGGGGATCTTCCTGCGTACCTATTACGACGCCGACGAGTCTGGAGCCCTGCGGGTGATTCTGGAGGTGCGCGACCAGGGCCAGGGGATCGAGCCGGATGCGATCAACCAGTTGACCGATCCGTTTTTCACCACCAAGCGAGAGAGCGGCGGCACAGGGTTGGGGTTGTCGGTGTCGGCGGGAATCGTCAGTGAACATCGCGGGCGGCTGGTGTTTGACTCCAAACCGGGTGAGGGCACCACGGTGCGCATGATTCTGCCGGTCGAGAGCGAGTCGATGCTCGGGTCAGGCGCGGCTGCCAAGGGCGATCAATAAGCGACCGGTCAGTGTGGTAACCAGTAGAGTGCAGGACGATTTGATGACGAACAGCGTATACCCCTCCTTTGGTCTGTTACTGGTGGACGATGAAGCCTCCTTTTTGCGCAGCCTGAGCATAGCGCTGGAGCGCAGCGGCGGGATCACCAATATCCAGCGTTGCCAGGACAGCCGTAAGGTGATGACGATTCTGGCGCGGGAGAACATCGGTCTGGTGACCCTGGATCTGACCATGCCGCATCTGTCCGGGGAGAAGCTGCTGGCACAGATCGTCGAGGAGCATCCCGATGTGGGGGTGATCGTGATCAGCGGTTTGAACCAGGTGGAGACCGCGGTCAACTGCATCAAGCTCGGTGCCTTCGATTACTTCGTCAAAACCGACGAGCCGGATCGACTGATCGCCGGGGTCCGTCGCGCCATCCGTCTGCAGGAGCTGCGGCGAGAGAACCAGGAGCTGCGCAAGCGCTTTCTGTACGACACCCTGGAGCAGCCCGAGGCGTTCGCCCATATCGTCACCGGCGACAAGGGGATGCGCTCGGTATTCCAGTATCTGGAGTCGGTTGCGGTGAGCCGCCAGCCGATCCTGATCTGCGGCGAAAGCGGCACCGGCAAGGAGCTGATCGCCCGCGCCGCGCATACCCTCAGCGGTCGTAGCGGACCGCTGGTCTGCGTCAACGTGGCCGGTCTTGATGACAACATGTTTGCCGACACCCTGTTCGGTCATGAGCGCGGTGCCTTTACCGGTGCCAACCAGGAGCGCGCCGGGATGATCGAGCGTGCCGCCGGCGGCACCCTGTTTCTCGACGAGATCGGCGACCTGAGCATGGCGTCGCAGGTCAAGCTGCTGCGGCTGCTGCAGGAGGGGGAGTACTACCCGCTGGGCAGCGATCGGCCGAAGCGGATCCAGGCGCGGGTGCTGGTGGCGACCCATCAGGATCTTGCCAAAAAGCAGGCCTCCGGCGAGTTCCGCAAGGATCTCTACTACCGCCTGCGTACCCATCTGGTGCGCATTCCTCCTTTGCGTCAGCGCAAGCAGGATATCCCGTTACTGCTTGAGCATTTCCTCGCCGAGGCCGCTGATGAGCTGGGCAAGAGCAAGCCGACCATTCCCCGTGAACTGCCGGTGCTGCTGTCCAACTACAGCTTTCCCGGCAACGTACGTGAGCTGCGCGCCATGGTCTACGACGCGATGAGCGTGCACCGTGCACGGATGCTGTCGATGGAGGTGTTCAAACGCGCCATCGATGCGCACCTTGACGAGGGGGAGGTGGTGGCGGAAGAGCGTGCGGTGTTCGTGCCCGACGAACCCCTGCCCAGCCTGCATGATGTGACCGATCTGCTGGTGCAGGAGGCGATGCGGCGCGCCGAGGGTAACCAGTCGATCGCGGCGCGTCTGCTCGGGGTATCCCAGCCGGCGCTGAGCAAGCGGCTCAAGCGGCTGCAGGATTGAGGTCCAAACCCAGTCACGAACCCCTATAACCTGGCGGATGGTTATAACGTGTGCAATGTCTTGTTAATTTATTGATATATAAAGATAAATATTGATTTTGTCGGTACGTGCTGTCGAAAGGTTATACCCCTTTGTTCGGGCGCACTTTTCTGATCTTTCTTATAAAGCCATTTAAAATCAAAATGTTGTAGTTTTTCTCAGGTATTGGCATCGACTTTGCTCATCTAAATGTCGTTGATCCAGCCAAAGTGCGGGTCGGCAAGTGTGAGCGTGCAAAGTCAGTACTAAGGAGAATTACAACGTGAATAAAAAAGCTCTGACCGCTGCGGCCGTAATGTCTGTGGCACTCTCCGGTGCGGTTTCCGCCGGCACCCTGGACACTATCAAGTCGAAAGATTTTGTGAAATGTGGTGTGACCGCGGGTGTTCCCGGTTTTTCCGTTCCTGACGAGAAGGGTAACTGGCAAGGCCTGGATGTGGATGTCTGCCGCGCCGTGGCCGCGGCCGCGCTGGGTGATGCCAGCAAGGTCAAGTTCATTCCGCTGAACGCCAAGGAGCGCTTCACCGCGCTGGCCTCAGGTGAGATCGATCTGCTCTCCCGCGTCACCACCTGGACCCTGACCCGCGATACCCAGCTCGGTATCAACTTCGCCGGCGTCAACTACTACGATGGCCAGGGCTTCCTGGTGAAGAAGGACATGGGCCTGAGCAGCGTCAAGGAGCTGGACGGCGCCACCATCTGCGTACAGTCCGGTACCACCACCGAACTGAACATGGCCGACTACTTCCGTACCAATGGACTGACGAATAAGACGGTCGTATTCGACACCAACGAAGAGGCGGCCACCGCCTTCGATACCGGCCGCTGCGATGCCTTCACCACCGACCTGTCCCAGGCGTTCGGTCTGCGTACCCGCATGCAGGATCCGGACTCCGTGGTCGCACTGCCCGAGGTGATCTCCAAGGAGCCGCTGGGCCCGGTGGTACGCCAGGGTGACGACCAGTGGTTCAACATCGTCAAGTGGTCGCTGAACGCGATGATCAACGCCGAAGAGCTGGGCGTCACCTCCGCCAACGTGGATGAGATGAAGTCCAGCGACAACCCCAACATCAAGCGTCTGCTGGGTAACGAAGAGGGCCTGGCCAAGGGGATGGGTATCGCCGAGGACTGGGGTTACCAGATCGTCAAGCAGGTGGGCAACTACGGTGAAGCCTACGATCGCAACGTGGGTAAGGACTCCCCGCAGCAGATCACCCGCGGTCTGAACAACCTGTGGAACAACGGCGGCATCATGTACGCCCCGCCGATCCGCTGATCAGCTCGAAAACTGTGTAGATCGGAGCACTCTTACGAGTGCTCCGTGCTGTCCACAACTGGCCCTTCGCGGGCCCGGAGAGTGATCAGATGTCCACTGACGTTATAAAAACGGCACCTCCCGCTCAGGCGCCCTCACCTGAGTTGACTTCAACGGAGGTCAAACCCTGGAACGACCCGGCCAAGCGTGCGCTGGTGTTCCAGATCCTGCTGGTGCTGACCTTGGGCGCCTTCGCCTGGTTCATCATCGACAACACCCTGAACAACCTAGAACAGCGCGGCATCACCACCGGCTTCTCCTTCCTGTCGCAGGAGGCGGGCTTCGGTATTCCACTGTCGCTGATCGA